>USFR01000001.1 GCA_900553945.1 uncultured Clostridium sp.
GCATACATCTAATTTTTCTTAGTATATGGACTTTACTTTTTTAATTAACCTTTTTTATATTGCATACATATTTTCTTAAAAAATGTTTAAAATATATAGTCAAACAATAAAATCAAAAGAACGTAAAATTTTTATACCTTCCACGTTCTTCAGATTTTTATTCAATTATATTTTCTTGCTCTGTAAAAAAAGCTCCTTCTTTTTTCTCTTTTCTTTTTATAATTCCATACACAAAATAAAATGGAATAAACATTTGGATAAGAATCATAAGTGGCGTAAACCATCTTCCAGTTAAATTATAGAAAAGCTCAATTGGCGTATTGGGAAAATTCTCTGATATAAACATTAAGTTACTATGAAACTCCATATTAACCATCAAAGCAAGTATACACACAACACCAACTAAACTAGCAAAATAAACAATATCCGCTTTATTAATCTCTACATAATGTGTTTTATTTACAAGTAATGTTAAATACACCATAGTTCCATGATAAAAGAAACTATGAATACTTATAAAATGAAAAGCCGGAAATGTTGGTAATGACGTTGTTGGAAATAAAATAAAAACAACACCACCAACAATAGAACCAGTAGCTAAGAAAACATCTCCAGCATGCTTAAACGGTCCTTTTGTAAAAGAACTTAAAAATCCCGCATATAGTAGCAAACTACAATAATACAATGGGAACCATTCTTTCACATCTGTTAATTTTAAATATGTCACTGTATACAATATCTTAAATATTTCCAATGCCCATATAACAATTGTTAAATTTCTTATAATCTTATAAACTTCCTCTTTGCTTTTATGAACCGTTTTCTTTAAAGCTATCGCAACACATACAAAAGTAGCTAAAATCAAACCTATATGCTGTAATGAAAAAAGTCCACAAGCTTTATATTCTCCAGGTTTTGAAAAAAACATAATATTCCTCATTTACTAAATATTTTATCCCCTTAATAACACTATTATATCATAACTGATTTTTTTTGCTACAACTTTTATTCGTCAAATTGAAAAAAATGTCGAAAAAATAAATCTATTTAAAAATTTTCCCACCACCAACAACTATATCTCCTAAATAAAACACAGCAGATTGTCCAGGTGTAATTCGAGCAACAGGATTTTCAAAAACTACTTTAATTGTATTATCATCAAGCATTTCTATAGTAGCCTTCTCCTCAACACTAGAATATCTCGTTTTCACAGAAACTTTCATTTGTCCTTCAAGTGAATCAATTAATAATAAATTAATGTCCTTTACAATCATTTCTTTTTTATAAATATATTCCTTTTCACCAACTATAACTTCATTTTTCTCTTTATTAAATCCAACAACAAATAATGGTTCTTTATATGAAATTCCAAGACCTTTTCTTTGTCCAATCGTATAATTATAAAGTCCATTGTGTTTTCCTAAAACAGTTCCATTCACATGAACTATATTTCCATTTTTAGGCTTAAGCTTTGAATTTTCTTCAAGAAATCTTTTATAATTTCCATCAGGCACAAAGCAAATATCCTCACTATCAGGCTTATTAGCAGTTTTCAAATTATGTTCTCTAGCAATTTTTCTTATTTCATCCTTGCTTTCAAAATCAGCCAACGGAAATACTACATATTCAATTAATTCTTTAGGAATATTCCATAGAACATAACTCTGGTCCTTTTTTCCAGCCTTTGATTTCTTTAAAACCCATCTTCCATATTCTTCACTATACTCTGTTTTAGCATAATGGCCAGTTGCAATATATTCGCATCCTAGCTCTTTAGCCTTCTCATACATAAGCCCAAACTTCATAAATTTATTACATTCAATACAAGGATTGGGAGTTAAGCAATTTGCATAACAATTTATAAAATCATCAATTACATATTTCTTAAACTCCTCTTTGAAATTATAAATAAAATGTGGTATTCCTATTTGATTACACACATTTTTCGCATCGATATATGTATTAGTGTTACAACAACTACTACCAGCAAATAATTCCATTGTAGTTCCTATAACATCATATCCCTCTTCTTTTAAAAGCAATGCTGAAACTGAACTATCAACACCACCACTCATTCCAAGTAAAACTCTCTTTTCTTCCATTAAAATTCCCTTCTTACGAACAAATCAAATTTAAAACTAACACCCTAGTGACAACAAGACGAAGAAATTTTTCCGTCAGTCTCACCTTTATTTATCATGTCTTCTAACGTATGCCAAGCAAGAAGCGCACATTTTACTCTAGCAGGCATATTAGAAACATTCTTAAAAGCAATAGCCTCTTCCAATTTTTCAAGTTCAGTATCATCAGTAATCTCTCTTTTAATCATTTCAATAAAAGTTTTAATTATATCTTTTGCTTCATCAACAGTCTTTCCTCTTAAAGTATCTATCATAACAGATGTAGAAGCTTGAGAAATTGCACAACCATGACCAGAAAAAGCCATATCAGAAATCACATTTCCATCTAGCTTCATTTCCAAAGTAATCTCATCACCGCAATTAGGATTATGACCAACCTCAGAAAAATCAGCACCATCAAGCTTTTTCTTATTATAAGAATTCATACTATGTTCCATTATAATATCATTATACAATTCATCTAAATTATCCAATTTTATCTCCTATCTATTAATATATTTTTCAAACATCTTGTATGCCTTTTCAATTCCATCAACTAATCTATCAACATCCTCTTTAGTATTGTAAATATAAAAGCTAGCTCTACAAGTTGAATCAATACCTAAAAATCTCATAAGTGGCTGAGCACAATGGTTTCCAGATCTAATGCAAACATTTTCTGAATCTAAAATACTTGCAACATCATGAGGATGAACACCCTTTATATTAAATGAAATAACAGCAGAATGATTTTCAGCATTAGGTGTCATGTACAAATCTAAATAATCTAATTTTGATAATCTTTCACGAGCATAATCAACAATTTCTCTATCATGTTCTTGTATTTTTTCATAGCCAATACTATTAATATAATCAATAGCAGCTCCAAGACCTACAACACCTTCAACATTTTGAGTACCAGCTTCAAACTTATTTGGAAGTGGAGCAAAAGTAGTTTTTTGTTCATAAACATATTCAATCATATCTCCACCCATTAAAAATGGATTCATTTTATTTAGCAATTCTCTCTTACCGTACAAAACGCCAATTCCAAGAGGTGCAAACATTTTATGTCCTGAAAAAACAAGAAAATCAGCATCCAAATCTTGAACATCAATCTTCATATGAGGAATACTCTGTGATGCATCAACAATTACCACTGCACCTTTTTTATGAGCATATTTTATAATTTCTTTAACATTATTTATAGTTCCTAAAACATTTGAAACATGTGTAATTCCAACTATTTTAGTATTATCAGTAATCTTGCTTTCAATCTCCTCTTTTGAAAGTTCGAACTCATCATTAATATACATATACTTTAATTCACTGCCAGTTTTTTGAGTAACAAATTGCCAAGGAACCAAATTAGAATGATGCTCCATAATTGAAATAACTACATCATCGCCATTTTTCAAATTATCCAAGCCATAAGAATAAGCAAGCAAATTCAAACTCTCACTCGCATTTTTCGAAAAAATAATTTCTTCCGGATGTTTAGCATTTATAAATTTTGCAATTTTCTCCCTTGTATCTTCATAAACAGCAGTTGCCTCAACACTTAGAGTATACGCTCCTCTATGAGGATTAGCATTAAATTTATCATAGAAATTATTTATAGCATCAATTACAATTTGAGGTTTTTGAGCTGTAGCCCCACTGTCCAAATAAGCTATATCCCTATTTTTAAAAATTGGAAAATCCTCTTTAAAATTCATTAATCTAATCTCCTATCTATTTCTTGTAAAATTTCAGTTTTTAAATCTTCATCTTTTATTCTTTCTAATATTTTATTAAACCTAGATTTAACAATAAGCTTTATAGCATCATTGTAAGCAATTCCCCTACTCATAATGTAGAAAAGTTCTTGAGCATCAACCTTTCCTGAAGCAGTACTATGGTTACCTTCAACATCATCCTCGGTACATAAAAGCATTGGTAACGCTATTGATTTTGAATCATCTGTTAAAAGCATACAGTACTCATTTTCATCACCAACAGCTTTTTTACAACCTTTCTTAAAATCAATTGTACCTTTAAAATTCTTTTTACTATGATTCTTCAAAGCTCCTTGAACATCAATATTTATATCTGTTTTCTCTCCTGTAAGCTCAGCAATATAATTAATATCCTTTATCTGATTATCTGTACCTAAATAAATAGTTTTCAAATCATTCTTTGAACCTTGTCCAACCATATTTGAATAATAATTAGAAACACTAGTTTTAGCACCTATATCAATAATTGTATAATTAATTATTGCACCATTTTCAAAAGTATTTTCTATAGATTCAAAATTCAAAGATTTATTATTTAATAAATTAATAATTACAATATTTAATTTAGCACCATTCTTAGCATTAACTCTTAAAATACCATTATGAAAACATTCTTTATCAGTATTTGAAATATATTTAATAATCACATTAATATCTTTAATAGCTTCAATTTCTAAATAATTCAACAAATCAGCATTATTATCATCAAAGCAATATTCAATACAAATATCATCCTTCTTTTCACTTGAAAACTTTAATGCACTATTACAATTCTTCTCCAAATTTTCTTCAAAAACATTACTCATTCCATAAACAAGTTTTACATTAGGCTTAACATCTGAAACCTCACAATGATTTGAAGTAATTTTTACATTTTCAAACTTATTCAAATTTTCAGGTAACACTATATTTTCTAACTTAATATTATTTATTCCAAAATTTCTAGAAGTTCTAATTGGTGTTTCATTTACAATAACTTTTTCCATTATCCAATACTTCCCTCCAATTCTAAGTTTATCAAATTATTCATTTCAACCGCATATTCAACTGGTAACTCTTTTGAGATAGGATAAGCAAAACCTCTAACTATCATAGCTTTGGCATCTTCCTCAGAAAGTCCTCTACTCATTAAATAGAAAATTTCTTTATCACTTATCTTACCAATCTTAGCTTCATGTGAAAATTCAACTTCATCAGTTCTAATATCATTAACTGGAATAGTATCTGACCTTGAAATATCATCAAGCATCAAAGACTCACAACTTACACTACATTTTGAATTTTTAGCATTCTCAGAAATTCTAACCAAAGCTCTATATGTGCAAGAACCACCGTCTTTTGAAATTGATTTAGAATTTACAACTGAAGAAGTGTTTGGTGCATTGTGAATAACCTTAAAACCAGTATCTAAGTTTTGTCCTTTACCAGCAAAAGTAATACCAGTATACTCAGTTTTTGCATTCTCTCCATTTAAAATGCTCATTGGATATAACATTGATATTTTAGATCCAAAAGAACCTGTAACCCAATCAATTTGAGCATTTTTACCAACTAAAGCTTTCTTTGTATTCAAGTTCATCATATTCTTAGACCAGTTTTCAATAGTTGAATAACGTAAATATGCATCATCTTTAACATATAATTCAACACAACCAGCATGAAGATTCACCTTGTTATACTTTGGTGCAGAACAACCTTCAATAAAATGTAAGCTTGCCCCCTCATCAACTATAATCAAAGTATGTTCAAATTGTCCTGATTCTGGTGAATTTAATCTAAAATAAGACTGTAATGGTATATCAACCATAACACCCTTTGGAACATAAACAAAAGAACCGCCAGACCATACAGCAGCATGTAATGCAACAAACTTATGATCACTAATAGGAACACATTTCATAAAATGTTCTTTAACAAGCTCCGGATACTCTCTAACAGCAGTCTCCATATCTGTATAAATAACACCTTGTTTAATAAGTTCCTCTTTTATACTATGATACACAACTTCTGAATCATATTGAGCTCCAACTCCAGACAAAGATTTTTTCTCAGCTTCTGGAATACCAAGCTTATCAAAAGTATTTTTTATATCCACAGGAACATCATCCCAATTAGTATTCAATTTAGATTTAGGTCTAACATAAGTTGCAATCTCGTCCATTTTTAAATCAGATAAATCTGGTCCCCAAGTAGGAAGTTCCAACTTATTATACATTTCTAAAGCATCTAATCTAATTTTAAGCATCCATTCAGGTTCATTTTTCATCTTAGAAATTTCAGTAACAATTTCTCTGTTCAAACCCTTTTGCATCTTAAAATCATAATCATCTGCATTTTTTATATCATATATATTTCTATTTATATCCTCTACCTTAGTCTTTTCTGACATAAAAACTAATCCTCTTTTCTCTTATATTCTTCATATCCATTTTCTTCTATTGTTTTAGCCAAACTTCCATCTCCTGTTTTTACAATCTTTCCATCAACTAAAACATGAACATAATCAACATCTAAATATTGTAAAATACGAGTATTATGAGTGATTATAACAACCGCATTCTCATCAGATTTATACATTTCAATTCCCTTTGAAACAGTTCTAATCGCATCAACATCAAGTCCAGAATCTGTTTCATCAAGAATAGCAAGTTTGGGCTCTAATACAAGCATTTGAAGAATTTCATTTTTCTTCTTTTCTCCGCCAGAAAAACCAACATTCAAATTTCTTTCAATCAATTTAGGGTTCATATTTAATTCTTCAGCATATTGCATAACTTGCTTTTTAAATTCAAATATTCTAACAGGCTTTTCAGTAATCTTTCCTTTAGCATATTTTAAAAAGTTCATATTTGAAATTCCAGGAATCTCTTCTGGAGATTGGAAAGACATAAACACACCTTTTTTAGCAATTTTATCAGTTGTAAGTTCATTAATATTTTCTCCATCAAATTCTACAACACCTGATTTTTTAGTATATTCAGGATTATTTAAAATAACATTAGCAAGAGTTGACTTTCCAGCTCCATTAGGCCCCATAATAACATGAATCTCACCTTTATTAACTTGCAAATTAAGACCTTTTAAAATTTGCTTTTCTCCTGCATTTACATATAAATCTTTAATGTCCAATAATGTATTCATTAAAATAACTCCTATCCCTATAAATGAATAGTTATCTCTCGATATCTTCATTTATCTTTATTTTTTATTTTTATATTAATTTATATTTTTCTTTTTCATACTAACGCAGTAGGAATTATACCATCTATTTCCTACCTAGTCAATAGGAATACTATTTTCTGATTAAATCAGCAAGAGTTTTACTATCAACATAATCATTAATAGCCTTATCAAGCCCTTCCCAGAAAGAATAAGTAATACAATTTTCCTTTCTTGTACAAACTCCATCTTCCTCTAAACACATGATAGGTGCTAAATCGCCTTCAGATGCTCTAAGGATATCTCCAACCTTGTATTCCTCAGGTTTTCTATTTAACTTATAACCACCATTATTTCCTCTAGCAGTTTGTAAATAACCTGCCTTATTTAACATAGAAACAATTTGCTCTGAATACTTCATGGACATTCCATTTCTCTCAGCAATCTCTTTAAGTGAAATAAAATTTCCATTATCATTCATCGCCAAATCTATCATTATACGAAGAGCATATCTTCCTTTACTTGATACTTTCATATTATTTCCTCCAACATCGTCTATTATACTACCATTTTGGTAGGAATTGCAAGAAAAAGTTGAAATATAATCAAAAAGTAGACACATCTCTTTTTATATATCATTTTTAATATACTATTTTTATTTAAAACCTATATTCTTTTTCATCTATATGATATACTCTATACAATTTATGGAGGAAAAAATGAACGAAATAAAAAATACAATTTATATAAGTTATTCGGCTCCAATAAGCCAACCAGAAGCAAAAACTATTTATATAACAAAACCCAAAATTAAAAATAATACCTCACGCATTGGAATCAAAATGATAAAACAATTAACAAAGCAATTTAATCTTGTAATCAACCCAAGTAATGATTTTAATGAAACAAAATGGATTATAGAAAATTTAATAGAACTAAAAAAATTATGTTCTAAATTTGAACTGACTTACACTTCAAGTATTCAAAAATCTGAACATACTAAATACATCTCGGATATTGAAACTACCTTAAAAGCACTTGAAATAACAGATAAAAAAGAACAATATACTTTAATATATGAAAACGTTTGTGATTACCTAGACAATCAATTCAGAGAAAAAAATATATGTGATTTCAAAAACGATAAATGTATTGCAAACAGGGAAAACAAAACTGCACATTCAATCATGGGATGTTGTTACTCTTTCGAATATTGCAGTTTATTTTCACCTCAATTCATAAAAAACGAACAACTTTGTAAATATCAGCAAAATCGAAACTGTACGACAAAATGCATCACATGCAAACTATTCACTTGCAAATATTTAAAAGAAAAAAGAATAAAATTTGACTCTCACAAAATTCCTTTACTAGAATGTTTTTTTAATAAGAAGCAACACTCAATATTAACTTCAAATTTCTTCAAAACAGAAGAAGAAATTTTGAATAAATTATTAAATGTAAAACAAAGCTAAAAAATAAAAGCACTTGCATGCTAAAAAGAAAATTCATATAAGATTTTTGAATCACCGCGCAGCGACCAAAGGAGCGAAGCAAGGCTTCGTGACTGCGGTTGAAGCAATCCTTACATTTAAAAAAGAGCCGTTGTTCATAAGAACAGAGGCTCATCAAGATTGCGACAGCAAGGTGTAAAAAAATTTTCATATAAATTTTCTATTATATAAAAATATAAATATTTTTTAGCTTTCTAATTTTTCCCACTCCTCCATTAAATCACTATTCATTCTCTCTAATTTATCAATCTCCTCTTGTACTTCTGTCAATTTTTCATAGCTTGTATATACATCTTCCTTTTGAAGTTCTAATTTCAATTCAGCAATTCTTATATCTAAAGCATTAATTTCTCTTTCAATTTTTTTAATCTTGGCAAGCCTTCTAGCTTCTTCTTTTTGCTGTAAATACAAATTATTAGTGCTCTTTTCTTTTTTTGCTACTTCAACCTTTTCAACAACCTCATCTTTTTTCTCTTCTTCATACTTTTCATAATTGCCATCAAAAAATTTAACACCATTCTTTGAAAAGATTAATAATGAATCAGCAATTTTATTTATGAAAAATCTATCATGAGATACAACTAAAATAGTTCCTTTATATTCAGAAAGTAATCTCTCCAAACTTTCCTTGCCTACAATGTCCATATGATTTGTAGGCTCATCTAAAATCAAGAAATTAGGTCCCTTTTTCAATATTTTAGCAAGCTCTAATCTAACCTTTTCACCACCTGAAAGCATACTAATTTTCTTAAAAACATCTTCTCCGTAAAACATAAATGCAGCTAAAGAACTTCTAATTTCTGTTGTTGTTAAGCCAGGAAAATCAGTTGCAAAATCATCAAAAACTGTCTTTTCTGAATCTAGTAAAGCCAACTGCTGGTCAAAATATCCTATCTCAACATTATGTCCAAACTCAACCTCTCCACCAAGCTTTTCAATACTTCCAAGAATCGTTTTTAGTAATGTTGACTTTCCAATTCCGTTCTCACCAATTACACCAAGCTTTTGCCCTCTATATAAATCAAATGTCACATTTTGAATTGGCTTATCATAACCAATCTCCAAATTTTTCGCATGCAAAACATCTCTTCCACTTTCTTTTTCTAAAGCAAAATTAGTTCTAAAAGTAGTCAAATCATACTTACTTGGTTCCTTTATTTTTACCATATGTTCAATTTGCTTTAACTTAGCTTGAGCCATCTTAGCCTTAGAAGCTTTATATCTAAACCTTTCAACAACTCTCATCAATCTCTTTATCTCAGCTTGCTGATATTCATAATCCTTCAACTGCTTTTCATAATTAATTTTCTTTTGTCTTTCAAAATCACTATAATTTCCAGTATATTTAGTAATTGCTCCATATTCAATTTCATAAACTTTATTAGCAATTTTATCTAAAAACATTCTATCATGAGAAACAACGACAACAGCTCTAGGATAGTTTTTCAAATAACCTTCTAGCCATTCAATTGTAGAAACATCTAAATGATTCGTTGGTTCATCTAAAAGCAAAATATCTGGCTTACTTAAAAGCAATTTCATAAATGCTATTTTAGTTCTTTGACCACCTGAAAATTCAGAAATCTTTTTATTTTTATCATCAGCTGAAAATCCGAACTTATTAATAACTGTTTCATATTCTTTTTTATATGTATAACCATCTAAAAACTCATAACGATCCATTGCCTTGGAATATTCCATAGCAAGCTTTTCAGACTTATCTGTTTCCATCTGCTTAACTAACTTCTGAATTTTATTCTCTAAATCTATTATTGGCTTGTACACCTTCAAAAGCTCATCAATCATAGTAACAGAATCATCTTCAAATTCTATCTGTTTCAAATAACCAATAACCGGACTACCTTCTTTATAAATACTAAACTTCGCCTCACCAATTCCTTCAGTAAGCATTTCATTATTTATAATAGCTTTTAAAAGAGTAGACTTTCCAGCACCATTTCTACCAACAACCGCAATCTTATCTTTTCCTTTAATTTCAAAATTTATTTCTTCTAATATTGTTTCCGCACTAAATTCAACAGCACCATTTATTATTGTATAATTCATTTTTTCCTCTATCTAATTTTAATTTACTTCTATAATACTAACACAGAAGAAGACTGTGTGCAACATTTCACACACAGTCTTTTTTGCGTCCTCATTCTATTTACTCGTCATAACCATTATACCTTCCTTCGTTCCATCGGTTTCCAATACAACATTCCCATCTAAATCAGTCCGATACACTCTCGCTTTCTGATTCTGTAGTTTTTCCATAACAAATGAGTTTGGATGACCATACTCATTGTCTTCACCACAGCTAATAAGAGCATATTCAGGGTTAACCTTTTCAAGAAAATCCATACTAGTTGAAGTTTTGCTCCCATGGTGTCCAACATTTAAAATATCTGCTGAAACATCAATCTCTGCTTCAAGAAGGCTATCCTCAACTTCTTTTTGAGAATCTCCTGTAAACAAAGCCGAAACATCTTTATACGATACTTTCATAACACTAGATTTGTTATTAACAATATTTGTATGCGTTTCCTGAGATAAAAAATCAACTTCTGCATCACCAAGCCACATCGTTCTAAGAACTCCCGCTTCTTTATAAGGCGATTCTAAAGATATTCTTTTTAAATGAACCATTGACGAAACTGTCCGTGAAATTTGCATATCTGAATACCAAAAAAGCTCTTGTGCTGTAGAAATATACTTTCCACGCATTCCTACAACTTTTTTAACTTCAATCGCACTCAAAACATCATGTATACCACCTGAATGGTCATTATGATAATGAGTTATGATCACAGCATCCAGCTTATTAATACCAACGCTTTGCAAATATCTAACAACAGTTTTTCCATCAAACATATCCCCCGTATCAATCAGCATGGCATGTTCTCCTTGAACAACTAATATTGATTCAGCTTGACCAACATCAATCATATGTATTTCAAGAACCGAGTCTAAATGCTCAACTGCTTTAACAGAAACTGGCTTAATATATGGAATATACCAACAAACAAATAGAAAAGTTACTAATAGTATTATTGAAAGAATGAGAACTCTCTTTTTGCTAGATTTCCGCATATCAGAAACCTCCTATCTATGTTTGATGCTCTTATTATATCACACCAGTCAAGATTATTATCTAAACGGTCTTTCATACATAAATAAACGGTCACATCGCATCAATTTCAATGCCACATGACCGTTCGTCAATCACATAATATTAATACCCAGGTTTCTCTAATAATCTAAACATATTTTTCTTGTACTCTTCAACACCTGGTTGGTTAAATGGATTAACTCCCAAAATTAACCCAGACATAGCACAAGCCTTTTCAAAAAAATAAATTAATTGTCCTAAATTTTCTTCATCAAGTTTATCCATTGTAATCTTTATATTTGGCACATTTCCAGAAACATGTGCTTCAATTGTACCTTCCATCGCCTTTTTATTAATAAAATCTAATCCTTTTCCAGCTAAATAATTCAATCCATCAGCATTATCAGAATCTTCTTTTACAACTATATCACTTTTTGATTCTTCAACAGCTAAAACTGTTTCAAATAAATGTCTCTCACCATCTTGAATATATTGTCCCATTGAATGTAAATCAGTTGTTAAATCAACACCTGCAGGGAAAATTCCTTTACCGTCTTTTCCTTCACTTTCACCATAAAGTTGTTTCCACCACTCTGTAAAATAATGAAGTTGTGGCTCGTAATTAGCGAGAACTTCGATTTTCTTATCTGAAGAATAAAGTAAATTTCTTATAACAGCATATTTATAGCAATCATTAAATTTTACACTTGAATCCATATATTTTTCTCTTGCATCTCTTGCACCTTGCATAAGCTTGTCTATATCAATTCCAGCAGTAGCAATAGGTAATAATCCAACAGCAGTTAAAACAGAAAATCTTCCACCAACATTATCAGGAATAACGAAAGTTTCATAATTTTCTTCATCAGCAACACCCTTCAAAGCTCCTTTTTTCTTATCTGTTGTTACATAAATTCTCTTCTTAGCCTCTTCAACTCCATACTTAGTTTCAATAGCTTCTCTTAAAACTCTAAACGCAATTGCAGGTTCAGTGGTAGTTCCAGATTTTGAAATAACATTAAGAGAAATATCTCTTTCACCAATTAAATTTAATAAATCATTTAAATAATTAGGACTCAAATTATTTCCAGCATACACAATCATAGGATTGTTTCTTTTCTTAGCTGGCAACATATTGTAAAAGCAATTAGTAAGAGCTTCTATAACAGCTCTAGCTCCTAAATAAGAACCACCAATACCAATAACAATCAACACGTCAGAATCATTTTGAATCTTATTTGCAGCTTTCTTTATTCTTTCAAATTCTTTTTCATCATAATTTTCAGGAAGATTAACCCAGCCTAAAAATTGCTTTTCATCATCAGGATTTTCATGCAATTTATTATGGTTTTCTAAGACCATCTCCTCCATTTTATATATCATTCTTTCATTTATACTAGAATTTTTAAAATCAAGTTTAATCATTATATCTCCTCCTTTAATTGTCTTAATTATAATTATAAAATTTTTTTTAATCAATACAATATAGTGAACAAATATGAAAAATTTCAATTTTTATTTCCTTGATTAAAGAATGCGACAGCAATGTGTGAAAAAAATTTATATGAATGTTATATTGCCATCCATTTATTCAACAGCCGAAATCACCTCAGCCAAATACTTCATACTCGCAACACACTCATCCATAGTATTTCCAGTCGCACCAACTTCTATAATACAAGACCCTTTAGCCAAATGTTCATTATACCTATACTTACTAAGCAAAATAGGCTTAAACAGCCCAGGATACATCTCATTTGCTTTCTCTTGAATTTTCACAGCAATCTTCAAATTATTAATCCAATTAGGATGACTTAAGCCACCTTCACTACTTCCCATAACAAACATAAGCTGTGCAACCTTTTCCTCGCCAATCATAACACTAGGGCCATAACTACTATCAGCAATTGCATCTCTATGTAAATCAATAACCAAATCAGTAGGAGTAGAACCAAGCAAACCTTGAACAGTTTTCAAAGACCTCGTATATGCGCCATTATATTCTGGATAATCGTGAAAAGTAGAATCATGCACAACATTAATATTTTTTTGAATAAGTCTATTAGCCAATTCATTTCCAACACCAACAACATTCGCATTAGTATCTAATGTTCTATAATTACCACTTGCAACATACGGATATGCCTCAGACGGTGTATAGCTCTCACTTGTATGAGTATGAAAAATAATGATATTACTTTTATCAAAAGTAATATCAGGAGTAAGCATTTCTTGAGTTAACTGAAAAGAAGTTTGATTTCTAATTTGAACAGTAGAATATGTAGAATTATAAACATCCTTTTTATTATGTTCAGACACAACCTGAGTAGTCAAAGAAGTAGGCACAACCTCATCTGTCTGAACAGGCTGGGCCACTTCCTCAGTAGTCTCAACATATTCATCTTCTTCAGGAATACTTGGAGTTTGAACTATAAAATCCAACTCTTTAGATATCAAATTTTCTTTATCCATCTTTTCTTTAATAGTACCATCATCCAAATTTTCCTCAAGACATTCAATAAAAGTTTTTCCTTCTATCTCACGTTTTCTGTTCTCAACAAATTGCTGAAAATTCACCTTTTTAATTCCACTAAAAAATCTAGCAAATATCATAATACAACCCATTAGTATTACAACTTTTACTAGATTTCTTAAAACATCACCTAATCTAACAACTCTAAAATTAACCATTTCTACCTCATATATCTACTTTATATAATATATGATTCAAAATTCAATTTAGAACTTTTATTTTAGGACATACTCTATTTTTTATTTCTACGGTCAAGGCTATTCAAGCCAACGCTATTTATTACATTATTACTTTTGCAATCTCATCTGCATTTAATTCAACTTCAATCTCCTCACCAGATTGCATATTTTTAATCTTAGCTTTTTTAGTTTCAACTTCATCATCACCCAAAGTTAAAACAAACTTTGCATTGTTTTTATCAGCATATTTAAATTGAGCCTTTAAACTTCTTTCACAAATATCCTTCTCAACAAAAGCACCTTTATCACGAAGTTTTAAAACAAGCTTTGTTGCAAACTCATTAGCCTTTTCACCAATATTAGCAACATATAAATCCATTACCTTTTGTTTAGCAACATCTTTATTATATCTTTCGAAAACTTCAAGAAGTCTTTCTGCACCCATTGCAAAACCAACAGCAGGAGTATCTTGACCGCCAACTTCTTTTACTAAACCATCATAACGTCCGCCTCCAAGAACAGTCAAACCATCATCCTCAGAAACAAATTCAAAAACAGTTCTAGTATAATAATCTAATCCTCTAACAATTCCTGCATCAATCTCAAAATCAACACCTACATCTGTAAGCATTTTCTTAACTTTATCAAAGTGTTCTCTACAATCATCACATAAATAATCTAATATAATAGGTGCTCCTTGATTCATTTCTTTACATTTTTTCTCTTTACAATCAAGAATTCTCATAGGATTTTTCTCAAATCTAGTTTTGCAAGTATCACAATACTTTTCTAAATTTGGTCTAATAAATTCTCTCAAAGCTTCCTGATATTTTCTTCTGCACTCAGGACAACCAATACTATTCAAATTCAATTTAATATTAGGAATATTCAATTCTTTAAATATTTTAACACCTAACATAATACACTCAACATCAGCTAAATAACTTGAAGTACCAAAAACTTCAGTACCAATTTGTCTAAATTCTCTCAAACGTCCTTTTTGAACATTTTCATAACGGTACATAGCCATTTCATACCATAATTTAATTGGTGTTGGCCTGCTTGCCATACCATTTTCTATGTAACTTCTAACAACACCAGCTGTTCCTTCAGGTCTCAATGTAATACTTCTTCCGCCTTTATCTTCAAAAGTATACATTTCCTTTTGAACAACATCCGTAGTCTCTCCAACACCTCTAGAAAATAATTCTGTGTGTTCAAAAACAGGAACCCTAATCTCCTTCATTCCAGCATTCTCAAAAATATCTTTTATTTTGCTTTCGATATATTGCCATTTATAAACTTCATCAGGCAATATATCCTTAGTTCCCTTAGGTTTTTGTATCATAAATATCACTCCTTAAAAATCTTTTTTTCTCAATTCGAAATAAATCGGTTTTTCTTCTTTAATTAGAGTAGACTTTCCGTGTCCTGGATACATAATTGTATTCTCAGGTAAAATCAAAATTTTATGAGTAATAGAATCCATAATGTCATCCATACTACCAGTTGGAAGATCTGTTCTTCCCCAGCAACCAGAAAAAATTGTATCACCTGTAAAAATCATATCCTCATCAGGACAATATAAACAAAGTCCACCTTTTGTATGTCCAGGAGTAGCAATTACTCTAAACTCAATATTTCCAACATGAATCAAATCGCCATCATCAACCCTAGAATCAGGCTCAAGTTCAGGATTATGAGTTTCTGTATAATAAGTCAAGCTAATAGACGAATCATATAAACCAGAACTATCATCACGACTAATTAAAATCTTACCACCCTTAGCATTTTTAATCGCATCAACAGCACCAATATGGTCAGCATGGCAATGCGTTAAAAAAATATATTTCAACTTAGCATCCAATATATCAAGCATCTCAATAATCTTCTCAGGCTCAGCACCTGGATCAATAACCATAGCCTCCTTAGAATGCTCATCAACAATAATATAACAATTAGTCACCAAATTCATATGACCAATTTTCAACTTCAACGTTTTTAAAATCATTTTCTCTCCTTCTCATTTGTAAATTTTTATAACTCAGCTATTCGAAATAAATTAATTATTTCACTCTTAAACCATTCGAAATAGAATTATTATTTGGCTAGGCACATGAAGTTTTAAATTCCGAGGCGTACATAGGTACGTCGCAGGAATTAAAACTGAAATGTAACAACGCAAAATGATGATTATCTTTCAAACCCATTATTTATTTCTTTTTACATCATAAACACTATCAACACCCCTAAGCACCCTAATAACCTTCTTCAACTCCTCCAAATTCTCAAGCTCAATAGTCATATCAATAATAGCAATCCTCTCCTTAGTAGTCTTAGTATTAACACCAAGAATATTAAACTTAGCACCAGTAATAGCCTTAATAACATCAGCAAGCAATCCCTGTCTATCATTAGCATACACAGTAACCTCAACACTATAAGTAGTCTTAGCCTCATTAGCCCAATAAACATCAATCATTCTACCCTCATCAGAAAGTAAATCCTTAACATTAACACAATCAGCTCGATGGACTGAAACCCCTCTACCTTTAGTAATATAACCAACAATCTGATCACCGGGTAATGGATTACAACACTTTGAAAGCTTAACTAAGCAATTATCAATACCCTCAACAATAACACCAGTTCTTGAGGGCTTAGTCAAAGTCTTTTTATTAGCAAGCTCAGAAATAGTTTTTTCTAAATCCTCTTCTTTATGTTCCTTTCTATATTCTTCAAGCAATCTTGCAATAATTTTAGTAGCTGAAATAGCACCAAAACCAATACTTGCATACATATCATCTACTGAATTATATTTATATCTATCTAAAGCAATTTGAACCCATTCAGGTTTGAACAAGTCACTATGCTTCATTCCTAATTTCTTTATATCTTTTTCTAAAATATCTTTACCTTTTTCAATGTTCTCTTCTCTTTGAGCCTTCTTAAACCATTGTTGAATCTTAGTTTTTGCACCACTACTCTTAACAAACTTAAGCCAATCTCTACTTGGACCTTTAGCAGAATCAGAAGTAATAATTTCAACAATATCACCATTTTGAAGTTTAGTAACAATAGGCATCATTTTACTATTAATTTTAGCACCTATCATTCTATGTCCAACTTGCTCATGAATTGCATAAGCTAAATCAATTGGTGTACTACCACGAGGTAAAACTTTAATATCCCCCTTTGGAGTAAATACGTGAACTTCATCCTCAAACAATTCTTTCTTTAAAGTATTTAAAAATTCATCAGGATTTTCAGTATTCTTTTGCCATTCCAAAGTTTCACGAAGCCAAGACAATTTATCATCTTTAACAACAACAGCTTTTTTCTTACCTTTATAACTTTGCTCTTTGTAAGCCCAATGCGCTGCAATACCAAATTCAGCAACCCTATGCATATCCCAAGTTCTAATCTGAACCTCAAAAGGAGTACCATTTGGACCTATCAAAGTTGTATGTATAGACTGATACATGTTCTTTTTAGGTACTGAAATATAATCTTTAAATCTACCAGGCATTGGATTATACAAATCATGAACAATACCTAAAGCAGCATAACAATCTCTAACAGAATTAACTAAAATTCTAAGAGCAAATAAATCATAAACCTGATCTAATGTTGAATTATCTCTTTGCATTTTTCTATAAATACTATAAATATGTTTAGCTCTACCAGTAACCTCAGCATTTATCTTAGCATTTTTCAACTCAACTCTTATCTCATCCATTATACTATCAATAAAAGCAAGTCTCTCTTCTCTCTTTTTATCCAAACCTTTAACAATTTCATGATACTCATCTGGATATAAATATTTAAAAGATAAATCCTCTAATTCCCATTTCAAAGAATAAATACCTAAACGGTTAGCCAAAGGAGCATACAAATCCATTGTTTCCTTCGCATTAGCAATTTGTCTTTCTCTACTCAAAAACTTCAAAGTTCTCATATTATGAAGTCTATCAGCAAGTTTTATCAAAATAACTCTAATATCTTTTCCCATTGCTAAGAACATTTTTCTATAATCCTCAACTTGTTGCTCTTCTTTAGTTGTATATTGCAATTTACCAAGTTTAGTAACACCATCTACCATCTCAGCAACAGACTCACCAAACTCTCTAATAAGATCCTCATTAGTTGCATCAGTATCTTCAACAACATCATGTAGTAAAGCCGCACAAATTGTATCTGTATCCATTTCTAATCCAGCTAATGTATATGCAACTTGAAGTGGATGAATAATATAAGGCTCACCAGATCTTCTCTTTTGATCTCCATGCTTTTCACATGCATAATTATATGCTTTAGTTATCTTCTTCGCATCAACTTTTCTATTCTTCTCTTTAGCAAGTTTAATAACATCATCAATGTTTCTTTCTAACATATCACTTTTCATATATCATTCACTCCCCTTTATCTATACTTTATAAGGACTTCATTATATCCTTAACATTAATTTGTACCATTTCTCTTCCATTATAAGCATTTATTTCTAATGTTCCAACAACATCAATTCTATCACCTATCATATATTCTTTTGAAAGTTGCCCCATATTAAAACCAATCGCATTAACAATTGTATTACCATCTTTCAATGTCATCTTCAAATGCTTTCCATCTGATAAAGCACGAATAGAATCTATTTTTAAATTCTTATAAACAAAAATTGGTCTTCTATTAGCCTCACCAAAAGGCTCTAATAAATCTAACTGCTTAACAATATTACTATCTATATCTTTCAAACTTATTTGTTTATCAATCTCTATAATTGGAACTATTCCAGTTATATCTTTCTCTTCAACATATTTTTCAAAAGCTTCTTTGAATCTATTAAAATTATTCTTTTTTAAACTTAATCCAACAGCCATTTCATGACCGCCATATTTCTCTAAATACTTAGCTGTTTCAGCCAAAGCTTCATGAAGATCAAATCCAGGAATACTTCTACCAGAACCTTTTCCATCCTCACCTTCAAAACATATCAAAATTGAAGGCTTAAAATACATCTCTGTAATCTTTGAAGAAACAATTCCAATAACACCATGATGCCAATTATTGCTTCCTAAAACAATAGACTGAGCATTTGAATCTTCCTTTTCCATCATTTTAATTGCTTCATCATAAATATTTTTCTCTATTTCTTGTCTATCTCTATTATATTTATTCAATCTCTCAGTTATTTCTGAAGCTTGAACTAAATTTTCAGTTAAAAATAATTTTAAAGCTTCTTCCTCATAGCCCATTCTTCCACAAGCATTAATTCTAGGAGCAATTCCAAAAGAAATTGTATTTGAATTAACAACCTTATATCCAGAAGCATTAAGCAAAGCCTTAAGTCCAGGATTTCTAGTAACTTCAACCAACTTTAATCCAAGTTTAGCAATAACCCTATTTTCATCAACTAATGGAACAATATCTGAAATTGTACCAACACAAACAATATCTAAATATTTCAAATATTCTTTTTCATCTATACCCAGTCTCATTCCAAGTGCTTGAGTTAATTTAAAAACGACCCCACAACCAGCTAAACTTTTGAAGGGATATGTATCATTATCTTTTCTCTTCAAATCAACAATAGCAACAGCAGGTGGTAAAACCTCCATTGGCTCATGATGATCTGTTACAATAGTTTCAATTCCTAAACTATTTGCATACTCAATCTCTTCTATACCAGAAATTCCACAATCAACTGTAATAATTAATGTATATTCTTTTTCTTTTATATAATCAATCGCTGCCTTATTCAATCCATAACCTTCACTCAAACGATTAGGTATATAATAATCGACCTCTAAACCACAAATCTTTAAAAACTTCTTTAAAACAGTAATACTAGTTATTCCATCAACATCATAATCGCCATAAATAATAACTTTTTCCTGATTATTAATTGCCTTTATAATTCTCTCAACAGCAATCTCCATATCAGGCATCAAATATGGATCGTGAAAATCAGATCTTGTAGGATTTAAAAACACTCTAATTTCTTCATCATCAACTATTCCCCTATTAACCAAAACTGTAGCTAATAATTCAGGTACATCAAATTTTCTAACTATTTCATCAATTTTCTCTTCATCTAATTCTTTATATTTCCACTTTTTTCGCATATTTCTCTCCTAAATAAAACAATTCCTTTCTATTATACCTTATTTTCGCATTTTTTGAAATAGTTTTAAAAAAACTCAGTAAAATTTTTACTGAGTTTCCAAATAATTAATCCTTTGTTAATCCAAACATTATATTCAAAGACAATTTCATCATTTTTCTTTCAACATTTGATAACCTTCTATCAATTCTTAATCTCTTATCATCTAACTTTTCACATGATGCAGTACAAATTAAAACCGTTCCATTTTTTTCCTCACCAGGTTCAACATAAAATACATAATTTTTTTCAGTAACCTCTAAATACAAAATATTCAATACTTCGACCTGTTCTATGTTATTTTCTTCATCTATTATTGTCATTATTTTACTCATATTTTATTCTTACTCCTCTTTCTTACTAAATCCCATTTTGTATTTTCAAAGCTCGTGCAAGTCGTGAATAATGATATAGGTAAATTATAACATATAACTATATAATTACAATTACTTTTTATCACTTTTTTAACTTTTTCTCATATTTTATATTATAAGAAAAAGGAGGAATTATAAATGTTTAGAAACTGTGGTTGTTCATGTAACAACTTTCAATGTAATAACAACAATAACAATACAATGTACGAAGAATCTTGTAGTATGGTACAAAATGACTATGGAAACATAGATAATAATACATGCTCATGTGGTTTCACAAACACATCAGCATTCCCACAAGATTGGATGTATGGTCATTGCTATGTTCCACACCAAAGAATGAATCAAGTATACACTCCAGAAATAGGACTTAGAATGGGAACAATCTTCCCTGAATTAGTTAGCCCATACTGTCCAAATCAATCTTTAGACACAATAAACTATTTAAAAGACCAAAATTCAATTGGAGGTGGCTGTAATTCATGATGGAAGAAAATTGCCCAAAAACAAGATCAGAATTATTAGATGAAATCAGAGCTATAAACTTTACAGTAATCGAACTAGGCCTATACCTAGACATAAACCCAAACGACCAAAGAGCTCTATGTCTTCACAACGAAAACGCAAATAAGCTAAGAATGTTAACAGACAATTATCAAAAAATGTATGGACCATTATCAATAGAATGTCCATGTAATAAATGGCGTTGGCTTGAACAGCCTTGGCCATGGGAAAAAGGAGGTAGCTTTTAATGTGGTTATATCAAAAGAAATTAGAATATCCCGTTAGAATTAAAAATCCAAATCCACGTTTAGCAAAATTTATAATTTCACAATATGGTGGACCTGACGGAGAAATTGGTGCGGCTTTAAGATATATTTCTCAAAGAATAAGCATGCCAGATGAAAAATCAAAAGCTATCCTAAACGACATAGGCACGGAAGAATTGGCCCACCTTGAGATGGTAAGCAGTATGGTTCATCAATTAACAGATGGCGTATGTCCTGAAGACTTAGAAAAAGCTGGATTAGGAGCATATTTTACAGATCACGGCTGGGGCACATATCCTCAAGCAGCAAGTGGCACACCATTTAGCGCCGCAACATTGCAAGTAACAAGTGATCCCGTAACAGATTTAACAGAAGATCTTGCTGCCGAGCAAAAAGCTCGTGCAACATATGAAAAATTAATTGACCTTTGCGCAGATGATCCTGACGTATTAGATCCATTAAGATTCTTAAGAGAGCGTGAAGTCGTCCACTTCCAAAGATTTGGAGAAGCATTAAATGGCGTTCAAGAAAAATTAGCACAAAAGAAATTTTATCAAAATTTTAACTAATACTCAGAAAAAAATTAAGGAGCTATGTTTCCATAGCTCCTTAATTCTAGTTATTTGGCAGGTGTGCCAAATCCTGCATCTCTTTTGACCACTAGGGTGTGTGAATGGCACAATTATCCACTTCAAATAACCTCTTTTTACGTAATTCTGTAATCCTTATATTCATTCGAATATATATAAGCAACTTTCTTATATCCAATTTTCATAATATAATTATAAGAATTATCAATTAGCATTATTTTTTCAACATCATTAGCCTTCTTAAAATTCTTTTCATTATCAAGAATAACTTTTCTTATAAGTTTCACTATGTCCCAAAAATCCTCGTAGTACATTGAATACTCAACTTTCTCTTTAAATTGTTTTTCATATTTTTCTTCTCTTTCCTTAGTTACAGCATCAAATCCTTTTTCATTTATTTCGTCCTCAATTTTCTCATAAATTTTTAATTTATCAACTAAATCATTATACCTTATTATAATATTGTTAATTCTTTTATCATAAGTATTATCTTCTTCGTCATAGTGCCACTCTATCAAGCTTTTCATCAAATAATAAACGTTCAAAGAATCTATAAAATTCTCTTTAAAATAAAGCTGTATACTATTAAATAATTCTATTTCACTTTTATCTTTAGGTATTTTGTAGCCTTTCTTCTTTCTAAGTTCTTCAACAACATCAATAGTTTTATCAACTAGATTCTTATATATATCTTCATATTTTCCTTCAATTATTTCTTTTTCATAGTCTTTAATATCAATTTCATCTAGCATAATATCACCCTATCTCTACTTTATATAATAAACCTTACAAGAATTTAAATCTTTAACCTTCTCCTAATCTGAAAGACCAGTAGCATTTTTTATTTCACCCAGTATTTTTTCTTTATCCTTTCCTTCATTTACAAAAACCAACAAACCTCTAGACAAATCTTTGCCTTCCAAAATTTCATTAATATTTTCATCAGTACACTTTAAATAACTCTCTATTTCTTCTAACATATGTGTCTCTCATTAGTCTACATTAATTAATTCATATTCTCTATTTCCAAAACCTAATTTAGCAGCAGATTCAATTGTATGAACACCATGTCTACTTTCAACTCTTTCTATAAAATGGTCTTTTCCTTCATCATTTGAATTATATACTAAATCAATACAAGCTTGATCAATAGCAATTGGATCTAAACTAGCTAGAATACCAATATCTTTCATACAAGGATCTTCTGCAACTGCACAACAATCACAATCAACAGACATATTGCACATTACATTTATATATGCAATTTTTCCTTCAAACATATTATGAACAACTGAAGCAGCATCTGCCATTGATTCTAAGAATCTATCTTGCTCAGGTAAGTTATCCCATAATTTTGTTTGGTCTGTTTCAGCACCAGCTGAATGAATATAAGTTTTACCAGCAGATGAACCACATCCAATTGATAGTTGTTTTAAAGCTCCGCCATATCCACCCATAGGATGTCCTTTGAAATGTGATAACACTAACATTGAATCATATTTCTTTATATCTTTACCTAAATAATCTTTCTTAATTTGTTTACCGTTTGGTATTTCAATTTCTAAATCTGGTCCTTCGGCATCAAGAATATCAACATCAAAATATTTGCTCCATCCATGTTCTTTCATTAGCTCAACATGTTTTTCAGTAGAGTTTCTAGCTCCGCCATACGCAGTATTACACTCAACAACTGTTCCATTAACATGTTCAATCATTGGTTTTACAAACTCTGGTTTTAAATAATTTTGATTTCCTTGCTCTCCTGAATGTAGCTTAACAGCAACCTTTCCAGGTAACTTTATTCCTAATACATCATACATCTTCACAATATTTTCTGGAGTAATCTTCTTTGTGAAATAAACTTTAGATTTTTCCATTATAATCAATCCTTTCTAATTTATATTTTAAAACAAGTAGAACAAAAGCGATAACTAATAATATTATAACTTATTATAGCTTTTTAAATCCGCGTATTTGTTCGTGCACAGAAATTTGTAAAACAAATTTCTGTGCATTGTTATCCCATATAATAGAAAGTTCGAAAAACTTTACTATTATATAAGATATTTACATATATCGTTATATCATTTAGAGTCTACTCTAAGTCAATAGTTTTTTTATATTTTTTTACTGTAACTATAAAGGAAAATATATATAAAATTTTTGAATCACCGCGCAGGGACCAAACGAGCGAAGCGAGTTCGATTGAAGCATTCTACCCGATTTGAAAATAAAAATGATAAATTTTTATTTTCAAGAATCGAAGAATGCGACAGCAAGGTGTAAAAAAATTTTGATATATATTTTCCTTTATGAATTGTAAAAAAGCAAGGGAAAACCTTGCTTTAAATTAACTTCACTATGGTAAGTATGCCCCAGGATTAACCCTATCACCATACCCACCAGAACCAACTCTAACCTCAAAATGCAAATGTGCACCAGTAGAATTTCCAGTACTTCCTACTCTCATAATCTGCTGACCTTGAGAAACCTTTTGTCCAACAGAAACAGAAAGTGAACCAGCTTGACCATGAGCATACAATGTATATAAACCAGAACTATGTCTTATTATAACATGTGTACCATAACTATTAGTCAAATTAGCTGTATAAATAACAGTACCATCTTTAACAGCATAAACAGGTTGGCCTGCTATTCCGCCTGAACCAAAATCATATGCACCATGATATCTTTTTGAACCTGAATAATACATACCAGATGTTACCTTACTATATGCAACAGGAACTGGATAAATAAATCCACCTGGATTTGATGAAGAGCTTCTGCTTCCACCATTACCTCTGCTAGAAGTTCTGTTTGCTTCTCTTTCAGCTTTAGCAATAGCAGCTCTAATTTTAGAATCCTCAGATCTCATCTCATCTATTTTTGATTGTACTTCTTTGTCTTCATTTGATAAATTAGCAACAGCTTGCTCTTTCTCTTTTTTAGTAGCATCTAATTCACTTTTCTTAGCCACTTCTGCTTGTTTAATATTTTCTAAAGATGCTCTATTCTCTTCTAATTGAGCTTTTGAATTTTCAATTTGCTGTTTAGTATCTTTTACCGTATTAATTAATTTTGTATCATTTTCTGAAATTTGTTCTACTAAATAGTATGAAGATAAAAATGATGTTAAACTATCAGAATCAAGTAAAACATCTAAGTAAGATGTAGAACCAGCTTTATATGATGCAACTAATCTCTTTTCAAGCAAATCTTCTTTTTCTTCTAAATCTTTTTGTGTTTTTTGAAGTTCGATTTCTGCAGAATTTATATTTTTTGAAACCTCTTCAATTTGCGAATTCAAATCGTAAATATCACTTTCGTAATCAGAAATTTTAGAATCTAATTCATCAACTTGTCTTTGAATATCTGTCATCTGACTTCTAATTTCTTTTTGCTTATTCTTTGCATCCTCAATCTGTTGTTGATTTTGCTGTTGCTGTTTTCTTAAATTTTCTGCTGATGTAGCAGCAAAAGCATTAACAACATTTCCTAGAACAACTGCAATCGCAATAATTACAAGAATAAATAATTTTCTTCTTCCTATGTATTTCATTATAAACACTCCCAAAAAAATATATAAAATTTCAAGATTTTTTCAAATTCATATCACAGAATTTCCCTATAATATAACAAATTCCTTTTTAATCCTACATATAAAATCGTTACTTGTCAAGAAAACCAATGTTCTTCATTTTAAGCATAAAAAATAGCTAGAATCTCATAGACTCTAGCCATTCACGAATAATCTTATTTATTTTCATTAATAATTTTTCTTTTTTTAATAATATCAACTACTCCAGTAATTGCAAATGTTACTACACTTATACCAATTAAAATTCCAATATATTGTGCCTTAAAGTTAGTTGCTGTTGGAACTAAAATTTCTCTTAATAACTTAATTGAATATGTCATTGGTAAATATGGTGATATTACTTGGAAGCCTTTATCAATAGTTTCTATTGGGAATGTACCACCTGCTGCAGCTAATTGCAAAACTAAAACTATAAGAGCTAAGAATTTACCAATATCTCCAAAGTTTCTAATTAAGAATTGTATAATACTCATAAATGTTATTCCAATTAAAATACTTGCTCCATAATATAAAGCCATATTTTCTACTGCATATCCTAAACTAGCTTTTAATAATATACCTGTAACTAATCCTTCAACTGCTCCTATTGCAATATATATAACATTTTGTAAAATTTTATTTTTACTTGTAATTCCTAAAATTCCGAATCTCTCATCATGATCATAATATAAAACAACATATGCCATTAAAGCTCCAACCCAAAGACCTATACATAAGAATAATGGTGTGAAAGCAATTCCATAAGAATCAACTTTACCATATTCCTCAGTTTCAAAATTAATAGGTTTCTCACCAAATTCTTCAATTCCGTCTAAAGATTTTAATTGTTCCTTTGTAGTCTCCATACCTTCATTTATTGATGTTTTAAAGGTTTGAACACCATCAACTAATTGCGTACTTCCATCAGATGCTGAACTAACACCTGTATTAATTGTTTTTATAGCATTATCAATTTGATTTGAACTTGAATTTAATTTAGCTAATCCAGAAGTTAAAGTAGCACTACCATTTGCTAAAGTTTGAGTACCGTTTGCTAACGTATTTGTACCATTTTTCAAAGTAGTAGTTCCTTTCTTTACCTCAGCCAATGCTGATTTTAATCCTTGAACACCTTGGAACATTTGAGTTAATCCACTTGATTTTTGAAGTAACTCACTAGTTCCTTTATATACACCACTTGCATATGCACTAGCAACACCATCATTTTGAGCTAATTTCTTACTTGTTTCTGCTATAGAAGATTTCTCACTCAATGTTGAACTATATTTAGCCAATACATTTTTTACCTCTTCGCTAGATACTGTCGAATTAGTTAAAAGTGCTTGTAATTCTTGTTGCATAGCATTTACACTACCGACATAAACATTTACATCTGTAGCCAAACTCTTTGATAAATTTGCTCCATCTGTAGCATAAGAATTTAATTTTCCTGCATTCTCATTTAGGCTATTAACTCCAGTAACAAGAGCTGTTACACTCTCTGCTCCATTAGCACTCATTCCATCAATTCCACTATTAATTTGATCTATAGCTCCATCAAGATTTTGGCTTCCAGCTTGTAAATTAGCAACTCCACTTGAAACTTGAGCTATACCGTTTTGTAAATTCTCACTTCCTGAATAAGCAGATTGAACACCAGCATTAAATTCAGAATAACTACTGCTTAATTGATTAGTTCCATCACTAATTTGTTTTATACCAGAATCTAAACTCTCAGCACCATTTAAAATACTATCAGCACCATCACTAATTGTTTGTAAACTATTTGGTACCTCATTTAATTTGTTTGACAATTCAGCAATAATCTCTTTATCAACTTTAGATTGTAAATTTAATTGAATAGTTTTTACTGCACTATTAACAATCTGTGTTGCCAAATAATTTGTAGCCTGATTTGGACTATATGTAACTGTTGCAATTTGTTTATCCTCTGAAGAAGCACTCTTTAAACATTCTGTAAAATTCTCTGGAATTTTAATTGTTGCATAATAATCACCTTTTTTCATTCCATCTTCCGCTTCTGACTCAGACACCTCTTGAATATTAAAAGTATCACTCTCTTTTAAACTTTTAACAAATTCATTTCCTTCATTAGAACCATCTTTTCCAGAATCCAAATTAACAACAGCAATTTTCATATCACTCAAGTTTCCATATGGATTCCAATAAGACTTCAAATAAAAGAAACTATAAATTAATGGTATTAACAAAACTACCATAAAAATTATAACAGTAAAAATTTTCTCTTTTTTCATAATATCATCACCTTTCCTCTATTAATGTATCAATATAATCATTAACATTTTTATCTGTTCCTAAAAAACAAGTGTACTCTCTTTTTTACATTCCGTCAAGCACTTTGCCTATGAGTTTGCTAAAATTTAGACATATGTACAAAATTGTCTAAAATATAGAAGGCATTTTTATACCTTCTACCTTTATATTTACTAAATTAAATATTAATCGTAACTAAATAACATTGATTATTATATTTATTTTGAGCAAGTATTGAATACTCATCCATTTCCTTGTACCTCACAACCATTAATTCATCCATTATCATATAAGTAATCTTTCCAGTTTTCAAATCCAATATATTAATATAATAATTTCCATCTTCAAATTCTATATCAGTTACTGTAGTTGCACTTTCAAACTCCATATCGTTTATTTTAGTTGCATCCTCAAAATCAACAATTCTAATAAAACCATTACTCTTACTATTAATAAAATCAACTAATTCATTAACATCCTCTGATATTACATCATTATTTTTTATAACAAAACATCCATCCTTAACAGCCTGCTCCTCTGAGTAATCTTTAGAAATTTTTCTTATTGATACATAGTTACTATCTTGAGGCTGTCTACCAGTTACATTAAACTTAATATTTTCTCTTAATTGTTGCAAAGGAACTTTTACTGATATAACACTTTCATCCTCAATAGAAGCGTCAGCTGACTGATATAGCTCAACATACATCGTATTATCATCGCAAGTTAAATTAGAAAAACTTAATCCCATCAATGATGTATTTTCAACTGCAATTACAAGCACGAAATATTCATTAAACCCTTCTTCATTCATCTTTAGCAAATTAGGCCATTGCTTTAATGAATTTTCATAATCCCCATAATTTTTTATGAAATCATAGTAAATTCTATCCTGATAATCCATGTACTGTGAATAATCAAACTCTACATTATTTACAAAATCAGTTTTACTCTTTTGGTTGACATAATTAGATGTATTCATGTTCACACCCGCATATACAACGCCCATCGCAGTAACAACTGGAATCACATGACTTAGTATTTTTTTAATAAGTAATTTTCTTTTTTTATCTTTAAAGCCATATATTGGAGTAACAAAAAAATCATCTCTTTCATTTAAATTATCATTATATTTTTCAAAAACTTTTTTCTTAAAAATCCCTTTATCTATCATACTTTTCTTCCTCCTTTACTAAAATTTTCTTTAAATTTTTTCTAGCTCTGTGAATCAAAGATTTCAAACTAGACATAGATGTTCCCATTACTTTGCATGCTTCCTTATAAGACAATTCTTCAATGTCAACAAGAAAAATTGCCTGACTCTGCTCATTGCTCAATCTTTTTATAGCATTTCTTATATTCTTATTTTTCTCTTTTTTAAAAACTATATCTTCAATATCATTCTCGTCTTGATACATATTTTCTACTAAACTAACAATTCTTTTTTCTCTTTTCAAATAATTAATCGCCCTACATTTCCCTATTGTATACAAATATGTTTTTAAAGAATATTTAAAATCATACTCATTCTTATTAATAAGGACATATACAAATACATCCTGAGCCAAATCTTCAGCAATATCAACGTTTTTGACAAACCTATTTATAAAATATATAACCGCTTCCATATGTGTATCTATAATAGTCTCAAACGCCTTTTTATCTCCGTTCTAAAAAACTCTTATATAATTTCTTATCTTCCTTCATTGCTCCTCCATAATCTTTTTTTCTTTTACACCTATATTACAATTTTAAAATTAAAAAAGTTGCACTAAACACAGAATTATTTATTAAGAAAATATTATATTAATTTTTTAGTGACGCGCAGTTTGAAAGTTTTTCCCTAACCTACTAAACGAAGTTTAGTAGGTGGGAAAATATTTTAGCAAGGAACAAAAAATAAATATAATATTTTCTTCTATAATAAATTCAAAACATTCTACTATAAAACAAAAAAGATTAGCTCTCTTCAAACTAATCTTTTAATCATCTTCCTTTACTAAAATACTCTCTATACTGTTCCGTCATACTCAAAATCTCATTTTTCTTATCATCAGTAATATAGCCGTACTCAACCATTTTATTTAAAACCTGTGTCTGTCTTTCGGAAGCCAACTTAAAATTAACCGTTGGAGCATATACAGACGGAGCATTCGGAACACCCGCTAGCATTGTAGCTTCATAATCATTAATATCATCAGGCAACTTTCCAAAATATCCTAAACTAGCTTCCTTAATATCATAATATCCATTTCCAAAATAACTAGTATTAATATATAATTCTAAAATTTCGTCTTTTTCTAATTTCTTTTCATATGAAATAGCCATAAATCCTTCAGCAACTTTTCTAGTAAGTTCCTTACTCTGAGTAAAATACGTATTCTTAGCCAATTGTTGTGTTATCGTACTGCCACCTTCTAGCAATTCCTTATACTTAACATTTCTAGCCATAGCCCTCATAATAGCCCACACATCAATTCCACAATGGCTATAGAATCTATGATCTTCAACTGCAACAACCGCATTTTTATACATTTTGGAAACATCATCTATTTTAGTATAATTCGCATTGCTCCTTATATCAGCTATTTTATCATCCATACTCTCGGCCTTAATAGCCTTAGAATACATTGAATATCCAGCACCTAAAAAAACAGTAGCAACCGCAATTAAACATAACAAAGCTATAATAATTAATCTTAAAATAATTTTTTTCATTACAACATCCCTTAATTTTTATTCAAAGTCTCATTAAAAGTTAAATTAACATCTGTTCTAATATTCTCCATCTGCGAAACAAATCTAATCATTTTTATTTTAACATTAGAAGTTTTTATAATTGACAATTTATCAATATTAGCAACCTTCGTTTTCAAAGGTTCTAAAACATAATTTTTAAATCCATTTTCTCCGCCAAATGTAAGTTTAAAAAATTTCTTTAATCTTTTCATGTAACCTTCTCTTTTTAAATTAAGTCCAGAATCACAAATATTAAATAACTCATCCAAATCGGCATATGTATCATTAGCACATTCCGTTAATCTGCTATCACATTCATCAATAATAATATCATAGTTCAATTTTTTTTGTGCTGTAGCAAATACTTTCTTGCTTGATTTTTCCATCAAAGCATAATTTCCATTAAGCTTCGCTCTATCCAAACCATCTTTACTAACTAAAAAATTAGCTATAGCAATCTTTTGATTACTCTTTGCAAAAACCTCTTCATTTTGAACATAATTATAATAAGCATTATATTGTTCAATCAATCTATCAATTGCTTTTTCATATTCTGAATACAATTTCTCGTACTCTTTAGCATATTTCTGATAGCTTCTCTTATAAAAAGCAATTTGGTTATCAAAATAACTTTTAAAATTATCTAACTTTCTTTTCTTAATATCCTGACATTTTCGAGTATAAATAGTAGCCCAAATAAGTAATCTATTAGACTCAACATCAGCAATATCAGTAATTGTATCAAGTAAATCTTGACAAGTCTTTAGTGTATTCATTAAAAAAACTCCTATCTTTCAAAATCCATTTTCTTATCCTTTGTATTACTAATGCTTCTTTCATTTTGTCTTGCTGTATTTCCAAGAATATTCTCTAAAACATTTTCTGATGTTTTCAAAGTAATTCTTAATGACTCAACCGGATTATTTTCCTTGCCATAACTGCATTCATCAAAAAAATAATTAGCAGAAGTAATTGAAATTGATGGTTTTCTGAAACTAACGCTTGGTGTAATCTTGCCAGCATTAGTAATTAAACAATGTACTTTATCATTTTTTACACTCATTTTTTCATCATTCAATTCCGTTGCTGTAAGCATATCTATTCCTGCAAACTTTATTCCTTTAAAAGTATATTTTTCACTAGTTCTAGACAAATTTCTTAAATTTCTCTTTGCACCCAAATTCATAGTAAACTCCTTTATTCATTTATCATTTGATTCATTGCCGCATCTAAATCTAATCTTAAATTATCTTCTTTTATTCTTAAATCTGTAGCAAGTTTTTCTAATTTCTCCATAGGTTCACAATCTAAATTAATAATTTGACCTGAAATAAACTTATCTCCCAATTTATTCATATTTTCACTCCCACTAAATTTCAATACCAGTTCGAACCGCAACTTTATCTGTTCCAACAACTTTACCAGTTGCAGCATCAATTGAAACAACCTTTTTCATTAAATCAACTGTATCTTTTTTATCAGATTGACCATAATTTAAACTTAAATAATATAAAGTATATTCATAATTTTGACCATTTTTTTGAATAAATGATTGAATATCAATCTTAGCACCATTTGAAAAATCATTAATGTAATTGTCTAAATCTAAAATAGTTTTAACATTTTCTACATCATCAACATTAAAAACATTTTCCTCATCGTCATAATAAAAATTCTTAAAAACAATAACATTTTTAGAATATCTCTTAGCTAAACTACCATTTGTATAATCATAATTAACCTTAACTACATAATATAATTCATTTTGTCCTATAACATCTGCAGATTTAACCGTATTGAACTCATTTTTATAGATTTTTGTTACAATATTCTCAGCGATATCACTACTTGACGCACTTTCTGAAGTACATTCATATTCGATTTCTTTAGGTTTATCATAATTATTATATAAATCAGAAATATCACTATTTATCATATTTTCTAATTGGCTTTGAGTATACACTTTACCAATAAAAGAATCATACTTCAAAATATCTATTTTTGCATTAGCATCTATTTTTTCAACATCATTTTGTTGTTCACCTGAAAAATTAGAAACCTTATTTGGGCTAGCATTTAATTCTTGAAGTTTTTTAATCTGAACTCCAAGTGCAACAGTCATAATAATTACAGCAATTATTAAAAACAAAAACAATCTTTGTACTCTTTTACTTCTTCTTTTTTTCTTATTTCTCAATAATCTCACTCCATCCGACAAAAGTATACCATTAAATAAAAATTATAACAATAAAATAAACATTTCTTTTTAATTACAAAAGCACTGCTAAAAAAGCAGTGCCCCTATATTTTTTCTTTGAACCAAAGCAGACATTAATAACATTTATACCGATTATAACTTTTCTAAGTCCACGTCTTTGTTCACACACGAATCTTGCTTTGCAAATTTCTGTACATTGTTATTTTATATAATTTTCAAAAGCATCATGGAATGTTGGTAACTTTTAAAATTTTATTAGTATATATCTTATCAATCTTTTCATCTGGATAGTGCTTATCCAAAAATTTATCCAAATTATTTTTAGCTTGAATTTCCTCAACACGTTCTTTCTGTCTGTAGCAAGCTAATCCCGAAAGCCCAACATCAACAACTATAAAAATAAGTGTAATAACAGTAATTACTTTCACTTTCATAGTAAATGGTTTATTCATAATTTTATCGAACCACGGATGGATTATATCATAAAATATAACTCCCGCAAGTCCCCAATAAAAAGCATGTAATAAACTTGTTCTACCGTTAAAATTAATTGTTACCCAATGATAATCCCAAGAAATTGTTCCAAATAAAACTTCTTGTATGTATGAACAAGCATATTCTGTAACAGCACCAAAAAACATAGAATAGAAAAAGGCTTTTAAATGACTTTCCATTTTTGGAATGGTAAGTTCATATATAACCGCTCCCACTCCATAAACAGGAATAAGCGGTCCATACAACAGCCCCTGTCGTAAAATAAAATGTCCTTTTTGACATAAAACCAAAATATTCTCATATGCAAATCCGACTAAACTACCAACTATAAAAATCCAAAATAATCTAGCCAAATACTTAATATCACTGCTTTTCTTTGCTTCCATACTCACCTCAATGATTATTACTTTCAAGTAATAACGAATATTACATTAGACATTATAACATAAAAAAATACATAATCAAATTTTTTTCGAGTCTTTTATACAAATAAATGCTCAATCGTAAAAACCACATAATACTTAGTATTAATTTTCTTAATCTTCTCTATAATTTCTCTTTTCAAATTTTCTTTATCAATTTTATCATCTCTTGGAATAACTAAATCAAAAATCAAATTAATTCTCTTACCACCATCAGTCATTCTAAAATCATGAATAGAATAATTCTCATTAATTTCTTTAACAATCTTCTCAACTGAAGCCCTTGCATCATTTATTTTCGCATCATTCACAACAATTGGATCCATATGAATAGTTGTAATACACTTAAATTTTTTTAACATATGCTGCTCAAGCTCATCTATAATGTCATGAGCTTCACAAATATTGGCATCTGCTGGAACTTCAGCATGAAAAGAAACGATTTTTCTACCAGGTCCATAATCATGAACCATAATATCATGAATACCAGCAATCATCGGATATTTTTTTACAAATTCATTTATCTGATCAATAAATTCTTTATCCGGCTTAGAACCAAGTAAAATATCAATAGTTTCTTTCAAAGCTTTAACACCTGTAATCAAAATAAAAATTGCTACCAATATACTAACATAACCATCAATAGTTATACCGAATATTAAGCTTATAACACTTGAGAATAATACAACAAAAGTAGACACACAATCAGAAACACTGTCATATGCTGTAGCCTTTATAGCTGAAGAATCAATTTTTTTTGCAATCTTTGAATAAAATACAAATAGCCATAACTTAACTAAAATGGCTACAACCAATAAAAATATTACAACACCATTAACAGTTGGCATAACCGGATGAATAATTTTATCTACTGAATTCTGTAATAATTCAACACCAACCAATATAATTAGAATATCAACAATAAAAGCAGTAATATACTCCATCCTACCATGTCCCCAAGGATGTTCATTATCTACTTCTTTTTGAGATAATTTAAAGCCAATCATAGTTACAATTGATGAACCAGTATCAGTAACATTATTCAAAGCATCAGAAATAATTGACATAGAATTAGTAACAATTCCTATTACCAATTTAAAAACTGATAAAAATAAATTAACAACAATCCCCGTAATACTTGATAACATCGCATATTTAGGCCTTATTTTTTCATCTTTTGGATCTCCATTATCCTTTACGAATAGTTTTATTAATAAATTTGTCATACAAATCACCCTATAAAAATTTTATTTTACATCTCATTTTCAATCTTAACTATTACATCAATTATCTTTTCATATTTTTCTGCAAGTTCAGTATAGTCGCCATTTTCATCCATATGAGTCATCATAATATTATAAACCAAATCCTCTAATTTTTCTAAATCTGGTAAAGTATAATCTCTATCCAAATCAATATTATTTAACTCCATCAATTTTATTTGCTCATCAGTTAAAAATGGCCTTAAAGTAGCATCCTCATATTCCATCTCCCCATCATTTTCTATCTGAACTAATTTATCATGAATCCAATTATAAGTTTCAGCAATTTCAGTAAACTCTCCTTCATTATCCAAATTACTCATAACAGCATCCATAACTATATCTTCCATATCTTTTATCTCATAATCAGAATATTCTCTATCTCTAACCTCTATTCCTAAATCTTCTAATAATTCAAGTTCTTCATCAGTAAATTTTCCTACAATTCTCATAGCAACTACTCCTATATTTAATTTATTCTTATACAACACCAAACCTTGCATTATTTTTTGTTTCTATATAGAACAAAATCGGACATTAATAACATTTGCTCTAATTATAGCATTTTTAAGTCCGCATTTTTGTGCATTATTAATTTATATAATAGAAAGTTCGGAGAACTTTCCCATTATATAAAAAAAGCAAACACAATGTCTGCTTTTTCATAATCTCTAAAATATCTGCAAATAAACTTACATTTTTATATTTTAATTATTCAAATCAATTATTGAATCCCCACTATCATCAGCAATATATATAACTATATCACCATAGAACACCATTCTATATTTTTCTGTTGAATCACCTTTTTTTAAAGTAATAGTAACTCTAGAAATGTTCTCATCATCGCCTGATGTTTTCGGATTACTAATAGCATCTAATTTTAAATTCTTTTCAGATGCCAATTCTTCAAATTTTTTGCTTACCTCTAAAACCTTGTCATCATCGTCTGAAAGCTTTTGATACTCATCCATAAACTTTGCATCATCAGCGCTTATATCATAACAAGCTGCATATGCCTTAACATCAACATGTTTATCAACAAAATCTTTCATATCATCTGAATTCATTAAACCAGCAACAAAAGCTTTAGCAGATTTTAAATAAAATTCATCTCCATCAAAATCTATACTATCATCAGATGTTGAATTTGTTGTATTATTTGATGTGTCATTTGTTGTATTCTCATCAGTTGCATTATCTGTATCATTGTCTACAGTATTATCTTCTTCATCATCTGTATTATCTACTGTATTACTTTTTGAAGAATTTTCTGAATTTCCACTTAATTTAATAGTTGAATTACTCTTATTATTCTTTTCACCTGATCCAATTAATATAAATATAATTATTGCAATGACAATAACAATAACTGAAATTATAATTGGAAATAATATTCTTTTATTTTTCATTTATACCTCCAACAAAAATTAAATTCACGTTTTAAAAATTTTCATACAATATTATTATATTTGTTTTGAGCTAAAAAGTAAATAGAAACGTTAAAATTTGTAATATTTTTTTGCAAAAAAGGTAGTATTTTTGCACGTTTTGTGGTATAATTAAAAAGGTGACGGGAATTAAAATTAACCCCCGACACACATATTAAATATAAAGGAGAAAATTATGTTTAACATGTCAAAAGAAGAAAAATTTAATTTTGATATAGCAAATTTAAAACAAGATTTTGCAATTGAAAACATGAATATAACAGACTCTGATATAGAAATATTAAAAAAATATTCAAATGATGAAATCTCTCAAAGCGAAATGATAAATATTATCAAAGATAATATGCTAAAAGGAGTATAAAATGGAAAATCTTTATAATGCTAGAAATTCAATTTATTGCTATCCTGGAACAAATATCCTAATTAATAAATTAGACATCCACGATAGCAATAAATTATTTAATTTAGAAAAACAAATTGTTTTAGCTAAATCATATATATTAAGACAAAATATAAATAATTATGGATTTGATAAAAATCATTTTATAAATATCCATAAATTTTTATTTGAAGACATTTACCCATTTGCCGGTAAATTTAGAACAGAAAACATATCAAAAGGCTACTTCACATTCGCAAGTTGGGAATTTATTGAAAGCGAATTAGATAGATTACTAGAACAACTAAAAAAAGAAAATTACTTAGCAAATTTAGACAAAAAAAATCTTTCTAAAAGACTAGCCTACTACCTATCAGAATTAAACGTCCTACACCCTTTCCGAGAAGGAAACGGCAGAACAATTAGAGAATTCATTAGACAATTAGCTTACAAAAACGGCTACCTACTAGACTTACAAAAAACAACACCAGAAGAAATATTTAACGCATGCGTTAAATCAGTTTACGACACAACAGACTTAGAAAAAATAATATATAACTGTTTAATAGATATAAAACCACGAAATTTATAAAATATTTAATAAAAATAACCTATATATCAAAAAAACTTGGAATTTTGCACTTCCAAGTTTTTTTTATTTTAGTAATTCATTAAAGAATTCAAATCAGGCATTATCATGAATAATTTTCCTTTATAAAAATATGCATCTGCATCAACTTCTTTTCCGTCTTGTTCCAAAGTAACTGATGCTTTCTTTAATCCCTTAATCTCGATTTTTTGAGTTAATATTTTAAGTTCATCTGTCTTTTGCAATTTACCTATTTTTTTAACAGTTATTTCTCCATCACTATTAACAAATAACTTAAAAAATTCATAAGCACTTTTCTTATTGTCATCACTCATATAGTCAGATTTTTTAGCTTTTTTATATGCATTTTTAAATTCTTCACTAGCATTATCTTGATTTTCAACTTTACCCATTGCATAAATAGCTCTCAAATTAACATTTTTGTCTACAAATTTCTCCATCTTTGATTCATCACTCATAGCTTTAGCAAAATTCTTAATTGTTTTCTTATAAGAACCACCAACTTGAGATGCAATTATAGCAACTATAATAATAGCAAGAATAAGAATTCCAGCAATAGCAACCATTTTCTTGTTTGCTTTAATTTTTTCCATAAAATCTTTCATTTCTTCCTCCTCAAATTTATTTCGACATCATTATATTAATAATAAATATAATAGTCAACTACTTTTAAAAAAAGATTTTTCTGTAAAATCATGCATTTTCCAAGAAATAATTAAATATTTTCTTCCACTTTACCATATTCCCAAGCTATTAACAAAAAATAATTCTATTATTTTTCAACAGTTAAACCAGTTCCATCAAAACCTACAATTACTTTAGATTTAGGCACAATAGCCTGTTCCAAAATCTTTCTAGCAATCAAAGTTTCAAGTTTCTTCTGAACAAATCTCTTTAATGGTCTTGCACCATAAACAGCATCATAACCATTATCGATCAAATACTTTCTCGCATCATCAGTTAATTTAATTTCAATTTGTCTATCAGCCAATCTCTTATTCAAATCAACAATTAACAAATCTAATATTTTATCAACTTCTGATTTTTTCAAAGGTTTATACAAAATAATTTCACTCAAACGATTTAAGAATTCAGGTCTAAATGAATGTTTTAATAAATCCATAACCTTCTCTTCTGCTTCACTCTTGATATTGCCATCTTTATCAATACCATCAAGAATAAATTCAGAGCCCAAGTTAGAAGTTAATATAATAATTGTATTCTTAAAATCAACTGTTCTACCTTGTGAATCTGTAATTCTACCATCATCCAAAACTTGAAGCAAAACATTAAATACATCTGGATGAGCCTTTTCAATCTCATCAAATAATACAACACTATATGGTTTTCTTCTTACAGCCTCAGTTAATTGTCCACCTTCCTCATAACCAACATATCCTGGAGGCGCACCAATCAATCTAGAAACCGAATATTTTTCCATATATTCAGACATATCAATCCTAATCATATTATGCTCATCATCAAACAAAGCTTCAGCTAAAGCTTTAGCGAGCTCAGTTTTACCAACACCTGTAGGGCCTAAGAACATAAATGAACCAATAGGTCTATTAGGATCTTGTATACCAGCTCTTGAACGAATAATACTATCTACAACTTTCTCAACAGCATCATCTTGTCCAATAACCCTCTTATGAAGAATATTACCTAAATTCAAGATTTTATCTCTCTCACTCTCCATAAGTTTAGCAACAGGAATACCAGTCCATTTAGCAATAATCTTTGTAATCTCTTCATCAGTTACTTTTGTACGAAGCAAACTAGATTCTTTTGATTTAGCAGCAATCTCCTCTTCTTTCTTCAACTCCTCTTGAATTTGAGGTAATTTACCATATTTAAGTTCAGCAGCCTTATTCAAATCATAATTTCTTTCAGCTCTTTCAATATCAGCATTTACCTTTTCCAAATCTTCACGAAGTTTCTGAACTTTAGAAATTGCATCTTTCTCATTATCCCATTTAGCTTTCATTTCTTTGAATTTATTTTGTAAATTTGCAATCTCTTTTTGAATCTCTTGTAATCTCTTTTGAGATAATTCATCTTTCTCTTTTTTCAAAGCTGTTTCCTCAATTTGATATTGAGTAATTTTATGAGAAACATCATCAAGTTCAATTGGCATAGATTCCATTTCAGTCTTAATCATAGCACAAGCCTCATCAATTAAATCTATAGCCTTATCAGGTAAAAATCTATCAGAAATATATCTATGAGAAAGAGTTGCAGCAGCAATTATAGCATTATCACTTATCTCAACACCATGATATACTTCATATCTTTCTTTTAACCCCCTTAATATTGAAATTGTATCCTCAACAGTTGGCTCATCAACCAAAACATGTTGGAAACGTCTTTCTAATGCTGGATCTTTCTCAATATATTGTCTATATTCATTTAATGTAGTAGCACCTATACAATGCAACTCACCTCTTGCAAGCATTGGCTTTAAAAGGTTTCCTGCATCCATTGCACCTTCTGTTTTACCAGCACCAACAATAGTATGAAGCTCATCAATAAATAAAATTATTCTACCATCGCTCTTTTTAACCTCTTGTAGAACAGCTTTTAATCTTTCCTCGAACTCACCTCTATACTTAGCACCAGCAACAAGCGAACCCATATCCAAAGAGAAAATGGTACAATTCTTCAAACCATCTGGAACATCACCTCTAACAATCCTCAAAGCAAGTCCTTCAGCAATAGCAGTTTTACCAACACCAGGTTCACCAATTAAACAGGGATTGTTTTTAGTTTTACGGCAAAGAATTCTTATAACATTTCTTATCTCATCGTCCCTACCAATAACAGGATCAAGCTTTTGCTCCCTTGCCATTTCAACCAAATCAGTACCATATTTTTTTAATACATCATATGTTTCCTCAGGATTATCAGAAGTAACTCTAGTATTACCTCTAACTTCTGACAAAACTTTCATAAATTCATTTTTATTTATATTAAATAATTTGAATAAATCTTTAACCTTTTGATTTCCTTTATTAAATAAAGCAAGCATCAAGTGCTCAACAGACACATATTCATCTTTCATTTTTTCTGCAATCTTTTCTGCATCATTAAGCATCTCATCTACATCTTGAGCAACATAAACAGAATTCATTTTTCTAGAACCCATTACCTTTGGTAACTTTCTAACTTCATCCATTACACTATTCTCAAAATTATCATTAACTTTCATTCTCTTTAAAATTTGCTTAATCAAACTATCATCAACAGTTAAAAGTGCAACTAAAATATGCACCTGCTCAATTTGTTGATTTTGATTATCAATCGCAATTGACTGAGCCTTTTGAATTACTTCAATTGATTTCTGTGTTAATTTTTGAGTATTCATAACAATCACCTACCTTAATATATTGTATTTTTTTGTGCATGACACACATTTTAAGAGTTTTTACCTATACCCGAGTTAGTAGTAAAATTTCTTAGCAAAGATTCACGAAATAAATATGATATTTTATTTTGCAATTCTAATAACAAAAATCAGCACACCATGTCGCAAGTGTGCCAATCACAATTAACTAATCTATTTGAATACGTTTTTTAGTTTCCTCTTCTTTTTCTTCTTTTTCTGGAACAATAACAGTTAAAATTCCGTTTTTGAAAGAAGCCTTAACATCCTCTTCTGTTACATCATCACCTACATAAAAGCTTCTAGAACATTCTCCAGAATATCTTTCTTTGTAAATATATTTTCCGTTCTTTTCTTCATCATCAATATCTTCATTCATTGTAGCAGATACTGTTAAGTAGCCATTTTCTAATTCGATATTGATATTCTCTTTTTCGAATCCTGGTACATCTATTGTAAAGATATAATTTCCATCTTTCTCTTTAATATCAGTCTTCATTATTTTAGCTTCTTTCTTAGAAAACATTGGTTCATTAAAAACCTCATCAAAAAAATTTTTTCTACTTGGTATCATCATCATAATACATTCCTCCTTAAAAATATTTTATGTGTTGACACCTTTATTCAAGGCTATTTACACATACCATATGTAATCATTATTTCTTATTACATAAAGTATTATACATCACGTTTTTAGCAATGTCAATAGGAGAGTGCTAATTTATTTAAAAAATTTTTATTTTCTTCAAATGAACTCATAAACGTGTAATTGGAGTATTTAAAAACTTTTAATCCAATAGTATTTTCAAGTACAACTAGTGAATTATTATTAGAATTTAATTTTTACCAGCCACCTCCGGCCTCCGGCCTCCACCGCCTCCGCCAGAGAATCCTCCGCCTCCTGAAGAACTACTACTTGAAGCAGGGGCTGTTGATGCAGAAGACATTGAAGATGAAAATGTTGACGAAAAGCTTGATGTAAAAGCAGGACAATTAAACACACCATCATCAAACATATATGTTGAACACCATGTAGGAATATAATCAGCTTGTTTTAATATATCTTCAAACTTACTTGCCCATTTATTTTCTAACCCTAAAACATAAGCATAAGCAAAATACTTATCAAACATCTCTGGTGTCTTATCCTTGAAATCGTCATCTTTAGCAACATTAATAAACATTTTAAAACCATCAATATCTTCTTTAATTCTCATACCTTCTTGAGTATATCTAGGTATCCATTTTATAAATAAATAATTTTGTAAAACAATTCCTACAATTATAAAAGCTTGGAAAATGCTTTCCATAAATGATCTTAGCACTTCCAAAGACATCGCTATACCAAATATCAAAAATGGAACTCCCCAAATCAATATAAAAATAAAACTTATCAATCTATTGCTCTTTGCTTTTATTAAATCTTTACAAAGAAAAATAACCATAAAAAATATAAAAGCTATTGCCAATATTGTCATAATATTTTCTATACCATATGATGTAATATATGGATTGCTTATAGTTCCAACAATAGCTCCCACTACAAATAAAATAACTGAAACCACTATCGAAATAACACTGTATTTAATATTCTTAAAAAACATCTTATCATCATATTTTTCAGATAACTTTTTACTAATTCTCTTTTTCAATCTTTGCAATATATCATATAAAGATGGTGTATATCCTAGTTTTTCTTTACTTCCAATTGATCTATATACATCTCTTTCAAATTCTGACAATTCATCCTTATATTCATCAGGATTTTTACTATATGTCTTTTCAACCGTCATTACAGAATTTTTTTCACTACCCTTATCAAACTTCAAAAAACCTTTTGTAGCTAAACTTATAAAAGTCGCTTCAAGTATACGATCCGTCTTTCCCATCGTATCCACATATTTAACATCTCCAACATTCATTCCTTCTGGTGGGTAATATTTAGGAATTATTACATTTTTCTCTGGATCTTTACCATACTTTTTCCAAATAAAAAATTGCCAAATTCCAAGTCCAATCATACCAATCAATATAAAAACAAACATTGCATTATCTTGAATAAACCACCTAAATTTTTGACCTAAAGTTGGTTCAGCTATAGTTCCTTTTTCAGATCTAACCAATATTGTAAATGCATTTAAAGAGGGAATTTCACGAAAAACATTAAAATAAACACATGACTCATCTTCATTAACATACCAATATACATCATCAGATTCCTCTGTATCGCCATATGCGCCAACATATGCCTTTATATCATCCTCTAGTATTTCAGTTCCCTTTGGAAAATAAATTCTTGCAGAACATTCTTCAATATCAAAATTCCATCCTGAACCAATTAAATTCCAATACAACTCATTATAATCTTCCTCAAAAAACATTTGTCTCTCAGTAGTATATTCTATTTTGTATGTATGTAATCCCTTAGGAACATCAGAATTACTTGAACCAATTTTTATACGAACTCCTCTAGACACACCTTCTGTAATATATTTAACATCTTCTCCGTCTAAAGTAACATCATTTATCTTAAAAGTTACAGTCTTATTTTTGTATTGAGTTGGAAAATCTCTATAAATTCCATGTACAATATCTATTCCCTGCGCATTAACTGTAATTTTTTCCGTAACATCCATTGAAGCATCTTCATTTACATGAATTTCAATATCATAATCAACTATATCCTCTTTAGAAACTGCATTAGATTTAATATTAAAACCAAATACCAAAACAGCCATAAAAAGAAAAGTAAAAAACAATTTTTTTCTCATATTATTCCCCTTTATTTCTAGGCTCTTTTCTTCTATCCTCAAAATTAATCTGAACATTTTCTCTAGTCAATAAATCAACTTCGAAAAATGATCTTCTTTTATATCCAAGTATTGAAGCTAATATATTATTTGGAAATTGTTGAATTAAAGCATTATAATTTCTAGTAGTACCATTATAATATCTTCTAGCCATTTCTATATCTTCTTCAATCTTAACAAGTGCTGCTTGCAATTGAGCAAAATTCTCAGAAGCTTTAAGGTCAGGATAATTCTCAACAGATACAAAAATATCTTTGAATATTCCTGAAAATTTATCCTCTTGCTTTTGTCTATCTGAAACAGTCATTTTCTCAGATAATTTCTCTCTCATGTTTGTAATATCCTCTAATGTAGTCTTTTCATGAGCTGTATAACCTTTAACAACAGCCTCCAAATTAGGAATTAAATCATATCTTTTTTTCAAAGCAGTATCAATATTACTAAAAGCCTCTAAATTCATGTTACTAGCTTTTATAATTTTATTAAAAATATAAATTATATATCCAACAAATATAGCTAATAAAATAATTACGATTATTGTACCAATCATTTCTTTTCCTCCTTATAATTCAACTTCTTCTATATCACTCAAAGAAATGCATTCATTAAAAATTTTAGTTGCCATATCAGCAAACTCTTCATTTTTATCGGTTAAATACAATTTATATTCACCAACATTATCTTGGTTGCATTCTAAATCCATATCTACAAGTTTCTTTTTTAAATAGATGGCAAGCTCACGACCAACATCAATAATTTCAGTTTTCTTAAGCAAATACTTTCTCATCAAATCCGCAAACAATGGATAATGTGTACAACCCAAAATTAATTTATCTACGCCTTTAAATAATTTCATGTATTCTTTAACCGTATATTCAGCTACTTCATTATTTATCCAACCTTCTTCAGCCATAGTAGCAAGCAAAGGAGCCGGATGACAAACAATCTCAGCTGTAGGAATAAATTCAGAAATCTTCTTTTCCCATACTCCACTTCTAATTGTTCCTTTCGTTGCAATAACACCTATCGAATTATCTAAGTCATCTATTCTCTCTTTCAAATTCAAAACAGTAGGTTCAATAATTCCAATGATAGGAACTGAAAATTCTTTTTGTAAAGTTTCTAACGCTTGACTCGTTGCAGTTCCACATGCGATAATAACCATTTTAACATCTTTATCTAGTAAGAAATTAACGTTGTCTCTTGCAATATCAATAATTGCTTGGCTTGACTTATTTCCATAAGGAAATCTTTTAGTATCTCCTAAATATGTAAAATGTTCATGAGGTAATTCTTTTCTAAGTTCTTTTAATACATTCAAACCGCCTAAACCTGAGTCAAATACCCCTATTGGTTGATTATTCATAACTTTATTCATTCCTTTCCTAAGACGAAAATCGAGTTGTAAGATTCAAAATTTTCCCCTTTTAAATAAAAAATCATATACATTATATATATATAATAATAATAAAGCAAGAAAAGTCGAATCAAATTGATTCGACTTTTTATATTTAGTATCCTATTCCTCTTCTTCATCAAACTGAGAATTATACAACGTCGCATAGAAGCCATCCTTTGCAAGCAACTCATCATGAGTACCCTGCTCAACAATATCACCATTATTAATAACCAAAATCATATCAGCATTCTTAATAGTAGACAACCTATGAGCAATAATAAAACTCGTTCTACCCTTCATCAAATTATCCATAGCAGCCTGAATCTGAATCTCAGTTCTAGTATCAATTGAACTCGTAGCCTCATCCAAAATCAAAATCTTAGGATCAGCCAAAATAACACGAGCAATAGTCAACAACTGCTTTTGACCAGCAGAGATATTACTTGTTTCCTCATTAAGTACCATATTATAAGAATTAGGTAAAGTTTTAATAAAATGATGAACATGAGCAGCCTTAGCAGCCTCAATAACCTCATCATCAGTAGCATCAGGCTTACTATACTTAATATTATCCTTTATAGTTCCACTAAACAACCATGTATCCTGAAGAACCATACCAAAATGTTTTCTTAAATCGCCCTTCTTGAAATCCTTTATATCATATCCATCAATAGTAATCTTACCATCATTCAAATCATAAAATCTCATAAGCAATTTAACAAGTGTAGTCTTACCAGCACCAGTTGGTCCAACAATCGCAATCTTTTGACCATCTTTTACATCAGCATTAAAATCATTAATAACTATCTTATCAGGATTGTAACCAAACTTAACATGCTCAAATTTAATATTTCCCTTTAATGAATCAACATCAGTTGGATTAGAAACTGCATCTTTTTCCTCTTCTTCATCTAAGAATTTCAAAACTCTTTCCAAAGCAGCAATCATAGTCTGAATCTGAGTCATAACCTGAGCAATCTCACCAATAGGTCTAGTAAATTGCTTATTATATTGAACAAAAGATTGAATATCACCAACTTGGATTTGACCATTAATAACAAAATATCCACCAACAATTGCAACAGCAACATATCCTAAATTGCTAATAAAGTTCATAACCGGATACATAAAGCCCCCCATAAACTGAGACTTCCATCCAGCTGAATACAACTTTTGATTCTTCTCTTTAAACTCTTTTATAACTTCATCTTCTCTATTAAAAGCCTTTATAATACTTTGTCCGCCATAAACCTCTTCAACTTGACCATTAACCTCACCCAAAATTTCTTGTTGAGCAGTAAAGTATTTTTGAGATCTATCAACAATATTCTTTACAACAAAAGCAGCTATAGGCAATATCAATAAAGAAATAAACGTCATAGGAATATTAATTGAAATCATCATAATCAATATACCAACAACAGTACAAACAGCAGTAATTATTTCAGTAATACTTTGATTGAAACTCTGTCCGAAAGTATCAATATCATTTGTTAATATTGATAAAACATCACCCTTGCTTTGCTTATCAAAAAAGTTCATAGGCAATTTATGAATTTTTTTAGATAATTCATCTCTTAATCTATAAGTTAATTTTTGTGAAACATCAGTCATTACAAGACTTTGGACTAATGAACAAAGAGCACTTATAACATACAATGTAACCAAAATCATAATTATGCGGAATATATAATCAAAATCTATTCCACCAGTTCCAGAAATCTTTTTAACAATACCAGTATAAATTTCTGTAGTCGCTTTACCTAATATCTTAGGTCCAACAATTGTAAAAATTGTTCCAGCAATAGCGAAAATGAAAACAATAATTAACTTCCATTTGTAATCGCCTAAATATCTTTTCATTAATTTATTTAATGTACCTTTAAAATCTTTAGCTTTTTCTCCAGCCCCAGCAGGTCCATGACCACCAGGTCCGCCTCTCATTGGCTTTTTCTTAATTTTCTTTAAATTTTTTTCGCTCATTATTTGTTCTCACTCCCTTTCTATTTCCTACTTAATTCTTCCTCTGATAATTGAGATAAAGCAATCTGTCTATATGTCTCACAATTCTCCATCAATTCCTCATGAGTACCTTTACCAACAATTTTTCCATCTTCCAATGTAATAATCTGATCAGCATTCAAAACCGTATTAATTCTTTGCGCAACAATAATAACCGTCTTATCCTTTGTAACCTTTGCTAACTCTTCTCTTAAAACACAATCTGTTTTATAATCAAGAGCTGAAAAACTATCATCAAAAATATATATTTCAGGATCTGAAGCAATCGCTCTAGCAATTGATAATCTTTGCTTTTGGCCACCAGAAACATTCGTACCACCTTGAGAAATTGGTGCTTGATATTTTTCTGGTTTAGATTCAATAAACTCAGTAGCCTGAGCAATCTCAGCAGCTCTAACCATTTGCTCATCACTCATATTCACATTAGCAAACTTAATATTTGACTCAATTGTACCTGAGAACAACACACCCTTTTGAGGAACAAATCCAATAATATTTCTTAAATCCCTTTGAGTAACATCTTTAACATTAACTCCATCAACACAAAGTTCTCCACCAGTTACATCATAAAATCTAGGAATTAAATTAACAATTGTAGATTTACCACTACCTGTACTTCCTATTATGGCAGTAGTTTTTCCTGGTTCAGCAGTGAAATTAATATCAGTTAAAATTTCCATATCTGCATCAGGATATCTGAAAGAAACATTTTTAAATTCAACTAAACCTTTTTTAGTTTCATTAAAGCTCTTTGTTTCTTCTTTATCTTTAATACTCAAATCTGTATCTAAAATCTCATTAATTCTGTTAGCAGAAATAGCAGCTCTTGGAAGCATTATAGAAATCATAGATAGCATCAAGAACGCCATAACAATTTGCATTGTATATTGAATAATTGCCATCATATCTCCAACCTGCATTACTCCAGAATCAATATTATGACTGCCAAACCATACAATCATAAGAGCAATACCATTCATTATAAACATAAGCAAAGGCATCATAAATGACATAACTCTATTAACAAAAATATTAACTTTAGTTAAATCAAGATTTGCCATATCAAACCTTTTCTCTTCAGCATCTTCCTTATGGAAAGCTCTGATAACAGGTAATCCAGTCAAAATCTCTCTCGCAACTAAATTAATCTTATCAATTAAAATTTGCAACTTTTTAAATTTAGGCATAGCGACAATAAATAAAACAATAACAATTGCTAAAATACATAAAATTGCAAAACCAATAATCCATACCATTGAAGTACTGCTCTTAGTAATAACTCTAATTAAACCACCAATTCCCATAATAGGAGCATATACAACAGTTCTAAATAGCATTTGAATCATACCCTGAATCTGTTGAATATCATTCGTACTTCTTGTAATTAATGAAGCAGTAGAAAATTCTCTAAACTCCTTAGTTGAATATTTAAGAACCTTTTCAAACACTTCATCTCTCAAATACTTACCTAGCTTACAAGCCATTCCAGATGAGAAGAACATTACAGTAACACCAGCTAACATTATCAAGAAAGCAACACCTAGCATTTTAAATCCAGATTTCCAAATATAACTTGTCTGAATTTTATCAGTATCCATACCAATAGCAGTATACTCAGCTTTAACAGCAGTAATAGCAGATTGATCAATCATTCCTCCAACTTTGTCCTCAATTTGCTTTCCAAAATTCTCAATCATTTGCTTACTCTGCTCTTCTGGCATAGCCTTAATAATATCAATTAAACTCATATCTTGGAACGCTGATTGAACTTCAGCAGGCAAACTTGCAATAACATATTGTTTCATAGGCTCTGACTTTTCAGAATCTTGTATAACATACATCATAACAAGCGGTTTAGCCATTACTCCTTCTAATTTTTCTCTATCTTCTTTTGAGATTTTCTTTAAAACATAAATGTTTTCATTCTCTAAAGCTGGATATTTTTTTAAATCTTTTTCATAATCCTCACTATTTAAATTTGATTTAGATAATAAAGTATATTTATCTAAAATATAATCATCATCTTCTGTAGCAAGTAAAATATTTTGCATTGATGCTTCCCTTATAGCATCAGGAACACAAGATTCTATACCACCTTGTTGAATACCTACATTAACGATTTTTGAAGTATAATCAGGTAATGCAAGTTCACCCATTGCTTGAACAATAAGTAAAACAACAACAATCAAAACAGATTTCCATGCTTTTTTTAACTTCAGTAAAATTTTAAACATTATTCCATATTCCTTTCTTTAAATTTTATTTCATAACACCATATCTTAAATAATCTAAATCACGTTTAAATGCTTTTTTAGTTTCTTCTTTAGAGTCTCCATTTTTAAAATCAATAGCATTTTTTATCATCATACTCATAATAATATGATATACACTTGCCAATTCCTCTGATGTAGTAATTCTATATTTAGACTTATCAATATGATTTAATAAAACAGTATTAGTTATTTCCTTTGGAAAATCTTTTACAGCACTCTGGCACCCATATTTCTCTTGAAGTTTTTTAATATGTTCCATAACTTTTCTTTCTTTATTAACACCATCCATTTTTTGTTTATCGATAATTCTGTTAAACATCTCTTCAAAAGCTGCTAAAATATCGCCATCATTTTTATCAATTAATAAGCAAAATCTTTCCTCAGTATTTTTCAAATGATTTTTAATTAAAAATTCAACCAAATCATCTTTTGATTCAAAATATTGATAAAAACTTCCTCTTGGAATCTTAGCATCAACAACAATATTCTTTATTAAAATGTCGCCATTTTCTGCTCTAAAAAACTCCTTTTTAGCAGCCTCAAGTACTTTATCCTGTTTTTCTTTAGGTAAATTATAAAATGTACTCTTAGGCATATTCTCCCTCCTTTTTTCATTACATAGGAATTATAAATGACACAATGTCATTTGTCAACATCGATATTTTAATAAACAAATCTTAAATTAAACTTAAAAAAATCTTAAACTAAAAAAACAATAGATTTAAAATCTACTGTTTTTTATAAAATTTTATGTATCTTCCAACTATATTTGGAAATAAGTATCATAAAACAAAAAAACATTAGCTATATAAATAACTAATGTTTTTTATTTAAAACAAACTTTTTAAATTTGCCATTTTATTTTGCATATTCTATAGCTCTTGTCTCACGAATTACATTAACTTTAATTTGTCCTGGATATTCCATTTCAGCTTCGATTTTCTTAGCAACATCTCTTGCCAAAATAACCATATCATTGTCTGAAATTTTATCAGGTTTAACAATTAATCTAATCTCTCTACCAGCTTGGATAGCAAATGACTTATCAACACCATTAAATGAATCAGCAATTGTTTCTAATTCTTGTAATCTCTTAATGTATGTTTCTATAGTCTCTCTTCTAGCACCAGGTCTTGATGCAGAAATTGCATCAGCAGCTTGTACTAAAACAGCCTCTAAGCTCTTAGGTTCAACATCACCATGATGAGCCTCAACAGCATTAATAACTAAATCATTTTCTTTATAACGTTTTAATATATCAACACCTATCTCAACATGAGTACCTTCCATATCGTGATCTAAAGCTTTTCCAATATCATGTAACAAACCAGCTCTTCTAGCTAATTTAGGATTTAATCCTAATTCCTCAGCCATAATTCTAGCCAGGTTTGAAACTTCTATAGAATGATTTAATACATTTTGACCATAACTTGTTCTATACTTCAATTTACCTAGAAGTTTAATAACATCTGGATGTAAACCATTTACACCAGTTTCTAAAACAGCTCTTTCTCCTTCTTCTTTTATGATTGCTTCAACTTCTTCTTTAGCCTTTTCAACCATTTCTTCAATCTTAGCAGGATGAATTCTTCCATCCTCTAAAAGTTTTTCAAGAGCGATTCTAGCTACCTCTCTTCTAAGCGGATCAAATCCAGAAATAATAACAGCTTCTGGCGTATCATCAATAATTAAATCTATTCCTGTTAAAGTTTCAAGAGTTTTAATATTTCTTCCCTCTCTACCAATAATTCTACCTTTCATTTCATCATTAGGTAATGAAACAACAGATACTGTAGTTTCAGAAGTATGATCTGCTGCGCATTTTTGAATTGCATAACAAACCATTTCTTTGGCAATTTTTGAAGAATCCTCTTTATATTTATTCTCAAAATCTTTAATCATTTGAGCCTTTTCAGGAATAATCTCATTTTCTAAAGAATCTAATAATTGCTTTTTAGCTTGGTCAACAGTTAAGCCGGAAATACGTTGTAACTCTGCAACCTCCTCAGCCTTTTTCTCTTCTAATTCTTGTTTTATAGCATCGTTTTCAACAATTCTCTTATCTAAGTCTTTTTCCTTATCTTCTAAAGATTGAACTCTTCTATCTAAATTTTCTTCTTTTTGAATCAATCTTCTTTCCTGTTGTCCAACTTCCGCTCTCCTCTCTTTAATCTCCTGATCTAAATCATTTCTAAGTTTAAGCATTTCCTCTTTTGCTTTAAAAATTTCTTCCCTCTTAGTATTTTCTGCTTCTATTTTCACATTCTCAAGTAATCTTTTAGCTTCATTTTCAGCACTTTGAATTTTAGATTCAGCAATTCTTTTTCTTATAGTAATTCCTAAAGGTATGAATATTGCTGCTGAGATTAAAAGAGTAATTATAACAATAAGTACTTCACCCATTCATAATCAACCTCTTTTCCTATTAAATTTTCAATGTTCATTAAATATATAAATTTTACAACAATAAATAAATTTTATATTTTAATTCTAACCATATATATTTTATATGGATTAAAATGTTTTGTCAAGTAGACAATCTTGGAAAATGCAAGAAATCTCAATAATAAATTACTGAGATTTCCAAATATACATATATAAACAATTTGTTTCAAACACTATGCACGTGGATGAGCCTTATGATATACACTTCTTAAAGTCTCATCTTGAAATTTCATATATACTTGTGTTGATGAAATGTCAGAATGACCTAACATCATTTGAATAGATTTCAAATCAGCACCATTTTGCAAAAGATGGGTTGCAAAAGAATGTCTCAAAACATGAGGAGTAATATCTTTAGTTATATGAGCTTGCTCTTTATAATATTTTATAATTTTCCAAAAACCTTGTCTTGTTAATCTCTTACCATTAACATTAACAAACAAAGCTTTTTCATCTTCCTTTTTTATCATATATGGTCTAGCATTTTTCATATATTCATCCAAAGCTTTTATAGATAAATTTCCTAACGGAATATTTCTTTTCTTAACACCATTTGTGCAAGTAACAAAAGCTTTATCAAAATTAACATCCTCTACATTCAAAGAAATAATTTCTGTAACTCTCATACCAGTAGCATAAGCAAATTCAAGCATCGCCTTATCTCTAATTCCTTTTAAATCAACATCCTTTGGTTGCTCAAGTAACAATTCAACTTCTTCTGAAGACAAAATACTAGGTGCTTTTTTCTCAATTTTAGGAGACTGCATACCTTCTGTTGGATCCTTTCTAACTTTCTTCACACGTAATTGATATTGATAAAAAGATCTAATAGAAGCTAAATTTCTAGAAATTGTAGAAGTTTTCTTGCCTATCTTTTTTAAATGTTCAATGTAATCTTTTATCTCTTGTTGACCTAATTTTGAATAAATCAATCCTTCGTTATCTAAATATTCTTGAAATTGTACAATATCTCTTCTATAAGACTGCAATGTATTTGCAGATAATTTTTTATCATTCTCTAAAAATTCTAAGAAAAGTTTTATTTGTTTTTCCATTATATTTTGTCCCCCATTCGAAATACTACATTCATCATGCTATAATTAGCAAATCAAAATTTATCATTTAATAGATAATTTACATAACCTATTGCTGTATTATGTTATATCAAAACTATCGCCAAAAGTAAATACTTTTTACAGATATTTTTTTAACAAATACAAAAAATTTGTTGATATATACGCTTCAAAAAAAGAAGAAATTATAACTAAACTCAAAGCAATTAAAACAAAAATAATATACCTAAATATCTCAAACTTAACGGCTCCAGATCCTTTTTTCGTTATAATTTTCACAAAATTAATTCCCGAAACTAAGACCATAAATATAGACATCATATATATTATATTATGTAAAACTAATGAATTACAAATGAAAATAATGGCTGTTTTAGCACTTTGTGTAGCAAATACCGCTGAAATAGTATATCCAATTGAAAACGCTCTTTTCAAAATAATATAGTAAACAATAGGAATTCCAATTAACGTTGAAGATAAAAAAACGACAATAGAAAATTCAGTAACATTTTTCTTCAAAGAATTTACAAGAACAACACCTTTATCAGAATATTCATTATTTTTCACAATCTCTATTTTTTCATTAATAAAATCTCTAATTTCCATTTGCTGAGTATCACTAGATTTATTTATTACAATTATTGAAACAACAATTCCAATAATAAAAATAACTAATAACTTTACATATTCCATTAAATTATTTGAAAAATAATATTTTATAAATTGCCTCATTTGCTCCTCCTTTTTTCAATGTCTATTCTAAAATAAAGAAATTATGCAAACATAAAGCAATTACAAAAAAAGAAATCACACACACAGTACATCATCAAAAAATTAAGAAAATAGTATATTGGATTTTTTGCTCCTTGCTAAAATCTTTTCCCACCCACTAAACTTCGTTTAAAAGGTTAGGGAAAAACTTTCAAACTGCGCGTCGCTAAAAAATCCAATATACTATTTTCTTATAATAATCCAAATGTTTTTTATTAGAATTTTGCTTCCTATGATTTCTTTTCTTTTGTAATGTTAGCTAGTTTATCGGCATTTTCTTTTTGTTTATCAAGCGGAAGCCATACAAATTCAGAGCAAACCTCTTCACCATACATGGTTGTATTTGGCTTTTTATCATCCATAAATAACACCTAAATTTAATTAAAAATTAAACCTTATCCTTTCATAAAAAATTATATATTACTAAATATTATTTCAATTTCAAATAATAAATATACAAAAAAATTTCTCCCCAACTGGGGAGAAATTCCAACTATGACTAGAAACTAAAAATAGCAATAATAAGTACTGTTTTTTGTCTTAACTTCGCACACCTCCTGTGAAAGAAAATCGACTGATTTAATAGTTGACGTTTGGTAAACTCGCCTCTCGGCTTTATTACCATCTGTAACATCAAAGCAACTAAATCTGTCACCTACTCGTGGTGTTTCATACATGCCAACAAATTTAATATCTGAATCTTGAGCAGTCTGATCTTTTACAATGTACATTGTATTCCGTGTTTCCACGAGATAAGCATCGCCTACCTTAAACACCCACTGCACAATCGATGAAACAACATTCTGCATTTCATAGTCACAACGACCTTTTCTTACAACAACTGTACACTCATACCGGCTCCCCTTTACAGGTTTAATTGTACCTAATGCTAATCTAACTTTCTTTGACTTTGACATAATTGTTACCTCCTAAATATTTTTTTATTAATAAATGTCATTGCTACAACTGAAAACTCGAGGTTTTCTTTTTTTCAATAAAAGCCAAATGCTTATGTATAAATTATACCTATAATTAAAAAAATATGCAAATGTAAATATTATACTCATTTTAAAATTTTTCACTATCAACTAATCATAAATCCATACATCAAGTAAAATTATCTAATAAATCTAATTCTATGTATAAATATAATATTTTTATACATAGAAAAGACTCCCCAATAATGGGGAGTCCAGAAACAATGACAACAACTAACTTGACTTACAATAACTCACATTGGCTGTGGGCAAAAGTATGTACTATTTCGAGTCTGGATCTTCAGAACACCTGCAATGTACTCAGTAGCAAAAACCATAGTTGTATGCCACGGAACACGCTCCAGCATGCCGTTTTTGTTTTCAAGTTTCTTGCAAATCATACTTTCTCCAACTCGTGGAACCTCGTACACCTCTGCAAATTTAATCTTACCTTCGGATACCTTACTTCTCTTTACGATGTAATACGTATGCTTGGTTTTCACCAAGTACACGTCAGCAGCGAGCAGTCCTACTTCCACAACAGTAGAAGTACAGCACGGAAATTCCACGTACTTTTTTGCCTTCAAATCGAACTGTATCCGAGTACAATGGAACTTTCTTCCTACTTCAGGCTCCTCGTTGTCAAACTGGTACGCAATGTAGGCCTTCTCCGGCATAATATCAGTATTATTAGTTCTTTCGTTCATCATTTCTCTACCTCCAAAATTCTTTTTATTAAACAGTCAACAGTTACACGTAAACTCGAGGTTTACAAAAAGCGGTAGCCCAACGCAGGCCACCGCTTCACGAAACGTTAACTCTTATTTCTTCTTTTTATCTTTAGTCTTACGAATGACATCATGTAGTTTGTTCAAGCCAAGTAGAACTGCTCCCACCACTGAAAAAGCAATGCTAAATACCCAGAAACATACAAAGAATATCAAGGCTACAGCCACCCACCAGCTCACCGAATTATCTTTCTTAGTTATGGTGTATTCCTTATTCTCCGGATTGTAGCTCACACTAAGCTCGCACTCATCATTCTTGAATGTAGCAGTAACATCTCCAGGTATATTGTCATCTTCAACAAGAGCATCAAATCTCTTTTGAAAATCCGCAGCATAGTGTTCCAATGGTTGGTAATCTTCCTCTGTAGCAGGAGTATTATCCCAAGACATAAATAATGCGCCACCTACCACAATTGTACATATCACTGCAATAACAACACTGCAAGTTTCTCTCCAATTTGCTTTGCGTTCATACAACCAGTCAGTTACCACATCAATAATCCGCTTCATAAAATTCTCCTTTCAATAATCATTGCGCTGTTAATAGTTTCTATATGCATAAACTCCTAAAGGAGATTATTTTTAAATAATCTTAAAACTTTATATACTATATCATAAAAAGCCTTATTTTTCAAGTATTTCAGGCAATCAATCAACCTTAACAATTTTTTTCAAACTATCTAACCATTCAACACCTTCATTATCTAAATCAGCTATCTCATCTATATCAAAATACTTCACTTCTTCAAGCTCTTTCTCTTGTATCTTACAATCTCCCACACTTATATTCTTTTTAGCAAAATACACTGTATAAACTGCCTTTTCGCCAGCATTTACACTCAAAAGTTTTAAATCATCCTTATCCAACTGAACACCAATTTCTTCAGAAGTCTCACGAATACTTGCTTCAACTGTTGATTCGCCAAAATCAACCTTACCACCACATATTCCCCATTTTCCTGGATTAGATCTCTTAAACCTACTTCTTTTTTGCATTAAAATCTTATTATCCTCGTTAAGAATAACAACTCCTACAACTGACATGTAATATCCCTTAGGAATATTATTTATATCACGTATTTCTTCATGTGTTAAAACCTTACCAGTTTTATTTCCCTCAACATCTACTAATTCATGTTTCTCCATATATATCTTCCCTTCCATATTAAATCTTCATTCTCTCTGTTTATAATAGCATATAGATTATAACACACTTTCGAAAAAAAGAAAGTGAACACTCTCAAATTGCTCACTTTCTTTTCATTATTTCACTTCATACTATTATCAAAAATACCACTATTTCTTGCTTAACCCCTCTGACACTATTGATATAGCTTAGGTAAACCATCTGGTTTCAGCATTATGGAAAATCCTCCTCCATATCCTCTCTTACACCAAGCATACATAACATTCGTCTCGAAATCAACATAGATTATCGTATCCGAAATATCACGTACCGAATCATTCGTGCCAGAAAAAGAACATCCACTGATGCAAAAAACAAATACTAACATCATCACTACAAGCCGTATTTTTTTCATATGAATACCTCCCGAAAATAATTATTTTTAACGATTGCTTCTATATCAACCCGCAAAACAGGACTAAAAAAATCACGTAATTGCAGTTTAGCACATTTATGACCTTTTTTCAATAATCGCCTTATCTAACAACTCTAACCTATCATTTGCAATACATTTTTCATAATCAATTGCCTCAGGCATATACTCAATATCAAAGCATTTTGCAAGAACAATTGAAAGTGCATAGGCATCTATATCCTCTCTCTTTACAACATCTTTAGTTGCGAAACCAATAAATCCATTTATGTACTTTTTACCTAATATTTCATTTATAATTTCATGAAGCATATTTTGTTCATATACATAGTCAAAAATATTTTTTGTAATTTTTAATCTTGGTGATCTACTCCAATATTTTTGACCTTTATATATAGCATTAGCAAACGTATCTAAATAATAATTCTCTCCCTCTTTTGTATACCCCGCTTCTATACTAATTAAAACATCATAATCTATATTATTATTTTCACAATATTCTTTAATAAAATTATTTCTATTCTGTGCACCCAGCTTTGTTTCTTCATCTATTGGATTATCTCGCACAGCTGATTCTGCCTTAACCGAAATTATATTATAATCATTTATATTAAGTCTCTCTAATGCCATCTTTAAAGCATTTATTTTAGACTCACTTTTAGTTCCTATAACAATATTCATCTAACTTCTCCTTTATTTTTTTATTATACTAGAAAAGCAGTAACCTAATAGGAATTACTGCTTTTCTAAAACATATCTTTCGCTCACTTTTCTTATAAAATAATTTTAATATCTAACATGATATTATAAATAAAATCATCAACATATTCTGCCTATTACTATAAAAGCCAATAAGCATATGTAATAAAGTGAAAGCATTTGATAACTAGTTTAAAAGTCCTTTTGAGTATTTTTTTCTCTTACATAATCCAGAAGAGCAGCAAAAACTTCATCATCACTATATAATGACTTGTCAAATTCATACCAAACATCAAAGCATGTTTTTGCACCTTTTTCTACAATAGGCTGAACTCTTTTTTTTAAATTAATGTTTTCTTCTTGTGCAACATGTACATCTGGAAAATTTCCGCTATCCTGATAAACCTTTGCCTGAATATCAGCTTCGAGCTTATCACAATGTCTTGCAAAAATAGCTTCTTTCGTCTTTCTTTCATCAAATTCCAAAAGTAAAGACAAATATTCCTCTTTCTTAATTAGATTTCCTAAAACTTTTTCCATTGCAACATGTTCTATTCTCTGCTTCTCCTCTGGAGTAACGTTATCAAATGGAGTAATATCTCCTATAATAACTTCTCCAATTTCATGAAGCACAAGCATTTTTAATACCTTAGCAATATCCAAATCAGAATCGAATTCAGAATTGATTGCAAGAGCTAAAATACATGTTCCATACACATGTTCAGCAACACTTTCTATCCGTTCTTTACTTACATTTCAATGAGATTCATCCCATCCGCTTCGGATTTTGTCCTTCAATTGCGTAGCTAAAAGGTAAAAACTCATAATACTCTTAAATCTTTCTTTCATAAAAATTCTCCTTTCAATAATCATTGTGTTGTTAATAAGTTCTATATGCATAAACTCCTAAAGGAGATTATTTTTAAATATATAAAAAAGTAATATTTAGTATATCACAAAAAGCTCTATTTTACAAGCATACAGCTTCTATATGCAAAATGTATTTATTCCATACAAAAATCTTTTTTAGATTTTCTCTACATCTACTCCTAATTTTTTAAAATTTTCATTAATTTTAGTCATATCTCTATACATGCCTTGTTTTAATTCAAACCTATAATTTTCTTTCTCAATATTCAAATTTTCATCTTCTAGTTCCTTGTCAATATCATAAGGTACTCTTATAAATTGAAACGAGATATCTGATGAATAATCTTTACTTCCGTATTCTCCCTCAATTATTATATAATTACTCTTTGTAGTTTCTAACACATCACTATCTTTACTTTCATTTCTTATAACATCAAAAGAATTTCCTACACTCCCTACATTTATTATAGTTTTATTGTATATCTTGTCCATATAAGGATGATGAATATGCCCATATATTGCAACATCTGCAATATTCTGAGACTGAGTATTTGGGCTTGGTAAAAATAATTTATATTTGGTTTCAATACTATCCAGATTTAATATAGCTTTATCATTAACAGTAGGAGTCGCATGAAATAATCTTACTAAGCTTCCACTCATATAAAATTCATAGCAAAGTGGTAAACCAAGTAAATATTCTCTCTCCTCTTTATCTATTAATGATTGATTCCATCTTATTCTTTTGCGTTCTTGCTCGTCCATATCCTCAATATCCTTATATTCTGTGGAAAAATGAACATCACAATTTCCCTGTAATACTATCTCACAATTTTTTCTTATTAAAGCTAAACACTCTTTAGGATGTATACCTTTTGCTATTATATCACCTAAACATATAATCTTATCCACTTTTCTTTTTTCTATATCCATTAAAGTTGCTTTTAATGCTTCTAAATTTCCATGAATATCTGAAATAATTGCTATTTTCATTATCTTCTGATTTCCTTTCTTCTAAATTATACTTTAATCTAAACTATTAAAGATTTTATCATTATTAATTTAAAAACACCAGATTCGGAAACCTCGTATCTGGTGTAAAAATTGTAAAAAGTTGAATAACTTATCATAACCTATAATTTTGGTAAATAATTCTCACTTTAAAATTTTTGATTTGCTTTTAGAAAAGTAAGGATATGAGTAAAATTACAACTATTATAGCTACCCCAACTGCAGAACCAAAGAAAATTCCTTCAAATAACCAAGCTTCTGCAATTTTATCCTTTTGACTAGACTTATACTTTAATATTGCATTAATATCCACAACTATTGCAGATACGACTCCAAGTACCACTCCTAATATTTGCAAAACATCCCGCATTTTCTTTCCCTCCTTATATTTATTCGGAGGTTTCGCCTCCGAATAGTTTTTTACCGTTCTTTGGCTCACAAATAATTACTTTTATATTATACTACAAACATGACATTTTTTCAATAAATTGCAGGTTTAGAACTTTGACATACATATCGAATATAAAAATCAATATTATTTTCTAAAAAATTTTATTAAAAAACTCCAAACTTTTTTATACCATTTAATATCATCAGCTTCTGTTAATGCTAATTCTTCTTCCTTTTCTGCAACATTCATAGTAACATTTTTCTCATTGCTCTTAAAAAGATTATCTGAATTATATCTTATTTTCTTTTCTTCCTCTAATTTCATTCTATCATAATTTTGTTTATTAATTATTTTTCTCCTTTGAATTTCAGTAGCCCAATAATCTCTAAACAAGATTGCAATAATTGCTTTTGCAGTTTTTGATACATTTTGCTCATCTAAAGTTTCATTCGGATTGTATTTAAATACATATTCTTTATTATGATTGGTTTCAAAAAGCTCAATTTTAGAATTTGGTATTTTTTCATAATCTTCTTTGGAAACATACTTTAAAATTTCTAATACTTCACTATAAGCATTTGCATATTTAATATCAATCATATTAATCCCCTACCTATTCTGTCCACTTTTTTGTGTATCTTTTTGCATTGCAATATATCTTACTTGTCCTTTTTCTATTTCATCTAATAAAAATGTATTTTTTTGTTCTTCTAAAGTTTCCTGACCCAATCTTTGAGTAGACACTGTTTTACTTTTTACAGAATCAGAATATAATCCTGCATATCTTGTTTGGGCTATATCCCTTTTCAATCCATTTTCATAAGTCTTTCTATTAGTTCTTTCTAAATTGTGATCTAATGTATCATTTATAGACCAATATGTTATTCCTTCCAACTGCATTCCAGTTTCTTCAACAGCTTTTGAAATTTCGTCCATTTTCATTTTTTTAAATTCCGCTATACTTCCAATTGTAATACTACTTTTACTCATTTTACTATTAATAAGTTCCACTAATTCTTGCTCTGAACGTATTTTTCCGTTTTCGCCAAACATATATCTTTCAGGTAAACACATATCAAATTCTGTTATTTGTGTTCCAATTCCTAATTGTTCTAATTTTTTTAAGTTTTCAAAGCAACGTTTAATATCATCTATATTTTGTGTCATCTCTATATGCATCTGATTACCAATCGTATCAATCAACCCAGGAGACAACTCATTTATCTGAGATAATTCATCTATTACAGCTTGTCTTCTTTCAGAATTTTCTAAGAATGGCTCATTATATACGTATGTTACTCCTTCAGGTTTATTATCTTTAGCATATTGATAAATATTAACTAATTCGTCATTAGAAATTCCGTATAATTCTTGCCACATATTTCTATATGGTTCATTAAAAGAAATTATCTCATTAAATAAATCAACAGAACATATAACACCTTTTCCATCTATCATATGTTCTTCATTATATTTAGAAATAAAATCTATAGATTGTTTTACATATTCTTGTAATTCTTTTAAAACATCTTCTTTAGGCTTTCCTATTAAATGATCTTCCATAGTTTGTTTATCTAATAATGTATGATATCTTGCATACATTTTATTTTTATATGCAAAGTCTAAACCTCTTTTAGCATAGTAAAAATCATATTTTTCTATATCAGACATATGTTCATCATATAACTTTTTTCTAACCTTATAATATCTTCCCGCTCCTATTAGAATAGTATTATGATTAGGTAAATTATCATTTAATTCAGATAATTCTTCATAAGTTACACTTTTCATTTGATCTCTTTCTATTCCAATAAATCTATTAGATTTTTCTATAAAATCATTATAACTTTCAGGATAATCTTCTTTTAATTTTTCTCTAAGACCTTCAGAACCATCATTTTGAAATACTGAAATATATGAATCTATTTTATCAGAAGCAATTCCAGAATGTTCTAAATTTGATTCTATAACTCTTCTTTTATCTTTAATACTTTGTTCCATTGAAATCAATGTACTCTTATATTGTTCAAAAAGATTCCTTTTTACATATTCTATATGGTTATCATTCCAATTTCTTAAATCTTCTTCTGAAATACTTAATTGTGAACAATTAAGTGCAAAATTCTTTAATTCAGATATATCTTTACATTGAATTATGCTTAACAATTCAATAGTTTCTGAATTTAAATAAATTCCATTTATTGGAGCTTTTAATTTTAATGAAAATTCTTGCATCTTTTTCACCTTTTCCTGCTTAATTGAAAATATTGTATCAATAACTTTAAATCTTTACAACTATTTAGAATATATTTAGTATTTACTACTTTAAACATTATTCAAATAAATTATTTTTAGGCAACAAAAAAACAACCAGATTTTATATCTGATTGTTTTTATCTATAATTTGAATAGATTAATCATTGGTGCGTTAGCGGAGGACGTATTCGAAAAATGTCTCGCACAAAAGCACCTTATTATCCGTTTCAAAATCAGTTATAGCAATAGTTTCAAAGATATGTATACCCACAACAGCATTTTTTTCTATTACTATGTTTTTAATTTAACATAATTTTTTATATTTGGCAATACCTTTTGAATAAATTTTGCCACTAGTGGCAAAATTATTTTTTATCTATATATAAGTCCCATTCTTTTAAATCTTCATAAATACCATTTTGATTTAAAATATTATCTGCAACCTCTTCAACTGTAATTTTGCCTTCTTTAAACTTTTCAAATATGTTAAATAGTTGTACTGTTGATAATAAACATAAATTTTGATATTTAGCATATTTTAATATCTGATTTGGAAATATATTATTTCTAGAATTTAATTCTTTATTTTTAAATCCATTTATAACTAATACTCCTTTTCCTTCAATACTAGTATTTATAAAATAATTTGTTCTCCATTTTAGTGTTTGTGCAGTATGTTTCTCTGTCGCTATTCCATCTACACCTTTAATTTCTAAAATAAAATATTTTCCATTTAATTCGCATACTAAATCTTCTTCGTTTCCACCTGATTTAACAATATTAAAACCTAATATTTCAAATATCTTTTTTACTATATCTTCAAGTTCCTCTCCGGATGCAGTAAATAATCTTTTTATGTAATCGATATCTGACTTTTTGTTTTCTAATTTTTCTTTTTGAGTAGTTAATTTTTTAATATCATTATCTATTTTGTTTATTTTTTTATTCAGTTCCTTTTCTTCGGATGTTTCGTAACTACTAAGCCATTTTGGAATATCTTGCATTGATTTTTTATTTATATTTTGAATAAATTCATAAATATCTTCTAAAAAATTTTTTTCTTTCTTAGAACCATTTTGTTTTTCATATTGTGAAAAATAAACATCTGGCATAAACATTACTATCCCATTATTAATATTTTCATACCAAAAAACAATTTCATCAGTCCCTGTAATTTTAGCAATAGGATTTTGTACATGTTCTTTATCTGTAAAACTATTATATTCAAAACAATCAATATATTTATTAAATACTTCTTTTGCATTTTTATTGATAAATTCGATATTCTCTCCTGTTGCTCTTATAGTATTAAATCCCAAAGGAGTTATAACTATAATAGATCTTCCACTGTTTAAATATGCTTCATATTCTTTTTTTCTTCTATCTATATCATCTCTTATATTTCTTGATGATTGATGTGTTAATGATGGGATTCCTTGATAGTTACCTACTATTTCATATTCCTCATAAATATTATTAACATTTATTATTAGCATATCATATTCTAGTATAGTTTGTTCACTACTATATTTTATATTTTCTATATTATTGTGATTAAAATTTGTATAAAATCCAATTGCTCAAATTTTCATAAACTTTTCTTCTTGATACTTTTTTTGATGTATTTATTACTAATATTCTAATTTTATTACAAATTTGCCACTGGTGGCAAATTTCAAAATACTAATTATTTTCTTCTTCAAATTCCTCATTCGGTAATTTTTTTATATATAAATTTAATTCTTCTTCCGTTGGCAATTTCTCCATTATTTCTTTTGGAATAATATTTTTTACTTTGTATGACGCTACTCCTATTGGTGCATTTACACTTTTTAAAGACCATTCAACTGTTAATTTATCTTTATCTTCACAGAGTAATAATCCTATCGTTTCATTGTCCGTTTCTTTTTTCAAAGTTTCATCAACTGCTGTTACATAAAATCCTAATTGTCCAACATATTCAGGTTTAAACTCCGTATTTTTTAATTCTACAACCACGAAACATCTTAAGTCCAAATGATAAAATAATAAATCTATATAATAATCATTATCATTTGTTGAAATTTTATATTGATTTCCAACAAAACTAAAACCTTTGCCTAATTCAAGTAATACATTCTTTATTCTTTCTAACATTGCCTTTTCAATATCTCTTTCTTTTGCTCTTTTTCCCATGTTAGCTAATTCAAAAATATATGGATCTTTTATCATATCTCTAGCAAATTCGCTTTGTGCAATAGGTAGCTTATCATTAAAATTGGTCATTTTCTCTGGTAAGGCTTGTCTTTCATATAATTCTAAATCAATTTGATGGCTTAATACAGTTTTAGACCAACCATTTTCAATAATTTGCTTAGCGTACCAAACTCTTTTATCAATATCTTCGATTTTATCTACTAAAACACAATTTTGTGACCATGATATTATTTCTAATTCTTCTGGAATACTAGCTAAATCTTTATATGCTTCGTATACTTTTCTCATTCTTGCCAGATTACGAGCTGAAAAGCCTTGTTCATCTGGGAAATCTAATTTTAATGCAACTGATAATCTATTAATAAAATTATTTCCGTATTTAGCATTATCACTAATTATTTTTCCAAGCCTTAAATAAAAATTGACCACTTCTTTATTTGCCTTTGAAATAATATTATATCTTGTATTTAAAATATCTTTTTCAATATCCTTTACAATTTTCACAAAGTCATCATCTAATAGTTCAAGTTCATTTGACATATTATTTACCTCCTTTAAAATTTTTTCTATAAATCTAATAACTTACATTGTTCCTTATACCAAGCAGGAGTGCATATCATAATTATCTTGCAATTTCCATTCCAATAGTAAATTTCTTCTTTTTCTATTAGAATTACATCATCTTTTTCAAATTTGATACTCTCACCTTTCTTATTGAGAGTTCCATTTCCCTCTAGTATATAACAAATTTCTTTGCATTTTTCATTAGTACAATGTCCTTTTTCTGGATATCTACCACTAATTGTATTTATGCAAAAATCAATGTCTTTATCCTTTAACCCTATTAAATATTCTAATAATTTACTTGTATCACTATTTTTTATTATTTGTGCATCACTAGATTTTACTCTCTTCATTTCTTACCTCTTTAAATATAATTTACTATATCTTCAAATGTATCATATCCACTCTCGCTATTTATGTGTCCTGCATTTGGTATTAAAACTTGCTCTGTTGCAATAGTATCTGCAAATTCCTTTTCTACTTCATATTTTACATATGGATCATTGTTTGAATAAAAACATATTATTTCATTTGCATATTATTTCACATCTACTAAGTTGTCAAAATACATTGTCTTATTTACTGTATCATATTCCTCGTTTATTCCGAAATAGTTATTAAATCCACATACAAATATTAGTTTTCTTACCTTGACTCTATTCTCTACTAAAAATTTGCTAACAAATACTGGTGCAATACTATGTGCTATTATTGTTGTCTTTTCATTAATTAATCCTAAATCTAAATAATATTTAAGTAATTTACTCCAATTTTCATAATTTTGATATCCAACTCCTATTGGAAATTGTGGTACATATACTTGTTTTCCATCTGTTGTTATAAAATCTTGTAACCAACTAAACCAATTTCCAAATGGACTTCCAAAACTTCCATGTATTATAAAATAATTTTCCATTTACTTTTCCTCCAATTCTCTTTGTTTACACTAACAATATACCACCATTAACATTAAGATTTTCTCCATTTATATAGTCTGCTTTTTCACTTAATAAAAATAATACTGCATTTACTGTATCTTCAACTTCTCCCAATCTAATACTTGGATTTTTCATAGCTGTTTGTTTTATTTCATCTTCTGTATAACTCTTTTTAGCAAATGGTGTCAATGTCATTGATGGACTTACCGTATTTGTTTTTATATTATATTTTTTTGTTAATTCTAATGCACAACATTGTGTAAGCATTATCGTTGCTGCTTCACTTGTGCAGTAAGCAACAGAATCTTCCATTGGTTTTGTTCCTAATCTTGATGCTATATTTATAATTCTAGGCATATTAGACTTTTTTAATAATGGAATAGCATATTTTATACACATCCATCTTGCAATAACATTTACATCTAATTCTTTTCTATATTCTTCTACTGACAATTCTTCTATTGCAAAAATTTTATCATAAACAGCATTATTTACTAATCCGTCTAATTTATTAAATTTTTCTTCTATTTTTTTATACATATCTATAACATTTTTTTCATTTGATATATCAGCTTTTATAAATAAAGTTCTATCTTGATACTCTTTTAATAAGTCTTTTGTTTCTTTTGCATTTTCTTCATTATGTGCATAATTAATAACAACTTTTGCTCCTTCTTCTAATAGTGCTTTTGCAATTCCTTGACCTATTCCAGAAGTAGAACCTGTTATTAAAAACACCTTATCTTTGAAATTCATACCTACACCTTCTTATAATAAAATTTTAAATTTATCTCATGTCCACCATAGTATTTTAATATTTTTTGCATTCTCTTATTTTCATCTCCTGTAGCACATGATACTATTTTTATATCTCTATTTTCTTCTCTTAGTTTTTCTATTAATTTAAAGAATACACCACATTTTCTGTATTCTTGTTCAACAAACATTTGTGAAATCCATAATACTTCTCCATCATTTGCCCAATAAAAATATGAATATAAAATCATACCTACTGGTTTATTATCTATTTCTGCAATTAAACATTTAAATTTAGGTCTATCACAAAAATAATCTTTATCTATATTCAATTCTATTCCTTTTGTTTGTTCTGTTTCATTAGTATTATTAATAATTCTATTGGCGTGTATTATAAATTCTTTATGTGCCTTATTAGCAGGCAATACTTTAATATCAATCATATTAGCACTCTCCTACATATTCTCTTATACTATTCGCTAGTTCAACATCCATCCTTTTTATTGCTTCTTTTGTTATGCCTGCTATATGTGGTGTTACTATTACATTATTTCTTTTTGTATTCAATAGTTCTTTATAATTTTCTGCATCAATGTCTAATCCCACATTAAACGTAGCATTTTCATTTGCATATCTTATTAACTCATTCATATCTACTATTTCTGCTCTTGATGTGTTTATAAATGTTGTTGTTTTCTTCATTATTCTAATTTTGTCTTTTGATATTAAGTTTTTGTTTTCCTTATTTAGTGGAATATTTACTGTTATAATATCTGAATTAGATAATAACTCATCTAAACTTAAAAATTCTACACCTTGTTCTAACAAATCTTTGTGTTTTTCTGGATTTAAAGTATTACAATAAATTTTCATATTAAATACATTCGCTATTTTTATTACTTCTTGTGATATTTTTCCTGCTCCTATTATTCCTATTGTACTATTACTTATGTCATTACTTCTTGTAGATAAGTCTTTTTGAGTTCCGCCATTCCTAGCAATGTCATTAGCCTCTATTATTCTTTTCTTTAAACTTAATATTAAAGAAAAAATATGTTCTGCTACTGATATTACATTTGATGTTTGACAATTAATGACTTTAATTAAATTCGATTCAAAGAAACTATTATCTATATGATCTACTCCTATTGATAAAGTTGCTATTATCTTCTTATTGCTTATTGCTTTTAGCATATCTTCTGTTAATCTTTCTTTAACACCTATTATCAAAATATCATAATCATTTAATACTTTTAATAGTTCTTCTTTATTAGGTCTTTCTTCGCTAGTTGATAATTCCAGTTGTATTCCTGCATTTGTTAATATTTCACACGCTTTTTTATCCAAATCTTTAAATACACTGTATGCTCTTAACATCACTTTCTCCTTACAAATTTCTATTTTACTTATTTATATCATAAAATCAGTATAAAAACAATTATTTCCAGAAGTTAATGAAAAGAAGTTGTTACTTGTATATATAACAACCTCTTTTCATATTATCTGCTTAAATTTCTATCCTTTTTCTTTGTTTTAGTAATATCTTCTTGTCCATTTTTCATTTGTCTTTCAATTTTTATAACTTCTTTTACTTTTGGGATATCTTCTAAAATATAGTTTGCTATTTTCAGATTTTTTCTATACTTATTTAGAATTGTAGTGCACTCATCTCGCTTTTCTTTATATTTCTTTATTAGGTTATCATCTTTACAATTTCGTAGCTTATTTCTGTATTTTTGACTTAAATTAGTAACACCTTCAATATCTTTTTCAGTTTATAAAATATAGCTTCTTACATCTTCTGTTGTTTTTAGTTTTTCTGTACTAACACGAATATAAATTTCTGCTACTTTCCTTTCTTCATCTATTTTTACGTATCCTCCTTCCAAATTTTATTAATAGAAAGGCAACAAAAAAGTGCCACATAGCATAGTTTTAGCTATTAGCACTTTTTGAGTTTTTATATTTATTATTACTATTTCTTTAATTTCTTTTTAATACCACAAAGACCTCCTTCTTTCAAGACTTTTGGTCAAAAAAAGACCGCTTCATTTTTGAAACGGTTTAAAATTTTTGTGTTGTCAAATTCTTATAATCTTGAAATTAAGTTATATCAAGCATTATAGAGAGTTCAATAAAAACACGTCTTGGTGCGGATGAGAGGACTTGAACCCCCACGGTCTCCCACTAGATCCTAAGTCTAGCGCGTCTGCCAGTTCCGCCACATCCGCATCTCACTGACAAGAATTATAATAACACAAAATCATTCTTCTTGTCAACTAGATTTTTTAATTTTTTCAATTATTTTTTAAAGCCTATTCACACATAACATCATAATAATTACAAAATTCATATCCCTCATTTTGATATTTTTCAATTAACTGAGGAACAAACTCAACAGTTACCTTTTTATCACCAGCATCATGCATAAGCACAACTAAATTGTCATCCCCCTCAGCTGTTTGATTAAGTTCGTTCCACATAGCCTCAACTGTTGTACTTCCTGCAGCATCACCACTTAGGCAATTCCAATTTGTATGAGTAATTCCATTTTGTTTTAGCAATTCTATAGCTTGCCTTTTTACATCATCATAAGGTCCACCTGATGAACCTCCAGGAAATCTAAATAAGTGCGGATTATAATTTGGTACTCCAATCGCTTTTCTTACGGCTTCAAGAGTTTGGTTATATTCATCCAAAACCGCTTGAGGTGATGAATATACTTGGCTATATTTATGTGTATATCCATGTATAGCTATAAAATGCCCTTCGTCATATGCTCTTTTAACTAATTCTGGTCTTGCTTCAACATTAGAACCTAACACAAAAAACGTAGCCTTCACATTATATTTCTTTAATATATCTAAAATTTCAGGCGTACGTGCTGATGGTCCATCATCAAACGTTAAGTACACCTTTTTTGTTTTTTCAAAATAAACATTAACCACCTTTTTAGCAATTTCATCACTGTATTGTGGCAATTGAGATTCCATAGCAGCATTTATATCATGCTTAGGAAATTTTGACGTAGTCTGTGGACTATGAGAAACTTCAGACGTTTCTTCAGGCGTTTTCTCTTTTGATTGTTGTTTCTGAACTTCCGGAGTTTCAGGAGGTTGCTCCTCATCTTTTGCCTGTTCACGCTCAGTCTGTCCAATTCCAATAGTATTAGCACCACTAGCCATATCTAAATTAGAACCTCCATTACTTCTTTTAATTACTTTAAAAGCTAAAATTCCAGTAAAAACAACAATTCCTATTGTAATCAAAGCAATCATTGTACAAAAAATAATTAAATGCTTATTTTTTATTTCACTCTTTCCTTCTTCAAAATAATCTGGTTGTTTAAACATTACAATCTCCTAATACTATACTTCTAGTTCTATCTTTCTATTTGTAGACTCATATTGTCTATATTTTACACCACACTCATCAAACATTCTCTTTGATGCAATTACATTATCACTTGTTGCATATTTATCACTCTTATATACAACCTCTTTTATACCAGATTGTATAATAGCTTTTGCACATTCATTGCAAGGAAACAAAGCAACATAAATCTTTGAACCTTCCAAATTTCCTCTATAATTTAAAATAGCATTAAGTTCTCCATGGCAAACATATGCATACTTAGTATCCAAAAAAGAACCCTCTCTATCCCAATGCATAGTATCATCATCTAAACCTCTAGGCGCTCCATTATAGCCAATTGATAAAATTCTGTTATCCTCGCTAACAATACAAGCCCCAACTTGTGTATTTGGATCTTTACTTCTTTGTGATGAAAGTAAAGCAATCCCCATAAAATATTCATCCCATGAAATATAATCTTTTCTCTTCATTAATTTATCCCCCTAGAAATTTCAATAGCAAAATTATTCTACCACATTCGACCTATTTTTACAATTTATTTTTTTACCATTTTGTATTTATTTTTTTAGGTTTTTAGAATATAATGTTAGCATAAAAATTATTAATATAATTTTTATTTTAATACAAATCATTCAAAAATTTTATGTATATAAAATTTTAAGAAAGGAATGATATTAATATGAAAAAAATACTTTTTAAAGGCTGTGGAACAGCCATCATCACACCATTCGATGACAAAGGTGTAAACTTTGACGAATTCAAAAAATTAATTGAATTTCAAATCTCAGAAGGTGTTGACGCACTTATCGTTTGTGGAACAACAGGTGAAAGTTCTACAATGACTCTTGAAGAAAGAAAACAAACAATAGAATTTGCAGTTAAAACAGCTAATCATCGTGTTCCAATAATTGCAGGAACTGGTGGAAACTGCACACAATCAGTAATTGACTTTACAAAATGGGCTGAAACAGCTGGCGTTGATGGTGCTCTAATAGTTACACCATACTACAACAAAACAACACAAGCAGGATTAATTGCACATTATACTGCAATTGCAAATTCAACAAAATTACCTATTATTCTTTACAGTGTTCCTAGCAGAACAGGCGTAAACATCACACCTGAAACATGTTTTGAACTTTCAAAAATCTCAAACATAGTAGCCATAAAAGAAGCAAGTGGAAATCTTTCACAAATTGCTGAAATCAAAGCATTGTGCAGAGAAAACTTACATGTATACTCTGGAAATGATGATCAAATCATTCCAATCCTTTCACTTGGTGGATTAGGCGTAATTTCAGTTCTATCAAATGTTGCTCCAAAATACACACATGAAATGGTAATAAATTATTTAAACGGAAAAATTATAGAAGCACAAGATATGCAATTAGATGCTATATATCTAATAAAAGCATTATTCTCAGAAGTAAACCCTATTCCAGTAAAAGCTGCATTAAACATGCTAGGCTATAACGCAGGAATACCAAGGCTTCCACTTATTGAAATGTCTGAAAAAGGAAAAGAAAAACTAGAAAAAGAATTAAAAAAATTTGAATTATTATAAAGTGGGCTTCTAACATAAGTCCACTCTACCAAATTGGAGGTAAAAATGATAAAAGTACTAATAAACGGTTGTAACGGTAAAATGGGACAAGAAGTAACAAAAGCAATTGAAAGAAACGACAATTTTCAAACTGTATGTGGTGTTGACAGATTAGATACTGGAGATAACAACTTTCCAGTATACACAGACACATCTAAAATATCAGAAGAGCCTGATATAATTATTGACTTCTCTATTCCAATTGCCACATTTAATATTTTAAAATATGCACAAGCTAAAAAAATACCAATTGTAATAGCAACAACAGGATTTACAGATGAAGACTTAGAAAGAATTAAAGAATATTCAAAAGAATTTCCAATATTTCTGTCATCAAACATGTCATTTGAAGTAAGCTTAATGAATCATATTGTTGCAGAAGTTGCAAAATATCTTAAAAATTCAGATATTGAAATTGTTGAAACACATCATAATAGAAAAGTTGATGCTCCATCTGGAACAGCTCTAACACTTGCAAACACTATTAATGATGCTCTTGGAAACGAAATGTACTATGAATATAACAGACATGACAAAAGAGAAAAAAGAAATCCAAAAGAGATTGGTATTCACTCAATAAGAGGTGGCAATGTTGTTGGTAAGCATACTGTAATGTTCTTTTCAGAAACAGAAAGCTTTGAAATAACACACAATGCTCAATCACGTGGAGTTTTTGCAGACGGTGCTCTTCGTGCCGCAGAATATCTGGTTGTACAAGAAAACGGCTTATATAACATGAATAATATTTTTAATAACTAATGCAACATAATAAAATATAATATTTATTTTTTCGTTCCTTGCTAAAACATTTTCCCACCCCCTAAACTTCGTTTAGAAGGTTAGGGAAAAACTTTCAAACTGCGCGTCACTCAAAAACCAAATATTATATTTTATTATAAATAACTTTAACTGTACAAAAAAGCTACCCATATTATTGGGTAGCTTTTTTCTTGTACACCCTTTCTTCTACTTCGACATCAGCTCAGAATAATACTCTTCCAAGAAATCTAAGGTCTCCCTCAGATTTTCAATAGAAAGTGAAGAAAGCACTTCTCTAACCAGAGAATCAAAATCCCTTTTCAACTCCAGTTCAGCCTCAGTAAGCTTTTTCTTTTTCTTACTAGATTCATGACTGAACCTATTCTCACTATACTTCTTCTTCATCTCCTTCAAGAACAAATGCTGGAGACTCTCAAGCGTATCAGAATCCGCCATATCCTTGTCATCAACAATCTTCAATGCAACGTTGTTCTTCTTAAGGGCTAAATCCACATATACATAAATCGGTGTGTTACCAAAACCACCATTATCAGTGGTAAGTTCAACCATGCCCAGCGTATCAGCATTCTTCATAACATCCTTAAGAGAAGATATTTTGATATACTCACATTTGTTTTTCAGTTTTTCACGCAACTGAGCAATTCGTCTCATCTCAACCGCATTTCTAAGAGCAACAATATTGGTATCAACTCGCCCCATTGATAAAGGAGCTGCAAAATATACCTTCTCTCCAGAATCAAGAAAAATCTCCTTTTCTTCCGTTGTATACAACGTTTCCATATCCAGATAAACGGTCGCTCTTCTATCAAAGATGTTGTGATGAACATCAAACTGTTTACCATCAATCACAATAACATTCTGCAGAATCTCTTTCTCTTTTTTCTTCTCCTGATTTGCAAACTGAATCTCATATTCTTCCTTCAGTCTTTCTAAATCTGGATGATTACAATCGAAAAATGTCTCCACATCCAACAAAATGCCAGCAAAGAATTTCTTAACCGTGATTTCAACAGCATCCATTCGCTTACTGTAGCGATAACTCTGTTCTTCAATAACCTGATTTGGAGCAAGCTTACACAACGTAGGAACATCGAGCTTTGTAGCACAAGTAAGCAAATTCATAACCTGCTTAATCCCATACATACCTTTATACTCAATTTTCTTTGGAATACCAATAACAATTTTAGGATAATCATAAGCAATACAACTCTTATTATCCAGTCGCATTGATGTTCCATCTGCTCCATAAAACATGTCTCCATCTCTCACATAGATATTTGAAACTAATCCATGCAAACATGAAGCCAAGATAGCATCTCGGTCATCATTACAAGTGATATCAACAACACCATACAATGTTTCTTTAAGCTTCTTAATGTGCTCCTTGATTTTAAAGTAGTTTTTCTTTTTGATTCCTAACTCTCTAAAATCAATATAACCACGTTTATTTATCGCGTTCCAAACATCGTACTCAACCAACAGGTCACTATTACATTCTGCAGTAAAGTTAAGATAATTTGCACCTCTTTCAAGAAGTCCACCCATCTCAATAATTGCCGCAATCGTAATAACCTGCTCAGTAACGCCATGTTTCTCCGCCTCAACTATCATTCTAGCCAACTGAACAGAAACAGGCATTTTAACAATTTTGTGACCAAGCTCTGTAACATCATTGCCATCCAGTGCACCGATTGCATTCAGCTCCTTCTTGGCATTCTGTATTGCACTGACATCTGGCTGATGGAAGAATTTAATCTCCTCTGCATCAATCCCGATCTCTGCCATCTGCAAAACAACCCGGTCCAAAATGCTTCTCTGAATTTCAGGAGTTGAGTTTTTCTTTCTGAACTTTATAGGATAATCACTACACAGAATGTATTTACCATCCTTAGTTCTTCCAGCTCTACCCTTTCTCTGGATAATGTCTGCAAGACTTATCTCTTCCAAAAATAACCCCTGAATTCCATCCTTCGCAACAGACACTCTCGCTGTAGCAGTATCAACAACAACATCAATATCCGGAATGGTAAGAGAAGTCTGCGCAACATTTGTCGCAACAACAACCTTTGGACAAGAATATGACTCCAAGCACTTACTCTGCTCATCCCAGTCCATTTCACCATGTAACGGTAAAACAACAGCATTTGTCTTGCTCAGTTCGTCCATAACATTATGGATTTCCCGTTTGCCTGGAACAAAAACCAACACATTCTTGTTGCACTCGATGTTCTCGATAATAGTATAAATCAAATCTTCACTTGGTCGTTCCTCAACTTCAACATCATACAATGTTCCTGGGACACTTATGGTAGCTAAATCTTCGCCTAAAAATCCCATAAGCTTAATAACATCCAGAGTTGCACTCATGATTACAACCTTAGTATTCCACTTTCCCTGCATGTATTTAACCCACGCAATTAAAGTTTCAATATTTAAGTTCCATTCATGAACTTCGTCAATAATCAAGATGTTTTCAGCCTCGCTGTCAGGATTAAAAATCGTTCTAATCAGCTGAAAGCCATCAGTACAATAAACAATTTTGCTTCTTTCTGAGCAAGAACTGTCATATGCAGTACGATAACCAACTCTTTCACCGACATCAGTGCCCATCTCCTCAGCAACACGTCTTGCTAAAGTTTTAGCAGCCATAACACGCGGTTCAGTAACAATAACCTGCTCAGCAATAGATGTTAAATACTGTGGAACCTGTGTTGATTTTCCAGCACCAGTCTCTGCACAAATTATGGTAAACGAATGAGTAGCTACAGCCTCAACAATCCGCTCCTTATAATTTGAAATAGGTAACGTCATAGTAATTGCCTCCTTTTTTAATAGAAATTGGATTTATTAAATTTTCAAGGTACGTTTAAATTATACCATTTTTTATGTCAACTGTAAACTAAAAAAGAGATTTTACTTAAAATGAACTATAAAAATTCATATTAAGCAAAAATCTTCTATTTATTATCAAACATATTATAATATATAACTCTCCAATACTCCTGTAATTTATCAAAATAAGGTGAACTACTATCACTAACCTCATATGAATCTCCATCATTATTCATATAATAATGATTCGTTATAACAGGTATCTCTTCCCTTACACTCTCAACATACTTTGTATAAGAATCTTTAGGCATTCCAGCAGTTTCAAGTAACAAGCTCTCTAAATAATTAGCACTAGTTTCTATATTATCTTTTTTATTAATATCAAAATTTGCCCATATAAAAAACGGAACAACTTGTGATGCACTATCTTCAGCATAATTACCAGTAAGTGAATATAAATCCTTTTGATTTAAATTAGGTTGATGATCTCCAAAAAACAAAACAATAACATCCTCTTTGTACTCGCTTAAATAGTCAATCAAATTCTTCAAAGCCATATCAGCTAAATATTCTGACTGTAAATAACTTATAATATCATTATCTCCATCTAAAAATTGAATTCCATTTGGATCAACATCATTGTAAGGCAAGTGATTTTGCATTGTAACAATAAATGAAAAATTTTTTTCATCATCAGGTTTATTATTCATAATATCATAATAAACCTCATACGTTGACTGGTCAGAAGAATATCCGCTACGACCAAATTGTAAATTACCTAAATTCTCCTTAAACCAAGCATAATCAAAGCCTAACAACTTGTAAATTTTCTCTCTACTATACCCAGACTTCTCCCAAGAATGAATACCATAAGTTGTATAACCAAGTCTGTTCATATAAGCAACCATAGACTGCTTAACATTGCCAGAAATATATTGTTGATATGGCATTGAACCAGAAGGTAAAAATGCCGTTACATTCTGAGTTATACACTCATACTCTACATTTGCCGTTCCTCCACCAAATTGTGAAGAATGCATAACTCCGCTAACCACATTATCCCTTGTTATAAGTTCATGATAAAACTCAAGCGGATCATCTGATAAATCCAAATTATAAGACATCGTTAAATCCGCAAAAGACTCATTCATAATAACCAAAACATTAGGCAAATCAGAAGTGTCCTCAACAGAATCAACATCATCTTCATATTTAGCTAAAATCTTCTTAGTTTCATCAACACTATATTTCTTCGGCTTACTAACATTAAATTCCTTCACCATTCTAATCAATGTCAAACCAGCACCAGAATCAGCATAAGCATTATTAATATTCCAAAGTTGAACATCATTCGTAAAATAATCCGGTGCACAAATCGTAACTAAGCCAATAACACCTAAAACAATAGTAATATTTTTTGCAAACGTTGGTCTTCTCTCATACTTATCCTTAACATGTATTACCTTTACACTAATAAACATGAACAATATAAACAAACAAACCGCAGTAACAAAATTACCATTAATAGATAACTTCAACCCATCAACAACATTAAGAGCTGTTCTAATAGAATATATATCCGACAAAGTAATAGAAACACCTCTGAAACTACGAACAGTATAATTAATTACTCCAAACAGAAAATCAAAAATCAAAATCGTTAAACATGAAATTTTAGTTCTATTTGTAAGTCCATACAAAATAAAATATAAACAAATAAACAAGCAATAATTAGCTATAAACTTTGGACACTTAAAAAATCTTTGTACTACAGATTCAACATAATCCGCCTTATCTTCCCATTTAATCGAAAAATCAAATATACGTTTAAACTCTATACTATTTCCATTCAATAACTCAGAAATAATATAACATACAAAAAAGAATATAAGTAAGAAAAACAATTTTTTTAAATTAATTTTCTTTAATATGTTTTTTAATTTTTTATCTTTTGGTCTAACTATTAATTCATTATTCTTTTCCATCTAAATTCCTTTTTATTCTTCATTATTAGCCCAATAATTATTATATAAAATCCTTGCAGTTTCTGGGCTATCAACTCCATCCTTATTCTTTACAGGTGCAAAATCCACCTCTCTAGTTCCTCTTAAAATAGCAATATCATTTACATAGTTGAAAGAATCAAAAATGAAAGTTTCAAACTTAAAACTATTTGGTTCAGTTGGAACAACCAATTCGCCATCTTCATTTAAGTAACTATTCTTTTTGTGAGCCTTATGATATGGCAATGTAACAGTAGCCAATTTTTTTAAAATTTCTATATTAAATAAATTACACATAATATGAGATTCACCATAAGTTAAATCTCCATCCTCATCAACAGCTTCGGCTAGCTCTTTTGAAAGTTCAGAATACTCAATAACTCCAACCTTTCCACCTTTTTTGCAAATTACACCAACTCTCTCATGAGGTCCATTTTTCAAAACAGACTTAGTTGCAATTAAAACTCCTCTATCTTCAGCAAGCCCAATCAAAGTAGGATCGACCATTTTCAATAAAACATTATCAATACTTCCAATGAATAACCATTTAACACCACGTTTCTCCATATCAGCTAAACATCCATGAACACTCATTGATTTAAAGATACCACCATTACCATCAGAAGCTTCTTTAATAAGTTTATTCTCTCCCATAAGTACTTTACCATTCTCATCAATTAATGGCATTTGACCTTGTTTAAAGAACATTACACTATCCTTTGGATAATCGAAATAATTATGCTCTTCAAAAAATTCAACAATATCATCATTGTTATCAACACTAGTCATGATATACCAAGGAATAACAACATCATACTTCTTATTTGCTCTTTTCAAAGTATCGCAAACGATTTCAAATAAATACTTAGGCTCAGGCTCAACATCAATTTTAAAAGTTCCCTTTGGCTTGCTATATCCAAGTCTTGTTCCTTGACCGCCAGACATAGTAGCAACAGCAAATTGATTAGAAACTATAACATTCTTTCCTAAATCATTCATCTCTTCCAATTCTTCTAAAGATAATTTATTTTTCTTTAATGCAGAAATAGGCTCAATCTCTTTTCCAACATTAACCTCTTTTTTAGTTAATTCATTATACAAATGTTCTATGCTATCTAAATCTAAATTCTTAACTTGCTCAGAAAGTCTATCTTTCTCTTCTTCTGTCATTTTCTCCATAATTTTTACAATATGGTTTTGACCATATCTCTCAAGTTTTTCAATTGTATCTTTATAGTTCTTCATAATTCTAACCCCTATTTCAATTATAATCTCTTTGGCAAAAACCAAAGCTATTATATAATATTCTACTCTAAAAGTAAATACGCAAAAAAGCTAAAAAAAACGAGCTCTTTTGCGTATTTTAATATTTTTTATCTAAAGTCGTTTCGTCATAATACAAAGATATTTTATAGCTCAAAAAAGCACTTCAACCTTTTATAAGATTAAACTTTCCTCCTCTTCATCAAATTAGTCCAACTCAATTTCATCAACGTTTTCAATAATATTAGAATTCTCATCAAATTGAATATTATTTATAGCATATCTTAAACATTGATTTATAAAAGAATTTATAGAATCTAAATCATTCTCCAAAACCACATTTTTAACCTCTTCTAATAAATCAACTTCTATTCTGCAAGTAATTTGTTCGTATTCTTTTCTTGCTCTTTTTTTAACTATAAATTTCTTCATTTAATTTGCTCCTTCCTTTCTGTAATTACATTTTATATTCATTTTTTTATACTTTCCACATTAATATAATTACATTTTCTTCTTTTTAACTTCTGTTCACTTTTTCACCAGTATTATACCAATTTCGACACTATTCCACAAGCTTTTTTAAATATTTTCATTAAAATTGCTTACATCAAATGATATTTCAATCTCTTCATAATTTATTTTAAAAATTCCAACTAAAGCACACAATTATTTTTCTTTAGGAATAATATCATAAAACAATAATTTCCAACAAAAAATTTCAAAAAAAATTTAAAAAATTTTAATCTTCTTACAAGTTTCGACAAATTATTTGTTTTTAATGTACTATAATCGTCGTTACGCGAAGGGGGAAGATAAAAAATGACAAAAGTTGGAACAGTAACAATATCTGTATTTAAAAACGAAAATAACGTTTCAACATCTTTTGACATAGAAACAAGTAACGATGATGTGCTTCCGGTTTCATATGTTATTGAAGATGTTCTTAAGTACTACTAAAAGTTATAAGGAAGAAGTCTATATAATTAAGACTTCTTCCCTATTTCATTTTATATCTAAAAAAATATCTCTCATAATATTTATATCTAAAAAAATTATCTCTCACAAATATTCATATCTAGAAAACCTATAGCTCATAAACATTTATATCTTTAAAAATTTATCTTTCATAACCATCTGATTTCATTTTATTAACATCTGATACTATATTTCCTTTTTCCCTATCTTGTCTATGATTTTCTCTATGCATAGCCCTACTTATCATATCATTCTCGTATGCTTTTGTATCAATTTGAATAATTGGAAGTGGTTTACCATCTCTCATAAAGTTTTTAGCCATCATTCTTTGTTGATCCGTTACTTCTCCATAAACAACAAGATAATCTGGCATAATTTTTCCGCCTTTACTTCCATTTTCAATCTTATCCGCTTCCATCTCACGTCTATACATGGTTACTTCATTGTATTCATGCATAACATCTTTTTCTTCAATTCCAGTTATTTGAGCTGCTGTTTTTCTAAGCAATTCTTCTGGATAATTATATTCAACAGCATTACCTGTAAATTTAGGATCAATAGCTCTAGTTGTATGCTCAACACTTGCATCTCTAGGTGCCATTCCAATTACTTGTTTTTCTGGAACATTAGCAAATCCAAAATTAAATCCTCCTGGATTATCAGCACATAAACTCATCACATCAGGTTCAATATAACATGCAGATATTGTACTACAGCCTTTTTCAAACTCATTCCACACCTTTGCTGCATCAGCATATTTACCAATACTCAAATTAGAATTATTCAATCCAGTAGAATGAACTAATAATCTAAAATCAGCTCCACTTAAACGAATTGTTTCAATTCCATCTTGATCTTTAGAATATGAAATTCCACTTTCACCTTTTTCAATCATTTCTTTAGCTTTTTCAACTGTTAAAAGTGTATCAACCAATTCTTTAGAATATTGTCTTGGAACCTTTTCTCTTATTTTTGTAAATTCATGTGGTCTAATAACATCTTCTCTTGAACTTAATGAACTATATATTTCTTTTAATACCTCTTGATCGTCGATTTTGTCTATAATAGAAGCAAGTTCTAATTGATCCAATTCATCATTTGTAAATATGCCACTATTTTGGGTTCTTTTATCACTCGTAAATGTTTCCAAATTGTAATAACGTGACATTCCTTTTAATGAAAGTGTTTTTTTATTGTATGTATCATCATATTCTCCTACATATGGCATTCCAAAAAACTTTCTAGATATTGCTTCCTTAATATCATCAGCTACAGAAACTTTTTCTACATATTCATCATATATCTTATTTCTAGATTGAACATAATTATCTAATTCATCAAGATTTCTCAAATTTATAAGTGTTGTCTCATTTGTTCCATTTGTCATCATAAAATCATTTACTGCCATCTGCATTTTTTCTTGTCTTTCTGGTGTTATATCTTCTGGTTTTATATCCTTCATCAAATCTTGAAATTTAAAATATGACATCATTTTATATTCAGTGCCAATCACATTATTTTCAAATTTATCTCCAATAACTTTTGAAAAAGTTTCATATTCACGCATTTTTTGGGGGTTTCTTACCAAATCACCTATTACCAAAGCCTGAGCTGAATTATAAGAAAGTGCATTATGTACAGTTCCTATTCCAAATTTCTCTACAACTTTTTCATCAAAAATATCAAGTGTTGGTATTTCATCCATTGTTAGTTCTGGTCTATCTTTGAATATTTCTCTAGTTTGCTCACCATATGTTCTAGCAATTATATCAACCAATCTATCCATATTAGGTTCTCTAATAAAATCTGCGATTTGAGTGTCTGGAACTGATTTCATAACCCTTTCATTTAATACAACCTTTGGAATGTTTCTTGCTTTTAAATGAACCATATCCATATTTATTTGCAATGAATTTGAAGGATCATTGCTATCGCATGCATCCCTAATGGCTTGCGAATTAGTAAGTGATGAATACATTTTAAGTACCTGTTCCCACCTGATATCTGCATTAGTAACATCTATACATAGCACTGTTGGTTGAAATTTTGCAACTTCCAGTAAAGTATTTCTATCTTTAATAACACTTGGAATAGCAGCCATATTTCCAGGAAAACGATCAGAATTTAATATCCATTCTTTTATAGCCTCTGAATCCGAAATTTTATTCTCATGTTTCAAAACTCCATTTTTACAATAAGATATTTTATCTTGAACTGGAAATTTTGATTTAGTTTCGTCGTCTAATATATCCAATAAATCATACTTTTGTTTTGACGTTAATAAATCAAAAAACTCAGGATTTTTACGAACTCTATCTGCAATATAACTTCTTTCCATCTTTCCAATAAGCATTGGATTATCCCCTACAAATTTATCCTTAGCTTCATCAGACATATATTTTACGAATTCTCCATCCATATTAGCTAATTTCACCTGTAGCTCTGGAGAAAATTTTGATATTTGTTTTGTAGACATTTCTAATAATGGCACATTTTCTCTTTTTTCTTTCCAATTCTTTCCTGGACCTTTTTGAGCTTGTTCAATCATTATTGTAAAAGCCTCTTCAAGTGCATTTTCAGAAAAATTTGATAATTTGTATTGAAACTCTGTAGGATCTATTTTTATTTGTTCAGTTTTGGATCTTGCCCAATCATTATTAATATATGTAAGTCCTTTAGTTAAATAATTAACCTGCAAATTTACCGGAATATATTTTATATATTTATCTTGTCCTTTGCCAAAAATTAAATTTTCTAATTCAAACTCCTGCATTCTACTTGCAAATTCTTCTTTTTGTTCAACAATTGCAACCTTTTGGTCTTCCGCCAGCTTCTCAAATAATCCAGGAATCTTCTCAACAGTCTCAACTTTCTTAGAAAATCCTACCTCAGCAAAATCAATTGGTCTTTTTGTAACCAATGCTTCTATTACATCGTCATCATATCTTAAATAATCAGGTGCTTTCCTATATTTCATTGCATCTATATTAAACATCAACATTGCTTTTCTAATTCGTTGAAAAAAATTCAATTTTGGCTTTTCAATTAATTGATTATTATTCGCCATTTTTCCTCCCTACTCTACATTCCTCTTTCTCTTGAGTCTTTCAATTCTTTCATATGCTTCTTTTAGTTCTTCCTTATCCTTATATTTTTCTAAAATATCACCAATAATTTTTACAGTGTTGTCAATTCTTTTACTAGTATCCATTCTATCAACTCCTCGTAATAAATTTTATAACCATTCACCATTTTTCTTAATATAAAATTTCTTAACAATCTGAACTAATACTGTATAAATAGCTATTAATAAAATCACAAATAAATAGTATTTCAAAGGTAATATTACAAAGTTGAATGAAGTTACACTATGCAATAAAATTGGAGTAACTATTGTTCCCAAAATTGTAAGCATTGTTGATGCAAATAGAAATTTATTTGGCTTTGATTCAATAAAAGGAATCTTTGAAGTTCTAATATAGTGAATTATTAATGTTTCACTTATTAAACATTCAACAAACCAAGCTGTTTGGAACCAATTTTGTTTTTCAACACTATTATATCCAAAAACAAACCAAAATCCTAAAAATGCTAAAACATCTATTACAGAGCTTGTTATTCCCATAACTTTCATAAATCTACCTAATCCGCTTGTATCCCACTTTTTAGGCTTTTCTAAAAATTCTTTGTCAACATCATCATATGGAATTGCAACTTGTGAAATATCATATAGGAAATCTTGTATCAACATTTGGATAGGCAAAAGCGGTAAGAATGGTAAAAAAATACTTGCAATAACAATACTGAAAACATCTCCAAAATCTGAGCTTAAAGCCATTTTCATGTATTTAATAATGTTACCATAAACCTTTCTACCTTCCATTACTCCGTCAAATATAACTTGTAAACTTTTCTCAAGCAAAATAATATCACTCGCCTCTTTTGCAATTGCAGTTGCTGAATCAACACATATTCCCACATCAGCTGTATGCAGTGAAGGAGCATCATTTACTCCATCTCCCATATAACCTACAACATGTCCATTTTCTTTATATAGTCTTACAACTCTTTCCTTCTGCATAGGATTTAACCTTGCAAAAACATCTACCTCTTCAATCTTTTTCTTTAATTCATCATCAGACATCTCATCTAATTGACTTCCTATTATAATATTATCTGAACGCAAACCGACAATGCTACAAATATTCTTTGTTGCATACGCATTATCACCAGTTAAGATTTTTGTTTTTACACCCATTTTCTTTAAATTTGTAATTGTTTGTTTTACACCTTTTTTAGGCGGATCCAAAAATGCAACATATCCTACAAATGTCATATCCGCTTCATCTTTACTACTAAATACATCCGCTCCTGGGTATTCTTTTTTTTCTGCAAGTGCAATTACTTGCATTCCAACATTTGACAAATTATTCGCATTAACAATTATTTGCTTAGATAATTTTTCATCCAAATTCAATATTTCATCTTTATACTTTACATTCTTACAACACTTAAGAATTTCTTCAATAGCACCTTTTGTAATCATTATATGTTCTTTCTCATACTCTACAACAACGCTCATCCTCTTTCGTGTGTAATCAAAAGGTATCTCATCAATTTTTGTATATTCTTTCAAAACATCTTTTATTTTATGCTGATTTCCATATGTAATAACAGCTCTATCAACAAGATTTTTTATTCCGGTTCCATAATAACTATTTACAAACGCATATTTTAATATACCTAAATCCTCTTCACCCATAACATTAATATACTTCTGCAAGGTAATTTTATTTTTTGTAAGAGTTCCCGTTTTATCTGTACATAAAATATCTATTGCACCAAGATTTTGTATAGACTCACTATTTTTAACAAGCGTTTTCTTCTTAGCAAGTGTTTTTGTCCCTTTCGTTAAATTAACATTAACAATCATAGGCAACATACTTGGTGTTATTCCAACTGCTACTGACAACGCAAAAAGCAAAGCTTCAACATAATCACGTCTTATAAACGCATAAATTATAAAAACAAAAACTGAAACAACTACCATATATTTTATTAGTAATTTAGTAATTCCATCCATTCCTTTTTCAAAATTTGTCTTCTCTTTTTTAGTATTCAAATTCTTACTCATTCTGCCTAAATAAGTATTAAATCCTGTTTCTATAACAACTGCTTTTCCGCTTCCACTAACAACACTTGAACCCATTAGACAAATATTATTTATTCCAAAAATTTCTTTAGCATCATTAGTAACTATAGTCTTTTCAACTAAAACACTCTCTCCTGTAAAAACTGACTGGTTTAAAAACAAATCCTTACTTTCTATTAACATTACATCTGCTGGAATAATTGAACCAGCATTAAGCTCTATAATATCTCCAACTACAACATTTTCAATTCTTATTTCTTTTGCTTTTTTATTTCTCAAAACAGTAGTTGTATTAAAAATATTTTGTTCTAATCTTTGATTAAATCTATATGTAGAATATTCCTGAACAAATTTTATCATTGCACTTACGAAAGCTATTCCTAAAATTATAAAAGCACCTAATTTATCAGCAAGCAAAAAATCTATCACTGCAAGTAATATTAAAATATATATAAATTTATCATTAAAAGATTTTACAAAAAAACTAAATGCACTTTTCTTCTCTCTTTTTACAACAACATTCTGACCATTCTTTTCTAATCTCTCATCAGCTTGTTTTGTACTTAGTCCATTTTCATCAGTTTCATATGATTTTAATAAATCATTTTTATTCTTTGCAGATATTTCTTTATAATCATCAAATAGCTCCTTATCGCTATTTTTCAACTGTTTCACTTTCCTTTTTATATCAAATAAACGAATCATCTTTTGTTCACCTCAATCTCTGAAAATAATTATACATATAACAAAAAAATTTTTAAATATTTGTAACAAAAATTTTATATTTCTTTTGAAATTATAATATAATAAGAAAATCAGGTATTCACCTGCTAATTTCATATTTTTTTCAAAAAACGCAGAAAAGGGCCCTCACATTGCTGTGAGAGCCCCACTTATGAACTAATGTCCTCTTTTGGTACTCCATTTTCTTTTAACATTGTGCAACTTTTTCTCTTCTACAGACGTTCCGGTCGTTTTCATGTACTGCCCGCTGTTTCTAGTAACTTTATTACTCCTCATAATCGGTATCATACTTAATATCTTCTGGAAAAAAAGATTCTTCTTTACTCCAATCAAAGGTATAAGTAATGATAACCCCATTACTATACAAAAAGCTACTACCATTCCACATACACTAACCCAAAATTCCATATTCATAGTTGTCCCTCCTAAAAAAGCATATTTACAGTTAATTATTACTTACTACAAACAGTTTCTTTGGTTATTCTTCTGGATTTTTAAGATACTCTCCAACAAAAAGTTGAAGCATATTCATAAAATCCTTCAAATCCTGAATGTTTCTGCTTTCGTCAACAGCATGACATAAATCATCCTCATCATCCATTGCATCAAATCGTGGTCCAAAAATAACAGTATTGGGAAATGCAGCATTATAGCCGATTCCTTGTGCAATTGAAGGATTTGGCCTTCTTCCCTTAACCTTTTCATATGCATCACACAGCATCCGTATCTCTTGCGAATCTGCAGAAACATATGCTGGATAAACCAAGTCATCAATAGCAACAAACGAGTCATACTTTTCACCAATTTTCATTACATTATTTATCAGTTCATTTTCTTTTGTTTCCATGCCTAACCGGACATTCACACGTAATGTGATAGTTCTTCCTTCCAGTTTGCATTTCGTTGGGCTCGCGCTTGACCCATCTGCAAAGCCTAAAAGCTCTGCACATTTTTCCTTCTGAAACATTTCCATAAAATCGAAAAAGTTCGGAATTTCATCTCTGTAAAACTTATTTTTTGAAATTTCATTCGTAAGTTTCAGTAAAGCATTTTCTTTCAATGCTCCCTCGCCTTCAATAGCTTCTGATGAATGTTTAGCTACTCCGGCAACCGTAATCTTCTCTCCAGCTACTTTGGCAATCGCGCAATTTGGAACAACATTACTAATTCCATCCGGTACATATAACTTGGTTATGAAGTTGGTATTCTTTTTCTTACAAAATTTCATATCCAAATTCATATAACCTCTGCAACCGTTCTGAACCCCATCACCGTCAATAGTAATTAAAAATTTAGGTAATACAGGTTTTTCTCTTAAGAATTCGTGAATGTCACTCCAATCAGTCTCTTCTGCAGAACCGACAATAATCTGCCATGATGGTTCGATTTTATCTTCCAAATACTTAAAAGTATACAAAGCCAAAATAATTCCAGCTTTATCATCAAGTACCCCACGGCCATAAATTCTATCATTTGCTACTTCGCCAAGCGGATTATACATCCAATCTTTTCTCACAAATGGTACAGTGTCTAAATGGACCAGAATTCCCAGCTTTGCAGGAGCTACAAATCCTTTAGGTTCAATAACAAGTACTTCATTATCGCCATGTCTTGAAGTTTTAAATCCCATCTTTTCTGCAAGTTTCTTTACAGCTTTCTGACATCTTTCGATACCATGATAGCTATATTCATCTGACTGAATTGCAACAATTCTTATAATGTCCTTTACGATTTCATCATTCCAAAAGCTCCGATTTTTCTTCATATTCCTCCATCCTTTCTCTTATTAAAAAGAAATCTGCGCTTTGTTATAAAAAATCTTATATATTATATCACCATCTATGCATAATATCAATATTTTTCAAAAAATAGTATACATAATATTGAAAAATGCTTAATATTATGATACAATATATTTCACTTAAAAATTTTCTTAAGCAAATCTAACTCTAGCCTACATAGGTTAATTGCTTAACGAATTAATAGATTTGTTGCCCTAAATTTACTATGTGTATTTTTTGAGCAATATTTTTTTATATCAATTTTTTTAAGGGAGAAATATATGAAAAAAGTTTTATTAAATCAATTCTTTCTAGACAAAGAAAAAGATATTTGTATTAGTATTTACAGAAAAAATGAAGATGAATTAACTTACATTATTGAAACCCCTAATCATAAAACAGGTAATTTAATAACAAATCTTGCAAAATTGTGCAATAAAGAAATCTCTCGTAATAAGGCAGGTTTAAAAATAATTAAAGGTACCCTATCTGCATGTATAAATGCAGATAACGAAATTGTTTATTTCTTAAGATTAGGCGGTATAAAAGTTGCAACAATTTACGATAATGGAAATGTTGATATTAAAGCAAAAATTCCTGCAATAGTAAAAACACTAATGTCTCAAACGAAAAATTATAACTTACCAATTGAAAAAACAATTGTAAAATCATATATATTAAAAAAGAATAAATTTAAAACGGATTTGCATACTCATATGAATGCAATCCTATCTGCTGATGTCTTAATTGCCTTAGGACTAAAACGTCAAATAAAATATCCATTATATTATATTAAAAAATTAAATTTAAAAATGAGTAAAAAACAAGAAAAAGAAATTGAAAAACAAAGAGCAATTGTTGCAGAACAATTTAAAAATTCAGGTTTAGAAGGAAAAAAATTAACAAGGAAAATTGATGATAATACCTTCATAAATTTTGCTGATTTTATTTTTAATAATTTAGAAAATGCTAAATACAATATATCAAAAATCAGAATTAGTTTATCAATTTTAAAAGACGGCCAAGCCGTTTTCACTAACCTAGAAAAATTATATATTTATAGATATGTTTTCTGCAAAGGAATTGAATGTGATATAAAAATAAAAATTGATCCAAGCAAAATTCAAAAAATTCCTGAACCTGACATCAAAAAAATATATATTCAAATGATGAAGGATTTAGAAAACCCAGCATTAAAAAATATTACACTTCGCCAAGATAAAATTTTATGGATTGCTAGAGAGTATAAAAAACAAAATATCTATTATACTGAAATATCTGATACCGATTTAGCAAAAGCAAACGGTCCAGCGATAAAATTAGTTGAAGAATTGCACTATATCTTACCTTACATAGAAAAAGAAACCGGAGTGAAAATACGATTTTTAGTTGCTTTAAGACGTATCCCACTTACAATAATTCAAGATCAAATTATTTCTGGAAATTACCTACGTTCTAATTTAGATGTATTAAAAACTGTTGCTAAAAGTCCATATGTAGTTGGTAGTGATTTCATTGGAGAAGAAATTAATGATGTTACTGATTTAAAACCAGCTATTAAAGAACTTGTAGATTACGTTTACGAAGTTGATCCTGATTTTACAATTAAAATTCACGCAGGTGAAAATGACAGTTTAAGAGACAATGTTTCAAAATCGATTAAATGTATTGAAGAATCTCTAAATCAAGGTCAGCCAATGCCAAAAGTTAGATTAGGTCATGGATTATATACTGAAGATCTATCTTCCCCAGAAGGTAAAAAATTATTAAGAAAACTAAAAAAAGACAATATAATTCTTGAATTTCAAATCAGTTCAAATGTAAGATTGAACAATTTAAGCAATCTTAACTTACATCCAGTTAAAAAATATTTAGATGCTGGTATAAAATGCGTTCAAGGTACTGATGGATGCGGATTCTACGGTATTGATACAATTGATGAACAATTAGCTCTTCAAAACCTACTTCATCTTAATAATAATGATTTTGCAAAAATGAGAAAAGTTGAAGATGAAGTTATTGACATAAGTAATAAATATTTTGAAAAAAAATCAAAAGACTTTAAAAAATTCTTAAATGGAAGAAATATCACAGAAGCATTATCTGAACTTGAAAAAGAAAATCATATTAAAGGTAAACAAAATAAAACAGAAATGAGAATAAATACAAACCTTGCAACACAAGAAGTTCTAAGTCAAAAAATAAAACAATTACCAACAGACAAAGTTCCAATCATCATTGCTGGCGGTAGTTTTAATAAAAAAGGTAGATACACTGAGGTTACTCCTGAAGGTAAAGAACTTTTAAAACAACTTTTATCAAAAGTTGATTCCAACAAAGCATACTTCGTAATTGGACATAAAATGCAAGGATATGAAAAAGAAATTGTTAAATTAAATAAAGACATGAACAAACACTTTGAAATAAACGCTATTGTTCCAAAAATGATTTCACAAACAGATTCAGACAACATTTTACAAGAAAATATCGATGGCATTAGCATTTCAATTGAAAGCGATGAAATGGGAATTTACAAAAGCTTTAATTATGAAATCTTTGAAAGAAGAAACTCAGTCGTAATGGCCTTTGACGGTAACTCACCAGTATCAAATCTTATTCAAGAAGCAAAAAATGGCAAAGGAAAAGCAAAAATCTATGTAAATGAAGACTCACCTTCCCTATTTGACAAAGCCGTTTCGTTAAAAGGTTACGCGATTCCATTTAAAACGAACCAAAACATCATCGACAAAATAATCGAAGACAATCCAGAAATTATGTAAGTTGTCATGGGGACGTCCTTTTTGACAACTACCTGAAACTTTATATAAAAACAATATATTTCATTTTTTGTTCCTTACTAAAATATTTTCCCACCCACTAAACTTCGTTTAGTAGGTTAGGGAAAAACTTTCAAACTGCGCGTCACTAAAAAATGAAATATATTGTTTTTTATTGCAATAATTTCTGTGTGTCAAAAAGGACGTCCCCATGGTCAATTCGTTCGTTTGGTCCCTGCGCGGTGATTCAAAAATTTAATATGAATTTTTCTATTGGTATTATTCTTAAAACCTTATTATTTTATTATATGTATCAATAGCATAATTATCCGTCATACCTGCAATGTAATAAATAATTGCCCTACAAAATTCTTTTTCATCATCAATATCAAAAATTATACTATTTTTATTTTTTTCATCTCTTCGTTTATTCCAATAATTGGATAGCCAATCTTCAAAATCCTCAACCAACTCATGGCAAACGTCCACAGCCTTCTTCCTATTTCTAAAAGACTCTTTTAACAAATTATAAATCGTATTAATAATCAACTCAAAATATTGATTACATACTACTGTTCTATCTGAAAGGTAAATATTTTCATAATTAAATTTTTTAAGAGCATTAAGCTTCTTAAACATTTCATCTGAAAAGCATAATCCCTTTTCGAAATTAGAATTTTCACATAAATCATATATTAAATCATTTATAATAACAGTATTACTTTCAATCTCTTGATTATTTTTATCCAAAATTCCGAGTGTTACTGCATCAATAATATCTCTTCCCAAATAAGAAATTTTATCAGATATTTTAACAACGCATCCTTCCCAAGTATATGGAGCATATTCATTTGGATAAGTATAATCATATAAATTAATGAACTCGTCTCTTGGTCTTAACATATTCTCATCAATTTCACCACAATGAGAAATTATTCCGTCTCTAACAGCATATGTTAAATCTAAATTACATTTCTCTTTATTTGGATTTTCAAGTAATTCAATTTTATCAACCATTATCATTCCATGGCGTTCGTGCCAAAATTTTTCACCTATATCTCTTTGAGATATTTTACTTAATATTTTCTCACCTTGGTGCCCAAATGGACTATGTCCAATATCGTGTGCTGTTGCTATTGCTTTTGTCAATTCTGTATTAAGTCCTAAATAATTTGCAATTGTATAACTAATAGATTCCACATGAGTAACATGCTCACTACGTGTACAAATATGATCATTTTCAGGAGAGAAAAATACTTGAGTTTTATGCTTCAATCTTCTATATGCTGTACTATGTACAACTCTTGTATAGTCACGTTCAAATTCAGAACGAACATCATTATTTCTATGATACAAAGGTATTTCTCTTTGAATCATATTTTTCCATTTTAGATTTTGTTCATTTGCAGAAAATTTCTCAAGTTTTTTCATTCTTCTCTCCTATTCTTTAAATATTTTTTATATTCTTTTTCTTAAAATTCCATATGCTCAAAGCCATCATTACAATGAAATATACTAAACATATACATACTGAAAATCCTACCGTTATGCCTTTCATTTGTGGAAGTGCTCCATAAAGATATTGTGAAAAATCCCAGTTTGGAGTCACAAAGTATTTTAAGAAATTAGCTTTCTCATACATTATAGCTAATTGATTTATTATTGATTCTACCATTGATCCTAATAATGGAATGGCAATTGCAACTGGTGAACTTGTAATCACTGTGCTTAAAGTAAATGCTAATGTCATTAATAATATTAATTTTGGTAAAATAGCTACTGCCATAGTTGCTAGTGCACCTGTCATACTAACAACATTAAGAGAATTTGTTGTATAATTATACATAACTGTTGGATTTCTATAACTATCGAATCCATAAACAATTCCTCCAACAACAGTCTGCATCAAAGCTACAAAAATAATTGAACATATTAAAACAATTAAACATGTTATATATTTTGAAAGTAAAATTTTAACTCTAGAATATGGTCTTACCAATAATAATTTAATTGTTCCTTTGTTAAATTCTTCACTCACTATTGTTCCTGCTACTATTATAATTAAAATAATTATAAACAAAGAATATCCTGAAAATGCATCAAATAGTTCTGATTTAGCACTATTTGCTAATCCATATTTTAAATTAGAATTACCTTGATTTGAAATAGTTCCATCAATTCCATTTTCTATTGCATATCTAGAAATTGCTTCTGTTGCTACATCTTGTTGATGATAAACTTTCTCTGTTTGTGAAGGGTTTTTATTGTCTTTATATTGGCGAATGCTATCTCTTGCACTAAGCCAACATTGTAAATATGTATTTAAGTCAGAATTATCATAAGGTATATTCTTTTCTAATCTCCATTCTAAAGTTTGTTTAATATCTTTTAAACTTTCTAATTGGTTATTATTTTTTTCTTCTGACATTAATTCAATCTGTAAATTAGTCTTATCTAAATCATATTGTACAAAGCTTCTCCAATCATTATTTTCCAAAGCTTTAATCAACTTATCATATTCCGCTTTAGCTATTTCATAGTCCTCACCACTTTTTTCTAGATATATCTTTTTAAGTGTTGGTTGTATTCTCTGGCTAATAACCTGTCTTTGCCAACTATCTTCATCATATTTTTTGGCTAACTCATATGAATCATACATAGATTTGCAATCTGCATAATAATCTGGGTCAGAAGCTTCTAATTCAGGAGTTAACTGTTCTTTATAATAATTCATAGATTCATCATCATATATAACATATGATGTGCTTTGAAATTTCTTTCCAACAATATTTATTAAAATCATAAAAGATAATGTAACCAAAAACATTATATATATAACTTTTTTCTTAGTTATTTTTTTCAATTCATTTCTAATTAAATCAATCAATTACATTACCCCCTGTCTTTTTTAAGAATGCATCTTCCAAGCTCATTTCTTCTGGATACACTGAATATATTTTTACACCTGAGGTAACTAATTTTTCGATAATTTCAGGTATTTCTTCTTTTTTAGCGTATACTTGAATATTTTCATCATCAATTCTTTCAACTTCGTTTTCAAGAACATTTGAAACTTCAATAACCTTATCAACAACAAAATGATAAATACTCTCTTTATTAACTTTCTTAGCTTCTTCAATCGTTGATGTTTCAACTATTTCGCCATTTTTTATTATAGTAACCTTCGTACAAAAACTTTCAAGTTCCAATAAATTATGACTTGAAATTAAAACTGCCATATTTTCTTCTTTTGCAAGTTTTACAATCAAATCTTTAATCTGTTTTATTCCCTCCGGATCTAGTCCATTAGTAGGCTCATCTAAAACAAGCAAATTAGGTCTATGTAAAATTGCTTGTGCAATTCCTAATCTTTGTCTCATTCCCAATGAATATTTTGAAACTTTATCTTTAATTCTATTTTCCAAGCCAACAAGCTTAATAACCTCGTCAATTCGCTCTTTTGTTACTCCACTATATAAATTTGAAATCATTTTCAAATTATCATAGCCTGACATATACATGTACAAATCTGGATTTTCAACAATAGTACCGACCCTTTTAATTGCATTAGTAAAATCCTTTTGAACATCATATCCATTAATCATTACATTTCCACTTGTTATACTTTGCAATCCTAAAATAAGTTTTATAGTAGTAGTTTTTCCAGCACCGTTAGGACCTATAAAACCTAAGATATCACCTTCGCTTGCCTCTAATGAAATTCCTTTTAAAATTTCTTTTTTGCCAAACTTTTTATGTAAGTCACGGCATTCTAAAACTTTTTTTCTTTCCAACAATAACTCCCCTTTATAATAACTTTTTCAAAATATAATATGTTTTTAATACATTATGACCTCATTTGTTGTTAAAAAACTTGGAACATCTTCAAACTTTCCTTTAGAGAATCTAACATATTTAGGTTTTCTGTCTTCATTTTCCAGTCCGTTTCTCAATACTGCCGAAATACCGGCAATCTGGCAATATCAACTTCCATTTTCTTAATTCATCAATCTTAACCCATTGAGCATCTTCATAATTTGATAATTTAACTTCACCATCTAATATATTACATTCAATTCCAATTAAATTAACTTCTTTTTCATCAGGATAAAAAAATGGAATCTGACAAAAAATTCTATCAGCTTTTATGTCAAGTTTTAGCTCGTCCTTTATAATTCTTACAATTGCCTGTTTACGTGTTTCTTTTTCTGCAACTTTTCCCCCAGGGAACTCCCAAAAACCTCCATGATGCTTTTTAAAATTTCTTTGTACTATCAATACTCTATCTTCATTGTCTCTAAAAACTGCCACAACCACATCAATCATTTTTTATTCCCTTTCTTTTTTAGATGTATTTTTTTTATCTTTTTGCATTTATTAGCTATTACTATCATTATAATTAATGCAACTATTATACCAGTTGAATCAATACATACATCCCTAAATTGTCCCGATCTTCCAGATATAAATAATTGGTGAAATTCATCAAAACATGCATAACTTATTCCTGTTAATGCACTCATTCCAAATACTCTCTTATCAGCTACTTCAAATGTATTATAAAATTCAAATAATAAAATTCCGCCAACAAAATATATTGAAAAATGAGCTAATTTTCTAACACAGAAACTAATTATTTCTCGATTTTTTTCTAACCCTTCATTAATATTTATTATAGCATTTGTAATAATATCGCTTGTCCCTTGTGATGTCTCTCCGTTTTCATTTGAAAAGCAAAAAATTGTTACCATCCATACTATTACTAAAAGTGCAAATAAAATTCTTTTCTTACAATACTTCTTCATTACTCTACTTCTCGTTTATCTTATTTTCTGTATATCTCCATGAATCTTTACACATTTGCTCTAAATCACGTGTTGCTTCCCAGCCTAATTCTTCTTTTGCTTTTGTTGGATCTGCATAACATTCTGCAACATCTCCTGGTCTACGTTCTGTTATTTCATATTTTATTTTAATTCCATTTGCATCTTCAAAAGCTTTTACAATATCAAGTACAGAATATCCTTTTCCTGTTCCTAAATTATATGTTTCAACACCATGGAAATCTCTAGCTTTTTCAATAGCTTTAATATGTCCAAGTGCTAAATCAACAACATGAATATAATCTCTAACTCCTGTTCCATCTGGTGTGTCATAATCATTTCCAAAAACATTTAAATGATCCAATTTACCACATGCAACATAATTAATATATGGCATCAAATTATTTGGTATTCCATTAGGATCTTCACCTATTTCCCCACTTTCATGTGCTCCAATTGGATTGAAATATCTTAATAAAATAACTGACCACTCATTGTCTGCTTTATAAATATCTTCAAGAATTCTTTCTATCATTAATTTTGTTGTTCCATAAGGATTTGTTGTTGATAATGGAAAATCCTCTTTAATTGGTACAGTCTCTGGATCTCCATAAACTGTTGCTGATGAACTAAATACAATTTTCTTGCATCCATATTTTCTCATCAAATCAACTAATATAAGTGTACCAGTAATATTATTATGATAATATTCTATTGGTTTAGCACAAGATTCACCAACCGCCTTTAAAGCTGCAAAGTGTATAACTTCTTTTATATCATTTTCTTTAAAAACTTTTTCTAAGTTTTCTCTATCTAATAAATCAACTTCATAAAATTTAAAATCCTTTCCAGATAATTTTTTTATTTTATCACACATTTCAATTTTACTATTTGATAAATTATCAACTACTACGACTTTCTCTCCATTTTTTAATAATTCAATTACTGTATGACTCCCTATATATCCAGTTCCACCTGTTACTAAAATTGGCATATTTCTTACCTCCTTTGACATTATATATTTATATCAAATCTATATTAAAATATCAACCTTTGAGCATATAAAAAAGCATAAATATTTTTACAATAAATTCAAAATATTTATGCTTTATATTATTGCAAAAAATTCTGCTACGCGAAGGCAAAATTTTATTACCCCTTTAGGGTTTTCATTGAATTAAGTATTGCTATCATAGAAACGCCTACATCAGCAAAAACTGCAAGCCACATATTTGCAAATCCAAGTGCTCCAAGTGCTAAAATTATTATTTTAACAGAAAGTGCAAATACTATATTTTGTTTAACAATTTTCATTGTCTTTTTAGAAATTTTAATTGCTTGAGCGATTTTTGTAAGTTCATCTGTCATTATAACTACATCTGCAGCCTCAATTGCTGCATCTGCGCCAATTCCTCCCATAGCTATACCTATGTCAGCTCTAGCTAAGCAAGGACTATCATTAACACCATCGCCAACAAAAATAACTTTCTCTTTTTCACCTTTTGATTTTAGAATAGTTTCTAGATTTTCAAGTTTTTGATCAGGTAATAATTCAGATTTACATTCATCAACGCCAACTTCTTGTGCAATTTTATCAGCAATTCTTTTTTCATCACCTGTTAATATATATGTTTTCTTTATTTTTTCTTTTTTCAAATCTTCAATTGCTTTTTTCGAATCATCTTTAACTTTATCAGCAATTAAAATATATCCTTTATATTGTCCTTCAATTGCAACATATATAACAGTTCCAGCTTCATCAACAGGTTTAAATTTAACTTTATTCTCTTGAAGTAATTTAGCATTTCCTATTAATGTATCTTGGAAGAATATTCTAGCTTTTATACCTTTTCCTGATATTTCTTCCAAATTTTCTACTTTACTCTCATCATATTTTCCTTTATATCTTTTCTTTATTGACAAAGCAATTGGATGATTAGAAAATTTCTCTCCATGAGCAGCAACTCTAATAAGTTCTTCTTCAGAAATATCAACTGGATTTATTTTTTGAATTTCAAAAACGCCTTTTGTTATTGTTCCAGTTTTATCAAACATTGCATACTTAGCTTTTGACAATGCTTCTAGGTAATTACTTCCTTTTATTAAAATACCTTTTTTAGAAGCTCCACCTATACCTCCAAAAAATCCTAGAGGAACAGATATTACAAGTGCACATGGGCAAGATATAACTAAAAAGATTAATGCTCTATACACCCATGTCATAAGTTCTTGTTTAAATACTAATGTTGGTACAAGAGCTAAAGCTAATGCAAATAAACATACAGTAGGTGTATAATATCTTGCAAATTTTGTTATAAATTTTTCTGTCTTTGCTTTCTTAGATGTAGCCTCTTCAACCAATTCCAAAATTTTAGCTACAGTTGAATCTTCGAACTTTTTAGTAACTTTAACTTCTAAAACAGCATTTAGATTTATACTTCCACTATAGATTAATTCTTGTTCAACAATTTTCTTTGGAACAGACTCTCCTGTAATTGTTTTTGTATCTAACATAGATGTTCCTTTTTTTACTCTGCCATCTAAAGGAACTTTCTCACCTGGTTTTATAATAATTGTTTCACCTATTTCTACTTCTTCAGGTTTTACTTGTACTGTCTCTCCATTTCTTAAAACATTTGCATATTCTGGTTTTATTTGCATTAATTCTTTAATTGCATTTCTTGATTTTCCAACAGCAATATCTTGGAATTCTTCTCCAATTTGATACAAAAACATAACAGCAATTGCCTCAGGATATTCACCAGTTGCAAGTGCACCAAGTGTTGCAACAACCATTAAGAAATTTTCATCAAAAATTTCTCCATGAAATATATTTCTAATTGCTTTGAAAACAATATCTATTCCAATAACACAATATGCCAAAATGTATAACGCAATTGAAATTTCATTATTATAATTTATTGCCACATGTTCAACAGCAAAGCCACCTATTCCAAGAATTAAACATGTAATAATTCTAAATATAAAACTCTTTTTCATATCAATTTTATCCCCCAGTATTTTAATTAATAAATAACAGCATCTGGTTCTAATTTCTTAACAAGCTTTCTTACCTCTTCCATTATTTCTTCAACTTCTTCATCTGTTGATAATTTAAATTCTATTGATAATTTTCCCATCATGAAATTAAGATTTGCCTCTTCTATATTTTTCATTCTATTTATTTTATCCTCGATTTTAGCTGCACAATTTGCACAGTCAATACCTTCAATTGAATATACTTTTTTCATTTTTAAATCCTCCTCTTTTTTATATTATGATAATTATAAATTTTCTTTTCCTTCTAAAACGTGTTCAAGTGCTTTTTCAAAAATATCCTTAACATGGTCATCATCTAAAGAATAAATAACCAACTTTCCATCTTTTTTAAATTTTACTAAATTTGCATCTCTTAAAGTTTTTAGTTGGTGTGATATAGCTGATTTTGTCATTCCTAGTAATGCGGCTAAATCGCAAACACACATATCATGTTTATCTAATGCCCACATTATTTTGGCTCTAGTACTATCTCCTAACATTTTAAAAAAATCAGAAACATCAAATAATATATCTTCTTCAAGCATTTGTTTTTTTACTGTTTGCACGACTTCCTCATGCAATACTTCGCATTCCTGCTCTTCCATAATACCTCCTGTTAGTTGAATGAGTATTCAACTGTTTACACTATTATTATAGTTGAATGATTATTCAACTGTCAAGAGATATTTTAATTTTTATTATATTATTTGCATTTCAAAAATGTTACAAAAACATTTCATCTATTTTTCTTTTGCAGTAACTAATTGCAGACAAAAAAATATTATATTTAATTTTTAGTGACGCGCAGTTTGAAAGTTTTTACCCAGCCTTCTAAACGAAGTTTAGTAGGCGGTAAAATCTTTTCAGCAAGGAACTAAAATTAAATATAATATTTTAATCCAATCAATTATTATTCTAAAATCTTTATAGTATAAAAGAAATATCTCTCAACACCATCAACTTTATACGTTATAGCATATTTATAATAAGCAGAACCCTTTACTTCTGACCTATTCACACTAGCAGAAAAATTAAAAATCGAACTCTGATTAGCAGAAACAGTAGTAGGAACAATACTTGCATTTACATTCTTCAAAGCCTCTCCTTGATTAGAAACTTCAAGTTGAGAAACCTTTCCATCTGTATATATGTATCCGTTTTTTGATATATTCTTAAGTGAAAAATTAACCATCAAATCAGAAGAAATCCAATCTGATAAAGAATTTTTATGAACACGCAAAGTAGTAACTAATTCATTTTCCTTATATTCTTCTGAAACTAAATCAAATAATGCTATACCAGAATCATTAGTTAAACCAGATATATTTACATATCTATTATCCCCAATTGGAACAACACTTACCTCAATTAAAGGTGGATCAAAATCCAATGTAACTGTTCCAGAAATATTCAATTTTGAGCTCCAAAGCGAATATCCAACATTTATAACTACTAAAAAAGCTAGAACAATAAGAATTATCGCTAAAGTACTCATTGTATGTTTTCTTTTTAAACTATACTTTTTCCCCATACCTAAAAATCCATTTCTAAATTTTATCTTTTTAATATGTATCTATAAACCATATTATTACCTAATACACAAAACCAACTTTCTTCCTCATCTTCATTGTTCCAATACAAAATTGGTTTAAACAATTCTTCAGAAATTTTTATAATTTCTTCAAATTCAACAACATCAACTATTCCTTGTCCATTTGTATCAATCTTTGAACTAACTTCTACTATCTTTTCATTGCAACCTTTTAAAATCTTATTTAATTCTACTTTATATTGATTTCTAACGACATTACCATTTGTAGTTTTCACAAATACAACTATTAATAAAACTGTTGCAAGCACAAATGTACAAGTCGCAACTCCAGTTCTTGTTTGTCCATATGCATCATTTTCAGGTATCATCTTTGTAACAATTTGAGGTTTAGCTGTATCCCCTGTTGTAGAACTTATCTTTGTTGTTTTTGATGTAATATCAAAAACAATATCAGGTGTATATATATTCATAACTTCTTGATTATCAACCATCGTTCTTGTAACAATTTCCATTTGAATAATATATTTTGTTTGAACCTGCATTCCAAAATTCTCTTGGAAATCTCTTACTTTTTTTATTTTATCTTTTAGATCAACTTCGAAATTTTCATTAATTTCAATTTTGTCTGATGAAATATTTTTTTCTTCAGGCAATAAAATAACATCTGTCTGTTTCCAAACCTTTTGCTCGTCACCATCTTTTGAATATGTAGCCTCTAAATTTCCAACTATTTTATAACTATAAGTTATATTCTCAGATTTATTGGCAGTATAAACATAACTCATATTTATATTAGCTTTATTCATCAATTCTGTCACATAAATATTTTCGTCAGGAACATTTTCCTTGGCAATATAATCATTATCAATCATATCAATATCATAAGAATATAAATATTTGTTATTATATTCATATATATTAGTTTTCACAAAATTTTTCTTATCAACAAGATTAAAAGATTGGTATAAAACAAATAATGAAGTTACTATAATAGCTAAAAGAACTATAATATAAGCATATCTAAGTGATTTTCTTATTTTAACTTTTTTATTTTTATTCTCTTTCATTATCTCTCCTCTTTCGTAATTACATTCCTTTTTCAATACTTGATGTATCTGGCACAGATATCTTATTTAAATTATTTAAAAATACTGCTGGCAATCCTAAATATCTAATAGAAAATATTTCTTTTGCAATAATTTGTGATTCCTCAACCGGTTCAAAATCAGCATCTTTATTATTATCACCTTTTGTAATAAAATAAATTTTACCTTTTTCCGTATATTTTGAAATAACCCTATGTATAACCGTAAAATTTTCTTTTTGATATTGTACAATATCTCCAACTTCCAATTCCTCAGCTGTACATTTCTTTAAAATTGCGACATCACCAACCATCAAAGTTTTTTCCATACTTCCTGTTGCAATCGCCGATGGTCTAATAGGAAATAATCCCATATCAAACCATAATATTAAAACTACAACGACAACAAGAAGAATAATACTCTTAGGATCTGTACTTTCAATCGTTTTTTTCTTTTTTTGAACATCATTTTTATTTTTTAAATAACGAATATATATAAACAAAATAACAGGAATTATTGTGTCTATAACTGACTTCATAATCCATGGAACTTTAGGTAAAATCGGTGCTAAAATCCAATATGAAAAAGTAATAACTCTATAACATATTGCAGGTTTATAAAACTGATTCATTGCAATATATGTACATATAACATTAGTTGAAATTATAGGAATTATATCTGCAAAAATAAATTTCATAACATTACTGCTATCCGCTAAATCATTCATACTAATATCAGAAATTGCATAAATTATTGTCGCAACCACAGCAATATATTTTTTATCTTTTTCATATACATTGTTAATTACTCTAAATCTTGTATACTCTTTAGCAACTATCGGCAAAAAAAATATATATGCATTCATCAAAATTCCTTTTAATGACATTGAATATGGATTTTTACCTATTTCAATAAATACTTCTGAGAAAATATACACACCAATATTTACAAGTGCTGCAATTAAAGAATAAGTAAAAATATTTTCCTTTAATTTTACACCTTCATTTTTCTTAGACGTACATATAAAAATCGCTACTATAAAAATAATCCAAAATAGCGGATTAACAATAAAGTAATACCTGAATCCGTAACCTACTAAACTGTAATTCGCTATAATGGAATATGTTGCTAATATTGCAAGCATCAAGATTGTAATATTTCTTGACTTTTGTAACATTATTTTATTTCACCTTAATCATTAGTTTTTTGTATTTACATTTGATGCTGTTCCTGTAAATTCTTCTGTAGCTTGTTCATAATCTAATTCTATATCAAATTCAGCTGTAGCTGATTTTGCAGTTGAATCTTTTTTCCACTTAACAGTAAATGAAATAGTCGTAGATTCTCCACTTTCTAATACTTTGCTTCCTGATGTATCTAAGTTTGGAATCAAAACTTCAATATCATTGTTTGAAAATGATGTTGTTGTTCCTTTATTATATAAATTAAATCCTGTTAATTTTGCTGGAACGGTTCCATTATTTTTAACAGTTGCTGTAACATAACAACCATCTCCAGGATATCCTAATTTAATATTTGCCGTCATTTTTGTACCATCTGTAGCATCTATTTTAGCAGTTCCATGATCTGCTGTTGAGACTAAACCATTTGTAAAAACAACTTCAAATTTTCCTGATGCATCTGCCTTTCCAGAAACTTTTAATACTCCACTAAAAGAAGCATATGCTATTGCTAGCGCTAACATCATAACTATTAACGCAACAATAAGAACTTTTGTACCACTTTTCATTTTAATCCTCCTCTATATTTAGATGTATACAGTATATCATATAAATTCTTGCATAATATTACATTTTATTTACTTTTTCTTATCTTTTATCTCTTTTATTTCTTTTTTTTGTTACATTTATCATATACAAATAATTATTTGATATAATTTTATGTGTAAATTTATTTAATTGGAGATTACAAATGAATACAGAGAATACAAATGATTTAAAAGAATTTTTTTCAAATGAAAATTTAAACTTTTTTAAAAATTTAAACCAAGAATTATTAAAAATTGAAACTCTTTTAGAAAAAAACCAAGCTAAAGAAGAAAAATATTCCTTATTCTTAGCAACACTTACATCCAAAGATTTTTCAAATACCAATAAAGAATATTTTGTTGAGGTAAAAAATATTTATTCTTTGCTTGAAAAAAATACTGATATTCTAAAAGATTTAAAATCGACTTTATCATCTCTTAGCGCCAAACTATTATCATTAGCATTTTCTGCTGATGATAATCAAACTCAAAACATCGTATCTGATATAAACAAAAGTATAAATCACTACATTGAATTATTAGATGATTTAGGTAAAATTTTCGTACAAAATAATACAACTATAAACACATTTACCTATTATCATTCCACAAAACTTTTGCTTACTACTTTTGGAATGGAACTAGGAAATGATCTTGATGAATCATTAAACTTAATTTATCCTAATGCTACTGATGGTACTATTGAAACATCATACTCTGACATTTTAACTTCAACAGAAAATAAAGTCTTAATAATATCTGAAAAAGAAAATAAAGTATATTTACCATATAAGAAGGCAGAATTAAATGAATTCATGGCTCAATATCCTACGTCTTATTTTTCTTACAAAAACGTTATTGAAAAAGAATTCATTCGTCCATTAAATTACTTCATGGCAAACCAAAATTTTGCAAGATTTAGAGAAACATATGCATTATATAGAGATCGCGAAGCTTCTACAACATTTGAAGCACTAAAAAAAGCAATTTCTTTAACATTTAAAACTAATTTGAACCCAGCAATTATTGCCGCTTGTAAAACTAAAAAGCAACTTAACGACTATCTACTTTGCTTAGACGAAAATAAATTAGATGAATTTTCAGACTTCAAAATTATTTATGATATAAATCCACAAAATATTTAACTTTCCTTCTATCCATAAGGATAAAAAAATCATATTAAATTTTCTTATACCTTTTAAAAAGATAATTAGAAAAATTTAATATGATTTTTTATATATTACAATATGCACAAATATTAAAAATATCCACTTTTGTTCTATATTTTAATATAGACTGATACTTGTCCACCATTGACAACAAAATTTCCAAATCCTTCTTCATCAATTACTATTTCATCTTCTCTATGTCCTAATGCGTCTTCAAACTTTTCACCTGCAAAATTCTTTCCAACATACATTCTTTTTCTTCCTTCACATCTATCAGAAATAATAACTGCCATCCCAGACTTATAGTGATCATCATCCCCAAGTCTTGTAAATCCGACTATATCCGGATCATCAAAATAATTTACTTGCTCCCCGTAAGCCCTTTCTTTTCTCAACAACATCATTGTTTTTAAATTCTCCATTGGAAGAATGTTATCATGTTGTATTCCATAATAATCGCCATAAAAAATACAAGGATATCCATTTCTGTTAAATAAAATTATTGAATAAGCAATTTCTTTAAACCATGCTGGTATCCATGATTCCAAAGCTTGTCCCGGTTGCGTATCATGATTATCTACAAAAGTAACCGCTTTTCCCCAATTCTCCTTAAGCAATGTTCCATCTAGTATTTTAGACATGTCATAATTTCCATCCGAATGTGATGCATGATAAAAATTGTAATGAAGTGGTACATCAAATAAACTAAGCTCACCTTCTGTTTTTTCAATATATTTCTTTAATTCATCTATATTACTATTCCAGTATTCTCCAACTGAAAATAAATTTTTATTAGAATATTTTCTCATCTCTCTTATAAAATCTCTTATAAAAGACGACTCAATATGCTTAACAGCATCAAATCTAAATCCATTAACTCCAGTTGTGTCTAAATACCATTTTCCCCATTTCATACATTCATCAATAACTTCTTGATTAGCAAAATCAATATCTGCCCCCATTAAATAATCATAATTTCCATGTTCTTTATCAACATCCATTTGCCAAGTTTTGTTTTTCAATTTATATAAAGCAACTTGTTTTGTTCTATAATCATAATCAATACCATCGAAATGCGTCCAATTCCATTCAAAATCAGAGTATTTATGATTTCTACCTGGAAATATAAATTTGGTCCATACTTCAACAGTTTGCTCTTCTCCTTCTTCTTTTGTATGATCATCCCAATTACACTTTACAGCTTTAATTGTTTGTAATTTATCTGCTCCCATCTTATGATTTAAAACTATATCTCCATACACATCAATTCCATTTTGTTGCAATTCTACAACAGCATCAATATATTCATTTTTTGTTCCATATTTTGTTGCAATGCTCCCTTTTTGATCAAATTCTCCCAAATCATATAAATCATACACTGCATATCCAACTTCTTTCTCTCCACCTATTCCCTTATATGCTGGTGGTAACCATAACGAAGTAATTCCTAATTTAGATAATTTTTCACCCTTCTTTTTTACTGTATTCCAAAGATTTTTGTTGCAATTCATATACCATTCAAAATATTGCATCATTACTCCATTAATCTCTTTATTCATTTGTAAAAAAATCCTCCTACTCTGCATTTTTTATTTCTTGTATTTGTTCATTTGCTTGTAACTCAGGCTCTAAAAATTTAAAACATTTTTTATTCTTCTTCATAACTTCCAAACCTATATCTAAGTCACTTCTTAATCTTTTACTTGCATATTTAACTATTATAGGTTTGTTTTCTATCGCTTTCATAACAACTTCTTTATCATCTCTCATATTTTTCGAAGCAAAATAAAGAATCTGTCCAGAAATTGCAAGTCCAGAAATTAATAATTCTTTATCTTCTTTCAAAGACTCATCTGCATAACAATATGTCCATCCAAGTTTGCTAACAGAATCATATACTATTTCCCTATCTTTCTTTAAATTTGGACTTGCAAATTCTAAGGCTTCTGGATTATTTTTAACTGCATCCAAAACTATTTCTCTATCATCATGGAATTCATCTGCAGCAAATTCTAATAACTTTCCATTTTCATTTACTGTTTTCAAAACATAATTTCTATCATTACAATTTTTTCTCATTTCTGTAATCTCTGGTGCTTCCGGCATTTTATTCCCTTCTTTCTAAAAAAATATAAGTCGCACATAATACGACTTACGACTCAAATTATTGTTTCATAACTCTTTTTTCAAAATGCAACTTTAAATTATTATTTAGATGGATCATACCACCACTTATTTTGCCATTTTTTATATCCATAAAAAAAGTTATCATCATTTGTATATATAGCATGATTATTAAAATCAATACTACTTAAAAAAGAATCCGAATATAATGTTGATTGATCAAAATCAACTACTATATCTGACATTAATTTATATTTCTTATTATATCCCCCAACATACATAGCGCCCTCTTGATATATATAATAAGGCTTTGTATTTCCTGATCTAAAATATGTAAATGCTTCAGGGTTATATATTGGTATTTGAATACTTGAATCCTTAATTGTAATTGGATTAATCTTATTGGGTTCAGACTCAGTATCATCATCTTCTGATAGTATAGAATCAGTTGTAGAATTTATTACATTTAATAAATTACTTTGTTCTTCACTTTCTGTTCTTTCATATTTATCTTGAATATTTTTTAAAGCTCCCATTTGGCTTTCTAATTGCTTATTAGCTAACAGATATTTTCCTGTAACAATTGCTAATAAAATCAACATCACAACTAAAAGATATACCGCAATAAAACCTCGTTCACTCTTAAATCTATCAAACATATTATAAACCTCTAATAAAATACTCTAAAATTATTTTATATATAAATATTAAAAAAATCAAGACACAATTAATGTTAATAGGGATGATTTAAGATTTTTTAAAATCCTAAATCATCCCTATTAACTAAGAGTAAGTCTATAAGCCGGGTTCTGTCTTGAATAGCCATTTATCTAGAATATATATTGCTATATATTTCAAGCCCCCTACACACATAAAAAGAGACGAGCAGTCTTTAACCTTTTTACTCATGTGTGGCGTTGCTCCAGGTGGGGTTTACACGAACAGGAAATATCACTATTTCCCCGGTGAGCTCTTACCTCCCCTTTTCACCCTTACCAATTTCTTGGCGGTTATTTTCTGTTGCACTTTCCTTAAGGTCACCCTCACTAGACGTTATCTAGCACCATTGCTCTATGGAGCCCGGACTTTCCTCTCATGAAACCTTACGGTTATCATCAGCGACTATTCGGCTTACTCCTATCTATTTTAAAATTATTATGTAATTTTGTCAAGTTAAAATGCCTTATACTCAAAATTACTCATGAATTCAAATAATTCCTTAACTCTTTTCAAAGTAATAATTTCATTTTTTTGCAAAGGTGATTTTTTTAGTTCTGTTATCATTTCTTTTTTATAGCAATTTTTTTGCATTTTATAAATCAAATATCTAACATCCATATAATCAAAATAAATTTGATATCCATCTCTTAAATCCATCCAAAATTGTTCAAAAGAATAGTTCTCCATCTTTTTTCATTCCTTTCATATGTTAAAGTCAATTTGTTAAGAAAATATTATATTTATTTTTTCGTTCCTTGCTAAAATATTTTTCCACTCACTAAACTTCGTTTAGAAGGTTAGCGAAAAAACTTTCAAACTGCGCGTTACTCAAAACCAAAATATAATATTTTCTTTATCTACCAATCAACTTTTATTTAATCATTTCATCAAATTCATTTTCTGAAATAACTGTAACTCCTAATTTATTTGCCTTATCCAATTTACTTCCAGCATCTTCTCCTGCTAAAACATAATTTGTTTTTTTAGAAACAGAACCAGATACCTTTCCTCCAAATTTTTCAACTATTGCACCAGCCTCATCTCTAGTATATTTTTCCAAAGCTCCTGTAAGCACAAATGTCATTCCAGCAAATCTATCATCCGCACCTTCTTCAACAAATGCATTCATATTAACACCTGCATCTTTTAATTTTTGAATTAAATCCTTCGTTTGTTCTTGTTCAAAAAATTCAAAAATCGCTTGTGCAGTTATCTCTCCTGTGTCATCAACAGCAAGTAAATCTTCATAAGAAGCATTCATTAATTCATCCATACTCTTAAATCTTTTAGCCAAACTCTTAGCACCTTTAACACCAACATGTCTAATTCCAAGCGCATTAATTAATCTATACAAATCATTATTTTTACTTTCTTCTATTGCATCTATCAAATTCTGAGCAAATTTTGTTCCGTCTTTTTTTAAAGTTTTAACATCTTCAACAGTTAATGTATATAAATCAGGTATATTCTTTATTAAATCTCTGTTTAAAAATTCTTCTATAATTGAATATCCTAAGCCTTTTATATTCATCGCTTCTCTAGATGCAAAATGCCATATACTTCTAAACAATTTTGCCTGACATTCAATTCCAATACATCTTAAAACTGCTTCTCCTTCTTCTCTAACAGCATCAGCACCGCAAACTGGACACTTTGTTGGCATCTTAAACTCTTTTTGTGTACCATCTCTTTTGGATTTAACAACCTCAACTACTTCTGGTATAACATCACCAGCCTTTTGAATAATAACTGTATCACCAATCATTAAATCTTTTTCTTTTATAAAATCTTCATTATGCAAAGTAGTTTTTGAAATTGTTGAACCTGCAACTTTAACAGGCTCTAAGATTGCCATTGGAGTAATAGCTCCTGTTCTACCAACTTGACACACAATATCTTTCAAAAGTGTTTCTTTTTGCTCTGGAGGATATTTGTATGCAATAGCCCACTTTGGAGTTTTATAATTTGTACCTAAGATTTCTCTTAATTGTAAATCATCAACCTTAATTACTGCACCATCAATACCAAATGTTAAACTCTCTCTATCCTCACCAATTTTATTAATTGCGGAAATTGCTTCATCTAAATTCTCGCAGAAAATTTTTACAGGATTAACATTAAATCCTAACTTCTCCATATATAGTAAAGACTCGTAATGAGATGTAAATTTAATAGTATCAGATTTTTGAACATTAAAAATGTATATATCTAATGGCCTTTTTGCAGTTTCTTTACTATCTAATTGTCTTAATGAGCCAGCCGCAGCATTTCTAGCATTTGCAAACAATGGCTGTTCTAGTATTTCTCTTTCTTCATTCATCTTATCAAATCCTGCTTTAGAAATAAATACCTCACCACGTACAATAATATCAACATCTTCCTTTAATTTTTTAGGAATATGAGGAATTGTTTTTAAATTTTCAGTAATATCTTCTCCAACTAGTCCATTACCTCTAGTTGCTCCTCTTACAAAGATTCCATTTTTGTATTCAAGACTAACAGATAAACCATCAATTTTTGTTTCTACAACATATTTTAAAGGAATATTTTTTTCTTCTGCAACTTTTCTAACTCTATCATCAAAATCTTTTAAATCATCAAAATTAAAAATATCTAATAAACTTTGAAGAGGCACTTCATGAGTTACCTTTTCAAAACCTTCTTTAACAGTTCCTCCAACATGTTGCGTTAATGAACTTGAATCAATCAAATCTGGATATTTATTTTCCAAATTACGAAGTTCCAACATTAACATATCATATTCAAAATCACTAATCTCTGGATCATCATCATCATAATATCTTTTAGCATGATATGCTGTAATTTCTCTTAATTCTTTAATCCTTTTTTCTGCTTGTTTTTTAGTCATCTTATGTAACACTCCAATCAATAATTCTTAAACATTTTCTTCTAGCACAAAAGCGAATTATTTATAACATTTGCACTTATTATAATTTTTTAGTCCGCTTCTTTGTTCGTGTGCGAAATTTGCAAAGCAAATTTCTATACATTGTTATATTTAAAAAATAGGAAACTCGAAGAACTTTTCTATTATTTAAATAAGCTTCTGCCCTTCCAAACATAATCCCAACCTGAGAAAATTGTTGCAACAACAGAAATAGACATCATTACAGAAGTAATAATATTTATAACCAAATGAACTCCTGATAAGTTTCCTGAAATAAAATTAAAGAAACCACCGACATCAATAAAAGCAAAAATAAGAGCAATCATTTGAGTTACAGTTTTTAATTTTCCCCATACTGAAGCTGCAATTACGACTCCACCTTTCTCAACAGCTACAAGTCTAAAACCTGATACAATAAATTCTCTAGCTAATACAATAACTGGAATCCAAGCTGGAAGCAATCCTCTTTCTACTAGTAATATCATTGCAGTCAAAACCAATATTTTATCTGCTAAAGGATCTAAAAACTTTCCAAATGTAGTTACCTGATTTCTAGATCTTGCTATGTATCCATCTAACTTATCAGTTATTGAAGCTATTATAAAAATCAAATCCATAATAAGCATTGCAACTGGTACAGTATACACATCCCCACCAATAGGTATGTATGCAAATACCACCATAACAGGCACCAGAATCATCCTAAAAATAGTTAATTTGTTTGCTAAATTCATAAACTTTCTCCCACCTTTTTATTTATTTTTATACCATAGTTAAATTCTCTGAATCTTCTTTTATAAGAAGTTCGGAGAATTCTCCTAAAATATTATTAATATCAATTTTGATTTTTAGCTTGTACAATCTCAACAATATCAGATATATACTTTCCGATTATTGGTATGTTCAACTTCACAATATATTGCAATATATATATCAAAATAGCAGTTATTAAATAAAAACCTATACTAAATCCTAATCCCCTTGAAATTCCAGCAAGTAAATTTCTAAAAAATATTTTTCTTTTACTCTCAAGCAGTTCTATAAGCTCTACAATTCTTGCATTTTCTAACGAATTATTCAATTTCTCAACAATTTTTAAAATTTTTCTTATCATATTTTAGGACTCCAAACAATATATATGTATATATTGTTTGAAGTTTTCTAAAACATTATTCTTTAGAATCTAAAAATCCACTTTTATTATTAGTAGTTTCTGTATTTTGTTTTTCAACCGCTTCTAATTGATCTATCAACGTTTGTAGTTTTTCAATATCAGTACCAATAAGCTCCCAGTTCTTTGATTCTGTTGATTCTTTTAAATTCTTGCTTGCCTTTATAATAGCATTTATTAATTGTTGCTTATCTTCTGTGTTAACAAATTCAATTTTACCAGCTGAATCAGTTAATAACGTTGTAAGAGCCTCAACCAAATCATCACCAATTGCAACCTTAGTTCCTGATGCAACTATAACCTTTTTCAATGTTGGAACCTTTGACTGTTCATTTAATAAAACTTGATATACTGGTTCAATATACAAAATACTATTTTCAATTGGAACAATATAAGTTTTTCTTATTATTTGTGTTCCTGTTGTGTTAATCTTTTCGAGCTCATCTGAAATTGTTTTATCTTGATCTATCTGAACATTAAGTTGTTGTATAGCCGGTAATGTTGTATCAGAAATTAGTTTATACATCGTTAATTTATTTTTTCCATCACTATAAGTTCCGACTAAATAAGAATTTAAACTTTGTTTATTAGCCTTAGTATAAGGTAATACAAGTCCAAGCTCTTCACTAGTAGCATCTGATGTTTTTAAAACTGTATAATATGGTTCTACTGAAATTTTATTCATATCACCACTACCAATTTGCCTATCTGCTTCCCATACATCATCACTTCTATAAAGAATTTCAGTATTTACATTATGATATCTTTCTAGAACTGTTGCTTGTATTTTGTATAAAAACTCAGGATAAACAATATTTTTCTGAATATCTTCTGGTATAGATTCATTTTTATCAACAAACAATTCTGGATACATATTATAATATGACATCGCTATAGGATCTGTTGAATCTGTTATATAAAATTTAGTTGTACCATCATATGCATCAATAATTACTTTAATAGAATTTCTTATATAATTAATTTGTTTATACTTTCCTTCAACTTGAATTGTTGTTTTTTGTGAATATGGATAACTATTAGATACTGTATATGCATCTAGTACCCATACAAGTTCTCCATCATCTCTAATTACCATATAAGGTGATTCGTCATATAGTAAATATGGAAGTAAAACTTTAGCTCTATCTCGAATATTTCTATTCATCAAAATCTTACTATCTGAATTCATACTACTGTTAAATAATAATTTATAATTTTTTTCAGATATTGAAAGAACTGCTCTATCAAACAAATTAGCTGATATTCCAGCTTCTCCATCATACTCATTTTCTTCATATGATGTAGTTGAAGTTGGATAATCAAATTCTTTTTTATCTTTCACATTTGTAACAATAGTATCATTTGTAGCTAGCCCAAAATAAATTCGCGGTTCTGCAATTTTTATCTTATTTTCATCACTTGTATATTTAGATTGAATATACGATAATCCACCTGTAGTTTTATCTACAGTAGTTGCATCTGAAATAACCACTCCATATCCATGTGTATATTGATAAGTTTTATTATTGTATGTTCTATTAGCACCGCTTATAATTTCTCTAGGAGTAATATATAAAGATTTCATTCTTCCATTAACTCTATATCTTCCTATTTGAGTTGTCTTATATGTATAATATCCTTCATTATCTTTATATTCTACCAAATTGGTTAGAGTTGTTTCTTTATCAAGCAAAGTAATTTGTCTTATTAAATCGGCATTCTTTGAAATAGTTATATCATCTAATGTTGAAGTATTATCTATTTCTTTTTCTTCAATATCAACACTATATGCTATTCTTGTATTCTTTATATTCTCATCTATATATTTTTTCTGTTTATCAAGTTCATTTCGCTCTGCATAGATATATTGGAATCCAGTCATAACAACAAACAAAATAACTAAATATATTGGAGTTATAAGCATTGAAGAAACAATCTTTTTAACTTTAAATTTTTTTAAATACTTTATAACTCTGCATAATGAGAACAAAATAACAACTGCTAAAATTTTATATCCTAGTACCTTTACTTTAACTTCAGTCAAACCAGCACCAACCAACTCAGTTCTAGCATCATCTTTCAATGTAATAAGATTTCCTGTAACAACTTCTTGTGAACTCAATATCATTAAGCATGCAATTAAAAATGCAATAATAAATAAGTTAGTAAATAATTGTTTCAAAAAATTATTTTTTCTTAACTCATTAGCTTCAACACCTTGTAAACAAACATTTATTATTGCTATATAATAAACTGAAATATATACTGTAAGTAACACTAAAAATGCAATAGCAAAAATTAAAACTGCTTTAATAAATGGAATTTGGAACATATAAAACGATACGTCCATTCCAAAAACAGGATCATTTATTCCAAATTTAGCAACACTAGTAAACATCAAAAACTTCTGTGTTAATGTCCATTGTGCAACAAATGCAACAATCACACTAACAATAAAAGAAATTGATTTGTTGGGAAGCTTAGGCATTTCCTTCTGCTCCTTATCAAACAGCTCTTTTAAAAATCCTCTAACCACTTTATTAGAAATAAAAATAGCTAAATAAGAAATTACAAAAGCTACTAAGAAAACTAAATACTTTGTTTTTACATTTTTCTCAAATATAGAAACATATTGCTCTCCTATTTCTTTGTATTGTAAATACTCACTTCTTGTAGAAATCATAATTATTAGAGCATATACTATTAAAAAAAATATTACAATTGCTCTTCTCGATACGATTTTCTTCATTTTTTCTTTCATTTTTCTAATCCTTTCTTACAAGATTTCAAAATTAGTAATTACATCATTTTTTACTAAAACAGACATTTTTCTAAATCTGTTTCTTTATTCCTGTATGAAATTAAATTTACAGATTTCTATGCATTTATTAATATTTATATAATAGCAGAAACAAAATCCTCCGCATTAAATTTTTCCATATCGTCAACACCTTCACCAACGCCTATAAACTTAACTGGAATTTTATTTTCAGCAACAATTCCAACAACAACTCCACCTTTAGCAGTTCCATCAAGTTTAGTAAGAACAATACCAGTAATATCAGTTGTTTCTTTAAATGCCTTTACTTGCATAATAGCATTTTGACCAGTTGTTCCATCTAAAACAAGTAAAACCTCCTTTGATGAATCTGGCAATTCTCTATTTATAACCTTATTAATTTTAGCAAGTTCATCCATTAAGTTCTTTTTATTATGAAGTCTACCAGCAGTATCACAAATTAAAACATCAGCTTGTTGCTCTTTAGCAACTTGAATAGCATCAAAAACAACTGATGCTGGATCACTACCTTCTGTTTTTTTAACTAATTCGCAATCAGTTCTTTGAGCCCATATTTCAATTTGCTCAACAGCAGCAGCTCTAAAAGTATCAGCAGCAGCTATAACAACTTCCTTTCCGCTCTTTTTTAAATTATTAGCAATCTTACCAATAGAAGTTGTTTTTCCTACTCCATTAACACCAACCACTAATATGACAGAAGGAACTGTAGCTAAATCCAATGCAGTATCACCTACATCAAGTAATTTTATCATTTCTTCTTTTAACACTCTTCTAACTGCTTCTTCATCTTGAATATTTTCTTTTTTTATTCTTATTCTTAATTCATTTATTATTTTTGTTGATGTTTCTATTCCAATATCAGACATTATTAATGCTTCTTCTAATTCATCTAATAAATCTTCATCAACCTTTCTAAAATTTGCAAAAACATCATTAATCTTTTCATTTAATGTTTGCTTAGTCTTACCAAGCCCCTCCCTTAATTTATCAAAAAATCCCATATAATCCTCCACAAAGCATATTACTTATTTATATTTTTTAGACTTTATAAGTATATCATATTTTTTTATTATTGTATATTTTTATGATATTTTTTTAATATTTTCTGCACATAAAAAAACAATATTTATAACTCAAGTAGAATATTATATCTGTTTGAATATTTTTTTCTTACGAATATCGTTATCTAGTTTTTTAGCTTTAGAATAATAAACTATAGCTTTTATAATTTCAACTGGCATCGCAACAAGACCAATTATCATAGCTAATACAAATTTAAAGAAAATAAAACAAAAAATAAAGTAAGATTTCTCTTACTTTATTTTTTTACTTTATTGTTACTTAGCAATCATATACATTTAATTTGCGAAGGTAAGATATATATAACTAAGTCTTTCAAATTTTTTTCTCTATCTGAATATTAACATACACAAAAGACAAAATTTGTCGAAACCTGTCGACAATAAAAAAATTTAATGTTTTTTATTGTTTATAAAATATATTTAAACATTTAATTTTAAAATAAAGAAAGCTAGCTCCAACAAGAGCCAGCTTTTGCCACTTCATAAATTATTTTTTCTCGTTCTTAGGAAACAACTGATATGAATCTCTCCTAGTTGATTTTTCACAGCTAATAATAGTTCCATCAAAATCACTATCAAGTATCTTAAATCCAATTGGCTGTAATGCATAGATAGGTACAAACTTTTTAGTACCGTCCAAAATTGCCATGAACTCCATCAGTTTCTCTTCTTCCGTTTTTTCTTTCTTCAAAGTTCTTTCCAGCTTAAAAACAGACCAGAAGTCATAAAAAACATTCAAAGAAAACTTTCTCATACAAAGCTCAGCCCACTCATGATTTACTCGATGGATAACTGTCCACAAGCTCTCATAGCTCTGAAAAATCATTCCGTCTCGCCAGTTCTCCGGTTTATTCTCAGCATCCTCTACATAGCGAGCGCCTACAGCATTTTTAGCCAAAATCTCAGAAATACAGTTAATCTTAGCACCAATCTTATGCTCTGCATCTTTTCCAGAATCATAAACCTGCATAAGTTCCTGCCTGATAAAAATCAGTTCGTCAAAAATTTTGTTAATTGCTGTCACATCTTCTTTACTATAAGTAGCAAAATTTGGTACATTTTCGGAAAAATGTTTAGCACACTCAACAAGTCTTTCTAAGCTCCAGCAAACTTCATTGCCATCCCACTCAATTGGTAAAGCAATTACACTTTTGCAAAACTTTTCAAGTTCCATCCGAATATCTTTAGCACAAGGCTTTCGAGAATATCTTCCCTCTAAAGCTTCAACCATATTTGCAACCATCCGAGAAACAAAAACATTGTCATACATACTAAGTCCTCCTTTTACTTTTACCATGCATTTTTACCCCACCAGGCAATCGCCTGGCAGGATAACGATTTACTTAGTACTAGTTAATCTCTTGTAAGTTTCAAAAGAGTTCCCTCTTTCCTGATAACACAAAGCAATCCAGAGCTCATCAGCGCACTCTTCACAATAGCATTTTTCATGCGAAGCCAACATCATGTATTTAAAATACACCGGATAATGTCTCGCCTTATCTGTTGAAGGTTTTCCCAACCACAAATACTTATCCATAATAAGTACACTGAACTTCATTCCATTATCCAACTCCACATTGGTAAAAGAAATCCAGTTATCCTCAGGATTTGTAATCTCCCGCATTTTTTCCTCAATCTCAGACAAGAGCTGTTCACTTGACTTAATATACCAGGTATTGTTCTGCATTCTTGCATCTTCATTATAGTATTTAGCCCAAGGTATCTCATCTTCAATCCGAATTAGTTCAAACTGCGAATATGGCAACCCAAAGAATATAATATTCTTCAACTCAACTACAAACTGCCGTGCCTTCTCAGGATCAACTACATCTTTCAGAAAATCGTAAATTTTCGTAAAAGCATCTGCCTGTACCAAGATTCTTTCACCATCCATAGCTATTGCATATACCTTGCTTTCTACGATTTTGAAATCTTTTTCAACAACATACTTGCCAAATAATAAATCCCTTATCTTTGGCTCAACCTCATCGATAGTTTTTTCATAAAAGTTGTCTGACAGAACAAAAGATAACTTGCTGAAAACAAACGACTCTGTGCTTAAATCAACCTCTTCCTCATACTCATTCCATAAATAAGTACGAACACTCACCTCATCCAACTTCCTGATACAAGTATGAAGCTCACCTGAAAGATCCCGTGATATATTGAGTTCATTTCTCAAACTCTCCCAGAACGCTGTATCAGCAAAAATCATGGCATTGTTCCACGGAATGCAAGTTGGTTTCCAAACATTGCATCTTACATCATGTTTCCATAAGAAAAAGCCATGTGGATAGTACACACCATTGTTATCTGGAAATTTTGTATGCTCATAAAACCGATCAGTTACTTTACTAGCTATCTTCCCAGAAATTTCTTTTGCCTTTCTCCAAGAACTAGTTCTTGAAAAATAACTTTCAATGGTAGCTTTTATTCCGTCCTCATAATACTTTCTGTCAATTTGTACATACTGAACATCTGCTTTGCCATCGTCTAAATAAATCATTTTTTTCCTCCTTTTACAAGGGCATTAATATATTTAAATCATAAATACATTAATAAAAATATATTAACAGTTTACAGTTACAATGGATTATTCCATTTTAATGCAATTAATATTCTATCATAAGTTAACATAAAAATCAACATTCATATCTCAAAAAAATGCATATATCAATAAATATCTATACAAATCATACTATTTAATATATAATTTTGCTATATTATCAATAAAAGGAGAACTAACGGAAAAGAAATATTTAAATTTAGCACTTCCATCTGGATTCGAATGTCTAATAAGTATCTTGATTACCATGACAGATACATTTATGATATCACAACTTGGTTCAAAAGCAATCGCATCTGTTGGAGCAATGGGAGCAGTTATAGAATTTATGTACTTAGTATTACAATCAATAAATATTTGTTATTCACAAAAAATAGTTATAAATATTAAATATTTAATATTTATAATAACCTTTTAATTTTATCAAATTTGTTCATATCAACATTTTAGCCAGTTGCATTAAATTGCAAAATAAGAGCTCTGTAATCACTTATAATTAGTGAGTTACAGAACTTTCTATTGCTGGAGCCAATAGGCGGAATCGAACCGCCGACCTACAGGTTACGAATCTGTTGCTCTACCAACTGAGCTATATTGGCATATAAAATTCACAAAGAGAATTATAACAAAATCATTATCTATTCGCAATACTTTTAAACTACTTTGTTCAATTCTCTTTATAAAATTATTTTATTCTTTTGTTACTTTTCCATAAACACCGCCACCGCCAGCATTTATTTTCATTTTTCCTTTTCTAGCAGCCTCAATGTTATCAGCTATTTTCTCACCAACAACTGCTTCTATATCATCATAAGATAATTTATGTAAAATATTCATTTCCGTTTCAAATGCATTTAACAATTTATCTATTGTTTTAGCACCTAATCCAGGAATAAAGGTAAGTGGTATTTGATATACATATTCAGGTCTAAAATCAGGACTCTTTGTCTCTGGTTTATCTTTAATAATTTCTATTCTATCATAAACACCCATTGTTATATTTTTGCTATCACATGTATCACATTTAGTTACAGGTGCATCGCCTGGTATATTTTTATTACAAACCTCACAATATGTTCTATGATATTTTCCAAGCTTAGGATCCAAACCATAATTTGCAAGTATCTTTCTACCATCTTCATTTTTTAAAGCCATAACAAATTCTTTAAAACTAATATCATTTAATAACATTTTATTATATTCTCTTGCAATTTTAGGTAAAGAATGTGCATCAGAATTAGTTAAAAATGTTTTTGTTTCTAATTCTGAAATCTTATCAGCAAGTGAAGTATCAGCACTTAAGCCTAACTCAATTGCTGGTATATCTTTAAATTTTTCTTTAAAAATTCTTTCTAGTCTTGCAGTGCAATTTCCATAAAAACTTTTATGTGGTGTAAATGCATGTGCAGGTACAAGAATTCCATTATATTTTTGTACTATATCAATAAGTTCATATGCTGAAATATTAGCTCTTTGTGAACTTAATGTAATATTTTTTATGTGTGTTGACATTTCTTTTGAAAATGCCTTTATATCAGCTAAATGAGGAAAATAACAAAGGTTATGCGCACTTCCTGTTTTTCCATTTTCATTAATCTCTGATGTCTCAATTTCACTTCCTAATATAATACATAATTTATCTTTATATATTATACCGCCATCTTCTATCTCATATGCTTCTCCATCTGCCAAAAACTTTTCAATATCTTCTATAACATAAGGTGATGCGCAATCAATAATTCCTGCAACATTAATTCCCTTTCTATCAACACATTCTTTTGCAATATTAGCAAAATTTAAACTTCTAGCAGCTGTAATTTTTATTGGCTTGTTATTCTCACTTCTTCCTATGTGAATGTGCATGTCTGCAAATACTTCGTACATCTTATTTCTCCTTTTATTGTCACAACTATTTCAAATCTTCCATATTAAATCCTGGTAAAAGTGGAGCTTCTTCGAAATGTTTTAATTTAGCTCTTGCCTTTTTTAATTCATCTAATAAGTTTCCACCCATTCTCAATTCGGCTTCTCTTTTAGCAAAAGCTGCTTCATTTCTCTCCATAGTATCATATATTTCCCTAACGGCACTAGGAATATCATTTCTAGTAATACAATTCATATTTTTTTGAAATCTTGTAAGTAATCCCATCATACTTCTATTCCCTCCATTATATCAACAAATTCTTGGAAAGTATTTAAATAAACATTATTGCAATCTTTCATATTTTTATTAACTAAAATCTCTAATGCTTCTGGAACAGTATAAGCAATCCTATCAGATCTATGCATAATTAATCCACCAAATTGATCCGCTAATTCTAATATATCGCTTTCTTTTTCTCTTGTAATACTAGAGTCTTGTCCAACTCTTGAATGTTCAGCACAAATTTTGCAAAATCTATCATTAAAACCTAAAGATCTTAAATAATTTCTATATTCAGCTTGTGATTTTTGCAATCTAACAAGTTCCTCTGGTGAATCAATTTTCAAGCAATCATACATTAAACAAGCTGTTAACACCAATCCTTGATCAACATCTAATTTCATTGTGTCCATGAATTCTCTTGCTATTTCGGCTTTCATAATTACAGAAGTATTAAAAAATATATTTTGCTTCTTCTTCAAATAAGTCATAATATCTATTTTTTTAATAAAATCTGGTTCATTTAAAATATATTCTGCAAAAGTTGCCATAATATTTCCTCCACTATTAATATGTGATTATTATATTTCATGTATACTCTTTTTTCAACAAATGTTACATAAATGTAATATTACATTTATGTATTTAATTACACAATTTTTAACTTTTTATTCATGCTTTTTTCATGAAAAAATAAACAACTTTTTATAACACGCAAAAAAGGATTACTAATGTAACCCTTTTTTATCTAATTGACTTCTTCTAATATAATACTAAATATTATACTCTTTAACTTTTATATATGTATATATTGCAGATATAGAAGTTAAAGCTATTAAAACTACTATTCCTAAAGATGATTCTTTACCAGCTTTAGGCAATGTTGTATTTTCAACTTTATTTGTATTATTTACTGGTATTGTATTATTTGCTACATTATTAGTAGTATTATTACTTGTATTATTAACTGAATTTAAAGTATTATTTGTAACTGAATTTCCACCTGAATTCTCTATTGGTTGGATTTGTGTTGCAGCAAAACTCATTTTTGCTGTTCCTAATATTAATACAATCATTACAACAACAGTCATTAATTTTAATACACTTGATTTCTTCATATCTTTACTCCTTCGCTCATTTTTACTACATTACTATTATAACACAACATTTTTTCATATTGCAAGTATTTTTTTGTTTTTTTCTCTACTTTTTTGCCAATACTAATACTAGATTAGTAAAATTCAAATATTTAAAGGAGATTTTTATGAAAAAACCTACTCTAAATCTTTATTGTAAAGATCAAAACGAACTATCAACTTTCTTAGAAAGATTTTATAACAAAAAAATTGAAAAATCAATTGAAAATATTACCTTTGATAATCCAATTGAAATGATTGATCTAATATCTGCAATCATTGATAACAACGATAAATACAATATTAGCGCTTGGATAAATCTTGACGAAGATATTTTTATAAAAATATCAAATTCAAATTTAAATGATATTATAAAATATCTTTATGAAAGATATCCAAATTAATCTTCCTTTTCAAGCATTATCGTAACAGGTCCATCATTTAATAATGAAACCTTCATATCTGCTCCAAAAATTCCTGTCTCAACATTTTTAACTTCTTTTCTACATTTTTCTACAAAATATTCATATAGTTCATTTGCCATATCAGGTTTAGCACTATTTACAAAACTAGGTCTATTTCCATGTTGGCAATCTGCATATAATGTAAATTGTGATACAATTAGTAATTCACCATCAACATCCTTTATAGATAAATTCATCTTAGAGTTTTCATCTTTAAAAACTCTAAGATTGCAAAGTTTTTTAACTAAATAGTCTGCGATTTCTCTAGTATCTGTATGAGTAACACCAATCAATACTAAAAAGCCATTATTAATTTTTCCAACCGTTTTAGAATCCACGTCAACTTTTGCACTACTCACTCTTTGAACAAGTAATTTCATCTATTTATTTTCCTCTGTTTCTTCTTTTTTAGTTCCACAATTTGCACAGAAAATATCTGAATCATCTATTATTTCACCACATCCAGAACATTTTCTTTTTCCTTCTGGTATAGTTTCTTTTTCTTCTTCAATTACTTCCTCAACTTTTTCAACATCTTCATTTTTCTCAACAGCATCTGTTGTTTCTTCATCTACTTCGTTATTCTCAGTAGTTTCAGCTACTTCATCAATTTCTTTATTTTCTTCAACAGTTTCTGCTTCTTCTTTCTTAGCTCCACATTTTGGACAGAACACATTGCTATCATCTATAACTTCACCACATCCAGAACATTTTCTCTTTCCATTTGGAACAAAAGGTTCGATTTCAACTTTTTCTTGTTCTTTACCGCAAACTGGACAAAATGTAACATCTATATCTACTTCAGTACCACATTCAGGGCATTTCTTTTTATTGTTAAGTCCAAGAAGTTCTTTTTCTAATTCTTCATTTTCCTTTTTAGCGCTATCTATTTCTTCAATTTTTCCACTTATGAATGTCATTACTTCTTCATCCATAGTTCTTTTTTCATATACATTTTTTCCTATCTCTGAAAAAGTTCTTGAAATCTTAGAATTATTTTCAGAAATACTCTTTTTTAAAGCACTAATTCTTTGTGATTTATTAATACTTTCTTGTAAACTGTTTGAAATCTCTGCTCCTTTTTTAGTTAATCCATCAAAAAATCCCATTTTAAAATTCCTCCTATGTTTTATTCTTCTTTCAAATCCCTTGTCATAAGCATTTTTACGGCTTCTCTTGGATTTAAATTTTCATATAATACAGCATATACTGTATTTATTATTGGTACTTCTATGTTGTGCAATTTTGCTAATTTATATGCAACTTCTATATTATCAATACTTTCTATAGTCATTCCAACTTCTTTTCTAGTTTCTTCTATTGTCTTTCCTTGACCTATTAACATTCCAGCTCTTCTATTTCTACTATGCATACTACTACATGTTACAATTAAATCACCCAAACCGGTAAGTCCATAAAATGTATCTTTTTTTCCTCCTAAAGCCACTCCAAGTCTAGATATTTCAACTAGTCCTCTAGTAAGTAATGCCGCAAAAGTATTATCTCCTAAGCCTAAGCCTGCAGAAATTCCAGCACAAAAAGCAATAATATTTTTTAATGCTCCACCTAATTCAACGCCTTTTACATCTTTTGATGTATACATTCTCATTTTGTCACTTTTAAAAATATCAACAACTTCATCAGCTAATTCTTTACTTTCAGAAGCAACTACTAAAGCTGTTGGAACAAGAACTGAAACTTCTTCAGCGTGACTTGGTCCTGATAAAACACCTATTTTAGAATTAGGTAATTCCTCTTTAGCAACATCATCAAGTGTTTTTAAAGATGATGCTTCAAAACCTTTAGAACAAATAATTACTCCTTGATCTTTAACATAATCTTTATATTTCTTTACAACATCTCTTGTAAATTTTGAAGGTGTTACATGTAAAATTAATTCAGTATCTTCTAATACTTCTTTTGCATCTGTTGAACAATATATATTTTCAGGTATAACAACCTTAGGTAAAAACTTACATTTTCTTTCATTATTTATTAAATCTCTTTCTTCTTCTGAAAAAGACCATATTTTTACTTGGCATCCTTGCCCAGCTAGGTAAATAGCTAACGCAACTCCCCAACTTCCACTTCCTATAACTGATACTTTCTTCATACTTTCTCCTTTGCAATTAAAATATTCTTTTTTCCTCGCCTTTTAGTAATCTCTTAATATTTGCTCTATGATTAAAACAAACAAACACACCAAGTAAAATTCCAAAAATTCTATAATCACCTGGCACAGAATAATTTTCTGTTATAAATAATGTTAACACTGGAAATAAAATTGCAGCTGCAACAGATCCAAGTGAAACTATTCTTGTTAAAATCATCAAAATTAACGCAAATACCAAACAAATCAATCCAATTTGCCAGTTAATTATCATTATAACACCTAAACTTGTAGCAACACCTTTTCCTCCTTTAAATCCAAAAAATATAGGAAAAGTATGTCCAAGTGCAACCATAAGTCCAGCTAATTGTACTAAATATTCTGTGTGTTCAAAATTATCTACTTTTCCTATAAATTTTGCAAACAACACAGCTATGACACCTTTTAACACATCACATACAAGTGTTAAAATTGCCACCTTTTTTCCAGCTGTTCTAAGTACATTTGTACTTCCTGCATTTTTACTTCCTTTTTCTCTTACATCAAATCCAGCCAATTTTTTTGTAAAAATTACTGAAAAGCTTATACTTCCAATAAGATATGCTACTAATGCAACTAATATGTATATCGCAACCATATTATTTCCCCCTTATCTTTTGAAATTTTTATTTTTCAAATTTATCATCTTTCTCTCTAACTATAATTCTAACTGGAGTTCCTTCCAAGCCAAAATTATTTCTAATACAATTAACCAAATATCTTTCATAAGAAAAATGGAATAATTCTTTTTTATTTACAAATATAACAAATGTTGGTGGCTTAGTTGAAGCTTGTGTTCCATAAAAAATCTTAAGCCTTTTTCCTTTATCAGATGGCGGTTGAACAACAGCTATTGCTTCATTTATAACTTGATTTAAAACAGCTGTTGAAATTCTTAACGCATTTTGATTTGCAACATTATTAATCATTTCAAAAAGTTTGTTAACTCTTTGTCCTGTTTTAGCTGAAATGAAAATTATTGGAGCATACCCTACAAAAGGTAATTCATTATAAATTTCTTTTTTAAACTTTTCAGTTGTATTATTATCCTTTTCAACCTCATCCCATTTATTAACTGCAATTATAATTCCTTTTCCAGCTTCATGCGCTTCACCAATAATTTTTGAATCTTGCTCACTAACTCCTTCAGTCGCATCAATTAACATTATACATACATCAGCTCTTTCAATTGCTAAATTAGATCTCATAACACTGTATTTTTCAATATTTTCTTTAACTTTGCATTTTCTTCTAATACCTGCTGTATCTATAAAAATATATTTTCCAAATTCATTTTCATATGAAGAATCTATTGCATCACGTGTTGTGCCTGCAACATCACTAACTATAACTCTGTTTTCGCCTAAAATTCTATTTACCAATGATGATTTTCCTGCATTAGGTTTTCCAATTATAGCTACTTTTATAACTTCTGAATCATTATCATCTTTATCTGCATCTGGAAATTTTTCATATATCTCATCTAAAACATCTCCAATTCCTTTTGCATTTGCAGCTGAAATAGCAATTGGAGTTCCAATCCCTAAATTATAAAATTCATATAATTCCATTGGATCTTGTCCAAAATTATCTGCTTTATTACAAACAAGTACTATAGGTTTCTTGCATCTTTTTAGCATTACTGCAATTTCTTCATCTGCAGCAGTTACCCCTTGCTTTATATCTGTTAAAAATATAATAACATCAGCAACGGAAATTGCTATATCTACTTGTTCACGCATTTGATTAACTATTGTATCACCTGTTAGTTCTTCAATCCCTGCTGTATCAATAACTGTAAAATCTCTACCTCTCCAACTTGATTCAGCATAAACCCTATCACGAGTAACTCCAGGAGTATCCTCAACAATAGAAATTCTTTGTCCAACTATATAATTAAAAAATGTAGATTTTCCTACATTAGGCCTTCCAACAATAGCCACTACTGGTTTTGACATTTTTTCACCTCTTTATTTCATAAGTATAAATATTTTATAACAAAAGCATTAAAATTTCAACAAAAAAGGCATAAAAAAAACACATTATAAAAATGTGTTTCTTCTTATTTGTTATCTTCTTTAACTGCTACTACTTCTTTACCATTGTAGTATCCACAATTTGAGCAAACTCTATGTTGCATAACTGGTTCATGACAATGTGGACATGTAGCTAAATTCTTTTCTTCTATTTTCCAAGTTGATCTTTTTAATCCAGTTCTTGCTTTAGACCATCTTCTTTTTGGTTGTGCCATCTTAAATTCCCTCCTTGCTCTTACTAGTATTTTATATGAAAATTAATTTTTTCTCTTTTTCAAGTTACTAAAAGATTATACATCAGTATTTTTATAATGTCAAGGCTTTCCTTGTAATAATTATACAGTAGTTTCTTCTTTTCCATCACGTAATTTCAAAACTTCCTGCATTACTTTATTTGTTAACATATCTAAAGTTTCTTTATCTTTTGCCTTATCCTTATATTCTGAAAGATCCATTGGTTTTCCAAATTTATATGTAACCTTTGTAAAAGGCTTGAAATCGCCAATTACAGCAAATGGAATTATTGGAACATTGTTTCTTAAAGCTAATGTAACCGCACCATTTTTAGGCTTTATTCCTTTATCCATTCCATGACGTGTTCCTTCTGGATAAATTCCTAAAATTTCATTTGATTTTAAAATTTTTATTGATGTTTTTATTGCATCTGTATCGTTTTTTCCTCTTTTAACTGGAAATACATAAAATACAAAAGCCATAAATCTAAATCCAACACTTTTCCATAGTTCTTCTTTTGCCATAAATCTTATTTTTCTATTAGTTACTGCTAACAAAGCAGGTGCATCTAATGCATGAACGTGATTTCCACACACTATACACGCACTATTTTTAGGAACATTTTCTATTCCTTCAATTCTAACTCTATAAATAATTAGAGCAGCCAAATGACAAAGAGGCTTAACTATTGCTCTACAAATTTTTCTCAATACTTCCATTCTTTATTTTTCTCCTGTCTTTTCCAAAATAATTTTCTCAACTGCATCAGCCATTTTATTTATAGATAGTTTGGTTGAATCAACAATAACAGCATCCTCTGCAATTTTTAAAGAACCTATTTCTTTATGCTTATCATTTTCATCTCTTTTCTTAATATTCTCCAAAACTTCCTCAAAAGTTACATCTAATCCCTTTTCCTTGTTTTCTTTAAATCTTCTTTTTGCTCTTTCTTCAATATCAGCATCTAAATAAATTTTAACATCAGCATTTGGAAAAACATAAGTGCCTATATCTCTTCCTTCCATAATTACATCTTTTCCTTCTGCCATTTTCCTTTGTAAATCAACCATTTTAAGTCTAACTCGAACGATTGAAGAAATTGGCGAAACAATCTTATTTACTTCAAAAGATCTAATTTCACTTGTAACCTCTTCACCATTCAAGAATACTCTAATAAAATCATCTTTATCATATTTGAATTCTATATCTAAATCATCAATTAAAGATACAATTTTATCTTCTTCCTCTAATTTAATTCCATGTTTCAAACTAGCAAGTGCAACACATCTGTATGTTGCTCCTGTGTCTAAATTAATTAATCCCATTCTTTTTGCAATCTCTTTGGTTACTGTTCCTTTTCCGCTTCCCGCAGGTCCATCTATTGCTACTATCATTTACTTCTACACTCCTTTTTTCTTATTCTTCTGGAAAGTGAATTTGCTTTGCAACAATTTCTACATTTGAAATATACATAGCCGTCAAATTCTCGATTTCTCTTCTAGTTTCTTTTTTCAAAACTCTTAGAACTTCTACCATATTTGAGCCATACTCAATTGAAACTTCAACATACAATTGCACACCAGCAGTATCATTTTGAGTTTTATCAACTCTAATTTTCAATACCTTATATATACCTTCTATCTTTTTTGCAACAGTAACAATTATATCTTTAAAAACGCTATCTGAAATAGTAAATTTTCCAAGATAACTAAATGTTGGTCTAATTATTGATTTTTCAGCAATGTATGGTTCAGCATTTTTTCCTTTTGATTTAAATATTTGAAGTGGGTCTAGCAAATAACCTGAAAAATCTTTTTTTATTTCAAAAGTAGGAACTGGAATAACATGTTTTCCCTGTGTAACACGTATTCTTCTTGCAGTATCCATCTCTTCTTGAGTTGCAACTTCATTAATATATATTCTTTCTGCAATTGGTGGTAAGCCTAAATTTTCAGCAATCTTATCAACCATACCATCTGACGTTCCAAGAATTAAAATTGCATCTGGTCTGTATTTTCTTATTGCTTTTTGAACTTCAAGTTTCCTATCTTCTGCCAAAAATAAAGCATTTTTTACAGTTTCAATTTTAGTAGGTGCTTTTTTTGCAGAAATACCAGCAATTACCTGACTATCCTTTATAAGCAATCCATCATCTATTATATATTTTATTCCTTTTCCACTTGCAACATATTGTGCCCTATAACTCTTACCCGTACCAGAAGGACCAATAAAAGCATAGGTCTTGATCTTAAACAAAAACATTACTAACACTCCTCTTAGACATAAACTTTTGTAGATACTTCACCTGACACACTTGGAGATGAGCTTGGTTCAGTAGTTTGAACTGGTGCTTCATTAGTTGGTGATGTAGATGGTGAAGGTTGAACTACATTTTCAGTATTATTAGTCGTATTATTTTCAGTATCATGACTATTCTCTGTACTTTGAGAATTTTCCTGATTATCTGTAGCATCTTCCGTATTTTCTTCTACTACTTCTTCTATTTCTTTTTCCGTTTTTAAACTATATTTTTTCTCATTAGAATTCTTTTCAATTAAACTTTTATCTAAAATATTTATTTTGCTTTTGCTATAATTCAAGTTATTTATATCTCTTTCCGCCATAATAATTTTAGAATATATTTCATCTTGGAATTTGTTTTCGTCAGACTTAGCAATAGATTCCTCTTCACTAAATACTAAAATATTTTCATCGTTTTCCTTAGATTTTGAAACTTTAACATAATTAGCATAATAAATTCCTTTTTGTGTCTTAAATGTAGAAATTCTACGTTCCAAATCTTTTCTATAATTTTCTATAACCGTTTTCTCTTTTGAAGAAAAATCCTCATCCCCATATATTATAACATCAATTGTACAAGTATCACTCACCTTATCATATAAATCAATCAAAGCTTGTGGTCTTTTTACAAAAACGGGGATTTTTGTTGCAACATCTTCTGTAGATCTATATAAACTACTATTTGAAACAAATTCTGTATATATAACTATATATTGATAATAGTTAGTCATATCAATACTTACAGTATTTCCATCTTTATATAAATCTATAGTTAATGGTGTAAAAGAAAACTCTGTAATATCTCCATCATTATACATTTCCATAAATCTAATTACATCATCTTCAATATTTGTATAAAAATCATTTGAAATTCCTTCATTAGTATAATAATTTAATGCAAATGCTCTATATGCAGCAGTTGATATAATATTTTTCTTTGGAGCATCATACGTAAACAAATTATCTAATTTTATTTTTTCACCATTACTCAATCTAAAATTCAAACCATATGATTTATAATAATCATCTCTAAATTGAACATAAATTTTTACAGATAGCACATCTGAAAAATTAGCCTCTACAGTAGTTTTCACATAAGCTGTACCATCAGAATTCTTTTTGAAATTATTACTGTCTAAAATTTTATTTATTCTCTCTCTAATTTGGCTATTTATATTTTCTTGTACCGAATCATCTTTAAGTCCGCTTATTTGAATATATTCAACATCTATATCTCTTCCTTCATCTTTAACAGTTCTATATGTTAAACCATTATTAGAATAACTATCACTTAATGTTAACTTATTTGACTTGGAATTTTGAGCAGTCACATCTGATGAATCTAAATCAGGAATCTTTTGTGCACTTTCTATAATAATTCGTGAAGAATTACTCTCCTTATTATAATTTTTATATAATATTGTACCAATCGTAATAAGCAATAACAAGGCAGAAAAAATTATTAAAAATATTCTTGTATTTTTACTAATTCTCAACGTATCCAGCCTCCTTTATTACATTTTTTCCTCTTTCTGATAAAACTGCGTCTGTAAATATATTTAAGCTTTCAGATTGATTATTCTTATTTCTAATTAAATAATAATTTGAAATTATAGGATAATCATTTTTCTTTATAGTATCATAACTAGGCATAACACCATTTACTTTTAAAATTTTAATTGTATCATTAACTTTTGCATCAATATCATATAATATTTGTGTTGCATAATAATAAGAATAACCTAACGCTCCTTCTGTATTATCATATGTTGCAATTAAATCTGATATCTCGCCATACCCCCTTGCATAAAAAACATCTTTTGGCGCTCCAACCATTTCTAAATTTTTCATTACAGAACTAATCATTTCATTTTGAACAGAAGAATTTTCTGGGCTTTGAAAAGCTTTAATATCAATATTATCTCCACCAATTTGTGACCAATTCTTTATTTGACCTGTATAAATTTTTTGAATATCAGAAACTTTTAAAGAATCAACCGTATTCCCTGCATTAGTAAAAAATACAAAACCATCTTTGGCAATTGGTGTTATCTCTAAATCAATTCCATTAGCCTTTGCTAAAGTTAAAATATCTGTTGTAGGATATGTTGAAATTAAAACATCTACCTCATCTTTTATTAATTGGTTAAATCCTTGTTCTGTTGACTCAACATCAAGTACATTATCTACTAGATTTTTCTCTTGAGTAAAATCTTTTATAATAGCACTAGACAATTGTTTAGTAATTCCTGAGCATCCAATTCTAGGCAATTCTTCTTGAGTTAATATTACACTTTCTGTTGTATTTTCAACATTAGTTGTATTATTCTCGGTCTTTTTGCCAGTACCATTTGTAAAAACAAAATATATACCTATACAAATACAAGCTACAATAGCCATTATAAAAATAGGTAACATGACATTCAAAATTTTTTTCATATCCATCCTCATTTCATTTTATTAACTAGCATTATTATATATTTTTCTTCTTTTTTTGTAAATAAGATTGCAGATGAAAAAAACAAGTTTACATCATATTTTTTAGAAATTTATTTTTAATCAATATAATCACACACTATCACATAAAACTCTCTAATTGCAACAAATTCAAAACCGTGATATAATAATTATTACACTCTTAGTAAAAGGAGGTAAACCATATGAAAGGGATTCGGCAACTGAACAATCTCTGTGGCATAGATGTAGGATGTACCAACATCAAAATGGTCGCCATCGTAAACAACCAAATCAAAACAAACACAATTCCATCAGGAGACTTCTGCAGTAAAGAATATTTAGTAAATCAAATTACTGAATTCTACCTCACAGCAGGGACCTCCTTTAATGGATTGGGAATTGCATTTTCTGGTTGTACCACCGACGGTCAATCCATTTGTCAAACCACATTAAACTGTCTGAAAAATCTTTGTACAAAAGACTTCACACACCTAATGTGTCCAAAAATTAATCTCATCAACGACTCCAATGCATCATGCTTAGCAGGCACCATCGAATATCCAGAATCCAAAGTACTAGTAAGTGTAACTAGTGGAACCGGTATTGGTGCAGGAATTGCTATCAATAGCAAACTCTTCACAGGTGCAAATGGATTTGCTGGTGAAATTTACGGTAACACCACATTTGACAAAAGCGGAAGTCTTACCAAAATTGGAAGACTTTGCTCAGGCTCTAAAATCTTAAAGAAATTACGTAGCACAGATAATAGTCAAATCGATGCAATAATTACAGAAGCAGCGCAGGAACTTGGAATAGTATTAGTGTCATTAATTCATAGTTTCAATCCTGATGTAATCTATCTATCAGGCGGAGGTTTTGAATTTTATGACCTATTCTCCCAAACCACAAGCTTTATTAAAAAACATGCATACCCGCAATTTCTTGAAGATATCACAATTGTCAAATCAGGTTTCAACAACTACGCTGGCTGCTATGGCGCAATGAAATCTTTGGTTATGTAATACCATACCGTAATTTCAAAAAAGAGATGTCAAATCACATTGGCATCTCTTTTTATTTAAAATTTAGTATAACCTCTCTAGCACTTTAGCCACTCCATCCTCATCATTAGATGTAGTAACAAAACTAGCCTTCTCTTTAATCATAGGTAACGCATTTCCCATAGCTACAGAATTTGGAGTTTGCTTAAACATAGACACATCATTCTCACCATCACCTATCGTAATAATTTCATCTGCCGTAAAGCCGAAATACTCACAAACCGCCTTAACAGCATGCCCCTTAGAAACTTTATCTGAAGCTACATCACAGTAATACCTTTTGCTTGGTTTCAAGTCAGGATTCTTAAAGCGCTTAGACTCATTTGCAATATCAAGCCCATTGTACTCATTCTTTACATATTCTCTAAAAATTTTCATTTTCTCAAAATCAGTATCATTAACAACGCACTGAACCACCTGTTCCTCACGTGCAACGCGCTCAAGCACATCATAAGAAGTCTCTAAAGGCTTCTCATCATCATAAGCCGCCTTATTCATAATCAAAGAATCTCCATAATTAAGCTTAACAGTATGTCCATTTCTTCTAGCATAATCAATCAATCCAAGAAGCACATCAGGCTCAATCCTCTCATTATAAATCTCTCTATTACACTCTGCATCATATGCAGAAGCACCATTAGAAGAAATAATACATGGACTCGCACCAATTGCCATCTGAAAATCCATAGCTTCCCTACGAGACCTGCCAGAAGTCAAAATAATTTTTACACCATTTTTCACACAGTTAGCAATCTCAGATTTTGTTTTTTCTGTAACCTCTCTTTGGCTATTTGTCAATGTTTCATCTATATCAATAAAAACAGCTTTAATCATTTTTCAATCCTCTCATTTTAAATATTCTTTCACAAATGCACACTCTTTAAAGTTCTTGTTTTTCTTAGCAATATCAATCAATTCATCAACCATCTCTTTAGTGATTTTACTACTCTTCTTTTCATAAAACTTCTTCAAAGGCTTTTGTAAATCCATCATAACTTTAGTCGCCTTATTTACATTTTGCTCCAAAAATAATCTATTCATCTTTTCGATTTGATAATCATAAATTACCTTGCCAACTGCCGTATTCTTAATTTGTTCCAATGTATTTTCAGCAGTAATATTTTCAATTTTCAAAACCTTATCAGGCAACTTCCTTCCAAATAATTTTTCAAAATCCTCATCAGAAACATCCTGAACATTTCCTGTCCAATACTTTTCAGGAATCTCCATCCTTGAACAAACATCCTCAGAATCAATCACAACACTATCGCTCAAAACAATATCCCTACTAGACTTACCAATCAAAATCTCGTACTCACCAGCCTCAACCTGCCATCTATCATTTTCAATATCAAAATACTCAAAACAATTCTTATCAAGACAAACACAAGCCTCTTTAACCTCACCAGGAGCAAGCTCAACTTTCACAAAATCTCTCAACTCCTTCTCAGGTCTAAACACAACAGAATCAGCTTTCTTAATATAAATCTGAGCAATCTCTTTTCCAACAACACTTCCAACATTCTTAATCTTAAATCTAACCACAATTTTCTCATTCTCATTGCATACTTCTAAATCAGAATACTCAAAATCCGTATAACTCAAGCCAAATCCAAATGGAAACAACACATTCTTTCCAACTTTATCATAAAACTTATATCCAATAAAAACAGACTCTTTATATTCAACAGTAAGTTCATTTCCAGGATAATTTTTAAAGCAAGACGTATCTTCCAAACAAACAGGATAAGATTCTGCCAACTTACCACTAGGATTAACTTTGCCAAGAATACAATCAACAATTGCCTTTCCACCAGCTTCACCACCAATATAACCAGCAACAATAGCTTTAACACTATCTTTCCAAGGCATTAAAACAGGTGAACCATTTGCCAAAACAATAATAACATTTTTATTCACCTTGCACACTTCTTCAATCAACTTATTCTGATTAGCAGGCATATCTAAACAAACTCTATCAACACCTTCAGATTCATAATTTTCAGTAAGTCCAGCAAACACAATTACAATGTCATTTTTCTCAGCTAACTTAACAGCCTCTCTTCTCAATGACTCATCATTCTCAAATTCAATCCTTTCATAACCTTTAGCATACTCAACCTCAATTCCGTTCTCAACAAAATTATCATAAGCATTCTCAATTTTATAAGGATTAATCGTTGAACTTCCAGCCCCTTGATACCTAGGAATTTTCGCCATATCACCAATAACAGCAATTTTTTTCTCCTTTACAGGAAGAATACCATCTTCATTTTTCAATAAAACAATTGTCTCTTCAGCAATTTTTCTAGCAATCTCATGATGCTCTCTCTGATCATACTCAAATCCAATTTTTCTTGCAGTATCAACAGCCTCACTCTTCAAACTAGTTTTTCTCTCTAAATCTTCAACCTGATCTTTCAAACCGATACATTTCTTTAAATTTTGTTGTCCCTTAATAGCCACATCAATAATTCTATCAACTGCCTCATCTAACACACTTTCAGGAACTTTTCCACACTTCACAGCTAAAACAATTTCATCAGCACCATTACCTCTACCGCCGGGCATTTCTAACTCATGAGATGCAAGCAAGCCTTTAACTCTATCGTTCTCAGCTCCCCAATCAGAAATAACAATACCATCAAAATTCCATTCATCTCTCAAAATATCCTTAAGTAAATGTTGATTCTCACTGCAATATTCACCATTAACTTTATTATAAGCACTCATAACAGACCACGGTTTTGCATTCTTCACAATCAACTCAAAAGCCTTCAAATAAACCTCTCTTAAAGCTCTCTCATCAACAATCGCGTCAATCGTTCTTCTTCTATTTTCTTGATTATTAACAGCAAAGTGCTTTACACAAGCGCCAACGCCTGTACTCTGAAGTCCTTTAACATACTCTGTACTAAGGATTCCAGTCAAATAAGGATCCTCAGAAAAATACTCAAAATTCCTACCGCACAAAGGACTTCTCTTTATATTAATAGCAGGTCCCAAAACGACATTAACTTCCTCTTTTCTAGCCTCTTCTCCCAAAGTCTTTCCAAGTAAATAAACAAGTTCTCTGTTCCAAGTATTTCCCAAACTTGCAGAAGCAGGAAAGCAAGTAGAAATCTCACTCTCATTTATTCCTAAATTATCAGCCTTAGTCTTCTGAACCCTTAACCCATGAGGCCCATCGGACATAGTAATATTAGGAATACCATACTGCTCAAATTCAACACTATGCCAATAATCATTCCCCACACACAAACTAGCCTTCTCCTCCAAAGACAACTTTTCAATTAAATCTCCATACTTCATAATTTCAAAAACCTCACTATTTCAAAATTTCTTATATTCAAAATCTCAAGACAAACCTCAATTATTTGCTCCATTAACATCAAAAAATTAAACACCTCGTCTCAAAATTAATAAAATCTAGTCAATAATTCACTTATATCATACTTTTTCGCAATATTCAATTGACTAAACGCAACTTCCATATTATAATCATGAGCACAAGAACTTATCAACTAGGACTCTTATTTAAAAGGTCCGCCGCGTATGGAAAAGGAGGTCAACGATATGTTGAAATTCAGTGTAATTGTTCCATGTTATAACGCAGAAGGCCCTATTCGGACCTGTTTAAACAGCATCTTAGCCCAGACGTATGAAAACTTTGAAGTTATCGTCATCAATGATGGTTCAACCGACAATAGCAAAGCTATTTTGGACGAATACGAAGAAAAAGATTCACGAGTTCACGCATATCACTTTGAAAACTCAGGTGTAGCTATCACCAGAACACGAGGCACAACATTAGCCCAAGGTGATTATGTAATCTTCGTAGATTCAGATGACACAATCAATCCCAAACTGCTTGAAACTCTCGGAAATACCATCGTTACCAACAAAAATCCAGACATCGTAAGATACCAGGTAAACTTAGTCGGAGACGATGAATCCAAAGACCATCAAAGATACAACTGGCTCGAAGAAGCTGGAACCATGCTTTCAGGTATGGACGCACTCATGCTCTGGTCAAAACCAGGTAAAAAATACGCAGTATACTGGCTGTTCGCGTTTAAACGAGAAATTTTTTTCAAGTTCCAAATCGCAGCAAGCAATCTTCGTTGCTATGAAGACGTGGCACTCATACCAATCCTCATTGCATCGTCCCAATCAGTAATATGCATTGACTACATTGGTTATAACTATATTTGCAACAATAGCACAAGTTTAACAAACATCGCAAGTATGGAAGCAGAACGTGAAAGAGCAATTGCATTTTGGTACGCATGTGACTATGCAATCACCAATTTTGTAAAGCTCGACAACATTTCAGGAAGAGACATCGCATTCTTCACTCAGGACTATATGCGTAGACTCAAAAAGAAATACGATTCTTTACCTGAATCACTTAAAGAAGATTTTAAACCACTTTACCAAATTTAACGCACACACGAGCGCACTTCTCTAATTAGAGAAGCAGCGCTCGTGCTATTTATTGTTATAAACATAATTGTTAATCTTATATAATAAGAAGTTTGGAAAATTTTTCTATTATATTTTTAATCTTATATAACAGGAAGTTCAAAGGGTATTCATATTATATAAAAAATAGATTTAAGTATCAACTTAAATCCACTTTTCAATTTTCTTATTTTATCAATTTATGATAAATTTTCTTTCCTTTTCTCAAAATTGCATAGCCTTCTTTAAAATCTTCTTCTTTTAACACATAAGCAATATCATCTATCTTTTCATCATTTAAACTAATTGCACCTTGAGAAATTAAAGTTTTAGCTTGTCCTTTTGAAGGAGCTATTCCAGCATTAACAATTGCTTCTATAATTGTACAACCAATTTCAACTTTAGTTGATTCCATGGCTTCAACATTTCCTTTTCCTTCAAACATAGCTTTTGTTGCTTCCTCAGCTTTTATTGCAGCTTCTTCACCATGAACAAGTTTTGTAATTTCAAAAGCAGCTCTTCTCTTAGCTTCATTAATTCTTTCATCTTTATATTTTGTCATTTCTTCAATTTCATCAACATCAATAAATGTTAACAATTTCATAACATTTTCAATATCATCATCCGCAACATTTCTCCAATATTGATAAAATTCGTATGGAGATGTCTTTTCTGGATTTAACCATAAAGCACCCTTTTCTGTTTTTCCCATCTTTTTGCCTTCTTTAGTTGTAAGAAGTTTAAAAGTAAATCCATAAGCATCTTCAGCACCAATCTTTCTAATTAATTCAACTCCACCAATTATATTAGACCATTGATCATTTCCACCCATTTCAAGTTTACATCCATAATGATCATGTAAATATAAAAAGTCATAAGATTGCATTAACATATATCCAAGTTCAAAGAAAGTTAATCCTGTTTCTAATCTGTTTTTATAACACTCTGCAGCTAACATTCTATTTACAGAAAAATGAACTCCTATTTCTCTCATAAAATTAATATAATTTAAATCTCTAAGCCAATCGCCATTATTGACAATAATAGCAGCATTTGGTCCTTCAAAACTTAAAAATTTCTCTATTTGTTTTTTTATTTGAGCAACATTATTATCAATATCTTCAACTGTAAGCATTTTTCTCATATCAGTTTTTCCTGATGGATCACCTATAATAGCTGTTCCGCCGCCCATTAATATTATTGGTTTATGTCCAGCTTTTTGCATATGAGATGCAACCATCAAAGAAATAAAATGACCTACATGTAAACTATCTGCTGTTGGATCAATTCCAATATAAAATGGCACACACTCTTTCTCAAATAATTTTTTAATCTCCTCTGGATGAGTTAATTGTTCAACATAACCTCTTCTCTCTAATGTATTAAAAACATTCTGCATCTGTAAATCTTCCTCCTAGTTTAAAATTATTTTGAAATTTCTTGATTAATATATCCAGAAAATTCATCATTAAGTAAAAATCTATTTAAATTTCTAGAATTGATTCCTGTTTCAACAGAAATTTCTTGTACAGTAATTCCAGTTGTACAAGTATTTTGTTCAAAAAAATTCTTTAATTTTTGTATATCCAAATTTTCATTTGTTTTACAAGCTTGGCATACATCCATATCTGAATGAAAAAAGTTTCCACAACGAGGGCATTTTTTAAATTCCATATAAATCATTCCTTTCATAGGAAGTCAATAAATCAACTTCAAGTATTTTCTGTCACATTTTATCATAATATGTTTAAAAAAGAAAGATTATATCAAATTTTTTTCACACATTCCTAACACATTTTCCAAACTCACTTCGTTTGTTTGTTCCTTGCGCGGTGATGCAAAAATTTATATAACCTTTCTTCTATACTACAAATATAAATTTTTTACTGTACACCATACAATTTATTATACATTTCATAATTTTTCATTACTTTACGTAAATACATTTCTGTTTCTCTATATGGAATCTCTTCTAAATTCGAACCATCTTCTTTTATAACACCTTGAGCAATCCATTTATCAACATTTCCAAATCCGGCATTATAAGCAGCTATAGCAATTTTAGGATTCTCATATTTTTCTATCAAATCAGCTAAATACTTTGTTCCAATATTTATGTTCGTCTCAGCATTATACAAATTCACACCACTATAACCAAGCTCATCAGCAATCTCAATTGCAGTATCATTCATAATCTGCATAAGACCTTTAGCTCCCTTACTAGATTTTGCTTTTTCTCTAAAATTACTTTCTTGCTTTATCACAGCATACACCAAATTTCTGTCAACACCATATTCTTCTGAATATTTTTCAACATAATCAGAATATTTATCTGGATAAAACTTTATTAAAATTTTATCTTTTAACATAAATATCGTAATTATGCATATGCAAATAATTACTAAAACAGTCCAAATTTTAAATTTCATTTATCAGCCTTTCTTCTATTTTGCATCATACCAATTTTCGCCCTCTGCCACTTCCACTTTAAGTGGAACTAACAATTTAGCAGCATGCTCCATATTATTAACTAAAATTTCTCTAACTTCATCTTTCTCTTTTATATCTGTCTCAATTAACAATTCATCATGTACTTGAAGAACAATTTTTGAATTTAAATTTCTATTTTTCAATTCTCTAAAAACATTTATCATAGCAATCTTCATAATATCAGCCGCTGTACCTTGGATTGGAGTGTTCATTGCAACTCTCTCTCCAAATTTTCTAACCATATAGCTCTTAGAAGTTAATTCAGGAATATATCTTCTTCTGTTATACATTGTTTCAATATAACCTTTCTTTTTTGCATCCTCTACAGCTTCATCCATAAAAGTTTTTATTCCACTATATTTCTCCAAATATTGTTCTATATACTGTTTTGCTTGTTTTCTAGAAGAATGAATTTGACCAGCTAAACCGAAATCACTAATACCATAAACAATTCCAAAATTAACAGCCTTAGCTTTACTTCTCAACTCTTTCGTTACTTCATCCAATGGCACACCAAAAACTCTTGAAGCAGCCTGAGCATGAATATCTTCGTCATGAATAAAGTTATCAACCATAGTTTCATCTTTAGAAACATGAGCCAAAACGCGAAGTTCAATTTGAGAATAATCAGCATCTAAAAATATTTTATTTTCTGCTGGTTTGAAAACCTTTCTTAATTTCTTTCCAATTTCAATTCTAGTAGGAATATTTTGCAAGTTAGGTTCTGTACTACTTATTCTTCCTGTAGCAGTAACAGTTTGGTGGAAATAAGAATGAATCCTTCCAGTATTTTTATTAATATATGGTATCATTCCTTCAATATAAGTAGAATTTAATTTTGCTAATTGACGATATTCTAGGATATACTCAATTATTTCATGCTCACATTGCAATTTTTCTAAAGTATCTACATCAGTTGAATAACCATTTTTCGTTTTCTTTATAACAGGTAATTTCAATTTCTCAAATAAAACTTCTCCAAGCTGTTTAGTTGAATTTATATTAAATTCTTCACCAGCCAATTCATGAATTTTATTTGTCAACTCATCCAATTTAACCTTTAACTCATCACCATATGCAATCAATTCATTTTTATCTACATACATTCCTCTATATTGCATATCTGCAAGTACTTCCAATACAGGCATTTCGATATTATTAAATAAATCATACATACCTTTTTCTTTTAAATCTTTTTCCAAAACATCATGCAATCTTCCAATAGAATAAGCATACACAGCAATTTGCTCATTTTCTTTTTCCTCTTGCACTTCAAATAAATTTAATTGCTCTTGTTTACCCTCATCAACATTAATATCTATTCCCAAATATTCATTCATTAAATCTGATATTGAATATTGATTTGTTGTTGAATTAAGCAAATATCCTGCAATTCTAATATCAAACATAAAATTCTTAGGATTAATTCCCGCTTCTTCACATAAAATATAAATGTCTTTTAAATCATAACTACACTTTAGTACGTCTTCACTTTCGAAAATATCCTTCAATTCAAGAATATTAGAAACTTTATAATCATATACCTTATTTTCATCTTTTATATAAATACTAATTGATTTTATTTTTTTCTTTATAATCGAATTAGTATCTTCTACTGTTTCAACATAAAAATAACATACCTTATTTTCTATAACTTTTTTCTTTATATCATTAAATTTTTCAGCATTTATAACCGCTTTCTCAAAATCCATTTTAACAGCAGGCTCAGCACTCTCATCTTCTACAATCTCATCTTTTAAATTAAATCTATCAATATATCTATTAAACTTTAATTCCTTGAAAATTTTATAAACCTCAGATTTATTCCACTCCTTCATTTTCAAATCCTCAATAGACTTTTCAATTGGAGTTTCTAAGTTTATTGTACCCAACGTTTTTGAAAGCATTGCTAATTCTTTATTTTCAGCAATTTTCTCTCTTTGTTTTCCTTTTAAATCATCAGTATTATTCTCAACACACTCATATAAATGATCTATCGTTCCATATTTTTTCACAAGAGATAACGCTGTTTTTTCACCTATTCCAGGAACGCCCGGAATATTATCTGAAGTATCTCCTTGTAATCCTTTAACTTCAATCATTTGCTTAGGCTCTACACCATAAACTTCTAAAACCTTATCCCTGTTAAAAATTTCTGTCTCTGTTTTTCCAGCCTTAGTTCTTGGAATATATATAGAAACTTTATCTGTAGCAAGTTGAAAAGAATCTCTATCACCAGTAAGTAAAACAACATCCAAGCCAGAATTTTCACCAATGCGTGACAAAGTTCCTAAAACATCATCTGCTTCATAACCTTCTTTTTCAATTATAGTAATATTCATTGCCCTTAAAACATCTTTTAAAATAGGCATCTGTGCTGCAAGCTCCTCTGGCATACCTTTTCTGTTCGCCTTATAACCATCATACATTTTATGTCTTGCAGTTGGAGCTTTCAAATCAAAAGCAACTGCTATATAATCAGGCTTCACTTCATCTAATTCTTTAAACAATATAGCTAAAAATCCATACACTGCATTAGTATATGTTCCATCAGCCGTTTGTAGCATTTTACTTCCCATAATTCCGTAAAAAGCTCTATTCACAATACTATTTCCATCAACAACAATTAATTTAGACATCTCTTATTCCTTCCTAAATTTAAAATTCATATATATCAAATTGGTTAATCGTTACCTTTTGAGCACTTTCATCATTATACTCAATTTCTGTATTTTTGGGAACAATAATTACACTATTTTTCTCAATTTCTTCAGGCAAATAAAATTTGTATTTTCCAAATGAACGTATATTATCGAAAGTTCGTCCTTCTTGAAAATATTCAACAGTATCTAAATATTCATTAACATCCTCTTTCCCATAAAACATAAAATACATGAAAGGCTCTTTAAACGAATATTTACAATAAATATTATCAACATCAAGTGTTTTACAATAATCTACAACATCTTCAACACCTGAAGTAAACGTATAATATTTATTATAATCTTTATTCACATAAGAATACATAAATTCAATAAATAGAACCACATATATAACAGCAATACAAACAGTTAATTGCTTATACTTAGTTAAAAATTCAAATAATCCAACAACAATATAATAAATACATGGAATCATAATTATATTAATTCTATTAATATTAGCCACACAAAAAGCACACAAAACAATTGCTGAAATCATCCAAATATTCATTATTTGATTAAAATTATTTTTCTTATATTTTTTAACACATGCTCTCAATCCGATAACAAAAAATACAATACTAATTAAATAAAATAATCCGTACTGAGGAATTGCATTCCATTCCAATTTATCATTTTGAAGTATTAAAATTCTTAAAGTTTCTAATAAATTATTTACGCAATTTTCAAAAATATTTCCTGAGAAAACTGTAGACACCTCATCATATCTATTTACCAATAACTTAGGAATTGTAACTTTTCCAATTGTAATTTGCTCTAAACCAAATGTATTAATAAAAATATAAACTATTATTGGAATACAAAGTACAAACATAACTAATAAATAAATTATAGATTTTTTTACAGTTAACTCTTTTTTGTAAATCAAGTAACCTAATGTCCCAAGCACAAAAACTGGCAAAAATAAATAACTTGTACCATATGAATAACTTGAAATAGCCAAAACAACAAAAGCAAGAACTTGTAAGCCTGTTTTTTTCTTTTTCAATCCTAAAACTAATAATAAAGATGCAAGTAAAATTAAATCAGGAAATATGTTACATTCCATTCCCCATCTGCTCTTCATTATGTGCCAAGGACAAATTGCAAAAAAAGCCGTAGCCATAATTCCATACTTTTTATTATCAAAAATATTTTTTATTAAATAATAAAACACATATAATGAAATAACACCTACAATTGCCATTGGTAATCTAATACCATACTCTGTAAGTCCTGTAACCGCAATAACAGGAATCATCAAATATGAATACAATACACTCTGACCACTACCCCAAGCATACAAATAAACAGGATATGAATTTCCAGCTCTATCAACTCCCCATTTCATTAATGAAAAAGCATCATAACCACTTGAAGCTTCATCAACATTCAAAGCATTCGGAAATCTTCCAATTGCAAATAATCTCACTAAAGATCCAATCATAAAAATAAAAAATAAGAAGACTTCTCCCTTATATTCTTTAAACAAACTTTTATCGTTTTTTACACAATCTCGTATTGGATTCACCAACACACACATAGGCAATAAAAAGCAAAAAATTATAACAATAAATAATTCCACAATATTTTCTCCCATACTAAATTTTATTCATCAAATTTATGATTATTTTTAATCCATCTATAAATATAATTATAAATTTCCTCGTTCTTTTCCTCATGCAAAACATCATGTCTCATTCCATCATAAAACTTAACATGAACTCTTTGAATACCATGGACTCTATATACCTGTTCCAATTTTACAATACCTTTTGTAAACCCACCTACTGGATCAGCCTTACCTGAAATTAATAATATAGGTAACATTTTCTTTATTTTTTCTATGTTTTTTAGATTATTACAATACATCATCCCATTTAAAAGTTCTCTAAATAATCCACAAGAAACATCTTTTCCCACTAATGGATCTTTCAAATAGTCATTTAAAGCTACCTCATTTGAACATAACCAATCACATTTTGTCTTTACTGGATCAAAATATTTATTATAATTTTCCAAAGCCAATTTATTAATCTTTTTTGTTGAATTATCTTCTCCAACTTTTTTAGCTTCCGAATTAGCAACCATTTTACCAAGTTTTAAACTTAAATTAGAACTATAACCTGTGCCTATCAAAACAACATCACTAACTTCAGCATCAGGATATAAACTCAAAAATGATCTTACCACAAAAGAACCTAAAGAAAAACCTAATAATATATATGGAACATTCATATATTTTTCATGAAAAGTTTCATATACATTAAAGAAATCCTTTACAACATCAAACCAGCTATTCTCCTTACCAAAATACATTTTCTTTTTCTCATCACTCACAGACAAACCATGACCAAGAATATCATTTCCAACAACAACATAGCCATTGTCAGTAAAATATTCAGCAAACTTTTCATAACGTCCCATATGCTCGGTAATTCCATGTGAAATTTGAATCACACCAACCACATTTTCTTCACTTGGTAACCATGCAATTACATGTAAATCAGTAACACCATCTACAGACTTTATTTTAAACTCAGTTTTGTTCATTATTTTACTCCTCTTTTGTTATTATATTACTCTTTATAAAGTTAATATATTTCTCATCTATGCTACTATAACATAAAATATAAATTTAAAACACTCATAATAGCAATTTCCTCGATTATATCATAAATATCTTTTTATTATTCATTTATTCTCTATTCTTTTTCACTTACATCTCAAATTTCATTTTTCTCTTACTATAGTACTCTACACCAGAATATGTTCCATCCTTATTTAATCTTCTATTTGCAATATATCCATCTTTTTCAAATCCCGCCTTTAACATTACCTTTGAAGATTGTTTATTCAATTCATTACATGAACATTCAACTAAATAATAATTTCTATCATTTAATAAGTAATTAGATATTGTTTCTAATGCTTCTGACGCATATCCATTTCCCCAATAATCATAAATTACTACATAACCGACATTACAATAGTTATTTTTCTTATCAATTCCATTAACCGAAATATTTCCTATTGGAATATTTTTATCTTTTAGCTCAATAACCCATTTCTCATATTTAGTTTCATCTGCTTCATTTATCCATTTTTTTATACATTCTAATTCTTCCTCTTTTGTTAAATCAGGAAAATGAATATATGTAGCCAATCTATCATCATGTAAAATATCATATTGCATATCAATATCTGATTCTTTAAATCTCCTTAAAATTAATCTATCAGTTTCAATTCTTGGGCTCAACATCTTTTCGTCCTCCTTTCTTTTATAGCCATATAAAAAATTTTAAACATTATAATATTCTCTTATAAAACTAATAACATCTCCATTATATTCTTTTACTTTTTTGTTCTTTAACAATTCTTCAAGCAAAAAATATTCACCTTCTATATTATCAGAAAAAATCTCATAAAAATAATGATGATATACTCTATTTTCATTATGTGAAACTGAATACTTTTCATGAACCTTATCAAACAAAAACTTTACCTCATTCGTATTAAATTTCTTCTTAATTTGATCTATATCATTCCCTTTTATATTAGGAAACAAATACATATTCCATCTATCATCAAAATAATTTAAATACTTACCATCTTTTTTTATTAATATAATTGAATGAACATGCTCCATATCTCTTCCTTTTTATTTCTATACGCCTATTTCTTTTTCAGTAATTTTCATTACTTATTGTACTGTGAAATTTCAATTTTATTTCCATCTAAATCTTCAATAGCGAAACACATATAATTATCTACACTATTAGGTATTTTTTCAATATCATACAAAATTCTTGCACCTATTTTTTTACATTGGTCATACGCTTTTTCAATATTATCAGTATAAAGACCTAGCACACCATTATTTCCATTAATTCTCTTTTCACCTGTTGCCTCAACAGAAATTATACCAAAATATATTTTACCACCCTCATTTTCCCAATCTGCCCATCTATTTTCTATAATATTTGTTGGCTTTTTTTCAAATATTTCAGTATAAAAATCTATAGATTTATTTAAACTCTTAACTACAAAATAAAAATTATCTATTTTCAATACAATTCACCTCACTTACAACCTACTCTAAAATTGTCTCCAATCCATTTATTTTCAATTAAATCAGTATAATATATAATTTCTTTTCCTAATTTTTTAGCATAATCTATTTCTAAACTCGTGCTATTACCTATATAATTATCTACATTTAAAACTAATATAGTATCAGACAATTCTATTCTCTTAAAATGTGCCTTTTTCACCCTCACCAGTTGTTCTTCTGTCCTATTAATATTTTCTAATACTGGATATACTGGCGTAAGAATACAATATCCTTCTAATGACATTTCTTCAGCCACTTTCATCATTTCTTTTTGAAACTTTAAACTTCCACATAATGTTATTACTTTCATTTCAATGCCTCCACCTATTTTAATATCTGCCATTTTACATTTCATTTTTTAGATATATCTTTATCTGTCTTATTATATGAGGTATATTATAATTTCCTGCAAATTTAGAATTATTTAACATTTCATCATTTATAGTTAACCATTCTAATTTATTTTTTTCTTCTATTAAATTTACTTCATGATTTAATATTCCATAATAAACTTGCAAATTATTTTGATACTTAAAATAATTCAAATCCATAAAATGATCTAGTTCTACATCTTTATTGGATATTCCTGTTTCTTCAAACAATTCTCTATATGCTGCATCATCATTAGACTCATTTTCTTCTACTTTCCCACCAACAAAATTATATAATCCTTTATATGGCTCTTTTGCTCTAATACAAAAAAGAACCTTATCTAAACTTGCATTAAATATTACTATTAAATTTAATTTTTTCATTCACTACTCCATCACTTTAAAATTCTAATTACTAGTACAACTAAATTGTATCAACAAAATTGAAACAATTTAGTTCTCTATATATTCTATATTTATTAAATCCTCTCATTGTGAGATATTTATTCTTTTAGTATCTTCTAATAATCTGCTAAACTCTCTCCATGTTTCTTTTTTCGAATAACTATTTATTACTTACCCTTAAATCCCTAGAATAATAGTACATATCTATACATTGCAAATTTCCATCCCATAGTTCTTCGTCATAATTATCTATAAAGAAATTTTTTATTGTTTTTTCATATTTATTAAATCCCTGTTTTACATAGAAAGGTATATTGTTTTCTGTAGTTCCTACTATCATTCTTTTATATCTTTGCTTATAATTATCAGCTAAATATTTTATCATTTGTTTTCCATAGCCCATTCCTCTGTATTGTTCTTTTGTAGCAATATTTTTTAATTCACATGTATCATCATCTACCTTAGTCACAACTGCAACACCAGCTACATCATTTTTGTATGTTAACACAAACAAATCACCATCTTGCAAATATTTATTTACTATTTTTTCACTTGGATCTGCCTCGAGTAATAAACTCATATATTGCTTTTTATTTTCTCTTTCTTTTCTTATAATTACACTACGTTCAACTGGTAAAAATTCAAAATTATCTGATAATTTAGGCATATCATTTTTTACAGCTAATTGTGATTGTTCCTCTCAACTCCTCGTATCTAACCATTTAAATTCGCGTACCCTGTCGTTCTTCATTAAAACAGTTATAATATCAAGGGTTTTGAGGCTTTTATTCGCCATTTTTTCTTATTTTTCGTATTTTTCATAATCTTATGTAAGTGTTCATACATAAGTTTTTTAAGTTTTTGCGGTTATAATATATAACCTCCTTAAAACTTTTCAAATTATATCATAAAATTTAATTTTTTTCTATAAAATTACCGAAAAAAGAGAGATAAATTCTCTTTAAAGTATATCTCCCTTTCTTCTTTTTATATATTGAATTAAATAATTGTATTCATCTTCATATTTAAACTTAACTTTAATTTTCTTATCTTCATAAACATATATATCATCTATTAGTCCATCTATAAGTTCTCTTGATAATGAATTTACATTCTGATATTTTTCAAAATATTCAATCCATTCTCCAGAGGTACTCATTTTGTCTAAATTCTGTAATTCTTTATAGTTTTCTTCAATATATGCTTCATTTTCCCTTATTTGCCTTCCGTATTCTTGGGTGTAGTCATTATATTCCTTTTCTGTAATAATGCCTAATTTCCAATCCTCGTAAGCCTCTTTTCTTAACTTTCTTTTAATATTCAATGTTTCTTCACATTTATTGATATTTTCTAGCAAATAACTTCTACGATTATCATTAAATGTTTTACTATCTATTTGTCCTTTTATTCTTTTCATATCTATTATAAGTCCAATTTGAACTTTTACGCTTTCTAAAACTGCTTTTTCTAATTCATCATTTTTTATACTATGCTTTGTACAAATTTCTCCACCAGACCTCATATATGCAGAACACATATAATGATAATAATTTCTAGGTTGTCCTTTATATTTTCCTGGTATCTTTTTACTCATTGCCCTTTGGCAATCTCCACATTTAATATGTCCTGCAAATATGGATATTTTTCCATCTGTATTCATTCTTGTATCTCTGTTTAGTATTGCTTTTTGTACCTTATTAAATGTATCTCTATCTATAATTGCATCATGTGTATCTTTTACAATAATCCATTCTTCTTGTGGTACTAATACTCTTTTATGTATTTTATAACTAATTAGTTTTCCTTTGTTTTGAACTAAATCTCCACAATACATTTGATTTCGTAAAATATCTCTAATTGTTGTTGAACACCAAGAATATGTAACTTTATCGGTATTATTCTTAAATGGTGTTTTCATTTTTAAATCTATTGCTCTATGTCCTGTTGGATTTAATATTCCTAATTCATTTAATTTTTTTGCTATTGCTGTTCTTCCATATCCATTTAAAGTAAGTTCATATATCATTCTAACGACTTTTGCTGCATCTTCATCAATAATTAAATGGTGTACATCATCTGGATCTTTGATATATCCATAAGGTGCATAAGCTCCAACATATTCCCCTTTTTTCATTTTTACATTTAATACTGCCTTTATTTTATTTGATATATCTCGACAGTATTCGTCATTTATTAAATTCTTAAAAGGTACAATTATGCTATTAACTGATTCAGGATTTTTTATGCTATCTATTTGGTCATTAACTGCAATAAATCTTATATTATATAAAGGAAATACTTTTTCAATATAATTTCCAACTTCAATATAGTTTCTTCCTAATCTTGATAAATCTTTTACAATAACAGTATTAAATTTCTTTTCATATAAGTCTTCTAACAATTTTTCAAATCCTGGTCTATTAAAAGTAGTTCCAGAAAATCCATCATCTGTATAATAATCATATACTTCAATATCTGAATTATCTTTTAAAAATTGATTTAATAACATTCTTTGATTTGTTATACTATTACTTTCTTCTTTATCTCCATCTTCTACTGATAATCTTATATATATTGCTGCTTTATATTGATAACTTTTCACATTATCTTTTTCTTCTTTATTATATTTACTTTGTCTAGGCATTAGTATTTCCCCCTTCCTTTACAATTTTCAAATAATCCATTGCCAATTTAAAAGCGTCTTCATACTTAAATACTAATTTAATTTTTCTACCATCATTATTGATATAAATTTTTTCTATTAAGTCATTTAACATTTCTTTTGTAATCTTCCTTTGATTTTTATATTTCATTAAAGTATCTACCCAGTTATTTTCAGCAACATTCTTATAACTTAATCTTGCCTCCATTAACTTTGCTTTTTCTTTTTTAATTTGTTCCTTTATATTTTCTTCCTCTTTAACATTCTCTCTGATAAAAGCAATATATTCTTGCTCGTCAATTTCCATATCTCTGAATTTTGTGAAATATTTTGTTCTTTCTTTATCAAGTCTTTCTAATTTATTTTTTAAATTCTCAACATTCTCTTTTATTTTGTCTGCATATTCTTTATTTTCTTTAACAGATAATCTTGCATTTTCAAATCCATTTAGTAAATCTATATGATATTTAATACTTCTAAAAATACATATTTTTAACTTGTCCACATCTATTACATAAGGTTTATCATTTTGATTATTGCATTCTTTACATTCCAATACATATTTATCAATTTCAGTATCATTTATCATACTTTTTTCTTTTATAGTTGCTACTAATGGCTTATTACAATTACTGCAAAATACAATTCCGTCAAATATAGAAATATTTTCTATTCTTCTGTTCCAATTAAACTTTCTATCTTTTCTTATTTTTTGTATATTAAAAAATCTTTCTTTTTCTATAATTGGTTCATGTGCATTTTCAATTATAATGTAATCTTCTTCATCGTTTTTTAATCTCTTATGTACTTTATAGCTAATTCCTCTTGTCTTGTTTTGAACTAAATCCCCACAATAAACTCTATTATCTAATATCTTTCCGACAATACTTGCTGTCCATTGTTTTGCAACTTTACTACTTGATGATGTGATTTTTAAAATCTTACAGTTATATTCGCTTGGTGTTAATACATTTTTTTCATTTAATTCTTTGGTAATTAACACATTACCAATTCCAGATTCGCATAAATCAAATATTCTTCTTACAACACTTGCTGAAGCCTCATCTACTATTAGTTTGTGTTTATTATTTTCATCTCTTATATAGCCAAAAGGTGGTATTCCCCCTATATATTTTCCCTCTTTTTTCATAACCTCAAATGTCTTTATCAATTTATCTGATACATCTTTGCAATACATTTCATTCATTATATTTTTTAAAGGAAAAATAATATCATCTACTGACTTTTTATCTTTATAACTATCTATCTTTTCACAAACAGATATAAATCTTATATTATCTTTCATAAATGAATTTATCTTATTTCCAACTTCAATATAGTTTCTTCCAAAACGAGATAAATCTTTTACTATAACTGTATTTACTATTTCTTTTTTTATATCTTTCATCATTTTCTTGAAAGCAGGTCTATCAAAAGTTGTTCCAGAAAATCCGTCATCAATATAATATTCTTTAACCTTAAGTTCTTTATTTTGTTCCAAATACATATTTAAAAGTTCTTTCTGATTGATTACACTATTACTTTCTGCCTTATCTCCATCTTGAACTGATAATCTAATATATACGGCAACATTCCATACTTTTGATTTATTTATTTCAATATCATATTTACTTTTTCTACCTCTTTTCATTTTCTAAAACCTCCTACACCCAAATAGTAGCATAACCTTTGATTTTATCCTATTTTACTAAAATTCCTCAATTCTAAAATTTACACATTTGACATTTCTCTCATTTTGTATTCATTTATTAAAGTAGCGTCTATACACTCCATTGGAGATATATTAGAATTATCTGAAAACTCCATTTCCACTACTATATTTCCAACTCTAATTGCATAAGGATTTTTAATCTTTTGAAAGAAATTAAGTATTCTCGATTCTAATGAAGTATTAGAATCTATACTAATATTATCAATTTTATCAATTCTTCTATTTGCAATATCTGCTTGTAAATTTTCTTTGCTTTTCTTTAGTTTGTATTCTAATTGATTAATTTCCTCCATAACTTTTCCTTTCAAAAAAGATGCTAGTAAAAAACTAACATCTTTCTTTATTATTTATTTTTCATATTTATTCATTAAATATTCTGCCATTCCTTCCACTCCATCTTTTGCATATAAAGTTTGTAGTGGATCTATGCACTTTTTAAAATTTCTCATATTTATTTCATTTGCTGATTTTGTTAAATTATGTAATGCAATTTCTCCATAAGCTCTTACTTGTTCCCATGTATAAAGTTCTTTACCCATTTGAAAAACCTCCTAATTTTTATTTTTCTAATTTTTTTCTTTCTTATTTGTTCTTTTTCATAATCTCTCCAGTATTGTGCTTCTTCTTCTAATTCATAAGTTCTTTCTTGTTCTGACTTACTTTTACTGCCACCTATAATTATTAAAATCATAGGTAGTCCCATTAAAAAGAATAATATTATAATCATTGAAATAATATCTAACATTTTAGCCTCCATTTTAATAGTTAAATTATTTTAACTTTAATTGTTCCATTCATTTATTAGATTGCTATTGTTTCTAGCAACATTGGTTATCTACCACCCAGAACTCTGGTTTGTACTCATTGCGTGGGACGCACCATTATAGAAACATTATGGTCTATTCCTATAACTTTACGCTCGTTCTATGACTATACAAAAGTATCCAAACTACTTCATAATAAGATAACATTCTTATTAGATATCTAAATAGTTGCTACCCCACCTAGAATGTAGTTCTTGTCGTTCTAATAAAATCTATTCAATTTTCAATGTGCATACCATAGTAGAAGTTTTTTAACCCTTCTACTATGAACAGCACAAAAAAATCGAAAAAGTGGACATCAAATTTCAAATTTTTTATAAATTTTTTTATTTCGTATCAATTCAATAGAATATGTAATCAATTCGCTCTTTAAATCCTCGTTAATTTCCCCATCATCATCTTTAGAATTACTATTTATAAGTTTCATTATTTTGTCTAATACTCTTACTAATGCTGTATCATCATATACAGCTTGTCTTAATAATTTATAAAACTCTGTATTATATTGCATTTTCTCATTCCTCCATAACCTTTTTTAATTTCTTTAAGGCTCTAGTTCGCCTTTTCTTTAAAGTTTCTATATTTTCATTTGTTATTTCAGATATTTCCTTATAACTTAGTCCCTGTGTATATAATAGGTTTAATAATTTAATTTCAGTATCATTTAAAACTCCTATAATTGATATATCTTCATTTATAACATCTTTTGAATTTGGACATTCAATTTCTTCTAGTTCAACCTCATAATCTCTCATTCTCTCATAATCTCTAAAATAATTTAATCTCATGTGATAAAGTGCTTTTTGCATATAATTTATAAATTTTGCAAGTACAACATCATCTTCTAATTCTTCATTAGACATAAAAAAAACCTCCTATTCACTCAAATTTCAGTTAATTCAAGTAATAGGAGGTCCTCTACATTTAGGAGCTCAAAACACAAAATGAGCAGAAAAGTCTATAAAATCTTTTCTACTCACTTTGAAATATGCAATTATATTGAAATCAATCAAGACAATTCTCAAATCTACACACCTCTTAATGCGTAGATTTTTAGAACATAAACATAAACATTTCTATAAAGCTACGCCAAAAAATCTCTCATAATTTTTTTCCTTCAGCATGTTTATGCTTAATAAGTACATAGAATGGAATTGTCTTATATAAAAACAAAAAAGCACACAATTAACCCTTAAAAGTTAGTGTATGCTTTCTAAATTATTTTTATATAATAAATAAAAATCCATCTTATCCCTCCCTGATTTTAAAAAAACATCATTGGTAATCTGATGGATTTCTCTTTCGTTTTTAATTTCATCGACATAGTACCACATTTTTTGACACAAAAACTAAATAGTTTATGAAATGCCTAAATTTATATACAAAAAGTCAATTTTTTATTTTAGTATATGAAATATGCTATTTCATATAATGATTATAACTATCAAAATATGCTTTTTTCCGATATTTTCTGGTAATTTCAATAAAAATATATCATATTTCTATCGCAAAATTTGTCGAATTGTGCAAATATACAAATTTTTTCTGTTCGAAATAGTCTATTTCCCCTAGAATTATTATATTTGCCCTAGTAAGTGGAATAATTATATAGGGGGAAAAAAATGATAATTAAAAACTTTAAAAATAGTAGAGAAAATATTGATATAAAACAAAAAGATATTGCAGAGTTCTTTAATTTGAACTTTACTACAATATCTGGTTGGGAAACTGGAAAAGATACTATCCCATTAAGAAGATTAATTGAATATGCTAATCATTATAACTTTAGTCTTGATTACTTGTTTGGTATAACAAATAAAAATGATGAATCATATTTGCCATTAGAAATAGATATAGATTTAATATCAAAAAATCTTCGCATACTTCGTAAAAGAAATTCTATGACACAAGAAGAAGTTGCAAAGAAAATCAATACATCACAAGCAAATTATGCACACTATGAAAATTCTAAAAACTTAATACCAACAACATTTTTGTATAGTTTAACACTTGTCTATAAACCTTTTTCAATAGATAAGTTATTAGGTAGAAAAAAGCAATAGGTCTTATGCTGACTTATTGCTTTCTATTTTTGTAAATTCTAAATCTTTAAATAATTTTGGTAATGTTTCCATCACTTTATCTTGTGTTAAGAGTTTTTCCATATATTCATTAAATCCATAACCATTAACAAACATATCTCTTTTTCCTTTTGAAACAGTTAAAACAATAACAGGAATATTAAAGTTGTCTATTTCTCTTAATCTCATAAGAGTTTCTGGTCCATCACAATGACCAGAATCTATCACGACACCATTCTTAATACAACAAACTTTTTAGAGTGAATACGATTTAACATATATAATAAGAAAAGTTTTGTAAGTGAATAGGATTTAAAGGCACAAAAATAAGAGCCTTTCGGCTCCTATTATCTTTACCCTATAAATTGTAATTTGTTGCCCTCTTTATAATTTTGATATCCAATTATTTTATCATCAAATGTTAGAAATGTTTTATCTTTGATATTTTTCTTTTTGTCTTATAACATAATTACTAATATTTTTATCATAATCTGGATATAAATAATTTAAACATTGTGCCACTTCTTTTGATACCATTCTAAAAATTCCCATACATAATTCTAAAGATTTCCACATTTCTGTATATGACCCCATATTATATGTAGCAAGAATTTTCTTCCATAATTCAGGTGAAATATATCGTTCTAAAAATTTATAGTTTTTTCCTAGACTAAAACTATAACCTTGCTCTATTCCAACCTTCCATGAAATCATTCGCAGTAATTCCATACGCACAATATTATTTAAATGGTCGATTGCAAATAAAATTTCCTTTCGACATAATCCTTTCACTACATATGTTACAGTATTCCAAAATTCATTACAGCAATCATCAAAAGAACGTGCTGTCGGATGTTCTATATAATAATCTTCATCTGTAGGTACTGGTATATTAGTAACACGATTATCCTTATCTAATAATAATTTTACTAATTTATCCCAAGTAAAATATTCATCTAAAACTTCTAATGGCAATAATGTCAAATCTATTTTAACTCCGTCCCAAAATAACATAAGATATGAATACCCTTTTTCTTCTTTTGGAAACAATTCCATATCCTCGGGTTTTTGCATAATAAGTCTCTCTCCAAAAACATTAAGCCACTCATCACTATTAATAAAACTCTGCATGTCTGTGACAAAAAAAGTAATATCATAATCTTGAAAATCATCTGGTATAATATTAATATTTGTTCTTGAACCTTCTAAAGTAACCACCCTAATTCTATCATCTGCTTTAGCAAAATTAAGTATAGTATCATATATTTGTTTCTCTGTTCTCATTTTCATATCAACTCACTTTTAAAATTATTATTACTTATATTATAACAGAAAAAAGTAAATTTTCTATTGCCTTAGATTTACCTTAAACATAAAATTATTCTTTAAATTTAACCTTGTATCTATTTTATATTTTTTCCTTTTTGGATTTCCATCAATCCTATAAATGCTATTATTTTTAATATCATAGCTTACAGACCAAATTGTATTAGCATCCTTTCTCTATCATAATTACATCTAAACAGTACAAAAATCTTTTTGATTTCTAAATACTTATCCATATCATCAACTACTTAACAAATTGTAATTTAGCGAATAGTAACTTAATTTTCTTTTTTATTAAACATATGGCGTACTTTATCTATTCGATTATTTGGTCTGCGTGATTGAATAACTGGTTCACAAGTAGCAATTTGATAATCTTTTAATTCTGTCAAAAAACTGCTTGCCCATTTGTATATAGAGTTAAAGTATTACGATATTCATTAATACAACGTGCAGGAATATGTCCTGTAAAAATAACTTCATCATTTTTTGATTGACTTGTTTCAATTATTGCACAATGTTTTTGTGCATCATTATATGCACGAGAAAAGTATTCCTGTGGTGTAAAAAGTATAAACGAAAGATATGGCTCTAATAATTGCGTTCCCGCTTTTTTCAATGTTTGTTCAAGTACAATTGGGGCAAGAAAACGAAAATCCGAGGGAGTACTAACAGGGCTATAATAAACACCATATTCAAAACATATTTTACAATCTGTTACTTCCCAGCCATACAAACCTTGCTCCAGTCCATAATTAATACCTTCTCTTACTGCATTTTGGAAACTTTGATTTAAATAACCGAGTGAAACTTTGCTTTCGTACTGTATTCCACTGCCAATTGGAAGTGGAGTTATTGATAATCCAATCGATGCCCAAAATGGATTTGGTGGTACTTCAATATGAATAGTATAATCTGCCTTTTGTAATGGTTTTTCCAAATAAATTACGGTTGGATCTTCGATTCTTATGTTTATGTGATATTTTTCAATCAACAGAGAACAGATAACTTCTAACTGCACTGTTCCTAAAAAAGAAATGATGATTTCATGTGTTATCGTATCAACATAATAACGTAAAAGAGGATCAGTATCTGCAATTTCTGTAAGAGCATCCAATAATTTTTCTCTCTCTTCTATTTTTATCGGTTCAATTCTTGTTCGTAGTATTGGTACAGTCTTGTCATTCCATACATTGCATGGCAAAAGCTTTTCATTTCCTATAATATCGTTCAATCTTAATGTATTGTTAGGTATAATAAAAATATCTCCAGAACAAACTGTTTTTGTCTGTATCATTTCTCCATTTGAAGGAATATATATTTCTGTAAGTTTCACTTTCTTTTTTTCTGGCAATATAATTGTATCTCGTAAGTGTAATGTTCCACTGTAAAGACGCAAATAAACTAATCTTTGCTTATGGTCTGTATATTCAATTTTAAAAACCCTTCCACATAGTTCTGAATCATTCTCATTCATTTCAGGACAAAAAAGATTTGAAATAGCTTCGATGAGTTGTTGAGTCCCTATATTATTTCTAGCACTTCCATGGTATATAGGAAACAACGAACCTTTTTTAACACACCTATATTCTTCATACGTTAATTCTTGTATAGTCAATTTTTCTCCTGCAATATATTTTTCTAAAAGTTTATCATTTTTGGAAATTACAGGATCCCAATCATCTAAATCAATAATATTTTTAATTGATATTTCTGGAGTTAATGTTACATTTTGCATAACAATAATATCATTTGAAAGTTTTTCTTTGATATTTTGATAAATATTATTTAAGTTAATTCCATACTGATCTATTTTATTTATAAAAATAATTGTTGGTATATTCATTTTTTGAAGTGCATGGAATAGTATTCTTGTTTGTGCTTGTACACCATCTTTAGCAGAAATTACTAAAATAGCTCCATCAAGAACAGATAAGGAACGATACACTTCTGTTATAAAATCTGTATGTCCAGGAGTATCTACAATATTGATTTTGTAGTCATTCCAATTAAAAGAAGTAACTGCTGCCTGAATTGTGATTCCACGCTGACGTTCTAAAAACATAGTATCTGTCCTTGTTGTTCCCTTATCTACACTGCCTAATTCTAAAATCGCTCCACTTGTATAAAGCAGACTTTCCGTTAAAGTCGTCTTTCCTGCATCTACATGAGCAAGAATACCAATGTTGATTATTTTCATTGAATTTCCCTCCCTACAAATTTATCTTTTAACTTAAAATCAATATTTGCTAATTTTGTCCTTTTAAACTATTCTCAAAATCAATTATCCACTTTTCTAATGTTTCTACTAATGCTAATTGTTGTTTGAACATTTGTTTTCCAACATTAGGAATATGTTGTCTATGAGATTGTCTTTCATTTAGCAATTCTTTTAATTCTAATATCTTTGATTTTATATTAGAAACAAGAATCTTTTTTTGTTCATCATCTACTAAATCTAAATTCGTAATAATAATATTAAAATCCAAATATAGACTAACATCATAATTTGAAATATCATTCATAAGTCTATTAAAATAATCATTACCTTTGTCAGTAATAGTATATACTGCTTTATCTGGCATATTTCCCTCTTTCTCTTTATGTCTAACAATATATTCTTTTGATTCTAATTGTAATACTTTCTTATAAATAGACTGTTCACTAATTCTTACCCATCTTGGTATATTACGATATTCTATATTTTTTTTAATATCATAAGCACTTTGTGATTTTTGTTTAATAAGTCCTAATAATACCAAATCTATATTTGACATAATCTCTACTCCTTACTTAATATAATCTGTAACGCCAAGTCTATTTCCAAATGGATCTTCAAACTCGACTGCATTACCAGTTCCAATTTTAAAAGGCTCACTCAAAAATTTTATACCATTATTCAACATTTCTTTATAGAAGATTGCAACATCTTCTACTTCAAACCATATTGTAGGCTTTAAATTCTCAAATTTATTTTTGTCTTTTAAAATTATTGCAGGTTCTTCATTTCCAATATTATAAGCAACCATTCCCTTATCAGAAAAATCAAATTTCTTTTTTAACCCCAATATTTCCTCATAATATCTTTTTGCTTCTTCCATATTATCTACAGGAAGAAAATAGTTGTCATAATTTTTCATATATTTAAGCCCTTCTTTCTACTACAAACTATACTACTATATTTTATAGTAGTTATAATTAAATGTCAATAAATAATAAAAAAATAATTGCATTTAATTCGTTTATAATTCTTATAAAAAATAGATTAGTTGCACTGAACTAATCTATTTGTATAACTGCTTGTCGTACAAAAAAGACTGTCATTACTGACAATCTTTTCGGTAAATTACTATAAATCAATAACTATAAAATTGTAATTTGTCTCTCACTTACTTTACCAAATTTATAATTTTTGTTGCCACTTTTTCAATAAATTTCTCATCATGTTCTACAAAAATAATGGTAGGATTATAATTTAGAATAGCATCTTCTATTTGTTCTCTTGTCAATATATCAATATAGTTTAAAGGTTCATCCCATATATAAATATTAGCCTGTTCTGAAATACTTTTTGCAATTAGAACCTTCTTCTTTTGACCTTCACTCATATCTTGAATATTAGTATCAAAATCAAATTGTGATAATCCCATTTTTACTAACATTGCTTTAAAAATACTTTCATTTATTTTATTATCGTAAGCAAAAGTTCTCAAATTTCCTTTTAAATCTTCTGTACTCTGAGAAACATAAGATATTTTTAAATCATTTGCAACCATAAACTCTCCATTATACTGTAATTCTTCTCCTAAAATAAGTTTTAATATACTTGATTTACCAATGCCATTTTTTCCAATTAGTGCAACCCTATCGCCATTATTAACTTCAAAAGTAATAGGGTTAAATATCGTTTCTTTACTATATTTTATCTGCAAGTTATGTGCAAAAATTAATGGATTCTTATTACTTTTTAGAGGAATAATTTTTAATGTATCATTTACCTCTATATTTTTTAACAAATTAGTCTTTTCATTTATTGCTTTTTCTATTCTTTGTTCCATAACTTTTGATTTTTTCATCATTTTATCTGCTTTATGTCCTATATATCCTTTATCTATTGTAGTTTCTGAATTATATTTTTTATTTTTTGTTTTTTCAGCCTCATTTGACCATTTTGCACAATTTTTAGAAGCTATTTCAAGTCTATTTATATCTTTCTGCAATCTTTCATTTTGTATTTTTTCAAAATTATCTTGCCTATTTTTATTTTCTTTCCAAGATGAAAAATTACCTTGTTGTATTTCTATATTAGTATTATTTATAGAAATTATATGATTTACAACTTTATCTAAAAAATTTCTATCGTGAGATACTAATATAAATCCTTTTTTCTTTTCTAAATAATTTACTAAATTATTTCGTGTTTCAATATCCAAATGATTTGTAGGCTCATCTATAAGTAAAAAGTTATTACCTTTTAAAAATAAACTTATTAAAAGTATCTTTATTTGTTCGCCACCACTTAATAAGTTAAAACTTCTATATAATACTTCAGTATCTGTATTAAGTAAATTTAATTCTCTTATAATTTCCCAATCTTCAACATTCGGAGCAATCTCATTTACTATTTCTATTGCCATTCTTTCTTTGTTTTTTACTTCAAAAGGGAAGTAATCAAACTCAACATTTTTTGATATTGCACCTTGATATTCATATTTTCCTAATAATAACTTTAAAAATGTAGTTTTACCTTTACCGTTTCTTCCAATTAATCCTAATTTCCAATCAGTATCTATATTAAATGATACATTTTCAAATATATTTTTTAGGCTTCCATCATATCCAAAAGTTAAATTGTTTACACTTATTAAAGACATCTATTCCTCCTACAAATTATTATTTTGCGAACTACTAAATTGTAATTTATAATTTGCTTATTACTTTTTTCTGTCAACTTCTTTGTTTACACTATTGCTAATAATATAGAAATTGGAAATATAGCTACTGGATAAAATTCTTATTTTCAATTTTTCAATTTAAAAATTTTCTTTTGGCGCTTAGTTTCAAATTTCCAATAACCATGATTACGATTTCGATGTTTTTTTTGAATCTTGTTTTGATTGTTTTTCATGGCTTGTTCAGCATTTAATATAATAGCTTTTTTTTCGTTGGAAACAAATTTAAGAAAAACATCATATAGGTATAGCCATCCATCGTATGAGATCTCAGTAAGCGTTGACTCTAATTTGATTTTTAAAAACTTGCAAATGCGTTTTTGTTGCTCATAAGTAAACAATTTTTTTGTTTTATCTTTGAAAGTATTTCCAGACGCTAAAAATATATATGATAAAAAATTTCTATAGTCTGTCGCATCCTCAACATCTGCTGATGTTTTTCTTTGAAAGTGAGCAAAACATATTCGTGCATTTGGCACAGGATAAAAATCTGATGGTTTAAACTCATAAATCAATTCAGCGGAAAACCAAGGTTTGTATAAAAGAGACCTCAAACTTTCGTTATAAAAAGGCTGTCCAGAATACCTTATAAAAGCTTCATACTGCATTATGAAATATATATCTTCAGGAGGATTATCATCTTCAAATACTTTTTTCATAATATCAGCAGTTATGTTAAATGGAATATTTGCACATACTTTATATGGTTCTTTTACTGATATTTTATATTTTAAAAAATCCATCTCTATTATTTGAACTTTTTTAGATTCTTTATACCTTTCAGATAAAGTTTTCGCTAATTTTGCATCAAACTCTATTGCTATAACTTTCTTGCTTTTTTTTGCAAGTTCATTGGTAATAATTCCTTTTCCAGGACCTATCTCAATTACAATATCGTCGTTACAAATATTACTCTTTGATAACAAGGTCGCTACAAGTTGTTTACTATGTAAATAATTTTGCGAATGTTCTATTCCCATAAATACCTCCTTTACAAATTACTATTTTCTTTTTACTTTGTTAATTGATAACTTTGTTCTATCATTTCTTTTACTAATGTCTTGTCCACTTTTTCATCTACAATAATTGTATTCCAATGTTCCTTATTCATGTGATATGCAGGTATTATATAATCATAAGTATTTCTTAATATATCAGAATAGTTTGGATCTGTTTTTACATTAAGATATAACTTATTATTGACATTCATAATTAGTGCAAACCACTTTTTATTCTTGCAATGTTTCATTGTAACAGATTCAAAATCATCTGGAAATGGACAATCTTTAAATGTATTTTCTAATGTTAAACAATATTCTATTATTTCTTCTTTATTCATATCTAAGCCCTTATAATAAACTACTAAATTTCTTACTATATTTTTCTATATCTTTTGTGCTTTGACTCATTATAAAATCTGTAACTTTTATTTTAAATCTTTCTACTTCATCATTTGTATAATTCTTATTTTCTACATTTATTCCTGCTTCATTAAATAGTTGTATATCTTTATTGGAAAATTGCATTGTTCATTCCTTCTTTCATTTATTGTTTCATTAAAATTATACCTTTTATACTTGGATGCAATAATTTCACAAAATCTGTAGCATCTTGGTTTGTTCCAACTACACTACCATAATGAATTGGGATTGCTATTTTAGGTTGTATTTCGTTGATTAATTGTGCTGCCTCTTTGAAATCCATTGTATATGTTCCTCCAACTGGAACAAAAGCAACATCACATTTTACTTTTTTATTTTCTTCTGTAATGTCTGTATCTCCTGCAATATAATATCTAATATTATTTATTGTAATAATGTAGCCAACCCAATCGTTTCCTTTTGGATGGAATGTTTTGTTTGTATTATATGCTGGTATTGTTTTAAATTTAATTCCTTTTACCACATATTCTTTGTTTGGCTCTACTGTAATAATTGCATTTTTATTTATGCCTTTTCTTAACAGTTTTGTTAATAATTCTTCTGGTATTATAATAGTTGTATTTTCATTTATAACCTTATCTATATCTTCTTCAGAATAATGGTCATAGTGGTCGTGTGTTATAAAAATAATATCTGCATCATTAAAATTTCTATCTATTTTAAATGGATCTATATAAATTATTTTTTCTTTGTTAATTCTTATACTGCTATGATATAAAACTTCTATATTATCTAACATATATTCCTCCTTGATTTTTTGCATTGTATCATAAAAAAGCAAAAAAATAAATAGTATCAAGCAAAGTTTTATATACCTTACTTGATACTATTTTTATTCATATTTAGGACTACCATACCCCATAACTTGAACATCATCAAAAGAGTACATTCTTTCAGCACATTTGTTACTTGTGTTTCCCTCTATTGTATAAATATTTCTATTCGTAATATCTGTTCTTGTTACAATTCCAACATGGTCGCTTGTCCCATCTTGATTACCATTTTCATCTTTCCAATCGAAAAAAATTATATCTCCAACTATTGGATAATAACTTTCTCCTCTATCGTGCCATTGTTCTTTTTCTTTAAACCATTCTATTCCATTAACACACCCTGCAAATTTAGGAATAATACCTTTATCTATGTAACCACATTCGTTTGCACACCAACTCACAAAACAAGCACACCAATGTACATGTTCTTCAAATCCATACCATTTCCAAAATTTATCTCCTCCCTCATTTCCTATCTGTGCTTTTGCAACTAATACTATTTCACTATTAGGAATTTGTGAGGTATCATAATCTGCATCCCCATCACTATTAAAAATTGCAGCTACAAATCCTCCAATTAAAGCTATTACTAAAATAATTACAACTGCTACCCAACCTCCTGCAACTATTGCAGAAATAATAGCTTTTGTTGCAGCAATTATTGCCTTTACTGTTGCTATTGTTGCTTTCACAGTTACCTTAACTGCTTTTATAGTTAATTGTGCTGTTCTTTTAGCAATCATTATTGCTCTTTTACTTGCTTTAAAACTTTGTTTTGCCACTTTTGCACTATTTTTAGCAACTTGTTCAGATGTTTTTATTCCTTTTTTAGTAAGTTTAGCTCCATTCTTTGCATATTTAATGCTTTTTTGAGTTCCATTCTTTATTGTTCGTTTTTTTACTGCATTTTTAATTTGCTGTGCTTTCTTCTGTTTTATTTTAGATTTAATGTTTGATATTTTTTCTTTACTTTTTATGATATTCTGTTTTGTATTTTCTAATGATTTTTTCCCTATTTCATTACTCTTTGTTGCACCTTTTCTTGATAGATAACTTATATCATTTTGAATATGATTACTTGCATAATTTTCTGCTGAAGTATTTTCTTCTTTTGATGTAAATTCATTTAATCGTTCTTTTGTAGTTACTAAATTGTTTTTAAAGTTTTGTGTTTGTACTACTTTTTTATCTAATTGTTTTATTATACTTTTTTCTTTTAACTTTATATCTGGCATTTATACCACCTCCAGACTTTTATATTTTCTTTGCTATAATTACCATTCTTCCATTCTTTTGTGAATATTCACAAGTAGATAATGTAATTAGCTTATCTCCATAATTCACTTTGACATTTGTATTGTAAAACTCATAATTTCGACATTTTTCTACAAATGAATTAAAATCATTTTCATCATAAAACTTTGTATAATTATAATATTTAAAGCCTTTATCAGAATAAGCAACTGTTTTAAATGCAAATACTATTTCATAATCATTTTCAATAGTTTTATTATCTTCTAATGTATAAAACTTAATATATTTGTGGTTCTTATAATAATTATAATTCTTGTAATTATCTAAATTAGAAAACATTGTACTATTCTTCATGTGATGACCATATATAATTAAGTTATCACTTGTTTTCAAATTACAATGCTCTGCTAAATATGGAGTTCCACTACTTGAATAATTTTTATAAACATTTCTATGAAGATAGAAATCTCCATTTTGCATAACAGGATAATTTATATTTGTTCCATCAATTTTAATCCACCCAATTATGTCTGTATTTATTTTTAAAATGCTTTCTAAATTGTAATTTCCAACATTTTTAGATGATAAATTACTTGTTTCATTTTTAAAATTGTCTGTAATTTGATTTTGGGCGTTCGTTTTTTCTTCTTCCTGAACTACTTCCTGCAATTCTTCAAATAATTCATTTTCTTTCTTATTTTCTGCAATTTCTTTTATAAAAAAATAACTACTAATAGCTAAAATAACTATTAGTAGTATTAAAACCAAACTATATATTTTATTCATTAAGACTCTCCTGGTTTAGTTGTCATCAGCCTATATAGTTCTGTATTTTTTGGAAATTTATTAACAAAAGGAACTAATGATGAACCTACTTTTATAAGTCCTTCTCCTGCTCCTACATTTGTTATGAAGCTCATCTGTAAATCAGATATATTTAATAATTTTGCAAGTTCAATTCTATCTGTACTTGCTTGATTAAGCATTATTATAAATTCAGAGTTTGCAAGCATAGTTCTAGCAGTATGACTTTGTAATAAATCTTCAACATTTTGTGTTATACCTGTGCAGAAAGCTCCATATTTTCTAACTCGTTTCCAAAGTGTAAATAAGAAATTTGCAGAATATTCATATTGGAATAATAAATATATTTCATCAATGAAAATATAAGTATTTTTTCCTTTTGTTCTATTAGCAGTAATTCTATTCAATATAGAATCTAATACTACTAACATTCCTATTGGTTGTAATTGTTTACCTAATTCTAAAATATCATAGCATATTAAACTATTAGATGTATTTACATTAGTGTTCATAGCAAATGTATTTAAAGAACCATTTGTAAATAATTCTATTGCAAGTGCTATTTCTTTTGCCTCATCTTCTGGTTGTTTCAATAGTTCTTCTCTAAAATCTTGCAGAGTTGGTAGTATTCCTTGATAATTTCCTTGTTGGAATACTCTATAAACATTTGCCGTACATCTATCAATTATTGATTTTTGTTTCGGTCCGAGATTTCCACTACCAATTAGTTGTTCACACAAAGATAATATAAATTCAGATTTTAATATTACTGGATTTGCTCCATCTCCATATTGAGAGTTCATATCCATTGCATTTATGTGATTATTACTTACTGCTGATATTTTAATTACCTCTCCACCTAAAGATTTAACAAGTGGTGCATATTCGGATTCTGGGTCTATTAAAATAATGTCTGCATTTGGATCTCGTAATCTTATTGAAGTTATTTCTTGCTTTCCTGCAAATGATTTACCACTACCAGATACTCCCAAAATGAATGAGTTTCCATTTAAAAGTTGTCTTCTATCTGCAATAATCATATTTTTACTAATAGCATTTTGACCATAAAAAATACCATTCTCGTGCCTAATTTCTTGCACTTTGAATGGCATAAATACTGCTAAACTTTCAGTAGTTAAAGTTCTTACTGCATCTATTTTTCTAACTCCAAACGGTAATACTGTGTTAAGTCCATCTAATTGTTGAAATCTTAATATTCCAAGCTGACATAGATTTTTACTAGCTATTTTTAAAATTGCATCTGTCACACTTTCTAATTTTTCTTTTGATTCTTCTGTTATTACCATTGTAATAACTCCTAAAAACATTCTTTGGTCACGAATAGTCAAGTCATCTAACATTTCTTTTGAGTCATTTCTTTGTTGTTCCATATCATAAGGTATTATTGCAGAAAAATTATTTTGAGCATTCTGTTTTCTCTGCCAGTTTGTAATATTAGTTTCTACACCTAATCTACGATTTTCTGCCTCTTTTACTGCCTCGTCCATTGGTATTGGAATAACATCTATTGATAACATCATATTTTTATTTAAGTCTGTAAGCTCTGTTACCATATCATCATTGATATAACTAGAATATTCCTTTAAGAATAATACTCTCCCATATCTATCTCCCATTTTAAAGTAATCTCTTTCCAATTCTACTGTATCAGGACAAATAAAATCTTTGAAATTATGACCTTTTTTCATTGTTTCGTGTATATCAAACCTAAAAGAAGTTTCTTCTCCTGTTCTATAAAAGTCGTGTGCTATTCTTAATCTTTCTTTTGCATCTAATTCAACGCATTTTGAACCTAATGTATTAAATCTGCTTATCAATTCACTACCTGCTCTATTAAAATAATTTCGAGCTTCTTCGACATTTTTCTTATAAACAGATATTGTTATTATCTTTTCTTGCACTATCTCATTTGCATTTTTTGCTTGAGATACAAGCATTTTATTATATTCTTTTCTATAATCATTAAGTTCATCATTGCTTTCATCTAGTAATATTGTTTTTTCAAAATCTAATTTATTTATTCTTCTATTATTTATTGTAATTTTAGTTATTGCTCCAACATCTAATGAATTTAATAAATCAGAATAATCTAAAAACATTGCCTCTTTATCTTCTTTACTAGCAACTGCATAATTTATATCCATAAACTTAAATGATTTTGAAAATTTATTTTTACTTACTTGAAAAATTCCATCTTCCCATATTGCTTTTATTGGAATAATATCTTGAACACATCTCGGTATTTTAAATTTTTCTTTATCTAATTTAAAAATTTTATTAAGAGTTCTCATTATTTTTTACCTCCTTTTTCTTCTTTTTATCTTTCTTTTCTTTCTTCTTTTTCTGTGGTTTTAGCAAACTTTGTTTTAACTTTTTATCAATAGTTGGTTTAAAGTTTTGGGCATATATATTTGTTGCTTTAAATGTTAATTTTTTAGGTGTCAAAAACTCTGATTTTATTACTGCAACAATAAACTTTTCTGCTGTCATTCCGTTATATTTAACAAATCCAAGTACAGCAAAAGGTGCAGCACCTAATATACAAATCCACGATAAAGTTTCTAACCCTAAATATGGTTTGAGTGCAAAATATAAAACAACTGCAACAATACAAGCTATTACAGAAAAAATGAACTGCCTTAAAGACAGTCCAAAAAATATACTCTCACTAAATTCTCTAATATCTTTGTTTATTTTTACTTCCATCTATCTTGCCTCCTTATTTCTTTTTGCTTTTGTTTTTTTCTCTTGTTCCAACTTATCTCTTGCTTCTTCAAGTATGTATTCGTCTATCATTTTGTAATCTTTAACTTCAATCTCTCCTTGTTGTAATTTTATAAGTCTGTCAATAATTTTTTCTCTTAAATCAGGATTACACTTATCTAAAAATATTCCCATTGTAGTTGCAAGTGGTGTCATTGATGGATTTTGGTAATCATATATTTTCAAATCTGTCATTCCACTTTTGGTATTTATATCAACTATAACATCTGGTAGATCTTCAAACTTAATTACTACCTCATCACATCCATCATCAACATATAATAATTTTTCCTTATCTTTTAAAATTTTCATAACTTCTTCAACACTATAAAATTGATAATCTTCCATAATTTTATCTTCCTCCTTCTCACTAAAAGTATCAGCTAAATTTTCTCCTGCTAAAACTCTTTTAAAATCTGTTTTTGCTTTTTCAAAATCTGTCAAATAATAATAACCATATTGCCAATCAATCTTGTTGTCTTTAATTTCATATCCAAAACCAATAACATATTCATTATTCATTTTTACAAAAGCAATAGGTTGTTCTTTTCTATAACCAACATCAATTACATAAGCATTTTCTAATTGTCTTGTTTCACTCATAAAGCATTCCTCCTATAATCCCATCATTTCTCTAACAATTCTATCTGACATTCTAATAGTTCCTACCAGAACTAACATATTAAATATTAGCTCTCCAACATATTTCCATACCATAGTAACTGTTGCAGCACCAGTATCAACACTCGGCGAGGTTGTTACAAATGCTGAAAAGATTACACAAGCTAAAACTATAATTGCACCTTCTAAACAAACTGCTATATAACTCTTTAAAAAGCTCTTTCCTATATTTTGTGTTCCTTCTCCTGCAAAAGATGATAATGGTATTGGAGCTATTGCTGTGTACATATATAATTTAAAAAATCTTCCATATACTGTTAGAATTAAAATAAATGATAATACTGTTACAAAAAGTCCACCTAATAGTGTAACTGCCCATAAAGGAATACTCTCAAAAAATCCACATTTATTGATTGCATCAATAATTGATTGTGGCAGAGTCATAGCACTTGCTTGAAATGAACTTTTCGCCATAATTGTTGTTACTATTCCCTGTATTATCTTAAATACTGCTAACATTAGTTCTAATCCATAAGTAACAATTCCTTTTGCTATTGCAAATCTTAAAAATAGTTTTAATGCTTGTTCTGGTCTTTTTAGTTCTGAAAAATTAGTACAAGTTCTTGCTACTCCAACAACAAAAAATAAAACAAGTAATGCTAAACCTATTGCTTGTAAAGCTCCATTTATATTTAAAATAATATTCCATATTGCTCCACCTTTGAAATCTGCTGGACTTTGTGTAACTAACATATAAATTTCTGATAATTTACCATTCCATGTATCTAATGCGTTCTGTAAATTTCCTACAATCCAATTCACATCTAGCACCTCCATTCTAAATTTAATTTATTAAGGCAGATAAACTGCCTTAATTTTTATCCACCTGTAATAATATTTAAAATTTCTTTTGCAAATGTAATTACCACTCCACCTGCTAAAGTCATTATTCCGTTTGCTCTTTGTGTTGGATCATGAGATTTTAAACTCATACCTACTTGAACAATTCCAAATCCTAATATAATCATTCCAACTGCTCTTATTAATCCAAATATAAAATTAGATAAATTATTAACAATAGCTATTGGGTCATCTGCTGCAAAAGAGTGAATTTGCTGTGCCACATTTAATGCAATAACATAACCTATAATTATTGCTCCTCTTTTTAATGTTTTCTTTAAAAATATTTTAAAAATTCCTTTTTTCTTATTTTCCATATCAAAAATCCTCCTTAATTTTTATTTTTGGGTACAAAAAAAGACCAAAGTATATTTGTTAGATATAACTTTGGTCTTTTAGATACTATTAGCATTATTCGTATCTTCTTTGTACATATTTTCAATTTCTTCACTTGATAATAATTCAATATCAAGTTCATTTGTTTCTAAATCTATAATTTCTTTTGTATCAATTTCTATATCATCTAAATTAAATGATATTGTTCCTATTGAATTTTCTGTTCCTCCATGTAGATATGGTTTTATTTCTTTATTTCCAATAGGTGTATTTATACTATTAAAATGTTCTTTTAGATTAAATTTAAAGTCTTTTACAGGTCTTTCCCCTCTAATAAATAGTAAAGCATAATTATTGTCTAGCATTCTTACCTCATCTGGTGTCAATAGTTCTCTACCTGCAATTTGGTCATTTGTAGAATAACTGCCATGTGAACCATAACTCCTACCATAAGTATTTGTATCTATTGTTTCTTTTCCTAATAACTCACTAACATACTTATGTGTGCTTTGTTCATTACCACCTAAATATAAAAACTCATCACAATTTCCAACTATACTTTCCCATTGCTTTTCAAATAGAGCTTTTAATTGTGCTAAATTTTGCAATATTATAGAAACAGATACCTCTCTTGACCTCATTACTGATAATATTTTATCAAAGTCATCTGGTAGGCTTACATTTGCAAATTCATCCATTACAAAGTGTACATGAACTGGTAAACTGCCACCATATTTATAATCTGCTAAATAAAATAATTGTTGAAAAAGTTGTGTATATAAAACACTAACTAAAAAATTAAATGATGTATCATTATCTGGAATAATTGCAAATAATGCAACTTTCTTTTCTCCTAAACTTGGTAAATCAAGTTCATCTGTTTGAGTTAGCCCAGCCATACTTTCTAAATTAAATTTTTCAAGTCTTGCAGCAAGAGTTACTTGTATTGATTTTAATGTTTTAGCTGAACCTGAATGATATGCTCTATAATATTTTAAAGCAATATGCTCTGGATTTCTTGTTTCTAATCTATTAAATAACATATCAAGAGGACTAACATATTCGTCATCATCTTCTTTAACATCTCCTGCTCGTAGTAATTCCATTACCATTACAAAGTTTTGTTCTTCTTCTGGTGCTTCATATTTCAAATAAAATATTAAAGCTAAAAGTAACATACTTGCAGCAGTATCCCAAAATGGGTCGTTTGTACTACTTCCTTTTGGTGTTGTTGATTTAAAAAGATTTGTTACTAATTTTTGAACATCATTATCTGTTTTTATATATACAAACGGATTATAACAATGTGATTTTTCCATATTTATTAAGTCTAATACTTTGACTTCATATCCGTTCTTTTTCTAATAAATAACCTGTATCTCTAACAATTTCTCCTTTTGGATCAAGTATAACATACGATGTTGCACATTGCATTACATTTGGCTTACAATAACTAAATGTCTTTCCTGCACCAGAACCACCAATAACTAATACATTAACATTTCTTCTATGCTTTCTTCCATTTAATCCAACAGAAACATTTTTAGTAAGCAACTTATTATAATTATTAGGTTGTTTGTATTTTTTATTTAATTCCTTTGCCTCGCCCCATTTGGCTGAACCATTTTCTTCTCTCCTCCTATAATTCTTTCTAGTTGATTCATATAATAAGATTGAAAATATATAAATAATCAAAAAAATAAGAATAGTTCTAATGCTATTCTCTACGATAACTATTTTAAATGGCTGATTTAATGCAACACTACCATTTTTTATTATTTCTATAAGTCCACCTTTAGTATAAGGAGCTAAAAGGAGAGCAATCCAAATAATTGGAATAATTCCTATTACATACAACACTCTCATTATTCTTTTTTCATCTTGCTTCATTGCTTGTAAATTTTCCCTTTGCAGTTCTATTTAAAGATAACATCTTCTTATTTACAGGGGCTTTTAATAATTTTGACATTAACTTATCTATGATTTCTATATCAACATTTTCTTGTATTTTTATATTTCTAAATTCATTTAATGCATTTAATATTAGTCGATAATCATATTTATCTAAATTAATTGTTCTCATTTCTTCCATTTAACATTCCTCCTTATCTACTTGATTTCGCTTTTGCTTTTTTATTATTTTGAACAGGTGCTATATTTACTTTAACCTTTTCTTTAGATTTTTGTTCATCTAATCTCTTTGCTTCAACTTTAAGTTCTGCAAGTTCTTTCTTTACAGATGGTTTCTTTGCTCCTTTAGATACCCCTTCTTGCATTTTGGAAGTCGTTGAGGAAGGCTCTGACAGAGGGTCTTTTTCCGTCTTTGCCATATTGAAATTTACTTTTGAGGTTTCTTCTGTCTGCATAGGCTTTTTAGCAAGTAAATCTTCTAGTTGTTGTTCCTTTGATTTTTCTGGAATACTCTTTTCTCTTTTTTCTGCCTCTCTATCTTCAATAGATTTTGTAATAACAGTATCCATTTTCGCCGTATCTGTTGTTGTTAGTTTAAATCTTTCTACAATTCTATTTATTCTTGAAGCATCTTCATCTTTAACCATAACATCTACCATTCCATCAATGTCTTTGTTATTTCTATTGATTAAAGCACAATATGAAATACCATAATTTTTTGCTTCTCTTGCAAATGTTTTTAAATCTTCTCTGCTTACAGTAAAAATTTTTAAAGGCTTTCCTGTTTTTAACATATTATTAAGTCTAATTTTTCCTTTTGTTTGTTTTTTATCTTTCATAATAGTATAAATCATTGCAGCAACATTCTTTGCTCCACTACCAGTTAGTCTTGCTAAAATTTCAAATCCCTCTAAACTTAATCTTACTACTTGTTCTGATACATCTCCATTAACACTCATATATCATTTACTCCTTTCCTTTTTTTCTTTTCTCTTTTTTTCTCTCTTTTGTTTCTTTTTCCATTTCTTCTTGTGTATCTAATTCAGATAAATTATTATCTATCTTCGGTACTCTTGTTTTAATATCTTCACATAATTCCACCCTCTTTCTTAATTTAACTAATTTATCATTTAAAGATGAAATCTGCTCTGCATATTCGTGCATTTCATTTCCATCTTTTGATAACTTTCTTTTTGCCCAAAGTCTTTCTCTTTGGTCTAGTATTTCTTTTATCTTAAAATTCACATCATCTTGATAGTTACTTAATTCTTCAAATGTTTTTATTTTATGTGTTGCTAAAAATCTTGCTTCTTCAGATAATTGTTCCATTCTTGAAACATCTGCTCTAATACTTGGTGGTAATCTTTGTTGTGGTACATTATCTGGAAAAACTTTTAGTAAATAACAATAATGATAATATAAAGCAATAAATCCTTTCGCTTTGGCTCTTTTGTGCCTTTTAGCAAAAGGATAATTAACTTTTCTATAATTATAAACATTTTCTATAAACGGAACTCGAACAGCTTGTTCTTCTATTATTCTTCTTTTTATATTTTCTATTGAATAATTTTCTCCATATCTTCTTTCTATTCTAATATTTCTTTTATAAGGTTCTTTTCTTATACTAATTTTATTAGCTCTAAAAATAATTTCATAATCTAATTTTTTCATTAAGTATAAAAAGTCATCATAAGAATATGCTTGTCTAATTGCTAAATCTAAATCTCGTTTTGCATTATTAGAATAGTTGTCAGTATATAAAGATTTCTTATAAAAATTATCATAATTCATTTTTTTCTTTGTTTCTTTTTCTTCTATTACACTTAATCCATATTCCTTACAAAGTTCATCTGAAATATGCCTCATTTTTGCATAATTAGTATGATTATCATAATATTTTAATCCATCTTCAAAAGAAACAGAATTAAGCACTATATGATTATGTATATGATTAGTATTAAGATGAGTTGTAACTACTACTTGAAATCTATCTCCCCACATTTCATTTGCAAGTTGCACACCAATTTGATGTGCTAATTCTGGAGTAACCTCTCCCTCTGCAAAAGATTGATATGCGTGAAATGCTAAAATTTTATCTTTTTTATTATAATATCTTTTCGTATCCTGCATTTCTTCATAAGCTGAATCCGAATCACAATTTATTCCTGTAACAAAATATTCTTTTTCTGTTTTATCAGAATTTCTTGCATAATCAATTACATTTTGCAAGTCATCTACTAACATTTCATAATTCTGATTAAATTCAATTTTTGTTTTATTTACATCTTTAGCATAACCTATAACATGATCCATTCTTTTAACAACTTTCCATATTTTTGTTACTGCCAAATTACCACCTCCTATAAAAACTTATCTTTTACTTCTTCTGCAAATTTGTGCCAAATATCTGCTTCACTCTTATAATAATCTTTATCTATTTTATCTGTTTGATTTGCTTTCTTTGCTATTTGATTAAGATTAACTCCTATTTTAGAAAGCTGTTTCATTATCACATAAAATTCTTTGCCAGGCTTTTCTTTTATTTGTTCATTCATTAACAATCTTCTAAAATATTCTCCATAAGAAAGATTACATCTTTGGCAATCTTCAATTAGTTTTTCATTCTCAATTTCATTAAGCATTATATCTTTTCTTATATATCTTTTTCTCAAATCGCTCCCTCCTGTTTTACTCATTTAAAAATGGGGATTGGGGTAACCCCATAGAATAGAATTTTGAAACACGATATTTTCGTGTGAACAAATTCAGTGCTTGCTAGGACAAGAAATCCTTTTTTTACATTTTTAAATGTACCTATATTGGTACTCTATTTTGCTCTTTTTTCATTTTATATCTGTCAATTTCTTGCCTATTTTTTAACCCTATGCTGTAACATAAGTAATCATTTATGTCTTTACCATAAGGAGCAGGAATATCATAAACATTGTACTTATCAAGTGCATATATCATTGCTTTTGTTGCATTTCTTCCTGCTATATCATTATCAAAATGTAATACAATATCTTTTATATTTGTGTTTTTATTTAAAAAGTTTTGTACTGCTATTGGTACTTTACTTTGTTCTATATTAGAACTTGGTTGATACACTCCTGCAAGTGATAAAAGATTTTGATTTGTATAATCATATCCCTTATTTTTTAATAATGTTGCATAAGATAATAAATCTATACTGCTTTCAAATATATGTAATGAATTACATTCTTCTGCTCCTAACATTCTAAAAGAATACTCTTTTGAACTCCCCTTTGCATCTCTCATTATTCTTTTTTCATTTGTACTTCTGCACCCTGCATATTTGATATTGTTATCATTATCGTACCCTAAAAATACTGCATTATTGGTTTTATTTTCTTGATAAATAATCTTTTTATTTATGCAATCATTTATTATTTCTTCATCAATTCCTCTGTTTTTTAGATACTCTATAACTTGTTTATTGGTACTCGCTTTTTCTGGAATTACTATTGTTTTAGGTGCGTTTTCATTACTATATTGAGGTCTAATATATGTATCTATATTTCTATTTAATACACTTGAAACTGCCTCTTGTAATGTCATATTTTCTACTTTAATAAGATAATCAACTGTTGACTTTCCTGCTTGATGTGTTGAAAATCTATGCCATAATCCATTACTTATAATGACACTATCATGACTTTTTAGAGAATATGTATTAGTACCTTTTCTTACAAGTTCTGATGGATTATTATTCATAAAATAAGTTAGTAAATCAATTTCTTTTGCTTGTTTTACTACATCTTTTGGTACAAATTTAGACATGTTTTGCACCTCCTTTTTCTTTATCTTGCATCTTTATTTCGTTCTTTTTTGACCTCATTATCTCTAATAAGATCTATCGTATCATCTATTGAAAATTCTAAAGCCTCTCTTAAGCTACCATCATTAGATAGCCAATCATCATAGCATTCTTGTAATATATGTTCCCTTTTAAGTAATGTTTTAAGTTCGAATTTTGAATAATCTTTATCGTATGCTAAATAATCTTGTATCGTTTGCATACATGTTATTTTATAACTATTGTCTATTATTTGTTCTGCAGGTAGTCCCTTTAAACTATCTTTAAAATCTGTTAATTCCCTTTCTAATTTTTCAATTAACTTATTTTTTAATTCTTCATTTTCCATAATTTATCACACTCTCTTTCTTTTCTATTGCATAATAAAAAGGACAGATTTTTTAAATTATCCGTCCCTTTAAACTAGTTTAATTTTAACATTCCCATATTATTTAAATAGATTAATGCTTCTTTAAAACCTAATTTAAAACTTTCTTTTAACTCAATAACATCAAGTTCAGTTTCATAATCAAGTACATTAAGTATTGCATATTGTTCATCATCTCTTAAATCTATTGGTTCTTTTTCTTCTAAAAATGTTCTTACATTTGGGTATTTATACTTTAGTTCTGATATCTTTTTATTTAATGTTTGATAGTCTTCTCTATCTTTTAATGCTTGTGCTTTATGAACTTCTAAATACTCTAAAAAACCTTCTTCATAATTATCAAAAAAATTACCTGCGATTTCTTCCATACCTTTATTCTCCTATTTCCATCAATATTTTTTTACTATCAACTATTCCTAATTTGTAATAATGTTTACAAAGTAAGTCAGTTTCATTACCAATGGCAAGTTCAAATTTATTTAATTTATCAATTATTTGGTTTAACTTTTCTTCATCTTTAACTACTTTTTTAATCAAATAAATTAATTCTTCTTCTACTTTTAATGACTCTGTAAATTTACCATCAAGATTCTTTTTCTTTAATAGCATTGTTTCAAAATCATCACTTATTGAATCATATAGTTGATCTAAAATAGATCTATTAAATAATTCTTCCATTTCCTTATCCCTCCTCAAATTTATTCTAATATAATCTTTTGAATTTGAGAAATGTGCAAATTATTTAATTATAAATTTGACAGAAAAAAAGAGCAATATTTTAAATATCACTCTTAAAACTACTCTATAACTTGTAAGTTGTCGCTCTAATCATTTTTTATTTTCTTATTTTCAAATGCTAACAGTATACTAAATATTATTTCTATTACTATCATCATTGTTGCAAGAATATAATTTGCAAAGTTTAAACCAACTATTAGAGATAATATTGGAATAATTATTGACAATACCATATATGTTTTTGAATTATATAACCAACTATATGGTAATAGATGTGCTCCAAATATCATAGCAATAACCATTAGCATTTTATCTGGCATTGTAGGATAAATCCACATTGCTATTAAAAGATATATCATTTGATTTACAGAGAATAATATTCCTAACTTATTTAATGGATTACTTTTATCTTGAAATTGTATCTTTAATATTTTAGATATTAAAAATGATATTGGTAATAAAGGTGCAGTACAACAAAATGTTAATAGATTTTTTGTTAATATAGGTAAATTGGTTATTTGTACTATTAAAACCATAGACCATATTATTATTGACGCAATAATAAAGTGAATGCCTTTCTTTTGCTTTTTACTACAATCTTTTTTTAATTCTTCTAAACTCATTCTTACTTCTCCTCTAAAAATTACTATTTATCTAACAAATCACTAAATTGTAATTTTTCTCTATCTTTCATCATCTAAAATTTGTATTTTAACAACTTCTGTTAATGGAGTAGGACTAATAGATGTAAGCATTTCGTCAGTAAAAGTAATTGCAATATTGTTTCCCACTTTGAAATCTGAAACTTTAATCTTTTCGCCTCTCCAAGTCATATCCATACTATTATCTACTTTAAAAGTGAAATTTCCTCTATAATTTATGTCGTTTATTTCTAGTCCTTTTACATTAATGTGGAAGCTACCATCATTGTATTGCTTTATACTTTCAATATTTGCATAAAATGTTTGCCCAACTACTTTCCTAATTGCTAAATCATTCTTTGGAGCATTTTGTTGCCCTATAAATAAACCAACTACAAAACTTACTCCTATAATTACTATCATTCCTATTACAATAAAGACTTTTTGTTTACTACTCATAAATATTCCTCTCTTTCTAATTTATAAATACAAATTACTATTTGATGAAATCATTATAGCATAAATTTAATTTTTTTAACATCTTTCTGGAGAATTTTTATCAGGAGATTTATCTTGTTTTTCTTCTTTTTCATCTCCCAACATTTCATGTTCATTTTCATTTATTTTTAATTCTGCATTTATTTCTTCTAGTTTTCGTAACTTTTCTTGTAACTCTTGTTCTTTAGGAAATTCCTTTTGAGATTCTTGTTTCGCATTTTCTAATTGAAAATATGTATTATCTAATAAATCTCTTTCGTGAGGAATATCTTTTGCAATATTCTCTAAACAATTATTTATTCTTGTTATATTTCCTAAACTATCTACTCCTAAATCAATAGAATAACTAAATTTATTTTTTAGTTTTAATCTAACATTTCTAGTTATTGAATCAAAACTAATCTCCATTGTAAAGCCTCTATATTCTCCAATTTCTCGTGTTTCCATACTTTTTAAATCATTTATACTTTGCAATAATCTCTTTCCTGCCTCTTGTTTTTCAGTATAAATCATTCCGTTTATTTTCATAGGAGAAAAGCCATCTGCATTAGGTTTAGTATATTCTTGTAATTTAATTGTATCTTCTTCCATTGCTCCAATTTTATTATTAAGTCTTGCTATTTCTTCTGGAAAGTATTTTATAATTTTATCTTGCAATGAGTATTTTTGATTCATAAAATCTTGTTTTAATAATTTTAGTTTTGCTACATCAGTATCTAACGAGGTTTTTTCTAATATTTTAGGATTACCTGTTGCTAATGCTTTTATTTCTCCATAAGTAAGTGCTTTGTCATCAATATCTTCCATTGTTCTTGCAGGAGTCTTTGATGTCATTATTTGAGAAATGAATTTTTGCTTTTGCTCTACTAATTGATACATATAACTATCAAATGTCTTTTCAGTAACATAAGAATATACATATACTTTTTTGTTTTCATTCCCCTGTCTAATCATTCTTCCATTTCGTTGAGTCAAATCAGAAGGTTTCCATGCACAATCTAAATGATGAGTTGCAATTAACTTATCTTGAACATTAGTACCTGCACCCATTTTTTGAGTTGAACCCATTAACACTCTAACTTGTCCTTTTCTTACTTTACTAAATAATTCTTTCTTTTTAACCTCATTATCTGCCTCATGAATAAAAGCTATTTCATCAGGTGGAATACCTTTTTGAATTAGCTTTTTCTTTAATTCATTATATACATCTGTAAATTCTTCTTTTTCATATCCTTTCAAGTCTTTTGGAGTTGATAAATCACAGAATACAAGTTGTGTTGATTTCTTATCACTATTTTCATTCCATATTCTATAAACATTTTCTACACATGAATTTACTTTGCTACTTTCCGAATCTGGTAATAAAGGATTCATAAGTCTTTGGTCTAGTGCAAGTTTTCTCCCCTCATTTGTAATTTTAAGCATATTATCTTCTGTTGCATCAACTGTTCCTGACCTTATTTTCTCTGCTCTTTCTCCTAAAGCCTTTACCATTTCTTGTTGTATTTCACTAGGTTTTACTACTACATTTATATTTTCAAATTCTGGTGTTGGCAAATTTAATGTTTCAGCAGTTTGAATATCTGCTACTTCTTTAAACATAGACATTAGCTCTGGTAAATTGTGAAATTTTGCAAATCTTGTTTTTGCCCTATATCCTGTACCCTCTGGTGCAAGTTCTATTGCAGTTACTGTTTCTCCAAATGTACTTGCCCAATTATCAAAATGTTCTAAACTATTTTCTTTTAATCCAGAATATTGTAAATATCTTTGCATTGTATAAAGTTCTGCCATTGAGTTACTTACTGGTGTTCCAGTAGCAAATACAGAACCTTTGCCTCCTGTAATTTCATCTAAATATCTACATTTCATAAAAAGGTCGGAAGATTTTTGTGCTTCAGTTTGTGCTATTCCACCTACATTACGCATTTTCGTATATAAAAACAAATTCTTATAATTATGAGCTTCATCAACAAATAATTTATCTACACCTAATTCTTCAAATGTTACAACATCATCTTTTCTTTCTTCCTTATGTAATTTCTCTAATCTAGTTTCTAATGATTTTCTTGTTTTCTCCATTTGTTTAATAGTATAGTTTTCTCCTCTGTTTGATTTTTCAGAGGCAATTCCTTTTGTAATATCACTTATTTGTTCTTCTAATAATGCAATTTGTCTTTCTATTGACATTGGTATTCTTTCAAATTGTGAATGTCCAATAATTACTGCATCAAATTCTCCTGTTGCTATCCTACTACAAAATTTCTTTCTATTTTTGGTTTCAAAGTCTTTTTTAGTAGCAACTAAAATATTGGCACTTGGATAAAGTTGCAAAAACTCACTTGCAAACTGCTCTATAATATGATTTGGAACTACAAATAAAGACTTATTACATAAGCCTAAACGCTTACTTTCCATTGCAGCTGCAACCATCTCAAAAGTCTTTCCTGCACCTACTTCATGTGCTAATAATGTGTTATTACCATATAAAACATGTGCTACTGCATTAAGTTGATGAGTTCTTAATTTTATCTCTGGATTCATTCCTACAAAACCTATATGAGAGCCATCATATTCTCTTGGTCTTATGCAATTAAATTTATCATTATAAAGTCTTACTAAATGATTTCTTCTTTCTGGATCTTCCCATACCCAATTTAAGAATGCTTCTTTTATTGCGTCTTGTTTACTACAAGCTATTGCAGTTTCTTTTCTGTTTAATACTCTTTGTTTTCTGCCCTCATCATCTATAAATGTATCAAATATTTTTACATCTTTTAGATTAAGTGTCTGCTCTATTATTTTATATGCATTTATTCTTGATGTACCATAAGTTGTATATGCTTTTACATTGTTTCTATCATTACTTTTTCCATCAATATACCATTCAGCAGTTATATTAGAATATTTAACATGAATATCCCATCTGTTATAACTTGGTGTATCTAATAATTCAAAAATAAACTTTCTAATGATTTCTGGAGGTATCCATGTTGAGCCTAACTTAATTCCAATTTCACTTGCAGTAAGGTCTTTTGGAATAACCTCTTTTAATTTTTCAACATTTATATTAAAACTAGAATCTTCTTTTGCAAATTGTTCTGCAACTTTTAGTTTTTCTCTAACATTACCAGATAAATATTCATCAGCAGTTACCCAATTGTTTGTATTTTCATAATCAGGTACTTTAAATATAACACCCTCTAAACTATTTATTATTTCTTCTTTGTCTATCTTACATAATTGTTGCATATAATCTAAATCAACTTTTGCCTTATCTTGTATAGATAAAATCAAAGCCTCATCTGGAGTATCTACTTGTAATACTTTCTTTTTAGCTTTTATAGTTCTTTTGCTAAATATATCAGCTTTTCCTACAAATTTACCCTCTCCATCTATCTTTTCAAGTGAGCATAATAAGAAATAACTACTATCATTAGAAAATGCTGTTTCATTTGCTCTTGAATTTATTAAGCCATATTCTTTTGTAAATCTATCATATAATTCATTTAATTTTGCTTGTGCAATATGAATTTCCTCATTTGAATAATCTTCCATTTGAAAATCTATCAGTTCTCTTACTTGTTCTCTTAACAAAATTAAGCCTTTTATTCTATTTTGTGCCGTTAAAGGTAACTCATCTTGTAATATCATTTTTGAATTTTCTCTAAAATACAATTTATCATCTACTATTGCATAAGAATAATTCTTAACAGTTGGAATTGCAGGTATTGATGTGTCTTCTTGTTCAATTTCATTTTCAATACTATTATTCTGTAATTCTCCATGTATATTAGTTATCGCATAATTTAATTGTTCTTCTAAATTTGTGTCTTCTTCTGCTTTACAAGTTGAATCATAGCCATAAGCAGTAGATACCATTTCCATTTTTCCTAATATCATATCTGGATTATCTACAAAATATTTATTCATTGTAATATTGTTTTCATCTCTATCAAGATATACCCAATCTGGCATTATATCGGTCAAATTTTCTCTTTTTTGTAAGAAGATAATATCTGATGTTACTTTTGTTCCTGCATTCTTTGTAAAAGTATTATCTGGTAATCTAATAGCACCTAAAAGGTCTGCTCTTTGTGCTAAATACTTTCTAACCTCTGGACTTGCTTTATCCATTGTTCCTTTTGAAGTAATAAATGCAATTACTCCTCCTGGTCTAACTTTATCTAAAGTTTTAGCAAAGAAATAATCGTGTATTAGAAAATTATTTTTATCATATCTTTTATCATTAACTTTGAAATCTCCAAATGGCACATTTCCTATTGCTATATCAAAAAACGAGTCTGGTAAATCTGCTTTTTCATAACCTTGAACTTTAATATTTGCTTTTTGATATAATTGTTTTGCTATCTTACCACTTATGGAATCAAGTTCTACTCCATATAGTTTTGAACTTTGCATTTCTTGTGGCAACATTCCTAAAAAATTTCCTGTACCACAACTTGGTTCAAGAATATTTGCTTGTTCTACTCCCATATTTTTTAATGCGTTATATATTGCATTTATAACTATTGGTGGTGTGTAAAAAGCTGTTAATGTAGATGCTCTTGCTGATTTATATTCATCATCTGTAAGTATTTCTTTTAGCTCGTTATATTCTTTACTCCAGTTATCTTTATTTTCATCAAATACATCTGGAAGTCCACCCCAACCAACATATTTCGATAAAATTTCTTGTTCTTCTTTATTTGCTAGTCTATTTTCATCTTCTAACTTATGTAAAAGTTTTATTGCCTCTATATTTTTTCTTACTTTTTCTTTTTGAGTTCCTTCTCCTAATTGATTATCATTTATATTAAAATTTATCTTTTCTATTTGCGATATTTTAAAATTTGAGTTATTTGTTTGAGGTTCATTATTTTCTTTATGTTTTGTGTGTTCCAAATATTCTTCTTCAAATAATTCCTCTAATTTACTTATAATTTCATCTTTACTCTGATTTTTATCAAACCATAATATTTCTTCAATTATACTTTCCCATGAATTATCATCTTGTTTAGTTCCATATTCTATTGTTGCAATACCATCAGTATAATGTAATTCTACACAATTTTTATTATTTATAACTCTAGCAACAGTATATGATTTATCTTCTTCCATATTTTTAATATCATCTATTACAAAATATGCCTCATAATCTTCAGGATTAGCAAATTCTGATTTTCTAATAATTTTATCTGTTTCTTCCTCTAAATTATCAATAAAATCTTGACTAACTTCTTCTAAATTCTCATTTGTTAATTCTTCTATGTCTGTAAATTCTGCTAATCTTTTTCTAATGCCCATTAAAGTTTGATTTTCTACATTATCAGAATATTCTAATAATCCTCCGTCTTGTTCCACTCCATATTTGTCATATATTGCATAATAATATCCCTCATCATTTGTATGAAAATGAAAGTAATTTCCATTACTCAACTTATAATTTTTTTCAATATTTATACTAGATATATCTATAAAATCATTTGTATTTTCTTTTAACCCTCTATCTAGCATCCATTTTTCTTTTTCATAGTCATTTTCTAGCCATTCTTGATATTTTATTTTTTCTTCATCATTAAAATATCTATCTAATCTAATAATTTCTTTAAGCCTTTGTTCAACATTACTCCAATTTATTAGTAGCTCTACTCTATCATCTTTATAGCCTTTATATAACTTTATTCCTTTGCTATCATGCTCTTGTCCAAAATCTGCACCAGAATATGCAGAACTTGAACCTCCTATTCCATATTCATGTTTTAGAAATATTATATTTTCTTTTGCTGATAAACTTCTTTTAAATTGTTCATAAATTCTATATTTGCTATGTGAAAAATTACTGCCCTCAATAAGTGTTTTATCTATCATTTCTTGAGTAAAAGAAAAAGCAGGAGTATTTTCTACTTCTGCTTGTGCTTGAATACTATTTATTTGTGTATCTACACTTGGTAATTCCTTAATTGGTGGTACATAGGTATCTTCAAAAAGATTTAATTGTAAATTAGCTCTGACATTATCATTTCTTCGGCTTGGTTCTTTATTGAGTTCATTGATTGTACCCAACTCATTTGATTCTCTCTTTTCATTTCCTCTGTTATTTGATTCTTCTCTGCTAGACTTGTTATTATCTGTTTCATTCTCTTTTGGGCTGTTTGCTCTATTTCTCCTAAATGTTCTTCCATCTTGCCATCTAACATTAATTCCTCGTATAACCCTCTTTTGTGTTCTTTTAGGAATTTCTCCCTCATTCTTGAGAATCTCCCCTGTGCCATTTTCTTCGTTTTTGGTAATGCTACTTGTGGTATTTGGTAATCTCCCATTTGATTGTATGTTAATTCTATCATAATCATTTCTCCCTTCATTATTTTTTTCTTCATTATTATGATAATTTATTTTTTCATTATTAACAAATGTACGATTTGTTAATTTATAATTTTTTTCATAATTTATAACACTAGAATAGATTTCTCTTAATTCTTGTTCTGCAATATCACTTATTGCTGCACCTAATCTTGAAACAACTCTTTTATTATTAAAACTACTAATCATTTCAAAATCCGATACATTAAAATGTTCTGTTGGATCAATGCCACATCTTTTCATTGCCATATATGATATTGATTTTGCAAGTAATACAATAAAGTTTCCCTCTAAATCTATATCTTGCATTCCCTCTAACAAGCTACCATCTAAAACTTCTTTTAAATCAACTAAATAATCTTGATAATTATCTTCAACTAAATTTATAGATGCTGAATATATTGCTTCTGATAAATTAGATTTAACTTCTAAATTCCCAAAACTATTTTCTAGTGTTTCTATAATTCCATTTTCATAAGAAGGTTTTATTTCCCATAACTTAAAATCTTTATTTATACCACTATGTGTATCTGAAATATCAAAAACATGTCTTAATACATTTCTGCCATTTTCCATTGATAATAAGGCAATACCTTTTGCACCCTTATTAACCCATCTTCGTAATTTTTTATTCCAAGTTTCTATATCTGCACAAGCAGTAGCATTTGGTTTTTGAGCATATATTAACACTTGCTCATTAAAAGAATATTTGTAATTGTTACTCGCCGTATTTAAAAACTTAATCCAACTTTCTCCATTTTGAGTAATTTCTTTCAATGTTTCACTTGCCATTTCATTTATTAGTTGATATTTATTCGCCATCGGTTTCCTCCTTTCTCGTTTCTTGATAATTGAAATACCCTATTGTATTATGGTCTTTAATAAACTCTCGTAAAGCAATAATATTCAAAACATCAGGATCTTTCGTTATTTCTTTTAAATCTTCTATTTTTAAATTTAAAATATCTTTTTCTGTTGATTTTCCAATACTTATTAACTTGTTATATGTTTCCATTCTTAAGTTTCTTCTTCTAGGCATTTCACACCTCCCATTTTTAACAAATTAAAGAGAGCTAATAATCTAGCTCTCCGTCATTTATTATTTATCTTTATTTTGTTTACGCTTAATTATATAAGTTATTCCTAGTAAAGATAGAATTATTGCACTAGCAAATAATTTTATTTTGCTTTCAACTCCAGTTTTAGGAACTTCTATCTTTTTATTTTCAAAAGTAAATTCTATTGTATTTTCAGTTTCTTCTACTTGTGTATCATCTACAAATATACCTTTGTCATTGATTTCAACTTTAACAATTTTGTTTGATAATTCATAATCTTTTGGTGCTTTTATTTCTTTAATGTAATATGTTCCATATCTTAATTCTTCAAATAAAGCTGTTCCATCTTCTGAATTAGATTTAACCTCTTTAATAAGTTTTGTACATTCTGGATCTTCGTATATTGCAAATATGAATTTATCTTTAATAACTTCTTTTGTTTCAGTATCAATCTTAATTACCTTTACATTTTTTAGTATTGGCATATCTTTCATTTCTATTTTTTGAGTTTCTTTGTCAGTTGTTACTGTGAATTTTATTTCTTCAGTAATTTCATAACCATAAGGAGCAGTAGTTTCTTTTAAGATATATGTTTTACCTTCTTCTAAACCTTTTACTTTATGGGGTTCTTTAGTTGATGTCCATTTATCTATTGTATTACCATCTTCATCTGTTACTTCTAATTCTGCACCCTCTAGTTCATTTCCATTTGTTATATCTGTTTTAGTTATTTCTACTAATTTATCAATCATAACTACTTTTTGTGTTTCTTTATCTGTTGTTACAATAAATTCAACATCAGTTGCTTTTACATAAGAATCTGCAACTATTTCTTCGTGTAATGTATAAGTTTCTCCTTCAACTAAATTTTTGATTTTGTGTGGTTCTTTACCAGATACCCATTCATCAACTACTTTGTTGTCTTTATCTAGTACTTGAATTGTTGCACCTTCAATTTCTTCTCCTGCAATATCAACTTTGCTCATTTCTACTATTTTGTCTATCATTTCAACTTTTTGAATATCTTTTTTATTTGTAACTTCAAATTCAACATCTGTTGCTACAACATATCCATCAGGAGCATATTCTTCATGTAAAATATATTTTTTACCTTCTTCTAGTCCATTTATGTTATGACTTTCTTTTGTAGATGTCCAACTATCGATTACATTTCCGTCTTTATCAGTAACAACAATTTCTGCACCCTCAATTTCTTTTCCACCTATATCTGCTTTTGTCATTGTTACTATTTTATCTATCATTTTAACTTGTTGTACTTTTGTTGTACTTTCAACTTTAAATTCTATTGTAGAAGCTCTTACATATCCATCAGGTGCAATTTCTTCTTTTAATTTATAAGTTTTTCCAACTACCAAGCCCTCTATTTTATGAGTCTTTTTAGTAGATGTCCATGTATCAACAACTTTATTATTTTCATCAATAACAGATAATTTTGCACCTTCAAGTTCATCATCTCCTGTTACAGATTTTTTAGAAAATTCAAACATTGTTGTATCATTAGATATATCTTTAATATCTTCATATACCTTTGTTGTTAAGTCTTTTTGTTCAAATTTTACTTCATATTTAGTCCAATTTAAAACTAATCCGTCTAAAGTTTTTGTTTCCTCTAATTCATAAGTTCCCATAGGTAAATTATCAACTTTTAAATTACCTTTTTTATCCAAATTATATTTCTTTATTTCTTGACCTTTAGTATATATTTTGCTTCCATCTGCATAATCAATAATATCTTCTTTTGCAGTAAGTTTGAATTCAATACCTGATAAATCAGAGGTATCAACCAATGATGTGTCAGCATCTTCTCTTAATGCTATTGTTTTATTTATAATTAAAGTGCCTGTAGGTTGTTCATTTTTCATTAAAACTTCTTTAATAAAATCTTCATCTTGATCTTTATCATAATCTCTTATTCCTTTTATTTCAAAAGTAACTGGTTTTTCTAATTGTAAGAAACCTTTTGGAGTTTTTATTTCATAAATTGCATAACTTCCAACTGGTAATTGTAAAGGAGTAACAACTGAACCTTTATCATCTTTGTTATTAGTAAAGCTTTTATCTGGTACTATCATATTATCTGCATTTGTTGTAAATGAAGTATATGTTGTACTACCAATTTTTTGTGAAATTGATTCTCCTTTTTTCCATATTATTTTTCCTGTTGCTCTATCGTAAATATCTTTTTCAGCTTTTATTTCAAAGGTTGTACTTGTCAATGTAACAACTTTTCCAGTTTTTAAATCTTTTTTGATTAACTTTATATATGCTTCTAATTGTTCATTATTAACAACAATATGTTTTGTTTTTTGTGGTATTTCTTTTATTTCACTTTCGTCTTGAGTAATAGAAAAATAGAAATCACTTGCACTTTCATAATCTTTTGGTGTAACTGTTTCCTTAACGATATATTTACCATAAGGTAAGTTCTTTTGTGTGTATGCATTACCATCTTTATCAGTTACTAATACATCATAAGTAGGAGCTATTTTTTGAGCTTCTGCAACTCTTTTAGTATCGACATTAACTTTATTTCCGTTTTCATCAACACCATTCCATACTTCCGCATAAGTGTATCCTTGTGAATATGCTTTTTCTACTGCTGAATTTAATTTAATTGTAAATTCTGCACCTTCAAGACCAGGTGTTTCTCCTGAATTTGCTTTTATTCCTGATTTAAAGATGTGTACTCCCATTTTCTTTACATCTTCATTACTTGTAGTCTTATTTGCTATAACTTTTGTATGTTGGTCTTTATACTCCAAATTTACAGGATATTCCGTTTTATCAAGTAAGTACCCAACAGAAGCTTTATCTTCTTTTACTATATATTTTCCAAGAGGTAAATCTTCAACAGGTGTTGTGTTGCCAAACTTATCCATTGTTCTTGTTGCTACTAAATCTCCTTTTGAATAATACTTTTTACTTTTAGCTACATTGTATATATCTTCATTAGCAAATACTTTATAAACTGCATTTTCTAGTGTAGCATCTCCTTGTGCCATGCTTCCTGTTTCACTATCTTTTTTAATTATTTCAATAGAACCTTTTGGCTCTGTATCAACTACTCCTTCAATTTTTAATTCTATAACTGGTGTAGTAGAATTAACATATTGAATATTAGCATTAAATATTGTTTCATTTAATAAATATCCTTTAGGTGCTTGTGTTTCATAAACTATATATTTACCTACTGGAATATCACTTAATGTTGCGACACCATCTGAATTAGATGTTATTTTAGCAACTACTTGTCCTTTAGAATAGAACTTTTTAGTTTTCGCAACATTATATATATCTTCATTTGCCTTTACTTCAAATTCTGCTCCTGCTATTTTATCATTATTTGTACTTACTTTATAAATCTTTATTTGTCCAGTAGGTTCGTTATTTTTAAATGTTACACTAGCTGTTTGACCACCTGCTACATTAACTCTTTGAATACTTGTATCTAATAAATAACCACTAGCAACTGATTCTTCTTTTACAAAATATGTACCAGGTTTTAGTTTTTCAATTAAAATTTTACCTTCATTATTTGTATTTGCTTTCTTTACTAAATCAGTACATTCATTATTTCTATATAGACCAAAAACACAATCTGAAACTGCATTTCCCATATTATTTGTTTTTCTAATTTCTATTTTTCCACTTTCAACATGAACTGAAACACTAAATGCTGATGGATCAACATAGTTAGAAAATATTAAGTTTTGAACACTACCTGAAGTAAATGTAAAATACATATAATTTGACATTGTAGAACTATTATATGCACTTCCATTTGGCATTAATTGATATAGCCCATATTCTCTTGAATTAAATGTTACATTTTCTACATTACAATTATCAGATATTGTTATTACTAAATCATTACTTCCTTGTGTATGGCTAAATGTTACTCCATCTTTTGATTGTGAAAATGATTGATATGCTGATAATTTTCCATTATTATCTGTTATCACTTTTCTATCTCCAATAGCAACACTTTGTGTTGAACCATTAAAAGATGTATTTCCATGATACTGATTATAATATCCTTCAGCTTCTGCTACCCAATTAGCATAGTGTCCTGATGACATGAAATTTCCATTCCATGAATCTCTTGGGAATGCATCAAATGAACTATTTATATTATTATGTATATACTCCCATACATATTGTTGAGTACAACATGCTGCTCTATATGCTTCATCTGATGATGGTAACCCTAAACCATATTTCATAGTATAACCAAAATATATCATTTCAGCTATTTTCTCGTATTGTGGTAAGTTTTGTTTATATTGAACATAAAAATCTCCGTTGAAAGTATATTCACTTCCGTTAGGAGATTTTACACCCTTTTGACAACAAAAAGCTATATAAGTTTGACCATCATAAGTAGCATAATGTAATTCGTGTCCTACTTTTGCTAAACTTCCTGATATTACACCAAATTGTGCATTTGAATTCATATCAGTAATAAATGCTGCAAAAGTATTAATTGGCAAAGATGTTAATAGCAATAATGCTAAACATATAATTGCCATAAATTTCTTTGTTTTACTTTTCATATTTTTATCATCCTTTCATAAAAAATAAGCCTTAACTAAAAAATTAAAGCTTATAAATATAATTTATTTAATTTAATTTTATTTTATTGCCCAGAAATAGTATTTTCCACACAAACATTGACTTATTTTGTATTGAACAGAAGGCCATCCTTTTGTATAATTTTCAAAAGCAATTTGAGCTTCATTCCAACTCGAATAATATCCATGTTCATTTGCCCCATCTCCTGCAATATGGTGAGTTCCACCCTCTGCACACCAATAATCTAAATCACTTGGTGTAGGCTCTTTTGTAACTTTATCTTTACTTTTTTTCTCTTCTTGTACTCTTGTTCCATTCGTATCTTCATCGTTATTTTCTCTATTATCATTTGCATTATTTTCCAATACCGTATTAGACATTTGTTCTTTTTTTATAACATCATTTTCAATAGTTTTAGATTCTTCATTTTTATTAGTATTTTTTGCTATATTCTCTTGTCTAATAGTTGGATTTTTCTTTGGTTCTTCTTGAATACTTGTATTATTAACTTTTACAATATCCGCTTCTAAATGTGTTTTTTCTTCAATCTCTTGTTCTTCTGTATTGTTTTCAACAACAATCACTTCAATATCTTCTTTTTCTTCGTCATCAATATTATTTATTTCAGTTACAATCTCTTTCTCATTTTCTATTTTACTTAAACTTAATTTCTTTGATTTTATAATCATCATATTCGCAAATAATGCCACTATTAAGGCTATAAATATTAAAACTAATATCTTTTTACTCTTCATTACTACCATCTCCTTATAGCTTAATTATATGCTTTTTAGAGATAAAAACAAATGTATAAATTATTATATAAAATATATTAAATAATATTATAATAATTATCTTTTAGTTTGTAATATAGTATGTATTTAAAAGGGATTGTAAGGGAAAACTTTGTAAAGTGTTCACACAAACAAGTATAACTAAATATATCTAATTTTGTTCACACACTATCTTGAATTTCTTTCTTGTTTTATTCGTTCTCGCCTAATGTAATCTTGCACACATTGAATAATAAAATCTTCAACATTTCCAGATTCTTTAACTCTACTTGGAATATATTTTTCAATTTTTTCATTGTGTATCTTTATATATTCTTTTTGATTAGGCTTTTCCTGTTGTAGTATTTCTTCTATTTTTTCTTCTGTTAGGTTTCCTTCTTGTTCTAATTTCTTTAATCTTATTGCTTGACTTAAAGAAGGTGTTACCTCATCAAATTCAAATATATTTTCTACAACATATTGATTTTCTTCACTTAAATATGATAATTCTACTGCTGGTCTAAAAGCTATTCTTTTCTTATCAACTTGTTCTAATAACTCTGGTATTAAATAAGTAAGTCTAATATATCTTCTTATATTTTCTCTACTTTCTCCAACCTCATTACCTAATATTTCATCAGTTCTTAGCTTTGCCACCACTGGTGTCGAAGTTTCATTTTCTTCTAAATCAACTCTTTTTCCCTGATGTTTCATAGCTTCAAGTTTCATTTTATATGCAAATGCTTTTTCACTAGGCAATATTTCTTCTCTTTGAATATTACTATCTACCATAAGAATTGTTGCCTCATCATCAGTTAAGTCTTTAACAATACATTTTATTTTATCTATTCCTGCAAGTTCACACGCTCTTTTTCTTCTATGTCCAGAAATCATTTGATAATTTCCTTCTCCTCGTTTTCTTACTATAACAGGTAATAAAACTCCATATTCTTTTACACTTTTAACCATTTCTTCCATTTTATCATCATCTAAAACTCTAAAAGGGTGGTCTGGAAATTCTCCAATTTTATATAGTTCTATTTCCTTTACCTCATCAACAACTGGATTATCTCTTTGTTCTTGAATTGTAAATAAATCATCTAACTTTGGAAGTACCATCTTTTTGTCTTGTTCTTTCATTATCTAATACCTCCTTTGCCAAATTATTGTATGCGTTTGCAACAGGACTGTTTTTATCAAATTCAAATATACTCTTTCCTGTTGATGTTGATTTTGCAGTATTTATTGCTTTTGGTATTTCAGTACCATATATTTTCACATATTGTCCATAATTGTCGATTAAATTTGCTCTAACATCTTTCGATAAATTTGTTCTTTTATCTACTAATGTAAGTAATACTCCCCCTATTTTCAAATTAGGGTTTATCTGCTTTTGAACTCTTTTAACTGTTTGAACTAAATGTCCCATTCCTTTTGCAGCTAAATATTCTCCCTGTACTGGAATTATTATCTTATCACTACAAGCAAGTGCATTTATTGTTATCATTCCAAGAGATGGCATACAATCTATCAATATATAATCATAGTTATCTTTAATATCTCTTATAGAATTTTTAAGTGTGAACTCTCTGCTCATTGCATTAACTAATGAAAACTCTATTGCTGATAAATCTAAATTAGCAGGAATTAAATCTATTCCTTCTTTATGATGAAGAATAGCATTCTCTGCATTTACATCATTATCATATATAGTATCAGACATTAATGTTCCAATAGTATTTTGCAATTCATCTTGATTATAATAACCCATACAAGTAGTTAAATCTCCGTTGTGGATCTGCATCAATTAGTAATACTTTTTTTCCTTGTTTACAAAGTGCAACTCCTAAACTAAATGTAGTTGTTGTTTTTCCAACTCCACCTTTTTGATTTGCTATTGCAATTATCTGACACTTTCCCATTCTCGCTCCTTTCCTCAAAAAAAAGAGCTAACTTCTAAAAGCTAACTCTTATCTTGAATATTTATTCCTCTGTTATTTCTTCTTTTTCTTCTAAATGTGTAGAAGTATATATAAAATCTTCATCTTCTACTAATTCTCCAAATAATTTATTAAGACCTTCTATAAAAGGTTTAATATCTTCTTCTATATTAAATTTATATGAATAATTCAAATAATATTCAGTTAAATAATCATATAACGGAACAATATTTACTAATCCTGGTTTTATCTTATTTCTTAATACTACCCAATTAGGCATAGCATCTTTTATAATATTAACAATTTTATCTTCTGAAATTAACATTCTCAAAATCCCATTCATTATATCTGAATAGTCTTTTTCTTCATCACTAAATATTTTGTTCATCATAGCACTCATTGAACTTACAAAATCTGATAGATAATCATCTTTTATACAAATAAAACAATCAGTTTCTATTTCATCTAAATATGTTATTGCTGTTAAACACTTATAATAATCTGCTGCCATAACATAATAAAATCGTTCAAATTCTTTCATTAAATTTCTAGAATTCATTTTCTTAATATAAATACCTGTCTCCTTTCTTATAATCTCTTTAATCTTTTCTGTTTCTTTTTTGATTTTTTCACTGTTTTTTGTTTTTTTGTTTTCAATTTTTTTCATTTTCTTTTTACTCCTTCCTTTTTGAAGGCAAAATAAAAAACCTAATATTTCTATTAGATTTCTTATATATGTTAGATATTATTTCAATAACTACAATATTTTGTTTTTCTTTAAATCTTTTGAATAATATATTAAATCAGTACAAATTAAATCTCCATCTTTTATTTCTTCTTTATAATTATCTATAAAGAAATTCTTAATTGTTTTCTCATATTTATCAAATCCCTGCTTAACATAGAAAGGAATATTATTCTCTGTTGTTCCTACTAACATTCTGTCATATTTCTGTTTATAATTACCACATAATGATTTTAAAAGTGTTTTTGCATAACCTTTATTTCTGTATTTTTCTGTTGTAACTATGTTTTTTAACTCTAATGTTTTTCTATCAATGTGCAAAATAACTGCAATAGAAATTAGCTCATCTTCTTTTTTTAATGCATATACATCGGAATCGTTCAAATACTTATGTATCATATCTTTTGAAGGATCTGCCTCTAAAAGTAAATCAATATAATCTTCTTTATTTTCTATTTTTCTAACCTGCATTCTAGGTTCTTTTGGTATCTCGTAACCATTGGTATTACTGGTTTGTATAGGATTGCGGTTATAATATCTCATCTCCTCTGAAAAAATACATCCACAATATTTTTGCATATACAATCCTATTTCTCTAGCTTTAGCTTGTCCTACTCTGAAGCCTACTCTAAAATCTCTATATAAAAATTCAATATCATATTTTTTTGATATCTCTTCGCATAATTTTTTTAATTCTTCATGCTTTTGATATGGACTAACAAATAATGTTGAAGTAAATGCATCATATCCATTTTCCTTTGCATATTTTGCAGTTGCTTCTAATCTAACTCTATAACAATAATTAACACATCTATTGCCCAAATCTTCAATAACATTTTTGCAAAATTCTCTTAGTCCATATTCTTCATTAATTATTAATTCAAAATTAGCAATTTTACTATATTTAATTAATGTATCTCTTCTAGTCTTATATTCAACATAAGGATGAATATTAGGATTATACCAATAACTAACTGGCTCTATTCCTTCTTTTCTTAAACTATCTATACAATATACACTACAAGGCGCACAGCACGTATGCATTAATAATTTCATATCTACCACTCTTTCAAATTATTTCCTATTATATTTTCGTCTTTTGAAAATATTTTTTTATCTAATATATTTCTGTTATTCTACTTCAGCATTAAAAATCCAGAAATACAATATATCTCCATTACTATTTAAATTATCTATTATATATTTTCTAACCTTACTAGGATTTTGCCAATTCAAGCCACTTTTTTTCAACAAATATATCGCATTTTTTTCGTTATTAATCCTATCTATAATTCCATCTTCACCATTACCACCAAGATTTCCTTTTAAAAACATATCATAATCTTTATTGTATTGATTTATAGGAATATAATATATTGCAGCTGAAGCATCTAATATATATACTTTTTTACCATTACTTTGTTCCTGCAAAATGTATTCATCAACTTCTTTAATATATTCTTTTAAATCATTGTCTTCAGGTATATTTTTAAAATGTTGTAATTCTGTTTCTTTTTCTACTAACACATATTTATATTCTATTTCTAATAATGAATTCCATAATAAAACTAATATAAAGAAAATTGATGCAAAATTAATTATTATATAAGTCATTTTCTTTAGTCTAGCACTACTCTCTGGTTCAAAATTTTCCATAACACATTCATAAATCATATATGAAATTGCAATAAATGAAATCATTGAACCAATCAAAAAATGAATCTCATCAGAAATTGGAAAAGCAACTATAAAAGTAGAAATTGCATATGCAAATAATACATACAGCTCTCTTTTAGTATTCTTTTTAAATAAAAGTACAAACATCATAACCAAAGCTACTGGAACAATCGTAGCTAAATATGATATTTTTCCGCTTTCCAATAAGCTACTATAAGATATCTTATTGGAAAAAGTTCTTATACCTAATATGGCATAATTAATAAAGTCTAAAAACGCACCATTTGCAGCTAAATACACTACAAAGCAAATTACTGGTATAATAACACCCAATAATCTTGTAAAAGCTATTTTAAGAAATTCTTGAATCTCTTCTTTTTTTCTAATTTCAAATATTTTATATCCTACACATGCCATAGCTACTGCAATTCCAGTAGTCTGTTTAAACAAAATTGCAATTCCAGCAACAATTCCTAAAATAAAATTATATCTAAAACTATACTTAAATGTGTCTTCTTTTACATTTTTTAATTCTATAAACAATAATATCAAAGCTATCAACAAAACTGCATAATTATAATCAATGCACATAACATTTTTGTATAAAGACAAAAAAATTGCAAAAACAAATAATGTAACATTTGTTGGAAGTAGCTTCTTTAAAACTTTGTATGACATAAAAAAGATTAAGCACATTAATATAACAGCCATACATCTCATAATAATTAATTCTGTGCCAAATACTTTAAATACAATTCCGCATATTATTGCAAGTAATGGCATTTGAACAATATTAAAATCTTTATATGGAATTAATCCATCTGTAACATTTCTTGAAAAATTAAAATTCCATATTTCATCAAGATTAGAAATTGGTTTTGTAAAAATTGCTGAAACAGCAACTATAGCTATAACAGCCAATACTAATATATCTTTAAAAAGTTTTATTTTCTTAGATTCTTCTTTCATTTTTACCTCTTATTTTTCATCATATTCTATTCCTAGATGCTCATAAGCAAGTGGAGTTGCAATTCTTCCCCTAGGTGTTCTAGCAATAAAACCAATTTGCATTAAATATGGTTCATATACATCTTCTATTGTGCCACTCTCTTCTCCTATTGTTGCCGTTAATGTTTCTATTCCTACAGGACCACCTTTATAATTATATATTATTGATTCCAATATTTTTTTATCTGTATTATCTAAGCCTAAATTATCAATTTCCAATTTATTTAATGCTAAGCGGGCAATATCTAATGTTATATTTCCATCGCCTAAAACTAACCCAAAATCAGCTACTCTTTTTAATAATCTATTTGCTATTCTTGGGGTTCCCCTTGATCTCTTAGCAACTTCTAAAGATGCCTCTTTTGATATTGTTAATCCTAATATATCAGCAGATCTTCTAACAATTGTATCTAAATCCTCTGTGTTATATAATTCCAATCTATTAATAATACCAAATCTGTCCCTTAAAGGTGTAGACAAACTTCCTACTCTAGTTGTAGCACCTACTAATGTAAACTTGGGTAAATCCAAACGAATAGATCTAGCACTTGAACCTTTTCCAATAATAATATCCAAAGTAAAATCTTCTAATGCTGGATATAATATCTCCTCAACATTTCTATTCATTCTATGAATTTCATCAATAAATAAAACATCATTTTCTGACAATGTAGTTAATATGGCAGCTAAATCTCCAGGCTTTTCTATCGCTGGACCAGATGTAACTTTTATATTAGTATTCATTTCATTTGCTAATATATTTGCGAGTGTAGTTTTTCCTAATCCAGGAGGTCCATATAATAAAACATGATCCAATGGTTGCTCTCTTTTCTTAGCCGCTTCTATACATATCTTCATATTTTCTTTTACTTTATCTTGTCCAATATATTCATTTAAAAACTTTGGTCTTAATGAAAGTTCTTGTGTTTCTTCTATTTCATCCTTAACTTCAGGAACTAATAAATTCTCATCTAAATCATTATCATCGTAATTCATTCTAAATATCTCCTATTTTTTTCATATTGTATCATAAAATAATAGATATTAAAATCATAATATTTAAATTCTTTTATATTGCACTAAATATAAACTTTTCCTGAATTTAATCAGATTTTCTTAAACCGTAAATCTTACTTTTTCTAAATAAACATTCTCTTATATTACCGAATTACTAAAATTCATTTTCAAATTATATTAATATTTCATATTAACTAAATTTTCATACTTTTTATATTCATGTAAATATTTCTCCATAAAATTATAAAAGCTTTTAGTATGATTTTTATATTTTAAATGAGCAAATTGGTGCAAAATAATATACTCTACTACATCTCTTTTATATTTAATAATTCTAGGATTAACTAGTATTTTTTTATCGTCAGTACATTTTGCAAGTAATCCTTTCATTTCAATTATTTTATAATCCTCTGGTGCAAATCCAACCATTACTCTTATTTTTTCCATAATGTCTTCCATCTCTTTTTCAGCAATTTTCATATACAATTTATCAATTAAAATATCAGTCATTGACTCATTATTAATCTTCTTATATTTTTTAGGCAAAGTAACTTTAACAATATTATTTTCTAAATCACATTCAATAACATTTATATTTTTATATGATACTTTCAAATTATAAACCACTCCTAAAATTTGAATTGGTCTTAAACTCATTTCTGTTTTATCTTCATATTCTTCTAATTTTTTCATTATCCAATTTCTCTTTGCTAATACAGCCTCTTGTATTTTTTCTCTACTTGTATACCAAGGAGCACGAACTGAAACTTCTCCATCTTGAACCGAAATATATAATCCTCTATCTTTTGTTTTATTAACACTATATGCTATTACATCATTTTTCATTTCTCATTACCTCCTTGATTTTCTTAAGAACCTTTATTCGCTATTATTTTATATTTCTAATTCATTTTTGTCAATAGTTTTTACGAAAAAATGTTCGTTTTTTATATGACAAAAAACGACACTTGCAAACCTATTATTTAACTAGATTTACTATATATTCTAAATTAAATAAAATCCTGCAAGTGCCTTAATATCAACTATTCTATTATAATATCTCTTTTTAATAATCCATTTTTTATTGTACCCAAACCTAAAAATTTATCGTTAGTATATACCCTATAAACTCCATCATTAAATGCGTTCGTAAGTTGAACACCATTTAAAAATAATTTTGTTTTTCTTTGACTCAAATCTATTCTTTCTTTTTCTTCAAATATCTTTTCAATAGAAATAATGTATTTACTCTTATCATCACATTGCTCTAATTCAGCAAGTGTTACACTATCTTTTATTAAAAATTTATCAACCTTTGTTCTTTGCAAATCCTTCATATATCCTATTGTCCCAAACTTCTCAGCAATCGTTTCACATAAAGTTCTGATATATGTTCCTTTAGAACAAGCCACTCTAAACCTTATCTCATTATTTTCAAAGTCAATATTTTCAACCGAAATATTATAAATCTCAATCTCTCTTTCAACTCTTTCAACCTCTTGACCAGCCCTAGCATATTCATATAACTTTTTTCCATTAACCTTAATTGCTGAATACATTGGAGGAATCTGTTTATGTTTTCCAATCATACTTTCAATTAATGCTTTATATTCTTTTTCACTTTCTTTTTTTAATTGAAATTTATCTTCTTCTATAATATTTCCTTCTCCATCAGCAGAATCAGTTTTTATACCAATTTTCAATACAGCAATATATTCTTTATCATGTTCAACCAAATACTTTGAAACTTTGGTCGCATTTCCTATCATAATAGGCAACACTCCAGTTGCATCTGGATCCAAAGTTCCGCAATGACCAACTTTTTTTATGTTAAAAATTTTTCTGATTTTTGAAACTACACCAAAAGAAGAAATTCCTTTTTCCTTATTGATTAAAACTATACCATCCATATAAAATCCTTTTTAAAAAAGCGGTCATTCTAAATAAATGCCGCTTTATTATACTATTTTAAAAATCTTTTAGCCTGTGCTAATATTCTCTCTTTAGCTTCATCTAATGGATATGCTAATGTACATCCAGCAGCTTTTATATGTCCGCCACCATTAAACAAAATACAAAGATCTGAAACATTTACATAATTGTTAGAACGTAAAGAAGCTTTAAAACCTTTATCAGTTTCATACAAGAATATTGAAATTTCAACACCTTGAATGTCTCTTCCATTTTCAACTATACCATTTAAATCATTTTGATCAACATGTAATTTAGCCATATCTTCTTTAGTCATATATGTATAAGTTATCTTTCCATCTTCTAAAAATTCTAATCTATTAGCAGCCAATTTTCTAGCTTCAAATACTTCTTTAGAAACATTATTAAGAGCCTCTTTATATATTTTAGAAATTTTTACACCTTTATCTAAAAACTCTGATGCGATTTCAAAAGTTTCTGAAGTAACTCCTTCGTATTTAAAACCACCTGTGTCAGTAATAATACCTGTTATCAAACATGTAGCAATATCTTGAGTTATTTCATATTTAAAATATTTAAACATAGTTGTTATTATTTGTGCACATGCTGGAGAAACAGGATTAACAAAATTTAAATCAGCAAACATTCCATTAGATGTATGATGATCTATATTAATCCTTACTTCTGATTTTTCAAAAGTATCATTAGGATCATCTAATCTTTTTATATCACCACAATCAAGCGCTATTGCCAAATCATATTTATTCAAAGATGGTTCAACTTTTGCTTCATTTGAACAAGGCAAAAATCTATATGATTCAGCATAATGAGGTATTATAACCTCAACATTTTTTCCTATATTTTTCATAGCCATATAAAAAGCCAAACTGCTTCCAATTGCATCGCCATCTGGCTTTTCATGAGCAAAAATAACTATATTATTCGAATTCTCAATTGCATCTTTTATATCATCTAAAGTCATTTAAAAATTCCTCTCTTCTTTAATCTTTTTTCATATCTTTAGTAATCTTATCAATTATAGCGTCTATTCTTGAACCATATTCTATTGACTCATCAAATAAAAATATTAATTCAGGAGTAACTCTAAGGTTAACCCTTCTAGCTATTGCTGATCTAATAAATCCTGAACATTTTTTCAATCTAGCCAAATTACCTTTATTACTCTTTGCATTAATCATACTAACATATACTCTAGCAAATCTCAAGTCAGGAGTTGTATCAACTTTTGTAACGCTAATTAAACCAGTAATATGAGGATCTTTTAACTCTTGTGAAATAACGATACTAATTTCTTTTTTCAATTCCTCATTTACTTTATTCATTCTATTACTATTTTTTGGCATTTTATCACCTCTTCTTCACTAAAACACATATTTATAAATTCAATCGAAAACACATCAACAAAACCAACTCTATTTTTCCGTCACTCATATCATCAGGTTAAACTAGAATCCTTATTATGCAAGGCAAATCTAATTTTGAAACACCGGAGCGTACGTGTGTACGTGAGAACTTTCATGTTAAATTTAACATAATAAAGTCGATTTTATCATCACTCATGTCATCAGGTTAAACTAGAATCCTTATTATGCAAGGTAAATCTAATTTTGAAACACCGGAGCGTACGTGTGTACGTGAGGATTTTCAAATTAGATTTAACACAGCAGAATAAGATTCTAGTTTAACGCCCTAGCGCTTAATCTCCTCCATAACATGCGCCTCAATAACATCCCCCTCAACAATATCATTATAATTCTCTATCTGAACACCACACTCATAACCATAAGCAACCTCTTTAACATCATCCTTAAATCTCTTCAAAGAAACAAGTTTACCCTCATGAAGAACAACATTATCTCTAATAACTCTAACGATAGAATTTCTAGCAATCTTACCATCAGTTACATAGCATCCAGCAATAGTACCAACATTAGAAACCTTAAATACCTGTCTAACCTCAGCATTACCAATAATAACTTCTTTATACTCAGGATCAAGCATACCTTTCATAGCAGACTCAACATCTTCTATTGCATTATAAATTACAGAATATAATTTAATTTCAACTCCATCCTTTTCAGCTTCCATTTTAGCAATTGGATCTGGTCTAACATTAAATCCTATAATAATTGCATTTGATACCTTAGCAAGAGTAACATCTGTTTCAGTAATTGCACCAACATTTGAGTGAATAACTTTAACTCTAACTTCATTATTTGATAATTTCTCTAATGATTGTTTTACAGCTTCAACAGAACCTTGAACATCAGCTTTAACAATTAAGTTTAATTGTTTCAACTTACCTTGTTCTATTTGACTATATAAATCATCTAATGTAACCATAGAAGTAGCATTCAATCCTTTTTCTCTTTCTTGAATCTTTCTTCTTTCAATTAAATGTTTAGCTGTTTTTTCATCTTTTACTTCATAGAAAGTATCACCAGCATTAGGAACTGTTGCAAGTCCTGTAATTTCAACTGGCGTAGAAGGTCCTGCTGATTTAACTTTTTTACCTTTATCGTTTGTCATTGTTCTTATTCTACCTATTGAAGAACCAACAACAATTGTATCACCAACATCTAACTTACCTCTTTGTACAAGCATTGAAACAACTGGTCCTCTTGATTTATCAAGTTTTGCTTCAATAACTGTTCCTTTAGCTTGTTTTGTCGGATTAGCTTTTAATTCTAACATATCAGCTTGCAATAGAACCATTTCTAATAATGTATCTATTCCTTCACCTTTTTTAGCAGAGATTGGAACATAAATTGTATCTCCACCCCATTCTTCTGGAACTAAACCTTGTTCTGTTAAACCTTCTTTAACTTTTTCTAGGTTTGCTCCTGGTAAATCCATTTTATTTACAGCAACTATAATTGGAATCTCTGCAGCTTTAGCATGGTTTATAGCTTCTATAGTTTGTGGCATAACGCCATCATTTGCTGCAACAACTAATATTGCAATATCAGTGATTTGAGCACCTCTAGCTCTCATACTTGTAAAAGCTTCATGTCCTGGTGTATCTAAGAAAGTAATCTCTCTATTATTTATATTTACTTTATAAGCACCAATATGTTGAGTAATTCCACCAGCTTCACCTTCAATTACATTAGTTTTTCTGATGGCATCTAGTAAAGAAGTTTTACCATGATCAACGTGTCCCATTACAACAACAACTGGAGGTCTTGCAACTAAATCTTCCTCTCTATCTTCACTATCATCAAAAAGAATATCCTCATCAGTTTTTATATCTTTTTTCTTTGCAGTAATTCCAAATTCAGAAGCAGCTAAATAAGCAATATCAAAATCAATTTCCTTATTTATTGTTGCCATAACACCTAAGTTTAATAATTTTTTAATTAAATCACCACTTGTAATTTTCATTTCAGCAGCTAAATCTTTAACTGTAATTACAGCTGGAATAGTTATCTCAGTTAATTTGAAGATTTTTTGTTTATTTCTATTTTCTTGTTTTCCTTTTTTCTCGCTTCTTCTACCTCTTTGAGTACTTAAATCATAGTAATCTAACATATCAACATTTGAAAGCGTACTCTCTTGTTTTAATGATCTAAGTTTTCCAGAACTAATATCTTCATTTCTACCTTTTTTCTTTGATTGTTTTTTAGTTCTTTGTTCTTCAAATTGACGATTGCTTTTTTGTTTATCAATAGCTCTATTTGAATATTCAATAACATTTTCTTTTTCAACAATATCAACAGCCATAATGTTATTTATTTTCTTATCAATTCCTTTATCATCTAATTTCTTATTGTTTCTGAAATTATTATTTCCATTATTTCTGTTAAATCCGGATTTATTGTTTCCATTATTATTTCTTTGAAAATTATTATTTCTATTATTATTTTTGTTATAACCACCATTATTATTTCCATTATTATTTCTTTGGAAATTGTTGTTTCTATTATTCTTATTATAATTATTGTTTCTTTCTTGATAGTTATTATTTCTATCTTGATAATTATTTCTTTCTTGTTTAATATTTGATGGCTTTTTGATAACTTCTTCTTTCATAACTTTCTTCTCTTCAACAACCTTTTTTTCTTTTTCGATAACTTCTTCTTTTACTGGTTTTTCAACCTTTTTTTCTTCTGCTACTGGTTTTACTTCTTCTATTTTTTTCTCTTCTTTCTTTTGAGGTATACCAAATAGTTCAGCAACAGACATTGGTTTAGATTGCTTATTTCTATAAACAATATTGTAATCTTTCTTTCTATTTTTTTCTACAAACCCAACATCATTTTTTCTATTTTTTTGTTTTTGTTCAGCTTTTTTTTCTTCCTCATCATCGTTAATGATAACTGTTCTTCTCATAATAACAGGTTTATCTGATACTATTTCTTTTTTTACCTCATTCTTTTCTTTATCTGTTTTCCCCATTGACTTTGCTATTTTCTCCGCCTCCTCTTTCGTGATAGTGCTTAAATGACTCTTCAAAACAATTCCTAATTTTGACGCATTGTCTATCACATCTTTACTATTTACTTTAAGTTTTTTTGCCAATTCATGTACCTTAATTTTGTCCAATAGCATCACCCCCATTAATTATTCGACAAATAGCATTAGAAAAATTTTTATCTTTTATAGCTATAATAGCTTTATTCTTTTTTCCAATTGCTCTACTATTTTCATCAATATTTCCGAATACAAATGCCTGAACATTATTTTCAGAAGCATACCTTAAAAACTTCTCACGAGTGGTTAAAGATGCATCTTCAGCAATAATGACTACAAAAACTTTTTTAAACATCATTGATTCTTTTACAGCATCGGCTCCACAAACTATTTTACCAGCTCTAGAAGCCAATCCGTAATAAACCATTAACTTTCTTTTGGTATGTTTGCAATTACATCCCTCAAATCTTCATAAATTTTTTGATTTATATCTATTTCAAACATTTTTGCCAATCTCTTAGTTTTGATGGCTTTGTTTAAACAATCTTCACAAGCACAAATATATGCGCCTCTTCCATTTTTCTTACCAGTCAAATCAACAAAAACATTATTTTCCTTGTCCTTTACAATTCTAAGTAAATCATTTTTTGGCTTTGTTTGACCACAACCAATACATGTTCTTTCTGGAATCTTTTTCAAACGATATCACTCCTCATATTAAGCGTTTTCATCAGTTGATTCAGTTTCTTCAACTTCTTCTGGTTCTTCTGATGGAATTTCTTGAGATTCTTCAAGCATTTTTCTAAATTGTGATTCACTCTTAATATCTATTTTCCAATTTGTTAATTTTGCTGATAATCTAGCATTTTGACCAGATTTACCAATAGCTAATGATAATTGATCATCTGGAACAATAACTTGAGCAAATTTTTCTTCGTCTTTTACATCAACAGCTAAAACCTGTGCTGGAAGTAATGCAGAAGCTATAAATACTGTAGGGTCTTCATTCCATTCAATTACATCAATTTTTTCACCGTGTAATTCATTAATAATATTTTGAATTCTAACACCTTTTTGACCAACGCATGAACCAACTGGGTCTATATTTTCATTTGTAGAATATACAGCTACTTTACTTCTTGAACCAGCATCTCTAGCTATATTTTTTATTTCAATTAATCCTTCATAAATTTCAGGAATTTCAAATTCAAACAATCTTCTAACAAAGTCTGGATGACTTCTTGAAACTATAACTTGAGGATTTCCTTTTAAACCTCTTTCAACATCAACAACATAAGCTCTTATTTTATCATTAACTCTATATGTTTCTGTTGGGATTTGTTCCTTAATTGGCATAATTCCTTCTACTTTTCCTAAATCAATAACAAGTGCACTTCCTTCAGCTTTTTGAATTATTCCGCTAACAATTTCACCTTTTTTATCATGAAATTCTGTATAAATAATATCTCTTTCAGCCTCTCTAATTTTTTGAACAACAACTTGTTTTGCTGTTTGTGCTGCAATTCTTCCAAAATTCTTTGGAACTATTTCAACATCAATAACATCTCCTAATTCGTATTTCTTGCTTAATTTTTGTGCATCACTTAAAGAAATCTCAAAACAAGAATCTTTTGCTGCTTCAACAACTGTTTTACTTGAATAAACATGAGTTTCTCCTGTTTCTCTGTCAATAACTACTTTAACATTATCTGCTGAATCAAAATTTTTCTTATAAGCAGTGACTAAAGCCATTTCCAAAGATTCAATTAAATAATCTTTTTTTATTCCTCTTTCTTCTTCTAATTCTTTCATAGCAACAATTAATTCTTTCATATCGATTGCTTTCATTTTCCTATCACATTCCTTTCTTTTTATTAACGTGTTAAATTTGTTTTACCATTTTCATAATACAAAATTATTTTTCGTTCCAATCAAATATTGATTTTGCATTTGAAATTTTATTTTTTTCAATTTTTATCTCAGAATTTTCCACATCAAGAATTATAAAATCATCATTATATTCTTTTAATAATCCTTCAAAAACATTCTGGTTATCAATTTTTGTAAATAACTTAACTTGAATCTTTTTACCTAATTGTTTTAAAAAATGTTCTTTTTTTCTTAGATTTTTTTCAAGTCCAGTTGATGAAACTTCTAAAAAATATTGGTCTTTAATAAAATCTGCTTCATCTAATAAAGGATCAATCACATTATTTACCTTCTCACAATCCTCAATAGATATTCCTTCTGGTCTATCTATATAAATGCAAAGATGATATTCTTTTCCTTCTTTAAGATATTCAATATCATATAATTCATAACCCAAGTCTGTTATAATTTTTCCAACTAGTTCTTGTGTCTTTTTCTCTACATTATTTTCAGCCAATATCTTTCCTCCAATCTATATTTTGTCTAATCTACAAATAAAGAGTGGAATTTGCTTCCACTCTTCTGTAAACTATTTTGCTTTATTATTATACTATCTATTTTTAGTAATTGCAAGCTTTTTAGTATATTTTTGTCCATTTTTATTCGACAAAATCAGCTAAATCATACTTTTTTCCATCATCTGCTTTTACAATTATTGTATCTTCTCGTTTATCATTATCATTTTTATATCCATTACTAATATCTGTTGCTTTAACATTTCCTATTGAAATCAATTGATTTTTTATTCTAAACACATTATTTTCAACTGCATCTGAAACATTCATTATGCCCAACTTTCCATCATTCATCAAAGCAATCAAATATTCATCATTCTTACAAGTTCCAATCAATATACTATCAACATTATAATTATGTGTTGCAATTTCTATTTCCTTAAACGTATTAACTTCTGACTTTGGATACTTCTTTAAAAAATTATCCTCATCTAATATGCTAAAATAAATTTTTTTGCCATCACATCTAACTTCAAAAGTATTATCTTCATCTTTTGCAACTGTACTATACTCTGATAAACTATCCTCTATTGAAACAATATTTTGAATTGTAGTTTCAGTAACCGCAGATGTTTCTGTACCATCTTGCCAATCATCTGCACCTTTAATATTAACATTAAGTAAAAATATAATTAGTGCTATCAACAAACCAACAATAAGTATAACTGTTCCAATTAAAATTTTCTTTATTTGATTAGAACTTCTTTTCTTCATTTGTTCCTCCTATTTTTTATCTTTTGAGTTAATATATAATTGTAAAATTTTCTCTGAATATGCTGCAGCCTTACCAGCTTTTTTAAAATTATATACTATAGAATATAATCCTAAAATAAACAATGCAATAGCAATAATCACAATTAAAATCGTTCCTCTTTTATTTTTCTTCTTATCTTTTTTCATATCAAACACCACACATTAATTATTTTCAAAAAAGCTATCAAATTCTTTTTCAGATATAGTTTCTTTTTCTAATAAAGTAGTTGCTACACGGTGTAATATATCAATATTATCTAAAAGAATTTTTTGAGCTTGAATATATGCTGTGTCAACTAATTGTTTTACTTGATTTCCAACTTCATCAGTAATATCTTCTCCAAACATTTGCAATTCATATGGTTCATCAACTTTTAATGAAATAGGACCAAGTGAACTACTCATTCCATAAACAGTAATCATATCTCTTGCTATTCCAGTTGCAACTTCAATATCATTACTTGCACCTGTAGATATATCATTTAGTGCTATTTTCTCTGCAGCTCTACCACCTAATAAAGCAATCATTTTCTCTTCTAATTCTGTCTTAGAAACATAATATTTATCTTCATTAGTTTTATACATTGTATATCCACCAGCTAAACCTCTAGGAATAATTGAAATTTCCTTAACATTATCTTGTGTCTCCAAGAATTTACTAACAACAGCATGTCCAGCTTCATGATAAGCTGTAAGCTTTTTATCTTTTTCTGAAACAACTCTATTATGTTTTTCAAGTCCAACTGTAATCTTCTTAACAGCAGCTTCAATATCTGATTTATCTATAGCATTATGATTATTTCTTGTAGCAATTATTGCCGCTTCATTTAATAAATTAGAAAGTTCAGCACCTGTAAATCCGGCTGTATCCCCAGCAATTTCTCTTAAATTAACATCATCTGCAATTTTCTTATCCTTTGTATATAATTTAAGAATTTCTTCTCTTCCTAATAAGTCAGGAGCAGGAATTGTAATTTGTCTATCAAATCTTCCTGGTCTTAATAAAGCTTTATCAAGCATTTCAGGTCTATTAGTTGCTGCTAAAACAATAATAGTTTCATTGCTCTCAAACCCATCCATTTCAACTAATAGCTGATTTAATGTTTGATTATTTTCTGATTCTGCTCCGCTATTACTTGTTCTTCTTGAACCAATAGCATCAATTTCATCTATAAAAACAATACATGGTGATATTTTTTTAGCTTTTTCGAATAACTTTCTAACTCTTGATGCACCTAATCCAGCAAACATTTCAATAAATTCAGAACCACTCATTGAAATAAAAGGAACATTTGCCTCACCTGCAATAGCCTTTGCTATTAAAGTTTTTCCTGTACCAGGCTTACCATATAATAAAATTCCTTTTGGAATCTTAGCTCCCATATTTTGAAATTTCTTAGGATTCTTTAAGAAATCAACAATTTCAATAAGTTCACCTTTTTCTTCTTCTAATCCTGCAACATCTTTAAATTTAACATTTGTAGAATTTTCCTCATCAGCTCCATATACTTTTCCCTTGTCGCCAAGTCCCTGCATTTGGAAAACCATAACCATTAATATAATTAACAATATTGTAGGAATGAAACTAACAAAATTTTCAAAAAATGATGCAAATTTATTAGGTTGTTTCAAATCAACTTTTAATTCAGAATCAACTTTCAATTGCTCATTTACAAATTCCATAAAAGGTTGTAGAGAATTAACACTAGTAGTTTTTTCTTCACCTTCTTCTGTTCCTTTATATTTAACTTTTACAGTAGCACTTCCAACTGTCATTTCAATTTTCTCAACTTTATGATCTATAATATCTTGATATAACTGATCATAAGTTATTTCTTTTTCTTTATCTTTTTTGTCTTTAAAAACAAGACCAAATGCAATAACAATTATTAAAATTGTTATAAAAAAACTAATAAGTACAATTTTAGCATTTTTTTTCTTATCTTTTTTTGGGCTTTTCATTTCAACTTCTCCTTTTTCAAAAGTTAGATTTCAGAACCATCTGGTTCATCATCACCAATATCATCATTAGATTCTTTTTTCTTTTCTTCCTCCTCTTTAGAGTCTCTTCCAGCATCATCTGGCTCATCTTCTCTTTCTTGCTCTCTTTCTTTTTCTCTTTCAAGCCTTTCCTTTTCTTCAGCTTGAATAGTTGCAATTCGTATAAGTTCAATTTGCTGTTTTATTAAGTCAGATCTTATCATATAAATTACAGCAGTAATATAAATATAAGCAATTAATATAGATAAATAATCAAACATATCTATATACACACCAGCAAATGCATTAAGCATTGTATATACCACTGTAAGAATTATAGACAACGTAGAAGCATATATTGATAATGTAAATAATTTAGAATATTTCATTTTTATTCTCAAGAAAACAAGATCAATCCAACCAATAAACGATGTAAGAGCTGCAACCATTAGCCACATAATATATAAGTCTAATATATTCTCTATAAAAATAGCAGTAACTCCAAAACCTACAATAGTTTTTTGATTATCTTGAACATAATGAATTAAATCAGCTTTTGTATATGTTCCATCTCCTAAAATATTTGTTATCGAAGGAACAACTTGTTTCATTATCTGTGCCATTTGTTTTTTCTCATCAGATTTTGTTTCATTTTCATCAATTTTCAATTCAGATTTTTCATAAATAAATTCTGGAATAACTTCATTTAAATAATTATCTGGTGAGTTATATTTAGCATATACAAATATAACATTTGAAACAGCCATTATAAACGATAACAAAATAACCAACTTCAAACTAAAAATCAACGACTTGCTCAACTTCTCATTTAAAAAATCAATGTAATTTTCAAGTTCAAAAATAGCCATTTTAAATCTTTTAAAAAATCCGATTTTTTTTGTTTTCTCCATTACATATATTCCCTTCTTATTTTACTACTAACTAAAATAGGTGACATATCAATTTTTACTTCATCATTTATTTTCACATTACTATCAGAAACATCAACTGCAATATGATTCATTCCAACTCTTCCAATAACAGGATACTTTGTATCATTTATCATAACATAAATTCTATTATCCTTAAACAATGCTTTAACATTATTTTTCAAAATTCTCAATTTATCAACAAATTTAAAAGTATCATTAGCTATTTCGACATTAAAACCATCTGCATATCCAATTGGAATAATTGCTATTTTCGTTTTTTTCTTAGTTATAACTGAATTAGAATAACCAACTGGTGTTCCAACATCCACCTCTTTTAATTCCACTACATTAGATTTTAACATACCTATTCTTTTAAGTTCAATAGTGTTTTTTACAGAACCCCTTCCTAAAAACGCTGAACCTATTCTAACAGCATCGAAAAGCACATCATTTCTAGTTAAAAATGCTGATGAATTTGCAATATGATACATTGGAATTTGGATATTTTTTTCTTCTAAATATTTTTTAATATCTATAAATCTTGAAAGTTGTAAATCTGTATATTTTTGATCAGAAAAATATGCACTTGAAAAATGTGAATATACACCTTCTACTAAAATAGATGTACTTTCTGATATTGCTTTATAAATATTTTCCTTATCTTTATAACAAAAGCCATATCTTGAAAAACCTGTATCTATTTTAAAATGTGCAACTGCCTTAACATTTTTCTCTTTTGCTAATCTATTTAAAATAACAGCGCTATTGTAATTTCCTATTGTAATAATAATTCCATTGTCTAATAACACTGCAATCTCCTCTTCAACAGAAGTAGCTTCCATGCATAATATTTTTGCATCTAAATTCATATTAGCTAATTCAACTGCTTCTTCAACAGAAGAAACAGCTAAATAATTTATACCGTGATTTACTAAAAATTCAGCAAATTCTTTAAGTCCAAGGCCATAGCCATTACCTTTTACAACAGCTATAACCTTAGACTCACCTGCTTTTGTCAATATTTTTTCAATATTATATTCTAAATCTTTTGATTTAATTTCTAATAATTTCAAAATAAACTCCTATTTTTTGTGTTCTTTAATTTTTCTTTTCCAATCTCTTAATGTTCTAAAAGATTTTTCAGCAAATTTATATAATTTATAAGTTAATGGTTTAAAAGGTAAATATACCTCACCTATAAACTCTGTAAACTCAGCTCCAAATCCTTTTTTAAATCTATAAAGTCCATATTGTGGATGAGATTCATCAACAACACCAGATACTCCGCGAAAATCATAAACATCGCAACCATTTTGAATAGCTTGTCTAATCATTTCCCATTGTAATAAATAGTTAGGCATTAAATTCCTGTGTTCATTACTACTAGCGCCATACAAGTACCAAGTTTTATTACCATACATAATAGGAATAATTCCTGAAATTGGTTTTCCTTCATAATATGCCATCAAAACTTTCATATGCTTTGGAGCAAGTTCATCATACATTTTCTCAAAGTACTCTAAAGATCTAATTATAAATCCATCCCTGCTACCAGTTTCTATCATGATTTTATGGAAATCTTTTAAATCTTCTCTATTTCCTTCACGTATTTCAACACCTTTTCTTTTAGCTAATCTAATATTATATCTAGTTTTTTGATGACATCCTGCCAAAATCTCATCTTCTGTTTTTCCCTTTATATCTAATCTAAAAACAAAACGAGGTTGTATCTCATCTTTAAAATCTTTTGCATCATCTTTTACTTTATATCCTATTTTTTCAACGATTTCTCTAAATTCTTTATCATTCTTTTTTATATCTGGTTCCATTCTAAAAACAAAAGCATTGTACTTTTTACCAAGTTCTCTAACTCCTTCTGTTAATTGCTTTAAAACCTCTTCATTATGAATATCACAAACAGGACCACGAGATGCATACATCATATTACCGAAAATAGGCATTTTTCTTATCCAAACACATATTGATCCAATTATTTTATGATTCTCATCTTCTGCAAGTACAACTTCTTTTATCCAATTTGTTTTTACTTTTCCCCATTCAAGAGACTGTTGAAAATTACAACGCTCATGATTTTCTAAAAATTCTGTGTATTCTTGTTCTGTTTCTTTCGTTACAAACCTCATTTTATAAATTCCTTCCTTTGATTAATAAATTATTTTTTTAACGTTACTTCTACTCCATTTTTAGTATCTTTAACAATATAACCAAGATCTAATAACTTATCTCTTAATTCATCTGACTTAGCCCAATCTTTATTCTCTCTTGCACTTTTTCTTTCTTCTAGTATATCCTTAATTTCTTCTGGCAATTCTAACTCTTCCTTATGAGATAAATCCAAACCTAAAACTTCATCAAATTTGTCTAATAACTTAGCAAACTTATTTGATTTTACAGGATTTTTAACAACTTCCCAAACTATACTCATTGCTAAAGGCATATTTAAATCATCATTTATTGCTTCATGAAATTTATTTTCATAATCAGCAATAACACTATCAGATACATCTTCTGTACCTTCTACATGTCTATTATACCCTTCTTTTAATCTTGATAAAGCTATTTGGGCAGACTCTAAAGAATCCCATGTGAAGTTTAATTTGTTTCTATAATGTGATGTAAATGTAAACATTTTATAATCTAATGGTGAAAATCCTTTATTCTTTAAATCTTCTAAAGTATAAATATTATTTAAACTCTTTGACATTTTCCCACCGTCTACAAGTAAGAATTCACAATGCATCCACCAATTAGCAGGAATTTTTCCTGAATATCCTTTGCTTTGTGCAATTTCATTTTCGTGATGAATTGGAATATGATCAACTCCACCTGTGTGAATATCAAATTGTTCTCCTAAATACTTTCTTCCCATAGCTGAACATTCAATATGCCAACCCGGATAACATTTCCCCCAAAAAGTATCCCATTTCATAATATGATTTTCTGGAGCTTTAATCCATAATGCAAAATCTGTTACATTTTTCTTTTGGTTATCAAATTCAACTCTTGCACCGGCCTTCTGATCATCTATTTTAATTTTAGACAGAATTCCATATTTATCCAACTTGGATGTATCAAAATAAATTGTATCATCTGTTTCATATGCATATCCATTTTCAATTATCTTTTTAACATATTCTTCCATTTCTTTAATATTGTCAGTAGCTCTACAAATAATTTCTGGCATAGAAACATTAAGTTTTCCTAAATCCTCTAAAAATTTATTCATATAAAACTCTGCTATTTCATATGGATCTTTATGTTCTCTTCTTGCAGCTTTAGCCATTTTATCTTCGCCCTCATCAGCATCTGATTCCAAATGACCAACATCTGTAATATTCATAGCATGACGTAAATTATAACCATTATATTTTAATACTCTTCTCAAATTATCCATAAATAAGTAGCTTCTTAAGTTACCAACATGAGCAAAATAATACACCGTAGGTCCACAAGTATAGATTCTAACTTCTTTCTCATCTATTGGCTTAAAAACTTCTTTTTCTCTTGATAATGTATTAAATAGTTTTAATTCCATTAAAACTCTCCTTTCAAATCAAAAATATAAAGTATATAAATAAATCATTAAAAGCATTATTCAACTTTAATCATTCATCTCAAATTACTTTTACATTCAAATTTTATATAATAGGAAAATTAAATTTCCTATTATATAAAATTCATCATTATTTATTCATTTTTCTTTTCAACAGGTGCTGACGGACTTGTTGAAGGCTGTGTTGAAGGACTTACAGATGGGTGTGTTGATGCTGATGGTGACACAGGTACTGATGGCGATGGGCTACCAGTTGGTTTTGTTGATGGTTTTGTTGATGGTTTTGTTGATGGTTCCGTTGATGGACTAGTAACAGGTGTCGTAGGTGTAGCACTTGGTGTTGGTGTAGCCTCAGGTACTTTATGAATAGTACATGACTGAGTTGGAACAGTTTCTAACTCACTTGCTCTTTTAGTAACAATTTTTGGACATGCACCTTCAACCGCAAGCATTCCAGATTCTTCACAAATAGCATATTCTTTATCTAAATTTTGTGTTCCACAACGTTCTGTTGGAACTTTTGATTGTATAAACCAATCTGTAACTACATTTGTACATCCAGCAGATGGTAATAATCCTGAATCATGACAAACTGTAGCTTGAACAACATCATCAGGTTTAACAAATGTCTTAGGCTCTAATCCAGTATGAATTGACTTCATAACAGCTGACCAAATTCCTCCAGCTGGGTTAGTTGGAGATGCTTTTGTATACTTGACTTCCTCATTTTGATCATATCCATACCAACAAGCAGCAGCATAATAAGAAGTAAATCCACAAAGCCATCTATCATAATCATCATCAGTTGTACCAGTCTTAGCACATACATCCATTCCAGGTATCTTACAATAAGTAGCCGTACCGCCTCTACCATGTGTAGCTGGTGTTCCAACACCAACAACTGGTTCAGTTATAATGCTCTTGATTATATAAGACTCTGATTTTCCGAACACTTCTGTTTTTGTTTGGTGTGGTTCAATAACCACATTTCCATCTAAATCAACAACTTTACTATAGAAGGTTGGTTGAATATATGTTCCATCATTTGCAATTGTTGCATATGCAGCAGCCATTTGTAATGGAGTAAATTCAGCAGAACCAAGAGCTAAAGATAATCCAGGAGATTGTACAGTCATATTCATTTTATTTAAATATTCAATTGATTTTGAAACACCAATTTGATTTAAAATTCTAACTGGTATAACATTACCAGATATTTTTATTGCTTCTCTTACAGTTTGCTTTCCATAGAAAGAACCATAATAATTTTTAGGCCATGGCTTTCCATCGACACTAAACTCACTTGTTTGCTTATCATCATATACAGATGCAGGAGAAATAATTCCTTCTTGAACAGCAGGTCCTATTACTGCAATAGGTTTCATTGCAGAACCAATCTGTCTCTTAGTTTGGGTAGCTCTATTCAAATCACCATTTGTTGTTTTTGCACCAAGTTTACCAACACAACCTACAACCTTACCTGTAGAAGGCTCTATAACAACCATAGCAGCTTGTGATTGATCATTTTTTAAAGTAACTTTATCTGCTAATTTTACTTTACCTGGCATAATATATTTATCTTTTGACATTTCTTCTTGCATAGTATTTTGAATACTTGTTACCTGAGTTGTATAAATTTTATATCCACTACCATATAGCTTAGACTCAGCCATATCACGTGTCATGCCTTTTTCAGCCATCATTTGTTCAACAATTTCATTAAGTGCAGCTTCTGTATGCGCAGTTAAAATAACATTTGAAGTTAAAGCTCCTTGAGAGAATGGTAAACCATTATCTACTTCTGCATTAGCTGTATCAAACTCTTCTTGACTTATATAACCAAGCTCTAACATTTTATTTAAAACAACTTTTGTTCTCTTCTTACCATTTTCAATATGAGCAGCTTTCTCTTCTTCAGTTCCTATGTATGGGTTATATGAATTGGGCGTATGGTTAATACCAGCCATAAAAGCAGCTTCTGCAATTGTAACCTGTGATACATCTTTGTTAAAATAATATTCCGCACCTAATTCAACACCATTAATATTATTTCCACCAACGAAAATAATGTTTAAATATAATTCCAATATATCATCTTTAGAAATTTCTTTCTCAACTTGTATAGCTCTAGCCATTTCTTTTACTTTTCTCAATGCAGAATCTTCATCATCATCAGTAATATTCTTAACTAGCTGTTGAGTTATTGTACTACCACCAAATGAAGATTTTCCACCATGTAGAACATATGTAACAGTAGCAGCACCAGTTCTCTTAATATCAACACCATTATGCTCATAAAATCTCTCATCTTCGATTGCTACATAAGCTTTTGGTAAATATTCTGGCATTTGTTCTAAGCTAACTAATTTTCTTTTCTCATTACCATTCAATGAGCAAATTAATTTTCCATCAGCATCATAAACTTCTGAATTAACAAATTGAATTGTTAAATCACTTTTTGTCATCTTAAAATCAGATCCAAAGAATCCAAAGAAAATTCCTGCAAGAATTCCAGCAACAATCAAACCTGCTAAAATTCCAAGAATAAGAATTGCAAGAAGAATTTTTTTAATAATTGACCAAGCTAATTTCTTTTTCTTATTTTTCTTCTTATTTTTTACATTCTTTTTAGTACCTTTTTTAACTTTAGTTGAAGCTTTTTTTAATTCATCTTCATCAAAATTATATTTCTTAGTTTCATCTGAAATAGTATTAATCTTTCTTGTTTCTGAACTAGTTCTATTTCTAGGAACCGGCCTTTTAGGATTAACACTTCTCTTTCCACCATTTGATGAAGTTCTACCACTTCTTTTATCCATAAAATCCTCCTCTACTGAAACATTAAATTTCAGTATGCAAATACACATAATTTATCTATTTGCATGTATGTCTTTTTTACTTTTTAAACATTCATTGGTATTATATTATAATTTTTAATAAATATAAAGTTTTTTTTACTATTTTTCATCATTTTCAATAGCAAAATCAATCTCTCTAGCCTCTTTACTAGCCTTAATAACTTTTATTTTTACTTTATCTCCGATTTTATATATCTTATTTGACTTTTCACCAATTAATGTCTTATTTGATTCATTATAAATAAAATATTCATCGCCTAAATCTTCAAACCTAATCAAACCTTCAACAGTACTTTCAAGTTCAACAAAAATTCCAAAATTAGTTACAGATGAAATGATTCCATCATAAACATTTCCGATTTTATCTTCCATAAACTCAGCTTTCTTCATACTTTCAGCTTCTCTTTCAACCTTTTGTGCTACTTTTTCTCTTTCTGAAGAATTCTTAGCATATTTTGGAGCTTTTTCTGCAAATCTTTCTTTTTGCTTATCTGAGCTTCCAAAATATTCAGAAATTACTCTATGAATAAACAAATCCGGATATCTTCTAATTGGAGAAGTAAAATGGCAATAATATTTACTAGCAATACCAAAATGTCCAAGATTTTCACTTTCATATTTAGCCACTTTAAGAGTTCTTAAAATCAAATTAGAAACGACCTTCTCTTCTGGCTTTCCTTTAACTTCTTCTAAAACCTTAGAAAAAGCAGAAGAATGTACAACATCTTGGCTAATATGAATTTTATATCCTAAATTAAATAAAAATTTATTCAACTCCTTAACCTTATCAATATCAGGTTCTTCATGAACTCTATAGATAAAAGGTACTTCAAGCCAATAAAATCTTTCAGCAACAGTCTCATTAGCAGTAAGCATAAATTGCTCAATTATTTCATTTGCAAAACTTGTTTCATATTTCTTAACATCAATACATTTTCCTGTTATATTATCCAAAGCAATTTTGCTCTCTGGAACATCTAAATTTAAATAGCCTTGTTTCATTCTTTTAGCTTTTAAAATTTTAGCCAATTCTTCCATCAATTTAAAATGGTCTATATACTTGTAATATTTCTTAACAATTTTCTCATCTGAATTATCTAAAATCTTCTGAACATCAGTATATGACATTCTTTCAGTAACTCTAATAATTCCTTTATATATATCAGATGCAACAACATTACCATCTTTATCAATCTCCATTTGAACAGATAATGTATATCTATCTTGACCTGCATTTAAACTACAAAGTCCATTTGAAAGTTCTCTAGGTAGCATTGGAATAACACGGTCTAGCATATAAATACTTGTCCCTCTAATTCTAGCCTCTCTATCTAATTTAGATCTGTCTTTAACATAATGGCTAACATCAGCAATATGAACATCCAATATGTAATGCTCTCCATCCTTTGTTTTTTCTATCATTACAGCATCATCTAAATCCTTAGCTTCTTCACCATCAATTGTAAAAACAATTCTATCGCGCAAATCTACTCTATTTTTTTCATCTTTCATATCAATCTTGTCACCAAAAGCTTTTGCCTCTTCAACAACATCTTCTGGAAATCTAGCAGGCAACTTATATTCTTTAATAAGACTAAGCATATCAACACCAGCCTGATTAATATTTCCAATAACCTCAATTATTTCACCTTCAGCCTTACGACCTTTTTCCGGATATTTTGTTATTTTTACGACAACTTTGTGATTGTTTCTTGCTTTTCCAAAATGTTTCTTAGAAATAAAAATATCTGTACCAAATCTTTTATCATCAGGAACAACAAATCCAAAATTCCTACAATTTTGAAAAGTTCCAACTAAAGTAGACTTTCCTCTTCTAATAATCTTTTTAATCTTTCCTTCTTTGCTTTTTCCTGACTCATCTACGATTTCAACTTCAACAACATCTTCATTCAAAGCTCCGTTAACACTTTTAGCCGGAATAAAAATATCTTTTTCTCCTTCATTATTTTCAGGCGTTACAAAGCCAAATCCTCGCTCATGTGCTGTAAATACACCAATTATTAATTCTTTTTCTTCCATTTTCTCTCCATTTTTTATTATATTTTAAAAATTTATTACAAGAAACAAAACAGACATTTAAATCCGTTTATGCTTATTCTAACAATTCCTGAGTTTATATCCTCCTTCACATACAAAATCTGTCTAACAAATTTCTATACAGAATATTAACATTACAGAAAAGGCAGAAAACTTTCTTATAATTAAAGAAGCGATGAATATAACTTCACCGCCCCAAAAAACTTATTTATACTCTACGCAATTTTCATATTTAAAATAGTAAGAACTATAGTTAAAATTACAAATATTGTAGAAAATAAAATTGTATAATTTTTAAGTTTACCCTCACGAGTTCTTCCTTTATTTTTCTCATAGAAATTATTTCCTGAAGATCCCATTATACTTTCTGAAGCTCCACCTTTATCACTTTTTTGTAAAAGTACTAATACTATTATAAATAAACAGCAAAGTACATATAATACTGATAATACATTAACCAATACACTCATTACTATTTCCTCCAACTTTCTTGCTTAATAATCAAATTTTAACATAACTCCGATAAAGTTACAAATATATTTATACACTTTTTATTACAAATTGTCAACACATCTCTTGCATAGAGTTGGATGATCATGATTTTTTCCTACAGTTTCAGAGTACATCCAGCATCTCTCGCATTTTTCTCCATCTGCAACTTCAACTTTTATTCCGATTTCTCCATCTTCTTCTCTCTTATTATTATCAACTTCAACTTTTGAAACAATAAATACAGAAGTCAATAAATCAGCATCTTTTAATAATTGCTCATATTTATCTTCAGTTGCATATAAAGTAACTTTTGCATTTAAAGAATGTCCTATAACTTTTTCCATTCTTGCTTCTTCCAATTTCTTAGAAACTTCTTCTTTTAAAGCTATTATTTTATTCCATCTAGCCTCCAATTCAGGATTTTCATATTTATGATTATATTCTGGATAACTTGTAAGCATTACACTTTCAACATTTTCTCCATCTCTATGAGGCATAGCTTGCCAAATTTCTTCAGCAGTATAACATGTCATTGGAGCTAAAATCTTAACTAAAGCATCCAAAATTTCATACATTGCAGTTTGAGCAGATCTTCTTTCCAAAGAATCAGCCTTGGATGTATACAATCTATCTTTTATAATATCTAAATAGAAAGTACTCATATCATTAACACAGAATTGATTTATTGCTTGATAAGCATTATGGAATTCATATTCATCATAAGCTTTTGTACAATCTTTAATTAATTTGTTAAGTCTTGTTAAAGCCCATTTATCAATTTCTAATAAATCTTCATATGCAACAGGTAAATTAACCTCAAAATCATAAGTATTTCCTAGAATATATCTTGCCGTGTTACGTATTTTTCTATAAACTTCTGTAACTTGTTTAATAATTGCTTTTGAAACACTAACATCTGATTTATAATCAGAAGCTAAAACCCAAAGTCTTAAAACATCGGCACCAGATTCTTTTATAATTTCTTGTGGTGCTATAACATTTCCAAGAGATTTAGACATTTTTCTACCTTGATCATCAATTGTATAACCATGAGTAACAACTTCTTTATAAGGAGCTTTTCCTTTTGTAGCAACAGATGTTAACATAGAAGATTGGAACCAACCTCTATATTGATCACTACCCTCTAAATATAAATCAGCTGGTGGTAATCCTCTTTCAGCTAAAACTGATTCATGAGTTGAACCTGAATCAAACCATACATCCATAATATCTGTTTCTTTCTTAAATTCTGTACATCCACAAGAACATTTTGCTCCCTCTGGCATTAATTCTTTTTCAGACATTTCAAACCATGCATTTGAACCTTTTTCTTTGAATATATCTTGAACTTTTTTCAAGCTATCTTCAGTAACATATTCTTTTTCACAATCTTTACAATAAAATACTGGAATTGGAACTCCCCATGTACGTTGACGAGAAATACACCAATCATTTCTCTCTTCAACCATTTTAGAAATTCTCTCTTCGCCCCAAGCTGGATACCATTTAACAGTTTTTATTGCATCTAAAGTTTCTTTTCTAAATCCATCAACAGAAGCAAACCATTGGCTTGTAGCTCTGAATATAATTGGATGTTTACATCTCCAACAATGTGGATAAGAGTGATTTACAACTTGACTTGCAAGCAACAATCCTTTTTCGTCTAAGTATTTTATAATCTCTTTATCAGATTTAGCATAATACATACCAGCAAATGGTCCAGCTTCAGCTGTTTGATGTCCTTTACCATCAACACAAACTATTATATCTAATCCATTTTTTAGTCCACATAAATAATCCTCTTTACCATAGCTAGGAGCTGTGTGAACTGCACCAGTACCAGTATCTAAAGAAACATCAACTGTTTCAGGACTTCCTAAAACAACTTTTGAATCTCTATCTAAGAATGGATGTCTACACATAACCCCTTCTAATTCAGCACCCTTCATTTCATTAACAACTTCATATTCTTCAATTCCAGCAATTTTCATAACTGTTTCAACTAAAGCAGAAGCCATTATTAAAACTTCTTCACCAATTTTAACAAAGCTATAATCAAAATCTCCACCTATTGTAATACCTGTATTACCTGGTAAAGTCCAAGGTGTTGTTGTCCAAATAACAACAAAAGTATTTTTTTCATCAAATTTTCCATTAGCATTTTTAACTGGAAATTTAACATAAGCAGTATTTGAATTTACATTTTTATATTCTATTTCTGCTTCAGCTAAAGCTGTTTCGCAATCTGTACACCAATAAACTGGTTTTAAACCTTTATATATATATCCTTTTTTATACATATCAGCAAAAACTTCAATTTGTTTTGCTTCCATTTGAGGTTGATACGTAATGTAAGGATGATCCCAATCAGCTAAAACTCCAAGTCTTTTAAAACCTTCTGTTTGTTTATCTTTGTAATCCATTGTGAATTTTTTACAAGTATCTCTAAACTTATTTACAGGAATTTCATCTCTATTTAATCCTAATAATTGAATAGCTTTTTTCTCTGTAGGCATTCCATGTGTATCATATCCAGGAATGAAAGGTGTCCAATATCCTTTTAAGTTCTTATATCTTACGATAGTGTCTTTTAAAGTCTTGTTTAAAGCATGACCAATATGAATTTCACCATTAGCATATGGAGGTCCATCATGTAATACAAAAGGTGTCTTTCCTTTATTTTTTTCTAACATTTTTTCGTAAATGTGTTGTTTTTCAAAAACTTCCTCCAATATTTTTGGTTCTTTTTCTGGTAATCCAGCTCTCATTTGAAAATTTGTCTTTGGCAAATTAAGTGTTTTGCTGTAATCCATTTTTTCTTCACTCATATCTCATTCCTCCTATTTTTATATTTACTTTTTATTAAATACCTCTTTTATAGAAAATATTATATTAATTTTTGTTCCTTGCTGAGAGATTTTACGACCCACTAAACATAGTTTAGCCGGCCTGACAAAACCTCTCAAACTGCGCGTCACTAAAAATTAAATATAATATTTTCTTATTACAAGAATTTCATAAAACTTCTTATAATACAAAAAGAGTGATTCATCACTAGGACGAATCACTCCGCGTTACCACCTAAATTAATTTTAAACTTAATTAAAATTCTCTCGAAAATCTTTAACGCAATTACGCGACATACCCTACTTAAATTCGAATATGTAACTCCAAGGTGATAATAAATAAATATCCTTACTAGTATCTCACCACCCACTAGCTCTCTTAAAGTATTTTCTATTTATCGTGTCCTTTTCAATGTTTTTAATTTTTAATGGAATTATTTTATCACCTTTGATATAGAATTTCAACACTTTTTTTCAAATTTATTTAATCTATTGCTAAGAAAATATTATAATTAATACATTGAAAAAAAGGCATATTACTATGCCTTTTTTATATGAATTCATATAATCATTTATTTTTCAAAACTGATTATTTTTTATTTACTAAATCTTTTAATGCTTTACCAGCTTTAAATACTGGAGCTTTTGATGCAGGTATTTTAATTTCTTCTTTAGTTTGTGGGTTTCTTCCTTTTCTAGCTGCTCTTTTTCTAACTTCAAAAGAACCGAATCCAACTAATTGAACTTTGTCTCCTTTTGCTAATGCTTCCATAACTGTGTTAACGAATGCATTGATTGTTGTTTCAGCACCTTTTTTTGTGTCTCCTGTTTGTGCAGCTACTGCTGCGATTAATTCAGCTTTGTTCATTTTTTTACCTCCTAATAGATTTTAGTATTATTATGTAGATCCGAAATCTACAATATGATTATTCGCCAAAGTCCACTAAAATCCTTCTACTTTTTTTATTTTTTTGTTAGTTTTTCAGTATTTACACCAGTTTTTAGAAAATTTTATCAAATTTTAGTTGCAAAAATGCAATTTTTTTAAAAACTTGTAAACCCTCTCACCTCTAGGCAACATCTCGATTTCTTCTTTAGAAAATATCTTTAATAATAGAACACTTAGCACAAAAACCACAACCGCAACAATTATAGCAATTATTGTTGCAATTCTTATTGGTAAAAATCCTTTTATTGCAAAATATACTCCATATGAAATCACAGACATTAATATTGTAGCAATCATTGGTTTTATTGAAAGCTTAAACAATGAAAAGTTCAATTTTACTGTTCTTAATAAAACTGCATATACAATTATAAATGAAATTAAATGACATAACACAGATCCAATTGTAGCGCCATTTTCATAAATTCCTTCTATCGGCATTAAAACAAGATTAGCAATAGTTTTAGCAATAACACCTATTCCCAATGCTATAACTGGAGTTTTAACTTTTCCAAATCCTTGCAAGATTCCATTTATCGTCTGAGCTAAAATCGTAAACACTATCGTAAATGACGAAATAGCAAGTAACACTCCTCCGTCACTTTGTAATGGAAATAATAATAATAAAATTTCATTTGCATATAAAAACATTCCTGCTGTACATGGTAGTCCTATTAATAAACCAAGTAAAAGCGAAAAAGATATTCTTTTATTTATTGTATCAACATCTTTTTTTGCATTTGCTGCTGAAATTGCTGGGACAAGAGCTGTCGCAAATGCAACATTAAATGCAAGTGGTAATGATGTAAGTATATCCACTTTAGCACTTAATATACCATACTTGGCTTTAGCAAGCTCTTCTCCTAAAATAGGTTTCAACATTTTAACCACAGTCATAGAATCAACTAATTTATTTAAAGAAGATAAAATTGCAGTTAAAGATATTGGAATAGATATCCACAAAATTGTTTTCACAATAGCTCTTACAGTTTTATTTTCAGTTTTTACCCCAACATCATTTTTTATAAAAATAAACTTTCTTTCCCTTGTATAATATCTATAAAGATAAATAAAGCTAAACAAAATTGCAGTACTAGTTGCAGCTGTTGCAGCCGCTGCCATATATGTAGTATTAGTGCTTGTTAAAATAACAGCTATCTCAACAAAAATAATTGTAAATAATGTTTTCCAAAATTGTTCAAAGGATTGTGCATTCGCAGTCGCTTTCATCTGCTGTCTACCACTAAAATATCCTCTGAATACTGACGAAATAGCAACAAAAAATACAGCTGGTGCTAAAATCATTAATGTAATTTTTGACTCCGGAATTTCAAGCCAAATATCAGAAATAGGTCCAGCACCGAAAAATAGCAATAATGTTCCAATCATTCCAATTACTCCAAATGTCAACAAAGCAACTTTAAATACCTTGTGGGCGCCCTCATTATCTCCAATTGCAATTCTTTCAGAAACTAACTTTGAAATTGCATTAGGAATTCCAATTGAAGAAATTGAAAGAAGCAATGCATATATCTGGTAACTCCCCATATATATAGCATTTCCAGCATCTCCAAATCCTTTTCTATTAGTTAAATATAAAGTTTGTACTAATCCAAGTACTTTTATTAAAACCTGAGAAAATACTAGGACTAATATTCCCTGTAAAAAAGTTTCACTTTTCATTTTTGATTTTTTTTCAAGCATAAATTTTTCCTTTCTCATTTAATACTCATATTATATTTATATTAATATTCAATTTCAAGTATTTTATTAAGCAAAAAATTTTGCTTCCAAAATCTCGTTCTTATAAAATATGGTATTAGACTTTTGAAATTTCTACTTTAAAACTAATATTCATTTATTCATTAATTTTCCAAAAGCATATAAATATTACATCTTAGTTTATCATAATATCCTTTTCGATATTATATGAATTTATAGCATGTTTTATTTTATACTTTTTTACTACAAATTTAGCAAAAAGTCTTGAATTTTTGGCATTTTTATAGGATAATATAAGAGGAAATTTTTGTGAAAGTGGTGAAAAGTTTTGTTTAAATCAATTAATAATTTTATATGGAAATATATCGATGCATTTTTAAAGAAATTAAAAACCGATAGAAATACTTTTTTTACATATGTATTAACATTAATCAGTGTTTACATATGTGTTGATAGAATTGTAGAAATCTTATTCTTATGTTTCTCTGGAATTTCAGTTTCATATTGGGGACCATTTGCATATACATTTGCTCTACTTTGTCCTATCTTTGCATTCCTATTTGGAGCAGGTTCTAAATTTGCTACAGATGATGCAAGAAAATTCTCATTGTTTGTGCTATACTACATAGCTTTGTATATCATAGCATTATCAATGTTTATGCAATGGGCAAACCAATTCTTATGGATATTCCTATTCTCATTACCAAACTACACTGGAATAGTTGGTGGATTCATGGATGTAATAAAACCTGCATTCACAGCATTAGCTTGGTATTTGCCAATAGTAACTATAATCCCTATGTTTAAAAAGATGTATACTGGTTTGGCAGATACAAAAGATATTAGAGATTCAGTTGCTGATTACAACGGAATTTCATTATCACCTGAATCTGATAAAGTTGGACCATATACATGTGAAATGTTTATTTGTAGAAACGGTGAAACTGGTCAAGTTATAAAAATTCCTGAATCAAGAAGATTTGAATCAACACTTATCGTTGGTGTATCTGGATCAGGAAAAACAACAATGGCATTTGAACCAATGATTGCTCGTGATATTGAAAAGAAATTTTTCTTAAAAGAAGCTTCAAAAGAATTAGGATTCACAGCATTAAAAACAGGAATAGCTTCTATTAGAGAACCATTCTCAAATGAATATTTAAACGCAAACTTCTCACTTAATATGTTAGATATAAAACCAGGGAAAGAAAAAATATTTAATACATATTTAAAGAAATTAATATATGGTACTTCAGGAAAGAAAAATATATACAAAAACCTAGGATTAACTTACATCGCTCCTGATTACGAATCAATTTCTCATATTGAAAAAGTATTAAAAAATTATGGTATGAAATATAACTTAGTTGATCCAGATGATCCAGATTCAATTGGAATGAACCCATTTGTTTTTGAGGATCCAGTTAAAACTTCAATTTCAATTTCTGCAGTATTAAAAAGAATGTATGAAACAAATGAAGTAACTGTACAACAAGCTTATTATCAAAATATAACAACCCAAGCAATTGAAAACTTATCATTATTATTAAAAGAAATATATCCAAAAACACATAACGGTCTACTACCTAACTTAGAAGATTTACTTATGATGTTAAACAACTTTGAATTAGTTGAAAAATTCTGTGAAAAAATGAAAAAGATTCCAGAACTAGCTGAAAAATATCAAATATTACTTACATACTTTGCTAATAACTTTTATCAAAATTCTACAGGAATCGACGAAACAAGAAAAGCTCTTCAAGCTGCAAGTGCACAACTTGAAAACCTACTTCGTTTCCCTGGTGTAAGAAATATTTTATGTAATAGAACAAACAATATAAATTTTGATGACGCACTAAAAAATGGTGAAATAACACTTATTTGTACAAGACGTGGAGATTTAGGAGCAGCAATAAATAAAGCATTTGGACTATTTATACTTCTTCTAATGCAACATTCTGTTATTTCTAGACCAGGAACAGAAAAAACAAGAATCCCTCACTTCTTATACATTGATGAGTTTCCTCCATTCGTATGTAAAGCAACAGAAGATTTCTTTACATTATTCAGAAAATATAGAGTTGGACTTATTATATCAGCTCAGAACTTATCACAATTCGGTACAAACAATGTATTAACAAATAGTCAAAGTTATAGACAAACAATACTTGCAAACTGTACAACAAAAATCGTATTTGGTAACAATACACCAGAAGACAATGAATGGTGGGAAAAAGAATTTGGAGAGAAACGTGAATGGAAATTCAAACTAGATTATAACACAAATCCTAAAGACGGATCTGAACCATCTTACGATCAAAAATATGGAGATATACAATGGGCATATAAATCTAACTTCAAAGCTGGAAAAGTTCAATCTCAAAAATTCAAAGCTATCATTTACAAAACTAGAGATGTTAAAGGAAAAATGCTTGTTGGTAAAGGAAAACTTGATTTCCTTGAATCAAAATATAAAGAAAAACATACACCAAAACAATTCAACTTCTCTAAGTATTATGATTCAGCAACATCATTTAATGAAGAAAAACATGATATACTAAATTCATTTATGGGAAGTCCAAAATTCGACACAACAATGTCAGATGACGATGGACCAATCAAATACAACACAACAGATGCAAAAGCATTTATTGAAAATGACGGAGCAATCACATACAATATTAATAAAAATAAAAAATAAACGAATTTAAACATAAATACCCCCAATAGATTTTGAAATCTATTGGGGTTTTATTGCATACACGCTAAAGGAAAAATCACATATTATATTTTTGAATCACCGCGCAGGGACCAAACGAGCAAAGCGAGTTCGATTGAAGCATTCTTCCCGGTTTGAAAATAAAATTGACAAATTTTTATTTTCAAATTCCGAGGAATGCGACAGCAAGGTGTGAAAAAATTAATATGTGATTTTTCCTTTTTATAATACTCATTATTCTATCAATATATTTTTTAAATCAAATCCATTCTCCAAAAATCTTAATATAAATCCTCTTTGCAAATTGTGCAACAATGCAGTATAAAAATGTAACCGCCAAAATAAGAACAATAAACTCAGTTGCAATAGGAACCAAACCAATCATCCTTCCAACAAAAGTAAATGGAATAATTAAACCTATAACACTAAGTAAAATAGAAGACATATATACCGCTTTATGCGCATTACTCTGTATAAATGGAATCTTAGTAGTTCTAATAATATGCATTCCAGCCAAATTAGAAACAATACTATAACTAAACCAAATCGTCTGGAACGTAGCAGCCTCCCTCACTCCAAGGACAAACCACAAAGCAATAAACACTAAAATATCAAACGCTGAACTAATAGGTCCCATAAACAACATAAAATCTTTTAAACTCCTAATATCAAACTTCTTAGGCTTTTTCAAAGATTCCTTATCAACATTATCAAAAGGCAATGTCATTTGCCCTATATCATAAAGCAAACCTTCAACAAGCAACTGAATTGGAGTTTCAGGTAAAAATGGTAATGCAATACTTGCAACTACAACAGATAACACTTCCCCAAAATTAAAACTTGTAGCTAATTTAATATATTTAAGCAAATTAGCAAACGTACGTCTTCCCTCGTCTACACCATCTAATAAAACTTTCAAATCTTTTTCTAGCAAAATAATATCAGCAGACTCCTTAGCAATATCAACAGCAGTATCAACAGAAACACCAACATCAGAATTTGAAAGTGACGGACTATCATTTATCCCATCTCCCATATATCCAACTACATTTCCCATATCTTTCAAAATTCTAACAATTCTTGATTTTTGAATTGGAGACAACTTAGCAAAAATATTATTTTTTCTAAGCAATCTAGCAACACCCATATCAGGTAATTTATCAATTTCTGAACCTTCGATAATATTTTGTGTATTAATTCCAACCTTACCACAAATACATCTCGTAACATCAACATTATCACCAGTTAAAACAATAACTCTTACACCAGCTTTATTTAACTTAGCAACAGATTCTTTAGCAGATTCCTTTGGTGGATCTAAGAAACCAATAAATCCTAAAAATATCATTTCACGTTCATCTTCGACAGAAAAGATGTCATTTATAATATCAAATTTCTTTTCACAAACGCCAACAACTCTTAATCCATCTTTATTAAGCTTTTTACTTATAGATAAAACATTTTTTCTAATAGTATCAGTAATATTTATAAGTTTACCATCAATCTCAACCATTGTGCATATAGATAAAATTTCCTCAATCGCACCTTTAGTAATAAGTAAACTCTTCTCTCCCTCTTTTGAAACAACAACGGACAATCTTCTTCTATTGAAATCAAAAGGAATTTCATCAACTTTTTTATATTCACTATCTAAACTTTGTAATCCATTTTTATGTGCTCTATTAATAACAGCTTTATCAATATTACCTTTCAAACCAGTTTGAAAATTCGCATTCAAATATGCATATTTCAAAATTTTATCACTAGTTTTTCCTGTAGCATCTAAATATTTTTCCAAAACAATTCTATCTTCTGTTAATGTCCCTGTCTTATCTGTACACAAAATATTCATTGCACCAAAATTTTGAATAGAATCTAATTTCTTAACAATCGTCTTTTTCTTAGACATTCTAACAGCACCTTTTGATAAACAAGAAGATAGAATAACAGGCAACAATAAAGGCGTTATAGTAATTGAAATTGCTACAGCAAATGTAAACGCAGTAACTAAGTCATGTTTCCACGCATTAAACAAAAATATAATCGGAATTATTAAAACCATAAAACGAATTAATAATTTACTTATATTCTCTATTCCCTTTTGGAAAGATGTCTTTGGTTTGTTAGGAGAAACACTCTTAGCAATTTTTCCAAAATAAGTGCTATCTGCTACCTTTATAACAACACCCTTTGCACTACCAGAAATAACATTTGTACCCATAAAACAAATATTATCTAAATCTAATATACTATCTATTTCTTCTGTATTAGCAGTATTAACCTCTTTTTTTACAGAATCAGATTCTCCTGTTAATGAAGACTGACCAACATATAAGTCTTTTGACTCTATAACTCTAAGATCCGCAGGAATCATGCTTCCAGCAGATAAATAAACAATATCTCCAATTGTAACTTCTTTTAATGGAATATCAACCTTTTGACCATTTCTAAGAACTGTAGTTGTTGTTTCAACAAGTTCTTTTAATTTTTGAGCCGCTTTATTTGACTTATATTCCTCTGTAAACTCAAGTAAAGTACTAACAATAACTAATATTACAATAACAATAATATTCGCAAAACTTGGATTCTCAGGCAAAAAAACATCTGTATAAAACAATATAAGAACAATTCCAAGTAAAATACTATTAAACGGACTAAATAAGCTCTGGTTGAAAAAATGATACCACTTCTTTGGCTTAGCCTGTTTGACTTCATTTTTTCCATATGCTCGAATATTTTCAGCAACCTGTTCCTCATTTAATCCGTTTTCATTAACATTATATTCTTTAATAAATTCATCTTTAGTTAATAAACATTGTTTTCCATACAATTTATTAACATCAACAACATCTTTTGTGTTTTGCAATTTACTCTTCCTTCTTTCTTAAAACATTAAACCAAATACGAAACTTTATACCACCTGTACTTATTATACTTATTTAAGTCCGTATCTTCGTTTGCACACAAAATTACCAAAGCAAATTTATATGCCTCGTTATTTTATATAATAAAATCATCTTTGAATATTTTACCCCATTCATTTCACTTCCAATCATATATTTTTAAAATTAAAATTTCTCATAACAATATGTAAATCTAAATTAATATCAAATCAAAATCAGATCTTATAAATCAACGCAACAAAAAATCCTTCCATAGATTTTGAAGGTAAAATCTTTATAGCTTTGTTCACATCTTTATTTAATCCTTGATTATCACCAGAGATAACATCCCTAATTTCAAGATTTATATCTTTTAATTTAATATCAAAATTGTTTAAAGCCCAATCCAAAACTCCTTCATTTTCATAACGATTAATAGTACAAGTTGAATACACCATAACACCACCATGTTTTAAGGCATTATAAGCACTTTCAAACAACTTTTTCTGAAGCTTAACCAAATCATTAACAGTCTTTTCAGACCATCCACGATATGTCTGAACTTTTGTAGCAATAAATCGCCCCTCTCCACTGCATGGTGCATCTAATAAAACTTTATCAAATTGTTCCGTATACTCATTTCCAAGCTTTTCACCTCTTCTATTAATAACCTCTACAATTTTAGCTTCTTGCATTTCAACATTATACTTCAGTCTTTCACATCTAATTTTATCTAGTTCATTTGCAAGAATTTCACCATCATTCTCCATCAATGCAGCTATTTCAGTCGTTTTACTACCAGGCGCGGCTGTCATATCCAAAATTTTCTCTCCCTTTTTAGGATTCAAAACAAGTGGTGGAACCATACTTGAAAGACTTTGAAAATATACATAACCTTTTTCATAAATATCTAACTTTTGAATATCTTTCTCCTTGGCATTTTTAATAACCAAAGCATCTGTATACCATGGCACTCTTTCAAACTTTATATTTTTCTCTCTAAAATATTTCATTAAATCCTGAATATTATATTTAATAGTATTAACCCTTAATGTCAAAAATCTATCATCAGTCATACCAAGAAGAATTTTATCAACACTAACTGGCGAATACATTTCATATAATTCATCTATAAACTTTTCTGGTAATCTTCTTTTAATCTCACTTACTGATATCATTTTTCCTCACTCTAATCATCAATATCATCTTTTTTCGAAGCAAAATATTTTATTCTTAAAATACACTTCTTTTTTAGTATACCAAATAACTTATTTCTGTTCAAGAATTGCAATAGCACATTTTATTCCATCAACAGCAGCAGACATAATTCCACCAGCATATCCAGGACCTTCACCACAAGGATACAACCCTTTAACTGTCTCTGATTGCAAACTATCATCTCTCACAATTTTAACAGGAGAAGAACTTCTAGTTTCAACACCAGTCATTATCGCATCATCATCTGCAAAACCTTTTATCTTAGTATCAAAATACTTAATTCCTTCTTTCAAGGTATCTGAAACAAAAGAAGGTAAAATATCATTTAAATTAGCAAACGTTACACCAGGCTTATATGTTGGTTTTATTTCTCCAATCATTTCTGTTTTCTTATTTTCTAAAAAATCTTCCACTCTTTGAATTGGAGCATAATAATTGCTTCCTCCAAGTGCAAAAGCTTTTTGCTCTAAATCTTTTTGAAATTCCAATCCTGCCAATGGATTATCACCATCAAAATCATTTGGAGTAACATTAACTAAAACTGCACTATTAGCATTTTCTCCATCACGTGCAAACCTGCTCATTCCATTTGTAACAACAGTACCTTCCTCACTTGATGAAGGCATAACATATCCACCTGGGCACATACAAAAAGTATAACAAGATCTACCCGTATCTTTATTATGATATGCAAGCTTATATTCAGCCACAGGTAATTCTAGCTTCGATTTATTTCCATACTGTGACTCATTAATCATACTTTGCTTATGCTCAATTCTAACTCCAACTGAAAAATTTTTACGCTCCATTTTTAACTTCTTAGAATATAATACTTCAAATGTATCTCTCGCACTATGACCAATTGCTAATACCGCTGTATCAGTTTCTATTTCACGTTTATCCGTTATAATCTTTTTCACTCTATTTTCTTCAAAATCAAAATCGATAACTTTTTCCTCAAATAAAAACTCTCCACCATTATCCAGAATATAATTTCTAATATTGGAAATTATTTTAACTAAATTATCTGTACCAATATGAGGCTTATTAACATATTTAATTTGTTCTGGTGCACCAAATTTAACAAACTCCTCAAGCACATTTCTACAATAACTGCTATGTATACCAGAAGTAAGTTTTCCATCCGAAAAAGTTCCTGCACCACCCTCACCAAATTGAATATTAGATTTCACATTTAACTTACCACCATTAATAAAATCATCAACATCTTTTTTTCTATCTTCAACTCGCTTTCCTTGTTCAATAATAATTGGCTTAACACCATTATTAACTAAAACAAGTCCTGCAAACAAACCAGCAGGACCAGCACCAATAATTACTGGTCGTAAATTACTTTTTCTTTTTACTTGAACATTTATATCATAAACTTCTTTATCAACTTTCTTTATATTTGGATATTTCTTTTCATTCTTCACTTTAACATCAATTGTATAATTATAAAAAATATCACTTTTGTTTCTAGCATCAACTGATTTTTTAAAAATACTATATTCATTTACATCACTAAATTCGATTTTATATTTTTTGCAAGCAACCTTTGCAACATCTACATTCTCTAAATCTTCTCGAATCTTTATATTTTCCAATCTAAGCATAAAATATCTCCATTTTCATTCAATTATCCTATAAGTTATATCATACACCTTCCGTTTTCTCAATATTTTTAGTTAAAAACTCATAATATATATCACATTTTATATCATTCTTCAACTTTTTACAAATTTTGCATTTTTCCCTCACTTGACAAGAAATAACGGCATTTGATATAATTTTTATATACATGAATTATTACTACAAAGGAATATTAATTAACGAACGATAAAATTAGGAAGTGATTCAAATGAAAAAATCAGATTTTTATATGAATGATGGTGTTACTGTCTTAGCTTTAACAATTAGACATGAGCAAAGACTTTTAGTTATAAATAATGCAATAAAAGCAACTCGTAGAATTTCGCTAAAATCTATATTTTCTGCGATTGCACTTACTATATTAAATTTATTTATATAAAATACCAATAAAAAAGAGTAAGCCGATGAGGGAATTAATCCCTTACCGGCTTTTTGTGATTCTCCCTACTATCTAACAGTTTCCCATCTTTCCATTGGGAGAAATGTACCATACTTTCCGTATGTCAGCCAGCCTATCGGATTTCTTACCGAAACGCAGATTTCTTTGAATCTAGTACATTCCTCATCTGTCTGATACTCTTTGGCACATACGTACTCTGGAAAATAAACGACATCTTCATCATAATCCATCCGCTTTACAAAGCTAGCACTCTGTAGTTTACCTGCATCGAGCAATCTGACTGCATCATAAAGTCCATGAGCACAATCAGAATCCTGAATAAAATTTCTCAACACAACTATGCTATTCTGGCCTTTCTTCATTAAAACTACTATTGGTACATCTCTGCCATTAATTTTTGCAGTTGATGCGAACTTCATTGCATCGTCTTTCTCACCAAGGACCTTCAGGTTACTGCCATCCACAGTATACTGTTCACGGTCATTAATTCTATTGATTAACCGCTCTAACCATTCTTCTGCTGTGGACAATGTTGTTGTTTTAATTTCTGTCATATGAATCCCTCTTTCTGCCATAATAACGGCCTCTTTTGAATTTATAAAATTGCTACATAAACATTATACTACTTTTTTACAATTTTTTCAAATTTATAAAAAACAAGAGTAGAATTTCAATTCTACTCTCGCTTTTATTTTCTTTATGAAATTATTTCTTATCAACTGTATATGCAATGTGTAGTTCTTTTTCTAATGTTTTATCATTCTTAATTGTGAATGTAAATCCTACACCTGGAGTATAACTTAATTCATCTCCTGTTCCAAGAGAATATACTCCGTTTTTTAGAGTATCGATATTTATAGTATCAGATGTTTCACCAATACTTAATACTACATCTCCTTTAACAGTTGCTGTTTCAACAATTTTTAATTTTGTAGGTTTTGTTGTAACTACAGCAGTATCATGTGTTGTTGAAGAATCCTTTAAAATTGCATCAAACTCTTTAGAAAGATTTTCTGTAGTATCAGCTGTACTTGCTCCATCAGCTACAGGAATATATTCAGTCTTTCCAATTGTTTTCAATACAAACTTAGCTAAACTCTTCTCTTTATAGTAATGATATTTTTTAGTTCCATCCCTAGAAGTCTTAACCCCATCGCTATTCATAGCTTGATGTGTAGTATTTGTACAAACTCTTTCATACTTAGGAGTAATATTACTTACTCTAGGTCTGCCCCAAGAATAAGGATCTCTTGTTATATCTACCTCTAGTAAAATTGTATCATTAGCAGGAACAACTATATCATTATCCCATGTTAAAGTTGATGAATAATAACCAGACGTATATGTTACTCCGTCAGTAGTTACACCCGTAATTCCTGAAATATCTGCAGTTAAATCTGTAACTATTACATCTCTTGAAGAAGAATTTCTTAATGTAATTGTAACTTTGTTATTAGCTGTATCAACGCTTGAACTTGAAGCAATTACATCTGCAAGTTCAGAACACTCTGTTACATAAGCACATTCATCTGATAATCCATCTTCAGTTCCTAAGCCTATTGAATAAACTCTATCAGCATTTTTCTTTACATTCTCAGCTGATTCAACAATATTTTCAACACTGTTTTCCTGATACATTCCGTAAGTTGAATCCCCTGTTTCTACCAAACCTGTAGTATCATTTGGTGTTGTTGGAGCACCATCTGATAAGAATATAACAACTTTATTATCATTTTTTAAAGTTCCATCTGTAAGTACAGTATTTGTCTTATCCAATGCTGCCTTTATATTGGTTCCACTTGTATCTTGACCGGTCTTTGCCTTCAAATTATTAATTTTTGAAAGTGCTCCAGTCTTATTACTATACTTATATGTTACTGGATCTGTTGCTTTTCCATTGTATGCAATAATTGTTACTGTTGAATTAGTATCATTAACACCATCTGGAAATACTTTATTTACTAAAGCTTTTGCAGCTTCTTTTAATGCATCAATTCTTTCTCCATTCATACTTCCAGAAACATCAAGCACTAAAACTAAATCCATAGATTTTGTAACTTCAGCTGTAGCTGCAATACTTATTTTCTTAACAACATCAACAGTAGCTGATTTCTCAATACCATTAATTGTTGCAGTATTTACAATATTATTCTCAATATTAGTTTCAATTGCTTTAACTTTAAATGTTAATGTTAATTTTGCACCAGCTTTTAAAGTTCCATTATATGATATTGTTCCATCGTTATAAGTTCCATTTCCTACAATTGTTCCATTAACTTTAACAACTATTGGATTAGCGTTTCCATCAAGTGGATCACTATATTCAACACCAGCTGGTAATGGATCAATAATATTTACTTTTCCATCACTATCTGATTTGTTTTCCGCAGTAATAGTATATTCTATAATATCACCATATTCTGCTTTTCCATCTCCTTCAGAATTTATAACCGTAGCTGTCTTATCTGACTCAATCATAATCTTAACATTATTTGTAACTTTATTTGTAGTCTTTTCTGAAGAACCTTCTGGTGTATACTTAGCAGTATTTTCAACTACATAAGATAACTCTGATTCATTTAAGATTCTTGTCTTAGCTTCAATTGTAATAATTACTTGATTTCCGCTATTTTTATTTAATAATCCAGACCATGAAAGTCTTCCAGTTTCTTTGTTGTAAATAACAGCTGTTGATGCATCTGTTCCATTAGTTCTAATTGCACCTGTAACAGTTACCTCAGTTAATTTACTAATGTCTATATCATCTGTAACAGTTACAGATGAATCTTCACTACCTGTATTAGTTCCAACAAGTACATATTTTAATGTTGAACGAACATCTACTGTTTCTCCATTAATATCTTTATTTTCTGTATTTAATACTTGTTTTGTAACATTAATATTTGGTTTTACAACCTCGTATGTTTTGTCATCTGGTGTAGTTGTTGTATCTACTGTAACTTGGTTAGCTTCGATTGTAGCCTTTGTAACATTTTCAGCTAAAGTATCTACTGAAACTTCAAATGTAATTGTTAATGTGTGTCCAGCTTCTAATCTATAACCATCTAATGAAATTGTTCTCTTATCTGTACTTACAGTAATACCTTGAATATCATTTTCTTTGTCTTTAGCACTTATTGTACTTTCAATTAATGATACTCCTGATTTTAATGTATCAGATACATTAATATTTTTGTATTCAGTTCCGCTATTTGAAACTGTAATTGTATATTTAATTTTATCGCCTTCGTGCACTGTTGTACCATTTGTTTGACCTTTACCGCATTCAGAAATCACACTAGTCTTTGTAGTATTGATAATTGGTTTCTTTACATCTGTAGGTGGATTTGGATCCTCTCTATCAACGCCATTTACATTTACTGTATTTGCAGTAAGTGTTGCTGAAGTTGCTGGAACATCTTTTCCATCTTTATCTTTTACTGTTCCTAAATTATCTATAGTTGCTCTAAATGTAATTGTTAATGTTGTATCTGCTGCTAATGAGTAACCAGTTAATGAAATTGATTTCTTATCATTTGCAACTGCTACATTTGCATCTGCTAGGCTTGTGCTTAATGAACCATCTTTAAATGTCATTCCTGTTGGTAATGGATCATTCATATTTACAATTCCAGCAACTTTTCCTGAGTTAGTTATTGTAATTGTATATTCAATCTCATCACCTTCGTGAACTGTTGTAACCTTAGTTGCTCCTTCTGAGTCAATCATACCATATTGACCACATACAGCAACTCTTGATGTCTTGTTAGCTGATATTTGTGGCTTTCCAACCTTATCAGTAACTTCAGAAGATGGGTTACCATTATCTATTGTAGCTTTATTTGTTATAGATTTGTCTACACCTTCTGTAAATTCTTTTGCTTTAACTTGTATTTTTAATTCTCTAGATTCATTTACTCCTAAATCTTTTACTGTCCATTTAATTTCAGGTAATTTTGAAACATCAACTGTATCTCCATTATCTGTATATGAAACATATTCAACTCCATCTGGAAGTCTATCTATAACAACTGCTGTTCCTACTTCTGCTCCATTATTTGTAGCTGTTATAGTATATTCAAATGTTTCACCTACATTTAAATATCTGTTACCAACATTACTTGTTTTTGCAATAACAATATTAGGTTTCTTAACAGTAGTTGGTGGATTTGGATCCTTTTCATCTACGCCATTTACTGTTACTGTATTTGCAGTAAGTGTAGCTGAAGTAGCTGGAACATCTTTTCCATCTTTATCTTTTACTGTTCCTAAATTATCTATTGTTACTTCAAATGTAATTGTTAATGTTGTATTTCCTGCTAATGAATAATTACTTATTGAAATTGATTTCTTATCATTTGCAACTACTACATTTACATTTGATAGACTTGTACTTAATGAACCTTTAAATGTCATTCCTGCTGGTAATGAATCGTTCATATTCACAATTCCAGCAACTTCTCCTGAGTTAGTTATTGTAATTGTATATTTAATTACATCACCTTCATGAACTGTTGTAGCTTTTTTACCAATAGTATCCTCTGTAGTTAAATTAAATTTACATTCTGTAACTTCACTTGACTTTATAGTAGTAATTACTGGTTTAGCCACTTTTGTATCAACACTATCTTCAGGTTTTTCACTACCATCTTTGTATACAGCATTTGTAACAGTAGTTGGATTTACTGTAACATCTGCTGGTGCTTTTACATTAATACGTAATATTCTGCTTTCTTTTACTTTTAAAGCATTAACATTCCATGTTAACAATCTTGTTGTTTCGTCATAAGTTACAACATCATCATTAGTTGGTTTTACGAATTCATTGTATATTAACTCACTTGGAATTATATCTGTTATAACTGTATTTCCAACATCTGTTCCAACGTTTGTAACTGTTATGTCATAGTAAAATTCTTCATTAACACTTACTAATGTTTTAGAAACTTCTTTCTTAACATTAATAACTGGTTTTATAACTTCATATTCTTTATCATCTGATGGAGATTTACCATCAACGCTAGCAACGTTTGCATCAATTTTCTTGCTATAAATTATATTGCCATCTTTATCCTTTGAATAATCTGCATCAGTCAATTCATTTACTCTTACATTAAATGTAATTGTCATTTCTTGACCTGCTGATAATTCATAATCAGTAATTGTAAGTACTCCATTAGTTATAGAAGCACCTGTATTGGCTCTATCTACACTTAATGTACCTTCTACATATGTCAATCCTGATTTTATAGTATCGGTTACACTAATTTTCTTTGGCAATGTTCCTTCATTTTTAACTTTAATTGTATATTTAATTACATCGCCTTCATGAACTATTGTACCTTCTTTTATTCCTTTAGAACATTCTAAAATCTCACTTGTTTTTTCTGTTTTAATACTTGGTTTTCCTACAGTAATTGTTTCCTCATCTGTAGGTTTTCCATCTACATTAACAATATTAGGTATTGTTTCACTAACACCATTAGTGATTTCTCCAACCCATACAGTTATAGTAGCTGTTCTTGATTCACCAGCTGGTAAATCTACAACATTCCATGTAACTGTTTTTGTAGTTTTATCATATGAAATAGAATCTTTATCATATTTATTTCCTAATTCTGATTGTTTATATTCTAATCTGTTATCTATAATATCAGTTACAGTTGCATTACCTTTTTCTGTTCCACTATTAGTTACTGTTATAGTATATTCTACTAATCTATTTTCAGTAATATATGCCTCATCAGCTGCAGGTGTTTCCTTAGTAGCTGTAATCATTGGCTTTTTAACATCTGTTGGCGGATTTGGATCTTTAGCTGGATCACCATTTACAGTAACTTCATTTGCAGTAAGTGTTGCTGAAGTTGCTGGAACTTCTTTTCCATCTACTACTTTTGTTCCTAAATTGTCTATGGTTACTCTAAATGTAATTGTTAATGTTGTATTTGCTGCTAATGAGTAATCATTCAATGAAATTGATTTCTTATCATTTGCAACTACTACATTTACATTTTGTAAGTTAGTTTTTAAAGAATCTGCCTTATATGTCATTTCTTTTGGTAATGGATCATTCATATTTACAATTCCAGCAACTTTTCCAGTATTAGAAATTGTAATTGTATATTCGATTTCATCATCTTCATGAACTGTTGTAACCTTAGTTACTCCTTCTGAGTCGATCATACCATATTGACCACATACAACAACCTTACTTGCTTTAGTTGTTGAAATAACTGGTGTAGCAATAGTTACATCTGTTGGCGAATTTGGTCCATTTGTAATTTTAGCTGTATTTGTAATTGTTTCTTCAGTTTTACCTTCACTTATTGATAATGGTGTAACCTTAATCTCTATTATTCTTGAAGATTTAGCAGGTAAATTATTTACATTCCATGTAACTTTATTTCCTACAACACTAATTGTATCTCCAGCTAATGCATCACCATAGCTATCTATTCTTAAATTGCTTGGTACATCATCTTCTACAACTGCAGAACCTTTTTCATCTCCATTATTATCAACTACAATATAATATGAGAATTGTTTTCCAATTTCAGCATATTGACCTGCTTCAATTGAACTTGATTTTGTAACCTTCAAATCAGGTTTCTTAATTTCACCTGGTCCCTCTGGATCTTCAGTTGAATCATTATTTACATATACAGTATTTGCTTCAAATGTAGCCTTTGTAATTTTGTTACCATTTTCATCTAATCCAAGTGTTTTAACTCTTACTTTAAATGTAATAACAAGTTTACTTCCCGCTGCTAATTCATAATCATCTAATGAAATAACTCCATTTTCAGCTTTAACGCCTATAATGTCTTTACTATCAACCTTAGCTGTTAAAGAACCTTCAACAAACTCTACTTTATCTTTTAATTCATCTCTAACATTGATTTTATCAGAAACAACACCATTATTTTCAGCAGTTATTGTATATTGAATTTCATCATTTTCATGAACTACATCAATTTTTGAACCTGTCATTCCATAATCATTACATGTTACAACTTGAGATGACTTAGTAACAGCAATATCAGATTTTCCAATATCAACATCTGTTGATGATGATGGATTTTCATTATTAATTATTGCTGTATTTGTAGTCTCAGCTTTAACACCAGTTATATCTTTAGCTGTAACTCTAATCTTTAATACTTTTGAATCGTTAACTGCTAAATCTTTTAGATTCCATTCTACTTCGTTTCCGCTAACAACTACACTATTATCAGCCTCTTGATCATCAACTTTTATATTAGTTGCATCAACTGTAAATTCAGCTGGTATACTATCTGTTATAGCAGCATTTCCTTTTTCAGTTCCATTATTTTTAGCTGTTATTATATAATCAAAGCTTTCTCCAACACGTACATAATCTTTACCAGCTACTGTACTTGTTTTAGAAATTTCTATATTTGGCTTCTTAACATCTTTTGGTCCATCTGGATCTGGAGTTGTTGTACCATTTACATCAACTACGTTTGCATTAATAGTTGCTGAAATTGCTTTTCCTGTCTCTCCCTTATCATTTGTAGTTGTTCCTAAATCATCAACAACTGTGTTAAATGTAATTTCAAGAGTTGCACCTGCTTGTAATTTATAATCAGTTAATGTAATTGTATTACCTACAACTTGTAATTTAGCTTGTGCATCTGCTAAATTAGCTGTTACATTACCAAAAATATTCAATCCTGTAGGAATTGAATCACTCAAATTGATTATTCCGGCTTCTGAACCTTTAGCATTAGAAACAGTAATTGTATATTTTATAGTATCACCCTCATGAACTGTTGAACCTGTTAATTGTTTTGGTAATATAGTACAATCTGCAATCTCACTTACTTTTGTCGTTTCAATAATTGCTTTTTTAACATCTTTTGGTCCATCTGGATCTTCTTTCTTAACATCATTAACTACAACATAGTTTGCATCAATTACTTTTGTACATGTTTTATTTCCATTTTCATCTTCTACATAGTCATCATCACTCAATTTATCTACTGTAACATTAAAAGTAATTATTAATTTCTCTCCAGCTTCTAATGTATAGCCACTTATTGAAATCTTATTATCACTTACAGTCATATTTTTAACTTCTTTACTTACTTTTACAGAAGTTTCATCAAGTGTTAATCCATCTGGAATAGCATCCTCAAGATTAATTTTCTCGTCTGTTTCTCCAGTATTTGATACAGTAATTGTATATGAAACTGTATCTCCTTCATGAACCGTAGAAACATTTCCTACTTGTTTTAAATCACCAGTTTCAGTACAATCTGGAACTAAGCTCTCCTTAGTTGTTTTTATAATAGTATTATGAGTTTCGTTTGTTTTATCACCATTTACAACAGCTGTATTTCTAATAGTTCCTGTAGCATCTTCATTTACAACTACAGTAAAGCTTACAAGCTTTGCTTCTTCACCATCTTCAAAATCAACTGTCCAGAAAATTTTTGTTACACCATCTACAGTAGTTTCTTTACCACCATTACTAACATCAATTAATGATGTTTGAGCAGGTACGCTATCTGAAACTCTTATTTCTTTTCTAGCCTCTTGGCTTATATTTTTGATTTCGATAACATATCTAATTACATCTCCAGGTACTACTGTTTTTGCATCTTCATTTTCTGCTCTTTGAGGAATTAATTCTTTATCCTTTATTACATAAGCTTTTTTTACTGCTGTAATTCCTAAATCCTCAACATTTACATCTGTAAATTTTCCAGCTACATCTAGGTTTTGCCAAGACACAGCTAAATCTTCAGAAATCTGTCTTTCAACTTCTTCAACTCTTGAAGTAACATACTCTTGATTAGGAACATTAGTATTTGTTGTTGATGTAGTTGTTCCTGTTGCTTGAGTAGTTGGTGCTACTGAAGTTGAAGGTTGGCTTGTAGTATTCGTTGTTGGATTTGCAGATTCACTCGGCATAACACTATTATTAGTAGTGTTTTCTGAAGATGTATTTCCTTGTGCATCAGAATTATTTTCAGTTGCACTAGGAGATTGTTCTACATTCTCTGATGCATTTGTATTTGCATTTTCAGATTCAGGTTCTTGTTGAGCTATTTCATCAATAGCAGTAGCTGAACCATCATCTTTCAAGAAAGCAACGACTCCAACAATTGCAACAATAGCTAAAATACAAATAGCTACAATAGCAATTATAGTCTTCTTATTAAGAGTCTTGAACTTATCCATTTTTTCCTCCTATTCTTGATTATTTTTAATTTCTCTAGCTTTTGTTACTAATCTTTTTTTATTTCCATTTGAACACGTTATAAGTGTTACCTCTTTTGTACTTCCATCAATAGATTCGACACATGATACATCATTTGGATCTATAATATAATAATCAAAAACTTCATAATCAAGTGTTCTATTCTTCATGTCAGTTATTTTAATTATGTCACCCTTCTCCAAATTTTTGGTTTTTCCAAACATTGTGCCATCCCTATTGTTATGTCCTGCAAGAGTAACATTTCCAACTTCGTTTAATTCACTTCCCCAAAACTTAGTAATAGACAATCTCATCCCTTTATTATCTGTTCTATCTAAAATTGGATATTTCAGGTTAATCTTAGGAATAGTAATTATACCTATTACCTTGTAATCATCTATCATTATGTCTTCTGAAATTTTTTCATCATTATTGTATTTGGTTTCAAATTCGTCAACAACAGCAGATAAATGCTTTTCATTTACCTGATTTCTACCATACTTAATAATCATCATAATAATTGTTATAGCTATAACAATTAAAAGTAAAATAATAATAAAGTTAAAAATTTTATTTTTACTCATTATCTTTTTTACCTTTGCTATTTGCTTTTTTCATAACAGCAACAATAACAAGTAAAGCTACTGCAACTCCTAATATAACAAATAAAATTATACTATCATAAGTAATTGGTAATTTTGATGTTGTTGTTACAATATTTTTATCTTTAACAAATTCTTTGTCTTCATTTTGGAAACAAGTTAAGAATTGAACATCAACTATTTCTTGTGAATCATTTCTAACCCAAAGAATATATTTATCACCTGTTTTAGAATCTGCAGGTTGATCAATTCTCATATCAGAAACTAAAGACCAATTATCAGCTGTAGGCATTAATTGGTTGTATAGATCATAAAATTCTTTACACATCCTTATATTTTCATATAGTCCTGAGTTGGCTTTTAAACTATTAAGTTTTTCAGCTAAATCCATAAATTGGTTGTAATTTTCAGTACTTGGTAATTTTACTAAATAATATGAATATTCAGAGCTACTATCATCTATGATATCAACTCTACCAATTGAAGTTGTATACTCAATTCCATTTTCAGTTCTCTTTGTAACTGTTTTTTGTGTAGTATCAACTGCAATTTTCTTTGTAACATTATTTACCAAATCAACTGCTTCATATGGAATTGAATTATCTAAACTAATTTGAATTCCTTCTGCTAAATAATTTCCATCTAAATCTCTAGCATATACGTAAACAGTTTTTCCAGCAAAATAGTTATCATATCTTTCTTTTGTAATATGCATTACATATTTACCTTCAACTGTTTCTTTTTCAGCTTTCATATAATCTAAATATTCTTTATCAGCAGTTGTGCTATTTGCAAATGCATATTCATATTCATATTCTTTATCTAAACTAGATTCCAAATAAACAATATATTCGGTATCGTTTTTCTTTAGTACTGTTATTTCTTCAGCTGCGAAAACTTTATTAGAAAAAAATAAAATGAATAAAAACATCATACAAAAAGCAATTTTTATGCCAAATGTTTTTTTCATTTTCTCACCTCCTATTTTTCAAATTTCAGAATTATTTCATTCGCGTAAACATTTTATAATGGTTTCCTATATTTGTCAACGGCTTTTCTCTATATTTCGCCTTTTTACGCGAATTTTATAAATCTGCTATAACATTTCTATTCCTAAAAAAGTTATCTATGAATGCAAAAAAAATAACTTTGAGATATAAATCCCAAAGTTATTTTTTAAAATTTATCTTATTTTAAGTTTAATCCTTTTCTTCCAGCATAGATAGCTACATCGCCTAATTGAGCTTCAATATTTAATAATCTATTATATTTTGCAACTCTATCAGTTCTGCAAGGAGCACCTGTTTTTAATTGTCCAGCATTTGTAGCAACAGCAACATCAGCTAATGTTGTATCTTCTGTTTCACCACTTCTATGAGAAACAACAGCTGTCATTCCATTTTTCTTAGCTAATTCAATAGCATCTAATGTTTCAGTTAATGTTCCGATTTGGTTTAATTTGATTAATATGCTATTTGAAACTCCTAAATCGATACCTTTTTGTAATCTCTTAATATTTGTAACAAATAAATCATCACCAACCAATTGGATTTTATCTCCTAAAGCATCAGTTAATTTTTTCCATCCTTCCCAATCTTCTTCTGATAAACCATCTTCGATTGAGATAATTGGATATCTATTTACTAAATCTTCATAGAAAGCAATCATTTCATCACATGTTTTTGTAACACCGATTTTCCAGAAATGATATTTTCCTTCTTGTCCAATTTTCTTAGCTTCATCATACATTTCAGTTGCAGCAACGTCTAATGCTAAGCAAACTTCTTCACCTGGTTTGTATCCAGCTTTTTCAATAGCTTCCATAATTAAAGCTAAAGCTTCGTCTTCATCTTTAACATCTGGAGCGAATCCACCTTCATCACCAACACCAGTAGCTAATCCTTTTGATTTTAAAACTTTCTTTAAGTTGTGATAAATTTCGCAACACATTCTAATACATTCTGAGAATGATTTTGCACCAACTGGCATAATCATGAATTCTTGAACACTAAGTGTAGAATCAGCATGTTTACCACCATTCATTATGTTCATCATTGGAGTTGGTAATGTTTTACCGTTTGTTCCACCAATGTATTGATATAATTCCATTCCTAAAGAAGCTGCAGCAACTCTAGCAACTGCTAAAGAAACACCTAATGTAGCGTTAGCTCCTAATCTACCTTTATTTTCTGTACCATCTAATTCAATTAATGTTTTATCTAATTGAACTTGGTCATAAACATTCATTCCAATTATTTTGTCTCTGATTATTGTATTAACATTTTCAACTGCCTTTAAAACACCTTTTCCTAAGTATCTTGAAGAATCACCATCACGTAATTCAACTGCTTCAAAACTTCCTGTAGAAGCTCCAGATGGAACCATAGCAACTCCACTAAATCCTCCAGCCATAACTTCAACTTGAACAGTTGGATTTCCTCTAGAATCTAAGATTTCTAAAGCCTTTACATCTTCAATTTCCAAATAATCTTTCATTATTTCGACCTCCTATAATATTTACAATTAAATTTTAGAAATATAAATTTAATTATACCTCTTCCGTCTATGAGACATTCTATCACAGATATATTAAATTTTCAATTACTAATTTTAAAAATTTTTCCATTCCTTAATTTTATTTTTAAATTCCACTTTTAGTGTGTACTGAATTTAGTTTTATAC
>USFR01000002.1 GCA_900553945.1 uncultured Clostridium sp.
AGTGACGCGCAGTTTGAAAGTTTTTCCCTAACCTTCTAAACGAAGTTTAGTAGGTTAGGGAAAATATTTTAGCAAGGAACGAAAAAATAAATATAATATTTTCTCAACAATAAATAATAATACGCATTAGCTTTAGCACAAAATAACAATCATAGTCTTGAAACAAAAATAAAAATAGTATATTATAATCAAAGATGAAATGAGGTGAAAAATGAAAAAAATAAATATATTTAAATACATATTTATTATTGTAATAATCATATTAGCAATAGTAACATATTCGATATATAAAAAAGATAAATCAGACCCAGAAAAAAAATCCGTAGCACAAGAAACAGAAGATACAACTAATGTTGTAAAAGAACTACGTTTAGCCATATCACAAATGGACACAATAAATCCAATAATAAGTCAAAATAAACATGTACAAGAAATAAGCAAAATAGTATTTGATTCATTAATTGAACTTAAAGAAGATTATTCAAAAGAATATGCATTAGCGACTGAAGTTTCAAAAATAGACGATATTACATATGTCATAAAATTAAGAGAAAACGTTAAATGGTCAGATGGATCAGACTTTAAAGCAGATGACGTCAGATATACTATAGAATTATTAAAAAATGTAAATTCAGTTTATTCTGGAAATATTCAAAATGTTGTAGCAATAGACATTATAGATGATCATACATTAAGACTTACTTTAAATCAGAACGTTCCATTTTTTGAATATAATTTAACATTTCCAATAATGTCTTCTGAATACTACAAAGACACAGACTTTATGAATTCAGATAAAACTAACTTACCAATTGGAACAGGAATGTTTAAAATAAAATCTTTTGATGAAAAGGTAATAAGCCTAGAAAAAAATACAGAATATTGGAATACAGAAAAAAATAGTGTACTAGAGCAAGTAAATATAAATATTTACCAGACAATGGGTGAGGTGTATAATGACTTTAAGAATGGCAATGTCGATTGCATTAATACATCGCAAAACAGTGTTAATCAAAACATTGGAACTATTGGTTTTGCCTCATTAGAATTTGACAGTAAAGATTATGATTATGTTGCATTTAATTCAAATAACACATATTTAGCAAGTGCAAATGTTAGAAAAGCGTTATCATATTACATAGATAAAAACAACACAATTGCAAGTAGCTATGGAAACGGATATAGAGTTTCAGATTTTCCACTAGACTATGGAAACTTTTTATATACAAATGATTTAATAGATAATGGATACAATTCAGGGGCTGCCGGAAATTTATTAGTAGCAGATGGATGGAGTTTCAAAAATAATTCTTGGCAAAAACTAGTAGGAAGAAAATATGTAAGATTAGCATTTACATTAACGATAAATGGAGATAATGCAATTAGCGAAGCTGTTGCAGAAAACTTAAGACAACAATGGGCTAACTCAGGAATTTCAGTAACAATAAAAAAAGTATCAGCTCAAAATTATTATAACCTAATCAATTCACGTAATGGATATGATGCAATATTAATGAACATTAGCAATTCATACACACCAAACATAAATACATATATAGGATCAGGAAATATTTCAAATTACAATAATGATGAAATAAATCAGTTAATAACAGATTCAAGCAATATGGACGATACAAATCAAATAAAAGAAAATTACAAAAGAATAATTCAGATATACAATGATGAAAAACCATTTATGAGTATAGCGAGAAAAAAGAACCTATTAGTCTACAACACAAATCTAACAGGAAACTTAAAACCAACACTATATAACATATATAATTATATTGAAAAATGGTATAGAAAAAATTATTAAAAAGTATTGACAAAAAAATTATATAATATATAATGAAACAAACAAACATTTGGAAAACAAAAATTTGTAAGGAGAGATAAAAATGAAAGAAAACGATGAAAAGAAAAAGGCATTAGATGCGGCAATGGGACAAATAGAAAAGCAATTTGGAAAAGGCTCTGTAATGAAATTAGGAGAATTCAAAGCAATGGAAGTTGAAGCAATTCCAACAGGAGCTTTAACACTAGATGTTGCACTTGGAATAGGTGGAATTCCAAAGGGAAGAATAATAGAAATATTTGGACCAGAATCATCAGGAAAAACAACACTTGCACTTCATGCAATAGCTGAATCACAAAAAGCTGGAGGAACAGCAGCATTTATAGATGCAGAACATGCATTAGATCCAGTATACGCAAAGAAGTTAGGTGTAGATATAGATAACTTAATAGTTTCACAACCAGATACAGGTGAACAAGCATTAGAAATAACAGAAGCATTAGTAAGAAGTGGCGCTATAGACATAATAGTAGTAGACTCTGTTGCAGCATTAGTCCCAAAAGCTGAAATTGATGGAGATATGGGAGATACACATGTTGCATTACAAGCTAGATTAATGTCACAAGCTTTAAGAAAACTAGCTGGAGTTTTAAATAAATCAAAAACAGCAATAATATTTATCAACCAATTAAGAGAAAAAGTTGGAATCATGTTTGGAAACCCTGAAACAACACCAGGTGGAAGAGCGTTAAAATTCTATGCATCAGTTCGTTTGGATATTAGAAGAATAGAAAATATCAAACAAGATGGTGAAGTTATAGGAAATAGAACAAGAGTTAAAGTTGTAAAAAATAAGGTTGCTCCTCCTTTCAGAGAGGCAGAATTTGATATATTATACGGAGAAGGTATATCTAAAGAAGGAAGTATTTTAGACTTAGCAGTTAACTTAAATATAATAGAAAAAAGTGGCGCTTGGTTTAGTTATAATGGCGCAAAAATTGGTCAAGGAAGAGAAAACGTAAAAAGATATTTAAAAGAAAATCCAAAAATATTAGCAGAAGTTGAACAAAAAATTAGAGACAACTATAGCAAAGCATTTGAACAAGCTTTAGATGAAAATGCACCAGAAGAAAAAGAAGATGAAGAATAATTATAAAAAATTTGCCGAAAGGTTATATATAGAACTATATGGATTTAGAAAGATTAGAAAAAGTTGATAAATTAAAAACAAAAATATTAAAATATATTTTTTATAAAAAAAGAACAGAAAAAGAAATATTAGAAAAATTTAAAAATGAAGATAGTGATATTTTAGATGAGACTATTGAAACCTTAAAAGAATTAGGATATATTAATGATGAGAAATATGTTGAAAGATTTATGCACGAAGCAATTGCATTGAAAAATTTATCAATTTTTGAACTAAAATATAAATTATATTCAAAAGGTGCAAAAGAATCAGCAATTGATGACTATATATCTAAAAATGAAGAAATGCTTGAAGAATATGAATTATTATCAGCACGAAATATTGTAAACAAGAAAAAAAGCACACAAGAAATGCAAGATATAATTTTATATTTGAAAAAGAAAAGATATAGACCAGAAACAATAAATAAAATAAGTAGGGAGTAACATGGGAATATTAACACTTGAAACAAATAAATATGCACTTAAATTAGAAAATTTTGAAGGACCATTAGATTTATTGTGCCATTTAATAGATAAGAATAAAATGGATATATATGATGTTAAACTATCTGAAATAGCTGATCAATACATTGAATATATAAACGAAATGGAAAAACAAAATCTTGATGTAACAAGTGAATTTCTTGTAATTGCAAGCACACTAGTTTTTTTAAAATCGAAAGAATTATTGCCAAAAGAAACAGAAGATGAAGCAGAGTTTACAGAAGAAGAATTATTAAGAAGAATTATAGAATACAAAAAATATAAAGAAATATCTAAAAAATTTAAAGAAATGTTTCTTGAAAATAATAAAAGATTTTATAACATACCAGCACAAATTGAATTACCAAAACAAAAATTAGAAAAAGAATACTCATCAGAATTATTATATAAAAATTATAAAAGATTAATAGAAAAGAGAGAAGCTCGTATAAATAAAAATGCTGAAAACATTGAAAAAATTGCTATTACAGATACGTACACAGTAACTAGTAAAGTAAAAGAGATATTTAGAGCACTTTCAAAAAAGCCTAGAATTGTATTTAATAAAATGTTTTCAGTAAAGACTAAACCAAAAGCAGAAGTAGTTACAGCATTTACAGGATTGCTAGAATTAACTAGAAGAAGTAAAGTAACAGCAACACAAGAAGAACTATTTGGAGATATCGTTGTAGAAAAAAATGCGAGAAAAAAAGAATAATAAAAAATAAAACATATGGAAAAAATAGTATTATGAAAATATTTATCATAATACTATTTATTATTTTAATAATATTATTATCAATCACATTATGCATTGATATAGAAAAATTAGAAATATACAATGGAAAAACGATTTTTAGGATAAAAGTAAAAATATATATTTTTAAATATATAAAAGTTTTTCAGAAGAAAATTCATAAAAAAGATATTATAAAATTAATGGATAACATAACAAAGAAAAAGATAATTAAAGACGAGAAAATAATTAAAAATATAAAATATTCCTTTAAAGATTTAAAAATAAATATAGAATATGGAATTAAAAATACATTAATTAACGCATATGCATATGGAATAATTAATATGATAATTCCAATGTTTTTAGAAAAACAAGAAACCAAAAATATGGAATATAATATAACAACAAATTTTAGAAAAAATTTTATAAGTATAAAAATAAGAGGTAAAATACAAATACAAGTTTTAGAAAATGTTATAAAAAAATTTAAGCAAACTAAAATAAAAAGTCTTCAGAAACATAGTTACTTCAGAAAGAAATATTGTATACATTAAAAATATTATAAGTATCATAAAAAGAAAAATCTGAAAATTTTCAAATTTCAGTTTTAACTTTACTTTTTATCATACTTAGATAAAATTGAAATTTTCAGTAAATTTGTTTATATGCGAAAACTTATGCAATAAATTTTCAGTGCAACGTATTTATATTATAGGAAAATTCGGAGGACTTTCCTATAATATAAGAAAAGCTCTGATTCATTAGAATCAGAGCTTCCAACTTGTTACTTTTTATTTGTACTATTTTTCTTCAGAATAAAAAATTTTTCGTAATGCACCAATAAGTGATGCGCCATTTGTAGCAACTACTCTAGATAAGCAGAACGGCCCATAAAATACCAATGCATCAGTTGCCCATACTTTTTGACTTTTTACTACATCAGCAGAAAGTGGTTTGTCTTCCTTGATAATTTCAGAAAGGTGGGTTAAAGTTATTTTTGTTGGTAACTTTGTTTTTGGAATTGCTGGGCAATGGTAGTCAATAGTTAATGTGTAACAGCGATTACAATTGAGCCAATATCTAGCCGGTTTGATAGGTAGATTAAAAACTCCACCAAGTACCATATTATCAATGGTTACTTTTTCACCAACAGATGTTGGATTCCAGCATGTCTGTCCAGGAAATCTACCACAATTTTTAATTACCTGATTGATTGTGCTAGCATATTCAGACATGTTATCTGGAAGATATTCAACATAGCCTGCATCCTGAAAAGATGAGATAATATCGAAAAACTTCACAGAGTATCGAATAACACCTTTGGCATCATTTGCTGGGAAGTTCCCTAATTTGATTAAATCATTAAGGAGCTTTTTTAATCTTTTTAATTCAGCAGGTGAGTTCATTTCAATATTTTTCTGTTTAACAATGTTCGTTATCCGTTCATTACGGATTTGGTACTTATCAGAACCTTTTCTTACTCTAGGCATATAAGTGCACCTCCTAAAAAAGTTGTTATATATTTAGTAACAGTATAATTATACTCCAAAATACGGGAAAAATCAACCAATCCCAGAAGATACAATACTATTCTTCAGTTTCTGAAACAGTATCTTTAGTATCTTCTTTAATATTTTCTTCAATTTTTTCTTTAAGTTTTTCTATGCACTTATTTTTATCTTTTAAATTTTTGATAAAATCACCAGACTTATCTAGTAAATCAGGTACATAATCAATTAGCTTGTCAACATAAGAATCATGAGTAACAGGTAATAATTTTACAATTCCATTTGAAACCACTAGAAAAGCAACAGGCTCAATATTTACACCAGCGCCACTACCACCACCAAATGGAAGTCTATATTGAACTTGTTCTTCTTTTTCTCTTTTAGAATATTCATTAATAGTTTCACCTTTGAATTCGCTACCACCTGCTGCAAAACCAAAACTTACTTTAGAAATTGGAATAATTAAAGTATCAATACCAGTAGAAATGGGTTCTCCTATAATAGTATCAACATCAATCATATCTTTAATACTACTCATAGCAGTATTCATTAATCCTTCAATTGGATGAGACATTTTAAAAACCTCCTTAAAATATATTATTAATATTCCACAAAAAAATAAAAATATTCTATTAGCAAAATGAATGGTCAAAAAAGTTGTTAAAACAATGTATTAATGATAAAATAATTAATGTAAAAATAAAAGAATAGAGGAAAATATGGAAAAAATTAATGAAATTAAAGAAAAAGCTGAATATTGTTTAAATTGTAAAACACATCCATGCTCAAACGCATGTCCAATGAATACACATATACCAGAATTTATTTCAAAAATAAAAAATGACGAAATTGAAGAAGCGTACAAAATTTTAAGAGAGAATAACATTTTTTCTCATATTTGTAGTATGATATGCCCACAAGAAAATCAATGTGAGGGATCATGCGTAAGAGGTATAAAACAAACACCAACGCAAATTGGAAACTTAGAAAAGTTTGTTAATGAATGGGCAGAAAATAAAAAAATAGAAATGCAAATTTCAAAAAAAGATGACAGAAAAGAAAAAATCGCAGTAATAGGATCAGGTCCTGCAGGATTAGAATGTGCATATGAACTAAGAAAAAATGGATTTCAAGTTACAGTATTTGAAAAAGAAAAAGAATTAGGTGGAATTTTAAAATATGGAATACCAGATTTCAGATTAGAAAAAAAATATGTACAAGAAATTATAGACATGTTAAAAAATATGAATGTTAAATTTGAAACAGAAAAAGAACTAGGAAAAAATATTCATATTAGTGATTTGAAAAAAGAGTATGATTGTGTATTTTTAGGAATAGGAGCAGAAACTTCAAGCAAATATGATTTAGGAGACTTTGAGCAAATATATGATTCAGACTATTTCTTGAAAGCATATAATAGAAACAATTTTATTCCTAATTTAGGAGATGTTGTAATAATAGGTGGAGGAAATGTTGCAATGGACTCTGCAAGAGTAGCATTAAAAATGGGAGCAAAATCATCAAATATACTATATAGAAGAGATGTAGAGCACATGCCTGCTAGAAAAATTGAACTAGAAGAAGCAATCGAAGCTGGAGTAAATCCTGAATTTACAACAAGAGTTATTAAAGCAGAAGGAAGAGATAAAAAGATTGAATATGTAAAATGCATCAAAACAAAAGTTGTTGAAGGAAAAGCAATGGACATTCCAAATACAGAATTTGATTTTAAAGCAGATACTGTTGTATTTGCAATAGGACTAAAACCAAATAAAGAGGTTCTAAAAGCAGAAGGTTTTGAATATAATGAAAATGGATTATTAAAAATAGATGATAAAGGAAGAACTAATGTTGAAAGAGTATATGCTGGAGGAGATTTATCTGAAAGCAGATCAACAGTTTGCAGAGCCATTGGAAGCGCAAGAAATGCAACTAGAGCAATTATAGAATTTTTTGAAAAAGGAGATACAAATGTTTAAAGAATATATTATTGCGAATGAAGATCAAATGATAAAAGACTTAGGAGAAATGATAAAAATCCCAAGCAAATTAGAGGGGTACAATAATCCTCAATATCCTTTTGGAAAAAATGTAGATGATGCTTTAAACAAATTTTTAGAGATAGGAAAAAGACTAGGATTTAGAACAAAAAACATAGATAAATATTGTGGCTACATTGAATTTGGAGAAGGCGAAGAACTAGTTGGAATAATTGGACATTTAGATGTAGTACCAGAAGGCGAAGGTTGGACACATCCACCATTTGAACTTACTATAGATAATGATAAACTTTATGGAAGAGGAACAACTGACGATAAAGGACCAATGATAGCTAGCTTATATGCTATGAAAGCAGTTATGGAAAATACCGCTGTACATAAAAGAGTAAGATTAATAATTGGATTAAACGAAGAAAATAGCTGGAAATGTATAAATTATTATAAAGCTCATGAAGAAGCACCAACAGTTGGATTTAGTCCAGATGCTGATTTTCCCTGTATATATGCTGAAAAAGCACTTCTTACAGCATATACATCTGAAACATATGTTGAGAATGATAAAATAAAAATAAAAGAAATAGACTGCAAAAATAATAGAGTTAACGTAGTTCCAAAGTATTGTTCTATAAAATTAGAAGTAGACTCAAAAATAGAGGAAGAAGTAAAGAAAATTTTATTAGAAAAAGTATCTGAAAATATATCTTTTACAAAAATGCAGAACGAATTTTATATAGAAACAAGGGGAATACAAGCTCATGCAGCACATCCTGAATTAGGAAAAAATGCTGTTTCAGAGATGGTAATGATTTTGAATGAATTGTTTAATAGATATGATGTTGAAGAAAAAACAATAAGACTATTAGCTACTAAAGTTAGAAGAGAAACTAATGGAGAAAGCTTAGGAATTGATCACAAAAATACAGAATTAGGCGATTTGACTTTAAATTTAGCACAACTAAAATTAGAAGATGGAAAAATAAAATCTGGAATGAACTTAAGAATACCAGGAGATCAAAACCTAGAAGAGGTTAAAACAAAAATAGAAAAAGAATTAGATGGAATAGAAGTAAAATTTGCTGGAGAAAAACCAGCACTATATATTCCAAAAGACAATGAACTAGTTAAAAAATTATGTAGAATCTATAATGAATATACTGGCGAAAACAGAGAACCTTTGGCTATTGGCGGAGCAACATTTGCAAGAGTATTTAAAAATTGCGTTTCATTCGGAGCAATAAAACCAGGTGAACCAGATATGTGCCATCAAGTAGATGAATATATTAAACATAAAGATCTAATAGATGCTTGTTGCATGTATGCATCTGCAATATACGAATTAGCGCAATAAGATATATAAAGGAGAATCGGTCGTGGGAATTGGAGAACTAATAGTATTAAGTTTAGGATTAGGAATGGATGCCTTTACTGTTTCAATATGTAAAGGCTTATCAATGAAAAAAATGAACTGGAAAAAAGCTTTAATTATAGGATTGTATTTTGGTGGATTTCAAGCTATAATGCCAGTACTAGGATACTTCCTAAGTAAAGGATTCGAGAATTTTGTAACTAGCATTGCTCATTGGATTGCATTTATTTTACTTAGTATAATAGGTGGCAAAATGGTAAAAGATGCTTTTAGCCAAGAAAATAGCGAAAACTGTAATGAAGATGTTGGGGTTAAAACAATGATAGTTTTAGCAATTGCAACAAGCATAGATGCATTAGCTGTTGGAATTACATTTGCATTTTTAAATGTTAATTTAATTTTAGCAATTGCACTAATAGGAAGTATAACTTTTTTCTTATCTGTGATAGGAACAAAGGTTGGAAACGTATTTGGAGACAGATATGAAAATAAAGCAGAACTTTTTGGTGGAGTTATTTTAATTTTCTTGGGAATAAAAATTTTATTAGAACATTTAAATATTATTAATTTCTTTATATAATAAAAAAATGAATAACATGCTATTTTAGAAAAATAGCATGAGTATAAATAAAAAGTTTCTGCCTACGAACCAAAAATGAACTAAAAAGTAATAATGAGTGTAAAGATTAAAAAATGTTCATTTTGCTCTAGACAATTCAGCATACATATGTATTAGAAGGGAGAATTTATGAGATATCCAAAAGCATTAAAAAAAGGCGATTATATAGGAGTAACAGCACCATCAGCAGGAATAATTGAAGAATTAAAAATTAAAAGATTAGAAAATGCCGAGAAAAACTTGAGAGAAAAAGGTTTTAACTATATAGAAACATCTAATGTTAGAAAAGAAGAGAAAGGCAGAAGTTCATCAGCAAAAGAACGTGCAAAAGAATTTATGGAATTATGGAATAATCAAAAAGTTAGAGCAATAATATCTGCGACAGGTGGAGACTTTATGTCAGAAATATTAGATGAATTAGATTTTGAACAAATAAAAAAATTAGAACCAAAATGGTTTCAAGGATATTCAGATAATACAGTATTAACATTTGAATTACCTTTATTAGCTGACACAGCATGCATATATGGACCAACTATAAAAGATTTTGGAATGAGAAACTTACATAGATCATTAGAAGATTCTTTGAGAATTATGGAAGGCAATGAAATAACACAAGAAAGCTTCGAAAAATGTGAAAGTAGAGAATGGACAGAAAGAACAGATCCATATGAAGAATATGATTTGACAGAAAAAGTTGAATGGAAAAATCTTAATGGAGAAAAAGAAATTATTTTTAAAGGAAGAGCAATAGGTGGTTGTTTTGATGTAATTACTAATTTAATTGGAACAAAATATGATAAGGTAAAAGAGTTTATAGAAAAATATAAAAATGATGGTATAGTGTGGTTTTTAGAAGTTTTTGAAATGTCAACTCCTCAAATATATTTACATTTATGGCAAATGAAAAATGCTGGGTATTTTGAACATTGTAACGGAATAATTTTTGGAAGGCCTTTAATGACAAGAGAAGATTATGGTATTTCATATGAAGAAACACTAAAAGATGCACTTGGAGATTTGAATATACCAGTAATATTTGATACTGATATAGGACATGTTTCACCACAAATGTCTATTGTTTCAGGGGGAATCTTAGAAATAACATCAAAAGATGGAAAAGGAACTATAAAGAATTATTTTGAATAAAATTATACAAATTCTCAAAGCAAATTTTTGTACATTCATTTGTTATAAAAGTTTCAGAGATTTATATTACAATACAAGAAAAACGGGTCGGCTAAGCCAACCCGTTTTTTGTAACCTACTTCACTGAAGACTATTTTCTTTTTGAGGCAACCTGCTTTTTGTCTGAAGAGAAGAATCTCGATGCCGAAAAACAAACATTTGCAATAAAAGCGAAAATAGACCCAGTCATGAAGAACACAAGTTTGAATACGAAATCGACAATTGCCTTTTCCACATTAATAATAGTACAAAAAATCTTGTACATAAATGCTACAAAGCAAAGAACAAGTAAAAGCTCAGCCAGTCCGAGTAACAACTTTGAAAATTCAAAGTCATTTTTTGCTGCAAAAGCAACAATCGGATCTGATGAATTGTGCAAGTTTTTGCGAGTTTCAGAATAATTCTGGATTGCTTTATCAGCATTGTCAGCTTCATTCTGGTAAACCTTACGTTGCTCAGCCATTGTAGCTTCGCTTGCTATCTTTTGATAGTATTCCCGTTCTGATTCCAGATCAGAAATTTTTGAATGGTAATATCCCATTCTAGCCTGTGTCCAAACAATTTTGCCCCCAAAAGAGCCTAAGAAACAAGTTACATAGATAATTGCAACAATTGTGACAATTGCGAGAATGAGTCGAGTGACTGCATTCCAAACCTTTTTGAATCTCTTCTTTGATGTACGTGCCATAATGAAACCCTCCTTAATAATATTCAAAACGATTTTAATAAAATTTTCTCTAAGTTTATTATAACATAAATATATACAAAAATAAAAATAGAGTTAGAAAAATGTAACAAAAAAGTAATATATAGATAAAATTGCATAAAAAATAATCAAAAGAATTGTAAAAAGATTTGACAAAAATAATATTTTAATAGATAATAAAGGTATTGAAAAAAAGAGATTACAAAAGAAATCTGAAAAGTTACAAAGGAGGAAAAAATGTATATTTTTAATAGAATTACAGTTGTTCCACAATTACCAAAAGAGTTGAAAAAACTAACAGAAATATCAAATAATTTATGGTGGTCTTGGAATACAGAATTTTTAAAAATTTTTAAAATGATTGATCCAGATTTATGGGAGAGAATCGACAAGAATCCAACTAAATTTTTAAAACTAGTTGCACAAGAAAAAATTGAAAAAGCAGTAAAAAATGAAGAAATTTTAAAATTATATGAAAAAGTAGTAGATAATTATGAAAATTACATATATAGCAAAGATACATGGTTTGCTAAAAAATATCCAAATAACAAAAAAGATTTAATTGCATATTTTTCAGCTGAATATGGATTAGATGAAATATTACCTATATATTCAGGAGGACTTGGAATATTATCTGGAGATCATTTAAAATCAGCTAGTGATTTAGGTATTCCACTAGTAGCAGTAGGTCTACTATATAAAAATGGATATTTCAATCAAAAAATAAACGGATATGGACAACAAGAATCTGAATACAATAACATAGATTTATACAACCTACCAATTAATCCTGTAAAAACAGAAGATGACCAAGATATGATTCTTGAAATTCCTATGCTTGGAAACACACTTCACTTAAAGATTTGGAAGATTCAAGTTGGAAGAGTAAATCTATATTTAATGGATTCAGATATAGAACAAAATATTGAAGAATTTAGAAATATAACATTAAAACTTTATGGTGGAGACAAAGAAATGAGAATAAGACAAGAGATTGTCTTAGGTATGGCTGGAGTTGAATTATTAAAGAAACTTGGTTTAACACCAACAGTTTACCATATGAACGAAGGACACTCATCATTTTTGACTCTACAATTAATAAAAAATACAATGAAAGAAAAACAAGTATCATTCCAAATAGCAAAAGAAATTGTAACTTCACAAACAGCTTTCACAACACACACACCAGTACCAGCTGGAAATGATATATTTGATATTGGTTTAATAGATAAATATTTCTCAGGAATATGGGATGAATTTGGAATCTCAAGAGAAGACTTTTTAAGATTAGGAATGAAAGAAACTGTAAATCTTGATCCTGGATTTAATATGGGAATTTTAGCACTAAGAATTGCAGGAAAAAGAAATGGTGTAAGTAAATTACATGGAGCAGTTTCAAGAGAATTATTCTCAGAAGTTTGGCCAGATATTGCAGCAAATGAATCACCAATAACATATGTAACAAATGGTATTCATACATGCAGTTGGCTAGCACCAAATATTAAAGAATTATATAATAATTATTTAATTCCATATTGGCAAGACAATATTCAAGATGATGCTGTATGGAAAAAAATAAACTCAATACCAGATGAAAAACTATGGGCAGAACATTTTAAGAGAAAAGAAAAATTAATGGCTGTAATAAAGAAAAATGTAACAGAAAGATATAAAAGAAGCGGATACAGCTATGAAGATATAAATGATGTTGTTAATAAATTAAATCCAAAAGCTTTAACAATAGGATTTGCAAGAAGATTTGCAACATACAAAAGAGCAACATTATTGTTTAGAGATATAGAAAGATTAACACAATTACTAAATCAAGAAAATAGACCTGTTCAATTAGTATTTGCTGGAAAAGCACACCCAGCTGATGTTGAAGGACAAAACTTAATAAAACAAATTCATGAAATTTCATTAATGCCACAATTTAAAGGAAAAATATTTATTTTGGAAAATTACAACATAGGAATGGCAAGATATTTAGTAAGTGGTGTAGATGTATGGTTAAATAATCCTAGAAGACCAATGGAAGCATCAGGAACATCTGGAGAAAAAGCATCTGTAAATGGTGTTGTAAACTTTAGTGTACTAGATGGTTGGTGGGCTGAAGGATATGATACAACTAATGGTTGGGCTATAGGAACAGAAACAGATTATGATTCATATGAAATCCAAGACAACAGTGATAGCGATAGCATTTATAGCACATTAGAAAATAAAATAATCCCAACATACTACAAACAAAATGATAAAGGATATTCTAGAGATTGGGTAAGATATATGAAAAATTCTATAATGTCAACAGGTGGAAGGTACAGCACATCAAGAATGTTAGTTGATTATATGGATAGAATATATATGCCATTATGCAATATGTATAATAAAAACTTCAAAAACTTAGACAATGTAAATGATTTTGTAAAATGGAAAAAATCTGCAAAAGAAAGATGGAACCAAATCGAAATAACACAAGATCACAATATTGATAACGTTAAGTTAAATGCGGGAGACATAATTGAAGTTAAATGTAAAGTTCAATTACCAAACTTCAATCCCGAAAACGTTTCAGTTCAAGTATATTATGGACAAATATTAGATACAGGAATTGTTAACAATGTTTGTGTTACTGAGATGAAACAAGTTGAAGCAAATGATGAAGAAAAAGTATATACATATTCAGCAAAAATAAAATTAACAACAGGCGGAAACTTTGGATATACATTTAGAGTTATGCCAAAACATGAAATGTTATTAGATTCAGAAAATATGAATTTAGTAAAATGGATGACAAGATAAATTAAAATTTTAAAAGAACTAAAGTCAAGAAACTGATTTTAGTTCTTTTAGCATTGAATTGAATACAAATATAAAAAAAGAATATAATATATAGCGAAAATAATAAAAAATTGCCGAAAATACTTGAAAAAAAAGAAAATTGTGATATACTAATCATCGGTAAAATTGTAAAAATATATAAAAAGGAGATATAAGAGAATGAAAACATATTTAAGAAAAACTAAAATTGTTGGAACAATAGGACCTGCAAGCGAAAATAAATTACCAGAATTATTCAAAGCTGGATTAAATGTTTGTAGAGTTAACTATTCACACGGAAGCTATGATGAACAAAAAGAAAAAACAGAAACAATAATCAAGTTAAGAGAAGAATTAGATTTACCAATTCCAATGATACTTGATATGCAAGGACCAGAAATTAGAACTGGTATGTTAGTAACAGGAAAAAATGAAAAAATTCAATTAGAAGATGGACAAAAATTCGTATTAGTAAACGAAGATATTATAGGAGACAAAGACAGAGTTTCAGTTTCTTATAAAAACTTATATAAAGATGTTAAACCAGGATCTAAAATATTAATAGATGATGGTGCAATCGAATTAGTTGTTGACGAAATAGTTGACAAAGATATTCATTGTACAGTAGTTCATGGTAACGGATTAGGAAGCAGAAAAACTATGAACCTACCAGGAACAGCAGTAAGATTGCCAGCATTAAAAGAAAAAGATATAAACGATTTAAAAACAGCTTGTGAACATGGATATGATTTCGTAGCAATGTCATTCACAAGAGGTAAAGATGATATAGACCAAGTTAGAAAAGTATTAGATGATAACGGTGGAAAAGACATAATGATAATAACAAAAGTTGAAAATGTTGAAGGATTAGAGCATATGGAAGAAATCGTTGAAAATGCTGATGCTCAAATGATTGCTCGTGGTGATATGGCTACAGAAACAGACTTCACAGAACCACCAATTATGCAAAAGAAATTCATCAAATTATCAAACAAAGCTAATAAACCAGCTATAACAGCTACACAAATGCTTGAATCAATGACTCATAACCCATTACCAACAAGAGCTGAAGCTAACGATGTTGCTAATGCAATTTATGATAGAACAAGTGCTGTAATGTTATCAGGAGAATGTGCAATGGGTGAATATCCAGTAGAGTGCGTTGCAACAATGGATAAAATAGCAAGAAGAACAGAACCAACAATTAACTACTGGAAGAGATTCGAAGAAAATGATAACTATGAATTAAAAGACTTAGAAGATAACATTGCATACACAACATGTGTATTAGCTAAAAATGTAAAAGCTGATGCAATCGTTTGCTATACTCATACAGGAAACTCAGCAAGAAGATTAGCTGGATTTGGAGCAGGATGCCCAATATTAGTTGTTACAGATAACAAGAGAACATTCCGTCAATTAGGACTTGCTTGGAACGTATTCCCAGTATTTATAGAAAACAAAGGTAATATCAATACTGTAATTAAAGAAGGAATTGAAAAACATAAAAAATTAGGACACTTAGAAGCAGGTGATAAAGTAGTTGTTGCTGGTGGAGATCAAATATTACCAGATTACAAATCAAGCAAAGCTATCGGAGGATTCTTAACAATAGAATAATAAAGTTAATATTATTTTAACAATTAAATAATAAAATATAACAAAGGGGGAAACAAATAATCGATACAATAAGTTTAATTATTATATCAAAAAGTTTCTCCCTTTTTGTATAAAAGGAGGAATAAATATGGAAGACACATTACAATCAACAAATAAAACATTAGCACAAACTTTTTTATGGATGTTCCTAGGATTATTAAGCACAGGAATAATTGCAGCAATTACTTACTACACAGGAGCAATTATCGAAATTGCAAATAGTTGGCAAGTAATATTAATTGCACAAGTTGTAATAGCAATTGTATTTGGACTATTTTTTCATAAGTTATCATCAGGAATGGTAACACTATTATTTTTTGGATATTCAATGATAACAGGACTAACGTTTTCAGTTATATTTGCAGCTTTTGAACTAACAACAATTGCATATGCATTATTTGCAACATCAGCATTCTTCGGAATATTAGCATATATAGGTTATAAAACAGATAAAGATTTAAGCAAATTCGGAACAATATTAATGGCAGCTTTAATTGTTGCTTTAATATTAACATTAGTAAATTTCTTTATTGGAAGTGATGGACTAGACATAATTTTAGATTGGGTTATTCTTGGAATATTTGCTGGATTAACAGCATATGACATGAATAAAGTTAAAATGATGTCAGAAACTTATGGATATGATCAAGAAAAAGTTGCAATATATGGAGCTATGCAATTATACTTAGATTTTATTAATATGTTCTTAAGAATATTAGAAATCTTTGGAGATAGAAAAAACTAAAAAGTTAGTGCTTGTCACTAACTTTTTCATACATAGAGGTAGAAATGAAAAAATTTATATTAGCATTTAAATTTGCATTTTCTGGATTTTTCAATGCAATAAAAAAAGAAAGAAATATGAAAATACATCTACTAGCAGTAGTTATTGTTTTAATAATGGGATATGTATATAAAATATCTAATGTAGAATGGATGATTTGCATAGTTTTATTTGGACTAGTAATATCAGCAGAACTTATCAATACAGGAATAGAACAAACAGTTAATCTAGTGACAGAAGAAAAAAATCCTATAGCTAAATATGCAAAAGACGTTTCGGCAGGAGCAGTACTTGTAAATGCAATAGTTTCAGTAATAATAGCAGGAATTATATGGATTCCAAAAATTTTTTAAATAAGTTCACAATAAGTTCATAAATGTTTGGTATAGTAATAATAGTTTAGAAGTAGTTTTTTTATATTTTCATTATCCCCTTTTAAATGAAAAATAGCTACTTCTAATTTTTATATAAGGAAGATTATTTAAGTTTCATATTGCATAAAAAAACGGACATTAAAAAAATTACTATTTAAATTTGAGCCTGTGTTTACATGTGAAACCAGGAAAGCAATTTTCTGTGCATTGATGAAATTATAGTATTGACATTAAATTATATAAATAAAAAATAAAGAGGTAAAAATGTTTAAAATATTAGTAGTAGAAGATGATAAAAATTTAAGAAAGCTTATAGTAACATGTTTGGAAAAAGCAAGCTATACAGTATTTGAAACTCACAATGGAGAAGAAGCACTTGATTTAATGGATAAAGAATATGTGAATTTAATAGTTACAGATATAATGATGCCTGAAATGGATGGGTACGAATTAATAAAATCATTAAGAGAGGCAAATTATAATACACCAATATTAATTATAACTGCAAAAGAAGATATTGAAGATAAGAGACAAGGCTTCAATTTAGGTGCTGATGATTACATGGTTAAACCAATAAATATTGATGAATTAATTTTAAGAGTCAAATCATTACTTAGACGAAGCAATCAGACAAATGAAAGAAAAATAAAAATTGGAGAAGTAGAGTTAGATTATGATAAATTAGAAGTTAAAAAACAAGAAAAAGTATATCAATTAACACAAAAAGAATTTTATTTATTATACAAACTTTTAAGCACACCAGACACAATTTATAAAAGACAAGATTTAATAGAAGAAATTTGGGGATTAGAAAACGATTCAGATTTTAGAACTGTTGATGTACATATAAAAAGACTAAGAGAAAAACTTGAAGACATAAAAGAATTCGAAATTGTAACAATAAGAGGAATAGGATATAAAGCAATAATAAAATAAGAGGTAAAAAATGTTTGAGAAAATTTTTGGAAGGCACAAATCATTACAAAGAAATTTAATAAAAGAGTTTGTTGTTGTATTTATTGCACTAATACTATTATCAATTTCCGTATTTTATTTTAGTGTAAATAATGCAATAGAAAAAGAATTAGAAAATTCAGCTGAAACAGGAGAAAGCATTAATTCAACACAAGTAGTATCTATAGTAAGACGAAGTATTGCTATATCAATAGGAACAACGTTTATATTTATAGTTGTTATAATGAGATATAGCGCCAAAAAAATATTAAAGCCAATTAATCAAATAAATGGAGCAATGCAAAAAGTTGCAGCAGGCAATTTTGATGTACAACTAGAAACTCAAAGAGAAGATGAGATTGGTGAACTGACTAAAAACTTTAATGTGATGGTAAAAGACTTAGGGAAAATAGAAGTATTGCAAAAAGACTTTATAAATAACATGTCACATGAAATGAAAACACCTATAAGCTCAATAAAAGGTTTCGCACAGTTGCTTGAAGAAGCGGATTTAACAGAAGAAGAAAAGAAAGAATATATAGGAATAATTGTTGAAGAATCAGATAGGTTATTAAATATAAGCAGTAATATTTTAAAACTTTCTAAATTGCAAAACAAAGAAAAATTAAATAATAAAAAAGACGTAAACATCGGTGAGCAAATTAAGAAAGTAATTTTACTATTAGAAAATAAAAGAGCAGAAAAACAAATAGAAATAAATTATGATTTACCTGATACAGTGATAAATGGTGATGAAGAATTGCTACATCAAGTTTGGATGAACTTACTAGATAATGCAATAAAATTTACGGGTAATAATGGACATATAAATATTGAAATTAAGCCAAAAGAATATAAAGCGTTGATATACATAAAAGATGATGGAATTGGAATGACAGATGCAGAAAAACGAAAAGCCTTTGAAAGATTTTATCAAGTTGACGAATCTCATGGAAGTGAAGGAAGCGGACTAGGTTTATCAATTGTAAAAAGAATTATAACACTTTCAGGTGGCGAAATAAGAATTGAAAGCAAAAAAGGTAAAGGAACAACATTTATAGTTGAACTACCATATGAAGAAAATAAGACTAAAAATAAAATAGAAATAAAATAGTTTGCATAAAAATAGTAGATAGAAAAGGCAGGACCATATATCCTGTCTTACTTTTATATAAAAAAGGTAAAACAAGGGTTTTAAAAGATGGAAAAACGTGATATAATATAACACCAGGAGCGTGATAAAATGAAAAAAACTTTTTATATATCAATAACACTTATAATGATATTAGTTTTACAAATGATACTACCATTGTGTACTAATGCTTTAGAGATAGATAACGATAAAGAAACATTAGTTGGTGCAGGAGAAACCTCAATTAATGTAAGCCTAAAACGTGACAGTGTAGATAAAAATAAAATAAATATTACAGCTATAGATTCAGCTTATAAGATAACAGAGCTAAAATATGTACATAAATATATAAAGATAGAAGAAATAGAATACTTTGAAGCTGATAACGAAGATGTACATACAATTTCAATTACACCTGCTCAAAAAATAGAGCAATCATTTGAAATGGATGGCTACGGATCATATACTGTATATGTAAAAAATGAAAAAGGTGATAGATATTTAAGCAGAATGACAATAAAAGATCCAGCCGAAAAGCCTGATATAACTTTAACTAGAGATTCAGATGATATGCGTAAATTAGAAATACAAGTAACAAGCAAAAATAACAAAATAGTTAAAATTAAAATTGCTAGAAAAGAAAAATATGATGATACTATAGATTTTGAAACTCAAGGCGAAGAATTAAAATTTGAATCAAGCAATAATGTAAATGTAAAATATACATCAGCTACTGAAGATGGAATATATGTAATATATGCAGAAGATGACCAAGGAAATAAATCAACTTCACAAACATATTTAGGAGAAACAAAAACTCCAATTCAAACTAGAACAACATTGGACAATAAAAGTAGAAAAGCTCAAATAAAAATAGAAAATAGCTTATGTAAAATCGTAAAGGTTAAAGTTGCAAAAAAATCAAAAATAAATAACATAAATGATTTTAAAACAGAAGGAGAAAGTATTGAAATAGTACCAGCCAATAGTATTAATATAGAATATGTTGCTCCAGAAGATGATACATATATGTTTTATATAGAAGACGAAGCAGGTTACAAGAAAATGATTCAAATGAGAATCACAAAAGAAAATTCTATAGATATTTCTGTTTCACAAGATGATAATGATAAGAAAATTATAACAATAAAAGCTACTGATTCAATTTGCAATATTGTAAAAATAAAAGTTGCAGTAGGGGAAAATATCGATAGTGACTACTTTAAAACAAACGGACAAGAGCTTCAAATAACTCCTGGTAAAGAAGTTGAAGTTAAATGTTCAGTAAGTGAAAATTGTATATTAAATATATACGTTGAAGATGAAGAGGGATATAAAGTAATTACTACTAGAAATATTATAGGTATACCAGTAGATGATAATAAGAAAGATGACAATAAACAAGACGACAATAAGAAAGACGACAACAAACAAGATGATAACAAGAAAGACGATAACAAACAAGACGATAACAAGAAAGACGATAACAAACGAGACGATAACAAGAAAGACGATAACAAACAAGACGACAATAAGAAAGACGACAACAAACAAGATGACAATAAAAAAGACGACAACAAGCAAGATGATAACAAGAAAGACGATAATAAACAAGATGACAACAAGAATAATAAAAACGACAATACTCAAAATGATAACAAACAACAAAATAACAATTCAAACAATAACAAACAAAATAATACAAACAACAACTCAAATCAAAAAGAAACAACAACTAATAATCAATCAAATGTAAACAGTAATTTATCAAACAGTTCAACAACAAGCCAAAGCAATTTACCTAAAACAGGTTGGAACAACATAATGTTAGTAATAACAACTGTAATTGTCGCAATTTGTGCGGTTGTAAGCTTCGTAAAATATAAGAAAATAAAATAATATGAATGTATTTCAATAGTTGAGGCGGAAAACTTGTAAAGTTTTCTGCCTCAATTAACTATAATGAAAAACACTTAGTTATACTTGGAAAAAGTATTTTTATTATGATGTAATGTTTGAACTAATAACATTCAAATATAGTTTGAGATAAAGAAAAGCACAGAGCTTTTCGAATATCTAAAAATAAAAAAGCATAACATTAAATAGGCGGTGATATTATGAAAATAATAATTTTAAAAAAGAAAAAAATAATAATCACAACTTTAATAATTATGTTTTTAAATTTTCTAGCTATAAATTTTGCACCAGAAATAATCACAAGCTTTGCTTTTGAAAAGAAAAAATATTCTATTATGTCCGAAGAATTAAAAGAAAAAATAAAAAATCATGTAGAAGAAAACGAAAAAATAGCCTATTTAACATTTGATGATGGACCAAATGCACAAGTAACACCCAAAGTACTAAAAATATTAAAAAAAGAAGATGTAAAGGCAACATTTTTTGTTATTGGAAAAAATGTTGAGGCACATCCTGAGATAGTAAAACAAGCATATGAAGAAGGACACTATATCGGAAATCATGGATATAGTCACAATAATTCAATCTTATATAAAAATGATGAAAACTTTATAAATGAAATAAGGAAAACAGATGAAGCAATTAGCAAAGCCATTGGAGAAGAAAATTATTCCTCAAAAATTTTTAGATTTCCAAATGGATTTATGTCGAAATCATATAGAAAAAGAAAGGATAGAGCAGAAGAGCTATTAAAAGAAATGAATTATTCATATTTGGATTGGAATTGCTTAAATAATGATTCAATAAGGAAATATTCAAAGTTTCAGTTAGTTGAAAACTTGAAAAAAAGTGCAAAAGACAAGGATATTTTAATAATACTAATGCATGATACAAAAGATGTAAGCAACAGCTCAGAAGCATTAGAAGATTCAATAAAATATCTGAAATCAAAAGGCTACAAATTCAAGAATTTTTATGATTAATTAAATATTTATTATACAAACCATTTATTGTCGAATATACTATTAAGTGATATATTATATATGGTGACAAGAATGAATTAGATAATGTTTTAACAAAAGCTTTAGAGAAAAAATTATATTTTGAAAATGAAAAAATAGAAAATTTTTAAAAATAGATACGCATGTGTCTATTTTTTCTTTTTAATAATATTTATAAAAATATGTACAAAAATGAAAAAGTATGGTAAGATATACAAGTAATTTATTACGTAAAATCAAAAAAGGAGGAATTAATCATGTCAGGACATAGCAAATGGCATAATATTGCAGCTAAAAAAGGAAAAGCTGATGCTGCAAGAGGAAAAGTTTTTACAAAATTAGGTAGAGAATTATTAATAGCAGTAAAACAAGGTGGTCCAGATCCTGCGGGTAATTCTAAATTAAAAGATGTTATAGCAAAATGTAAGGCAGCAAACATGCCAAATGATACAATTAACAATGCAATTAAAAAAGCTTCTGGATCAACAGATTCAGCAAACTACGAAGAAATTACATATGAAGGATATGGAGTTTCAGGAGTAGCTGTAATTGTTAATGCATCAACAGATAATAGAAATAGAACAGCTGCTGATATTAGACATGTATTTGATAAAGCAGGAGGAAACCTAGGAACAACAGGTTGTGTATCATATATGTTTGAGAAAAAAGGTGTTATAGTAATAGATAAAGAAAGTACAGATATGTCAGAGGATGACTTAATGTTACTTGCAATTGATGCGGGAGCAGAAGATTTTGAAGCACAAGATGATTGCTATGAAATAACAACAGTACCAGAGAACTTCTCAAAGGTTAGAGAAGAACTTGAGAAGAACAATTTATCATTCGTTGAAGCAGAAGTAAGAATGATACCAAATACATATGTCAAATTAAGTGAAAAAGATGCTGAAAGAATGGAAAATTTCTTAGAGAAATTAGATGACCTAGATGATGTATCAGACGTATATCATAACTGGGATGAAGAATAAAATTAAAAAGAAATTTTCAGAATAATATATGAATAAAAACCTCCGTTTTATAAAAAATAATAAAAAGGAGGTTTTTTTATGGATTTTAGAACAGATATGGCTGTAGAAAGAAGAGATGTGTTTAGAAAAATAAACAAAATATCTAAAGAAATACCGGGAATAGAAAGCGAAGAAAAACAAATTTCAGATACGATTCATGTATATAATGTTAGAGTAAAAGATGACGAAGGTGCACAAGCAATACAAAAGCCAATTGGAAACTATGTGACAATAGATGTTAAAAAAATGAGAAATATTCCAAATGAAGAAAAGGAGAAAATAGCTTTTGCAATATCAAGCGAACTACAGCAATTAATTAAAGGATTAGTTAATCCTAAAGATGAAATATTAGTTGTAGGATTAGGAAATTTATATTCAACACCAGATTCTTTAGGCCCAAAAGTAATACAAAGCATTGATGTTACAAGACATATTTTTAAATATTTACCACAATACGTGAACGAAAATGACAGAGAAGTTTCTGCAATTTCACCAGGTGTTTTAGGAAGTACAGGAATTGAAACACAAGAAATATTAAAAGGAATTGTAGATAATGTTAAACCAAAATTAATAATTGCAATAGATAGTTTAGCCTCAAAGAGTGTAGAGAGAATAAGCAGTTCTGTACAATTATCTGATACTGGAATTATACCAGGAGCAGGTGTTGGAAATAAGAGAAGAGAGCTTTCAAAAGATACATTAGGAGTTCCAGTAATTGCAATAGGTATTCCTACTGTTTTAGATTTTGCAACAATTGTAAGTGAAGGATTAGATTTATTTATAGAGAATTTGCAAGATAAAGCAATGTCAAACGAATATTTAAATCAATTACATGATAAAGATAATTATGAAGAAGTAAAATCAGCATTAAATATTGGTGAATACAATATGATTGTTACTCCAAAAGAAATTGATGATTTAGTAGATAATATGAAAGATATTGTCGCAAAAGGGATAAATATTGCAATAAGTTAATAAGAAAAATCTTATATGTAATTTGCACATATAAGATTTTTTTTACGTTTATCAATTATAGAAAAAAATATTATATTTGATTTTTGAGTGACGCGCAGTTTGAAAGTTTTTCCTCAGGCTTTCTAAACGAAGTTTAGTAGGTGGGAAAATATTTTAGCAAGGAACGAAAAAATAAATATAATATATTCTTAGCAATAAAAAACAGTGCACTTATGACAGTTGTGTATTCAAAAATATGTTATTGACATATTAGCTTACAATGAATAAAATTAGGGGAGAAGACATACTATAAAATGAAGCATAAAATAAATGAAAGAGAGGAAAATAATATGGGATTTATTAAAGCATTTACAGGAGCATTAAGTGGAACATTTGCAGATCAATGGAAAGACTTTTTTGTACCAAGAGCAGGAGTACCAGCAACAGCAGCAATATTTGGAGCAGAGAAAAAAGAAACTGACAATGGCAGAGGAGCAAATACAAAAGGATCTGAAAATATAATAACAAATGGAAGTAAAATAGTAGTTCCAGAAGGAACAGCATTAATTACATTACAAGATGGAGCAATAACAGGATGCATAACAGAGCCAGGAGGATTTATTTATTCATCTGATGATCAAAATTCAAAATCATTTTTAGGTGGAGATGGTTTCTTTTCATCAACTTTAAAAACATCTTGGGAAAGATTTAAATTCGGTGGAATACCTGCAAGTGAGCAAATAGCTATATACATAAATTTAAAAGAAATACCAGGAAATAAATTTGGAACACAATCAGAAATATATTGGGACGATGCATTTTTAGGAACACAAGTTGGAGCAATAGCAAGAGGTACATATACAATGAAAATTATAGATCCAATATTATTTGTAAAATCATTTGTACCTTCTGAATATTTAAGACCAGGAGCAGAAGTATTTGATTTCGCTGATATGGATAATCCTGCAGGAGAACAATTATTTAATGAAGTTATAGGAAGCTTATCAGCAGCATTCTCAAATTATTCAAACGATCCAAGTAGAGGAAATCGTATGGCAAAAATACAAGGAGATCAAATTGGATTTGCTCAAAGCTTATCTCAAGCAGTTGAAGAAGGATATGGATGGAAATCTGGAAGAGGATTAGAAATTGTAAAAGTTGCAATAACAGCTATTGAGTATGACGAAGATACTAAGAAATTATTAAGTGATGTTAAGAAAGCTGATGCTTTGTCAGGTGCAAGAGGAAATTCATTTATGCAACAATCAGTAGCACGTGGATTCCAAGCAGCAGGTGAACAAGGCGGAGGATCTGGAATGGCATTTATGGGAATGGGAATAAACTCAGCAGGAGGAGCAATGGGGGCTTTCCAACAACCAGTACAACAACCTCAACAACCAGTTCAACCAGCACAATCACAAGAAGATCCATATGAAAGATTAGCTAAATTAAAGAAATTAGCAGATGATGGAGTTATAACTCAAGAGGAATTCGAAGCAGAGAAGAAAAAACTTTTGGGGGTTTAATATATGAACGAAGAAAAAGAAGCAACTGTAATTAAAACAGATGTCGGAGCAAAAGATGGTCAAACTAAGTGCCCTAAATGTGGTGCAACTGATATTTCATTAAATACTAAAAATGGAAAGCTAAGATGTAATTTTTGTAGATATGAATTTGAACCTGAAAAATTCGATGCAATGGAAACAGACATAAGCAACTTACAAGGAGAAGTTGTAGGTTCAGGAGCATCTGATATAATTGCAGACACAAATGATATGGTGACATTTAAGTGTAGTAGTTGTGGTGCAGAGGTTGTAGTTGACACAGCACAAGCAACTCAAGCTAGATGTCATTGGTGTAGAAACACATTATCTGTAAATCAACAAATTCCAAATGGAGCTGTACCAGATACTGTACTTCCATTTAAAATTTCTAAAAAGGAAGCTAAAGAATCAATTGAACAATTTGTAGGAAAAAGAAAATTCTATGCTCATCCTCAATTTAGAAGAGAATTTACAACAGAAAATGTAATGGGAGTATATTTACCATACATGATTGTTGATGCAAATGCACATGCAAACTTGCAAGGACAAGGAGAAGTAGAAACCAGAAGTTGGACAGAGAAAAATGGAGACACATATAGAACATATTATGATGCAGATTTATATGACATTGAAAGAGATTTTGATTTAACAATTGAAGGTTTAACAGTTGAATCAAGTAAAGATAAACTTGATAGAAGCGGAAAAACAAAAACAAATAATATTATAAATTCAATTATGCCATTTGATACAGAAAACTGTGTAAAATGGGATTCAAATTACATAAAAGGATATACATCAGAAAAAAGGGATACAAATGTTGATGAATTAAAAGAACTTGTTGAAGCACAATCAAAAGATATAGCAAGATTTGTAGCAAACAAAACAATTACAAAATATGATAGAGGTGTAAGATGGGATTCTGAGAGACTAGAAGTAAAGGGACAACAATGGAAATCAGCATACTTGCCGGTTTGGCTATATAGCTATCAAGAGAAAAAAGGTAATGAAAGTTTATTACATTATGTTGCTGTAAATGCTAGAACTAAAGAAACGATGGGAAGTGTTCCAATTCATATGCCTAAATTATTTGCAATGTCAGCATTTGTTGAACTTTTAGGTGTAATCGCTATGATGTTTACAATGAGTGATGATAAATATTGGCCATGGCTATTTTTATTAAGTGGTTTCATATATTTCTGGATAATATATTCTAAATATAGAAACACAGGCGCAAGACACAATTATGAAGCAGAAACAAAAACAGATGTGAAAAATTTACGTGAAGAAGATAGATTTATTAGAAAAAGGACTAGACTTGATAATTCAACAATGGAAGGAGCTAATAATAAAAAAATTACAGGAAACGTAGGTTTTAGCTTCGACAGTGTAAAAAATATGCTTAAATAAAATTTTCAATAAAGAGAACTTAAAAGAGTTCTCTTTATTTGAAATATATGATATACTTCTTAAGAAAATAAAACAGAAGGAGTGATTGCACATATGGGTGAAAAGATAAAAATATTATGCTATGGAGATTCTAACACTTGGGGCTATATACCAGGAACAGATCATCAGAGATTTAGCAAAGATGAAAGATGGCCAGGAGCTCTTCAAAGAATGTTAGGAGATAAATATGAAATAATCGAAGAAGGATTGAACAGTAGGACTTTAGTATCAGTGGATAAAAGAAGAGATAGGGAAGGAAGAAGCGGAGCAGAATATTTATTACCTTGCTTAGATACACACGATCCAATTGATTTAGTAATAATAATGCTTGGAACAAACGAATTGAAAACAGAATTTTATAGAAATCCTAAAGAGATTGGAGAGATTTTTGAGGAACAATTTGTTAAGAAAATTATTTCAAGAAAATCTGTATGCAGAAAAACTTGTCCCAAACTATTGATTGTGGCTCCACCAATAATAACAAAAGAAAGTCCTAAATTTATTGGAGGAATAGAAAAATCAAAGAAGATATCTGAGATTTATGAAGATATTGCAATGAGAAATGACTGCGAATTTATAGGTAACGAAGAATGGCTAGTTGGAGAAGATGGAATCCACTTAAGTAGAGATGGACATAGAATTTTAGCTAGTAAATTAAGCATGAAAGTTAAAGAAATTTTTAAATAAATATGTATATAAAATTAATAATTATTGGTATAATAAACAAGAGAAAAAAGAAAAGGAGATGTTAACGAATGACAAAATTTGTTTTAAATGAAACTTCATATTTTGGAAAAGGGGCAAGAGAAGAATTGCCAAGAGAAATAAAAGAAAGAGGTTTCAAAAAAGTATTAGTAGTAACAGATAAAGCTTTATTTGAAGTAGGAGTAACTGCAAGAGTAACAGAAGTTTTAGACAAAGCAGGAATAGAGTATTCAGTATATTCTGAAGTTAAACCAAACCCAACAATAAAAAATGTATTAGATGGATTAGCAAAATGTAAAGAATTTGGAGCTGATGTAATAGTTGCAGTAGGTGGAGGATCTAGCATAGATACAGCAAAAGGAATTTCAATATTAATTACAAACCCAGATAGAATGGATGTTGTATCATTAAATGGAGCATCAAACACAAAAAATAAAGGATTACCATTAATTGCATTACCAACAACATCAGGAACTGCAGCTGAAGTTACAATAAACTATGTAATAACAGATGAGAAAAGAAAAATAAAGATGGTATGTGTTGATCCACACGATATTCCAATCTTAGCAATAGTTGATTCTGATTTAATGGCATCAATGCCAAAATCAATTGCAGCTTCGACAGGAATGGATGCATTAACACATGCGGTAGAAGGATATATTACAAAAGCTCACAATACGATGTCTGATATGTTCCATATGAAAGCTATTCAATTAATATTTGCAAACTTACCAGCAGCAGTAAATGAAAAAGATGAAAAAGCAATAGAGAATATGGGACTTGCTCAATATATTGCTGGTATGGGATTCTCAAATGTTGGTTTAGGAATTGTTCACTCAATGGCTCACCAATTAGGTGCTGTATATGATACACCACATGGAGTGGCAAATGCTATTTTATTACCAACAGTAATGAGATTCAATGGAGCTGTATGTGCAGATAGATTTAGAGAAATTTTAGTTAATATAGGAAGACCAGATGCAGCACACTTAAATGATCAAGATGTAATAAATACTTTCGTTTGGATGATTGAAGAATTATCTAAGAAGGTTGGAATTACAATGAGAGTAAAAGATACTGGTTGCAAAGAGGAAGATTTAGAAATGCTTGCTGATAAAGCAATGCAAGATCCTTGCAAACCAGGAAATCCAAGAGAAGTTTCAAAAGAAGATTTCATTAGATTGTTCAGAGAAGCAATGTAGGGTTATATATTCAATGAAAAATTTTATATTAACTTTTTGAATCACCGCGCAGGGACCAAATGAACGAAGTGAGTTCGATTGAAGCATTCTACCCGGTTAGAAAATAAAAAATATCAATTGACTATAAAGCCAATTGATATTTTTATTTTCTAAATTTAAAGAATGCGACAGCAAGGTGTGAGAAAATTAATATAAAATTTTTCAACCGCGGTGATTCAAAAAAAACTTAATATAAATTTTTTCTAGAATAAAAGTATAAAAAATAATATTATATTTATTTTTTGCTCCTTGCTAAGATATTTTACCACCCACAAAACTTCGTTTAGAGGGTTAGGTAAAAACTCTCAAAATGCGCGTCGATAAAAAATAAATATAATATTCTTTTAAAAGTTATTAAAGAAATTTTAATAAATCTAAAATAATCAAATGAACCGGATAGAAACAGTAAAACATCAATTTAATCCTACTGCTTGATTTCCCCTTTTTGCCATTATACGTTAAAATTATTGCCAACGAAATTACGGAGAAAAGCAATTGAAACAGAATATACTGCAAATTAAAAAGCGAAAACGTATAATAAGACATTTTTTTCATATATAAAATAAACATTAAAAACATTTGAGAAAGTACCATATTTAATTTGTTTCTTTTGAAAACATAGAAACAGACAATCATCAAGACACCAAAAGCACCATAATCAAACTTTAATAATTCTGCGATTACAGCTAATAGAATTATAAGAGGAATAGAAATATATTTTGACTTTATCTTATCATATATTCTAATTCCAAGTAATCCTAAGGCAAGTGTAAAGAAAATATTTAAATATAAGCCATTAAAAGATTTCCCAACAAATAATAAATAAGCAGGAATCTGTGAAATTACTCCAAAAACAATTAGTCTAGTTAAATATTTTGAAAAATTTCTTGTGTGAACGTACCCTTCAGAAATTAAAAAAGCATATAAAGGAAAAGATATTTTTCCAATGTATATCAAAGGAACAGAATACTGAGGATACACGAATGGTATATGACATAATAACATAGTAAAACAAGCTATAATCTTTAATAAAAATGATGACATAAAAATACTCCTTATTTTTTCTATTATTATATCAATTATAAGAAAAATATTTCAATAGAAAATAAGGAGTAAAATTAATTATTACTTTTATTTTTAGAATCAGCAAAAGTAGTTTTATAAAAATTACAAATTTCGCAATCATAGCAAAAAGAAATTTTATTGCTAAATATATTTTTTAACGTTTTCAAAAATTCATCTTCTTGACTTAACACATGAACATATAATTTATTCGGAAGTAAATTAAGAACTGTATTAAGCACATAATCATTGTTAGAAAATGAAATATCGGATAAATATTTTGAATCAACAATGTTATTATCAATAGGAATAATGTTTTTATTTTTATCTAATAAAATTGCCTCTTGATTCAGATAAACCAAGTTAATAATATCAATTTTAGAAGGTTCAGAGTTTATATAATCACGGAGTAAAGTTATAAACTTATCATATTCTCGATTTATAATAAAATTATTAACAGACAGATCAACCAAATATTCAAGAACTTCCATATAATCTTTTAATCGAAAATTAATAAATCCAGAAAGAATCATAGATGGATTATTTTTTATATAATCATATACAGATATAAAAACCAAATCATCTTTACTTTGTGAATTGTCATCAATAATAGAAGAGGAAATATTAGATATTTGTAATTGTTCATAATCAGAAAAATAGAAATAATTTTTTTTAATAATTTTCTTAATTAATTTTCTTTCATATATAGTAATTATTAAATTAGAAATGAATAATGAAAAATTTTGAAGAGAAGATACATCAAAAGTAAAAATTATCTTATTTTTTTCTTTTTTAAATTTCACATCTTGTAAATTAAAATTCTTTGAAATATAAGAACAAACTTCGTTATACTCTTTAGAATTTTCAAGAAATAGAGTAAACATACAATAAGCCTCCTACAAAAGTATTATTGACACTTTGTAATAGTTTATTCTAAAAGGCAAAAAAAGAGTTTGTCATATTACGACAAACTCAAAATATATATTTTATTTATAAATTCTATAATCAATATCAGTAAAAATTAAATCCTGCTCATAAATATCATCAACAAATTTTTCATCAATCTTATCATTTTTAATTTGATAATACAATTTGGTAAAACGACCAATATGTTGTTTGATTCTCTTTTTAGCATAATCAACCATAGTTCCATTAGTGATAATAAATAGCCAATCACTACTTTGAGCAAGTAAAAGTTCACGAGCACATTGATTTAATGCATTTTTCCTTGGACCATCTTCTTCATCAGGGAACATATTAGCAAGCTCAACCATTCTGTTTCCGGCTTTGTGAAGATGACGATGAGCATAATCATTTGTTGGGTTAAGCCACACTTCACTATATCCGTTAGCACCCCAACTTGAACGGCAAGGAGAGGCAACTTGAATATTTGGATGTCTGTCAATATAATCTCCAGGAGTTATAAGGCTGAAGTTACAATCATCATAATAAATCTTCTTAAATAAAATATATAACCAATAAGGGCCTTCATACCACCAATGTCCATAAAGTTCGGCATCATAAGGACAAACAACAATAGGAGGAGTATCCATAAATTTTGCAAGTGTATCTATTTGAGCAGTTCTTGAATCAAGAAAATGACCAGCTTGTCTTTCAGCTGTATCCATAGCCCATCTAGGATTATAATAATCTTTTTCACCAGATTTAGAAGTGATTCTATAATACTTAATTCCAGTATGAACACGCACACCATTAGAAGCAATGTAAGGTTTTATATAATCATAATCTAAATCATATCCAATATCTCTATAAAATTCTCTATAATTAAAATCACCTGGGTAACCGCAAATAGAACTCCAAACTTGTTTTGAAGATTCAATATCTCTACCAAATGCAACTAAACCACCAGGAGAAACAATAGGAGCGAAAGTTCCATAAAGTGGGGCAGGATCAGCATATAAAATTCCATGTGACTCCACAATAGCATATTCAATGCCAAACTCTTTTAAATATTGATCTGCTTCAGGAATATATCCACATTCAGGAAGCCAAATTCCACGAGGTTGTCTACCAAAATATTTTTTATATGTTTGAACACCAACAGCAATTTGAGCTTTAACAGTTTGATGTGTAACATAAAGAATAGGAAAATATCCATGTGTAGCACCACAAGTAATAATCTCCAAAAATCCAGCATCTTGAAAATGTTTAAATGCAGTTATCAAATTACAATCATAAACATCTCTAAAAACATGTAAATCATTAGAATATCTATCATAATAATATTGAGCTAAATTATGAACTCTTTCGTCATAAACAGTTCTCTTTAATTCTTTTTTTGCAAGTTCAATATGTTTCTTTAAATATTTAATATAACGTTCTTGTAATAATTTGTTATCAAGCATATACAAAAGAGGAGGAGTCATAGTCATAGTTAATCTAAACTTAACATTTTCTTCTTCTAACTTCTTGAAATTAAGTAATAACGGAATGTATGTTTCAGAAATAGCTTCAAAAAGCCATTGTTCTTCCAGATAATCTTCGCTTTCTGGATGATGAATAAATGGCAAATGAGCATGAAGTATAAAAGTAACGTATCCTTTATTTTTATCCATAAAAATCTCCTTTTTAAGTGTAATAATAAAAAGCTTATATAAAATTCTTCAATAGAAAAAGGCAAAAGCAATTAATTAAATTTAAAAACATAGCTTTTGCCAAATTTTATTTAAAAGTAGAAGTAGGATTTCCAGAAGATGGATTACTTAAACTAAAGATATTAGATAAGTTTTCTACTTGATAAATTTCTTTATACAAACTATAAAAATCAATTAATTTGTTATTAGCTAAAATATGACGTGTATCTTTATAAGTTTCTTCATTTGTTTTTACATTTCTATATTTAACCTTTGGTTTAACTTCATCAAGAAGAACATGATCATTAGGCATAACTAAGTTATTTGAAGAAGTAACTGGAATTATAGAATTAACATCTTCTATAGGTGGTAATTCAGGATTCCTTTTTGCATAATCTTTAAAACGTCTACCAAGTTCAACACAATATTCACTACGAGAATCAGGTAAGTGAATGTACCAACTATTTGCAAAATCATTAATTTCAATTTCTTGAGAATAATTTAAAGTTTTATTATGCACAATTAAAACAGGATAAGTATCATTAAAGAAATATTCTCCATACTTTTCTTTATATTTTTCTCTATCAGCATCTGAAAGATCCCAATAAACAAATAAAACTTTTGGAGTCTGAGCCAAAATTTTAACAACAGTTTCATTATAACGATAAGGTAAATCATAATATTCTAAAATACTAGCAAAATCTTTTTTTGTTTCTGCTTGAGATTTTTTAGAAACATCTTTTTTGCGAGCTGTTGCTAAAGATGGAACTTTAACTTTAGCCTTTGATTTAGCAGAAACAGTTTTTTTAGTAGGTGCAGTTTTTTGGGTAGAAACTTCTTTAGTATTTTTTAGAACTGCTTTATCAGATTTTGAAGTTGACTTAGACTGCTTAGAAACCTTTTTAACTGGAATCTTCATATGTGCTTTAGACTTACTTGCCGTAGATTTTTTTAAATCATTTTTCTTGGATTCTTTGTCGATTCTAGGCATGTGTTTTTCCTCCTTTGTAAAATTAATAATACTTATACAATAATATATATAAATATAAAAAAAAACAAGACTAAATTACAAAAAATGTAGATAAAATAATTTTTTTGTAATTTACTATTTACATTTATTTTTTTATTATATAAAATATTCATTAAAGAGATTATTTACTAAAGAAAAATAATAAAAAAACGAAAGGGGCTATTTAAAAAATGAAAATTTTAATGTTATCATGGGAATATCCACCAAGAATAGTAGGGGGAATATCAAGAGTTGTGCATGACTTATCTCAAAGACTAATTAAAGATGGTCATGAGGTAACAGTTGTTACATATAAGGACGGAGACGTACCATATTTTGAGGATGATAATGGAGTAAAAGTTTATAGAGTTGATAATTATATGATTAGCCCTAATAATTTTATAGACTGGATAATGCAAATGAATTTTAATTTAGTTGCAAAAGCAAGTGAAATCATAAATAAAGAAGGAAAATTTGATGTAATTCATGCACATGATTGGTTAGTTGCATATGCAGCAAAATCACTAAAAAATTCATATGATATTCCAATAGTTGCAACAATACATGCAACAGAATCTGGAAGAAACAGTGGAATTCATGATGAAACACAAAGATATATAAATGATACAGAATGGATGTTAACATATGAAGCAACAGAAGTAATAGTAAATAGCAATTATATGAAAAGTGAACTTCAAAGACTTTTCGGATTACCATATGAAAAAATAAATGTTGTTCCAAACGGAATAACACAAACTAACTTTGCAGGGTATGAAAGAGATTATGAGTTTAGAAGAAGATTTGCAGCAGATAATGAAAAAATAATCTTATTTTCAGGAAGATTGGTATATGAAAAAGGAATTCAAAATCTTATAGCAGCAATGCCTAAAATATTACAAGGATATAATGATGCAAAACTAGTAATAGCAGGACGTGGAGGAATGTTAGATGAACTACGTGCACAAGTTGATTATTTAGGAATATCTAATAAGGTATATTTTACAGGATATTTAGATCATAAAAATTTATGCAAAATGTATAAATGCGCAGATGTATCAGTATTTCCAAGTACATATGAACCATTTGGGATTGTTGCACTAGAAGCAATGCTAGCAGGCGTTCCAGTAGTTGTATCAGATGTCGGAGGACTAAATGAAATTGTAGACCATGGAGTAAATGGAATGAAGAGCTATGCAGGAAATCCAAACTCATTAGCAGACTCAATTCTTTCATTATTATACAATCCACAATTATGTGCAAACGTTGTAAAACAAGCAAAACTAGATGTAAAAAATAAATATAATTGGACAAAGATAGCACAAGACACACACTTTACATATCAAAAAGCAATTTGCCAAACAATGGCGGAAAAACAAGCTCGTCAAATTGCACAAGAAGAAGCTCAAAAAACAAAGAAAGCAAAAAATTCAGAAAAAGAAATTACAAACTTACTTGGATTCAAGAAAAGACAAGCTTATGCATAGAATGAAAAAGTTTTACAAAAGAGAGCATATTAAGCTCTCTTTTTGTATAATAGGAAGGACATTAGAACATCCTATTATATAAATCACAATAATAAAGGAAGGATGAATTAAAATGAACGTATACGATGAAGTAAATAATTTAGCTAGAGCATTAAAAGAATGTAGAGAATTTACAGAATACAAAGAAGCAAAAGATAAAGTAAAATCAGTAGAAGGATTAAGAACAAAGATAGATGAATTTGAGAAAATAAGATATGAAGAACAACTATTAGCTTTACAAGGTGAAAAACAATCAGAAGAAAAAATGAAAAAATTACAAGAATTATATCAAATTTTAGTACAAAATCCTGATGTTAAAGATTATTTTGACAAAGAAGTAAGATTTAATGTTATGATGGCAGACGTAAATAAAATTATAGGTGATGCAATTAAAGATGTTTTACAATAGAAAATTCGCTTAAAGTATTGACATGTAAACATTTTCCAAATATAATACAAATAGATTAAGCAGAAGGAATGGTAAAAAACGGAATGCAAAATTTATATTTTCAAAAAGAAGAATATAATAATTTAGACGATAATGAAGTAATTACTAAAATAAAACAAGGCGATAAAAAAGCCTTGAATTATTTGTTAGACAAGTATACAGACGTAGTTAGTATGAAAGCAGGTAAATATTTCATTGTTGGAGCGGAGAAAGAGGATATTATTCAAGAAGGATTAATAGGACTTTTTAAAGCAATTAAAAGTTTTAATCCCGAAAAACAAAGCTCTTTTAAAACTTTTGCTAATCTATGTATTGAAAGACAACTACAAACAGCAATAAAATCTTCTATGAGACAAAAACACATGCCATTAAATTCATATCTATCATTAAATATATCAGCATATGATGAAAGCGAAGATACCAGTCTATTAGAAGTTTTCGAAACGGAAAATGCAGCTGAAGATCCACTAGATATAGTTACTAAAAAAGAATATTATAACTTTGTTGAAGATAGAATAGAAGAAACATTAAGTGACTTCGAAAAACAAGTATTGCATAGATATACAAATGGTGAAAGCTACACGCAAATTGCAGAAAGATTAAATGCACCAGTAAAATCAGTAGACAATGCAATTCAAAGAATTAGAAAGAAAACAGTAAAAAATATATTGAACTATGAAGAATAGTTCAATTATGCTTTCATAGCTCAGTAGGTAGAGCACATCCATGGTAAGGATGGGGTCGCCAGTTCGATTCTGGCTGAAAGCTCCAATAACAGAAAACTCTGTAATCCACTAAATATAAGCGATTACAGAGTTTTTGCTTTTTGATTTAATGCAATAAAATTAATAAAAGTCAGCAATATAAAAACAAGCATCATTGACACTTGTTTTTTCTGGTTCATACTAATCAATAATTTCCTCATAAACCCATTTACCATCTTCTTGATGGAATAATAGTTCAGTAGATTTACTGTTTCTATCTATTTTAAAATAATTATCTGTACTGTATTTATCTACACTAGAAAAACGTATGATATCTTTATAAAATAATGCTTTTTTATATATTGTTACAACATAATAAGTTTTGTCTTTATAGATTTTTATATTTCTATATGTAGAATCAGAATCAGGCGTTAAATCATCTATATTTATTGCATGAAAAACATAATCGCCAGTGTTATATAAATCATCATTATAATCTTCCTTTAATTTTGACTTATCTACATCTTCAAGCCAATAATGCTTGTATGAATTATAATTATCTTTATTTATATAAAAATAATTTCTATTTGTACGATCTGGCGTTTCCATTCCCCACTCATATGCATAGTCAATGTATGTCCAATCTTCAGGAATAAAATTACTTTTTGAAAGTTCGGGCAAGATGCTAAAATAAGTATTATCAACTTTTTGATTTTCTTGAATAGCATTACCAGCAGTGGAAAAGATCTTATCAAAAAACTTATAAAAAACAGTTCCAAAGAAGATACCAAGAACTATTAAAACTATAAGTATGAAAATACATATTCCAATTATAATTTTTTTTACTTTACTTTTTATAAATAATTCCCCCATAAAAATCATTATGAAAAAATTATAACATAAGCAAATTATAAAGGAAAGTTTTTTTAAAAATATAAAAATTTTAAGACAAAACAAAGGCTTTATTCCTTGAAATACTTGTGCATGCAAGAAAAATATGGTATATTATTATAAATTTTTTATGTATCCTAATGTAATAATTTAAATAGGAGGTAAGTATATTATGGAGAGAAAAGAAAAGATAGCCAAGATACGGGAAAGTATGCTAAAAAATCAATACCCGCTGGAGTTCAATCAGTATCATTGCAATAAAGAAAATTGCTATGCATATGCTCTCGGATCGGACTACACAGATGATGATCGTAATGACGATTATATATACAATTTAGGTTGTATGTCACGTATAAATTATCCACCTAAAACAATTCCAGAAGCTGAAGAAGCCTTTTATAACGACATGGAAGTACTAGGCGTTAGTTGCAGAAGATGCGAACTAGATGCAGATGTTGTTCCAGGAGAATGGAAAGTTGTTTTGTTTTTCGAAGGAATGTTTACAGATTCACATGACTTCCATTTAGTTAGAGAGGACAAAGGTGGAGGATGGTCTCATAAGTCAGGTTTATACGGAGGCGTGTGGAGATTTGGAAAAGATCCAAGAAGCATGACTGATTTGGACTACGTAGGAACTTTTATTCTCAAAATGATTAAATAGTTAAACGCGGGGAACCCCGCGTTTGCTATTTTTAAAGTATCTTATTTTAGACTTGTAAAAAAATGAATTTTATGATAAATTATATGCATTAAAACATACCTGTTTAACAATGTGAATAGGCAGCAGGAATGCTGCTTATTTTAACGAAAAAACTCATGAGTGGGGGAATATTAATGAGAATAGGGATAGATTTAGATGGGGTTGTATTAGATACAGAAAAACAATTTAGAAATGATGCAGAATTATATGATATGTTGGTTTTAAATAAAAATTCTATGAAAGATCCAACAGAATTAAGAGTTCAAGAAAGATATGATTGGACAAAGGAAGAAGGAGAAGTTTTTGTAAAAAGCTACTTCTTGGAAGCAACTAAGAAAAGCCACATTATGCCAGGTGCTAAAGAAGTGATAGAGTTACTAAAAAAAGATGGACATGAATTAATAGTAATAACAGCCAGAGGAATGGACACAGCATTAATGAGAAAATTAGGAGAAAAAATGCTAGATGAAGCCGGAATTAAATTTGACAAATACTATTGGGGCAAAAAAGAAAAAGTTGAAATTGCCCAAAAAGAAAATATAGACATCATGATAGAAGATTCATTAAGAAATTGCATGAAATTTTCAGAAGCAGGAATAAAGTCCATATATTTAAAAGACAGCAATCTAAAACCAGCAAATGATCCTAATATAAAGGAATGCTATATTTGGGCAGAAATTTATAGATATATAAGAGAACTAAATAGAAAGGAAGATTAAGAAAATGAAAATAGGAATAGTAGGCCTACCCAACGTAGGCAAAAGCACAATGTTCAATAGCATAACAAACGCAGGAGCAGAATGTGCAAACTACCCATTTTGCACAATAGAACCAAACGTAGGAGTAGTAGCAGTACCAGACGAAAGACTAGAAAAACTAACAGAAATGTACAAACCACAAAAAACAACACCAGCAGTAATAGAATTTGTAGACATAGCTGGACTAGTAAAAGGAGCAAGCAAGGGAGAGGGACTTGGAAACAAATTCTTATCACACATTAGAGAAGTAGACAGTATTGTTGAAGTTGTAAGATGCTTTGAAGATACAAACATTGTCCATGTTGACGGAAGCGTAGATCCATTAAGAGACATTGAAACTATTAATTTAGAATTAATTTTTGCTGATATGGAAACAGTTGATAAAAGATTAGATAGAGCAAGAAAAAATCTTAAAGCTGATAAAAAATATCAATTTGAGATTGATACGTTAGAAAAAATTAAGAAAACTTTGGAAGATGGAAAATCAGCAAGAACACTTGATTTAAGTGATGAAGAAAAAGAAGTAATTAAAGATGCATTTTTATTAACAATGAAACCAATTTTATATATTGCAAACGTTTCAGAGGATGATTTAGAAAATCCAGAAGCTAATAATAATGTTAAAAAAGTTGAGGAATATGCTAAATCTGAAAATGCTGAGGTTATACCTTTATGTGTTAAGCTAGAAGAGGAACTAAGCACATTAGATAAAGATGATAAAATTGAAATGTTACATGATCTTGGATTAGAAGAATCAGGATTAGATAAAGTTATAAAAGCTAGCTATAAACTTTTAGGATTAATGTCATTCTTAACAGCAGGTGAACCAGAAGTTAGGGCTTGGACTATAAAAATAGGAACAAAAGCTCCACAAGCAGCTGGAAAAATTCACTCAGATATTGAAAGAGGATTTATACGTGCAGAGGTTGTTTCTTATGATGATTTAATAAGAGAAGGATCAATGAACGCTGTAAAAGAAAAAGGGCTTATGAGATTAGAAGGTAAAGATTACATTATGCAAGACGGAGACATTGTTTTATTTAGATTTAATGTTTAATGAGGAATAGATGAAAAAATTTTTAACAATTGTTTTAAGTTTAATATTATATGCATTAGTGGTACTTATCATTTTAGATAAAACTAATACTGTTGATGTAAAAATAATAAAAAAAGAAAAAAGCGATGACGAATATATTAATAATGGTTTAATATTAAGCAATGAGAATTTAAGCCAATCCAATGGCAAAGAAGATAAGTTTTACTATAATCAATTAGACAATATAGCCAAGATAATTTATGATAAACTTATTGAAAATAAAGAGAACTTAAAAAGTGGTACAGAACAAATTGAGTTTACTAAAAATGAATTTGATAATTTATTACGAAAAAGCGACGGATTAAATATATTAAGCAATGAGTATCAAAATGCAGTAGATGCATTGAGATATGATGATGTAGAATTTTATTATGTTGATTTTTCTAAAATGATATTAAAAACAATAACCTACACTCGATGGAGAGATGTAAGTTATAAAGTGTATTTAGCATGTAATGAAAATGAAGAAAATTATTTAGATGAATCGATTACAAAAGATGATATAAACATACAGATAGAAGAATTAGAGAAAAAAGCAGATGAAATACTTCAAGGTGCACAAGGAAGTAATTATCAAAAAATACAATATATTCACAATTGGTTGATTGATAATATTAAATATGATGTTACATATTCAAAGCCTAATACTAGAAACATATATGGAGCCTTAATTAGTGAAGATGTTGTATGTGAAGGATATGCAAAAAGCTTTAAATACTTATTGGATAAATTAGACATACCTTGTATTTTAGTATCAGGGGAAGCAATCAATTCAGAAGAAAAAAGAGAAAATCATATGTGGAATTATGTCAAAATTAATGAGATTTGGTATGCAGTTGATGTTACATGGGATGATCCAATAATTTTGAACAATGGAGAATTAAGTAAAGAAAGTAGATATAAATATTTTTGCCAAGGAGATAATATAAACATTAATCATTTTATTTCAGCACAAATAACTGCAAATGGTCAAGAATTTGAATATCCAGAATTATATCATAAGGAGCAATAGAAAGGATTGGATTATAAATATGAAATATTATATTACAACAATGGGATGCCAATTAAATGAAAATGATTCAGAAAAATTAGCTGGAATCGTTGAAGGTATGGGATTCGAAAAAACAGAAAAATTAGAAGAAGCGGATTTAGTAATATACAATACTTGCTGTGTTAGAGAAAATGCAGAAGAAAGATTATTCGGAAAATTGGGAGAATTAAAAAAGCAAAAAGAAGAAAAAGGAACAATTATAGCAATAGGTGGATGCATGATGCAAGAACCTGCAATGCTTGAAAAAATCAAGAAAAGCTATAATTATACAGATATTGTTTTTGGAACACATACATTACACAAATTTGAAGAAGATTTGAAAAAAGTATTGGAAAACGGAAAGAAAGTAAGAGACGTAATAGATATAGATGGCGAAGTAATAGAAGATTTACCAATCAAAAGAAATGATAACTTTAAAGCTTCAGTTACAATAATGTATGGTTGTAATAATTTTTGCTCATACTGCATAGTTCCTTATGTTAGAGGAAGAGAAAGAAGTAGAGAGCCTGAAAAAATTCTTGAAGAAGTAGAAATGCTTGCAAAAGAAGGATATAAAGAAATTACTTTATTAGGCCAAAATGTAAATTCATATAATGGAAGAGAAAATTATAAATTTGCAAACTTGTTAAATGATGTATGTAAAATAGATGGAATAGAAAGAGTTAGATTTATCTCACCACATCCAAAAGATTTTACAGACGATGTTATTGAAGCAATTGCTAATAATTCTAAAATAGCAAGAGTACTACACTTACCATTGCAATCAGGTAGCTCAGCTGTATTGAAAAAGATGAATAGGAAATACACAAAAGAGCAATATTTAGAACTTGTTGATAAAATAAAAACAAGAATACCTGATGTAGTATTATCAACAGATATAATAGTAGGTTTCCCAGGAGAAACAGAAGAAGACTTCGAAGACACACTAGATGTAGTTAGAAAAGTAAACTATGAACAAGTATTTATGTTCATATATTCAAGAAGAGAAGGAACAGTTGCAGACAAGATGGAAAACCAAATACCAGAAGAAATAAAACATAAAAGATTTGATAGATTAAAAGAGTTATTTGACAGCAGAGTTTCAGAAAACAATCAAAAATATATAGGAACAACACAAAAAATCCTAGTAGACGGATACAGCAAAAACGACAAAGAAACACTAACAGGAAGAACAGACACAAACAAAGTTGTAAACTTTAAAGGAAATGAAGAACTAATTGGAAAAATGATAAACATCAAAATTACAGAAGAACATAAGTGGTACTTGACAGGAGAACTAGATTAAATTCTATGATATATCAATAAATGAGTAAGGTTGAAAAAAATTGTAATTATTTTTCAACGCAAGGAGGAAAAAACATGGCAGAACTATCACCCATGATGCAACACTACATGGAAAAAAAAGAAGAATACAAAGACTGCATACTATTTTACAGACTAGGAGACTTCTATGAAATGTTCTTTGACGATGCAATAACAGCATCAAGAGAACTAGAAATAACACTAACAGGAAGAGCATGTGGACTAGAAGAAAGAGCCCCAATGTGTGGAGTACCATTCCATGCAGCAGACATGTATATAGCAAAACTAATATCAAAAGGATATAAAGTAGCTATATGTGAACAACTAGAAGATCCTAAAACAGCAAAAGGAATAGTAAAAAGAGATGTAATAAGAGTTGTTACGCCCGGAACAGTAATAGAAAGCAATTTATTAGATGAAAAGAAAAACAACTTTATAATGTCAATAGTAAAAAAAGGATTGTTCTATGGAGTAGCTGTATGTGATGTAAGTACAGGAGATTTCTTAGCAACGCAAATAACAGAAGAAAATAATTTTGAAAAATTATTAGACGAAATTGCAAGATTTATGCCAGTTGAAATAATAACAAATAGAATGATGTATGAATCTGAAAAAGAGATTTCAAGAATAAAAGACAGAATAGATGTATGTATATCAAATACTGAGGAAGAAAGTTTTTCAGAAGAAACAGACTTTTTAGAAAAAATGTATACATTTAAAAATGAAACTGGAAAAAATCTAAAAGATAATTTATTTGCAGTTACAGCAATAAATGGATTAACAGCTTATTTGAGTGCAACACAAAAAATAAAATTAGATCATATTAACACAATTGAATTATATAGAACAACTAAATACATGGCTTTAGATGTAAATGCTAGAAGAAACTTAGAATTAACAGATAGAATGAGAGATAAATCTAAAAAAGGAACACTTTTATGGGTATTAGATAAAACATCAACATCAATGGGTGGAAGAATGTTAAGAAGATGGATTAATGATCCATTAGTTGATGTAAAAGAAATAAATGAAAGACTTGAAGCTGTAAAAGAGTTGAAAGAAAACATGATTCTAAGAGGAGATATCATAGAAACATTAAATAAAGTATATGATATTGAAAGACTTGCAGGAAGAATTTCATATGGAAATGCAAATGCAAGAGATTTAATATCTTTGAAAAATTCATTAAGCAAATTACCAGAATTAAAACAAGAATTAAGTCAAACTGAATCACCAATGCTAAGAGAAATGTATGCAGAACTTGATGAACTAAAAGATATTACAGAATTAATTGAAAAATCAATTGTTGAAGATCCACCAATAACTATAAAAGAAGGTGGAATAATCAAAACAGGATATGATGAAGAAATTGACGAATGTAAAAGAGCAGCAATAGAAGGAAAAAGCTGGCTTGTAAACATTGAAGCAAAAGAAAGAGAATTAACAGGAATTAAAAATTTAAAAGTAGGATATACAAAAGTTTTTGGATACTACATAGAGGTAACTAAATCATTTTTAAAACAGGTACCAACAGATAGATATATAAGAAAGCAGACATTAACAGGAGCAGAAAGATTTATAACTGAAGAGCTAAAATCAATTGAAGACAAAGTATTAGGTGCAGAAGAAAGAATAATAACATTAGAATATGAAGAATTTGTTAAGATAAGAACAAAAATATCATCACAAATTGAAAGATTACAAAAATCAGCAACAGTTGTTGCCATAGTAGATGTGTTAAACGACTTTGCAACAGTAGCTGAAGATTATGAATATTGTATGCCAACAGTAGATGATGAAGATGAGATTTTAATAAAAGATGGCCGTCATCCAGTAATTGAAAGAATGATAGATGGCGGATCATTTGTTGAAAATGACACATATTTAAATAGAAGAGATGATAGATTATCAATTATAACAGGACCCAATATGGCTGGAAAATCAACGTATATGAGACAAGTAGCATTAATAACATTGATGGCTCAAATAGGAAGTTTTGTACCAGCAAGTTCAGCTAAAATTGGAGTAGTTGATAAAATTTTCACAAGAGTTGGAGCATCAGACGATTTAAGTATGGGGCAAAGTACTTTTATGGTTGAGATGTCAGAAGTTGCAAATATATTGAAAAATGCAACTAAAAATAGCTTGGTAATATTAGATGAAATAGGAAGAGGAACATCAACATATGATGGACTAGCAATAGCATGGGCAGTTGCCGAATATATTGCGGACACAAATAATATTGGATGTAAAACATTATTTGCAACACATTATCACGAATTAACTTCATTAGAAGAAAAACTAGAAGGAGTAAGAAATTATCAAATAGCAGTAAAAGAAAAAGGCGAAGATGTAATTTTCTTAAGAAAAATTATACCAGGCGGAACAGACGAAAGTTATGGTATTCATGTAGCTAAACTAGCAGGAGCTCCTAAAAAAATGTTAACAAGAGCAAATGAGATATTGAAAACTTTAGAAAAAAAGGTTAGAATTAAAGAGCAAAAAGAAGAAAAAGAAATGAAAAAGCAAGTATCTGGACAATTAGATATGTATAACTACAAATTAGCAGATATAGCATCTGAATTAGACAAAATCGACATAAATGAGTTAACACCAATTGATGCATTAAATACTATAGTAAAGATAAAAGAAAAATTAAAATAGGAGGGTCCGAAAATGAAATGCCCAAAATGTAATGAAGAAATCGCAGATGGAGCTAAATTCTGTACAAAATGTGGAGTTAATATTGAAGAAGAAAAAGCAAGAATAGCTGAAGAGAATGAAAAGAAGCAAAAAGAAGAAGAAGCAAGAAAAAAAGAAATTGAGGACAGAAAAAAATTAGAAGAAATCAGAAAAAAGGAAGAATTAAAAAGGAAAGAAGAAATAAAAGAAGCTGAGAAAGAGGAAGCAATTCGAAAAGCTAAAGAAGAAGGCATAGAATTAGAAATAATTGATAAAAAGCCAGAACCAGAGCCAGAAGAGAAGCCAGCAGAATTTAAAAAGAAAGAAGAAGCTCCAAAAAAGAAAAAACAAAAAGTAAAAATCAAGAAAAATATATTTCAAGTAATATTTAATAAATTGATTTTTATGGTAGTAGTTGCAGCATTAATAATAGGTGGGGTATATTATTGTTATACTCAAAATTTATTGCCTGAATTTGCTCAAAATCAAGTAGAAGAATTTGATAAAACATTACAAAATGTAATAAATTTGAAAACGGAAATGAAGAATATATAGCAAGTGAAATTGACATAAAAGCACGAAGATAATATAATATGGATATGTAACGTATACATTTACATAGCATAAGGAGGTGCTAACTATGGCAATTGTTAATGCAGCAGAAGTTCAAATGACAGTTGAATTGCTAGAAAAAAGATTTGCCAAAGAGAAAATTGCAAAAAAATTAAATGCAGTTTTGAAATCTCAGAAAAAGCGGACAGAGGAACTTATTGAAGAAGTAAGAAAGTTCGCACAAGAAAGTGGACAGAATCCAGATCAACTTGTACTGGTAGAATTTCAGCTCAGAATAAACCTGATGGTATATGCAATCAATGGAGCAATAAGCATTCTTCTTAATAATGAGAATGAAGACAGCTTAGATGACTTAATCTTATGTATGTTAACAGAAGAAAATGCTAGGCTAAATGTTGAAGCATATGAGAAAAAGCTTCAAAGCATGAAGTCGGAGTATGAACTGTTCATAAATCAGGAAAGGTTCAATGAGATGTGTGAGCAATGCAATGAGTATCCAAATGATATTTACTTTGGATATTTAAGTTAGCAAGAAATAATTTAATCCTTAAAACGATAAATCCTGATTGTCAATCTTTTGACAATCAGGATTTATTAATTTTAGATTACTATCAAAAAATATTATATTGATTTTTTAGTTCCTTGCTAAAAGATTTTACCACTCCTTAAACTTCGTTTAAACGTTAGGTAAAAACTTTCAAACTGTGCGTCACTTAAAAAATCCAATATAATATTTTTTTAATTAAAATAGAATTATTGAATTTATTAAAAATAAATGATAATATAATTTTGAAAATACTCCGAGGATGTGTCAAACAAAGTAAAGCAAAAGAAAAGAGGAATAATAATGGAAGTATTTATTTTAAAATTAATAGGAATAATATGTGTAACAACTCTAGCAATGACAATTATCATTGCTAGAAGAAATGATACAGATATCTGGGCAATTGTAATTGCAACAATATTTGAAATATTAGGCTTACTTATCATTTATATGCCAATAGAGCAAATAATAGTTTTATTAAAATAATAGCCGCTTTCGCAAAAAAACAAATATTAACTTTTTGCGAAATGAATGATATAATATATATGAGGTGAATAATCATTATGAAATTAATAAAGAGAGAATATTTAAAAGAATTAATAGAAGTCATAGGAACACCAGACATTAAGGTTATAACAGGTGTTAGACGTAGCGGAAAGTCAAAACTATTGGAAATGTTTAAAAACTACATTATAGAAAATATAAAGGATTATAATATAATTGATATTAATTTTAATTTAGTCAAATTTGATAATTTAAGAGATTATATATCTTTAAATAATTATATAGAGAAACATTATATAGTAGGAAAAAATAATTTTGTATTAATAGATGAAGTTCAAATGTGTAAAGAATTTGAAAGAACAATAAATAGTTTACATGCAGAAGAAAAATATGATATATATATAACTGGTTCAAATGCTTTTTTATTAAGTAGTGATTTAGCAACATTATTTACAGGTAGAACATATGAAATACAAGTATACCCATTTTCTTTTAAAGAATTTATGAAATACTTTAATTATGAGAATGTACAAGATGCTTTTGAAAAATATGTTCTTGAAGGAGGAATGGCTGGCTCATATATTTATAATGATGTGAATAAAAAATATAATTATATAAACGATGTGTATAATGCTTTAATTGTTAGAGATATACAACAAAAATATAATATTCAAAATATTGGACTAATGGATAGTTTAACTGAATTTATGATGGATAATGTTTCAAATTTAACTTCGTATAGAAAAATTGCAAATATTTTAAATCAAGCAAGTATAAATACTAATGATAAAACAATAGCTAACTATATAAATTATTTGTGTGATGCTTTTGCTTTTTATAAAATAAGAAGATATGATATTCAAGGAAAAAGATACTTGTCATCTGTGGATAAATATTATTTGGTAGATCAAACTTTTAAATATGCAAAACTTGGAACTAAAAATATGAATTATGGAAGAATATACGAAAATATAGTTGCAATTGAATTATTAAGGAGAGGGTATGAAATTTATGTTGGAGAACTCTACAATGCTGAAGTAGATTTTGTTGCAATGAAAATGAATGAAAAAATATATGTTCAAGTTTCTGATAACATAAGTGACGATAAAACTTTTGAGAGAGAAGTAAGACCATTACTAAAAATAAAAGATGCATATCCAAAGATACTAATTGCAAGAACTAGACATGATGATTATCAGTACGAAGGCATTCAAATATATGATTTAGCCAATTGGCTTTTAAAATAGAAAATATTAAAAATTTAATTTATACTATTAGGGGAAAGCAAGTAATAATAGTAATTGACAACAAAGAACTATATAACGATTTGTTTAAGAAATTAGGTTATGTAGCAATACATGTAGATAATATAAGTTAGGAAAATGAAAATGAATAATAAAGAATTTATGCAAAAATTTAATTATCATACACATACCAGAAGATGTGGACATGCTGACAATAATATGACAGATGAAGATTTTGTGAAATTATTTATAAAGAAGGGTTTTACCAAGGTAGCTTTTACAGATCATTGTCCTCAAAAGGAAAGAATAGATTTTAGAGAAAATATGAGAATGGAGTATAAGGAGAAAGATGAGTACTTACATAGCATAAAGTCCCTAAAAGAAAAGTATAAAAACAAAATAGAAATAGAAACAGGATTTGAGGTTGAGTATTTACCAGGACAAGAAGAAAACTTGTTTGAACTTAAAAATGAAACAGATAAGATAATTCTAGGACAACACTTTATATATGATGAGAACAATGAACTGAAATTTTTGAGAAAACAAAAATTTACTGATGAAGATGTCTTAAAATATGCAGAGTATATAAAAACAGCAATTGAAAAGAATATACCAGATATAATAGCGCATCCAGATGTATATTTGTTAAGTAGGGAAAACTACACAGAAGTAGATAAAAAAGTTGCACATATAATTTGTAGTACAGCAGAAAAATATGAAATACCAATAGAAATTAATTTATCTCATCCCAATGAATGTATAATAGGGAGAAGAGAAAATATTGTATATCCATGTAAAGAATTTTGGAAAATAGCTTCAGAATATAAAAAATTGAAGGTATTATATGGTGTAGATGCACACTTTGAATATCAAATAATGAATTATGAAAAAGCTGTGAAAATTGCAAATAAACATATAGGACAAGATGTTATAAATAAACTGCATTTTTGTAATGAAAATTTAGAAATGACATAGAAAAAATTAATGGAATACATAGAAAAGATAAGTTGTGTTGAAGAAGTCAAAACACAATAAAATTTGCATAAATTTTCTAATATAAAATAGAGATTCTTCACAGAACCTCTATTTTTACTTAAATTTCAATCTTAGGATTATACTCCTCAAGCCACATGTCAACTTGGCATAAATAAGCAATAAGCTGTGGACCAGTCATAAGCTGACCAAACCAAGGCCTTGAAAAAGCACTACCATTAGTTTCTAAAATTTCTCTGATATATGATTCATTTAAAATATTTTTAATTGGAGCATTAGGATTATTTAAAATATCAGTCAATATGGATTTCACAGCATTTAGATAAGTTGGATTATATGTTTTTGGATAAGGACTTTTCTTTCTTTCAACAATTTCTTTAGGAAGCAAATCCTTTACAACATATCTTAACAAGCCTTTTTCCCTGCCATTCAAAGCTTTCATCTCCCAAGGAACATTCCACATATATTGAACTAATCTATGATCACAAAATGGAACTCTAACCTCTAATCCAGAAGCCATCGACATCCTATCAGTTCTATCAAGCAATGTTTGCATCCACCAATTCAATGTTAAATGAGTGATTTTTCTTTTCTCGACTGTCTCAGCAGAATCATTTTCCAAAAACTCAATTTGATCAAGAGACTGATGATATCTGCAATCTATATAATCTTTCAAATTTATTTTTTTAGCAACATCAGTATTTAGTATTTTTTGTCTCTCATCTAATGCAATTGACCAAGGAAATGTATTGCTATTTAAGGCATCTTCACGGAAAAACCATGGATACCCTGCAAATATTTCGTCTGAACATTCTCCAGATAGAACAACACTTACATCTTTTTTTATTTCTTTACAGAAAAGATAAAAAGACGAATCAACATCAGCCATTCCAGGCATATCACGAGCTATCATGGCATTCATTAAAGCTTCAGCCAACTCAGGTGTATCAAGGGTTATATAAGAATGATTACATTTAAAAGTATCAACCATAAGGTTTATAAACTCATTGTCAGAGTTCGGTTGAAAGTCGTTTTTCTTAAAATTAATATCGTTATCAACATAATCAACAGAAAAAGTTTTAAATTTTTCAGGAGTATCTTTAAAATATTTGCTAGCATATGCAGTAATGATACTAGAATCCAAACCGCCTGAAAGCATCATACCTAAAGGAACATCAGACACCAATTGCCTTCCAATAGAGTCATCAAGATAAAAGTTAATTTTTTCACAAGTTTCATCAAAAGTATCAGTATGAGGCTCAGTTTTTAATTTGAAATATTGCTCCATTTTAAAGCCATTAATATCAAACACCGCAAAATAACCAGGTTTTAATTCATAAATATCTTTAAAAGGAGTTAGTCCAGGTGTATGTGCTGGACCAATTCCAAATAATTCACAAACACCATAATCATCAACGATAGCTGAAATATCTGGGTGTTTAAGCAAAGCTTTAATTTCAGATCCAAAAACAAAATTATTATTTTTGAAAGTATAGAAAAATGGTTTTATTCCAAAATGATCACGAGCCATAAACAATTCTTTTTTGGAAGAATCCCAAATGGCAAATGAAAAAATACCATTTAAATGATTAACAACATCATATCCAAAATGAATATATGACTTAAGCAAAATTTCTGTATCGCAATGTCCATCAAAATAAAAGCCATTTTCTAATAAAACATCTTTTAATTCTTTAGTATTATAAATTTGCCCATTATACACAATTGTGTAAATAGAATTTTGAAATTTAAAACTCATAGGTTGCTTACCATTTTCAGGATCAATAACAATAAGTCTTTTATGCCCAAAGTTAACACAAGTTCCCATATAAGTTCCGTCCTCATCAGGACCACGAGAAGACAGAGTATTAATCATATCTTGAATAATATGATAGTCATTTGAAATATCTTTTTTGTAATTTACAATTCCACAAAAACCGCACATAAAACCTCCTAGTATTGCAAACAAAAACTAAGTCTTACCAAAACAAATTAAAACCGCGTGCTTACACATTAGAAAAAAGTTTGACCACAAGCAAGACGAAGCTTTTCATTTGCAAAAATACATATATAATCATATATATGCTAAAGTAAAAGCAAATATGAAAAGTATTGACATAACGATGTAAAAATATCTGTGTAGTAAATATGGAAAGTATTGACATGATGATGAGAAAAGTATTGATGTGTTGACAAAAGCAAGTAAACGTAATATAATATTGTAGAAATTTAGAGAGGGCGTAGAATCTACGCCCTAATCACGTGTTAGAAATAAGGTAGGGAATTAAAATGAATAATGAGAAAATTAGAAATGTAGCAATTATAGCTCACGTTGATCACGGAAAAACAACACTAGTGGACGCAATGCTTAGACAAAGTGGAATATTTAGAGCAAACGAACAAGTAGCTGAAAGAGTAATGGACTCTAACGATTTGGAAAAAGAAAGAGGAATAACAATTCTTTCAAAAAACACAGCAGTTCATTATAAAGATATCAAAATAAACATTGTTGACACACCAGGACATGCTGACTTCGGTGGAGAAGTTGAACGTGTTCTAAAAATGGTTGATGGAGTTGTTTTATTGGTAGATGCTTTTGAAGGAGCAATGCCACAAACAAGAGAAGTTTTGAAAAAATCTTTAGCATTAAACTTAAAACCAATAGTAGTTATAAACAAAATAGATAGACCTGGAGCAAGACCAGAAAAAGTTGTTGATGAAGTATTAGATTTATTCATTGAATTAGATGCAAACGACGATCAATTAGATTTCCCAGTTGTATACGCTTCTGGAAAACAAGGAACAGCAACAATGGATTTAAGTAAGCCAGGGGAAAACTTAGAATGTCTATTTGAAACAATCGTAAATACAATTAAAGCTCCAGCATGTGATCAAGATGGACCAATGCAAATGTTAGTATCTAACATTGATTATGATGATTATATCGGAAGAATAGCAGTTGGTAGAGTTGAAAGAGGAATTGTAAAATTAGGAATGCCAGTTACAATCTGCAAAAAAGATGATAAAACAGAATCTGCAAGAGTTGCTAAATTATATACTTATGACGGATTAAAGAGAATTGAAGTTGAAGAAGCAGGTGCAGGAGATATCATCTGTATGTCAGGTATTGCTGATATTAACATAGGAGATACAATTTGCGATTATGATCATCCAGAAAAAATCCCATTTGTAGACATAGATGAACCTACAGTATCTATGACATTTAGTGTAAACAATGGACCTTTAGCAGGTAGAGAAGGACAATTTATTACATCAAGACATATAAGAGATAGATTATTTAAAGAATTAGATAGAAACGTTTCATTAAGAGTAGCTGAAACAGATTCACCTGATTCATTTGAAGTATCAGGAAGAGGAGAACTTCACTTATCTGTATTAATTGAAACAATGAGAAGAGAAGGTTTTGAATTATTAGTATCAAGACCAAAAGTTATTATAAAAGAAATTGATGGTGTAAAATGCGAACCAATCGAAAGATTAGTTGTAAACGTACCAGATGATTGCATAGGAACAGTAATCGAAAAACTTGGTAGAAGAAAAGCTGAAATGGTTAATATGGAACCAGCAGAAGCAGGACATACTAAAGTTGAATTTAAGATTCCAGCAAGAGGATTAATTGGATATAGAACAGAATTCTTAACAGACACAAAAGGAAATGGAACAATGAACTCAATATTTGATTCATATGAACCATACAAAGGTGAAGTCGTTTCAAGAGTTAGAGGAACAATAATTGCATTCGAAGCTGGAAAATCAATAACATATGGATTATACAATGCACAAGATAAAGGTGATTTATTCATCGGACCTGGTGTAGAAGTATATGAAGGAATGATAGTTGGAATCAATTCAAGATCAGAAGACTTAGCAATAAATGTATGTAAAGAAAAACACTTAACAAACACAAGAGCTTCAGGTTCAGACGATGCATTAAGATTAGTTCCACCAATTCAAATGAGTCTAGAAAAAGCAATCGAATTTATACAAGATGATGAACTTGTTGAAGTAACACCAAAAAATATCAGACTAAGAAAGAAAATACTAGATTCAAAAGAAAGAGAAAGAGCAGCAAGAAATGCTAACAAAAACTAATTAAAAATTCTATAATAAAAAGTTCAGAGAACTTTCCTATTATAGCAAAAAGGGCTTTGAGCAAACTCATTGCCCTTTTTCTGTAATAAATACGTGAAGAAAAAAGTAGCAAAGCATATAAATTAAAAAAATCAAACTCAATTAAGAGATAATGAAAAAATTAAGGAGTAAAAATGTTTAACGAAGAAGAATTAAAAATAGTAAAAGAAAAAGCACTAGAAAATCATATTCCAATAATCATGGATGACACATTAGAAAAAATAGAAGAGATTTTAAAAGAAGAAAAAACAAAAAGAATACTAGAAATAGGAACAGCGGTAGGATATTCAGCTACAATGTTTGCAAAATATACAGACGAAGATTGCATAATTGATACAATTGAAATTGATGAAGAAAGAGCAAAAGAAGCAAAAGAAAATATAGAAAAAATAGGAGTAGCAGACAGAATTAATATAATGGTTGGAAATGCAGTAGATATATTACCAACAATTAGTCAAGAATATGACATAGTTTTCATTGATGCAGCAAAAGGAAAATATCCTGTATTCTTAGAAAATGCAATTAGATTAATAAAAAATGGCGGTCTAATTTTAGCAGATAATATTCTATACAAAGGATATGTAATGAGCGATTATAATAAACATAAACAACGTACAGCAGTAAGACATTTAAGAGAATACATTCAAGAAATTACAGAAAATGAAAAACTTGAATCAGAAATATTAGAAATTGGCGACGGCTTAGCAATTACAAGAGTAATAAAATAATTATTGGACCAAGCGTGTTAAAGTTAAAAATTTCTTACATCTTTAAAAGTAAGAGAATGACAAAATAAAAAAGAGAAGATTTCTGAAAAATCTTCTCTTTTTTATATCTCAAACTATATAAATGGCAAAACTCATACTAAACATTTGCTGTGATTACTGGAATAACTTGTTTCTTTCTTGAAACAACACCAGGTAAAAATGCAGTATTATCAACTAATTTAACATTATAAGCTCTTTCAACAATATCTGATTTTGAACCAAGAACAATAACTTGAGAATTACTATTAATAATATCTGTAATTAATAAGATAAATAATTCAAAACCTTCTTTTTCAATTTCAGCAGTCATTGCTTTTTCAAGATTTGCTTTTCTAAGCATAACCTCATCAATATCAGCTGTGTTAACTTGAGCAACTTTAGCAGGAACAATATCTTTTAATATAAATTTTTTTCCATCTAAGTTGATTAATTCTTCTTCTGAGAAAGAAGATAAATCAGTTCCAGCCTTTAACATTGCTAAACCATATGTATTAATATCTGTATTAGAAATTTTAGCTAAAGCCTCAGCAACAACTTTATCTTTTTCTGTACAAGTTGGTGATTTGAAAAGTAATGTATCAGAAATGATAGCACTAAGCATTAAACCAGCAACATCAGCAGGAATAACAACATTGTTATCATTAAATAATTTATAAAGAATTGTACAAGTACAACCTACTGGCTCTGCATAATAGTAAAGTGGTGCGGATGTATGAAAACCAGAGATTTGATGGTGATCAACAACCATATAAATTTTTGAATTTAACATATTATCTACAGATTGAGCAGGTTCATTATGATCAACTAAAATAACTGTATCTTCTTCAGAAACAGAATCTAAAAGCTCAGGTGCTCCAATTTTAAAGTGATTTAAAGCAAATTCAGTTTCTTTTGAAATATTACCTAATCTTTTAGGAACTGCAACCTTTCCTAATTTTGTTTGTAAATAAGCCATAGCAATAGAAGACGCTATAGTATCTGTATCAGGACTTTTATGTCCAAAAACTAATATTTTTTCCATATCAATTACTCCATTCCTTATTAATTTTATAAACATATTATAATATTTTAGAACTTAAATCAATATTAAAATATAAAAATGATAAAATCTTACAGAAAAATGTCTAGAAATAGCTGGATTTTAGGATAATTTTGTGATATATTATATAATCATTGGAAAAACGGCAAACCTAAAGAGAAAGGAATGTGAAAAATGAATAAAATTGAGTTGCTAGCTCCAGCAGGATCTTTTGAAAAAGCAAAAATAGCTTTTTTATATGGAGCAGATGCAGTATATATGGGAACAAAAAGCTTATCTCTTAGAACAAGAGTAAGTGTAGATGACAATGAATTAAATAAAACAATAGAGTATGCACACAAAATCGGAAAGAAAGTTTATGTTGCATTAAATATATTTGCATGGGATGAAAAATATGATGAAATAATAAAAGTAGCAAAAGAGTTAAATGAAATAAAACCAGATGGAATAATAGCATCAGATGGTGGAGTTATAGAAATTTTAAAACAATACGCACCAGACGTAGATATTCACATAAGCACACAAGCTAATGTTATTAGCTACCATACAGCAAACTTTTGGTATCATAATGGCGCAAAAAGAGTAATACTAGGAAGAGAAATGAGTAAAGACCAAATAAAAGAACTAATAGACAACAAACCAAAAGACTTAGAAGTTGAAATATTTTGTCACGGAGCAATTTGCTTTGGATACTCTGGAAGATGTTTCTTAAGTGATTTCCTATGTGGAAGAAGCGCTAATTTAGGAGACTGCGCACAAAGTTGTAGATGGGCATACAACGTATATGTTGAAGAAAAAAATAATCCAGGCAACCTAATGCCAGTTGAAGATGACGAAAACGGAACATACATATTTTCCTCAAAAGATTTATGCTTAATAAAAGAAATTCCTGAAATAATAGAAATGGGAGTAGATAGCGTAAAAATAGAAGGAAGATTAAAAACAGAATACTATTTAGCATCAGTTGTAAATGCATATAGAAATGCAATAGATGATTATATGAAAGACCCAGAAAATTATGACTATACTAAATATTTAAAAGAATTAGAAAAAACAAAAACAAGAGGACTAACAACATTCTACTTTAACGATAGAAACAATAAAGACATTCAAGAATATGAAGGAAAACAATATAACCTTGAATATGAATTTGGAGCAAAAGTTGTTGGAAAAGAAAATGAAAAAACAATTTTAGAAATAAAAAATAAATTATCAGTTGGAGATGAAATGGAAATAATAATTCCAGGAAAATTAGAAACTGAAAAATTTAAAATAGAAAAATTGTGGGATATTGAAACAGACGAAGAAATTTCTACAATAAACCCAGGAAGAGCAAATCAAAAAGTTAAAATAATATTACCAATTAAAGTACAAGAAAATTGGATATTAAGAAGAAAAAAGTAAGTTTACAATAATTTGAAAATAATGTATAATAAAAAATATTAAATAAAGAAAGGAAGATTGCCATGAGTGAGAATAACAATGTAGTAGAACAAAATGAAGAATTAGACATGAATCATTTAATACAAATTAGAAGAGAAAAGTTAAAGGATTTACAAGAAGCTGGAAAAAATCCTTTTGAAGTAACAAAATATGATAGAACAAATACAGCTGGAGAAATTAAAGCTAAATACGAAGAATTTGAGCAAAAGGATGTAAAAGTTGCAGGAAGAATTATAGCTAAAAGAATAATGGGAAAAGCTTCATTCTGCACAATACAAGACTGTGATGAAAAAATCCAAAGTTATGTTAGCATAAATGATTTAGGAGAAGAAAGCTACAAACAATTCAAAACTTATGACATAGGAGACATCATAGGAATATCTGGATTTGTATTTAAAACAAGAACAGAAGAAATTTCTGTACATGCAAAAGAAGTTGTACTTTTATCAAAATCATTAAGACCACTACCAGAGAAATTCCATGGTTTAAAAGATACAGATTTACGTTACAGACAAAGATATGTTGATTTAATAGTAAATCCAGAAGTAAAAGATACATTTATTTTAAGAAGCAAAATATTAAAAGAAATTAGAAAGTTTATGGACGAATATGGATATATGGAAGTTGAAACACCAATGCTTACAACAGTAGCAACAGGTGATGCAGCTAGACCATTTATCACACATCATAATACACTTGATTTACAAATGTACCTAAGAATTGCACCAGAACTAAATTTAAAAAGACTAATTGTTGGTGGATTTGATAGAGTATTTGAAATTGGAAAGAACTTCAGAAATGAAGGAATGGATATAAAACACAACCCAGAATTTACAAACATGGAATTTTATGCAGCATACCAAGATTACAATGATATGATGCACACAGCAGAACAATTAATATCAACAGTAGCACAAAATGTATTAGGCAAAACAACAATTGAATATGATGGAAACGAAATAAACTTAGCACCAGGCTGGAAAAAAATATCAATGATAGATGCAATCAAAGAAGTTACAGGAGTTGACTTCAACACAATCAACACAGACGAAGAAGCGCAAGCAATAGCTAAAGAAAAAGGTGTTGAATATGAAGAAATCAAAAATACAAGAGGACATATCATAAATGAATTCTTCGAAAACTTTGTTGAAGAAACATTAATTCAACCAACATTTATTATAGATTACCCAGTTGAGGTTTCACCACTTACAAAGAGAAAGAAAGAAGATCCAAGACTTGTTGAAAGATTTGAATTATTTATTGGAGGAAGAGAATACGGAAATGCATATTCAGAATTAAATGATCCAATCGACCAATATGAAAGATTCTTAAAACAAGTTGAAGCTAAAGAAAAAGGTGATGAAGAAGCTGGAGGTATGGACGAAGATTTCGTTACAGCACTTGAAATTGGTTTACCACCAACAGGAGGAATGGGAATAGGATTAGATAGATTAATAATGTTATTAACAAACTCAGCATCAATCAGAGATGTATTATTCTTCCCAACAATGAAACCATTAAATTAGGAGAAAAAATATGATAGATTTTTCAAAAGCCACAGAAGAATTAAATAATTATAAAGGCTCTGAAAAAAAGAAAACATTAATTTATAATAATAAAAGATATCTAGTAAAATTTCCGGATCCAATAAGAGAAAAAAATAAAAATATCTCATATATAAATAATGCATTTTCAGAATATATTGGAAGTAATATTTTTAAAATAGTTGGATTTGAAACACAAAATACACTACTAGGAACATATACGTATAATGGAAAAGAAAAAATAGTATGTGCATGCGAAGATTTTACAAATGAGAACAACAAGTTATATGAATTTGAAACATTAGCATTAAGTGCAAATCCTGATAAAAAAATCGAAACAGAATTATCCGACATAATTGAAATTATTAATGAAATGAAAAATTTGACAAACATCAAAATTAATATTGCAGATAATATAAAAGAAAAATTTTGGGATATGTTCATAATTGATTGCCTAATAGGAAATACAGATAGGCACAATGGCAATTGGGGACTTTTAGTAAATACAATAAGCAAAGAAGCAAAATTTTCTCCAATATACGATTGTGGATCTTGTTTAAATCCTATGATAGAAGATGCTCAAATTCAAGAAATAAATGATGTAGAAATAAAAAATCTAGCAATAAATAATTATTCTTGTATAAGAGAAAATGGAAAGAAAATAAATTATATTACATATATGAGAAATAAGAAAAATACAGAGTGTAATAATGCAATCAAAAGAGTATTTGAAAAAATAGATATCGATAAAATTAATACTTTTATTGACGAAATACAAAGCATATCAGATATTAGAAAAGAATTTTACAAAAAAATAATAAATTATAGATATGAGATTATAAAAGATATTTATAAAAAAATTTAACAATAAAAAATCATCCGAAATATTTTCAATTAAAAAAGGAGAAAATATTACTGAAAGGATGATTTTTTTATGTTCAAACCCCAAAATATATATTATGAAAAAGAAATTTTAGATTACAAACTTGGTCAAGAACTTATGGAGAAATACAAAGACGTGCCAAAACACGAAATAGAAAATCACAATAACATAGAAGAAATGCGAAAAAAATCTAACACAGAATTTATGAATATGAAAAGAAATTTAATAATCGGAATACGCAAAACCCATAATTTTGTTCCAAACCACAAAACTTCAGATTTCCTAGTACCATACACATCATCAGGATGTACAGCAGCATGTATGTATTGTTACTTAGTGTGTCATTACAATAAATGTGCATATTTAAGACTTTTTGTAAATAGAGAAAAGATGCTCGAAAAAATAATTAAAACAGCTGAAAAATCTGAAAAAAATTTAACCTTTGAAATAGGAAGCAACAGCGATTTAATATTAGAAAACACTATAACAAATAATTTAGTATGGACAATAGAAAATTTTAAAAATGCTAAAAAAGGGCATTTGACATTACCAACTAAATTTTCAATGGTAGAACCAATTTTAGGACTTGATCACCAAGGAAAAGTAACTATTAGGATGAGTGTAAATCCAAAAGAAATAATAAGCAGAGTTGAACTTGGAACATCAAGTTTAGAAAATAGAATTAAAGCAATAAATTCGTTGTGCGAAGCGGGTTACCAAGTAGGAATACTTATTGCACCGGTAATAATGATTGATGGTTGGAAGGAAAAATATCTAGAGTTGATACAAGAGTTAGAATCTAAATTATCGCCACAAAGTAAATCAAAAGTGTTCTTTGAAGTGATTTTTATGACATACAGCTTTGTACATGACAAAATTAATTCAGAAGCATTTCCTACAGCAATGAAAATTTATGACAAAGAAAAAATGCAAGGAAGAGGAAAAGGAAAATATATGTACAAACAAGCCTTAAGAGATGACGGCAAAGAATTTTTAGAAGAGCAATTGAAAAAACATTTTCCAAATAATAAAATAGAATATATGGTGTAAAAATTATTTCAAGTATGACTTGGGATATAATTAAAAATAATGCAAGAAAGCTCACAACGTTTTCTTGCATTTAAAATTCATTTGCGAAGAAAATATTTGATAAATTTGAAAAATATGTTATAATTGCAACATATGAAAACTAAAGATAACCAGAAATGGTTGGAAAGGAATATTATGTATCAAATAGATAGAAAAACAGTATATATAATAATGGCAATCTTGCTATTTTTAACGCTATATAATTTAGCAACATTCAATTTAGTAGCGACACTACTAACATTACCAGGAGTAATTCTAGCAATGTCATTCCATGAATTTGCGCATGCTTTTGTGGCAGACAGATTAGGTGATCCAACACCAAGAAACCAAGGAAGATTAACATTAGATCCATTAAAACATATAGATCCAGTAGGAATGTTCTTGTTAATTTTCGCTCATATGGGTTGGGGTAAGCCAGTACAAATAAATCCAAATAATTTTTCAAAAATGTCAAAAGAAAAAGGAGAAGCATTAGTAGCATTAGCTGGACCTGTTATGAACTTTATATTAGCATTTATTTTAATGATAATTTTTTATGCTTTAATAATATTTGTTCCAGGCACAGGAGTTTTAAGCTCATTAAGTGCAATAAATGTAGCAAATGTTGTTATTACAATGATATACTATGCAATAATTGTAAATGTTGGACTTGGAGTATTTAACTTAATACCAATACCACCATTAGATGGTTCAAAAATATTTTTAAGATTTTTGCCATATAGAGCTCAAAGATGGATTGGCGAAAACATGCAAATGATATCTATAATATTTTTATTCCTATTTGTAACAGATATATTAGGATATATAACAACACCTGTAATTACTGTAATAATGAATGGAATAGAATTTGTTGTAAGAGCAATTTTTTCAATATTTATATAAGAAGGTAGTAGAAAGTGGAAAAAGATATATATGTATTAGGAATTGAATCAAGTTGTGATGAAACCTCAGTAGCTGTTGTGAAAAATGGAAGAGAAGTTCTTTCAAATGTGATAAATTCACAAATAAAAATTCATGAAAACTATGGAGGCGTTGTTCCAGAAATAGCTTCAAGATGCCACACAGAAGTAATAAATCAAGTTATGAAACAAGCATTAAAAGAAGCTAACATGAAATTAGAGGATATTGACGTAATATGCACAACATATGGACCAGGATTAGTAGGAGCTCTATTAGTAGGAGTTTCATATGCAAAAGGGCTAAGCTTTGCAGCTAACAAACCTTTATTAGGAGTAAACCATATAGAAGGACATATTGCAGGAAATTACATAACTCATAAAGATTTAAAACCACCATTTTTATGCTTGATGATGTCTGGAGGCAATACTCAAATTGTGTATGTAAAAGATTATACAGAATTTGAAGTGCTAGGAAAAACAAGAGATGATGCTATAGGAGAAGCTTTTGATAAAGTCGCAAGAGTTGTTGGGTTAGGATATCCAGGAGGACCAAAAGTTGATAAATTAGCAAAAGAAGGTAAAGAAATTATTGAATTACCTGTTGCTCACATGGACAATATGGACTTTTCATTTAGCGGAATAAAAACAGCAGTAATAAATTTGAACCACAAAGATCCAAATATAAACAAAGCAAATTTATGTTTAAGCTTTGAAAAAACAGCAACGGACATGTTAGAAAATAACATAAAAAAAGCTATTAAAGAAACTGGAATAACAAAGATAGTTTTAGCAGGAGGAGTATCTGCAAACTCTTACATAAGAAATAGATTAGAAAAAATGGCAGAAAAAAATAAACTAGAAATGTACTTTCCAGAATTAATATTATGCACAGACAATGCTGCAATGATAGCATCAGCAGGATACTATAATTATATAAAAGGGAAAAAATCAGATTTAACATTAAACGCAGTACCAAATTTAAAATTAGGAGAAGAAAAAGAATGTCAATCTTTGTAATAGCCGACTTGCATTTGTCTTTTGGCGTAAATAAACCAATGGATATTTTCGGAAGTAATTGGGAAAGACACGAAGAAAAAATTGCAAAAAGTTGGAAAGGAAAAGTAAAAGAAGAGGACTTAGTATTATTACCAGGTGATTTTTCATGGGCAATGAAATTAGAAGACACACAAAAAGATTTTGAATATCTAAATAGCTTACCTGGCAAAAAATTATTGCTAAAAGGAAATCATGATTACTGGTGGACAACACTTAACAAAATGAGAAAATTCATAAGGAAAAACAAATTCGAGAATATTGATTTTATCCAAAATAATTATTACGAATTTGAAGACAAAATTATAACCGGTGTTCACGGATGGATAATCGGAGGAAAAGAAGAAGACAATAAAATTTTAAGAAGAGAAAAATTAAGATTGCAAATGGAATTAGAAGCAATCCAAAAAGAATATGGTGATTCAAAAGAAATAATAGTTGTAATGCACTATCCACCTTATGAAAATCCAGAAACAAAACAACAAAATCCATATGCAGAAATTATGGGAAAATACAACGTTAAAAAATGTTACTATGGACATTTACATGGAGAGCAAGCATATGGAAATGTTAAAGATTATAACCTATATGGTATTGAATATAAACTAATTAGTGCCGATTATTTAAAATTTGAATTACAGAAAGTGGAATGAAATTTAGACTATATAAATAAAAAATACATAAAATTGCAATAATTTGTTTTATTTTATATTTATTTATGGTAAAATTTCAAATGAAAAATAAAACATAAAAATCATAGACCAATATAATGGATAAAAATATATTATTATAAAAGTAGGAGGCTAAAATGAGCGGAAAACATGCATGTGACAATAACAAAAAAAAGAAAGAAGAACCAATTGAATTTGTTGAAAATGAAAAAAAGGTAAAAAAAGGAAAAGCAAAAACTAACAAAAAGAAAAAAGGAAGATGGTTAAAAGTTCTAGGAACAATTTTACTAACAATTATATTAATATTAGCAATATTAATAGGCTTAGCATATATGTACATAACAAATAAATTGAGTAAAATGAATACAGTTCAATTAGATGAATCGCAATTAGGAATAACAGCCGAAGCAAGTACAAAACTAGCAAAATACAGAAATATTGCTATATTCGGAGTAGACAGCAGAGAAGATGATTATGGAAAAGGCAACAGAAGTGATTGTATAATAATTGCAAGCATAAATAATGAAACAAAAGAAGTTAGACTAATTTCTGTTTATAGAGATACATATATAAACATACAAGGACATGGACTTGACAAAATAACACATGCATACTCTTATGGCGAAGCACCACTTGCAATAAACACTCTAAATACTAATTTAGACTTAAACATATCAGAATTTGTAACAGTAAATTTTGATTCAGTATCAGATGCAGTAGACGAACTAGGTGGAGTTACAATAAACATCGAAAATGAAGAAATCAAATATATAAATGACTATATAGATGCTACAGCACAAATAACACATAAAACAGCAAAACACGTAACATCTGCTGGAAGACAAACATTAGACGGTGTACAAGCAGTTGCATATTCAAGAATTAGATATACAGCTGGCGGAGATTATAAAAGAACAGAACGAATGAGAAACGTAATTGAAGCAATGGCAAATAAATTAAAGACTAAGAATGTAATGGAAATTAATAATTTTCTAGATGCAATTTTACCAAAGGTGTATACAAATATATCTCAAAAAACAATTATGTCTATGATACCAGATATGATGAACTATAAAGTATCAACTAGTATCGGATGGCCATACGAAGTTAAAGGAATTACTTTAGATAGATGGTATGGAGTACCAGTAACATTAGAATCAAATGTTGTAAAACTACACCAAGATCTATTTGATGATCCAGACTATACATTGCCTGAATCAATAAAAACGACAAGTAATTCTATTATAAAGAAAACAGGATATAAAACTAAATAAATAGAAGCATCACTTTTAGGGTTATAAAAAGATAATTCTAAAGTGATGTTTTTTATATTATTTGGAAAGTAATATAAATTAGCTATAATACGCGTGAATGCGATAAATATTCAAAAAATCCTAAAAATATTAATTTATTTTCTTTAACTTTATGGCGAAAAAAGTTGACAAATGTCAGTGAAAAAAATATAATTTTAGTGGTTATAAAATTTAGGGGGAAAAAATTAATATGGAAAATCCGGAAGCGGTATCAAAAATTAATTCATTTATGATTTTTGATATTATTGAAAAAAGTAAAAAGAAAAATAGATATTTATATGTTAAGCGCTTTTTAGATATTTTTGTATCAATTATTGGATTAATTATATTAATTCCATTAACAATAGGTGTATATATAGCAAATAAAATTGTGAACGACGATGGACCAATTTTTTACATACAAAAAAGAATTGGAAAAGATGGAAAAACTTTCAAAATGTATAAATTTCGTTCAATGGTTGAAAATGCAGATCAAAAATTAAAAAGACATTTATTAGATAATCCAAAGGCAAATGAAGAATTTAAAAAATATAGAAAATTAAAGGATGATCCAAGAATAACTAAAGTAGGAAATTTTTTAAGAAAAACTAGTTTAGATGAATTTCCTCAATTTATAAATGTATTGAAAGGTGATATGAGTATAGTTGGACCTAGACCATATTTACCAAGAGAAAAAAGAGTTATGAAAAAATATTATAATGCAATTATAAAAGCTAAACCAGGGCTTACAGGGCCATGGCAAGTAAATGGAAGGAGTAAAACTCCTATAGAAGAAAGAATGGTAATGGATGTTATGTATGTACAAAATGAAAATTTTGTGAATGATACCAAATATGTATTAAAGACTATAGAAAATATTATAAAAAGAGATAAAGGAGCAATGTAAAGTGAAAGATATAAAACTAATAGTTGCAACGCATAAGAAATATGAAATGCCAAAAGATGATATGTATCTACCACTTTATGTTGGAAATAAAGGAAAGGAAAGTATTGGATTTGAAAGAGATGATAATGGCATAAATATATCTGAGAAAAATCCTTTTTTTTGTGAGCTTACAGGATTATATTGGGCATGGAAAAATTTAGATGATGATTATATAGGACTATGTCACTATAGGAGATATTTTACCTTAAACAAAAGAATTCCTAAAAGTGAAGAAGATAAATTTAAAAATTTATTAACAAAAGAACAAGTAGATAAAATTTTAGAAAATACAGATATAATATTACCAAAAGAAAGAAATTACTATATAGAAAATTTATATGATCATTATAAACACACTATGTATGTAGAACCATTAGATGAAACAGGAAAAATAATAGAAGAAAAATATCCTGAATATCTAAATGAATTTAAAAAATTACATAAAAGAACTTCTGCTCATATGTTTAATATGTTCATAATGAAAAAAGAAATATTAAATGATTATTGTAGTTGGCTTTTTGATATTTTGTTTGAACTTGAAAAACGTGTAGATGTATCTCAATATGATGCTTTCCATAGTAGATTTTATGGAAGGGTTTCTGAACTTTTACTTGATGTGTGGATTAATAAAAATGGTATAAAGTATGAGGAAGTTAAGGTTATTGATATGCAAAATGTAAATTGGTTTAAAAAAGGTACTTCTTTTTTGAAAGCTAAATTTACAGGAAAAAAATATGAAAAGAGTTTTTAATATGGAAAAAAAGAATGATTTAAGAAAATTACAGCTTGAGGAATTACAAATATTAGAAGAATTTATAAAAGTATGTAATGAAAATAATTTAAAATATTATATGTTAGGCGGAACATTATTAGGAGCAATAAGACATAAAGGATTTATTCCTTGGGATGATGATGTGGATGTGGCAATGCCAAGAAGTGATTATGAATTTTTTTTACAAATGGCAGAAAAAAAATTGAATAATGAATTCGAACTTGTTACTTATAAAAATAATAAAAACTATAGATATCCATGGGCAAGAATGATAACTCATAATATGAAGATAATAAATCATATGGCGAATAAGCCAAGGGTGGAATATGCATGGATTGATATAATACCATTGGATGGATTCCCAGATAAAGGAATAAAAAGAAATTTACATAAAATAAAATTAAGCTTTTGGTGGAATTTAAATCAAATAATACAATTTGATGAGCTAGTAGATCAAAAAAGAAAACGTAGTATAGTTGGAAAATGCTTTTTAAAATTAGCATCTATATTTAAGTGGATAGGAAAATTAATTGATTATAGAATATGTTTAGAAAATTTAAATAAAACACTAATGAAATATTCATATGAAATTAATTCAAAAGAAATAATTAATTATTTAGCAGCTTTTGGATTCAAAGAAACTTTTAAAAGGGAAAGCTTTTCAGAGAGTAAAGATTATGAATTTGAGGGAAAACAAATAAGTGGACCAATAGATTATGATCAGGTATTGACTGCGATTTATGGAGATTATATGAAATTACCACCAATAGAAGAAAGAAATAAACATCATGCAGAAATTGTAACAAATGAGGGAGGAAAAGAAAAATGTTAAATTTTACAGTAGGGCCTGTACAAAGTGATGAAGTAGTAAGAAATATTGGAGCTCAACAAATTCCATATTTTAGAACACAAGAATTTTCAAATATTATGTTTGAAAATGAAAAATTAATGAAAGAATTTACTGATGCAGAAAATACATCTAAAGTTGTTTTTTTAACTGGTTCGGGAACAGCATCAATGGAAGCATCTGTTATGAATACTTTAAATAAAAATGATAAAGCATTGATAGTAAATGGGGGAAGTTTTGGCAATAGATTTGTAAAATTATGCCAAATATATGATATACCTCATGATGAAATTAAATTAGAAACAGGAAAAAATTTAACTAAAGATATATTAAGCAAGTATGATAATAATGGATATACTGCATTTTTGATAAATGTACATGAAACATCTACAGGTGTATTATATGATATGAAGTTGGTAAGTGAATTTTGCAAAAAAAATAAATTATTTTTAATAACTGATTGTATAAGTTCTTTCTTGGCAGATAAATTTAGTATGAAATCAATTGGAGCAGATGTAATGATTACAGGTTCACAAAAAGCATTGGCATGTCCTCCTGGAATTTCAATATTGGTTTTGTCTGAAAGGGCTGTAAATAGAATAGAAAAAAATCAAGTTAAATCAATGTACTTTGATTTAAAGGATGCATTAAATAACGCAAAAAGAGGACAAACACCATTTACACCTGCAGTTGGAATATTGTTACAAATAAACGCAAGACTAAATGAAATAAAAGATAATGGTGGGGTAGAATATGAAAATAAAAGGATTGCATCGATAGCAAAAGATTTTAGAGACAAAATACAAAAAGAAAATTTTCCATTTGAATATGTTTCTGAATCAATGTCAAATGCAGTGACATCAATACATCCTTATACAAAATCTGCAAATGATATATTTACAATATTAAAAGACGAATATAATATTTGGGTATGTCCAAATGGAGGAGAACTTAAAGAAAAAGTTTTTAGAGTAGGGCATATTGGAAATTTGACTAAAAAAGACAATGATGTATTGATAGATGCTTTTAAAAATATGAGAGAAAGGGGATTACTATAATGAAAGTTTTATTACTAGCAGCTGGAAGAGGTACTAGAATAAGTAGATATCTTTCAGGAAATCCTAAATGTACAGTTAATATTGGAGATGAAAAACTAATTCAATATACAATAAAAATGTTAAACAAAAAGGGAATTACTGATATTGCTATGGTACTTGGATACAGAGCAGATGTAATTAAAGAAGCTTTAAAAGAGTATAATATAAAATTTTATTATAATCCATTTTTCGATGTAACTAATTCAATTGCATCAGCATGGTTTGCAAAAGATTTTATATGCAATGATGATATTTTAATAATGAATGCTGATGTTTTTTTAGAAGAAGACTTAATAGACTATATTTTAACAAAAAAAGATTCACCTATAATGTATGCTGATGGTTCAAGAAAAGAAGAAGCAGACTATAAATTTAAATACAAAGGCGGTATATTGTTAAAATATGGAAAAGAATTAGAGAACGATGATATATCAGGTGAATATATTGGAATTGGACAATTTAGCAAAGAATTCATATCTGAATTTAATGTTAAATTAGAAGAAATGATAAATAACCAACAACATAGTGTATGGTGGGAAAATGTAATATATGAACTTTCAAAAAATCAACCAATTAAAGTAGAGGATATAGCTGGGAAGTTTTGGGCTGAAGTTGATTATATAGAAGATTATGAAAGAATATTAAAATTTAAAGGATTAACTTTAAATTTAGATGAAATTTAGGAGAAAAATATGGAACTATTATCATTAAAGGAAATGCAAAAAGTTAATTTAGAAATGCTTCATGAATTTGATGAAATTTGTAAAAAAAACAATTTATCATATACATTAGGAGGAGGAACACAGTTAGGTGCTGTAAGGCATCATGGTTTTATTCCTTGGGATGACGACATAGATCTTAATATGATAAGACCAGAATATGAAAAATTAATGGAATTGTATGAAAAAAATGAATTAGAAATACCAAGAAATCGTGAATTAATTTCAAATAGAAATAATACATTTGCGAGACATTATGCTAGATATATAAGACATGACATAAAGAGGTTAACAACATATGCTGAAGAAGAAGATTGTCCATATATCGGAATAGAAATATTTGTTGAGGATGGCGTATATTCTAATAAATTTCTTTTTACATTACAAACCTTAAGAATTAAATTTGTTAGAAAATTATTATTAATTAGTTTATCAAAACCTAATATAAGTCAAAAAGGAAGAACTGCAGCAATTATAAAAAATATTATTAGACCGATTTTGAAAAAAATAGGAAGTATGAATATATCTAGACATTTAGAAAATATATGCAAAGAAGTAAAATTTGAAAAAGCTAAGTATGTTGCAGGTTTAAATGGAATGTATGGTAAAAAAGAAATATGGTTAAAAGAGGAAATGATGCCAATCATTTATTTGGATTTTGAAGATGGCAAATTCCCTTGTTACAAAAATTATGATAAATATTTATCAAATTTATATGGAAATTATATGGTATTACCACCAGAAGAAAAAAGACAACCACATAATGATAAAGGATATAGAATAGAGAGATAGGAGAACAATATGGAAAAAATATTAACAATATCAATAGCTGCATATAATGTAGAAAAATATATAAAAAATACATTAGATTCACTATTAATAAACAAAATAGAAGACTTAGAAATATTAGTAGAGGATGATGGAGGATCAGATAATACTGTTAATATTGTTATAGAATATGAAAAAAAATATCCTGATATAATAAGATTAATACATAAAGAGAACGGGGGATATGGCTCAACTATAAATAAAAGCATAGAAATAGCAAGAGGAAAATATTTTAAACAATTAGATGGTGATGATTGGTATGACACAGAAAGCTTAAAAAAAATCTTAGAATTATTAAGAAATATAGATTCAGATGTTGTATATACACCTTATAAAGAGTTTTACGAAAATAGAAAAGAATATATATTACAAGATTTTTTTGATAAGGAAATTCAAAAAGAATGTAATGTTGAAGATATTATATTGGAAAGTAAACATTATTTGAATATGTATACACTATGTTATAAAACAAAACTTTTAAAGCAAAGTAAAATAAAATTATTAGAAAAATGTTTTTATACAGATACCCAATATGCAATGTATCCAATAGCTACAGCCAATACTATATATATAACACATTATCCTCTTTATATTTATCGCCTTGGAGATGAAGGACAGAGTGTTAGTTTAAATGGATATATAAAACATTATAAAGACCATGTTAAAGTATCAAAGGATATAATAGATTTTTATAATAAAAATAAAATGAATAGTAAAAAGCAAAGATATATTTTGGATTATTCAGTAAGACATATTTCTAATACAATTTCAGGCTTTTATATGGTGCTAGATTCTACAAAAGAAAATTTAAACCAAATTAAAGAATTTGAAAAATATGTTTTAGAAAAAAATAGTTTTATTTATGAAAAGATGGCAATACAAAGTAGAATAATTAAAATTTTACGAAAAACTAACTATAATTATGTTTTATATGTAATTATATCAAAAATGAAAAAGCAAAAAATGAAAAATCGATATAAATAAATTATATAGAGGGAGGAAACATAATATATAAATATTATGTAAAAAGTGATGAATATAGCTATAATATTTGCTGGTGGTGTGGGTAAAAGAATGAAAACAAACGGTATACCAAAGCAATTTTTAGAAATTAATGAAATTCCAATAATAATACATACATTAAATATATTTAATAATACAGAGCAAATAGATGCAATTATAATAGCATGTGTTAATACTCATATTGATTATTTAAAGAAACTTATAGAGCAATATAAAATATCAAAGGTAAAAGGTATTGTTAATGGAGGAAGAACTGGACAAGAATCTATTATAAATGCGTTAGAGAAAGCAAAAGAAATAAGTGTGTCAGATAGTGATATTGTATTAATTCATGATGGTGTTAGACCAATAATAGATAGTAAATTAATTATTGATAATATTAAATGTGTAAAGAAATATGGAACGTCTATAACATGTTTAAAACAAAGAGAAACAACTATCATTTCTAAATCACATGAAAATGTAGAAGAAATAACGAATAGGGATGAAACATATGTTGCAAGAGCACCTCAGTCATTTTATTTAGATGATATTGTTGAAGCAGAGAGAAAATCATTAAAAAATGGTGATATAGAATGTATAGATTCTTGCAGTGTAATGAAAAAATATGGAAAATATAAAAATCCACATATTGTTTTATGTAGTAATGATAATATAAAAATTACAACGCCAGAGGATTATTATATTGCTGAGGCGTTAATCCAGCAAAGAAAAAATAAAGAAGTCTGGGGGATTTAAAATGAATTCTATTTTAAAAGAAGATTTACAAGATATAATAAATTCATCATTAATAAACTGGAAAAAATTGAGAAATAAAACAATTTTAATAACTGGTGCAACAGGTTTAATTGGATCAATTTTGACAAAGGCACTAATAATAAAAAATTCTACAGATAACTTGAATTTAAATATGGTTTTATTAATTAGAAAAAAAGAGGAAGCAGAAAAAATATTTGGAAAAAATAAATATATATCATATATTGTTTCAAGTGTAGAAGAATATATACCACGAAATACAAAAATAGACTATATTATACATGGTGCATCTCCAACAAAATCAAAATTTTTTGTTAATAATCCAGTTGAAACGATGGATATTTCAATATTAGGAACAAAAAGAATATTAGAACAGGCTAGAATTTCCAAAATAAAATCAGCAGTATATTTATCATCTATGGAAATGTATGGAAATATGGATTCGGTAAATGTTGAAGAAAAAGATCAAGGATTTATAAATCCATTAAAAGAAAGAAGTTCATATTCTCAAAGCAAAAGAACATGTGAACTATATAGTTATTGCTATTATAAAGAATATGAGGTACCTATAAAAATTGCAAGAATAGCCCAAACTTTTGGAGCTGGTGTTAGTAAAAAAGAAAATAGAGTATACAAAATTTTTGCAGATGCAATCTTAAATGAAACAGATATAATATTGAAATCGGAAGGTTCTACAATAATTAATTTTTCTTATACAACAGATACAGTTATAGGAATATTGTATATCTTATTAAATGGAAAAGATGGAGAAGCATATAATTTAGTTTCTGATGAGACTAATATGACAATTTTGGAAAGTGCTAAATGGCTAGCGAATAAATATGGAAATGGAAAAGTAAATGTCAAAATTGAAATACCAAAAGAAAATGCTGGATTTGCACCTAATAATAAAATGATATTAAGTAACAAAAAATTAAAAAATATAGGTTGGAATTATAAATATAATTTAAAACAAGGATATGAAAGATTATTATTGTATTTAAAAGAAGAAAATAAAAAATAATAGAGTAGGAGAAAAAAATGATATATGTATTATTAATTTGCTTGTGTATATTGCTAATTGCAAGTTTTATATTAAATAAAAAAGATATAATTTCGCCATCAGTTACATTTTGTGCATCTTTTTGCTTTTCAACTATTTGGGCAGCTATATATGCAAAAAAATGGAAATTAGGATTACATTCAAACACTTTTTTTGTTATTTTTGGAGGTGTTTTCGAATTTGTAATTATTTCTTTTTTAATACAATGCTGGTTTAGATGTTTCTATAAAAAAAATGATACAATTAAAGAGGTTGAAATAAAAAAAATAAAAATAGGTACATTAAAAAAAATATTTTTTTTAATATTTTGTATTTTTACATTTTTATATACAATTTATGCAATAGTTAAGATAACTAATGGAAATTTTGGTAATATAGGGGATGCTTTAGATAAATATAATAGTATGTTAAAATTTAGCCAAGAACCAGTAGTATTACCAAAATTGTTAAATTTGTTTAGATATAGTATTAAAGGAGCAGGATATTGGTTTATATATGTTATAATAAACAATTATTTGGTAGATAAGAAAATAGATTTTTTATCTATATTTATTGTGATAATGAGTATGACTTGTGAATTTGCTACAGGAAGTAGAGGGGGAGCTATGAATATGGGATTATCTATTATAGCCATATTCTTTATGTTAAATAATAAAAAAAACAATTTCAGAAAATCTATAAATATAAAAACAATAATATGTATTATTGCTGTTGGAAGTATTTCGTTGTATACATTTCAAACAGTTGGAACTTTGTTAGGGAGAAAAGCATCATCTAGTTCTTCAGTAGTAGCTATGAAAAAGACGGATTATTTAGCAGTATATTGTGGAGCTGAAATAAAAAATTTGGATATGTTTTTACAAGAAGATTATAATAAAAACAATGAAATATGGGGAAGCCAAACGTTTATTTCACTAATTAGGTGGTTAGGGCCTAAATTTGGTATAGAGAATTATTATTATCAATTAGATCTACCATTTAGAAGAATAAATGGTTTTTCTTTAGGAAATGTTTATACAACATTTTATCCATATATTTATGATTTTGGATATACAGGAGAAATATGTCTTGTAGGACTTATGTCCATGATAGCACAATATATGTATGAAATTTGCAAAAGGGTAAAGTTAAAAGATAAACCATCAATACCAATATTATTGTATGGATATATGTATAGTTCAATAGTATTGTCATTTTTTTCAAATAAATTTTATGAGAATACATTTACTAGAAATGCATTAATTGTAATTCCAATATCTTGGATTATGTATGAAATTTTCTTTTGCAAAATTGTATTTAGTAAAAAATAAAATTTATACATTGATTATGAAATAAATAATATTGAAAATTTAAAAGAAAGGAGAATTTTATATTTCGCGTTAAGTGAACAAAGATATTATGAAAAGTAAGCAATCAGTAACAAAAAATTATATATATAATTTATTATATCAAATATTGGTATTGATATTACCGTTAATAACTACACCATATATTTCTAGAGTATTAGGGGCAGAAAATATAGGTATATATAGCTATACAATATCAATAGCAACATATTTTGTATTATTTGGTTCTTTAGGGATAGCATTATATGGACAAAGAGAAATAGCTTATAATCAAAAGAATAAAAAAAAATATAGTGTAATATTTAGGGAAATAGTTATTTTAAGAATAATAACAATGTCTATTTCGGTTTTAATTTTCTACTTTATATTTGTAAATGGCAACCAATATCAAATATATTATAAAATTTTAACTTTGGAAATTATAGGAAATTGTATAGACATAAGTTGGTTTTTTCAGGGATTGGAAGAATTTAAAAAGACAGTTACAAGAAATATTATTATAAAATTAATAAGTGTTTTGTGTATATTTATATTTATCAAAAATCAAAATGATTTATATTTATACTTTTTGATATATGTATTTTCAACTTTAATTGGAAATGGATCACTATGGTTATATTTACCAAAGTTTTTAGGAAAAGTAGAATTAAAGGAACTGAATATTTTTAGACATTTAAAGCCAACAATATCGTTATTTATACCGCAAATTGCAATACAAATATATACATTACTCGATAGAACAATGGTAGGAGCAATTATAAGTGATAAATCAGAAGTTGGATATTATGATCAAGGCCAAAAAATTGTTAAAATGCTTTTAGCGGTTATTACATCGATGGGGACAGTAATGCTTCCAAGAATTGCAAATACTTTTGCAACAGGTGATAGAAATATGGTTAAAAATTATATGAATAAATCATTTAATTTAGTATTTGCATTAGCATTTCCATTAATTTTTGGTATTATTGCTGTTTCAAAGGCTTTTGTTCCAGTGTTTTTTGGACCAGGATATGATAAAGTAGCTATATTAATGAGTGTAATTAGTCCAATAATCTTGTTAATAGGAATTAGCAATGTAACAGGAACTCAATATTTATTGCCAACAAAGAGGCAAAAAGAATATACTATTTCAGTATTTTGTGGAGCTATAATAAATTTTATAATGAATATCTGCCTAATATGGAATTATGGTGCAATAGGTGCTTCAATTGGAACAGTAATAGCAGAATTAACAGTAACTTTGGTACAAATTCATTTTGTGAAAAATGATTTTGATTTTAAAGAAATATTTAAAAGTGCTAAAAACTATATGTTTTCTTCATTAATTATGTTTATTATATGTTTATTTATTGAAACGAAAATTAAAAGTAATCTTGTTTCAACAATTAGTCAAGTTGGAGTGGGAATAATAATATATATTATTATATTATTATTATTAAAAGATAAATTTGTAATGGAAATAATAAATAAATTTATAAAAATAGGAGAAAAAAATGGAACAAACTAAAACTGTAAAAAAACGTATTGATTACTTGGATATTGCAAGAGGAATTGCTATTATACTAATGATTATTGGTCATGTTGTTTCTGGTTATAAAAGAGTAATTATTTTTTCTTTTCATATGCCACTATTTATAATTATTAGTGGAATTTTTTTTAAACCAGGTCGAAATATAAAGGAAGAATTTAAAAATATATTTAAGAAATTAATAATTCCATATATGGTTTCTATTTTAATTGTTCATTGTACGAAAGCAATAATATTAAAAAAATATATAAACATAATAGAAATATTAAAGCAAATAATTTTGGGATATTCAAATAAAAGAACATTTTTTCAAGAAGTAGAAACAGTAGGAGTGTTGTGGTTTATTCCATTTTTGTCTTTGTGCAAATTAATATTTTATGGTATAGATAAGGTCGAAAAAGATAATGACTTAATAAAAGGAAATTTATGTTTAATATGTTCAATGACAGGAATATTATTAGCCCAAAAAGGACTATATCTTCCTTGGAGTTTTGATATAGTATTAGCTTCGACCATTTTTTATTATGTTGGATATTTGATGAAAAAATATAAGTTATTAGAAAAAATATTAGATAATTACAAAATGATATTGTGTTTTTTAATAATTTATATAATAGGAATAAGATTTGGATATATAGAACTTGCAATAAGAAAATATCCATTTGGCTTTATTTGCTATTTAACAGCAATTAGTGGAACAATAATTGTATTTAAAATTTCAAAAATAATTGAGGATATATCAAAAGTTATAACTAATGTACTTTGTTGGTATGGAAAAAATTCAATGTATATACTTTGTGCACATTTTTGGGAAATTCAAATTATCCAATATAATAGTATAGGAATTACAGAAAAATGGAAATTGATAATTGTAAAATTGATTATAGTTACACTTATTACATTTATATATACCAAAGTAGCACAAATAATAAAAAATAAAAAGGGAGAAAAATAAATATGAAATATGATTACTTAATAGTAGGCTCTGGCCTATTTGGAAGTATATTTGCATATGAAGCAAATAAAAAAGGAAAGAAATGTCTTGTTATTGATAAAAGACCAAATGTAGGAGGAAATATTTATACTGAAAACATAGATGGTATAAATGTACATAAATATGGAGCACACATTTTCCATACAAGCAATAAAGAGGTTTGGAAATATATAAATGAGTTTGCAGAATTTAATAGATACACAAATTCACCTGTTGCAAGATATAAAGAAGAGCTATACAACATGCCATTTAATATGAATACTTTTAATAAATTGTGGGGAGTATTTACACCGGAAGAAGCACAAGCAAAAATTGAAGAAGAAAAGAGAGAAGCAGGAATTGCAGAACCTAAAAATCTTGAAGAGCAAGCAATTAGTTTAATAGGAAAAACAATATACGAAAAACTTGTAAAAGGATATACAGAAAAACAATGGGGAAAAAGAGCTACTGAATTACCTAGTTTTATAATAAAAAGATTACCAGTACGTTTTATGTATGATAATAATTATTTTAATGATATATATCAAGGAATTCCTATGGGAGGATATACTCCTATAATTGAAAAGATGTTAGATGGAATTGAAGTAAGATTAAATTGTGACTTTTTTGATAATAGAGAAGAATTAGAGAATATTGCAGATAAAATAATATTCACCGGACCAATAGATAAATATTATAATTATAAATTTGGTGAACTTGAATATAGAAGTTTAAGGTTTGAAACAGAAGAATTAAATGTTGAAAATTATCAAGGAAATGCAGTAGTAAATTATACGGAATATGAAATACCATATACAAGGATAATAGAACATAAACATTTTGAATATGGACCTGGATTAGGACAAGTTGCAGAAGGTAAAGCTAAGGAAAATACTATAATTACAAGAGAATATCCTGATACATGGGTTCAAGGAAAAGAGCCTTATTATACAATGAACGATGAGAAAAATACAACTTTATATAATAAATATAAGGAACTAGCAGATACTGATGATAAAGTTATATTTGGAGGAAGATTAGGACAATATAAATATTTTGATATGGATAAAGTAATTTTAGAAGCATTAAATTTAACTAAAAAGGAGCTAGATAGCTAAGTTTTTACTTTCAAAGTATTGCAAAACCTAAAAAAGTCTGATATAATAGCAAAGCGTTAAAAAGCACGCAAGTTTAGTTTAGGCTTGTGCTAGTACAAACTAGTGACCCTAAATGCTAAAAATTAAGGCTTGCGGAAGTATAAAAAACAAGGAGGAATTTAAAATGGCAGTAGTTGCAATGAAACAATTACTAGAAGCAGGTGTTCATTTCGGACATCAAACTAGAAGATGGGAACCTAAAATGGCTGAATACATATTCCAAGCTAGAAATGGTATCCACATTATTGATTTACAAAAAACATCAAAAAAATTAGACGAGGCTTATAAGTTCTTAAAAGAACAAGCTGAAGATGGAAAAACAGTTCTATTTGTTGGAACTAAAAAACAAGCTCAAGAATGTATTAAGGAAGCTGCAATAAAATGCAATATGTACTATGTTGACCAAAGATGGCTAGGTGGTATGCTTACAAACTTCAATACAATTCAAAGCAGAGTGGCAAGATTAAAAGAATTAGAAACAATGGCTGAAGATGGTACATTCGATGTATTACCTAAAAAAGAAGTTATTGGATTAAAAGCTGAAATGGAAAAACTAGAAAAAAATCTTGGTGGAATTAAAGATATGAAAGAAATCCCAGGAGTTATGTTCGTAGTTGATCCTAAAAAAGAAAGAATTGCTATCTTAGAAGCTAGAAAATTAAATATACCAGTAGTTGGATTAGTAGATACAAACTGTAATCCAGAAGATGTTGATTATCCAATCCCAGGTAACGATGATGCTATAAGAGCTGTAAAATTAATAACAGACGTTATGGCTAATGCAGTTATCGAAGGAAGACAAGGAGAAGCAGCTGACGTTGAAAGTGAAATAACAGAAACAGAAGAAGTAACAGATATGGAACAAGTTGTTGCAAACGAAGAAGCTGAAGAAGTTAAAGAATAATTTAATAATAAGGAGGATATATCAATGATTACTGCAGATTTAGTTAAACAATTAAGAGAAAAAACAGGTGCTGGAATGATGGACTGCAAAAAAGTTTTAACAGAAACTGATGGAGACATGGAAAAAGCAGCTGAATTATTAAGAGAAAGAGGAATTGCAAAAGCTGCTAAAAAATCATCAAGAATAGCAGCAGAAGGATTAGTTGCAACATATGTTTCTGAAGATAAAAAAGTAGGAAGCGTTGTTGAAGTTAATGCTGAAACAGACTTTGTTGCTAAAAACGAAGAATTCAGATCTTTCGTAAAAGATATAGCAAGACAAGTTGCTGAAAAAAATCCAGCTACAGTAGAAGAATTATTAAACCAAAAATACTTAGATACAGATAGCACTGTTCAAGAAGTATTAACAAATAAAATTGCTACTATAGGTGAAAATATGTCAATCAGAAGATTCACAAGATTTGAATCTGAAGGATTAATAGAAAGCTATGTACATGGAGATGGAAAAATCGGTGTATTAGTTAACTTCAAAAAAGGTGAAGAAGAATTAGCTAAAGACGTATGTATGCAAATAGCAGCAGCTAAACCAGAATATTTATCAAGAGAAGATGTACCAGAAGAAAAAGTTGCTAAAGAAATGGAAATTCTTAAAGTTCAAGCTATGAACGAAGGAAAACCAGCTGAAATAGCAGAAAAAATGGTACAAGGAAGAATTGGTAAATTCTATGGAGAAATTTGTTTATTAGACCAAGAATTTGTTAAAGATCCAAGCATTAAAGTTGGAGATTTAATCAAATCTAAAGGTGCTGAACTAGTTGCTTATGCAAGACTTGAAAAAGGTGAAGGAATCGAGAAAAAAGAAGAAAACTTTGCTGAAGAAGTTATGAAACAAATAAAATAATTTGAAAGCCACTTATGTGGCTTTTAAATTTATGATACAAATTAGAATATATAAAATTATGTTCTAATAATAAATATAATTAATTTGATATATCAGTACTAAAGAAAAAGCACACAAATTCTGTATGCTTTTTTCTTTACTAAATAAAATATATCACTAATACTAAATTTACTACTGGTTTATAGGTAAATCCAATTGAAAACCTAAATATATTATAGCAAGGAAATGTATGAAAAAAGGAAAAGTAAGAAAACAACATAGAGTTAGAGACTTATCTGTGTACATTGTTTTAAGAACATTAGTAATAATAACAATGATATTACAGGGAATACATAGAAATTGGAATGACGTATTTTTATGCATATTAACATTATTTTTATTGATGATTCCGTCAATAATTGATAAAAAATTAAATATAAAATTACCAACAGTTTTAGAAAGTATAATATTACTCTTTATTTTTGCAGCAGAGATTTTAGGAGAAATTCAAAATTTCTATGGAATTTTTAAACAATGGGACACAATGCTTCATACTATTAATGGATTTATTATGGCTGCGATTGGATTTTCACTAATTGATATTCTTAATCAAAGTGAAAAATTCTCAATAAAATTAGCTCCTGTTTTCGTTGCGTTAGTAGCATTTTGCTTTTCAATGACAATAGGAGTGCTATGGGAGTTCTTTGAATATGGAATGGATACATTTGCAAAAACTGATATGCAAAAAGATAGAATAGTGTCAACTGTGTCATCGGTTGAATTAAATGAAAACAAAGAAAACAAGCCAGTTGTTATAAAAAATATAAGCCAAAGCACTATAAAAGGTGAAATAGATGGAAAAGAAACTGAAATAGTAATTCAAAATGGAGCATTAGATATTGGATTAATTGATACAATGAAAGACTTGATAGTTAATTGCGTTGGCGCAGTAGTCTTTTCAACACTAGGATATTTATATATAAAGCAAAGAGGAAATGGTAAATTTATTAAACAATTTATCCCAGTTATCAAATCACAAGCAGATGAAGACTAAAAAAGCTTGCAATTATTGAATTATGTGGTATAATAAGTAAGCTATTAAAAAATAAATGGAGGAATTTAAATGAGTATCAAAATAGAAAAAACAGAAAACAATAATGAATTAAAACTTGAATTCACAATTGATGCCAAAATATTTGCAGATGGAATTGAAAAAGTATTTAAGAAAAATGCAAAATATTTTAACGTACCTGGATTTAGAAAAGGAAAGGTTCCAATGAACATTGCTGAAAAACATTATGGAGTAGAAATGTTCTATGAGGATGCTTTCAATGAAGTAGTTCCAGAAATATATGATAACGAAATAAAAGAAAACAATTTAGAAGTTGTTAGCAAACCTGAAATTGATATAGTTCAAATGGAAAAAGGTAAAGACTTAATATTCACAGCATTAGTTCAAACAAAACCTGAAGTTGAATTAGGAAAATATAAAGGAATTGAATTAAAGAAAGTTGAATATAAAGTAGAAGACAAAGATATCGAACATGAATTAGGACATATGGCTGAAAAGAATGCAAGAATAATTACTGTAGAAGACAGACCAGCACAAATGGGTGATATAGCAGTAATTGATTTCGAAGGATCAATTGATGGAGTTGCATTTGATGGAGGAAAAGCTGAAAACCATGAATTAGAATTAGGAAGCCATAGCTTTATAGAAGGATTTGAAGACCAAGTAGTTGGAATGAAAATTGATGAAGAAAAAGATGTAAAAGTAAAATTCCCAGATGAATATTTTTCAAAAGATTTAGCTGGAAAAGATGCTGTATTTAAAGTAAAATTACATGAAATCAAAGCAAAAGAATTACCAGCAATGGATGATGATTTTGCAAAAGACGTTAGCGAATTCGATACAATCGGTGAACTAAAAGCTGATATAAAGAAAAACTTAGAAGAAGAAAATGAACACAGAGCAAAACATGAAATCGAAGACAAAGCAATAGAAGCTGTTTGCGAAAACGCAAAAGTTGAAATTCCATCAGGAATGATTGAAAATGAAATAGATGCTATGTCAGATGATTTAGATAGAAGATTAGCTTATCAAGGAGTTAACTTAGATCAATACTTAAAAATCTTAAACAAAACAAAAGAAGCATTCAGAGATGAAATGAAACCACAAGCTGAAATTGCTGTTAAAACAAGATTAGTATTAGAAGCAGTAACTAAAGATGCTAAAATTCTTGTAACAGAAGAAGAGTTAAATGAAAAAATCGAAGAATTAGCTAAAACTTATGGAAGAGAAGCTGATGAATTAAAGAAAAATGAAGAATTCAAAAAATATGTTTCTTCAAGCATTGAAACAGAAAAAGCTATAAAATTCATAGTTGACAATGCAAAAATAAAATAATCAAAAGATTAAAAGTAAAAGTTAGGAGAATACTTGAACATAACATGTTTGAGTATTCTTTTAGTTTGTATGTAAAATAGAAAATAAACAAGAAAAATGCAGAAAAATGGAAGAAAGATGTACATAAAAGATGTCTAAAGTAATTGACTTTTATGTACTAAATATGATATTTAATATAAGGTATATGAGATTATATAAAGTATATACAAGAAAGGAAAGTGAAAATAGATGGAAAACAGTTTAGTACCATATGTTATAGAACAAACAAGTAAAGGAGAAAGATCTTATGATATCTTTTCAAGATTATTAAAAGATAGAATAATTTTCTTATCAGAAGATGTAAACAGTGCATCAGCTAGCTTAGTTGTAGCTCAATTATTATTCCTAGAATCAGAAGATCCAGATAAAGAAATATCTTTATACATCAACAGCCCAGGAGGATCAATTACTGATGGAATGGCAATAGTTGATACAATTAATTATATTAAATGCCCAGTTTCTACAATATGTGTAGGAATGGCAGCAAGTATGGGAGCTGTATTATTAGCATCTGGAGCAAAAGGAAAACGTTTTGCAACACCTAATGCAGAAATTTTAATACATCAACCATTAATTTCTGGAGGGCTTTCAGGACAAACAACAGAAATTAAAATTCATGCTGATCACATGGTAAAAACAAGAGAAAAGTTGAATAAATTATTAAGCGAAAGAACAGGACAAAATCTTGAAACAATAGAAAGAGATACTGAAAGAGATAATTATATGACAGCACAAGAAGCTTTAGAATATGGATTAATAGACGGAATATTAGACAAAAGAATGTAATTTGAATACAATAATATTATTCAAAATAAAATAAAAAGAGGTGAAAAAATGCCAAACAATAATACTAGAAGTGTAAAATGCTCTTTTTGTGGAAAATCACAAGAAAACGTTAAGAAAATAATAGCTGGACCAGGAGTATATATTTGTGATGAATGTATAAATGTATGTCAAGAAATCATAGAGGATGAATTCTATGAAGAAGATGAAGAAATTGATGTAGTTGAAGAAGAAAAAATTCCTACACCACAAGAAATAAAAACAATACTTGATGAATATGTTATAGGGCAAGAAGATGCAAAGAAAACTTTATCTGTAGCCGTATATAATCATTACAAAAGAATAAATAATTTAGATAAAGTAAATGATGTTGAAATACAAAAAAGCAACATTTTATTATTAGGTCCAACAGGATGTGGAAAAACATTACTAGCCCAAACTCTTGCCAAAGTTTTAAATGTTCCATTTGCAATTGCTGATGCAACAACATTAACAGAAGCAGGATATGTAGGTGAAGACGTCGAAAATATATTACTTAGACTAATTCAAGCAGCTGACTATAACATAGAAAATGCTGAAAAAGGAATTATATATATTGATGAGATTGATAAGATATCAAGAAAATCTGAGAATCCTTCAATAACTCGTGATGTAAGCGGTGAAGGTGTACAACAAGCACTATTGAAAATAATTGAGGGAACTAAAGCGTCTGTACCACCACAAGGTGGTAGAAAACATCCTCATCAAGAATTTATACAAATAAATACAGAAAATATTCTATTTATCTGTGGAGGAGCTTTTGAAGGAATTGAGTCTATTATCAAAGATAGAACTGGAAAAAATACTATAGGATTTGGAACAACAGTAGAAGCTAAGAAAGAAATAAGCCAATCAGAAATTTATAAACAAATCTTGCCACAAGATTTATTGAAATTTGGTATGATTCCTGAATTCGTTGGAAGATTGCCAATCGTAGCAACATTAGATGAATTGACAAGAGAGGCTTTAATTGAAATTGTTACAAAACCTAAGAATGCTCTAGTAAAGCAATATAAGAAATTGGTTGCTTTAGACGGAGTTGACCTAGAGTTTGATCAAGAAGCATTAGAAGTTATAGTTGACAAAGCTATAGAAAGAAAAACAGGAGCAAGAGGATTACGTTCAATTATTGAAGAAATAATGAGAGATGTAATGTATGATATACCAAGCAATAAAAAAATTGCAAAATGTATAATAACAAAAGATACTGTTTTGGAGAACAAAAAACCAGAAATAATAATTGATGAAAATAAAAAGCCAGTTACACTTACAAAGCAAACAAATAAAAAGAAAATACGTAAAAGAAACACATCAGAAACGGCATAAAAAGAAGTAACCTTTAGATATTCATTATCTAAAGGTTGTTTTTTTCTAAAAGTTATATAAATCAAATAAAGAGTTTACATTTTGTTCGGTATCAGTTTCTGTTATAAAATCGCCATTATTTTTCCAACCATATGCTAAGTTTTTTGAATTAAAAATTATATATGAATTTCCCCAATAAGCATAATAATCATTACTTTTTCTTTTTATGTAGTCAGGAGCTCCAAGAATATCACATACTTCATCATAGCTCATTCCAAAAGTAATAACATCAGAATTATCAATATCAGAATATTCAATTGAATTAATAGTAGTTTTTGGAGCAACTACTAGCAATGTTTTTAAATAAGAGATTAATATTAATAAAATAACTAAAAATATTACTAAAAGAATTGATATTAAAAATACAAATTTTGTTCTTGATCCCATAAAAAAGTCGGAATCTTGAACTTTTCTATTTTGATAAAAAGTTTTTGATTTTTCATTGTGCAAATCATCTCTAGAAACACCATAATAATTAGTGGTGTATTTTTTATAGTAATCATATTTATATAAATCATCATATTTTTTATAGACATCATAATCAGTAGTTTGAGAATTGGAATAATTGTTACTAGAAGTAGTGTTTTCATTTGAAACAGAAAGTAAAGCTTTATCATATTTAGCACGTTCATCAGCATTTGATAATACTTCATAAGCTTCATTAAGTTGTTTTATTTTTGAATCAGCAACAGATTTATCACCTTCAAAAACATCAGGATGATATTTTTTTACCAAAGTTTTATATGCTTTTTTTATTTCTGAATTTGTTGCAGTATTTGAAATACCCAAAATATCATAATAATTCATATATTATAGAACCAATCCCCTCAAAATCTAATACATAAAAACGTATATATAAAATAATAATATATTTAATAAAGATTTACAAGTTGAAAATAAAAGATTTTTGCTGATTTTGCTTGATTTTTCAGAATATATATAGTAAAATATTACTGCATGCAAATTACCATTACTTAGTTTGAGAAAAACCTACTCTTACTCAGTGATTGGCAAATAAAAAAATAAGGAGGTAGTGCGATATGACTAAAGAAAGAAAACAAGAAATAATTAACACTTATAAAAGAGAAGAGAACGATACTGGTTCACCAGAAGTTCAAATAGCTCTTTTAACAGAAAGAATTTCTGAATTAACAGAACACTTAAAAGTTCATCCAAAGGATAACCATTCAAGAAGAGGACTTTTAAAAATGGTAGGTAAAAGAAGAAATTTACTTAACTATTTAGCAAAAAAAGACATTCAAAGATACAGAGATATAGCTCAAAAGTTATCTTTAAGAAAATAAAAAACAGCGTAGCTATTTGCTACGCTATTTTTTATAAAATTAGTGGAGATGTTAGATGTTAGAATTAAGATCGAACGAGAGCTCGTTCTATTTTAATTCTGATCTCTAACCATCTCCCAAGGAGGAAACATGGTAAAATATTATGAAACAGAGCTTGCAGGAAGAAAAATTTCATTTGAAACAGGAAAATTAGCAGGCTTATCAAACGGAAGCGTATTAGTAAGATACGGAGACACAGTAGTGTTAGTAAATGTAGTAGCATCAAAAGAACCAAAAGAAGGAATAGACTTTTTCCCATTATCAGTAGATTTTGAAGAAAAACTATACTCAGTTGGAAAAATACCTGGAAGCTACACAAAAAGAGAAGGAAAACCAGGAGATAAAGCAATTTTAACATCAAGAGCAATTGATAGACCACTTAGACCTTTATTTCCAAAAGATTTTAGAAATGATGTATGTGTTGTAGCAACTGTAATGTCAGTTGAACAAGACAACTCACCAGAAGTAGCAGCTATGATAGGAGCATCAGCAGCCCTTTCAATATCTGATATACCATTTGGTGGACCAACAGCAGCTGTTAATGTTGGATTAGTAGATGGAAAAATAATAATTAACCCAACACAAGCAGAAAGAGAAAAATCAGATTTAACTTTAACTGTAGCTGGAACAATTGATAAAATAGCTATGATTGAAGCTGGGGCAAACGAAGTTCCAGATGATGTTATGCTTGAAGCTATCAAAACAGCTCATGTTGAAATTAAGAAGATGTGTGCTTTCATTCAAAAAATGAAAGATGAAATTGGAAAACCAAAATTTGAATATAAATCATTTGCAGTAAATGAAGAATTATATGCAGAATTAGAAAATGAATATAAAGACAGAATGAAAATTGATGTACAAGATAAGGATAAAACTGTAATAGACGATAGAATGGCTAAATTAGCAGAAGATGCTAAGAATTTCTTAATTGAAAAACATGGTGAAGAATTTGTTGAAGAACATGGACAAGAAATTGGAGAAGCATTACACAAATTAGAAAAGAAAACAGTTAGAAGTTTAATATTTGATGAACATAAAAGAGTTGATGGAAGAGCATTAGATGAAATAAGACCATTATCTTGCGAAGTTGGATTATTACCAAGAGTACATGGTAGCGGTTTGTTTACAAGAGGACAAACTCAAGTAATGAGTATAGCAACACTTGGAATGATAAGCGAAGAGCAAATGTTAGATGGAATAGATGAAGAACAAGAAAAAAGATATATGCATCAATATAACTTCCCACCATATAGTGTTGGTGAAGCAAGAACATCACGTGGACCTGGAAGAAGAGAGATTGGACATGGTGCATTAGCTGAAAAAGCATTAGTACCAGTTTTACCATCAAAAGAAGAATTCCCATATGCTATAAGAGTCGTATCTGAAGTATTATCTTCAAATGGTTCAACATCACAAGCAAGTATTTGTGGAAGTACATTAGCATTAATGGATGCTGGTGTTCCAATAAAAAGACCTGTTGCTGGTATTTCAACTGGATTAGTAACAGATCCTAATGATGATAAAAACTATGTAATGCTTACAGATATCCAAGGAATAGAAGATTTCTTTGGAGATATGGACTTCAAAGTTGGTGGAACAGAAAAAGGAATTACAGCTATTCAAGTAGATATAAAAGTTGATGGATTATCATATGATATAATAGCAGAAGCTTTTGAAAGAACTAGAAAAGCTAGAAAACATATATTAGATGATATAATGAAACCAGTAATAGCTGAGCCAAGAGCAGATGTTTCTAAGTATGCTCCAAAAATTATTAACACAAAAATTAGTGTAGATAAAATAAAAGATGTAATTGGACCTGGTGGAAAAATGATAAATAAAATTATTGATGAAACAGGTGTTAAAATAGACATCGAAGAAGACGGAACAGTATTTATATATACATCAGAAGGTGCAAATGGAGATAGAGCATTAGAAATGATAGAAGATATTGCTAGAGAAATTGAAGTAGGAAAGATTTATAAAGGCAAAGTAACAAAAATAATGACATTTGGAGCTTTCGTAGCAATAGGTGGAGGAAAAGAAGGTTTAGTTCATAAATCTAAAATAACAAAAGAAAGAGTTGAGAAAGTTGAAGACTTCCTAAAGGTTGGACAAGAGGTTATGGTAAAAGTAACTGAAATTGATGATCAAGACAGAATAAATCTTACAATGAGATTTGGTGAAGAAGAAGAGAAAAAAGAAGAAAATAAATCAGAACAAGAAAAAGTAGAAGAATAAGGAAAGAAGAAAGAGGTAGAAAATATGAAATATATTTATATACTTCAACAAGCACTTGGATGGATCATAGTTATATACTGGTTATACCAATTAATTATAAGTGCTTGTGCACTAATACAATTTAAAGAAAAACCATTAATAAAAAATAAAAAACACAAATTCATGATGATTTTACCTGCACACAATGAAGCATCTGTTATAGGTGCTCTAGTGGAAAGCTTACAAGCATTAGATTATCCAAAAGAATTATATGATATATATGTAATTGCAGATAACTGTACAGACAATACAGCTCAAATTGCTAAAGATTTAGGTGCAATTGTGTATGAAAGATTTGATGAAAAGAAAAAGACAAAAGGATTTGCAATGCAATGGTTCTTAAATCAAAAAATAAAAGAAAATGCAGATTATGATGCATTCTGTGTATTCGATGCAGATAATGTAGTTGATAAAAACTTCTTAAATGCAATGAACAAAAAACTATGCCAAGGCGAAGAAATTGTTCAAGGATACAGAGATATAAAGAACCCAGCAGATAGCTGGATTTCAGCAGGATATGCATTATTCTATTGGATGATGAACAGATTCTATCATTTAGCAAGATATAACTTAGGATTATCACCATTAATCAATGGTACAGGATTTATGGTAGACTTCAACTTAATTAAACCAACAGGCTGGGACACTATAACTTTAACAGAAGATATAGAGTTCTCACTTAAGAATATAGCAAAAGGAAGAAAACTAGGATGGGCAACAGATGCGATAGTATATGATGAGCAACCAACTGAATTCAAGCAAAGCTGGTCTCAAAGATCAAGATGGACAGTTGGACATCTTCAATGCATGAAATATTATACCAAAGACCTAGCAGAAGGTGTTTTGGAATATAGAACATTAATGAACTTTGATGGTTTCCTTTATTTAATGGGAATTCCAATGATGATTGTTACGTTTTTATTGTTAGCAATTAATACAGTAATCTTTTTAGCTGATGGAATGTCAGCAGGAGCATTAATATTCAACTATATAAAATACATTGTAGCAACATTCATAGTTCCTGTACTAACAGCAGTATTTGTTATGTTTATCGAAAAGAAACCAATAAAGAAAATGTGGAAGGGAATTTTACTTTATCCAGTATTTATGGCTTCTTGGATACTTATAAATATAAAATGTATAATAAAACCAAATACTCAATGGGAGAAAATAGAGCATAAGAGAAATGTAAAAATTAATGATATGTAAAAATAAGCACCGTTATTTAGCGGTGCCTTATTTTTGCTGTAGAAATTTTCTCCAAAACTTCCCACATATAACCCATTTTTGCTTTACAAATAAAGCGATTATTAGTGAAAAAATGTTGTAAAAAAGATAAAAAAATGATATGATAGACATGTCTTTAAAAAGAGAGAAGAATTATGCAAAAGCTAAAAGTGAGGCGAACATAAATAACTAAAAATAAATATTTATAATAAACTATTATACTGGAGAATATTATAATAGTGCAGATAGAATAACGGTTTAAAATATAAAGTTCCATATGAGAAATAGGAGGAAATATGATTTATGATGAATTAATAAAAGGAATTTCAAAAGATAAAGTATTAATGAATGAAAATATGAGTAAACACACTTCTTTTAAAGTTGGCGGAATGGCAGATTTTTTTGTAGAAGTTCAAAATGTTCAAGAACTTATTTATGTATTGAAATTGGCTAAAAGTCTTAGAATAAAAACATGCATAATTGGAAATGGAAGTAATGTAATAGTTAAAGATACAGGTTTTAGAGGAATAATAGTAAAATTAAATTTTAAACATTTAAAAATAGAAAAAGACAGAATAGCAGTAGGTGCAGGAGTACCAGTAGCATTATTATCAGAGTTTACATATAGAAATGGAATAAGCGGATATGAGTTTTTAGGCGGAATTCCTGGAACCGTTGGTGGAGCCGTAAAAATGAATGCGGGAGCATATGGAGCTGAAATTAAAGATGTTTTATTAGAAACAGTTATACTAGATGAGAAATATAATATAAGAAAATTAACAAATGAAGAGCAAAAATTTGCATATAGACATAGTATATTTTTCGAAAAGAAATGGGTTATAATAGCAAGTACATTTAAAATTCAAAAAGGAAATAGAGAGGAAATTAAAGCTAAAAGAAAAGAAATGATGGATGCTAGAAAAGATAAACAACCTCTTGATATGCCAAATGCAGGAAGTATATTTAAAAGAACAGAAAATTGTATACCAGCAAAACTAATTGATGAAGCTGGATTAAAAGGATATACAATAGGCGGAGCACAAATTTCAACAAAACATGCAGGATTTATTGTAAATACAGGAAATGCAACTGCAAAAGATATTGTAAAATTGATTAAATACACTAAAGAAAAAGTAAAAGAGAAATTTGGAGTAGAGTTAGAACTAGAAGTAATTGTATTATAAAATTACGCATTAGGAAGGATGAGAAATAAATGAAAGGTTTTTTTAGTTGGTTTAATTCAAGAACAAAAATAAAAAGATGGATGCTTTTAATACTAGTAGGAGTGTGCTTAACATGTTTTGCTTTTGCAAATATATTAGAATCAAAAGTGTTAAGACCAAAAGAAATAATACAAATAGTTGTAGAATTTGTTTTAGGGTTCACTGCTATTGTTGTTGGTTTTATATATATGCAAAGAAGAGTTTTAGAAATATTAATCGAAGCAAATAACACAACAACTGAAAAAGGAAAAAAGGCTAACTTAAATATAAAAGGTTTAATTTTTAATAAAACAATGTATGAGGAAGGACCAAAAGTTGTTGTAATTGGCGGAGGAAACGGATTAAACACAGTAATAAAAGGCTTGAAAAAATATACAAGTAATATAACAGCAATTGTAAATATGGCAGATACTAATAGTAGTGATGACGAAAAAGAATCAAGAAGAGAATTAAAATCATTACCATATGGAGAAATAAAAGAAAGTATAATTGCATTGTCAGATAAAGAAGAATTAATGAGGAATTTATTTAATTTGAAATTTACAAATGAAAGATTAAAAAATTTAAACTTTGGTGATATTTATTTAGAAGCAATGAACGAGATGTTTTCATCAACGTCAGTAGGATTAAAAAAGAGTACAGAAATATTAAATATAACAGGTCAAGTTTTACCAACAACATTAGATGAAATAACAGTATGTGCTGAACTTGAAGATGGAAGTATAGTTGAGACTAGAGAAAAAATACCAGAAGTAGCTTATAATAAAGTAACAAAAATTAAAAGAGTTTATATAAGTCCTTCAAATTGTAAACCAGCACCTGGAGTGTTAGAAGCAATTCAAGATGCGGACGCTATTATAATTGGTCCAGGAAGTTTATATACAGATGTATTACCTAATCTATTGGTTAAAAATGTAGCAAAAGCTATAAAAGATAGTAAAGCAATAAAAATATATATAGCTAACATAATGACACAACCAGGACAAACAGATAATTATTCAATATCAGATCACTTAGAAGCATTATTTAGTCATACTGGAAAAGAAATTATTGATTATTGTATGGCAGATACCGGAGAAATTGTTCCTGAGTATGTAAGAAAGTATAATAAAGAAGGACAAGATATAGTATTGCCCGATATAGATAAAGCAACAAAAAAAGGAATAAGAATTATTCAAAAAAATCTTTCAAAAATTGAAGATGGATACATAAGACACAATTCAGATGTAATTGCTTCATCAATAATGGAATTAGTATGTAATGATTTAAAATTCAGGGACAAAGAAAGCACACCAGAATATTTACTTATAAATTCTATATTAGAGGATGAGTTAAAAAGAGAAAGAAAAGTTAACGAAAAAATCAAAAAGCAAAAAAGAAAGATGGAGAAATCAAAGAGAGCTCAAAATAAAAAAAGAAGTAAATTTAATACCAAATATAGTGAGAGAATAGAGTCAATTCAAACAACTAATAAAAGAAAAAATGAAAATCAAAAACTATATCATGAAATGCAAAAACTAAATAAATAAAATATATTAGGAGATTTACAAATGAAGTTAAGTAAGAAACAATTAAGTTTAGAAGATGGAATAACAAAAGAATGGGTAATCACAAATGGAATAGGTGGTTTTGCTAGCCAATCTGTATTAGGAATAAATACAAGGAAATATCATGGTTTGTTAATTGCACCGCTAATGCCACCAGCAAGAAGATATGTTATTTTATCTAAAATTGACGAAAGCATAGAGATAAACGAAAAAGAAGAAATTTTGTATAGCAATATTTGTAAAAATTATATTTCCGAAGGATACAAAAAGTTAGAAAGTTTTGAAAAAGTTTATATTCCAATTTTTAATTATCAGACTGAAGATGGAATAAAAATTGAAAAACAAATTTCTATGGTATATGGAAAAAATGTTGTATGTATATATTATAAAGTAGAAAATACTGATAAAGATATAACAATGAAAGTGGCTCCAATAATGAATTACAGAGATTTTCATTGCATGAATACAAATCATGATTATAATGTTAATCAAAAAATAATGCAAAATAAAATAAGAATAACTGTAGATGGAAATAAAATATTACCGATATATTTGTACTCAAAAGAGGGAAAATACATACAACATCAAAATGATACATTTAAAAATATGTATTATGTAGAAGAGGAAAAAAGAGGATTTTATCCAGAAGAAGATTTATTTGTACCTGGTAGATATGAAATAAATATTAAAGCCAATACAACAAAAGAATTTACAATAGTATGTGGATTAGAAGCAAATATTGAAGAAATAGATGGAAAAATAGTAATACAAAAAGAAAAAGAAAGACTTGATAAAATAATTGATGCTAGTAATTTGATTGATAAAAAACAAAGTAAAAATTATCAAGAACAAATGAGAGATTTAGTAATAGCGTCAGATAATTTTGTAACATACAGGCCTAAATTTTCATTACATACAATAATTGCAGGTTTTCCATGGTTTTTAGATTGGGGAAGGGATACGTTAATTTCTTTTGAAGGACTTCTTTTAAAAACCAAAAGATTTGATATAGCAAAAGAAGTATTATTAATGATGACAAAAGATATAAAATATGGACTAGTTCCTAATGGATATTCAGGTTATGACAGTAGACCGCTTTATAATAGTGTTGATAGTTCACTATTACTAATTGAAGCAGTTAGTAAATATTTAGAGTATACAGATGATTATGATTTTGTAAAGAGTAATTTATATACAATATTAAAAAATATAATCGAAAGTTTTCAAAAAGGAATAAATGTAGATGACAGTAATATCTTTATGGATAAAGATGGACTAGTTTCTGCTGGAACGCCAGAAACTCAATTAACTTGGATGGATGCAAAAATAGGTAATTTTGCAGTGACACCACGAAATGGTAAGGCAGTAGAATTAAATAGCTTATGGTATAATGCTTTAAAAGTAGTAGCAAATCTTGCAGAAAAATATAATGATAAAAAAGTCCAAGATGAATATGAAAAACTTGCTAAAAAAGTAAGAATTAATTTTAATAAAAAATTCTATAATGAGAAAAATAAATGTTTAGATGATGTAATAGGAAGCAAAGAAATAAGGCCAAATCAACTATTTGCGTTATCTACAACATATCCAGTAATGATACTAAGCAATGAAAAAGCAAAAGAAATGCTAAAAACAGTTAGTAAAGAACTATATACTAAATATGGTTTAGCAACACTTTCAAAAAAAGATCCAAAATATATTGCAGTTTATGAAGGTGACGGATTTAAAAGAGATACAAGCTATCATCAAGGAATAACATGGCCATGGCTTGCTGGATTGTATGTAGAAAGCTATAAAACAATTATAAAAAATGAAAAAAATAAAATAGAGAAAAAGAAATTAGAAGAAGAATATGAAAAGATTATTTCTAATTATAAAAAAGCTTTTGCTCAAGCAATGAAAGAAGGTGCTATTGGAACTATATCAGAATTATATGATTCTAAACCACCATATCTTCCAAAAGGTGCATTTGCACAAGCTTGGAGCGTATCAGAAGTTATAAAAATAATGCTAGAAAAATAAGTTTAAGGGAGAAGTAAATGTCTACAAATATTTTAGAGTTAGAAAATGATTTAAAAAATCAAAATTTACATGGAATATATGTGTTTTACGGAGAAGAAAAATATGTTCAACAGGAATATTTGAAAAAAATCAAGAAAATATTTGGAGAGCTAAGTTTAGGAATAAATTATATTTTATTAGACGAAAATAATATTGATACATTGATAGCAGATATAGAAACTCCAGCATTTGGATATTCAAAGAAATTAATAATAGTAAGAAATTCAAATCTTTTTAAGAAAGATTGTAAATCTCCAATGAAAGACAAATTTAAAAAATACGTTACAGAAAATTTAGAGATAATTGAAGAATCTTGTGTAATAATATTTATAGAAGAAACAGTTCACAAATTTGATTTTTATAAAACATTAGAAAAAAATGCTATAGTAATTGAAACTAAGCCATTAAAACCAGTAGAAATAAAAAATAAGTTAAAAAGAATTTGTGCAATGTATAAGGTAAATATACAAGATCAAAATCTTAATTATTTAATAGAGATAGCTGGAACAAATATGCAAACATTAATTAATGAAATAAGAAAGCTAATTGAGTTTGCAGGAGAAAATGGAGAAATACAAAAGGAGGATATAGATAAACTTGCGATTAAAGACATTCAAGCGATTATATTTGATTTAACAGATTATTTAGGTAGCAAAAATACTGAAAAAGCATTAGTTGTATTAGGAAATTTGATATATAATAAAGAGCCACTTCAGAAAATAATAATTACATTATATAATCATTTTAAAAAGTTATATTTAACAAAATTAGCTTTATTAGAAAGAAGAGATTTAGTTGAAGCCTTGTCATTGAAACCTAATCAAGTGTTTTTAACTAGCAAATATAAAAAACAAGCTGAATATTTCAGCACAAAAGAAATTGAAAATATCTTGAAAGAGTTGATTGATCTAGATTATAAATCAAAAAGTGGAATGATAGACTTAGATGTAGGATTAAAATCAGTTCTTTGTAAAAATTGTTGAGTAACATATTGAAAAAATTTTTATTAAAATATATAATCTATAAGAAAATATATTACCAAAGAGGAGAAGAAACTATGAGAAGAAAAAGAGGAATACCATTAGTTGCATTAGTAATATTTATTGCTTTACTTGTAGCAATAATATTAACATGTGTAATTATTTTAGGAACAAACAAAGACAAAATTAATACTCAACCGGAGAATATAGCAGTAAATCAAACCCCAGAAGAAACAAATACAACAAAAGTTGATGAAAAAGGTGAAGAAATCACATCAGAAGATTTAATAAACAGTGATCAAGACATTACAAATGCTTATAAATTAACTGGAAATAAAAAGACTTTTGCAAAATATGCAATTTATGCATCAGGTGGATTTGATAAAGATAACGATAATATAAAAAATGAATTAAAATTAATATTGGCTATGGCTCAAGTAACTAATTCAGATATGAATACAGAAAGTAGTGTAAAAGCTGTATCAACAGATAAAGTTCAGGAATATGCAGATAAAATATTTGAAGATTCAAATATTGAATACAAGGATTTTAGTCTTTATGATAGTGATACTAATTTTACAGGTAAATACAAAACAATAGGATATACGTATAATAAAACAACTGCAAATTATGAAGTTCAAGAAAGTGATGTAGAAGAAGATACACCACCTGAAGTAACAGAAGTAATAACAAAAGCAGTTAAGTATAGTGATAAGATTGAGATTTATGTTAAACCAATATTTACACAACCATTCTTTTCTGAAGAAATAAATGCAAATGGTTGTCAATTATTATCAAATTATGATTTCCAAATGAAGGAATTTCCTGAAGATGCAGGATTAAAAGCATTTTCATATAGCGACTATGAAAATGCATTAAGAACAACTGCAAACCAAGATATTGATGGATATGTATATAATTCAATTTCAAAATATGTTGATTTAAATCAAGTCCAAGATTACAAATACACATTTACTAAAGTTGATGATGAATTTAAATTAAAGGCATTTGAGAAAGTTACAAATAAAAATAATGATAATACGGATGACAAAAATACAGAAATGACAGAGCAAGAGAAATCAAAATATAATGCAGATATAGAGTCTTATGTTGGTGATGAAAAAAGTGCATCTGACGTAAATGAACTTATAGAAACAGTTATTAAATTGAATCAAGAAAATGCTGAAAAAACTGTTCTTTCAGTAAAACTTGATGATACTGAGGTAGATGGAAAAGATGAAGAAGCAGTAAGAGCAATAGAAGGAAATCTTGATGAAACTAAGACGTATAGAGTTAAGGCAATATACAAGTCAAGACTAATTACAACTGTGAATATAACAACAAATGAAGAAGTAACACCTGCTGAATAAAAAAAAGACGTAAGTTTTGAAACTTACGTTTTTTTTTACGAAAAATCATATAATAAAAGTTTTGAAAAAACATTCATATAATGAAAAAATGTGGAATTAAATTTCCACATTTTTTATTTATTCTCAATTTTAGTACTTTTTTGTTTTTTAGCTTTAGGTACAGGCAAACTCTTGTTAATATTTTTTAATTCTTTAGAAATTTCGTCTGATATTGAAATACCAGAACTTTCTAAAAGTTTATCTAATTTAAAAGAAACTAGATTTAATTTTTTTAATATCTTCATTTCCAAATAAACTTGTTGAATCTTAAATTCTAAATTACTTGTTAAAATGAAGCCTATCAAAAAAATAGAAACGCCAGTAACAATCATAACAGTATATGCAATTTGTTGAGATAATTTAACAATCTCAGTTAAGAACTCAGAAATTACATAAGCACCTATTAAACCTAAAATTACGAAAAAGAAAATAAATAAATATCTTCTTATTCGAGTAAGCAAAATTGTTATTTTAAATCTTTTTTCATTATACATAATTCGCACCTAACTTCCCCATAAAATACAAGATAATATTACTATATTTTACAAAATTCGTCAATAAGAAATAAGTGAAAAAACTCGCTTGAAATAAATATATTCAGAGCAAAAGTAAACATTATTAATATTTATAATTTTTGCAAATATTTCGGAGTTTGCATAATGGTTTGTATGAGAAATTTGAAAAAATATAATTCTACTATTTTAAGTTCTAAAATTTTTTTCCCTGAATATATATATAGTACAAGCTAAAAAGAAAGGATGTAGAAATGGAGATATTAGAATATCTGGCAAAGAATATATATAATGTTTTAAATGTCCCCGCAGTTTTAGAAAAAATAGATAAGCTCGAAGAAATAAGACTTAGGGGCAATAAAAATATTGTACTTAAATTCAATAACGAAGAAGTAATAGTTAGCTATAAAGTAACAATAAAAGATTTACTAGAAACTTTAGAAAAAGTTACAGAAAATTCAGTATATACATATGAAAAACAAATTTCACAAGGCTTTATAACATTAGCCGGCGGGCATAGAGTTGGAGTTGTTGGCAATGCAGTAAATGAGGATGATAAGATAACTAATATATCATATGTTTCAGGAATGAATTTTAGAATAGCTAGAGAAATAAAAGGGTGTGGCAATTTCATCATAAAGAGATTATATGAAAATGGAAACTTTCAAAACACATTAATAGTTGGAAGCCCTGGAAGTGGAAAAACAACATTATTAAGAGATTTGATAAGACAAGTAAGTAATGGCAATCAATATAATAAAGGATTAAATGTTGGAGTAGTTGACGAAAGAAATGAACTTGCTGCGATGTATAAAGGAAGTGAACAAACAGATCTAGGACTTAGAACAGATGTGATTGCTAATATACCTAAAAAGTTAGGAATAAAAATATTAATAAGATCAATGGCACCTGAAGTAATTGCGGTTGATGAGATTGGCGGAATAGAAGACAGCAAAATGATATATTACGCAATGTGTTCAGGAACAAAGGCATTATTAACAGCACATGGAAACTCATTGAATGATATAAAAATAAATCCAGAATTACAAGAATTAATGAAATACTATGTTATAGAAAAAATAATTATTTTAGATTCACATGAGAAAGAGAAAATAAAAGGCGTTTATTTTTTGGATAAGGAAAAGAGGGAATACAGGAGAGAATGTATATAATTTTAAAAATAGTTTTAGGAATTGGAATTGTTATATGCTCTATGAGAATAGGAATCTTAATTTCAAAAAAATATGTTTATAGATTAGAAGAATTAGACGAGTTGAAAAATAGTCTAAAAATAATTGAAAACAAAATTAAATACACATATCAACCGTTAGAAGAAATATTTACAGAAGTAGCAGAAATCTCATCATATGGAATAGCTTCATTATTTAAAAATACTGCAGAAAACATAAAAGAAAAAGGTGCAGAAAATGCATGGAAAGACGAAGTGAAAAAATGTGATTTAAGCTTAAAGAAAGAAGATAAAGAAGCATTAAAAGAATTTGGAATATTATTAGGAAAAACAAATAAAGAAGGTCAAATTAATCAGATAAAATTTGTAAGTGAGCTTCTAGAAAGACAAATTGAAAAAGCTGAAATAGAAAAAGCTAAAAATGAAACAATGTACAAAAAACTTGGAATGATATTTGGGATTGGACTAGTAATAGTTTTGATTTAAAAAAGCAGAAAGGAATACATAGTATGGATATAAATTTGTTATTTAAAATAGCTGCCATTGGAATACTTGTTGCTGTACTAAATCAAGTATTGGTGCGCGCAGGAAGAGAAGACCAAGCAATGATGACAACACTTGCAGGAATAGTAATTGTTCTATCTATTGTAATTAATGAGATAAGTCAGTTATTTTCAACAGTAAGAACATTATTTAATTTATAGGAAGTATACATATATGGAAATAGTTCAAATTATAGGCATAGGCTTTACCGGAGTTTTAATAGCCGGAATACTAAAAGAATATAAACCAGAATTTAAGATATATGTTTCAATTATTGTAGGAATAATAATATTTTTTATTGCAGCAGACAAGCTTTCAGAATTTATAAATCTAATAATGGAACTATCAAGCAAATTAAAAATTAACAATTCATTTATAAACATACTATTAAAAATAACAGGAATATCTATTTTAACTGAATTTGCGGTAGCCATTTGTAAAGATAGTGGTGAAAATGCAATTGCATCTAAAATAGATTTAGGAGGAAAAGTAATAATACTAAGTTTTTCAATTCCAATAATAACAGCACTTCTAGAAACATTATTAAATCTTTTGTAAAAATAGGAGTCGCAAATGGATAAAAAACTAATTATAATATTAATATTTTTTTTAGTATGCTTTACAAATTCACAAAAAGTAAAAGCAAATCAAGAAGAACTTGTAGACGAACAAATCAAAGATTTACAAGTAGATACTTTAATACAAGACATAGAAAAAGTAACAGATAAAAATATAAATTTGAATGAAATTTTCGGAGATGCAATAAAAGGAAAGACCTCAGGAAATATCATATTAAAAGGATTAGGAAAAATTCTAGGTTCAGAATTAAAAGAATCCATGAAAATGGTAATATCAATATTATTAATAATTGTAATCTGCGGAATGTTAAGGAGTATAAGCGAAAACATAGGAAACAATCAAACAAGTAAAGTAGGTCATTTTATTCAAATAATAATTTTAATAACAGTATTAATGAAAGTATATGCAAATATATTAAAAAGCGTAAAAGAAACCTTAGAAACAATATCAAGTTTTGTATATATGTTAATACCAATGTTCATGAGTCTAAGCATTTCAACTCGGCAACATTACATCATCAACAGGAATCCAATCAATAATATTAATTTCAACAAACATTATAACAGTTTTTATAAATCAAATTTTAATTCCAGTAGTAATTATAGCAACTGTATTAGGTATAATTTCTAACATTTCAGACGAAGTCCAATTAAATAAATTATCAAAATATATGAAGTCAACATCAATATGGTTATTATGCATATTCTTAACAATTTTCACATGCCTATTAACAATGGAAAGCAATCTTGGAAAAGGTGTAGATCAATTAGCAACCAAAACCACAAAAACAGCAGTATCAACATTTGTCCCAGTTGTAGGAAAAATATTAGGAGATACGGTTGAATCAGTTTTAAGCTGTACTAATGTAATAAAAAATGCAGTAGGAACACTTGGAATGATAGGAGTTATATTTATAGCTGCAGTACCACTAATTAGAATAGGCATAACAACTCTACTTTTTTATTTAATAAGTGGACTAGCAGAAGCAGTAGCAGATAAAAAAATCGTTTATGTAATTGAACAAATGGGAGATTCATGTAAGGTGCTATTTGCTTCAATAGCAACAGTTGCGATGATGTTGATAATTGGAATTACAATAACGATGAGAATAGGGACAAATATTTAAAAAGAAGAGAAAGGGATTAATCGATTATATAATTGATTATTGTGAAAGAAAAAATGTTAGATTTTTTATTATCATGGGCACAGCAATTAATAATATCAATAATAATAATTATAATAATAGAAATGGTAATACCATCTAACAGCTCATATAGAAAATACATAAAAGTAGTATTAGGAATATTTTTATTATATGTAATTATATCGCCAATCTTAAGTAATAAACTTGAAAACATAAACTTTGAAAAAACATTTGCAGTAGAAAATATTCCAAACATTGGTGAAACGAATTCAATAGATTATGAAAAGCAGATTACAGAGGCATACAAAACAAATTTAAAAGAAAACATGAAAGCATATTTAAAAGAAAAAGGATATGACTTAGTTAAAATAGAATCAGACTTGAAGTATGATTCAGAAGAAATCGCGATAAATAAAATTAGTTTGAAGGTTAAGAAAATATCAGAAAGAAAAAATATAGCTGTGAATAAAATAGATTTAAAAAACAATGAAAAAATATCAACTCAAGAGATTAATGAATTAGTTCAAGAAATCAGTACATATTATGGAATAGAAGAAAACAAAATTTCAATAACAGAAAGTGAGATGAGAAAATGATTAAAGAGAAGATAACGGCTCTGGTAAAAAAAGAAGAGAAACCTAATAAGAAAAAAATCGAAAATTTAGTATTTGCAATAATTTTACTAATTATAACTTTATTTGTAATAAATAATATATTTAGCGGAGATAAAAAGAAAACAATATCCAACACTACAATACCAAAAGAAGTAGAGCAAGTAGCACAAACAAGAGATATAGAAAAAGAATTGGAAGAAACTCTTGGAAAAATAAAAGGTGTAGAAGATGTGAAAGTATTAATAACATATAGTGAAACCGAAAAGGTTGTACCGATTTACAACGAAAGTTCATCTCAAAGTTCGACACAAGAAAAAGACACAGAAGGTGGAGAAAGAAAAATTGAAACATACGATACAAATAAAGAAGTTGTATCAGATGCAAATCAAACAATAATAACAGAAAAAATAATGTATCCTAAAATGGAAGGAGCAATTGTAATAGCAAAAGGAGCGCAAAATACAATAGTAAAAGAAAACATAACTCATGCTGTAGAAGCGGCAACAGGCCTTGCTGTACATAAAATTCAAGTTTTTGAAATGAAATAAAGTAAAAAGAAAGGAATTAATCAAGTTAATTGATTATGCGAGTGAAATTATGAAAAAGATAGCAATAATAAAAAAGAAAGAAGTTTTATTAGGACTACTAGCAATATTTTTTATGATTGTAGGATTTATAAGCTACAACCCAATAGCAAATAAAGAATATAGTAAAATAGCTGATATAACAAATTATTCGGAAACCAAATTAGGGGAAGCAACATTAGTAAGCAGTAATGAAGTAGTAGAAAATGTAACAGATGAAGCTCAAACTTCAGAAAATACAATAACAGAAGAAATACAAAAAGACTATTTTCTAGAAGCAAGAATGAGCAGAGATAGCATATATTCTGAAAGCTTAGAAACATACGAAAAACTATTAGAAAGCAGTAGCGTAACAAATGACCAAAAAGCAATTGCACAAAATGAAATTTCAAATATAACAAACGAAAAAAAGACGATACAATCAACAGAAAGTTTAATTAAAATGAAAGGTTTCGAAGATGTTGTAATATTTAAAAATTCGGAAAGCGTAAGTGTAGTAGTAAAGAGTGATGTGCTTCTTCCAGAGCAAGTTGCACAAATTCAAAATATAGTAGAAAGAGAATTTAAAATAAACGGAAAAAATATTAATATAACCAATAAATAAATTATTGCAAAATGGAAATATATATAATATAATTTAAGAGTTAAAATATAGTTTAAGGAGCAAAAATATATGGAATTGGAATCAAAAAAATATCAAAAAAGAATGATTGCAATAATAGTAATTCTAATTATTTCAACAATTTTGGGAATAATTGCAGAAAAAGAAGTAAGAAAAAGAGCAGAAGAGCTAGACAGTACTGTTGAAACAATTAGAGCCACCACAGAAGAAGACTATGAAAAAGCAAGAGAAGAAAAAACAGCTAACACAGGAAGAGAATATCCAACAAAAGAAAAGCTTTTAATGACATTAGGAGAAATTCAAGACTACTATCATGCTATTATAGATAGACAAGAAGTAGTAGGAATTTTAGCATTTACAATTGCATTTTCAGGAACTTTTATGGGAATAATGATGTATTTCATTTTTACAGGATGGATTCTAAAGAAAATATGGAAAGATATCAAAACATGGATATCTATACTAATGAGGATATTAATATTAATAATTTTAGTGCAACTTTTGGCATATCCACTAATAATCATTGGATTAGTAGGACAACTACCATTTGTAGCATACACACTTTACAAATATATAAAATTAAGAAAACTTGAAGATAAAGATGATGTTATTGTAGAAAAATAATTCATTTAAGGGAGGATAAATAAAATGATTAAGAAAGTAGCAATCTTAGCAAATGGAGGAGATGTATCAGGATTTAATGCTGTAATAAGAGCAATTGTAAAAACAGCAGAAACAAACGGAATCGAATGTTATGGGTATATTGATGGATATAGAGGACTTGTAACAAACAATTATATTAGATTAGACGGTAGTGAAAAAGCATCAGGAATATTACCAAAAGGAGGATCAATAATAGGTTCTTCAACAAATGCAATAGTATTTCACTACAAAGTTGAACATGAAGATGGAAGTGTAACATATGAAGACTTATCAGATAAATGTGTTCAAAACGTAAAAGAAGCTGGATTTGATTGTGTATTCACATTAGGAGGCGACAGCACTCAAAAATCAGCTAGAGATCTATTCTTAAAAGGAATTAACACAATAGGGGTTCCAAAAACAATAGACAACGATGTTGCATGTACAGATATTACATTTGGATATAACACAGCTGTATCAGTTGCAACAGATGCAATAGATAGACTTCATACAACTGCAGAAACACATAATAGAATTATGGTTCTTGAAGTTATGGGAAGATTTGCAGGATGGATTGCACTTGAATCAGCAATATCTGGTGGAGCAGATGTGGCATTAATACCAGAAATACCATACGATATAAACAAAGCAGCACAAGCAATTAAAGCAAGACAAGCTAAAGGAAAGAACTTCAGCATAGTTGTTGTATCAGAAGGAGCTATGTCAAAAGATGGAGAAAATGAAACACACTCAGCTGAAGGAATAGATTCACAAGCAGGAATAAGCGTTAAATTTGGAGGAATAGGACAAAAAGTTGCAAAAGAATTACAAGATTTAACAGGCTTAGAATCTAGATGCACAGTTTTAGGATATATGCAAAGAGGAGGAACTCCAACAGCATATGATAGAGTACTTTCAACAAAATATGGTGCAAAAGCAATGGAACTTGCAATGGAAGAAAAATTCGGAGTACTAACAGTAATTCATAATGGAAATTTAACATCAGTACCATTAGAAGAAGTTGTAGGAAACAATAAAGAATTAGGTGCCGTACAAGGTGGAACAGAAGATAGCAATGTTCGTTTAGTTACTATGGATGATGATTTAGTAAAAACAGCAAGAGATATAGGAATTTGTTTAGGAGATTAAAAAATATGCCGAAGTATATTACTATTTTTATAGATAGTAATATACTTCGCTAAAAGGAATGATAATATGATAGATTATAATGAATTAATAGCTGAAAAAATAGCAAATGCAATAAACTTAGATAAAAATGAAATAGAACAATATATTGAAATCCCACCACAAATCGATATGGGAGATTTCGCATTTCCATGTTTTAAACTAGCTAAAACACTTAGAAAATCACCAGTTCAAATTGCTGATGAAATAAAAGAGAAAATTAGCGAGGATGAATATATAGAAAAAATTGAAACAAAATCAGGATATTTAAATTTTTATATTAATAACACAAAATTAGTTGAAGAAGTTTTAAAAGAAATAAATAACCATGAAAATGATTTTGGAAAAAGCAATGAAGGGACAGGGAAAACAGTATTAATAGATTATTCATCACCTAATATTGCAAAACCATTTCATATAGGACATTTAAGAACAACATTAATTGGAAGTGCATTATATAAAATTTATAAATACCTAGGATACAACACAATAGGAATCAACCATTTAGGAGATTATGGAACTCAATTTGGAAAAATGATTGAAGCATATAAAATGTGGGGAAGCGAATATGATCTAAGTGAAGATGCCATCAATAAAATGGTAGACATGTATGTTCGTATAAACAATCTTTGCAAAGAAGACGAAGCAGTATTAGAAAGATGTAGAGAAAATTTCAAACTTCTTGAAGAAGGAGATAAATACTGCACAGAATTATGGGAACATTTCAAAGAACTAAGTTTAAAAGAATTTGATAAAATATATGACATATTGGGAGTAAAATTTGATTCATTAAATGGAGAAGCTTTTTATTCTGATAAGACAGATGAAGTAGTTGAAATACTAAAAGAAAAAGGAAAATTAATAGAATCAGAAGGAGCAGAAATAGTTGATTTAGCAGATGAAGGAATTGAAACACCATGCATAATAAAGAAAGCAAATGGCTCAACTATTTATGCAACAAGAGATTTAGCAGCTATCCTTTACAGAGCACGTACATATGATTTTGATAAATGTCTTTATGTAGTTGCATATGAGCAAAATTTGCACTTCAAGCAAATATTTGCAGTTGCTAAATATTTAGTAGATGAAAAATATGTAAAAGGCTTAAAACACGTATCATATGGAATGGTTCAGTTACCAACAGGTAAAATGTCAACAAGATTAGGAAACGTTGTAAAAATTGAAGATTTAATAACAGAAACAATTGAAAAAGCAAAAGAAATTATAACAACAAAAAATCCAGAATTAGAAAACAAAGCTGAAGTAGCTAAAAAAGTTGGTATTGCAGCAATAATTTTTAACACATTATCAACAACAAATAATAAAGACCAAATATTCGATTGGAACACAGCTTTAAACTTCCAAGGAGAAACAGGACCATATATTCAATATACATATGTAAGAACAAAAGGAGTCTTAGAAAAGGTTGGAAAAATACCAACTATATCAGAAGTAGACTTCTCAGTATTAACAGATGATTCTTCAATAAAAGTATTAAAGTCATTATATGCATTTAAAGAAACATTAGAAATGACAGTAGAAAAAAATGAACCTGCAATACTTGCAAGATACCTAATTGAAGTATCACAAAACTACAGTAATTTCTACAATGATAACAAAATTCTAGTAGAAGAAGAGAAAGTTAAAAACGCAAGAGCATATTTAACATATGCAGTAGGAACAGTATTAAAAACAGGAGCATCACTATTAGGAATACAAATGCCAGATAAAATGTAAAAAAATATAATAAAAATAAAAAAAATACTTGCTTTTAAATAATAAATTTGGTATTATTTAAAAGCAAGTTAAATATGCCGATGTGGCGGAATTGGCAGACGCACATGACTCAAAATCATGCGGGAAACCATGTGGGTTCGAGTCCCACCATCGGTACCAAAATTAGTTTGCAAGAGCTAAATTTTTATAAGAAGTTGAAGAGTCGCTTTTCTCAATTTCTTTTTTTATTTCAAAAGCACTTATAATTACTTGTGCTGAAAGTTGTTTTGAATTACTATCTAAATGAGCATATATATTTGCAGTAGTTGAAAAATTAGAGATTCAAAAGATATGACAACAGATGAAGCTAAATATTATGTTGATGTACAAGCCAGAGTTAGTAAAAAACTATTAGAAGTTACATAATAAAATAATAATTAAATTTTGGAGGTAAAAATGGAAAAAGAAAAAAAGTTTAATATAATAAAATTAGTAATAATCATTGCGTGTGCAATATTATTTATTGGATTAATTCTACCTTATGAATCTGCAATAGGAGAGCATAAAGAATATTTACAAAAAAATCCAGATACAATGAATGTTAAAGAAATAAATTTAACTAATAAGGATGCGATAAATGTTTCAATAATTGAAAATTTTAAAGTATATTCTTATGGTATGAATCACAGTGAAGGAGATTCGTGGTTAGCTGAAGAATCAACTATTAATTTTATACTAACAATAATATTAATTGTTTCAACTATATTAGTGTTAGTATTTACATTATTGAATAAAAGAGTTTTAAGCATTATATTTGATATTTTATTATTTGGAAGTTCAATGTTTATGAATTTCGACATTGTTAGTCGAGGTGTAATGCCATCAACTAAATATACATATGGCATTTCATATTATCTTTATCCGATTATATCAGTTATAATACTAATTGCTATTATTGTATTGATAGTAAAAAATAAAATGAAGAATTAATATTATAATAAAGGGGAGAGTTCATTTACTTTCCCCCTTTACATTATCTTTCTAAATCACATTCTAATTCTTTTTGTTTTTCTATCATTATGGGTAGTCTCTCCATTTATTTCTGCTCGTGTTAATTTTCCATTTCTTACAATAGCATAACTCATATCTTCATGCACCTCATTCTTTGTTTGAGATATAGTGTCTATGTCTAACACACTAGACAAACAAAGTTTATCTTTGTTCATACTTGCCCAAATTTTTTACAATTATAAATTCGTTTCAAGTTTTGCCACCGAATATCTTTTCTATTATAGGAAATTTCTCCGAACTTCCTATAATAGAAATACATTGCACAGAAAATTTATTGCATAAATTTTCGCGTGCGAACAAAGACGCGGACTATAAAATGTTATAATTTGTGCCAATGTCATTGATGTCCGTTTTTGTTCTAATAGGGAAGTTATATAACCTCCAATTAGCATTTTAGCCTATTGAAACAAATTGTGCAATTGTGCCACTCGGAACATAAAATACATATTCATATTTCTCAGCTCCAGCAGCAAATGTCCAAAAAGATTTTTTGCCATGCCTTACATAGGTAACTAACTTAGCATAAGTATAGTAGTCATCTTCTACGATTGTAACATTACTATCAGAAATAGTTATACTCTTATAGGCTTTTTGAGAATTAGAAGCATATGTTGATTCAACTTCCACATAGTAAGTATACGAATTTGTACCTGAAATTGATACATAAAACAATTTCCCTGTACCTTTCGATATAGTAGTGTCTCTTAAACTTACAAGTTCTATAGTAGAAACTACTTCTGGCTCTTTATAACCACTTACAGGTTCCGTAATTCCTTCAATGAACCCAAAGATAACACATACAAATGCTAATGCAAGTAATAATGTGGCTATAGTTTTGTCAGGATTACGACTTAATAGATACCAAATCGTAATACCAAATATCAGTGCTCCTGCTAAGATTCCAGCTAAAATGAGTCCCATAAATTTTCCTCCTTAAAAAATTATTTTTATAAAAATGTCTATACATCAACCTGTAAAACAGGATAAAAAAATTTGAGAGATTATAAGTATATCATGTTTACATAATTTTTACAAATTTTTTTAATTAAATCACTAATTTAGTTTATTTTGAGTATGAACTCCTGGCATAAACACTAATAAAGTATAATAACCTAAAAAAGTTGTTTTATTTTTTCAATTATTATATTTTTATCTGATAAATATATAAAAAAAAATTTTATATATGTTATACTAAAAGCTAAGGAAAAAAGAGGGAGAATACAAATGAAACAAATAATTAATTTTTTTAAATGTCACAAATTAGCAAGTATCGCTATATTATGCGTATTAATAGCAGCAGTAACACTATGTATATTATTGAATCAAAATAAGAAAACAAATACAACAGCTCGGAATCAGTCAAACGGTTCAAAAAGAAGAAGAGATTTCTCAAATGAAGCAAGATATCACGTTAAATTTAGATACTAAAGGACTAGAAGTGGGAACAAAATTTGCAATATTCGAAAATATAGCAGAACTTAAAGATGAAAATTCAAATACAGAACAAACTGAAAATACTACAGAAAAAAACATAGCAGATTCAAACAACAATATAGAATTAGCAAATAATTCTAATGAAGCAAAAGAGAATATTGAAAAAACATTCCTAATTATATCGTTAGAAGATCCATCATTCGAAGAAACAATATCAAACATAGAAAATTATGAAACAGGTACATTATCAGAAAATGGATTTGAAGTATCTACATCTAACGAAGATTTAATTGCGTTATCTAAATTAGATACAGAAAAATTACAAACATCAATAACAGTAATCAATAGCAACTATCAAGAAGATAATAGTTGGGACATTGCAGAAGATGCTGTTGATACTAAAGTAGATGAAGCTAAAGAAAAAAATAATGTAAATGGACCAAAGTATTATTTAAAAGTTTCTTATACTTCAAACGTTGTCGCAATATATACAAAAGATGAAGCAGGTGAATACAATAATTTAGTAAAAACAATGGTATGCTCAACTGGAACAGCAACACCAAGAGGTGGAATATACAAATTAAATTATAAATATAGATGGTTACCTTTATTTGGAGGTGTTTATGGACAATATTGCACAAGAATAACAGGAAATATTTTATTCCACTCAGTACCTTATTTAAAAAATTATCAACCAGATTCACTTGAATATTGGGAATATGATAAATTAGGAACAGCAGCGTCAGCAGGTTGTGTAAGACTTACAGTTGCAGATGCAAAATGGATTTATGATAACTGCGCAAGCGGTTGCTACGTAGAATTCTGCACAACATTAAATGTATCAAAACCATCAGCAGCAAAAATTTCTTCAAATACTACTTGCAGAAATTATGATCCAACAGATCCAGTAGCCAACAATCCTTGGAGAAGTTATGTAGAACCCACTCCATCTGTAGAACCATCAGCACCTACAGAAAGTCCAAAAACAGAACCAACACCTGATACAAGTACTACCCCAGATACAAGCACTAAGCCAAGTTCAGAAGATTCAGACTCAGGTAAAAATCCTGGTCAAGAAAACGAAAAAGATAAAGATGAAAGCAAAGATAACGACAAAAATCAAGACAAAGATAAAGAACAAGAAAAGGAACCAGCTCCAAATCCAAGCAAAGAACCTACGCAAGACAATACTACAAAATCAGTTAATGAAACATCAGAGCAAGAATAAATGAAGTTAATTTTATATTATAGGAAGATGAGAGAACTTTTCTATTAGTATTAAAAGCAATAGATGAACTGCATGTAAATGTCAAGTTGCTTGAACTAAATAAATTTCATAGAATGGAGGAAGAAGAATGGAGTATATTTTAGAAACTAAAAATATAAAGAAAAAATATAACCACTTTACTGCTTTGAATAACATAAATATGCATATTCCAAAAGGATCTATATATGGTTTGATTGGAAAAAATGGTGCAGGTAAAACAACGTTAATAAGAATAATTTGTGGACTGCAAAAAGCAACATCAGGAGAATACTCTATTTATGGAATATCTAGTAATAGCAAAAAAATCGTAGATGCAAGAAAAAGACTTGGAGGAATTGTAGAAACACCAGCTATTTGCTCAGATATGACAGCAGAAGATAACTTAAAAGAACAATATAAAATTATTGGATTATCTTCATATGATAATTTAGAAGAAATATTAAAATTAGTCAGATTAAACGATACAGGTCCTAAAAAAGCCAAGCATTTTTCTTTAGGAATGAAACAAAGATTAGGAATAGCAATTGCATTAGTTGGAAATCCTGATTTGTTAATTTTAGACGAACCAATAAATGGATTAGATCCAGAAGGAATTATTGAAATACGAGAATTAATTTTAAGACTTAACAAAGAAAAAGGTATAACTTTTTTGATTTCAAGTCATTACTTAGATGAATTATCTAAAATTGCAACTTTTTACGGTGTTATCAATAAAGGAACAATTATTGAAGAAATTGATAAAAATGAATTGGAACAAAAATTTAGAAAGAGAATACAAATAAAAGTATCTAATTTAGAGGAATGTACTAAATATTTAGAAGAAAAGGAATATTCTTATAAAGTTACTTCTGACAATACAATAGAAATATATGAAAAGCTAAATGTATCCGATTTTTTTATTGAACTTTCAAAAAGAAATTGCACTGTTAGTGATTATCAAGAAAAAGAAGAATCATTAGAAAACTATTATTTAAATTTAATAGGAGGTGCAAATAATGATTAGATTATTAAAAGCGGGTTTATTTAGATTGAAAAAAGAAGTTCTATTTTGGCTATTTATATTTCTAACTATTGGAATTGCTGGATATGGATTAATAAAATGTTCATCTGTTGAGAGTGTAAGTTTTGATAATAGTGTAAGTTTTGATAATGTTGTAAATGAATTTATAATGTATATTGGACTTTTCATTGCAATATTTGTAAGTATTTTTGTCGGAAAAGAATATTCTCAAGGTATAATAAGAAATAAAATAATTGTTGGTCACAGTAGAATTTCAATTTTTCTATCAAACTTAATTATTAGTATAGCCGTATCAATTTTGTGTGAAGCAATTTATCTTGTAATAGTTATTTCGCTTGGAACATATCTATTTGGACAACTTCAAATAACATCATCTCAGTTTTTATTAAGTATGGTAGACACAATATTAATAATCATATCATTTTGTTCTATTTTCAATTTTGTAACAATGATATGTTCAGACATAACAGTATCAACAGCGATATGTATGGTACTATTTATAGCGATGTTCATAGCTCAAGCTGCATTGAGCCTTACAGCATTTAGTACAAAATATTCGACTAACACTACTTTTGATGAAAATGGAGAAATAATTACTATTCAAGAGCCAGATCCTAATTATCCAGGGGATGAAAAAGTTAAGCAAGCTAGAATATTATATCTTCTAATACCGCAAGGACAAGCAATGGAAGTAGGTAGCGATGATTTTGAAGTGTTATCTCAAATGCCTATATATTCAATTATAGTATCAAGCATTGTGAATTTTTTGGGAATTTATATTTTTTACAAAAAAGATTTAAAGTAGGAAAAAATAAAATTAAAAATGATTGAAAAAAATAATTGTTATCTATATAATAAAAGCAATAAAGGAGAAAGGGATTAATCAATTTTTTATATAATTGATTATACGAGAAGTTATGGAAAACACACAAAAGATGGCCTATGCTGAAGTAGGAAGAATTTTAGATATATTAGGAGATAACTACAAGAAAAAAGTTCCTTCAAAAATAAGAGAACTTTTTTACAAAGAAGATAACCCACAAGTAGATATAAATTTAAGTAATATAAATGATAAAAAAATTAGTAGAAAAGCACTAATTATTTTAAGTGTTTTAAACTTAAAATACTGGGAAAACGACCCTCAAAAAAAGCAAAGGTTAAAAATAGCATATTTAGAAAATGAAGTGAGCTATAGAGAAAAATTTAAAGAAAATAGTTGGTTAAATGAAAAGAAAAATGAAGAAATAAAAACAGCATCAGTAACAACAGAACTAACTGTACGAAAAGAAACCTTAGGAGAAAAAATTAGAAACTTTTTTAAAAATTTATTTAAGAGAAAGTGAGATAGTTGAGGGAAAAATATGGAATTTGAGAGCATGTTTGCGCAATGCAAATTTTCAATTGATGAATTAAATGCCTTTAGAGATAGCAAAGGTTTTATAGATTTATCTAAAGCTGATATAAGATTTACACCAAGTTCAAGAGAGATTATTGGAAATCCAAATAGAGTGAAAAACTGGGTAAATTTCAATGGACAAAAAGCTTTAGTAAAAGGAGAAGCTATTTTAGAGAGCGAAAGAAACTATGGAATATATGGAGAATTAATAGCAGAAGAAGTAGCCAAAAAACTTGGGCTAGAAACAGCTCATTATGATTTAATAAAATCAGTTGACGAAAACGGAAAAACTTTTTTAGGAGTTTTATCAGAATCAATGATAGATATTAATAAAGGAGAACGACTAGAAAGTTTACGTAGTATTATAGGTGATGAACCAGTTGAAAGTGGTCAATTTATAGACATGACAAGCTTAGATTATACATTAAATAAATTGCAACAAGTTTTGTCTTTAGATGGAGTTAGTCAAGAACAAATAGATCAAGTTTTATTAGATTACAAAAAAAGACTTACATTATCAATTGCCACATTAGATACGGATAAACACGTTGAAAACATAGCTTTTATAAGAAAAAAGGTTGATGGACAAGAAACAATAAAGTTAAGTCCTAACTTTGATAGTGAAGCATCATTTTTATTAGATACAGATATAAGCACTATTAAAAAATTGTTAGACGATTATGAAGCTTTAAAGCAAAGCGCAAATGTAGCTGATCCACGAATAGGCACATTGGTAAGCAGAGATGAAGGGGGTCTTGATTCTGTTTGGATGGATACACTTGAAATGTTATGTGAAGATGATGAAATTTATGATTTCTATGCAGAGCAATTAGAAGCACCACTAGATATGGACGAAATTTTTGAAAGTGTAGAAAAAAGAATACATGCAAAAATTCCTGAGGAAGCAAAGCTACTAGCCAAATATACATATAAAACAAGAAATGAAGATATGCAAAAAGTAATGAGCGGTGAAATATTAGATCAAGAAGAGCAAGAACAATCAGAAGTAGATTTTATATTGCAAAGTTTAATTGGCAGAGGACTTGGTGAGCAAATAAGAACACAAGAGCAACTAGACATGGGAAATAGCATGGAAAGAGACATTTTTAAAATGTTGAACTTGGATAAAGAACAAGGATTAGAGAAGTAAAATTTGAACAAAAAAGATAAATATGTTATAATGTTACTAGATATGCAAATATCATGTAACAAAGGAGGGAGCAAAAATGAAATATAAGATTTTTTACGATACGACAGAAATTGGGGTGCTTGAGATAAATACCGATGGTAAATATCGATACACACCAAATATGGAAGGCGTAGAAAAAGTGAAAAACCGTGTTTCATTAAGTTACGATTTAATGGAAAAATCAGACTGGAGAGAGCCGATACCATTTTTTAAGGAAAGACTAGACAATGCGTCTGGCTTCCAGAGCGATATAATCGCATACCATACGGATCTTTTCAGAATGGTAAAAATGTAACTTGTAACTTACCCTTTGCGGAGAGACTGCCTTACTGGTGGTCTCTTTTTTTATAGAATAGAAAAGTTCTCTAAAAATCTTATTGCATAAAAATAACAATACAGCATAAATAGTCTGCTTTTAATCTACCAATATTTTCTTAATCCTTTCATATGCTTGAATTATGTTAACAATTATGATAAAATTATAAGCACAAAAAATTTAGAAAGGATTTCACTACTTGGTGAGAGGAAAACTCTTACTTTCTACAGTACATTTTGACAAGTAAACTTTATGAATAAGAAAGGGAGGTATAATTATGTTGATACCTATAGTATAGTCACTTTATAACAATGATGATTTTGAAGAATAGGAGGCATAATTATGTTAAAAGAGCTTATTGTTTGGATTATATCATTTATTGTAAGTACAGTGTTTTCAAAATATACAGGTACAGAACAAGGACAGCTTTTTATCTGTATGTACGTTGGATCAGAAGTATTTCTTATGGTAGTAGGATGTGTAATACTGGTAGCATTAAATGCAAAAAAATCGATTCCGGTAAAGGAAATGATTGCATACTTTGCAGAGCTGGCAATTACAATGGCTGTAACATGGGAATTATCTAAAATATTTAACATGAATTTCTATGTTGCATACCAGCTGATTTCAATTGGACAGATACTGTATCCAGGATTTATAAGCGCAGAGGATACCATGAATTATTAATAAGCAAAAGAGGGACCCCAGTTGGGGTCCTGTTAATATTTTATAAATCTAGTGAATAAATTTTTTGGTAAATGAACCAATTTAGTAAAAAATTAAGATTTTCTCTTAGAAATTTTAATCTAAATTATTACAAAATTTAGATTAATAAAAAAAGCATTGACAAAAAAAGACTAAAGCAATTATAATAGAACATGTTTGATAAAATTTGAAGGAGAAAAGTTATGAATAAGGAGGATTTTAGCGAAGAAGCAGAAAAACTACAAGAGATAATAGCAAAATTCAACGAAGTAATGGAATATTATAACTTGAGACTTGATGCAATACCTAAAATATACAAAGATAACCCTTTAATGATAGCAAACTTTATAGAATTATATTCCAGAAAAATATCTTTAATGAAAAGAACGATTAAGAAGCCATATTTTGCAAGAATAGACTTTGCAAGAGATGGCGAAAAAAATGTCGAAAAGTTGTACATTGGAAAAGTAGGAGTAATGGACGAAGATAACAACAACATTACAATAGATTGGAGAGCACCAATTTCTTCAATGTACTATGACAGCAACCTTGGAAGGACCTCATACGAAGCACCAGAAGGAACATGCACAGGCGAAATGCTAGTTAAAAGACAGTATGAAATAGAAGACGGAAAACTACAAAGTTTTCAAGATGTAGATACAGTTTCGAATGACGATTTACTTAAACCGTATCTAGAAGCAAGTGTAGATAATAGATTGCGAAATATAGTATCTACAATCCAAGTAGAACAAAATGCAATTATAAGAGAGCCAATAGCGAAAAATGTAATTGTACAAGGAGTTGCAGGAAGTGGAAAAACAACAGTTGCATTACATAGAATTGCATATTTAGTTTATAATAATCGTGAAAGGATTAATCCAGAACAATATTTAGTTATAGGACCAAATAAATTTTTTGTAAATTATATTTCTAGTGTATTACCAGACTTAGATGTCGATAATGTCAATCAATTAACTTATTTAGAATTATGTCAAAAATCAATAAACGAAAAAATCCAATTAATAAACGAAGAAGAAAAATTAATAAAATCAATAACAGATATGGAAAGCCTTGAATACGAAAGATTTAAAGTATCAATGCGTTTTAAAGAAGCTTTAGACAAATATGTAGAGCAAATAGACAAAAGCATAGTTCCAGATGAAGAACTTGTTATAAAAGGTTATAGAATTCTACCTCAGGAAATAATTCAAAAAATATATAATTCAATTGGAAACAATATAATTTACAACAGCATAGAAAAGAAAATAGAACGAGTAAAATTATTATTAGACAAATACATAGAAAAAAATAACGTTAAGTTAGAAAGAATAATTAAAAGACAATATCGCGAAAAAATAGAAGAATTATCAGAAGAGGAAAAAAGAGAAGAAATATTAAAATTAGAATATGTTGAAAAAGAACTTAAAACGAATTTTAGATCTAGCATAAAAAAATATTTTAGTTTTAAAACTAAAGAAATATTAAATTTGTATTATAACTTTTTATGTAATATCACAAAATATGTAGAGATTGAAAAAATAAATGATTGGGAAAATAAATTAAAAAACAACATAGCAAATATAAAAAAGAAAAAAGTAGAATTTGAAGATTTAAGCGCTTTGATATATTTGAAAGTAAAAATAGTTGGAACAGAGGAATACGACAATTATAGACAAATAGCAATAGATGAAGCACAAGACTATGGTGACTTTAGTTTTTATGCTTTAAAAATATTATTCAGAAGAGCTACATTTAGTATATTTGGAGATTTAGCTCAGTCAATATATCAATATAGAGGAATAAGAAATTGGAATGAAGTTCTTAATACAACCTTTGAAGGCGATTGCGAATTGAAGTATCTTTTAAAAAGCTATAGAACAACCACAGAAATTATGAATTCCGCAAACAATATAACAAAACATATTAATTTAGAAATTGCAAAGCCTGTAATAAGACATGGCGAAAGTGTAGAATATATAAAATATGAAAAAAATCAAATAGATTTAATAGAAAAAATTATTAAAGAATATATGAAAAAAGCATATGTTTCAATTGCGATAATATGCAAAAATGATGAAGAAGCTAAAAAGATATATAAGAAATTAAAGGAGAGAAATATAACAGCTACTAATATTGTTGATAATGAAAACAAATATGATGGCGGAATATGCGTTATAACAAGCCATTTGGCAAAAGGATTAGAATTTGATGGTGTTATTATTACAGATGCATCTGAAGAAAAATACAGTTCAGAAAAGGCAATAGACATGAAATTGTTATATGTTGCAATGACAAGACCTTTACATGAATTAAAAGTATTATATCAAAAAGACATAACTAAACCTCTAAGAGAAGAAGCAAAAAAGTGAACAGCTTGCATGTTATGTAAACATGTAGTATAATAAAGATGTAGCAAAATTGAAAAATCCTTTATGCAACACTTGGTTAAAGAGAAGCAAAAAAGGAATAGACATCAGATGGAGGTAGAAAATTATGACAAAACAAGAAAACGAACTCATTAGTAGAACACCACGGCTTTACTTTGACACAAGAGTAGGTATTGAGATGACGATTGAAAAGGAGCAGTATCCATTGCAGAGAATTTCTAAATTGAGAAAACTGTACAAGGAGTTGCATCCAGAAGAAAAACTCTCAGAGTTTATAGTTGTAGGACAGTTGTTATTACCTCGTGATGGAGAAGTTTATAAGATTATGGGAGTTATTCCTAATTCTGATAATATCCCTAAAGTGGTAATTGCAGAAGACTTCCTTAGAATTACAGGAATTCAATCTTATCAAACCTACAGATTGTAAAAAGTTGTTATAGTCATATGTTACAAACGGAAAGGGCTAGGTTTCTAGCCCTTTTTCCTATTAACTTTATGATTTTTCTAAGTAAACTTTTTTTATTTTTTTCATATAATATACAGAATTAATTTTTTAAAGTGGAGGAATAATATGAAGAGAATAAAAAAGGTTTTTATTTTTATAATAATTACATTAATGTTTTTTCAGATTAAATGTCTAGCTCTAACACCAGCCTCAAATGAATTTATTGAAGGAATAGATGTAAGTAATTGGCAAGGATACATAAATTATAAAGATGTTAAGAAATCAGGAATAGAAATTGTATATATAAAAGCATCACAAGGAAATGACTATAAAGATCCATATTTTGAGTTGAATTATGAAAACGCAAAATTAAATGGACTTAGAGTGGGTGTATATCATTATTTGACGGCAAGAAGTATAACGGAAGCGGAGCAACAAGCGGAATTTTTTGCTTCAATAATTTCGGAAAAAGAAATTGATTGCAAACTTGCAATGGATTTTGAAAATTTTGGAGATTTAACCAAGGAACAAATTAATGAAATTTCAGAGGCTTTTATAGCAGAACTTACAAAGTTAACAAAAAAAGAAGTAGTTATATATAGTGATTTATATAATGCGCAAAATATATTTGACTTATCAAATTATCCATTATGGATAGCATATTATGAAAATTATAAAAAATTAGAAAATATTGCAACAAATTGGAGAAGTTGGGAAGGACAGCAATATACAGACGTAGGCAGAATAGACGGAATTAGTGATTACGTTGATAGAAATTTATTTACTCAAGAAATTTTATTAGATGACAATAGTAAAATTGAAAAAGTTGAATCAAGTCCAGAAAAAAATGTTTCAGAAAGAATAGAATATATAGTAAAAAGAGGAGATACATTATGGACTATTTCGAGAAAATATAATGTTTCAATAAGCGAAATTGCAAGTTTAAATGAAATTGCTAATCCAAATTTAATTTATCCAAATGAAAAATTAGAAATTATAACCAATTCAAATTTTGAATATGTGTCTGGATTAGGAAAAGACTTTTACACAGTTAAATCAGAAGATACATTATCAGAATTAGCAATAAGATTTGATACAACAATAGAAAGTCTAGTAAAATTAAATAACATTTCAAATCCAAATTTAATTTATGTAGGTCAGCGTCTTAGAATTTAAAAAAAATGTTTACAATGATTTAGATAAAAGATATAATAAAATATGTAAAATTTGAAAGGGGATAATTATGCAGAAAGTATACATCGTGCTAACTCATACAGGAACACTATTGTCAAATTTAATTAAAATGTATACAAAAAATGACTATTCACACGTTTCATTAGCATTTGATCAGGAATTAAATGAAATGTATTCGTTTGGAAGATTATATACATATAATGCATTTATAGGTGGATTTGTAAGAGAATATTTGAATAAGGGGACGTTTAAGAGATTTAAAAAAACTATAACATCAGTGTATGAATTAGAAATAACAGATGAACAATATTATAGTATGAAAAGCTTTGTTTTATCAATGTATAAAAGGAGAAAAGAATATAAATTTAATTTTGTAGGAGTTTTCTGTGTAATGTTTAACAAAAGAATAAAAAGAAAAAGAGCATTATATTGTGCCGAATTTGTTAAATATGCATTAAATTCAGGAAATTTAAACGTTAATTATTTGCCAGAAATAATTAAACCAGAAGATTTTAAAAAACTAAAAAATGCAAAATTGATTTATAAAGGAAAATTAAGAGAATATAACAATAGAATAAGAGCAATTGAAGCACCTAAGAAAAATATTCCAACCACAATTATTACAACAAAAGCAGCTGTGTAAGATTAAAAAAACTCTTTTTGGATATAATATTACTATATCGCAAAAAGGAGGTTCAAAAATGGATAATAATCAAAAAATAAAATGTACAGTATGTAGTTGTAAATATAATGGAATAGAGGATTGTAATTGCAAGCTTGAGCAAATAACAATAAAACCATATCCAGATGACAATTCAAGAAATCCAGATGAAACAATATGCTCAAATTATAAATGTGCACATAAATAAAGTAACTCTATTATAAGCAGTTTTAAAAATAAAAAAGGATTGATTTTTTCAATCCTTTTATTTTTTCTTAGTTTCATTAATATTTTCTTTGCGTCTATCTTCTTTTCTGCGATCATTTTTTACTTCAACTTTGTTCTTTCTTCTATCTTTTTTTCTTCTTTCATCGAATAAGTCTCCATCATGGTTCATTACTATCATTTAAAATCACCCCTCATTTGTATTCATAAATCATTCAAAAAAAGTATAACATAAGAAATTTAAAATAGCAACTTGACAGAAATAAATATAAGAAATAAAATGAATCCAGAAAATAAAGTTAAGGAGGAATAATTATGCCATTAGTAACGACAACAGAAATGTTTGAAAAATCAATGAAAGGGCACTATGCAATAGGTGCATTTAATATTAATAATATGGAGTTTATCCAAGCAATAACAGAAGCAGCTAATGAAGCAAAATCACCTGTAATATTACAAGTATCTTCAAGTGCTATAAAATATGCAGGAATAAATTATTTATTAAAAATGGTTGAAGCTGCCGTAGAGGAGACAGATATTCCAATCGCACTTCATTTAGACCATGGACCAGATTTTGAAACATGCAAAATGTGTATTGATGCTGGATTTACATCAGTAATGATAGATGGTTCAAAATATGATTTCGAAGAAAATGTTGCTTTAACAAAAAAAGTTGTAGACTATGCTCATTCAAAAGGAGTAGTTGTTGAGGCTGAATTAGGAAAATTAGCTGGAATCGAAGATGATGTAAACGTTGCAGAAAATGATGCAATGTATACAGATCCAGATCAAGCTGAAGAATTCGTAAGAAGAACTGGATGCGATTCATTAGCAATCGCTATCGGAACAAGCCATGGTGCTTACAAATTCAAAGGAGAAGCTAGATTAAGATTTGATATATTAGCAAAAGTTAAAGAAAAATTACCAAATACTCCAATCGTATTACATGGCGCTTCATCAGTTATACCAAGACTTGTAGAAATGTGTAATGAAAATGGTGGAAACATTCCTGGTGCAAAAGGATGCCCAAATGAAATGTTAAAACAAGCTGGAGAAAACGGAGTTTCAAAAATAAATGTTGATACTGATTTACGTTTAGCAATGACTGCACAAGTTAGAAGAGTATTTAATGAAGATCCTTCTATATTTGATCCTAGAAAATATTTAGGTGCTGCAAGAGCTGAAATAAAAGAAACAGTTTCTGACAAAATTAACAATGTATTCTGTTCAGCTAACAAAGCTTAATATAATAAGAAAAGTAAGAAAGAGTGATTTGTATCACTCTTTTTTATTACTATTTATATTGTTTAATACAGTCATACTATAAATTTTTAAATACCTTACTGTCGCAATCTTGATGAGCCTCTGTTCTAACGAACAACGGCTCTTTCTAAAGAATAGATTGCTTCAATCGCAGTCACTTCGCTTTGCTTCGTTCCTTTGGTCGCTGCGCGGTATTTCAAAATTTATAGTATGACTGTATTTTACTTTCAAGTGAAGAGATAAAAAAAGAGTGATACAAATCGCTCTAAATCATATGTCTTTGAATATAAAGATTGTCATCTTTACGTTTTAAATCTTCACGTTTGTCAAATAACTTTTTACCCTTACCAATTCCAATTTGAATTTTAACCTTAGAACCTTTGAAATAAGCAGAAATAGGAACAAGAGAAACACCTTGTTGTTGAATCTGACCAAAAAGCTTATTAATCTCATGTTTATGAAGCAAAAGTTTTCTAGTTCTAAGCGGATCTTTATTATATATATTACCAAACTCATAAGGACTAATATGTATGCCATAAACAAAAGCCTCACCATTTTTAATAATAGCATAGGAGTCCTTTAAATTAATTTTACCATTACGAATAGATTTTATTTCTGTACCTGAAAGCTCTATACCAGCTTCAATAGTATCTTTTATTTCATAATTGTGATATGCATTTGGATTTTTTGCAATCAATTTTGTTTCCATACTAATAAATCCTTTCTAGAAATATAAATTATTATACCACAATAAAAAAATGCTAACAATAAAAAGTTTAGTGAAAGTATTTGTGGATGATACGGGATATTGAAAAAAACGATATTTTTAACATTTGTACTTTTAAGTCTACATATTTATTTGTAAGTAAAATTGAAAAGCAATTTTTTACATTGCTATTTAATAGAAAGTACAATGAAATTTCTAATTATGTAAAAGAAAAGTAGCGCTTAGCGTTCTTCTAAAAAGTAAAAACAATTAGGAAGAACACAAAACGCTACTATAAATATTAATGTTTAGAACTATTATTTGATTGAGCCGCATAATACCAAACAAGTCCAATGATAAGAACTGCAACAACTGCAAGCATAATCCACATCCACATTGTAGCATTGTTAGTAGCTGTAGCTGTAACATCTTCAGATGTTGTTCTAGTTGTATTATAATCACCAGTTAGATTTTCTGAAGTTGAATTATCTGTATTATTCATTCCATTCATCATACCATTTGTTACATCATTAGTCGCATTTTCAGTACTACTAGTAATATTCTGAGCACCTTCTTTAGCTTTTTGGGCAGAATCTTTTATAGTTTCACCTGCATCCATAGCTCCATCTTTCATAGTATTTCCAACGTCTTCAGCTGTATTTTTTATATCATTTCCCATGTTTTTCATTTCCTCAGCTGCATAAGTAAAAGAGAAAAATGACAAAATAAAAAGAAGAACAATTGAAAAAAGCATAATTTTATTTTTATTTTTCATAGTATACCTCCATAAATTTTCAGAATTTATTTTTAGTATTAGCAAATAAAATAAAATTATGCAAAATAAATCAAAATATATAAATAATAAGAAAGCTAGAGAACAGAGTTATCACATAAAAAAACAGACATATAAAATGTCTGTAATATATTTTAAAAATTATCTTTTCATTCTAATTAAAATTGCTATAGATAAGAAAATTAATAAAATTCCAATTGCAATCATAACAAAAGCTAAAGCATTTGAAATACCTAAATCAGTATTATCAACACCAGAAGTTGTAGTTGAATTAGTAGATGTAGTTGTTGATTTTGCATTTGTTGAAGTTTGATTAGTTACTCTGTTTCCAGAAGTAGCATTTCTTGATGAAGAATTTTCAGTTACATTTTCCTCATCTGTAGAATTATCAACATCATTTGAAACATCATTTGAAACATCATTTTCTGTATCATTAGAAGTATCATTTCTTGAAGAATTATTTGTAGATGAATTAGATGTAGAGTTGTCAGATTCATCTTCAATAACTGATGTGTTTGTTGCTGCAAAAACTATATTTCCAACAATTAAAGTTAGTGCAATAAATAAAACTATTATTTTTTTCAAATTAGACATAATAATATCAATCCTTTCAAAATTAATATATATAATCATACACAAAAATTATAAAAAAGTCTAGTATTTATTTTTGTCCATCAAAAATTAAAGTGATAATGTAATTGCATAAATCTTCTTCTGAAATTTTACTATTAGTTTTAAGCCACCACATAATAATTGCAGTAACTGCACCAGAATAAAACTCAGCCATAATTTTGGGTGGAACATCAAAATGCTTTCCAGATTGACTATCTTTTTCAATTAAATCTGTAATATATTTGATTACTGAATTGTGAAAAACAGCAATAATACCAGCAGTATAGTTATTATTCAACATATTTCTATAAAATAATTTATTTTCGCCTAAATATTTTATCAAATGATTAATCAAATCAGAGTAAAATTCTTTTGCATTTGAATAATTTTTGGGTTCGAAATTTTTAGTTAATTCACTTTCCAAATCATTTACACAATAATCAAGTAATTCATACTTATCTGAAAAATGGCTATAAAATGTAGTACGGTGAACCATAGCCAAGTTACAAATATCATTAACTTTTATTGTATCAAAAGATTGTTTACTAAGAAGCTCCAAAAGAGCATTTTTTAAAAGAAGATAAGTTCTAGTAGTACGTAAATCTCCCATAATATAAACCTCCAATGCATATATATTTAAAGAAAGTATAAAGAGCTTTCTTACATAAAACATAATATAACTTTTTTCTACAAAAGTAAAGAAAAACTACAAATGTATATACAAAATAAAAGAAAATGTAGGATAACTTAAAGATGATGAAAAAATGTCGTTGAAGATTTAGGAAAAATTTCTATAATAAGGAATGGATGAGAAAATATTCATAGGAAGTTCATGTAACTTTTCTATAATATAACAAAGGAAAGGAGATTGTCATATGTCAAAAGTAGCAGAGTTCGTATGTAAACACAAAAAGCTAATATTAATAATAACATTACTATTATTAATACCATCAGTCATAGGAATGAAAGCCACCAGAATAAATTACGATATATTAGTATACTTACCTGAAGATATAGAAACAATTCAAGGTGAAGATATATTATCAGATGAATTTAATATGGGAGGCTTTTCAATTATTGTATTAGATGACATGAAAAGCAAAGACATAGAAAAATTAACAAAAGAAATTAAAAAATTAGATAATGTAGGAAATGTAATTAGTACAACAGATTTAGTTGGAACAAACATACCAATAGAAATGTTTCCAGATGAAATAAAAGATAAAGTTTATAAAGATGGAAGTACAATAATGTTAGTAACATTCAAAGATGCAATATCATCTGATTCAACAATGGATACAGTTCAAAAATTAAGAGACATAACAGATGAAAGATGCAAGATTAGCGGAATGACAGCAACATTAATAGACACAAGAGATTTATCAAATTCAGAAATAGCAATATATGTAATAATTGCAGTTGCACTATGTTTGTTAGTTCTAGAAATTGCACTAGATTCTTATGTAACACCAGTATTACTATTAGCTAATATCGGAATTGCAATATTATTCAATATGGGAACAAACATATTTTTAGGCGAAATCTCATACATAACAAAAGCAATAAGTGCTGTTTTACAATTAGGTGTAACAATGGATTTCGCAATATTCTTATATCACAGTTATAAAGCAGAATTGAAAAACACATCAGACATAAATAAAGCAATGGAAACAGCAATACAAAAAACATTCACAGCAGTTCTAGGAAGCTCATTAACAACAATTGCAGGATTCCTTGCATTATGTAGTATGAGCTTAACATTAGGAAAAGACATAGGAATTGTAATGGCAAAAGGTGTGCTATTTGGAGTAATAAGCGTTGTAACAATATTACCAGCAATGATACTTCAATTTAACAAAGCCATCGAAAAAACAAGTCATAAAGAAATTTTACCTAAATTCACAGGCGTAAAAAATTTCGTCATGAAACATTATAAATTAATAACATTACTATTTATAATAATATTACCAATAGCAATATACACAAACAACAATACAAAAGTGTATTACAAATTAGATGATTCATTGCCAGATTCATTACCAAGCATAACAGCAAACAATGAATTAAAAGACAAGTTTGGACTAACATCAGAAGCAATGATATTAGTTGATAAAGATTTAGATGATTACAAAGTTAACGAAATGCTAGATAAAATTGAACAAGTTGAAGGTGTTGACTTCGCAGTTTCATATTCAAAAATTGACACAGCCCTTCCAAAAGAAGTTTTATCAGACGATATAAAAAGCATATTTACAAGCGACAATTATCAAATGATAATAGTAAGCTCGAAATATGAGATAGCCTCAAACGAACTAAACAATCAAATAAATGAGATTAATAAAATTATAAAAGAATATGATGAAAACGGAATGTTCGTTGGTGAAGGACCATTGATGAAAGACTTAGTTGAAATAAGCGACCACGACTTCAACAGCGTAAACACTGTATCAATCGCAATTATATTTATAATAATGATATTTGTTTTAAAATCAATATCATTACCAGTAATTCTAATTTGCATAATAGAATTTGCAATATTTATAAATATGGGATTCTCATTTATAACAAACACAAGCATCCCATTCATTGCATCAATCGTAATTGGAACAATCCAGTTAGGTGCAACAATAGACTATGCAATTTTAATTACAACTAAATACATAGAACATAGAAAAGAAGGCATGAAGAAAGAAGAAGCAATAGCAGAAGCATTAGGAACATCAATCAGTTCAATTCTAGTAAGTGGATTATGTTTCTTCGGAGCAACATTCGGAGTTGGAGCATATTCAAAAATAGAAATGATCGGATCATTATGCACATTAATGTCAAGAGGAGCAATCATAAGCGTTCTAGTAGTAATAACTGTATTACCAGCAATGCTAATGATTTTCGACAAATTAGTATGTAAAACGACATCAAAAATGAAAGAATGTAAATAGAAAGGAAGTATAATTATGAATAACAAATTGTCTAAAATATCAGCTAGTATTTTATTAGGAACAATGCTAGTGTACACATTACCAGTAGCTGCATTCACCAAAGACGAAACAGTCTATACAAATGCAAAAAGTAATGGAGAACAATATCAAACAATAGTTACAGACCATTTGATAAACGAAGAAGATGAAAAACTTCTAAAAGATATGACAAACCTTTTAAATGTCGAAAATACAAGTGGAGACGAAAAATTTACTCAGGATGGAGAAAGCCTAGTTTGGGAAGCGGATTCAAACGATATATATTATAAAGGTGAAACAGATCAAGAATTGCCAGTTAAATTAAACATTAAATATGAACTAGACGGAAAAGAAATCAGTTCAGACGAAATAGCTGGAAAATCAGGAAAAGTTAAAATTACGATATCATTCGAAAATAAAGAAGAACACGAAGTTCAAATAAACGGAAAAACAGAAAAAATGTATACACCATTTGTTGTAGCAACAGGAACATACATAAACAACGACAACAATAAAAACATAGAAGTAACAAACGGAAAAGCAATAGATGACGGAAGTAAAACAATGGTGGTTGGATTAACATTCCCAGGAATGCAAGAAAGTTTAAACATTGACAAAGACACATTAGAAATTCCAACATCAATTGAAATAACAATGGAAACAACAAACTTTGAAATGAACAATATTATAAACTACACAACACCAAAATTAATTGAAGATTCAGAATTAGATATATTCAGCAAATTAGATGACATATATAGCAAAGTTGAAACACTACAATCTGCAAGCAAACAAATTGAAAACGGAGCAAAAACATTATCAGATGGAACAACAACTTATGTTGAAAAATCAGAAGAATTTAATCAAGCATTAAATAAATTTTCAGATGGAGTAAGCTCAGCAAATACAAGCTATTCAAGCATTGATGCAGGAATTAAGAACCTTAATTCATCAGTACCAGATTTAACATCAGGAACTAAATCTTTATCAGATAATTTAGGTGCTGTAAACAATGGCGTAAAAACAATGTCAGACATGTTAGATGGTTCACAAGAATCAATGAATAACTTAAAAAATGGAGCAAAAAATATTTCAGAAGGTTTGACAGGCTTAAGCATAGCAATGAAAACGACAGACTATACAGAAGAAATAAATAAAATAAAATCTCAAATAGATACAAACACAAAAATGATTACAACATTGAACACAACAACAGAACAATTAAGCAAAGTATTATTAGAAGATACAACATTATCAAAAGCAACGGCACAAGCAATAAAAGCACAAATAACAGCAAACCAATCAACAATTGCGACATTAACAGCAGATAAAGTATATTTAAATAACATGATTACATCATTAAATGCATCAAATACACAAATAGGAAAATTAAAGCAACAAGTTGATACCTTAGCTCAAGGTGCAAAAGATGTTAGCGATGGAGTTAATGGTTTATTAAATCAAGTAGGAGAGTTAAACACAAAAATTAAAGTATTAAATACAAACACAGGAAAAATGGCAGTAGGAGCAAACAAATTATATCAAGGAACATTAGGACTAGAAGCAGGAACAACAAAATTAGCACAAGGTTCTGAACAAATGAAAGCAGGATTAAGCACAATAAATACAAGCTCACAAGCACTATACAGTGCAAACAATCAATTAGTAGAAGGAGCAAAAACAATCCAATCTGGAGCGGCAGAATTAGCAGAAGGAACAGCAGAATTTAATAAAACAGGAATTGACGTTATCTGCAATTATGTAACAGGAGACTTGAAAAACTTAGAAACAAGAGCAGAAAAACTAAAAGAACTATCAGACGAATACAACACATTCACAAAATTAGATGACGAAAATAAAGGAAAAGTAAAATTCATTACAATAGTTAATTCAATAAAAAAAGATGACAACAAAGGACAAGAAGAAATAGACGAAAAAACATCTAAATAAAAATTAACTCAAAGGTAATTTTAATAAAAATTAGAAAAGCTTGCAAGTTGATTTGCAAGCTTTTCACCTTATTATTCAATAGTAAATTCACAAGAAAAATATAAAAAACACACTTAAAACAAACCAACAAAATATAGAAAAACAATTGAAAAACCGCAGTATACCAGATATAATTGATATGTGAATTTGAAAAAAGATCGGAGAATAAAAATGATAGATATACACATGCACACAATATATTCAGATGGAGATAAAACAGTAGAAGAACTACTAAAATTATGCGAAGCAAGAAAGTTAGAATATATTTCAATAACAGACCATGACACATGTAAACAATATGAAGACGAAGCTTTCAAAAATAATAAAATATTTACTGGAAAAATAATTAAAGGTTCAGAACTTCACGCATCATTCCAAAACAAAAGCATTGAAATTCTAGCATACAACATCGATACAGACATAATAAACAAATGGTGCGAAAAATATTATTCAGAAAAAGAGTTGAGAAAACAACAAAAAATATTTAAAGAAAGACTATTCAAAATATGTGATGAACACGGACTTGTATACGATAAAAGTAAAATACCTGAACCTAAAAAAGCAACAGAATTTGTAGAACAACCAATTTACAAAGAAGTAATGGCACACGAAGAAAATCACAAAATATTAGGAGAATTCACAGAATCATTTAGTATATTTTTCAGAAAAGGTTTGGCAAATCCAGAAAGCAGTTACTTTATGAACCATATCGAATTTAGACCAAAATACAAAGAAGTAATAGACATTATTCATAAAGCAGGCGGAAAAGCATTTTTGGCACATCCATTTGAATATAAATTTAAAGATACAATTAAATACATTGACGATTTAAGAGAAGAAGCGGAGCTAGATGGAATAGAATGTTTCCATCCATCATCAATGGACGATGATAAAAAAGATATTTTAGTTGAATATGCTAGAAAAAATAATTTATATATTAGTGGTGGAAGCGATTACCATGGAAATCCAAAGCCAGATATAGAAGTAGGAATTGGAAGAGGCAATTTAAATATTCCTAAAGAAATAATAGAAGAATGGTTGTAATAAAAATGGAAAACGAAAAATTTTATAAAAATACAAAATATGCACCACAAAACAAAATGGTAACAAGATTCATCAAAATGAACGTAACAACGGGAAAAGCAATAGACTTAGGATGTGGAGCTGGAAGAGACACAGTATATCTAATAAAAAATGGTTGGGATGTATTAGCAATAGATAGAGTAGATACAGAAAAAATTATAGTAAATCAATTAAATCAAGAAGAACAAAAAAGATTTAGGTTCGAAAAACAAAATTTTAAAGACATAAAATTAGAAACAACCAACTTGGTAGTTGCAAATTTTAGCATACCATTTTGTCCAAAGGATTGCTTTCAAGAATTTTGGAATAGAATAACAAACAGCATTTTAAAAGAACGGATATTTTGTTGGAAATTTCTTTGGACTAAATGATGCATGGAAAGACAAAGAAGAAATAATATTTTTAAGCAAAGAACAAGTTTTAAAATTGTTTGAGAATTCTTTTGAAATGATTGAATTTCACGAAATAGAGAAAGATTTAACAACAGGATTAGGAACTATAAAGCACTGGCATTTATATAATATAATCGCAAAGAAGAGATAAATCGCAGTAATGTTATAATAAATAAAAATGAAAGGAAATATACTAGTTAGTCTACGCCACCTAGTATAAAAAAGGAAAGAGGTAAAAAATGAATATTGTATTAGGAATTATAAGTATAATTGCAACTTTTAGTATAGTTGTATGTATGGAAAAAATGTTTAAAAAAGAAGGATTATATGTATGGATAAGTATTGCTACAATTACGGCGAATATCCTAGTATGTAAAAGCATAGATATTCTAGGATTAACAGCAAGTTTAGGTAATGTAATGTTTGCATCAATTTTCCTTGCAACAGATATTTTAAGCGAAAAATATGATGTGAAAGATAGTAGAAAGGCAGTAATGCTAGCCATTGCTTCACAAATAATTTTTATATTAGCAACAACACTTGCAGTTTCATATATTCCAAGCGAAACAGATCTAAGCAATGAAAGTATGAAAACATTATTTTCTATAAATGCAAGAGTAAGTATTTCAAGTATCGTTATGTTTGGAGCAAGTAACATGCTAGACATATACTTGTTTGAAAAAATTAAAAAGAAATTTCCAAAGCAATTGTGGCTTAGAAATAACGTATCTACAATAATTTCAAACTGTTTAGAAAATTATTTCTTTGTATTTTTTGCATTTGCAGGAATTTATGACTATAGCACTATTCTAAGCATTGCAACAACGACATCTATATTAGAAATAATAATTGCAATTTGTGATACACCATTTATGTACATAGCTAAAAAGCTAAAATAAATTAGGAAAAAGATATGTAATGAAAGAATTACATATCTTTTTTACGTAACTTTAATGATAATCCATAGTTATACTTGGGGATAATTATTATAATAACGAATTGCACTTGTGACTGAAATATGCTGAAAATCTGAAAATGTCCATATTGCGGTTTTATGTAAAGTGTGCTATAATAACCAAGACACTGTAAATTTGCAAAAGCTAGATGGAGAAAAGGAAAGGGGAAAATTATGACATTAGTATTACTCATCATTGGCATTATTGCAACTGTCGTAGGGATTTTTGCATGCTTTTTCCGGGGTGAATTCTTCGAAGATTGGCCCAAAGGTGTAAAAGTGGCATTCCTTGTAGTAGGTATCTTATTAATTTTTCTGAGTCAATCAGTATACGTTGTGAAAACAAATCACACAGGCGTATCGGTTACACTTGGTCAGGTAAATGAGAATCCTGTTAAACCAGGAATTGGCTTCAAAAAGCCATTCGTCGAAACAATTCACGACTTTGATAACCGGCAGAATACAACTACAATTGCGGATAAATGCTGGTCGGAAACAAAAGACAGAACCACGATATATTACGAAAATGTATCAGTAAGCTATCAGATACCAGCAGAAGGTGTTATATGGTTGTACAACAATGTTGAAGATACAGACAATCTTCTGGGAACAGATATTGTTTCTTCAGCAGTAAAAGCTGCGAGTGTCAAGTTTGCAGATACAGATGCAACGAATCGTGGCTTAATTGAGCCAGAAGTAACAAAGGCGTTGCAGAAACTAGCAGACGAAAAATATGGCGTGGGACGCGTAATCGTAGTTAGCACAATCGTTGGTAATGCAGACTTCCTCGACGAGTACAATCAGGCTCTTGAACAGAAGAGACTGGCACAGATTGAGAAAGATAAGCAGGACATTGAAAACGAGAAAGCTATCGCCAAAGCAAACAATGACAAAGAAGTATCTAAGATTAACGCAGAAAAAGACTACAATGAAAAGGTACAGGCAGCCAAGGCTGAAGCAGATGCACTCTATGAGTTAGCACAGAAGCAGGCCGAAGCGAATGACCTTTTAGCTAACAGCTTAACAGACCCTATCTTAAGACAGCAGTTCTTAGATAAGTGGGACGGAAAGTTCCCAAACTATGTCGGCGGTGAAAGCGGTTCGTTTATTTTCAATATGCTTGAAGATGCCGAACAGCAGCAGTCCAATACGGATACATCTGCAGAAAATGCAGAAAGTAGCAAATAAATAGTTTTTGGTTTTGTATCCATCTAGCAATAAGCGCTGAGATTCAATGGAATTTTGGCGCTTTTCTAAATTAAATATTATGATTACTTAAAAGATTAAAATCCATAAATTAAGAAAAAATTAATTGTATGAAAAAAGCACACATATACAGCGACTTTAGTAATCATCTGCTTTTATTCCTTGAATAAAAAAATGCTATATGTTAGAATACAGAAAAAAGTTTTTAGGAGTAATAATGTGTGGAAAATATAAAAAAGAAAAAGATAATAAAGACAATAATAATTTCAATAACAATCTTAATAATTTTAATAGCTGGAATATCATACGGGATTGGAAACTATTTTGTTAATTATGCAATTGCAAGAAGTGGAAATGGCGGAGATAGACAAGTAAAAGACGAAGCTACAATAAGCCAAGAATCAGAAGATGTTATACAAAAAAATAGAAAAGAAGCAACAGAAAAAGCTGAAGAGTGGAGCAATAGTATTGAACAAAAGAATGTTGAAATAACAGCAAAAGATGGCATAAAGCTAAAAGGAACAGAATACATAGTTAATACAGAAAATAATAAATGGGCGATTGTATTACATGGATATCGTTCAAGTCCAAAATCAGTTTTAACAATAGGAGAACATTTTTCAGAAGAGGGATATAATGTACTAATTCCAAACATGAGAGGTTGCGGAGAAAGCGAAGGAAAGTATATTGGAATGGGCTGGTTAGATAAAGATGATTTACAAGTATGGATAAAATTAATAGTAGAACAAAATGAAAATTCAGAAATAATATTACATGGATCATCAATGGGTTCTGCAACAGTATTGATGGCCTCAGGAGACAATTTGCCATCAAATGTTAAAGCGATAATTTCAGATAGTGGATATACTTCCGTGTGGGATATTTTTGCATCTGAGGCAAAGAAAAGATTTAACATTCCAAAGTTTCCAGTACTTAATATGTTCCAAGTTGTAGCACAAATTCGCGCAGGATATAATATTAAAAAAGCATCAGCATTAGATCAAGTAAAGAAAAGTAAAACACCTATATTATTTATTCATGGTGATGCAGATGATTTTGTACCAGAATATATGTGCGAACAGCTATATGAAGCAGCTAACTGTAAAAAAGAAAAATTGATTATAGAAGGTGCAGGACACACAGATTCTAAATATAAAGAACCAGAAACTTATTATAATAAAATATTTGAATTTATAAATAATATATAAATAGGAGGAAGATTATGAAAGTATTAGTAGTATCAGATATTCACGGATCATCATACTATGCAAGCAAAATACCTGAAATTTTTGAAAAAGAAAAAGCCGATAAAATAATTTTACTAGGAGATTTATATTATCATGGACCAAGAAATCCATTAACAAAAGAATATGCTCCAATGAAAGTTGCTGAAGCATTAAATTCTTTAAAACAATATATAGAAGCTGTAAAAGGAAATTGCGATGCAGAAGTAGACGAAATGATTTCAGAATTTAAATTAAACGATAATCTTTTATTAGACATAAATGGCAAAAAAGTATTTTGCACACATGGACAAAATTATAATATAGACAACTTGCCAAACGAAAAAATAGATGTAATGCTATATGGACACTTCCACACAGGCTTCATAAAAGAAAAAGATGGAATAATTTTTGCCAACCCAGGTTCAATCTCATTACCAAAAGATAATACAGAAAACAGTTATCTAACAATTGATGAAGAAAAAATGGAGTTAAAAAATACAGATGGAAAAGTAATAGACAGTATAAATTTTTAAAAAGTCATTGCCAACAAAGTTCATTTAGTATATAATGTCGTCAATATGAATGAGGGAGTAATTAGCATATTTTAAATATGTAACATAGCCAACATACCCGATTTTAAAATCTGACTATGTTTTAAATAATGAGACTTGTTTGCAACTAACAAAAAGTATGCAAACTGGTCTCTTTTTTGCTTAACAAGAAGTTTTTTGAACACAAAATCATAGAGAATGCATAGAAATTTGTAATACAAATTTAGCAGACAGACTAAAAATACTATACTAAGTAAAAACATCATAATAATATGTTTTTTTATTATAATAAAAAGAGACCTGAGCAAAAAACTAATGATTAGCAATGAAACATTATTTATAAGGAGGAAAGAAAATTGAAAGAGTATTTAAAAAATACTGACGAAGTTTTAAAAGACATAGAATCAACGCAAAATGGATTAACTTCTGAACAAGCGAAACAAAGACTTGAAAAAAATGGACTAAACAAATTAAAAGAGCCACCTAAAGATGGCATAGTTAAGAAATTCATAAAAGCATTAATTGATCCAATGATAATAATGCTATTAGCAGCCGCTGGAATATCAGCTATTACGGCATTTGCAAGTGGAGATTCTTTTACAGATGTTTTTATAATTTTATTTGTTGTAATAGTAAATACAATTTTAAGTTTAGTACAAGAAAGCAAAGCTGAAGGTGCAATTGATTCATTAATGGAAATGACAAAAGCAACTTCTAAAGTTATAAGAGATGGAGTTGTACAAAACATCAAAAGTGAAGAATTAGTAATTGGAGATGTAATTGTACTAGAAGCTGGAGATGCAATACCAGCGGATTGTAGAATTTTGGAATCTTTTAGTATGAAAGTTGAGGAAGCCGCACTAACAGGAGAATCTTATCCAGTTAATAAAATTGTTGATATGATTTATTTAAAAGAAAATACATTAGATGTTCCATTAGGTGACAGAACTAATATGTTATATAATGGAAGTACAATTAGTTATGGACGTGGAAAAGCTGTAGTTGTAGCAACAGGAATGGATACAGAAATGGGAAAAATTGCAGATGCTCTTCAGCAGAGTGATGATGAAAAAACGCCACTTCAAAAGAAGATGGGTGAGATATCAAAAGTTCTAACAAAAGTAGTTGTTGGAATAAGTGTATTTGTATTTTTATTTGGAATCATTAAAACGGGTGATTTCACAGGAACACATATTTTAGATACTTTTTTAGTTGCAGTTGCATTAGCTGTTGCAGCAATTCCAGAAGGTTTGCCAGCAGTTGTAACAATTGTCCTTTCAATTGGTGTAACATCAATGGCTAAAAGGCAAGCATTAATTAGAAAATTAAATGCAGTTGAAACTTTAGGATGTACACAAATAATTTGTACAGATAAAACTGGAACATTAACTCAAAACAAGATGACAGTTATACAAGATGAAAGCAATAATCAAAAATTATTAGCAGAGGCAATGGCATTATGTTCAGATGCTGAAATAGGTGAAGATGATATAGAAGCAATTGGTGAGCCTACAGAAGCTGCATTAGTTAACTTTGCAAATAAAATTGGATTACCAAAATATAAACTTGAACAAGAAGCTCCACGTATTGGAGAAGCACCATTTGATTCAATGAGAAAAATGATGTCAACTGTTCATAATAAAAATGAAAAAATAATTCAATATACAAAAGGTGCTTGTGAAATATTATTAGAAAGAAGCACACATTATTTAGATAAAGACGGTCAAGTCGTTCCAATGACAGAAGAAATTAAACAAGAAGTAAGAAGAAAAAATAAAGAATTTGCAGATAAGGCACTAAGATTATTAGGCGCAGCATATAGAGAACATGATCAAGTTCCAGAAAACTTTGATGCTGAAAATTTAGAAAAAGATTTAACATTTATAGGATTAGTTGGAATGATTGATCCATGCAGACCGGAAGTTTATGATGCAATAAAAGAATGTAGAAAAGCTGGAATTAGGCCAGTAATGATAACTGGAGATCATATAGATACAGCAGTTGCAATAGGAAAAGATTTAGGAATAATTAAAGATGCATCAGAGGCAATGACAGGAGCAGAATTAGATGGATTATCTGAAAAAGATTTAATAAAGAAAGTAAAGAAATGTTCAGTATTTGCAAGAGTTCAACCAGAACATAAAACAAAAATTGTAAGGGCTTTTAAAGCACAAGACCTAGTTGTTGCGATGACAGGTGATGGTGTAAATGATGCACCTTCTATAAAAGCAGCAGATATAGGAATAAGTATGGGAATAACGGGAACAGACGTAACAAAGCAAGCATCAGACATGGTACTTGCAGATGACAACTTTGCAACAATTGTAAATGCAGTAGAAGAAGGTAGAAAAATATATGACAATATTAGAAAAGTGTTGCAATTTCAATTATCAACAAATGCAGCTGAAGTTATTTATGTATTTTTAGCATCAGTATTTGGAATTACAGTTGTAACACCAGCACAATTATTATGGATAAACATGGTTACAGATAGTACACCTGGTTTAGCTTTAGGAATGGAAAAAGCAGAAGGAAACTTGATGAAGAGAAAACCTCGTAATTCAAATGAAGGAGTATTCTCAGATGGAGCTGGCTCTTCAATGATAATCCACGGAGTTATAATGGCTTCTATAGTATTAATATCATTCTTTATTGGACAATATATTGAACTTGGACACTACGGAGTATTTGAGTCAGTAGATGGAATGACAATGGCATTCTTAACAGCAAACCTAGTTGAAATGTTTTATGCTATATGTATGAGAACGCAAAAAGGCTCAATTTTTAAAATGAAAACTAGAAATAAATGGCTATTAGGTTCATTTATGTTATCACTAATATTTACAGCAGGAGTCATTTATATTCCAGCACTATCAAACCTATTTGGTTTAGCAACAATTAGTTTTAAGGAATTTGCTATAGCATTTGGATTAGCATTTTTAGTAATACCAATTACGGAGATAGCAAAATATTTTCAAAGAAGAAAAACAAACGAAGAGAGCTAGTAGAAATACTAGCTTAAACTTTGATTATAAAAGAAAGGAAAAGAAAAATGGCAGTTAATATTTTATTAATAGCGCTAGGTTTTGCACTTTTAGTAAAAGGTGCGGATTTTCTAGTAGATGGAGCAAGTGGAGTAGCTAAAAGATTTCACATACCAGAAATAATAATTGGACTAACAATAGTTTCAATAGGAACATCAATGCCAGAATTATTTGTAAGTATAACATCAGCAATTGATGGATATTCTGATATGGCAATTGGAAATGTTATAGGAAGTAATTTATGCAATTTGCTATTAATACTTGGTATATCAGCAGCAATTAATCCAATCATATTTAAAAAAGAAACAAAACTTATTGAGATTCCAATATGCATAGGCACGTCTATAGTATTCATAATCTTAGCAAACATAGGAAACTCAATTTCAAGAATAGATGCAATAATTTTAATTGCACTTTTTATAGCATTTATCTGTTACACAATTATGATGGCGAAAAAAGGTGAAGACTTCGACGAGATTAGTGAAGAAGAAAAGCAAAGATCAGCTGAAGAAGGCAAAAAGAGAAAAATAATAGTTAATATTATATACATTATAGTAGGAATAATTGCTTTAAAAATTGGAGGAGACTTAGTAGTAGAGCATTCAGAAAAAATAGCAAAAATGTTTAACGTAAGTGACAAAATAATAGGATTAACAATTGTAGCAATAGGAACCAGCCTTCCTGAATTGGTAACAAGTGTAACAGCAGCATTAAAGAAAAATTCAGATATTGCAATTGGAAATATTATTGGTTCAAACATTTTTAATATGTTACTAATAATAGGTGCGGCAGCAGCGATTAGCCCAATGAATTATAATACAAGTTACAATTTACAAATGGGAATATTAATAGTTGCAACAATTGTTTTAGGAATTTTTCCATACACAGATAGAAAAGATGAAATGACTATTTCAAACGGAATTACATATTTAATGTTATATGCACTATATATGGCAATGTTATTTGCATTTTAGTGCACAGGTAATAAAGAGAATATTATATTTGATTTAAAGCAAAATATAATATTCTTTTTATTTTGCCCAAAAGCATATTTGAAAGAGTACTCGTATAGGTGGTAAATATGCAATACTTGAAAAAAGTTGAAAAATTTGATAAAAATAAAAGAATAAGGAGGAGACTAAAATGGAGTATTTGGAAATTGTAGACGAAGAAAATAATCTTACAGGAAAAACAGAAGAAAGAGATATTGTACATGCAAAAGGACTTTGGCATAGAGAAATAGCTGTATGGATTATGAACGAAAAAGGAGAAGTATTATTACAAAAGAGATCACCTAACAAGAAACAAGGTGCAAATAACTGGAGTACGTCATGCGCTGGACATATTGATATAGGAGAAGAACCTATAAAATCAGCTATTAGAGAAATAAGAGAAGAATTAGGAATACCAGTAAAAGAAGATGATTTAAAACATTTATTTACAGCAAAGAACAAGAGAGTTTTAACAAATAGCTTTAACAATATATTTTGCTATTTATATTTCTTAAAAGTTAACACACCAATTGAAGAATTTACTATTGATACTGAAGAAGTAAGCGAGATAAAATATATTCCATTTGAAGAATTTGAACAATTAGTAAAAGATAAACCAGCAAATGCTCCTTTTACTGCAAGAGAGTATATGCCAGCAATAGTCGAAGAATTAAGAAAAAATATTTAAGGAGTGGGTATGATGCAAGATCAAAAGGAATTATTAAATTCAATAACAAAAGAAAGCACAATGGACGATATTCAAAACTATATAAAAAAAGTTATAACAATGAGAGGCTTTGATAATCAAATTGTTCAACATCAAGTGCTACTATTATTCGAAGAAGCAGGAGAACTAGCAAAAGCAATTAGAAAAACATCACCAACAGCTTCAGTAGACTACAACAAAATAGAAAATTATACAGATATTGAAGAAGAAATTGCAGATGTTTTTATAGTGTTAACAGCAATTTGCAACAAATTAAATATTAATTTATATGATGCTATTATAAACAAAGAAAAGAAAAATGTTGAAAGAAAATGGCATATAAATGATGAAAAATAAAAGAATATTTCCTAGATTTGTCAATATATACAAATAATAATACTTTGTAGGTTTTAACTTGTCAAAAAAATAGAAATTTGGTATTATATAATTGCTAAAATTCGAAAGATGTTTTAAGCAAAAATAGATGGAGAAGAAAATGGTAAATATCTTACTTTGTGGGAATAGCAAGGTTTTTAACGGAGCATTAAGTGAATTAATTTCAATAACAAACAGAACTGAAGAACCAATAAATTGCTATATTTTCACTATGAATATTTCTTATTTAAAGCCAGAATATACTGATATTTCAGATAAACAAGTAAAATTTCTTGACCAAGTAGTCAAAAATAAAAATCCAAGCAACGTAGTTACTAAGGTAGATGTTACTGATTTATATAAAAAAGAATTCGAAGGATGTGCAAACGAAAATGCATATTGCACGCCATATACATTACTTAGACTACTTGTAGATCTAGTTCCAAACATGCCAGAAAAATTACTATATCTTGATATAGATATGATGGTAGGCGGAGATATAAAAAAGTTATACGACACAGATATAACTAATTATGAATATGCTGCTGTTAAAGAAAAATATGGTTGCTGGATTATTAGGCCAGACTACATAAATGCTGGAATGTTATTAATGAATATGGAAAAAATAAGAGAGACAAAATTGCTTGAAAAAGCTAGGTACAAAATCAAAAATAAAAAAATGATATTTGCTGATCAAGATGCAATTTTCTGGTCAACAACATCAAAAAAAATCATACCAAGAATATATAACGAACAATCAAAATTTAATAAGAAGGACACAATAATTTGTCACTTTTGTAAAAGAATGTTATGGATTCCATATCCAAGGACAGAAAATATTAAACAATGGCAAATAGACGAGATGCACAAAACATTAAAATGCCATTCATTTGATGAGGATTTAGAAGAATATAAAAAATACAAAAAATTATACGAAGAAAAAGGGGAGTAACATGGAAAACAAACAAACTATACCTATATTTTTTGCAGTAGATAATGGATACATTCCATTTCTTGCAGTTGCATTGCAGAGTCTAACAGAACATGCATCAGAAAAGTATTATTATTTAATAAAAGTTTTATATACAGATATTTCAGAAGAAAACCAAGAAAAAATAAAAAAATACAATAAGGAAAATGTAAATATTGAATTTGTTGATTTGAATTATTATATTGAAAAAGTAAAAGACAAACTTTATACAAGAGATTATTATTCAAAAACAACATATTTCAGGTTATTTATACCTGATTTATATCCACAATACAACAAAGCATTATATCTAGATAGTGATATAACAATATTAACAGATGTTGCTGAACTATATAATGTAAACATGAAAGACAATCTTATAGCTGCAGCACCAGATGATGTAATCCAAAACATTCCAGTATTCCAGGATTATGCCGAAAAAGTAGTTGGAGTATCTGATTATAGACATTATTTCAATGCTGGAATAATAGTAATGAATCTAGAAGAAATGAGAAGAGCGAAATTTCAAGAAAAGTTTTTATATTTACTAGGAACAATAAAATTTTCAGTTGCACAAGATCAAGATTATTTAAATAGACTATGCAAAGGTAGAGTAAAATTAGTAGATAATACATGGAATAGAATGCCAATAGGCGGAGATACAATAAAAAGGGAAGAACTTCACTTAATTCATTATAATTTAGCATTTAAGCCTTGGCACTTTGAAGAAATATTATATAAAGAATATTTCTGGGAATGTGCTAAAAAAACAGAATTCTTTAAAGATATTTTAAAGATTAAAGAAAACTATTCTGATGAAGATAAATTTAATGATAGAGAATCAGACAGAAAATTAAGAATGCTTGCACAAAAAGAGTGTGACTGTGTTGGAGATGACAGAATAAAATTAAAGTTAAGAAATAATGAAAAATTTCAGGATAGAATGAGAATACTTCAAGAAATTGAAAGACTTGAAGAATCAGGACAATTTGATAGAGATGCTGAAAAAGATCCACCAACAATTACTCTAGAATCAGATAACGTTGACTACTTGAATGAGAAATTAACAAGTAGAGTAAAAAATATATTTGCAAACAAGACAGGAGAGTATTTCTTAAAAAATATTATAAAAACCCAAAAGCTTTTGATAAAAGATATAGAAGGAATAGAAAATTTAAATTCTATAAAAAACGGAGCGGTAATAACATGTAATCATTTTAATCCATTTGATGCTTTTGCCGTTGAAACGGCATTTAGAAAATCAACATTAGTAAAAAACAAAAAACTATATAAAGTAATAAGAGAAGGAAACTATACCAACTTCCCAGGATTATATGGATTCTTCTTTAGAAATTGTGATACTTTGCCACTAAGCTCAAGCACAAGAACAATGATGGAATTTGTAAGAGCTACAAACAAAATATTGCAAAAAGGCGATGTTATATTAATTTACCCAGAGCAAAGTTTATGGTGGAATTATAAGAAACCAAAGCCATTAAAACCAGGAGCATTTAAAATTGCTGCAAAAAATAATGTACCAATCGCTCCAATATTTATAACAATGGAAGATAGCCAAATAACTGGTGAAGATGGATTTAAAATTCAAGAATATACAATGCATATTGGAAAACCAATTTATCCAGATGCAGACTTAACTGTAAGAGAAAATACAAACCAAATGAGAGAAAAGAATTTTGAATACTGGAAAAATGTATATGAAGCTTTTTATAAAATTCCACTAAAATATACAACTCCACCTGATAAAATGCCAAAATATTAATAGAAAGTAAGAAGTATGAAGATTAAAGATAAAGACAAAAAAACAATTTATTACACAGACGAGTTAAATGATGAATTTTCGAAAGTTCAAATGAAACCAAGAGTAATAGATGAAAAATATAACTATAACAAAAATCCTATATGGGATTTTTGTTCTGTTATAATTCAAAATATTTTAAGCATGCCAATAAAAATAATTGATGCAAAATTAAAATTTAGACATAAATTTGTAGGAAAAGAAAAATTAAAAAAGCATAAAAAAGATGGATATTTTATATATGCTAATCATACTCAAGCTTTTGAAGATACGTTTATACCAAGCTTAGCAGATTTTCCAAAGAGAAATTTTTTAATTGTTAATCCAGCTAATATATCTTTAAAAGGAACCGGATGGATTGTTGAAATGCTAGGTGCAATACCAATTCCAGATACAATAGAGTCTACAAAAAAATTTTTAAAGCAAATAGAAAAAAGGATTAACCAAAAAAATTCAATAACAATTTATCCTGAAGCACATATTTGGCCATTTTATACCGGAATAAGAAATTTTAAATCAGTATCATTCAAATACCCGGTAAAATTAAACACACCGGTATATTCAATTACAAATACTTATCAAACATACGGTAAGAAAAGAAATAAAATTAAAATCGTGTCATATATAGATGGACCATTTTACCCAGATGAGGGTTTAAAAATTAAGGAAGCAACAGAGCAACTTAGAAATGAAGTATATGATACAATGATTGCCAGAAGTAAAAATAGCAATATTGAATATATAAAATATATAACAAAGGCATCAGAATAGATGCCTTTGTTATATAATAGGAAAGTTCTCTGAACTTCCTATTATAGAAAATTAACAATGCACAGAAATTTGCTTTACAAATTTCGCGCACGAACAAAGACGCGGACTTAAAAATGTTATAATTAGTGCAAATGTTATAAATAGTCCGCTTTTGTTCTATATCTATAATGGCAAATATTGTACATTTTGCAATAAAATATTGAAACATCTTAAAATATTTGATATATTAAGCAATAGAAGAGATTGGAGAAGATATGGAACATTGGAGTATAGAAGATTATAAAAATTATACAGAAAAAGGTTTTAAAAGACATAAATATAAAGCAAATAAAACATCTATAGATGGACATACTTTTGACAGTCAAAAAGAAGCAGAGTATTACTGTGAATTAAAAAACAGATTAAAAGCAAATGATATTAAAGGATTTTGCTTACAACCAACTTTTATCTTGGCAGCGGGATTAAAATACAAAGCTGATTTTATTATATTTAATAACGATGGAACACAAGAGATAATAGATGTTAAGGGATTTAAAACTAAAGAATACATAACTAAAAAGAAAGTATTCGAAGATAAATTTAATTTAAAAATAAAAGAAATATAAATTACAAAAGATAAGAATTTATTAAGGGTGAATCTACAGAAAGCAAAAGGTGAATTATGAAATATTTTGACACACCAGTTGAAGAACAAGAAACAACAATAAATATATCTTATAATGACGAAATTGTACAAGTATATACCAATAGAATTGATGTTATTAAAAAATTAACTAAAACAATTGGAAAACCTAGCAAGAGAGACAAAAAAGGAAAAACATATTGGATGGGAGCAACATGGAATATACCTTTTAAAGATATTTCATTAATTACATCAATTTTAAATAAAGAAGTATTTATAGATAAAAATTTTAAACCGAAAAAGAAAATTTCAGAGAATAAAGATGGATTTGAGCAAATAGTAATAGATATATAGGAGGTTTATCATGAAAGTTTTATTAGTAAATGGAAGTCCACATGAAAAAGGATGCACATATACAGCTTTAACAGAAGTCTGTAAAACATTAAATGAAGAAGGAATAGATACAGAGATTTTTTGGATTGGAATAAAACCAATATCAGGTTGTATTGCTTGTAAAAAATGTGCAGAGCTTGGAAAATGTGTATTCAACGATACAGTAAACGAATTTGTTGAAAAAGCAAAAGAAGCAGATGGATTTATTTTTGGAACACCAGTACATTACGCAGCAGCTTCAGGAGCTATTACATCATTTATGGATAGAGCATTTTATTCAGCTGGATGTAGTAAACAATCAGATATATTTAGATATAAACCAGCAAGCACAGTAGTATCAGCACGTAGAGCGGGAACGACAGCAACATATGATCAAATAAATAAATATTTTGGAATAACAGAAATGCCAATAATTTCATCAAGATATTGGAACATGGTACATGGAGCAAAACCAGAAGATGTTTTGAAAGATGAAGAAGGAATGCAAGCGATGAGAATTTTAGGAAGAAATATGGCTTATTACTTAAAATGCATTGAAGTAGGAAAAAAAGCAGGTATAGAATTACCAAAAAGAGAAAAAACAATATTAACAAATTTTATTCAAGGATAGTGAAAATATGAAATACGTTGGGAAGCCATTAAATCTAGAAAAATATGTAAAAGTGGATGATTATTCAAGAGAAAAAGGAATCTATAAATTTGAAGCTAAAAGACCAGAAAATGAGTTATCAAGAAAAAATCATAATTCCTTTTTCTTAAAGTTATCTAAATGGGATGCAGAGCAACATTTAGCTGAAATGCTTGGTTTTTTAATTGCAAAGAAAGTTGGTTTTAAAGTATGTGAAGCCGAAATGCTAAAAAGCCAAAGAGTGGGAACCCCATACTTTGATACTGGTGTACTAAGCTATGTAGAAAAAAATAAAAATGATGTTGTAATGCTACCAACAGAAATGATAAATGAATACAGGAAAAGTATTGATTCAAAGCCAGAAGCAGATTGGATTTACAATATTGATGAAGTAATTAATGCAGCATTTAAAAGAGTAACAGATAGACATAGACCTTACGAAGAATTTTTAAATTTTAAACAAGACTTTATAAACATGGTTGTGTATGATATAAAATTTGTAAATGCAGATAGAGTAGCAGATAATTGGATGATAAGAGAAGATAAAGAAAATGGAGAATTTGACATGTACCCAATGTTTGATAACGCTTCGGTTTTAGGCTTTGCATCTCGCGGAATTCCAAGCATGAAAGATGAAGCAAAATATAGAGAAGAAGTAAAAGCAATGGAACAAAACAGACAATGTGCAATAATAACACCAGAATCACAAATGATTAGTGAAATTGAAGAAGACTATCATTCAATGTTAAAGCACATGTTACGAACATATCCAGAACAAACTAAAAAAGCAATTAATGCAGTTAATATATTTACTAGAAGTGACTTGGAAAATATACTAGATGAAATAGAAGACATAACTCCAGAAAGAAAGAAATTCACATTAGACATATTTGATGAAAGAGATAAAGGATTTAGAGAATTTTGTAAAGAATATATGTCTAAAGACAAAGTTATAGAATAAAAGACTTTAGCAAGGAGCAAAGATGGGAGCCAAAGAAATTGTATACAAGTTTTTTGAATTAGATAAAAAAGATAGAAAAATGTATATGTTACAAGTAGCAACAATAAGAACAGCTTTTATAGCATTGTTTAAATTAATATTTGGAATAATTTATTCATCTGTATGGTTCTTGATTAACTCGATTTTTTATGGTATTTTAGCATACTCTAAGTTCAGATCAGTTAGAGATTATAGGAAAATAAAAAAAATAAGAGATAGAAGAGCCAGAAGAAGAATAGCATATAACAATTATCTATACAATGGTTGGCTCTTAGCTTTGCTTGGTGTTGCATACCTTGTAATCAATTTTATAATATTTAAAACTGGGAAAACGCACAACAATTTAGATGGATATTTAATAATTATAGTTGCACTAATATCATATTTTAGTTTAACAACAGCAATAATAGAAACTATAAAATATAAAAGAAAAAAAGATCCAATCGTTTCTGCTGCATGTCAAGGAAACATTGCTAAAGCTCTAACATCAATAGTGCTAACACAGGTTGCGATATTGGACGAATTTTCAAGCAACATAAATAGAATAAAAATTGATTGTGTAACAGGAATGATAGTCGGATTTGTAATCATATTACTAGGTTTAAGAATGGTAATTAAAATAACCAAAGAAGATAAAAAATATTTAATAGAACCACGAAAAAGCAATCAGAAGTTTGACAAAGTTTGAAATAATTGGTATAATTAACATTACTTGTGTAATGGAAACGCACATTCTTTGGGAGCAAAGAATGATAACGAACAACACTATTTATTGATAGTGTTGCTTTTTTGCGCTCAGCAGATATAAGCTTTCCATAGGTAAAAAATAAAGTAAAAAGCGGAATAAAATATGTAGAGAGGAGAGAAAAAGTGGAAGTAGAAGAAAATATACTAGGAAAAGAAAAAATAGGAAAATTAATGAGAAAATTTTCAATACCATGTATTATATCAATGTTAGTAAATTCATTATATAACATTGTTGACCAAATTTTCATTGGTTGGGGTGTTGGATACTTAGGAAATGGTGCAACAAACATTGTATTCCCATTAAATATGATATGTTTGGCATTTGCATTAATGGTAGGCGATGGTACATCAGCTTACCTAAGTTTAAAACTTGGAGAGAAGAAAAAAGACGAAGCTAAAAGAGGCGTAGCCAACGGAATAATGACATCAATAATTATTTCAGTAATATTCTTTATTGTAATTATTGCATTATTGCCACAATTATTAAACTTATTTGGTTGCACAGATAAGATTAGACCATATGCATTAGACTATGGATTTGTTATTGCACTTGGACTACCATTTATGATGGTTGGAACAACATTAAATTCAGTAATTAGAGCAGATGGAAGTCCAAAATATTCAATGGTATCAATGGTTTCAGGAGCTTTATTAAATACAATTCTAGATCCAATTTTTATATTTGTATTTAACATGGGAGTTAAAGGAGCAGCTATTGCAACAATAGTCAGCCAAATCTTAACGTTCATCTTAAATATTTGTTACATAAAAAGATTTAAGTCAGTAAAATTAGATAAAAAAGATTTTAAATTAAAAGGAAAAACAATAGGAAAATTAATATCATTAGGAATAAGTAGTTTCATTACTCAAATGAGTATTGTATTTGTAATGGCTACAGAAAATAACATGTTAAAAAAATGCGGAGCAAATTCTGAATTCGGTTCGGAAATACCCATAACAGTACTAGGAATAGTCATGAAGATTAGCCAAATACTTAATAGCATAATACTTGGAATTGCTGTAGGAGCGCAACCAATAATAGGATATAATTATGGTGCAGGAAAGAATGAAAGAGTAAAAGAAACCCTAAAAAAAGTACTTGGATTAAGTGTTATAGTAAGTACAATAGCATTTATTTTATTCCAAACAATACCTGATAAATTAATAGCTATATTTGGTAGCGGAGATGAAAAGTATATTGAATTTGCATGCTTAGCTTTTAGAACATATTTAATGTTATGCATATTCAATGGAATTCAAATTCCTTCAGGAATATTTTTTCAAGCAATTGGAAAAAGTACAATTAGTGCGATATTATCAATATCAAGACAAATAGTTTTATTAATACCAGCTATGATAATATTAGGAAACGTTTTTGGAGTACATGGAGTATTATCAGCAGGTCCAATAGCAGATGGAATAGCATTTGTCATAGCACTTACATTAATAATTCGTGAAGTTAGAAAATTAGGAAAAACAACACAAACAAGTAAAGCTTTAGAAAACGATTCAAAAGTTGAAAAAACATCACAAGATAAAATAATAATAACTGTTTCAAGAGAATATGGTTCAGGTGGAAGATATGTAGCTAAAATATTAGCTGAAAAATTAGGAATAAAATTTTATGATAAAGAGATAATAACAAAATTAGCTAAAGAAACTGGATTATCAGAAGAATATATAGAAGAAAATGAACAAAAAAGGACAGCATTAGCCAACTTAGAAACAGACCAAGTTACAGGACTCTCAACAAGAGATGAATTGTTCATAAAAGAATCAGAATTAATAAAGAAATTAGCTAAAAAGGATTCTTGTGTAATAGTAGGAAGATGTGCAGATTTTATAATGAAAGATAATAAGAATGCAGTAAAAGTATTTATCTACAGCAATATGGAAGATAAAATTAAAAGAGTAAATAAATTTTATGGAGTTGATAAAGAAAAAGCTGAAAAAGAAATTAAAAATACGGATAAGCAAAGAGCAAATCACTATAAACACTATACAGACAGAGAATGGAAGGAATATTCAAACTATGACATATGTATAAATAGTGATACACTTGGAGTTGAAAAATCTGCAGACGTTATTTACAATATGATTCAAAACAGAAAATAATTATAATAGTTTTATTACAAAAATTATAAAAAAGAACAAATCTGAAAATTTTAAAATAATTTAGATTTGTTCTTTTTTTATATAACAGGAAAGTTATATAAAACTATATTAAGCAGAAAATTTATTGCATATATTTTCGCACGTGAACCAAAACGCGGACTACAAAATGCTGTAGTTTGCGCCAATGTTATTAATGCCAGCTTTTGTTCTCAGCTCAATAAATCTTCAATAGTTTTTATTGTTATATCTGTCATAATATCATAATTCATTTCCTTATGTTTATGATATACAATCTCGTGGCAAAGGTCATCAATCAAATGTATCACTATATGAACTTTTTCTGAAAGATTTTCTTGTGAAAATCCATTTTGCAATAGCAAGTTTGTAATAGAATTAGTCATCACTATTTCATGTTCATGAAAATATTTTGCAATCTCTTTATCTGAATGTGTCATAGCCATTATTTCTTCGTGAGCTTCTTGAGAAAGCTTGTGATTTTCTATAAATTTTGTAATCATTGTTCTAAGGATTTTATCTAAATCTTTTTTTTCAAATTTTGTTGTTGCAATATTTAGCATAGGATAGAAAATGTCAGATGCATATTTTTCAACACCTGCAATTAAAATATCATGTTTATCTTTAAAATATTGATATATAATTCCAGTTGAAACACCTGCGGATTTAGCAATTTCAGCTGTATTCGTATTATAGTAACCCTTCTGACATATTAAATCAAATCCAGCATTTATAATTTTTTCTTTCTTTTCAATTGAACGTTTTTGAACAGGTTCTCTAATTTCATTCTCAGTCATTCGCAAATAAAACTCCTTTGTATTAGTTTTAGCAATTAACATTATAATATCAAATAAAATTAAAGTCAATTAATATGAAATTTGTTTCATATTTCCATTGACAATTAAATGTTAAATAAATATAATATTTTTGAAATGTGAAATAAGTTTCATATAACTTAGAAAGGAATGAGATATGGAAAACATAGTTGAAATCAAAAAATTAAGTAAAGTCTACAAAACAGGAGAACAAGAATTTAAAGCATTAGACAATATAGACTTACAAATAGAAAAAGGAAAATTTGTTGTTGTCCTTGGACCATCAGGAGCCGGAAAATCAACACTATTGAACTTAATAGGAGGAATGGATACTCCAAGTAGTGGAAGCATAAAAATTGATGGAGAAGATATATCAAAATACAACGATACAAAACTAAGCGAATATAGAGCTGAAAATATAGGATTTATTTTTCAATTCTATAACATACTTCCAACATTAACTGTTTTAGAAAATGTTGAATTAATTAAAGACGTTGTAAAAGAAGGAACAGACAGCAAAGAAGCAATAAAAGCAGTTGGACTTGAAAAACATATGAACAAATTTCCAAGCCAATTATCAGGAGGGGAACAACAAAGAGTTTCAATTGCAAGAGCAATTGCTAAAAATCCAAAACTTTTATTATGTGACGAACCAACAGGAGCCCTTGATTCAAAAACTGGTGTAGAAATATTAAAATTATTAAAGAAACAATGCGATGGAAATAACGGAGCAAACACAGTAATAATAGTAACACACAACAGTTTATTTGCCGAAATTGCAGACACAGTAATTAGAGTAAAAAACGGAAAAATAGAAAGTGTAACTGCAAATGAAAATCCTAAAAAGATTGATGAGGTGAAATGGTAAAATGTTAAAAAAGAAAATGATTCGTGATATGAAATTAAATAAATCACAATTTATAGCAATCTTTTTAATGGTATTTTTAGGAGTATTCGCATATTGCGGAGTCCGCTCATATATGGGAGGAATGACAGAGTCAGCAAATAAATTTTACTCAGAATGTAATTTAGAAGATTTAACAGTTATGGGAGAAAATTTTACACAGGATGATTTAAACAAAATTAAATCAATAAAAAATGTAAAAGATGCAGAAAGAAAATTAACAATTAGAACAACAGTAGATTCACATGAAGAAAAAACAATGGAATTAAGTTTTATTGAATCTAATAATATTTCAAAATTCTATATTATTGATGGAGAAGAATTTTCTAAAGATAAAGCTGGAATATGGCTAGATAACTTTTATGCAGAAAAAAATAATGTAAAAGTTGGAGATACAATAACTTTAAAATATGATGGCACAAAAATAACAGAAAAAGTACTTGGTCTAATAAATGTACCAGATCATGTATATGATGTAAAAGACGAAGCATCACTTTTCCCAGACCATACAGATTTCGGATTTGCATATGTATCAATAAATGAATTCCCACAAGACTACATTAAACAATCTGTAATGAAAAAAATGAATATAGATGGTGAAGAAATTTTTGATTCAGTTGTAAAGAATTTTAATTACAAAGATTATCTTACATTTAACTATGTAATGGTTGATGTAAATGAAGAAAGCAATAAAGACCAAGTAAAATCTGATATTGAAAATGAAGTTAACTCAGCATTAGCAGTTACTGATATTAAAGATTCAGTATCATATTCAATATATCAAGGAGAAATTGAAGAAGGAGAAACATATGTAGGTGTATTTACTGGACTATTTCTATTTATAGCAATATTATCAGTAATAACAACAATGACAAGAGTAGTAAAAAAACAGAGAGTTCAAATTGGAACACTAAAAGCATTAGGATTTAAAAATGGAAAAATAACAGCACACTACGTTGGATATGGATTCTGGATATCAGTATTAGCAGGAATTGTAGGATTCATAGCAGGACCATTACTAATTGGAACAATGTTTATAAAAATGGAAATGTCTTATTTTGAAGTTCCAAATGGAAGAGCTGTTGTAGAAGATAGTAGTGTAATAGTTGTACTAGTTTCAATACTAATTATATCATTAGTAACGTATTTAACATGTAGATCAGAATTAAAAGAATCACCAGCAGAAACATTAAGAGAAAAAATGCCAACTGTAAAAGGAAGCAAATTCACATCAAAAGGTATATTCAAAAAAATGAAATTCTCAAGCAAGTGGAATCTAAGAGATATCCTAAGAAATAAAATGAGAACTTTAATGGGAATAGTAGGAATAACAAGCTGTACAATGATACTAACATGTGCATTTGGATTAAAAGATACAATGAACAATTTCATAGAATGGCAATTCGAAGACCTATATAATTTTGATTATAAATTATCATTAAAAGCAGATTATACAGATGAACAATTCAAAAAATTAACAGACGAATATGGAACTGAAACATCAGAAACATTAGGTATTGAAATTGAAAATGGAGACAAGAAAGAAGCAAACAATGCTTTCGTAGATGATAGCAATGGATATATAAGATTTACAGATGGAGACAGAAAATATGTAGATTTAAAAGATGATGGAGTTTTCGTAACAAGAAAATTAGCACAAAACAAAGGGTATAAAGTAGGAGATACAATCAGATGGCATGTTTATGGAGATGATACATATCACGAAAGCAAAATTGTTGGATTAGATAGTGATCCACAAAATCAAAATATAAAAATGACAAGAAAGTATTTAGAATCACTAGGAATAACATATAGAGCAGATAGTTTATATACCAACCAAAATTTAAAAGATGTTAAAGATATAGATGGAGTAGAAGTAATACAAGATAAAGTTGCAATAAGAAGCGGAATGAACAATATGCTAAACACAATGCAAACAATGATTGTTTTATTAATTGTAATTGCATCACTACTTGGAATTGTAATAATTTATAATTTAGGTGTATTATCATTCTCAGAAAAGCAATACCAATTTGCAACATTAAAAGTATTAGGATTTAAAAATAAACAAATAAGAAAAATTTATATAAAGCAAAATAACTGGATAACAATTATATCAATAATAATTGGATTACCAGCAGGATTTTTCTTAGCAGATTATATTTTTAAAATGGCAATTGCAGAAACATATGATATGCCAGCACACATAAATACATTATCATATATATATGCATTAATAGGAACAGCATTAGTATCAATATTCTCATCATATATATTAGCTAAGAAAGTGAATAAGATAGATATGGTAACAAGTTTAAAAGGAAATGAATAATGAGCGATATTGTAATATTAGATGATTTAACAATAAACAAAATAGCTGCAGGTGAAGTTATAGAAAGACCTGCAAATGTAGTAAAAGAATTAGTAGAGAATTCAATAGACGCAGGTGCTACATCTGTGTCTATTGAAATAAAAAAGGGTGGAAAAGGATTAATAAAAGTTTCAGACAATGGGAAAGGCATGTCAAGAGAAGATATGCCTATTGCATTAGAAAGACACGCTACTAGTAAAATAAGAGAAATAGAAGACCTAGAAAGTACATATACCATGGGTTTCAGAGGTGAGGCTTTAGCAAGCATATCAGCAATTTCAAAAACTACATTAATTTCAAAAACAAAAGAAAGTAATTTCGGAATAAAAATGGTATCAAGAGCAGGTGAAATTGAAGAAATGGAAGAAGTTGCTGCAAACAAAGGTACAACTATTATAGTAGAAGAATTATTTTTTAATACACCAGTTAGATACAAGTTTTTGAAAAAGGATCAAACAGAAACAAGAGCAATAAAAGAATGGATTCAAAAAGCTGCAATTGCTAATCTTGATATTTCATTTAAATTTATTAATGATGGAAAATTAGTTTTTCAATCCAATGGTGATGGAAAAATTGAAGATATAATTTACAAAATCTATGGCAAAGAAATTAAAGAAAACATTGTTAAAGTTAATTATGAAGAAGATAAAATTAAAATAACAGGAGTAGTCGGAAACACAAAGATTGCAAAAGATTCAAGAAAAGACCAAATAATATTTTTAAATAAAAGAAATATAAAAAATCCAATATTATATAGTAGTGCAGACCAAGCTTTTAAAGGCGCAACAGGAATAGGAAAATACGGGTTCTTTATTTTAAACTTAGAAATGCCAGCAGATTGTTATGATGTTAATGTCCATCCGACAAAATCAGAAGTACGATTTAAAGAAGAGGACAAGCTTTACAGAATTTTTTATCATGCAATAAAAGAAGCAATTTTAAGTAGCGAATTTTTAGGCAATAATGAAAGAGAAGTAGAAAAAGATTATGTAGAAAATGAATATACTTTTTTAACAAACCATTTTGAAAAGACTGAAACAGAAGAAAAAACTGATGCAACTGAAATTACAAGAGAAGAAAAAAGAAAGATTGAATATAAATTTATAGGAATTTTATTTAGAACATATATAATTGTAGAAATAAATGATGAAATATATTTGATTGATCAACACGCTGCACACGAGAGAATTTTGTATGAACAAATCAAAGCAAATTATAAAAACAACATAAAAAATAGCAGTCAAATGATGTTAATACCAGAGATAATTAATCTTTCACATAGAGAAGCAGAATTTGTAAAACAAAATATGCAACTTTTTAAGCAAATAGGATTTGAGTTAGAGACATTTGGAGAAAATACAATAAAAATAAACGGTATACCAAATTTAGAATATAAAACAAATAGTAAAAATATTTTTATGGATATATTAGACGAAATGCTAACAGGACAAAGAAGTAATTCAAAAGACGTTGAAGAAAGATTTATAGCAACAGTAGCTTGTAAAGCAGCAGTAAAAGCACATATGGATTTAAAAAGACAAGAAGTTGACGATTTAATAAATGGGTTATTAACACTAAAAAATCCATATACATGCCCACACGGAAGACCAACAACAATAAAGATTTCACATGAAGAAATTATTAAAAAATTATCACAAGAATAATTAAAAATACAAAAAAAGGGGGAATATAAATGCAATTATTTTTAGGATTATTGATACCATTTTTAGGAACAACATTAGGAGCAGCAACAGTATTTTTAATGAAAAATAAAATGAATGCAACTGTAGAAAAACTATTACTTGGATTTGCTTCAGGAGTAATGATTGCAGCAACAGTATGGTCACTATTAATGCCATCAATTGGTATGGCAGAATCACAAAATATAATTTCATGGATTCCAGCATCAGTGGGTTTTCTACTAGGAATATTATTTTTATTAGCACTAGATAGCATAGTTCCGCATTTGCACTTACACTCAGACAAGCCCGAGGGAATAAAAGCAAAAATCAAGAAGACAACGATGCTTGTATTTGCAGTAACATTACATAATATACCAGAAGGAATGGCGGTAGGTGTTACGTTTGCAGGAGCATTAATTGGAAATGCAGGAATAACAATGGCTGGAGCATTTGCATTAGCAATAGGAATAGCAATACAAAACTTTCCAGAAGGTGCCATAATTTCAATGCCACTAAAAAGTGAAGGAACATCAAAATTTAAAGCATTTATATATGGAACCCTATCAGGAATTGTAGAACCAATAGGTGCAATAATAACAATATTATTAACAAATGCAGTAGTTCCAATTTTGCCATATTTATTATCATTTGCAGCAGGTGCTATGATATATGTAGTTGTAGAAGAATTGATTCCAGAAGCACAATCAGGAGAACATTCAAACATAGCTACAATAGGAGTAGCAATTGGCTTTGTAATAATGATGATACTAGATGTTGCACTAGGATAAGTATTTTGCAAAATAAAAATATTATAAAATTAGTGGTATGCAAAAGTTAACATAAATTGATTGATAAATAAAGCAAATTGTGATAGAATAGAAACCACGAGTAAAGTTATTACTTGGATGTTTTATTTCGAAGGAAAGGAGTATACCACAATGGACGATCGGATTAAACAAATGGTTGAAGGCAATTTAGGACTGGTTGGCGATTGCATAAAAAAAATAGCTATTTTTCCTGAAGAAGTTAAAGATATGTTTAGTATAGGTACTATTGGACTTATCAAGGCAGCACAAAGTTTTGATGAAAGTAAAAAAATCAAATTTGCAACATATGCGTGCCGGTGTATCAATAACGAAATCTTCATGGAGTTTCGAAGAAGAAAAAGATATAGTAAAGACGTTTCGATAGAAACACCAATAAAAGAGCAAGAAGGTGAAAACTTAGTTCTTGGAGATTTGATTGAAGATAAAAAAGCTAATATCGAAGCAGCTTTTTGTGATAACGAAGCATTTGAAGAAGTGATGGACATAATCATTAACTATTTATCACCACGAGAGAGATACATTGCTCTATCATATGCAGCAGGCATGACTCAAAGAGAAATTTGTGAGGAAATGAATATTTCACAAAGCTATGCATCACGGATAATAACGAAAGCTAGCAAAAGAGTTAGAGCAAGAATGAACTTTCCAACGTATGAAAAAAATTCTGGAAAATATAATATTAAAGTAATTTCTGATAAGTTGTTTATTAGTTTCTATGGAACGCAAGAAAAAATAGAAAGTAGGATATACGAAATAGATTTCCCAGATTATATTCCCGTATTTGAAATTACTTATGTTAATGAAAAAGCTTGCATAAGTTTACCAGCAGAATTAGATTCGATGCATTTTATAGCAAAGGTCTTGAACGCATTGGACGAGTTACCCTAAAAGAACAAAAAGAGGAGGCAGAAAAAAATAAAACGTCTAAAAAAGACTGTTGATGAATATCGACAGTCTTTTTACTTGTTTACATAAGTCTTGATTTTACATAAAACATGTGATAGAATAACTACAAGGTACTTTATTAACAAGATATTTTATTTACAATGGAGGGACATTATGGAAAAACGGACAGATGAACTAGTCAAACAAAACTTAGGTTTAGTCGGACTAATAGTAAAAGACCTTGTCAAAGAAAATCAGGACAGAGACGATTTGTTTCAAATCGGTTCTATAGGACTGATTAAGGCCGCAAATGGATTTGATGAAACAAAGAACATCAAGTTTACAACGTACGCTGCTCAGTGTATTCAAAATGAAATTTTAATGGAGTTTCGGAGACAGAGAGGTAAGAGCAGAAATGCACCTACACTTTCATTTGAAGCACCCATTAAGGAAAACAACGAAAACAAAAAGCTTGTGGTTGGAGATATGATTGCTGATCAGAAGCAGAATTTCGAAGAACAGAAAGAATGTATCGAGATGCTCGAAGAAGTGCTTAATTACATAATAAACAAACTTGACTTTAAAGAACGATACATAGTACTTTGCAGAGCAGGAGGAATTACTCAAGATGAACTTGCAGAACAATTACAGATTTCTCAAAGCTTTACCTCAAGAATCGAGAAAAACTCGATTAAAAAACTAACTCGATTCGTTAATTTTAATAAAAAAGAGGTAACAGGGCCTTATCATGTGTTTGTAAAAGAAAGTATGATAGAAATTGTTTTCAATGGGACAGAAGAGCAGATGAATGAAGTTATGAGAAAAATTGACTTCAGAGAGAGCGTTCCAAAATTCACCATCAATTATGACGGTGAAAAACTTAAAATAAAAGTTCCAGGAGATCCGGAGTCCATGCCATTCGTGGCAAAGGTATTAAACATAATCGAAAATTAATGTAGTAAAAGTATCGCAGAAAATCGCCAGTAATTAAGGGCGATTTTCTGTTTTATAAATTACACTTGAAGAAAAAGCAAAAAAATATTATAATTCCTTTGAAACAAGAGGTTTAAAATGGAAAGAATTGATAAAATAATATCATCACAAGGAAACTATTCGAGAAGTGATGTAAAAAAACTTATACAACAAAAAAGAGTAAAAATAGATGGAAAAGTAGTATTAAAATCTGACATAAAAATTGATAAATATTTATCAGAAATAAAAATAGATGATAATCCAATAACTATAAAAGATAACATATATTTAATACTTAATAAGCCAGAAGGATATGTCTCAGCAACAAAAGATAATAAAGATAAAACAGTATTAGAACTAGTTCCACAAGAATATCAAAAAAGAGAACTATTTCCAGCAGGAAGACTAGACAAAAACACAACAGGCTTAATGATAATAACAGATGATGGAAAATTCGCTCATAACATATTAGCACCCAAAAAACACGTATCCAAAAAATACGAGGTAATAATAGACATTCCAGTAACAAAAGAAATGAAAAAAGGCTTCGAAGAAGGAATAGAACTAATAGACGGAAAATGTAAAAGCTCAAGTCTGATAATAACAGGCAAATACACAGCAGAAGTCACATTAACAGAAGGAAGATACCATCAAATCAAGAGAATGTTTGGTTGCTACGGAGCCAAAGTCACCAAACTACATAGAACCCAAATGGGAAAACTAAAACTTCCAAAAGATTTAGAAGTAGGAAAAACCAGAGAACTTACACCAGAAGAAATGGAAAAACTATGTCAGACAAAGTAACTCGAATCAAAAAGTATTATTAATAATTTTTGAATCACCGCGCAGCGATCAAAGGAACGAAGTGACTGCGATTGAAGCAATCTTTACAATAAAAAGAGCCGAAGGCTCAAAAAGATTGCGACAGCAAGGTGTGAGAAAATATTAATAATACTTTTTGACTAGAATTCTAAAAAACAATTGACATAACTGGAATAAAGTAGTAAAATACAAATGTAAACAGTGATGGGACAAAGTAAAAATAAAGTTATTAAAAGAGATGATTAGTCACCGGCTGAAAGCTAATCTTAACAAACGATTTTGAAAAACTACCCCGGAGTTTCTTTTCGAAAGGAAAGCGTAGAAGTTGCGTTAAAACGGTAAACAAGTTAAAAATTAGGGTGGAACCGTAAGAAAATAAACTTACCCCTATAAGTCTAAATGGCTTATAGGGGTTTTTGTTATATTATAGACATTTAATATGCAAAAACCTCTATAAGTAAGGCTTCAAATAAATTTTGTTTAGCCTATCAAAAGATAGGTAAAGGAGGAATTTATATGTTTAAAATTAAACTTGGCGGAGGAAGAACTCAAGAAGTAGAGGAATCAATGTATTGGCACACGACTTCTCATATCATGGCACAAGCCATCAAGAGATTATTTCCAGATGCAAAACTAACAATTGGTCCATCAATTGAAAAAGGATTTTACTATGACTTTGATGTAGAAAAACCTTTTACAGAAGAAGATTTATCTGCAATTGAAGTAGAAATGAAAAAGATAATCAAAGAAGATTTACCAATTGAAAGATTTGAACTTCCAAGAGAAGAAGCTATAAAGCTTATGGAAGAAAGAGAAGAACCTTACAAAGTAGAGCTAATCAAAGAACTACCAGAAGGTGAAGTAATTTCATTCTACAAACAAGGAGAATTCACAGACCTATGTAGAGGTCCACATTTACCATCAACAGGATGCGTAAAAGCAATAAAATTATTATCATCATCAGGAGCATATTGGAGAGGTGATGAACACAACAAAATGCTACAAAGAATTTACGGAATTTCATTCCCTAAAGCAAGTGAACTTGATGAATATTTAAATATGATAGAAGAAGCTAAAAAAAGAGATCATAGAAAATTAGGAAAAGAATTAGAATTATTCTTCTTTGATGAAACAGCTCCAGGAATGGCATATTGGATGCCAAAAGGATTTAAAATGATGAACATTTTAATAGATTTTTGGAGAAAAGAACATGAAAAAAGGGGATACATGGAATTCTCTGGTCCACAATTAAATAGTAGTGAACTTTGGAAAATATCAGGACATTGGGATCACTATAAAGAAGATATGTTTGTTTTAACAGATTCTGATGGAAAAGAACAAGCATTAAAACCAATGAACTGTCCAAATGCAATTAAGATATTTGATTCAAAATTAAGAAGTTATAAAGATTTACCAATGCGTTTTAACGACATTGACGTAATCCATAGAAATGAAAAATCAGGACAATTAAACGGTCTATTCAGAGTTAGAATGTTCAGACAAGATGATGCCCACAACTTCATAACAGAAGACCAAATTGGCGCAGAAATTAAAGATATAATCGAAATAGCAAAACAACTATATGGAATATTTGGATTAGACTTCGAATTAACACTTTCAACAAGACCAGACGACTATATGGGAGACATAGAATTATGGAATAAAGCAGAAGCAAACTTAAAATCAGTATTAGATGAACTTTGTGGAAAAGACAACTATAGAATAAACGAAGGTGACGGAGCATTTTATGGTCCAAAAATCGATATAAAAATGAAGGATTGTTTAGGAAGAGAATGGCAAATGGGAACAGTTCAAGTAGACTTCCAATTACCACTTAGATTTAACCTTTCATACATAGACTCAAATGGTGAAAAGAAAACACCAATATTAGTCCATAGAGCAATATTTGGATCTTTCGAAAGATTTATAGGAATTATAACAGAACATTTTGCTGGAGCATTCCCAGTATGGTTATCACCAGTTCAAGTTTCAATCTTACCGATTTCTGATCATCAAAAAGAATATGCAGAAAAAGTAAAAGCAATTCTTGAGGAAAAAGGAATAAGAGTTGAATTAGATGCAAGACAAGAAAAAATTGGATACAAAATTAGAGAAGCACAATTACAAAAAGTTCCATACATGTTAATCTTAGGAGAAAAAGAAGTAGAAGTAAATGCAGTTGGCGTAAGAAAGAGAAAAGAAGGAGACATTGGTCAAATGTCAATAGAAGATTTTGTTTCTATGATTTCAAAAGAAATTGAAGAAAAAACTATATAATTATAGAAGTAATGTAAAAAAAGTATGTTGTTAAGTAAAAAAGTATGATGACAACATGCTTTTTTATTTTAAGAATGAAAATAAAAAACAAAGAAGAATAAAACAAAATAATTGCATAAATTATATATTAATTTTGCGTTGCTATTATTTTTTGAATAGACAATATTGAAAAAATATGAAAAAAATGTGAGTATTACTTGGAAATTAATTTATATTATGATATACTAGGCTCAAATGTGACGAGGAGGAAATTAAATTGGCTACTAAAGAAGATATAAAAGAAAAATTAAATATACTAGGATTAGATTTAGAAAATTTGCCTGAATTTTTGACTGAAACAAAACCAATAATATTTAATCCGTCAAGATTAAATAATGATAAAGAATTAAAAGTGTATAAATATGTACCAATAAAAGATATAGAAATTTACTGTACAACAGCACACAGAGATGATTCAATAAAAGAGAAATATTCAAAATCAATGCCTTTAGGAAGATTTATAGAGGAAAGTGAACATGACAGTGAAAAGTCAGCAGAGCTATTAAATCTTTTTGAAAGAATTTCTGATGTAAGCATAAAAAGAGTTGCATTAGAGCAAAGTAAAATGGCAGAAAAAATACCTTTTACAGTACATTTTCCTAAAAATCAATTATGGCAAATATACTATTCAGCAGATACAGATAGATATTTCATGCTAGTATCAGTAAAAGAAGATACATTTGATGAATTATATTATTTATTAAAAAAGAAAATTGAAGCAGAGAAAAATAACAAAGATGAAAGAATTTTTGTGCCTATTTCATATGTAAATTATAGTGAGAAGTTTTTGAGCAACAAAGAGATAAATGACATTGAAAATTACTTATGGGTATTCACAAAAAATTGGTCACTAACATACGAAGTATATGATTTAGATGATAAATTAACTATTCAAATTGTTGGGGAAACACCTATTTATGACAGTTTGAAAACAATGTATAAAATAATATTACGTAGCAAAGAAGAAGCAGAAGAATTTTATAAATTAATAAAAGCTTTATTCATTTTGCAAACAGAGCTTGGAAGTAGATATAGTTTTACAACGCAAATTAATGAAAACAATGGAATTGAATTTTTCTATGAAGGAAAAAAGATTTCTTATGGAGATTTACCTGAATTTATAAAAGAAAAATATATCGAAACAGAAGGTGAAATTAAGAAGTTTAATCAAAATTCTTTTAAATTAGAGAATAAATTAAAAGAATTAAAAATTGAGTTAAAAAAAGAAGAAGCAGAATATTTTATTAAGCAAAAAGAAATTTCTACATATTTAGAGTGTAAAAAAACTTTCTTTGGAAAAGTAAAATACTTCTTCTCAAAAAAGAAAAACAAACCTAAAGAAGAAATTGAAGAAGTTGAAAATAAGAAAGAAACAAAAGAACCAAAGCCAATTCAAGGATATACTGATGATAAAAAATATCATACAATCGATGATTTAGTAACAGTTCAAGCTTTATATGAAAAAAGTGAAAGATATGTAAAAGACTTAACGCAAGATATAAAAGCAATGAAATTACGAATTGTAAATACTAAAAAGAAAATTGAAAATGCAACATTATATATTCAAGAAATTGACCAGCACAAAAAGAGTCTATTTGACTTTTGGAAGTTTGCTAATAAAGATGAATTATTAGAGCTTGATACAGGTGATGAAATATATGAGGGTGACGTTCAAAAAATAAAGAAGAAATTTGATTTTGAGTATGACTTTGAAGATTTTGGAATAGCTTATGATAAACTAGAAAGAACTAAATTTTCAAAACAAGAGCTAGATAGTATTTATGTGGCTAGTACAAACGTATTACCAATAATTAATATGTTGAAAAATGGCGATATGGATAAAGATGTGCTAGAAGAACAATTAAGAAGTTTGAAAAGCGAATATTTTACAAGTTCAAATTCAACATTAAGTTCAAAAGTCGATTTTGATATATTTGGTTCAATGAAAGATGATCCAACTCAAGTTAAATATTTAAACAACAAATCACATAGAGAAAACGAAAAGGACAAGTTCCAAATTTTGAACATAAACAAGAAAATAGACATATTTGATTTTACTGAAAAATTGCAATTGATTACAAGCTCTCTAAATGAGGCTATGCATAAAATAAAATTTGATTATGATATGCCAATATACAAAGTTGCATCTATAAATGAGAAATTGCATAAAACAGATTTTAATGTTCTTAATATAAATGCTGAAAGAGAAATTGAATCATATGACAATAAATTTGAGACAGCAGTTAAGTTATTTAAACTAAACTTTAAAGAAGGTTATCCAGCAGTTTTTCTAACTAATGCAACATATTATGATAATGCAAATAATACATTACCAAATGGAATGGATGTTACATCAAAGGTTATAATTGATGCAGATATGTTTGAATATGAATTAGTTAAAAAAGAAAAAATGAAAACTAATAGATATTTCAACATTCCAGAAACATTATATCCTCGTATTTTAACAATTTATATTGAAGAATATGATGTATATCTAAAAGGTCAAAAACCAGAAAAGAATGAAGAAGAAGTTCCTGAGATTGAAGAAGATAATGTTGTTGAAGCAGAAAAAAATGAGAAAGTAAAAGAAAAAATAGATAATGTTGATGTAGTTGCAGAAAATGAAGCAGTACAAGAGGAAGAAACTAAAAATGATGAAAAAGAAAGTAAAAGCATAGAAGATAAAAATGAAACAGAGGCTGAAAAAGGTAATGGAAAAGTAGAAGAAGATAATATAGAGTCTGAAAAAGCTGACGAAGATGAAGCAAAAGTTGAAGAAGATACTGAAAAATCAGAAGATGAAAATGATACAGAAATTGAGAAAGAAAGCATAGAAAACAAAGTTGCAGAGCCCAAAAAAGAAACTAAAACTTCAAAAGCAAAAAATAAAGCAAAAAAGAAAAAGAAAATAACAGTTAAAGCAAAGACATCAACAAGAAAATAATAAAAAGTAAGTGCCAGTAATAACAGAAAGATGTTAAAACTGACACTTTTTTATATAAGAGGAAAAGAAAAATAAAGAAAAGGATAATTTATTATATTATTATAGGAATATTTATAATAACAGAATGTTTTCTAATGTATTTCAGCTATGTTAATAAAAAAAAATCAAAAAATAAAAGAAAGAGAAAAACAAAGAAAAATTAAGAAAAAACGAGAAATAATGGTAAAAAATAAAAACAAAATTAATCTTTAAGACAAATTTGATTAAAACTATTCAAAAAGTTTCAATTTCAAATTTGTCTTTGCTTTTTGAGTCTGCTATAATAAAACTCGATGGTGCATTATTCTAGTTGTACTAGCTATTATGAAGGTGGGGCTAAAAATCCACACATGATTTATTAGATAAAGTTTCTTATGTCATGCGCAAAATGCCAGTTTTGCGTGGGTATGGGAAGTAAAGAATTTAGGATAGAATATAACGGCATATATTTGGATTCCTATATTCATTATCACCAGTTCTACTTGTTGTGATATAATCTATTTTGAGTGTACATATCGAATTGTATGCGATAAATCTGTTTTGAGTGGTAATCTTGGGATTAGTCATTATTTCAAGAAAAAACGCGGCCACGTTTTCTCTTGAAAGGCTATGAAATCATTATTGCAAAAGAAACTAATAATAGATTAAGTACATTAAGGAAAACTTCTAGAATGTTCGTTTTAATTGAGAAACTTGGAAATTTAGGGATTAAGGTACGGATTTTAGTGGCGATCTAGCTGCCCGAAACTTTTAAGGGATGCTTTTTTAAATGGAAACAGCTAAGCAGTAATGCTTAGTAAAAAGTAGAGAAATTCTGCTAGACCTTATACCGTAAAATTTACTTAAATTTCTACCATCTTTAATTCGATAATAATTATAGTGAAGAATTTATACAATCAGATGAAAGTGTCTGTTTTATATAAATTCTTTTTTCTATATCAAGTAATATGAAAAGTTTTAAATTGCATTTTGACATACAAAAGTTGTTATGCTAAAATGCAAGAAAAGACGAACCAAAGAAAGGAGAAAATCGTATAAAAAATATATTTACATTGATAGTGCTAAGTAAGTTATGAAAAAACTATCAAAAATTTGCAAAGAATATACATTATACGATAAAGAGAAATGAAGAAAAAGAACGAAAAAAATAAGAATCCGAAAAATGAAGCTGTTAAGTGGTTCTTCACAATATTTATAGTAACATTTATATTGTCAATGACGTTTTCATACATATCAACAACAAGTATAAATGGTTTAGCAACATTACCAGCATTAATCGTACTTATCGTTGTTATTTTTGTTGGCGTGGTATTTGATATTGTTGGTGTTGCTATAACATGTGCAACTGAGCAAGAATTTCATGCAATGGCATCAAAAAAGGTAAAAGGCGCGAAAACAGCCATAAAATTAATTAGATCAGCACCAAAAGTTTCTAATATATGTAATGATGTTATCGGTGATATATGCGGTGTACTTAGTGGTGCGATAAGTGCAATGTTAACAGTAAAAATTACACAAAGTATAGGATTAAACTTTGACATCCAATTTATAATGAGCGCGCTTGTTGCATCAATTACTGTAGGTGGTAAAGCTTTAGGGAAAAATTTTGCAAAAACTAAATGCACAAACATTATCTATGCAGTAGCAAAAGTATTAAGCATATTTGAAAAATAGTATTATGGAGGAATCATGCAAAAATTAATTGTAGAACCTAAATTTAATAACAAGAAATTAAGCACATTTATGTATGCACACTTCAATGGTTTAACATCATCAACATTCTACAAAACATTAAGAAAAAAAGATATAAGAATAAATGATGTTAGAGTAAATGAAGATAAAATTGTCCATGAATTTGACACAATAACAATATTTATTGTAGATGAATTGCTATATAAAAATTATGACATTAAGACAATATTTGAGGATGAAAATATTTTAGTTGTAAATAAACCAGCAGAACTAGAAGTAGTTACAGACGAACCAACTGCAGACTCATTGACAAAAATATTAAACAAAAAATATACATATATAAGTCCATGTCATAGAATTGACAGAAACACAACAGGATTAGTTTTATTTGCAAAAAATCCAGAAGCATTAGAAATTTTGCTTTCAAAATTCAAAAACAAAGAGATAAAGAAAAATTATAGATGTACAGTAATCGGAATTTTAAATAAAAAAGAAGCTTTGCTAAAAGCATATCTTTTTAAAGATAATAAAAAATCATTAGTGTACATATCAGACACTCCTAAAAGGGGGTACATGGAAATACTAACTAAATACAAAGTTTTGTCAGAAGATAAAGCAAGTAACACGTCAGTGTTAGATGTTGAACTTATCACAGGGAGAACTCACCAAATACGAGCTCATTTGGCGCATATAGGTCATCCAATTTTAGGAGACGGAAAATACGGTGTAAACGAGATAAACAAGAAATTCAAATGCAAATATCAAATGCTTGAAAATTATAAAATGAAATTTGATTTTACAACGGATTCCGGAGCTTTAGAGTATTTAAACAAAAAAGAAATAATATTAAAATAAACAAAAGCAATTAATGTAGCAACCATAAATATTGCGCAGAAAAAAGTTCATATAAAATTCTCTCACACATTATTGCTAAGAAAATATTATATTTATTTTTTCGTTCCTTGCTAAAATATTTTCCCACCTCCTAAACTTCGTTTAGCAGGTTAGGGAAAAACTTTCAAACTGCGCGTCACTCAAAAATCAAATAGAATATTTTCTTCTATAATTAATAGCTGGTGCATTTTTCAAAATGCTTCAAACGAACTCACTTCGTTCGTTTGGTTCCTGCGCGGTGATTCGAAATTTTATATGAACTTTTTTCTGTACTATATTTATATTTGCTAAATCAAAGTGCTTTTGTTTATTTAATCATATTAATTTAAAAATTAGTTTGAATTCTCGTTGTATAATCAAGATTTGCAACGGAATCCTTAACGTAAGCCAATGTATAAATATCAGTTGCCTTTTTATCAATCTCCAACATTCTAAGCAAATCAGAATCATCACAAGTTTTTTCAAAAGCTTTAACGGAAGTAATAACATTAATATCTTTAGAGATATCTGAAAGAATCTTTTTTCCATTTTCACTCATACCAAGAACTCTAACATAAGGAGTAATTTTTTTTGACAATTCCATATCAGATTTAGTGATTCCAAGTAAAATATATAACAAAATTCTTTGAATTCTTGCTTGAGTAATACTTTTATTTTTCAAAGCAGTAATCAATTCATCTAAAGAATTTGTAGAACAAGCAATTTTCTTTAAATTAGAAAGCATATTCTCAGGAACATCAGGAATATTCTTTAATCTCTCATTATCAATAGTTCTCAAAATATAGATAATCTCTTTTTCAAAAGCCTTCAAAGACAATACAGCGTTTCCATTTTCAATATTTTCAGCCAAAACTTCATAAGAAAAATCAGGAATAGAATTTTTCAAATCCTCAATCTTAAAGCCAGAAGTTCTAAGCAAGGCACGGACATCTGAAGAAGATGACTTATCCAAATCGCGCTTAACAGTAATCGGAGTAATGTTTGATGAAATAGCATTTAGAGATTTTAGATATTCCAGTCCTAAAATATTATTAGGTTTGCAAACACCTAAGAATTCATTTCTGAACATTTTATCAATTACAAGTTCCTGAGATTTTGGATACGAAAAGCCTTCAGCAATTTTTCCTTTAACATTTGTAATATATTCTTTTTCATTTTTATTAATAAGAGAAGACAATTTTTTTAGTTTTTCCAAATCACCAGATTCGGTTCCAAAAGAAATGTAATTACTTCCAATCTGATCAGCGATTTTAATAGAACCATTAGCAAAATTTTCGGCACTTGAAATTGCATATAAAGTAGGAAGCTCAAGAACCAAGTCGAAGCCAGCAGATAAAGCCACTTTAGCCTTTTCCCATTTATTTATAATACTAGGCTCACCACGTTGAACAAAATTTCCAGAAATAATTGCAACCTTAAAGTCAGTATCTGTCTGAGAAATAGATTCATTTAAATGATATAAGTGACCAAAATGGAATGGATTATATTCAGATATAATACAAAGTTTACTAGACAAAATTTTTCTCCTCTCAAATATTGTATAATTAATCAATTACTGTTATAATAGCATATATCTAATAAAATCGCAATATTATAGCAGTTTAGAGAAAAATTATAAAAGAGGTTTTTATGGAGAATGTAACAATATATACAGACGGAGCTTGTTCAGGAAACCCTGGACCAGGAGGATGGGGCTCTATTTTAATGTATAAAGAAAATAAAAAAGAAATATCAGGTGGAAATCCAGATACAACAAATAACATAATGGAAATCACTGCTGTTATAGAAGCATTGAAATTGTTAAAATTTGAGTGCAATGTTAAAGTTTATAGTGACAGTGCCTATGTTGTAAATGCATTTAATAATGGATGGATTTATAATTGGCAAAGAAACAATTGGAAAACAGCAGATAAAAAACCCGTAAAAAATAAAGAATTATGGGAAGAATTATATAAGTACACTAAATTTCATAAAGTAGAATTCATAAAAGTAAAAGGACACAGTGATAATGAATTTAATAATAGATGTGATGAATTAGCTAGAAATGCTATAAAAAATTTAGATTAAGGAGCTTTCAAATGAAAGTTATAGGAATAACAGGACCTTCAGGGGCAGGAAAAACAACATTAAGTACAATTTTGAAATCAAACTATTCATCTTTCATAATAGATGCAGATGAAGTTGCGAGAAAATTAAGCAACGATAGTAAGACAAAATATTTCGAGAAAATGGTAAATCTTTTTGGAAAAGAGATACTAAAAGATGATGGAAAGCTTAACAGAAAAGAGATAGCAAGAACTATTTATAAAAACAAAGAAAAAAGAAGAGCACTTAACAGATTAACTTTTAAGTATGTTGTAGACGATATAAATGAACAAATAAAAGAAGCTGAGAAACAAGATTACAAATATATAGGAATTGACGTTCCATTATTATATGAAGCAAAGATGGAAAAAATATGTGACTATGTAATAGCAGTAGTTGCAGAAGATCAAAAAAAGATTAATAGAATTTGTCAAAGGGATAACATAACTGAAGAATTAGCTAAAGAAAGATTAAAGATTCAAAACGATAACGAATTTTTTGTAAAAAAAGCAGATTTTGTAATTCATAATGATGGTACTTTAGAAAAATTAGAAACTTCATTAAAGGAGATAATAGATAAGATATGAAAAAAGTGATATCAAGAATATTTTCATTAATAATATTGATTGGTTTAATAACTGCACTAGCATATATCTATAATAAATATTATTTTAATGACTTTATAAAAGCCAACGAAAATAAAGGCGAAACATCATATTATAGAGATAGCTCACAAAAGTATAATGGACTAAAGAGTTATTGTATAGAAAACAAAGATTATAATGATGCATTATTTTTTAAGAAAATAAGTGTAAAAAAAGACACACCATATAGAATAACTTGCATGGTTAAAACTGAAAATGTCGAAAGTGACAAGCCCGAGACATCTGGAGCTTGCATAAGTATAATGGGAACAGCAGACCAAACAATTCCAATACAAGGGACAACGGATTGGCAAAAAGTTACGCTATTAGTTGATAGTAAAGAACAAGATACACTAGATATATCATTTAGACTTGGCGGATATGATGGATATTCAAAAGGAAAAGCATGGTTTTCAGATATTCATGTTGAAGAAGGCGTAAAAGATGAAACATCAGATTGGAATGTAGTATGTTTCCTTATAGATAATATTGATGTTAATGTTGAAGGAAAACAGTATACATATTCATTAACACAAGAAGATAAGGATTTACTAAAAGATAATTTAAAAAGATTTGCAAACACAGTAGAGAGTTTTTCAAACAATGCAATGACAGTATCATATCAAACAGTTGAAATTGAAGAACCTTTAACATCATTATCATATGATCAAGAAAATTATTATTATGTTGCAGCAAAAGATGTAAAACCATTAATAGATGATTATGTACAAAAAAATGAGTATGATCATATATTCATTGGAATAAGAATGGGAGATACTTTAAGCTCAATTCCTGTAAATGAATGGATTGGCCTAGGAAGTATGAGATATGATTCTATTGGATTCTCAAATATTCGTATGCCAAATGATTTAAAAAATAGTACAATGTATAAATATAATATTAAAAATGACACATTTCCAGAAGAAGTATTTGTACATGAGTTTCTACATTCACTAGAAAGAAATTTAACTGAAAAAGGTTATACATTCCCAGCCTTACATGATAATGAAAAGTTCGGATATGAAAATCAAAATAAAACAGGTTTAAAAGAGTGGTACAGAGATTACATGAGATGCAACATTGACAGTAATGCTGGAAAAACTGGATTAGATCAAATAGTGTATAAAACAAAACCAATTCAATTAAGTGACTTTAAGTATGCACAAGAAATTAAATTTGAGAATGTACCACATAATATAATAGATATTGTTTCTCAAATAATATCAAACTTTAAACAAGTAATGTCAAGCAACAGTAATTCAGAAATAAATGAAACAAACTATGTAACAATAACAACTGATTAATGAAAGGAAGTAATACAAGTGAAAGTATCAGAATTTAATTATGACTTGCCGGAAGAATTGATTGCGCAGGTTCCAATAAAAAACAGAGATGAGTCAAGACTTATGGTAGTAAACAGAGAAAAAAGAACAATAGAACACAAAACTTTTAAAGACATAATTGATTATTTAGAACCAGGTGATTGTTTAGTTAGAAATAATACAAAGGTTATACCAGCTAGATTGTATGGGAAAAAAGAAACAGGAGCAAATGTCGAATTTTTACTTTTAAATAATATTGAGGGCGATGTTTGGGAATCAATTGTTAGACCAGGAAATAAACTTCATGTGGGAACTAAAGTAATTTTTGGAGATGGATTACTTGAAGCAGAAATCCTAGATATAATGCCTGGTGGAACAAGAAAAGTAAAATTTAGTTATCAAGGAATCTTTAATGAGATATTAGATCAAATTGGCTTAATGCCATTACCACCATATATACATGAAACATTAAAAGATAAAGATAGATATCAAACTGTTTATGCTAAATATGATGGATCAGCAGCAGCGCCAACTGCAGGATTACATTTCACAAATGAATTGCTAGAAAAAATAAAAGAAAAAGGAATTGAAATTGCTAATGTTACTTTGCATGTTGGAATCGGAACATTCAGACCAGTTAAAGAAGACGAAGTAGAAAAACATGATATGCATACAGAACATTATTATATTAAAAAAGAAGATGCTGATAAAATAAACAACGCAAAGAAAAATGGCAAAAGAATAATATCAGTAGGAACAACATCATGCAGAGTTTTGGAAACTGTAGCAGATGAGAACGGATTGGTAAAAGAAATAGAAGGTGATACTAACATTTTTATTTATCCAGGGTATAAATTTAAATGTGTAGACAATTTAATAACAAATTTTCACTTACCACAATCAACATTATTGATGTTAGTATCAGCACTTTCAGATAAAGATTTTATGTTAGAAGCATATAAAGAAGCGGTAAAAGATAAATATAGATTTTTCAGCTTTGGAGATGCAATGTATATTTGTTAAAAATAAAAACGGAGGAGATTAAATGAAACCATCAGTAACATATGAACTATTACATGAATGTAAACAAACGGGAGCTAGAAGAGGAGTTGTACATACACCTCATGGAGATATACAAACACCAGTGTTTATGCCTGTTGGAACACAAGGAACAGTAAAATCAATGACACCAGAAGAACTAAAAGAAGTTAATGCGCAAATAATATTATCAAATACATATCATTTATTTTTAAGACCAGGGAAAGAAATAATGGAAGAAGCGGGTGGATTACACAAGTTTATGCATTGGGATAGACCAATATTAACTGATAGTGGCGGATTCCAAGTATTTAGTTTAGGAAAATTGAGAACAATAACAGAAGAGGGAGTAACTTTTCAATCACACTTAGATGGTAGTAAAAAGTTTTTATCTCCAGAAAAATCAATAGAAATGCAAAATGCTATAGGTTCTGACATCATGATGGCTTTTGATGAATGTTGCCCATATCCTTCAACATATGAATATACTAAAAAGTCAATGGAAAGAACAACAAGATGGGCTGAAAGATGCAAAAATGCAAATCAAAGACCAGAAGATCAATCAATATTTGGAATAATTCAAGGAGGATTTTATAAAGACTTAAGGAAGCAAAGTACAGAAGAATTAATCAAACTAGATTTCCCTGGATATGCAATTGGCGGAATTAGTGTTGGAGAACCTAAAGAAGAATTTATAGATATATTAAAATATACAGCACCACTTATGCCAAAGGGTAAACCAAGATACCTTATGGGAGTTGGAACACCTGATTATTTAATAGAAGCAGCTATTGCTGGAATTGATATGTGTGATTGTGTTCTTCCAACAAGAATTGCAAGACATGGAACAGCATTAACATCAAGAGGAAAAGTAGTAGTAAGAAATGGAACATATGAAAGAGACTTTTCACCGCTTGACCCAGAGTGTGATTGTTATGCATGCAGAAATTATACAAGAGCATATATTAGACATTTAATAAAAGCAAACGAGATTTTAGGAATAAGATTGTTATCTATACATAATATAAAATTCTTGACTAACTTAATGGATAAGGTTAGAATAGAAATAGAAAATGATAATTTAGGCACATTCAGGGATGAATTCTACAAGAAATATGGTTACACAAAATAGTAGGAGGAAAAATCTAAAATGGATGAAACAAATCAAAAGAAAAAAATGTTATTAATAGGAATAGTAATAACTGTTGCAATTTTTATAGTAACATTAATAGTTTTATTAATTTTAATGCAGCAAGAAGGAAAAAAGACAAAATTTCAAATAAAAAATAAACTTTATAAATCAAAATCTGTCTATATTTCACTTAGTGCTGACCAAGTAGGAGAAGATGCAGCAGGAACATATGAACAAAAAGAAATAATAGTAGATAACCAATATACACCTATAACGATAACTACTCCAGATGGAAAAGTTTATTATAATATCGAAACATTAACAAAATTAACAGGATATAAGTATAATAACGGAGCATATGGAGAAGAAATAGATGAAACTAAGGATAAGTGCTATATCGACAATGGTGGAGAGTATGTAACATATTTGCTTGATTCTAATGAAATAACTAAAAATATAAAAATTGTTAAACAGTATACAGAAGAGCTAAAAATACCATATGAAAAAATTTCAAATACTACATTATCAAATACAAGTTCAGCTGAACTAGATAAAGAATCATTTACTTTAGAACAACCTGTAATACAATTTGAAGATTTTTTATATGCATCAAAAGAGGCAATAACCAAAGGATTGAATATGAGAATTTTGGATAATCAAGGAACAATAGTAGATATACAAACTTTAGAAGATTTAGTAAATGGATATTCTAATTCCCTTTCTCAAAGTGGTTATACATTAACACCTAATTTTAAAAATCAAAGAGCATTAAGCGATGGTTATGCAGTAGTTGGAAAAGATAAAGAATATGGTGTTGTAGATTTAGAAACAGGAAAAGAAGTTATAAGCTTAAAATACGATAGTGTAGAGTATGTACAAAGTATAGGAGAATTTATTGTATCAAGTAATTCAAATTATGGTATGCAAAAACCTGGTTCACAAACACCTACAATCAAGCTAGAATATGAGAGTATAGACCTATTAAATGCAGAGAAAAAACTATATATTGTTGGAAAAAATGGAAAATATGGAGTTATAAATTCAGAAGGAAATGAAGTTATACCAACTGAATATGACCAAATTGGCTTGACAAGTGTTTCAGCATACAAATCACAAGGAGAAAAAGACAAATATGTTATTAATGGCGAATGTATACCTGTAATGAGAAATGGAAATTATGGATTATATTCAATAGATGGAACGTTGTTGGCAAGTACTAGATTCTCAGCAATAGGATGTGAAAATCCAAATGAGATAATAAAAAATACATCAGCAATGCCAACATTAACAATCCCATTATCTGATAAGGTAACAGGAATTGTATTTGCAATGAAAAATGCGGCAGGTACAACTGTTTATGGAATAATAACAACTAACGGAACTGTTGTATTAAATGCATACTATACAGCAATATACTATATGCAAAGAAATGGAAATATAACATATTACTTCAATAAACCAGCTAATAATGAGTTGCTAACATTGAAAGAATTGTTATCAACTAGAGAAACAGTAAAAGAATTAATAGAACAAACAAAATCAAGAAAAGAACAAGCAGATGAAGAGCAAAGAGAACAGGAATATCTAAACAGAGCAAATCAAAATGATAATCAAGGCGATTCTTCAAATAGCGATAGTAATAATAGTAGTGATAATAGTGATCAAAATAATAGCAACAACGATAATAGCAGCAGTGATAATAATGAAAATAATAGCAACGATAATAACGACCAAAATAATTAGTTTTATAGAATAAAAAAAAATCCTTTTCATATAAATGTGGAAAGGGTTTTTGTTTGCTAAAAAATATAAAATAATAAAAATTGGATGCAGAAAAAACTTGTATTTATTAATAGTAAAAAGCCCTGAATAAATAATAAAGGAGAGAAGAGATGGAAAAAGTTGAAAATCAAATTGTTTCAAAAGGATTATTATTTATTAAAGGAGTGGCAATAAGCTTTATAATTACAATAATATTATTTTATATATTAGGAATAATATTAACATACACGAGTATGCCAGAAAAGATAATAACTCCAGCAATAATAATTATAACAGGAGTCAGTATATTAATTGGATCATCAATTAGCTTGATAAAAACAGACAAAAAAGGAATGATAAAAGGAGGATTAATAGGAATAACATATTTTTTTATAATTTACATGATATCAAGCATGTTATTAAAAAATTTTGAAATCAATGTATATTCAGGAATTATGTTCTTTTCTACATTTGTTTGCGGATGTGTAGGTGGTATTGTTGGAGTTAATATGAAAAATTAAAAACAAATTTTAAAAGTTATAAAAATATAGTTGATATTTTTTATTTTTTAATATACAATCAAAAAATGAAAAACTAAGGAGGAAAAAAGCGTGAGTATAACATTAGAAGATGTCAAAAATAATGAAGAGGTTGAACAGCTTATTCTAGCTGCCCAAAGACAATTAGACGTTTTAGGGTATACAGAGCATTCACATAGACATTTAAACATTGTTTCTCAAAGGGCTGGAGAAATTCTTCAAGTACTTGGTTATGACGAAAATAGAGTTAGACTTGCTCAAATAGCAGGATACTTACATGATTTAGGCAATGCTATAAATAGAACAAATCATGCTCATACAGGAGCGATTTTAGCAGATAACATATTAAAAGATATGGGAATGAATTGCAAAGATAGAGCTGAAATTATGATGGCAATTGGAAATCATGATGAAGGAACAGGAACAGCAGTTAGTGATATTTCAGCAGCAATTATCTTGGCTGATAAATCTGATGCACACAGAAGTAGAGTTTCCAAAACTAATATGTCATTATTTGATAAACATGATAGAGTGAACTATGCAGTAACAGATGCAAAATTAAGAATAAATAAAGAAGAAAAGAAAATTATTTTGGATCTAACCATAGATACAAATATGTGTCCTGTTCTAGACTATTTTGAAATTTTCATGGACAGAACAATGATGAGTAAACATGCAGCAAAGTATCTAGGATTATGGTTTGAAGTAGTAATAAATGATACTAATTTATTATAGGGGGTAACAAAAGTTGAAAAAGAAAACATTAAAAAATGCACTTGTAAAATTAATAGTTATATTACTAATAGTGCTAGTAAGTTTAATTTCTTTTTTAGGAATTCACAAAAGAAATTTAAACAAATGGGAGAGCATTTTGCCAGATTACAAATTTGGTAAAGAACTTAGTGAAATAAGGACTTTTGAATTTTCAGTAGATACATCAACAACTGATAAGAGTTCAGATGAAAATACTACTGAGAATACAACAGAAAACACAACAAACACGGTTGCAGAAGGAACAGCTAATACTACAGACAATACAACAAATGCAACTAACGAAAACACTACAAATTCTACAACAGAACAAGTTCCAGTAAATGATACAGCAGTATTGACAAAAGAAAATTATTTAAAAACTAAAAAAATACTTGAAAAAAGATTAAAAGATTTTGGAATTGCTGATGCAGAAGTAACTGTGAATGAAAAAAATGGGAAAATAGCAGTTTCAGTTCCATATGAAGGAACAACAGATTATTCAGCTGCACTTGCAAGCCAAAAAGGAAAAATTGAAATCATTGATTCGGATACAAAAGAAGTTTTAATAGATAGAAGTATGATAAAAAAAGCATCAGCTTATTATCAACAAGCAAACAACAATGATTCAACAACTGTTGATACTACTGCTTCATATAATTTAGGCGTTAAGTTAACATTTACATCAGAAGGTCAAAAGAAACTTAATGAATTAAGTAAAACATATATTGAAACAACAGATGAAAATGGTAAAACTTCACAAAAAACAGTAACTGTTCAAATAGATGGTGAAGACAAGTATATAACATATTTCACACCAGATGGTGAATATACTGAAATAGCAGTTCCACTATATAGAAGCGTTTCAACAGATGATATGGAGAAATTTAATTCAAATTATAAAGATTGTTTTGTAACACAAGTAATACTTAATAACGATGAATTTCCAATAACATATAAATTAACATCTGGAAGTTTTATTGAATCAGAATCAGGAGAAAACTTTGTAAAAGGTTTAACAATAGTTGGTGTAGTTGTACTTGCAGTTGTAATAATTCTTACTATTGTAAAAAACAAAAAAGATGGATTTTTTGCAAGTATTATAGAAATAGGATATATTGCAATTCTTTTATTAATTATCAGAGTAGCATCTGTAAGCTTAACATTATCAGGAATCTTAACAATTGCAATAATGTCAATAGTTAACTATTTCTTATTGCTAACATTTATGAAGACAGAGAAAGCAATAGACAAATTAGAAAAGTTCGGAAACTTTGTATTAACAATAATTCCATTTATAATCACAATTGTTGTATTTGCATTAGGAAAAGAAGTAAATACACAATCAATTGGTTCTGTTGGAATATGGGGAATATTTGGACTTATATATACTTTAATAGCAGCAATATTCTTAATAGATGGAAAAAAAGCAAAAAAGAATGGAGTTGAATAATATGAAGAACAAATCATTATATATTATCATGATAATTGCTATCATATTAGGCGCAATTATTGTAAAAACAAAAGGTTTTAATTATAGCACTTTATATTCAGAACATAAAAGAGTTGAAATTATAGTTGGAAAAGAATACGAATTAAAAGATATTGAAAAAATAGCTGATGAATCCATAAAAGAAGATCACATTACAAGAAAAGCAACTCTATATGGTACAAGCGTTACTATTGATGCAAAAGATATAACAGATGATGAATTAAATACACTTTTTTCAAAATTAAATGAAAAATATTCAAAATCATATAATATAAAAGATGCAAAGAAAGAAGACATCTTGCAAGAACAACAAGTAGAATCAATAAGTGATAAATCTGATGATGAAGTTGCACAGTTAGTTAATCAAATTAGAGAGAAATATGGATTAGAATATACAGCTGAAGAATTAAAAGATGCAAGCACACAGGTTAAAGTATATGATGTTCAAAAAATTAGCGTTTGGGATATAATTAAAAAATTAATATCACCACTTGTAATAAGTTTAGTAATTGTTATGGTTTATGTTGCAATTAGATATCATAAATTATACAAAGATGCATGGATAATCGAACCAGTTCAACTTGGACTAGAACTTATAATAAGTCAATTATTTGTTTTAGCAATTTTAGCAATTGCTAGAATACCAGTTGGATCATACATTTCTGCAATACTTTTACTTGTTTGGATACTTGAATTACTTACAAGAACAATGCAAAATGAAAAGAGATTTAATGAATATAAATTAAAAGAAGAAAATGAAAAAGCAGAATAAATTACAAGAAGGCAAGGAAAAAATTCCTTGTCTTTTTTATATAATAAGAAGTTCTCCGAACTTCCTATTATATAAAAATAACAATAGTAAATAATAAAACAGGTCAATTAAAATACTATAAATTACTTGAAAAAATAAGAGTAAATATGTATAATAATAACATCTATGTAAAGGTCTTAGATTGAAAATTAAATTACTTCAATTAGAAATTGACCTTAGGAAAGGAATGAAATAATTATGAGAAAATATTTTGGAACAGACGGAATCAGAAGAATAGCAAATACAGAGCTTTCTCCTAATTTAGTATTTAGAGTTGCAAAGGCCGGAGCTGCAGTTTTATCGAAACATACAGACCACATGCCAACAATTTTTATAGGAAGAGATACCAGAATATCTGGAACATTAATAGAAAGTGCTATGGTAGCAGGATTTTTAAGCTATGGCGCAAATGTAAAAACACTTGGAGTTATACCAACACCAGCAGTAGCATACTTAACAAAAAAATATAATGCAGATGCAAGCGTTGTAATATCAGCATCTCACAATACATTTGAATTTAATGGCGTAAAATATTTCAGCAATAAAGGAATGAAAATCCCAGATAGCTTAGAAGAAGAAATAGAAGAAATAATGGATTCAGATGAAAAATTATCAGCATTAACAGCTGTATCAGAAAAAATAGGAGTTTCTGAGAACAGAGAAGACATGATTGAAGATTATGTTGATTTTATAGTAGGTATATTCCATGAAAGTATTACAAAAAATAAGAATGATGATTTTAAAGTATTAATAGATACAGCAAACGGAGCCACATACAAAGTTGCAGACAAAATTTATAAAAGATTAGGAATAAATCATGACATTATTAACAATGAGCCAAATGGAATAAACATAAATGATAATTGCGGATCAACACATTTGGGTATGTTAAAGAAAAAAGTAGTTGAAGGAAAATATAGCCTAGGAATTGCTTATGATGGTGATGGAGATAGATGCCTAGCTGTTGATGAAAACGGAAATGAAATAGATGGAGATATAATGCTAGCTATTGCATCTAATTACCTAAAATCAGAAGGCAAGCTAGCGAAAGATACACTAGTAGCAACAGTTATGAGCAACTTAGGATTAAATAAATTTTCTGAAAAAGCTGGAATAAACTTCAAACAAACAAAAGTTGGAGATAGATATGTTTTAGAGGAAATGTTAAAAAACGGATACAACTTAGGTGGAGAGCAATCAGGACATATTATTTACTTAGATTACAACCCAACAGGAGATGGTATATTAACATCATTAATGTTAGTAAAAATATTACTTGAAAGAAATCAAAAACCTTCAGAAGCTAGCAAAATTGTTAAAATATATCCACAAGTATTAATTAATGCAAAAGTTAATAGCGATAAAAAATATGATTTTGATAAAGATGAAGAAATCAAAGAAGCTATTGAAAAAGTTTCTGAAGAATTCTCTGGCAATGGTAGAGTATTAATAAGACCATCAGGAACAGAACCACTAGTTAGAGTTATGATTGAAGGAGAAGATCAAGAAGTTATAACTAAAAAAGCAAGAGAAATTGCAGATTTAATAGAGAAAAAATTAAAATAAATTAGCTTTATTCTATGCATAATTTATTTGAAAGGAATTAAAAATGGCAAAAAGTTTATTAAAAGAAAAAGAAAAGGAATTATTAGGTGAAGAGTTATCTGAACTTACATTAATGCATGATTATCTTTTAAAAACTGGAAGAGAAAGAGAAACTTTTTCATCAATTAGAAGAATGTCTGATATAGAATTAGCAGATGGTAGTATAAAGATACCAAACATAATTGTAATGCAAAACACAGAAGGTAAATCAGAGATTTTAAATGTAACTAATTATAGTTATGAACAAGAACAAATTCAAAAGTTGATGGATGAAACAGGACTAAATAGAAAAGATATTTTGTCTTTAATGCGTGATGGATTACGACTAGAACAAATTGAAGTGATGGCAAATAACTTACCTTATAAAGATATTGCTGATAGTGCTGCAATACGTGAAATGATAAGAAAAGAAATAAATCCAGATCAATTAAAAGAAATGAGAAAAAAAGGCGTTGAAATAAAGGCATTAAAAGATGGAACTGTTCAAGTTAAAAACTTACAAGAACTTGCAGAAGTTGATGAAAGAGGCTTGACAAAACTTGATCCAGAACTAGAAGAAAAACTAAAGCCATTTGAACAAGTAGGTCTAATAAAATTATCAAAAGACTTAGTAGTAAAAGAAGTTGAATCTGATGATAAAGAAAAAGAAAATTCTTTAAAGGTTGTTTCATTGCAAGAAAAACAAGCTGAGAAAACTAAGGAAGAAATAGAAAAGCAAAAAGTTGCAAAAGATTTAGGAGTAGATTCAGACTATATTGTAAGCATGATAAAAATCGAAGATAAAGATGAAGGCTCAAAACTTTTAAACGATAAGGCAGATAAAAACGATACAAAATATATAATTAGAACACGAGATGGAGCTGTTTCTAGTAAGTTTATTACAGTAAGAGAAACTGAGGATGGAAAATTTGAACAATTACAAGGCTATGAAATAACCCCTGTTGCAAGAGAAGTAGCACATGTATTAAGAGATACGATGGGAAATAAAAACAATCCCGTTAAATTAAAACCAGGTGAAATAAGAGCAGGAAAGGGAAATTCAAATCAAACTAAGTACAATTATTTTCAAATCCGCAAACGTGGTGTAGATGATACTAAAGAAGATAATTACTTACTTTTTATAGGTGAAATGGGAGAAACAGATTTAAACTTAATTGAAAGCAGAAACACCGGAAACAGCAAATTTGTTAATGTACAAACTTCAAAAGTTTATCCTGAAAGCATTTATATGGAAGGAAGAGCGGATACAGATAGACAACGAGAAGTTAAAGTAACTCAATTTAAAGATGAAGTTGAGAAAAAACAAGATGTAATCGAGAGAAAAGAAGAACAAGAAACACCATACGAAGAAAACCAAATTAAATTCGAAGATATATCAAAAAGAAAAGAACTACTAGAAAGATTAAATACAGTTGAAGATAGAATTATTGAAATAGAAAGCAGAACAGGACATAATGAACAATGCGTTGAAAACTGTATAAAAATAGATGATGAAGAAACAATAGATTCAAAAACAGAAGTAGACATGTCATATGAACTAGGTGATGAAAAAAGAGAATTACCAGATTTGTATGCTCAACGTTCAACTATATTAGCACAGTTAAATATAGATGAAGCAAGGGCTACAACAAGAGAAATTGAAGATGAAGAATATGAATATGGAATGAAAAGACAAAGACCACGTTAAAATATAAATTATAGACAGAGGAGACTGATTAAATATGAGTAAAAATGTATTAATAGGAAATGCTTGGCCATATGCCAATAGTTCATTACACTTAGGACATATAGCTGGATTAATGTCAGGCGATTTACTTGCAAGATATCACAGACTAAAAGGTGATAAAGTTATGTTTGTTTCTGGTTCAGATTGCCATGGTACTCCAATAACTGAAAGAGCAAGAAAAGAAGGAAAAGACCCAAAAGAAATAGCAGATAGCTATGATAAAGAATTCAGAGAAGTTTTTAATAAAATGAATTTTTCATATGACCTGTTTTCAAGCACAGATACAGATTATCACAAAGAACATGTACAAAAATTATTTAGAAAACTTTATGATAATGGATATATTTATGAAAAAATAGAGCCACAATGCTATTGCCCAAAATGCGAAAAATTCTTAGCAGATAGAGAAGTTATATTAACTTGTCCTGAATGTGGAGAAGAAACAAAAGGAGATCAATGTGACAAATGCTTGCATGTTCCAACTTCTGAAGAATTAATAGGCGGAAATTGTATAGTTTGTGGAAGTGAAACTATTGAAAAGAACAACAAAATATTATATTTAGGATTACCTAAATTCCAAGAAGAAATAGAAAAACACACAGCAGAAGTTAAAGAGGGGTGGAGAGTTAATGCAAGAAACGAAACCGAGAAATACTTAAAACAAGGATTAAAAGAAAGAGCAGTAACAAGAGATATTACTTGGGGTGTCGAAATACCAATCGAAGGATATGAAGATAAAAGAATGTATGTATGGATAGATGCTGTTTTAGGATATTTAACAGATACTATGAGAGTATGTGAAGAAAGAGGATGGGACTGGGAAGATTTCTGGAAAGAAGGAAGAAATAATAAAATTTATATGTGCCACGGAAAAGACAACATAGTATTCCACAGCATAATTTTAAATGCATTACTTCTTGGTCAAGAAGACAATTACCATCTAGTTGACACAATAGTATCAACAGAGTATTTAAATTATAATGATCAAAAATTTTCAAAGAGCAAAAAGATTGGAATAACAGCATTAGAAGCATTAGAAACTTATCCAGTAGATTCTTTAAGATATCACTTAATAAGTAATGGACCAGAAAAGAAAGATACAAACTTTACTCCAGAAGATTTTGTTGCAACACACAACGGAGAATTATTAAATAAGTTTGGAAACTTAGTAAATAGAACATTGAAATTCAAAGGAATTGAGAAAATTGAAACTGCTACAGTAGATCCAGAAATAAAAGAAGAGATTGAGAAAATCTATTCAGAAGTTAGTGATCTAATTGAGAGATTAGAATTTAGAGAAGCAACAGAAAGAATAATGAATTTAGTTGAAAAAGCTAATAAATATTATGACAATCAAGAGCCTTGGAAGCAAGTAAAGGAAGATGAGCAAGCTTTTAAAAATACGATATTTACATGTGCAAACATAATTGCAAATTTAAGCAATTTATTCGAACCAATTATGCCTGCAACAGCAGGAAAAATAAGAGAGTATCTTGAATTGCCAGAACCAAGTTGGAAACCTATCTATATAGAAAAAGAAATAGATTTAACAAGCAAAAATATTGAACCTCTATTTGAAAGATTAAAAATTGATTAATAAGGAGTAAAAAATGGGAAAACTATTTGTTATTGATGGAACTGATGGAAGTGGAAAACAAACACAATTTTTAAAACTAAAAAATAAATTTGATGAAATGGGAATAAACTATAAAACAGCCTCATTTCCAAATTATGAAAGTCCTTCATCATCATTGGTAAAAATGTATTTATCAGGAGACTTTGGAAAGCACCCAAGCGATGTAAGCGCATATGTCGCTTCTACATTTTATGCAGTAGATAGATATGCAACATACAAAACAGAACTTGAGAAATATTATGAGACTGGAGGAATACTTTTAGTTGATAGATATACAACATCAAATATGATACATCAAGCTGGAAAAATTCAAAATAAAACAGAAAGAAAAAAATTCATAGAATGGTTATTTGACTTAGAATTTAATATGTACAAAATTCCAAAGCCAGACAAAGTATTTTTCCTTAATATGCCACCAAAAAATAGCTTGAAATTAATGGAAAACAGAGAAAACAAATTTAGCCATACAATGGAAAAAGATATCCATGAAAAAGATGCAGAATACTTAGCTGAAAGTTACAAGGCGGCATGTGAACTTGCAAAAGAATATGATTGGGAAGAAATAAATTGTGTAAAAGACAATCAAATTAGAACTATTGAGGATATACATGAAGAAATTTTTGAAATAGTAAAAAAAGAAATAGAAACACATGAATAATAGCAACATAGGAAGGAATGAAAAAAATGAAAATAGGCTTTTTCGGTGGGGCTTTCAACCCACCGACAATAGCACATATTAACTTAGTAAAAAAGGCATTAAAAGAATATTCTTTTGATGCAATTTATTTTGTGCCGGTAAATAATTTTTACAAAAAACAAGGACTAATAGATATATATCAAAGAATTGATATGCTAAATTTAGAATGCAAAGACAATTCAAAAATGTTTGTTTCAGACATTGAACAAGAGATGAATAGAAGTTTTAAAGCAAACGAAATATTTGAAATAATTAAAGAAAAATATAGTAATGATGACATATATTTTTTGATGGGAGAAGATAATTACGAAAAAATGAGCTCATGGGAAAACTATGAGAAGCTAAAAGAATATAAATATTTAATATTTCAAAGAAAAGAAACTAAAATCTTAGAAATAAATAATCCTAATATTATATATATGGAAAATAAGGAGAACTTAAAAATAAGTTCAAGCATAATAAGAAACATGATAAGAAAAAATCAAGACATTGAAAAATATGTTTCAAAGGATGTAAAAGAATACATAATAGAAAATAATTTATATAATTAATATAAAGGAAAAGAAATGAAAGAGAATATTACAAAGTTTATTAAAGGAATGATTATAGGAGTAGCAGCACTTACTGCAGGCGCTGGAACATTTGCAATTGTACTAGGTATTTATGACAGATGTATGGAGATTATAGCAAATCCATTCAAAAATTTTAAAGAGAACTTAAAATACATTTGGCCAATACTACTTGGAATATTACTTAGTGCCGCATGCTGTGCAAAGTTAGTTACCTATTTACTTAATGAATACAATGCTTTTACAAGATGTGCTTTTTTAGGAATCATCATTGGAGGAATACCTACATTATTTAAAGTAGCAAATAAAAAAGGATTTAAGAAATCTTATTTAATAAGTACATTAATAGCATTAATAATAACTATTATTTGTACACAGATTGCAAATAATACTAAGGCAGGAGAAACTGTTACATATGTTAGCCCTATTGAGTTAATAATATATGGAGCAATATATGCATGGGGAGCTGTAATGCCTGGAATGACTACAATACACATTCTTATATATATGGGTGTTTTGGCACCAATCCTTCAAGGATTTACATCATTTAATATGGCAGTAATAATTCCATTTGTAATAGGATATATAACTTTAGCTTTAACAACAGCAGGAATGATTACATATCTATTTAAAAAATTTTATGGAATTACATATTATGCAATAATTGGATTTTCATTAACATCATTAGTTATGTTTATCCCAGAATTTACGAGCCTATTACAAGGGGTAATAGGAGTAATTATAGCAATAGTATTTTTTATAGCTATGCTAGGAATAACTAAGCTAGATAAAAAGGTTGAAGAAACAAAAGAAGATGGAGAGATGATAGATGAGAGGTAAAATTGTTAATAGTGTTGTAGCTGGAATGAACCTATTTTTTGGACTTTTAGTTTTACTTTTTAATTTTTATTTGCCAAGCATATCACGAGCAAGCGCAGAAGAACTAAAAGTTATAACCGAAATTAATAGATACATATTAGCATTAACAATAGTAGTTGCAATTATAAATTTAATAACATTAATTTGTAATAGAAAAGATAAAATATTGCTATTTGCATACATACTTGCGATATTTTCATCATGTTTCTATTTTGTATATGTTCCATACATAGGAGTTTTGTATATTTTATCAGCTTTAATGGTAATTATTCAGATGTTCCGAGAAAATATGATGTACATGAACAATACATTTTACATTGTAATAATAGCAATTGCTATTATTGCAATTGGATTACTTGGCTTAAATATATTAACCTATAAAGACAAAGTAAAGAAAATAGTAAAAGAAGAAAGCAAAGGCTATCTAGAATATAATACAGAATACTTCAAAAATATAAGTATTTTGGGTGAAGACAACGAATTTTATCTTAATGTTGAAAGAGACGGAAAATGGGGATATATTAATAAAAATGGCGAAACAAAAATTGAATTCAAATATGATTACGCTTCACCCTTTGTAACCATAACGATGTATGACAAAGATTTTGATATAGCTTTAGTATGTCAAGACGATACAGCGTCAATTATTTTGAAAAATCAAAGAACGGTAATGTCTTTTAGAAATGATATAGCACTTGATAATTATCAAAAGCAAATAGAAAAATTGCAAGAATTATATACAGACACATTCAATCAGTCAGGAAAAATAATAGAAAAATTTTCTACAATACCAACCAGCAATATGAACACAATAAAAGCATATGACAAATATCCATACAGATACCCATTTAACGATGAATATGATATTTATATAACCGTTTCACAAACAGGTACAAAAAACAGATATGAGTTTATGAAAAAGGATAATTCAAACATTAAAGTAAGTATAGATTGTGATAATTTAAAATTTGATGGAAGCAATTTGTATGTATATAGTAATGGATACTTACCATTTTATAAAACATCTGAAAATAAACAAGGATGGTATACAAAAGAAACTAAAAGAGTTGAACTAGAAGGAAATATTCAGATATTAGAATTTTTTGATCAATATATATTAATAAAAGATTATGATAAAGAGATAATTTACTTTGCAAATGAGAACGGTGAAAGAGTATCAGACGAATATAAAGATATTTTTGTCCTTGATGATGCTTATATAGTAAAAAACATGGATAATAAATATATTATAATAAATAAAGAATTTCAAAAAATGTTAAACATAGAATATGACTACATTAATCCAATGTTATTAAATCAGGAAATATTGATATGCGCTAATTTACCGGCTAAAGTAAACTTCAATTCATCAGGATTTCCAAGCAATATCCAGTATGATTTAGTCGATTTATCAGGAAATAAAATATCATTAAAAAATGCTAATGGGTCAGTAATAGATACTCCAGCATACTCACAAGTTTATTATATAGACAACAAAAAGAATGTATCAAGTTACGATACATATATAAGCAATCTAACGAACATTGAATATGAATTTATAGGAGAAGAATTTTATAAAAAATAGGAGGCATACTTTTGAAAAAAGCCAGTATATCATTAATTATATTAATAATTATAGTAATTGGAGCAATTTGTATTTTTAATAAAACAAATAAACCAGAAAAGCAGGAAGGAAAAATAGACATAGTAGCAAGTATATATCCAGTATATGATTTTACCAAACAGATTGCTGGAGATAAGGCAAATGTTACAATGCTACTTCCAGCTGGAGTAGAAATACATGATTATGAACCAACCCCTCAAGATATTATTGAAATCAAGAGTTCGGATTTGTTTTTATATTTAGGAAAGCAATTAGAACCTTGGGGAGAAACAATCACATCTGGTATAGATAATCAAGATAATATAAAGAATATTTCTCAGGGAATACAATTACTAGAAAATGAGGAATTTGAAAAAGAATATATGCCAGAAACAGATGAAGATCATGATGAACATGAAAAATACGATACACATATATGGTTAGACCCTTCAAAATCAATTGAACTTGTTAAGAATATTGAGAAAGAACTAGTTCAAAAAGATCCCAAAAATAAAGAATATTATGAAAAAAATGCAGAAGAGTATATAAGTAAATTAAAAAAATTAGATAATGATTTTAAAGAAGTAGTAAAAAATGCAAAAAAAGATGAAATAGCTTTTGGAGGTCCATTCTCATACGCATACTTTATAAAAAGATACAACATAAAATTTGTAACAGCATATGATTCTTGCGGAGAAAATGGAGAACCAAGTGTAGAAAAAATATTTAAAGTAGTACAAGAAATAAAAAAAGAAAATTTACCTGTAGTATTTTTTAAAGAACTATCATCAGGAAATATTGTAAAAACAATAGCTGAGGAAACAGGAGCCGAGAGTCTAGAATTCAATAGTGTACATACTGTAACACAAAAGCAATTAGATGATGGCGAAACATATTTATCTATAATGTATAAAAACTTGGAAAACTTAAAACAAGCAATGCAAAGTGAGGTAGATCAATGAATATTATCGAAGTAAAAAAATTATCTGTAAAATACAACGAACATATTGCATTAAAAAATATTAATTTAAATGTTAAAGAAAAAGAATATATTTGTCTTGTTGGCAAAAACGGTTCAGGAAAAAGCACATTATTAAAAACAATAACAGGAATCATAAAAAAAGATTCTGGAAAAGTTGATTTTAAAATGGATAGATCAGAAGTATCATATTTGGCTCAAAATAATATGACAGATATTAATTTTCCAGCAACATCAAAAGAAATTATAATGACTGGTTTACAAAAGCATGGAATAATGCCTTTTTACACAAAAAAAGACGAAGAAAAACTAAAACAAATTGTAAAAGAATTGAAAATTGAGAACCTATTAAATAAAAAAATAGGAGACTTGTCAGGAGGCCAAAGGCAAAGAGTTTTACTAGCTAGAACTCTTATAGGCGAGCCAAAATTATTGCTATTAGATGAACCATGTAGTGGACTTGATAAAGTTACGATTAAGAATTTTTATAAAATATTAGATGATTTATATGAAAAGGGAAATATAACAATTGTAATGGCAACACATGATTTGAACGAAATTCATAATCCCAACATACGTGTAGTTGCACTTGATCAAGAAGTAATATTTGATGGAAATATTGAAGAATACATAAAATCAGAAAAGGAAAAATAGAAATGAAAAAATATCTATTAGAAATTACAACCTTCATAGCCGGAGCAACTGGAATGATAATAGAATTAGTTGCATCTAGAATTTTATCACCATATTTGGGAAATTCGAATTTAATATGGACATGCATAATTGGAATGATGTTGGCTTTTATGAGTATAGGATATTTTATAGGTGGAAAAATATCAGATAAACAGCCCAAAAGAAATTTACTATCATTATTTCTACTTAATTCAGCAACTTTTATAAGTTTAATACCAATTATAGAAATTTATGCGATTGAGCCAATTTCTAAAACTAATTTAAAATTGTCTTTAATTGCAATAATATGCTCAACAATTACTTTTGGAATACCAAGTATGTTTTTAGCAACTGCATCACCATTTGCAGTAAAACTAAAAGATAAAGACATGGAAGAAATAGGTGGAGTTTCAGGGAGGATGTCAGCGCTATCAACAATTGGTAGCATTGTTGGAACGTTTTTAGCAGGCTTTGTATTAATTCCTAAATTAGGAGTAAAAAACATAATATTATTAGTAGTAATTGTATTAGTAATATTGTCATACTTAATTTATGAAGATAAGGACGTAAAATACTCAATAAAAATGATTGCAACATTAATAATACTAATATTAATCGTTTTAACTGGTAAAAAAATATTTTTACAAAAACATAATGACATGATATTGGATACAGATTCGGAATACAGTAGAATTTGGATAAAAAAATTCACGAACAATTCTGGAAAAGAATATAACACACTTGAGGTAGATACAGGTTATGAATCAATCGCAAGCGGTGAAAAGAATTTAACAGCTGATTATCTAAAGTATTATGACTTATTTAATTATTATCAAGAAAATACAGAAAATGTTCTAATGATTGGTGGAGCGGCATATACGTATCCATCATACTTTTTAGAACAATACAAAGACAAGAAAATAGATGTAGTTGAAATAGATCCAAAAATGACAGAAATTGCTGAAAAATATTTTGATTTAAATACACAAAACGAAAATTTAAATATTTATCACGAAGATGGCAGAAGATATTTAAATACTACGCAAAAAATGTATGATTGCATATTAATAGATGCATTCAAAGGCTTAAATGTACCTTTTCAACTAACAACAGAAGAAGCATTAATTCGAGCCCAAAAGAGCTTAAATGAAAATGGTGTAGTAATAACTAATTTAATATCAGCACTGGATGGAAAAAATGCAAACTTTATCAAATACGAATATGCTACATATAAAAAAGTATTTGAAGATGTAAAAGTTTTCAAAGTTCAAAATGGAATGTTTAATGATGACGAGTTGCAAAATTTGATATTAGTTGGATTTAAAAGCAAAGTAACCACACCTAATGCTGAGAATAATAATTATCAAAATTTATTAAAAAATGAAATATTAGATTTTCAAACTGATAAACAGGCAGTAACAGATGATTTATGTCCAGTAGGTATATAAAAATATAATTTATATATTGATATTTTTTATTCTATATAATATACTGGTAATGTAAAATTTAACAAAGTGAAAGGAGCAAGATACATGGAAAAAGTAAAAAATGTATTTGGCAAAATTGGAGCTTGGATTAAAGCAAACACAAAAATAGTTATAGGAATTGTTGTTGCACTAGTAGTAGTTATAATCCTAGCAAGTATATTCTTTGGAGGAAGTGAAAAAAGAGCAGTTAAAAAATATTTTAGCGCAATAAATTCATGTGACTACAGTAAAGTCGCTAAAGCAATGGATTTAGATGCAGCAGTTGCTTGGAAAAATGCACAATCTTCAAGTTCTAGTTATTATTCATATTCAGATTCTTCAAAATCAAATAAAGATGTAGTTAAAGAGTTTGAAGACAATTTAAAAGATGTAGATGACGATGATGTAGATAGTTATAAAGATAATTTGAAAGATAGTTATGATAAAGATGATAAAGGAAAATATAAAATTAAATTATTAAAAGTTGTATCAGTTTCGCCAGCTAAAGATAATAAGAATTTAAAGAAAGTTGTTGTAAAATATAGAGCTACAACTAAACCAGACAAGGATGATAAAGATGACGATGATGACGAAATCTGGAAAAAAGAAAAAGATTATACAAGACAAATTGAAAACTATATGACATTATACCTATATAAAGGAAAAGTAATTGGTCAAGGATATTAATACGCATATTATAAGAAAAGGGTCTCTTTTTTGAAGAGACTTTTTCTTTTTTATCTTACATATATCTACTGATTGACTATAATACAAGTATATGGTAAAATCTAAAAGAACGAAAGAATGGAGGATATTGCGATGAAAGAAGAACTATTAAAAAAAGCAAATGAAATTTTAGAAAAAACTAAAAATGAACAAGAAAAATATGAAGCAGAAAGAAAAATTATATATTGGCTTATGGAACACGTTTCAGATGAAGATATAAATATGTTAGAATATATGGAAAGATTATATGAAAAAATTTCAAAAATTGAAAAAGAAAATGAGCAATATATTCAAGTAAAAGGATATATTAAAAAATTAAAAAATCAACATATGAGAAAAAATGAAGAAAATGATGAAAATATATATTTATTTAAAATAGTTGATAAGAATAATAATTCATATGTATTTTTCACAAGAGAAAATGCTAGAAATTTTATAAAAGAGCATCAAGAAATTTTCGAGGGGGAAATTGAGATACAAGTTGATAATAATATAAATGTTGATTTAAAAGAATTATTAAAATTAATTGAAGAATAAAAAGAGAGGAAAAAATGGAACAGATTATTAATTTATTAAGTTACACATTTATACAAAGAGCATTAATTTGTGGTATCACAATATCACTTTGTGCAGCACTAATAGGTGTTATTCTTGTTCTTAAAAATTATTCGATGATAGGGCATGGACTAGGTGAAGTCGGTTTTGCATCATTAACTTTAGCAGTAGCACTTAATTTACCACCGCTATCAGTTTCAATCCCAATAGTACTTATTGCAGCTGTTATAATAATGATAATAAGTCAAAAAAAAGGCGAAAGTGGAGACATACAAATTGCATTAGTATCTACAGGTGCATTGGCATTAGGAATTATAATTACATCAATTTCAACAGGATTTAATATAGATGTATCAAACTATATGTTTGGAAGTATATTATCAATGAAAAGAAGCGATGTGATTATAAGCGTAATACTATCTATAGCAGTATTTGCAATATATATGATTTATTATAATAGATTATTCATGATAACATATGATGAAAAATTTGCAAAAGCCAGAGGAATAAATGTTACTTTCTATCAATTCCTAATATCATTTTTAACAGCATTAATTGTTGTATTAGGAATGAGAATGATGGGAACATTATTAATTTCAAGCTTAATAGTATTTCCTGCAATAATTGCCAGAGGATTAACAAACAGTTTTAAAGAATTAATAATAATTTCAGGAATAATATCAATAATATGTTTTATATTAGGTATGCTGTTAAGCTTTTTTATGAATTTACCAACTGGAGCAAGCATTGTTTTAATCTATATTATTTTACTACTAATAACAAAAGTAGTGAAAAAAATTTTAATATAAATTGAAAAAATAAAAAAATTTAAGGTTATTTTAATTTTTCATATGTATTATAAATACATAAAGACTAAACAAATAGTCTTGAAAATTTTTTTCTTCCCCAAGCCATCCTAAAAAAGGATGGCGTTTTTTTACTTTTAGAATACCATATTTATAGGAGGATTCTAAAATGGATTATGAATTATTAAAAAATGGAAATATTAAAGTAGGGGAGAAATTTAATGAATTAATAATAAATTCAAGTAAAGGAATAATAAATACAGAGAATATAAACAAAAATATTATACTTTTTTCATATAAAGAAGATTTTTTTTACATATCTGAATTGGAAATATTAGAATTAAAGAAAAATGAAACAGTTTTTAAAGAACTAGAAACAGAAATTATATTAATGACAGCTGGAAATTTACTTTCACATTATGCATGGATAAATAGTATAAAAAACAAAGTAGGAGTTGAGATTGATTTTCCAATAGTAGAAGATAAAATAGGAGAATTTTGTAGAAAATATGGAATGTATTCAAAAGAAAATAATAATGAAATAATAAGTAAAACAGTAATAATAAGCAAAGAAAGAAACGTTGAAGCAGTTTTTGAATATCCAAGCAATATGCCAAGAAACATTTATGAAATAATTAGAGTATTAAATTATTTGAAAAACAGTAAGAAGTGTTGAGAAAAAAATTTATTTGTGATATAAAATAGAAAAAACATATAACTTGAAAGGACGAAAAAGTTTATGGAAGAAAATAATGAAGAAAAAGTACTTACAAAAAAGGAGCTAAAACTTAAAGCAGAAGAAATGAAGCTAGAAGCAAAACAAAAAAAGATGGAAGAAAAGGCTGCAATTAAAGAAGAAAAAGAAAAAAGAAAAAATTCTTTTGGGAGAAAAGTTAGAAATTTCTTTTTAACTATTATTTTAGTAATAATATTATTACTAGTAGGATTTTATTTTGGAAAACAATTTTTAATTCAAAAACAAGATGAATTATCAAACAAGAAGATGGATCAAGTATATCAAGAATCAGAACAAGCAATTAGTGAAAAAGATTATAAAAAGGCTATAGATTTATTAAAATCAATAGATGAAAATTATCCAAAATATAAGGAAGTTAATAAAAAAATAAAAGAAGTTGAGCAATTATACTTAAACGAATATTTAAGTAAAGCAGATGAATATTTAAAAGATCAAAAATATGATAAAGCTTTAAATGTATTGAGTAAAATAGACGATGATCTTCAAAACAGTGACCTAGTTATAAGTAAAAAAGCTGATATAAAAATTGCAGAATTAAAAGAAAAAATAAAAGAAATGGCAACTAGTCAACCAGCATTAAGTGTACTAGATTATCTTTCTAGTTATGATACAGAAAATATTGAAGAAGTAAGAGACGTAGTTGATGAATTGAAAACACAATATAAAAACGAATTTGTTTTAGAAACACGTGAATTATTAAAAACTAATTACACAAAAGCAAAAGCAAACATCAATTCAGCAATTAAAATTTTATCAGATGACAAAGACATTAAAAAATTATTAGAAGAACTAAATCAAACAGAGCCTACACCTGTTAGTTTAACAACATTAAAAGCAGAGAAAATATCTGACACTCTAAAATTATCAGACGGAAGCACACCAATAAAATCAACGGCTGGAACTGAATACAAAAATTATATATTAAAATCTTCAGAAAGTAATTCAGAAGAAACAATAGAATATAAATTAGATACAAATTATTCTAAATTAGAAGGAATAATTTGTATACCAGAAATAGCCGAAATATCAACTCCATCAAGTGTTAAAATAACAATATATGATCAAAACGGAAAAGTGCTTTACACTACTGAAAACATAAATAATAACAGTTTTTCAATAGATGTTTCAAAAGTAGAAACATTAAAAATCGTATTAAAATCAGGTGAAAATGAGAGTTATTTTATTGGTAATCCAATGCTTACACAAAATAAATAATGTATAGATTAAAACGGAGATTTTGACAAGCAATTGCCAATGATCTCTGTTTTTCGATTTCTAGAAAATATTTAAGAATTTTTTAAGTTATAGCATCTATAATTTATAGTATAATAAAAAGGTAAAGGAGAATTGAATGAAAGTACTAATTGTTGAAGATGACAAAATTTTATCAGATACAATTAAGCAATGTATCGAAAAGAAATATAGCGTAGAGCAAGCATTTGACGGATATGAAGGTTACATGTTTGCAAAAGAAAATATATATGACATAATAATACTTGATTTAATGATGCCAGAAATGAATGGATATGATTTATTAAGTAAGCTAAGAAAAGAAGAAATATTTACACCTGTACTTATACTAAGCGCAAAGGATTCATTAAATGATAAAGTAAAAGGACTATCAATAGGAGCAGATGATTATTTAGCTAAACCTTTCGAAAGAGAAGAACTTTTAGCTAGATTAGAAGCTCTGATAAGAAGAAATCATGGATTTTATGCAAATAATACAATAGAATTTAAAGATTTAAAAATGAATCTAGAAAATAGAAAAGCATATATAAAGGACAAAGAAATAAATCTTCAAGGAAAACAATTTGATTTACTAGAATATTTGATTCATTCAAAAAACACTATAATAACAAAAGAACAAATCTTTGATAAAATATGGGGATTTGATTCAGACACATCAACGAATGTAATTGAAGTATACGCAAGTGCATTAAGAAAAGAATTAAAAAAATATGGATATGATAAGTATATTAAAACGTTAAGAGGCGTTGGATATATATTATCAGACTAAATAATGAAAGGAATGTAATAAGAGTGAAAGAACAAAAAATAATAAAAATTGAATTATTTAAAAACATGATTTTTAATTTAATACTTTTAACATTAATTTTTGGTGCTTTCAGTCTTTTCATATTAAGCCAATTCAACAATTATTTATACAAATCAGTTGATCAAGAGATTATGCAATATAAACAACAACTCGAAGATATATCAGATTTTGTTGTTAACAGTAACAAAACAAAATCAGAAAATGAATTAACAGATGAAGAACTTACAGCCGAAGTGCAGAAAAACATAGATAAGATAGCTAATCCTAGAGTTGTAACAATATTAAGAGATGAAACAGGAGATGTAATCGCAACATCATTAAGCGTAAAATATTTTGCAGATTACATAGGAAAAAACGATTCTAACATGAAAAATATAGGAGAAATATATGAAATAAAAGTAAACTCAAAATATTTCTATAGAGCTACTACATGTAGGTTAACAGCTTCAAATGGTGAAGTTTATTACATGGATATATTGATAAATATAAACTCTGAAAAAGAAATGATGGATAACTTCAGTAGAACATTACTTGTAGGAACAGGTATAGTTATTGTGCTATCAATAATTACAAGCTGGTATTTATCAAGGAGAGCTCTAACTCCTATAATTTCTGCATACAAAAAACAAGCAGAATTTGTACAAAATGCATCACATGAACTTCGAACACCATTAACAATAATTCAAGCAAAACAAGAAATGTTACTTCAATCACCTGAAAGCAAGATAATTGATAAATCACAAGATATAGTTTTATCGCTAAATGAAACGAGAAGACTATCAAAAATGATAACAGAATTAATGGACTTGGCAAGATCAGATGCTAACAGAAATACAGTTCACAAGTCAAAAACAGACATAAAGCAAATGGCAAGAGAAGTAGTAATTCCATATAAAGAAATGGCAGAATTACAAAGTAAGATAATGAATTTAAATATCGGTTGTGATAAAGAACTAAACATTGATAAAAATAAGATAAAACAGTTATTAGTTATTTTGCTAGATAATGCCATAAAATATACTGAAGAAGATGATGTGATAGATGTTGACATTCATAATCATGAGGATAAGCTATACATAGTAGTAAAAGATACTGGAATCGGAATTAGTGATGAAGGATTAAAACATATCTTCGAAAGATTCTACAGAGAGGACAAAGCTCGTTCAAGGGCTAAAGGTGGTACAGGACTTGGATTATCAATAGCACATACAATTGTAAAAAGTCACGGAGGAAGCATAAAACTAACACATAATAAACCAAAAGGAACAGTAGTAACAGTAAAAATCTAAAAGAAAAAATTTAATGAAAATAAGTATTAATTTTATTACAGATTACTATGAATTATAAAGAAAAAGACTTGCTATAAATGCAAGTCTTTTGTTGACTTTTTCTACATAGACCAATATAATATAAAAGATGAATTAGGCATAAAAGGAGCAAAAAAATGGCAAATCAAATATTGAGTTACGGTAACTCAAATGATAAAGATGAAAACGAGAAAAAAGAAAAAAATAATAAAAAAGAGAAAATAGATAAAAAAAGTGAAAAAGTATCAAAAAAAGATGAGAATACTCAGTTAATTGTACCTGATACAAATACACAAATAGATAATAGTCAAGTAAAAGTAAAAAAGCATATTGCATTAAAAGTTATAGGAATTATATTTTTAATAGTAATTGTCTTATGCATAGCAAGTGTAACAACATTTTCAGTAATAAATAATAAAGATGACAAAATAAAAAAAGGAGTAACCATCGAAGGCGTTGATGTATCCGACTTGTCTAAAGAAGAGGCAAAACAAAAAGTTCAACAACAATTTTTAGACACACTAGATGATACAATTTATTTTCAATATGGAGAAAGCCAATATTCACTTGCACTAGAGCAAATAAGTGCTAAATTCAAATTGGACGAAGCAGTTGACAAAGCTTATAAGCTAGGAAGAGAAGGAAGCATTATTCAAAGAGATTTAGAAATAATAAAATTAACTAAAAATACTCAAAATATTACAATAGATATTTCATATAATGATGTAGCATTAGATGCTTGCATATTAGACATATCAGCTAAATTACCTGAACAAGTAAAGCAACCTAGCTACTATATTGAAGGAAGTGATTTGATTATTACATCTGGAAAAATAGGAAAAGCAGCTAAAAGCGATGAAACAAAAGAAATAATTGCAAATGCACTAAATCAAAAGAATTACAAAGATGTTTTTTATGATATTCCAACATATGACAGATATCCAGATGAAATTGATGTAGATCAAATACATTCAGAAGTCTACAAAGAAGTTAAAGATGCGTATTATACAGTTGAACCAAGAGTTCTATATCCAGACGAAACAGGAATTGATTTTCAAGAAAGCGTAGACGCAGTAAAAGAGCAAATTAAAAGTGAGAAAAAAGACGAATATGTAGTGCCACTAAAATATACAAGGGCAAATATTACGGTAAATGATTTAGGAACAGATGCATTTCCAGACCAACTTGCAACTACATCAACAGCATATGTAAATAATCCAAATAGAACAACAAACTTGAGATTAGCAGCAAATAAAATAAATGGAACAGTATTAATGCCAGGAGAAACATTTTCTTACAACACAATAGTAGGAGAAAGAACAATTGCGGCAGGATATAGAAATGCAGCAATATATGAAAATGGTCAAGTAGTAGATGGGCTTGGAGGCGGAATATGCCAAGTTTCGACAACATTATACAATTCAGTTTTGAAATCAGATTTAGAAATTGTAGAAAGATCACCACATATGTTCCTTGCAACATATGCACCAGGCTCATTAGATGCAACAGTAGCATATGGTTCACTTGATTTTAAATTTAAAAATAACAGAAATTATCCAATAAAAGTTGTAGCATCAGTTGAAAGCGGATACTGCACAGTTAGAATAATCGGGTTAAGAACTGATGATGATTATGATATTCAATTATCAAGTAAAAGAATAGGATCTTTAACATATCAAGCATTCAAGAATTACTATAAAAATGGTCAATTTATTAAATCAGAACTAGTATCAACAGATCAATATTCATCACATTAAAATAAAAAGGAATGAAGTAAAATGAGAATAAGAAGAAAGCCATGGGCAAAACAAGAATTAGAAGAAGCAAAATTTTATATAGATGATCCCCAAATGTATAAAGGAAAATGGAAAGAACAATTTGAAGATTCAAAAAAACCACTTTATTTAGAAATAGGATGTGGTAAAGGGAGTTTTATATCAAAAATTGCATCAAGACATCAAGAAAATAATTATATAGCAGCTGACATGATTGAAGCAATGCTAGGATTATCAAAAAGAAATATAGAAACAGAATATGCAAATAAAAATTTAGAAATAAAAAACTTATTATTAATACGCATGAATGCAGAAAGAATATTAGATGTATTTGATGAAAATGATACAGTAGACAGAATATATATTAATTTCTGCAATCCATGGCCAAGAGAAAAACATAAGAAAAGAAGATTAACACATACTAGACAATTAGCTAATTACAAGACTTTTCTAAATAAAGAAAAAGGAGAAATTTACTTTAAAACAGATGATGATGAGTTATTTGAAGAAAGCGTAGAATACTTCAAAGAAGAAGGATTTGAAATTGTAAAAATAACGCATGACTTACATAGTGAAATGATTTTTGAAGATATTAGAACAGAACATGAGCAAATGTTTTCTGAGCAAGGTATAAAAATAAAGGCACTGATTGCAAAAATTAAAATATAGAAAAAAGCAGACATTGGTATCAGCATTTTCATACATGTGCTAAATTAACAACAATTCTATATTTTTAATTTTATTTTAATATTTCAATAATAAAATGTGCTAAAAGATTAATAAAGTGGTTAATCAATAAATAAAAGGAGGAAAAAACATTGATAGAGCTACAGAATGTTACAAAAAAGTATAATGATTTTACAGCAGTAGACGATATCAGCTTTAAAATTGATGACGGTGAAGTTGTTGGATTTCTTGGACCAAACGGTGCTGGAAAAAGTACAACAATGAACATGATAACAGGATATATTGAGCCAACAGCTGGAAAGATCATAGTAAATGGTTTTGACATAAATCAAAAGTCAAAACAAGCTAAAAAGCAAATTGGATATATGCCAGAAAACGTTCCATTATACTTGGAGTTAACAGTAAAAGAATTTATCTCTTATATGGCTGATTTAAAACTTGTTAAGAGAAAAGAAAAGAAAGAAGAAATTGAAAGAGTACTAAAAGCTACAGGTTTGGAAGAAGTTAAAGGAAAACTAATAAGAAACTTGTCAAGAGGATATAGGCAAAGAGTTAGTTTAGCAGGAGCTTTAGTTGGAAATCCTCCAATATTAATATTAGACGAGCCAACAGTTGGACTTGATCCAATTCAAGTAAAAGAAATTAGAACATTAATCAAAGAATTAGGAAAAAAACACACAATATTAATAAGTTCACATATATTAGCTGAAATAAGCCAGATGTGTAATAAAATTATTATTATTAACAAAGGAAAAATAATGAGAACAGACAAAATGTCTAATATTGAAGAAGAAGTAGCATCAAAAGAAACAGAAGTAACTTTAACAGTTGAAGAAACAGATGTTAAATTATCAGAAATCAAAGATGGAATCAAAGAAATAATAAGTATAGAATTGTTAGAGGATAACGGAAAAAACAAAGTATATACATTAAAATACAATGGAACTGAAGATATTAGAAAAGTTTTATTTAAAAAGTGCGTTGAAAAAGATATAACAATAATTGAAATGAAGAAAAAAGAAGTATCATTAGAAGAAGCATTCTTAAAAATTACAGAAGAGGGGGAAAATAAATAATGTTAGCAATAATAAAAAAAGAATTAAAAAGCTATTTTTTTACACCAATAGGTTACATATTTATAGGACTTTTCCTTGCTGTAGTTAGCTTTATATTTTACACATATACATTCGCATCAGGATATTTAAATTTCGAATATATTATATGGGACAGCACAGTAGTACTTGCATTCATAATTCCTGTATTAACAATGAGAATGTTTGCTGAGGAGAAGAAAACAGGAACAGACCAATTATTAATGACATCTCCAAAAAGTATAACATGTATAGTGCTTGGTAAATTTTTGGCAGCATCATTAGTTGTTGTAATAGGAATGTTATTCATGTTCGTATATTACGGAATTTTAAGACATTTCGGATATGTTAATTTAACAGAACCACTAGTTGCAATGCTAGGATTTTTACTACTTGCAATGTCTTACATATCTTTTGGTATGTTTGCATCATCAATCACAGAAAATCAAGTAATAGCAGCAGTTATATCAATTGGCTTTTTCTTGATAATATCATTTTTGCAAAATTATCAAGGTGTTATAGAAATGTTTTCATTAGTTCAAATGTATCAAAAATTTCCACAAGGAATTATTTCATTAAAAGAAGTAGTAGGGTATGTAACATTTATTCTATTATTTGTATTCTTAACAATCATAGTATTGCAAAGACGTAAAAGCGTTAAATAACGAAATAATATCTTAGAAAGGAAAATAAAAAATGGATAATAAAGAGAAAGAAAACAAGAAGATTTTAAAGAAAATGAATCGAGAAAAAGCAAAGAAGGAAAAGAATGTAGAAAAAGAAAAAACTGCAAAATCTCCAAAAGAGCACATTGCTTCATTTTTCGGTAAATTAAAAGAATTATGTATAAAAGATACAAGTAGAATGATATTACTTGTTGCAATTTTAATTGCTGTATATGTAGTTATAAATTTAGGAGTAAGGCAAATTAACTTAGCTCAAATAGATTTAACTAAAGATAAAAGATATACATTAACAGATCAATCAAAAAATATTGTTAGAACAATAGATAAAGAAATGACATTCTATGTATGGGGATATTCAGAATCAGACGAGATAATAGATCTTTTAAAACAATATAATGCAGAAAACAACAAAATATCATATAAACTAGTAACTACAGATGATGCAGAAGAAATAAGTAAGTATGGTTTTGAAAGCGGATATCAAGAAGTTGTAGGTGTTGCAACAGATGGAAGAATATCATATATTAGCGGAACAGACCTTTATACATATGATGATAGCTATAATGTAGTTGATTTAACAGAACAAAAAATAACAAATGCGATAAATAATTTATCAGCAACAAAAGAAACAAAAGTTTATTTCGTTGAAGGTAGAACAAACTACACAACTGAAAGTGGAATTTATTACTTAACACAATATTTAGGAAATGAATATTATGAAGTCGGAACAATAAATATTATGTCAGATTCAACAATACCAGATGATTGCGATGTCTTAGCAATAATGGGATTATCATCAGATTTTACTAGTCAAGAAGCAGACAATATTTGTAAGTATATTGAAAAAGGTGGAGATTTAATAATAACAAACGATATAGATTATTCAAATGTTAATAGAGATTATCCAAATTTCCAAAGAATATTAGATGAATATGATATATCAATGCCTAATAAAGTTGTTCAAGAAAATTCAGACAAAAATAAAGTATCAGGTTATAATAATCTAGTATTCCAAGCAAATATTGCAGCAGACCATGAAATTACAAGATTATTATACAATTATGACGCATCTGGAACAAACAAAAATGGAGTTAGTGTAAAACCACTATTTTTAGCTTCTGGAATTATTGAAATGGATTCAAACAAAATGTTAGAAGACAACATAACAGCCACATCAATTTTAATGACATCAACACAAGCTACAGTGTCAGATTTAGCAACTAAAACAACAGAAGAAAATTCAGGAAACTACTATACAATAGGTGCTGCAATTCAGAAAATGGTTGAATCAGGAGACGAATCAAGATTAGTTGTATTTTCTTCAACATCTTCATTTTCTGATAATGCATTAGACAATCAAACACCAATGGTAGCATATAATGCAAATATAATCATGAATTCATTTGCATTTGCATCAAATAGAGGTGAATTATATTCAATAAGAAAATCATCATCATACACAAAATACACACCAACAGATAGAGAAGATAAAGTAGTTAGAGTTATAATATATGCTATTCCAGTAGCAATAATAGTTTTAGGAATGTGTGTATGGTTAACAAGAAGAAAATTAAAATAAAAAGTTAAATAAAATTATTACGAAAAAGGACGTTATATAAAAAATTATAACGCCCTTTTAATCAATAATGAAAATGAGGGAGAAAATGAAAAAAATTAAACCAGCAACAATAGCATTAATAATAATTTTAGTAGCATATACAATTATATCTTTCTATAAATTAGGAAATACGAAAAATCCGCAAACATATGTTAATTTAAAGGATAACGAACAATTAACATTTAGAATAGACTCAGATCAAATACCTAAAAAGATGATGATATATTCTGCAAACGATGAATCAAATGTATCAATATTCTTTGTAAACGAATACAAAACATATGACAAATATGAGTATGATACATATTTTGAAATAAACTATGCAAATCTTTTTAAATGGAATGAAATATATTTTAATACTAAATCTTGTGATTACAAATATATAATGTTTGAATCAAATGTAGACACAACAGCTTTAGGAGAAATTAAAATATATGATGAAAACGGTAAAGAAATAACAATAACAGCAATGGACGAAAAGGGAAAAGAACTATTAGATGAACAAAGTTTAGTACCAGAAGAATATTCATATATGAATAGCACATACTTTGATGAAGTGTATTTTCCAAGAACATCATATGAAATATTAAATAAATTACCAATCTACGAGTACACACACCCACCATTAGGAAAATTAATAATCTCAATTCCAGTTCATTTTTTAGGCTTAACACCGTTTGCATATAGATTATGTGGAAATATTGCAGGAATATTAATGATATTAGTAATCTACCTAATAGCTAAACAATTATTTAAAAGAGATAGATATGCTTTATTTTCAGCATTGATAATGGCATTAGATGGAATGCATTTTGTTCAAACTAGAATAGGTACTGTAGATAGTTTATTGTTATTATTTTGTTTAACATCTTTCTATTTCTTCCTAAGATTTTTAAAAATACCTGCCGAAGAAAATTGGAAAAAGAAAAGACTGCCACTATTATTATCAGGAACGTTCTGGGGAATGGCAATGGCTACAAAATGGACTGCAGCATTTATAGGAGCAGGAATGGGAATAATATATTTAGCTAAAATGATAAAATCAAAAAGATTGGATATAAAATTAATTTTATGGTCAATTTTATCCTTCGTTATAATTCCACTAACTATATATGTAATGTCATATATACCAATAATGATGAATCCAAATGCAAAATTATATTATGAACATGAAGATAAAAACGGAGAAAAGATTTGCGAATATGTGCAGATAACAGACGTAAAATCCTTTATAAAATATCAACAAGCAATGTATCACTACCATTCAACATTAAAAGCGAGCCATCCATATACAAGCAAGTGGTATGAGTGGCCAATTATGAAAAGACCATTATGGTTTTATATTTCAAGATTTGATAATAACACAATAGGAACAATTGCATGTATGGGAAATCCAGCAATATGGTGGTTATCAATGATCACAGCAATATATACACTAACATATACAATTATTACTAGAAACAAAGAAGGAGCAATTTTAATCGTAATGATAGTGATAACATGGTTTACATATGCACTTATAGGACGAATCATGTTTATATATCACTATTTTATAACACTACCATTTATGATGCTTACAATTCCGTTCGCTGTAAGTAAACTAGCAGAATGGAAACCCAAAATAGACTATATAATGCCTGTATTGACATTAATATTTTTAGGAACATTTATTTATTTTTATCCTATATACTCAGGAAAACCGGTTAGTATTGAATATGTTAAAAAAACAGAGTGGTTAAACTCCTGGGAGTACGATGGCTTAGCGCACTAGCACAAATATTAGTAATAATATAAACTAAAAAGTTATATTATTTATAAGAAATTTAAATTACATAAGCAAAGAGATCCAAGTCATATTACAACTTGGATCTCTTTGTTATTAGAGTTTAGCTAAGAATTACCAGACATTCTTTTTACAGAATTTCCTGAGCAATCATTGCAAGTTCTGACCGTACGGTCTTCTTACTGTCAAGTTCAATCTGCCAGCAACGGCTGATGTCTTTGAATTTTTCAGAAGCATATACCAGGCCATTTCGTCTTTCATTAAGTCCCGGTGTATTTACCTGAGTCGGATCACCTGCCAATACAAGTTTGGATCCTCTAGCAAGCCGGGTAATGATGTCTTTCATAATTTCTGGCTTGACATTCTGAACTTCATCAAGGAAGTAGAAGGTGTTGGCGATTGAAGAACCGCGAAGGAAGCCAATTGCCTGAATCTCAATGAGACCTCTGTCAAACAGCTCATTAACACTTTCCTTGCATTCCTTCTTGTTTACTTTCTCTTTTCCAGCTGTGATAGCTTCACCATTATTTCTGAAGATTTCTACAAGGTTATTCTGGACACCGTTAATGTAAGGGCTAACCTTATCATTGATGTCACCAGGTAAATAACCTAAATCTTCATCAATGGTTACTGTCGGGGCACCGACAAGAATCTGTTCATAAATGCTCTCTGGACCATATGATGCAAGAGAATGCAAAGCTGCAGCAAGAGCACAGTAAGTTTTACCAGTTCCAGCACCACCTTTAACAATAACTAAAGGTGCAATGTCAGGCGGAGCAAGTAAACATTCCATAAGCATTTTCTGCTCAGCGTTTTCCGGCTTAAATGCTTTGGTATTCTGATACATCAGTGGAACGAGTTTGCCGTCGGTATATCTTGCGATTGCAGATGAACCTTCTGACGATATTGTTACAAACATATTCTCATGCCATGCAATATTATTATACTGATAAATTGCATTGATAGGCAGAGACTTATCTGCATACAATTTGTCAACAGAAGACTTTGCAGCAAATACCTCAATCCGTCCTTTGTACTGATCACGTGGAAGAGGAAAGATTTCATCCTTAAATTCCTGTGACGCAATACCAAGCTTTTCAGCTTTTAATCTTACAGAAGGATTCTGAGAGATAAGAACTACCGGACACTTACTTGACTTGATTAAGTCTAAGCAAACCTGAAAAGATCGTTTGTAAAGATCTGTAAGGTTGTGAATTGCGTTTACTTCACGAGAAACCGTGTTGCAATCTCTGATCTTCAATGAAGAACCATTACTCTGTTTAACACCTTTTGCAGAAAGCAAATCCTTCATAGAAAATGTGGAGATATAATCCACAAATTTGCTTGCTATTTTCGCCTTTTCTGGCGATTTGTCGTACCGATAAATACGTTCTACAACGGCCAGCGGAACAACAACATCATTATCGCTGCCAAAGTTAAGTGTAGCCTTTTCAGAGGACAATGTTGCTTCAGTAAGTAATACAAATGTCTTCTTCATAATGAAAACTCCTTTCATGGGTGCAAGTATTTCTTATTAAACAGAAATACAATTCAATTAGGTTACATAAATATTATACAAGGGAAACCTTCAAAAATCAATGTTTTTTGCAAATAATATATCAAAGATTTACATAATTTCATAAAATATATTAAACGGAGAAGAAAAATCCGTAAAAAAGGAGGTCACCATGTGATACTAGAAGGTAAAAAAATAGGTTATGTATTTACAGGATCATTTTGTACATTTAAGAAAAGTATAGAACAACTTAAAAAAATAGCTAAACAAAAAGCTGAGATAATTCCAATAATGTCATATAACTCATATAATTTAGATACGAAATTTGGAAAAGCAGAAGAATTTATAAAAGAAATCGAAGAAATAACAAAACATAAAATTATAAATACAATTCAAGGTGCAGAGCCAATTGGCCCAAAGCATTTAACAGATATTATGATAATTGCTCCAGCATCAGGAAATACAATGGCAAAATTAGCAAACGATATAATAGATACACCGGCTGTAATGGCTGCAAAATCGCATTTAAGAAATGAAAATCCACTTGTAATTGCACCATCAACAAATAATGGACTAAGCGGAAACGCAATGAACATAGCAAAATTACTAAATATGAGAAATTATTATTTTGTACCTTTTAAGCAAGATAATCCAATAACCAAGCCACGCTCTGTGGTATTTGATAGTGAATATATAATTCCAACATTGGAACTTGCTTTAGAAGGAAAGCAAATTCAGCCAATACTAATGCAATTGTAAAAAATATATGAAGAATAAAAGCTATATTTTAGAAAGAAAAATTACTCTAAAATATAGCTTTTTATTGTACATATAGACTTTGCTATAATAAATAAAGATAAATTTAAAACCGTTGTTTCCATTGACATGAAAAGACATTAGAAATATAATTTAATAGTAATTTGAAAAATATATATAATAATATAAGAGGAAAATAAATGAGAAATTTTTTTACAATATTAATAACTAAAATAATTTGTATAATATTAAAAGTATTTGGAAAAAAAGGTGGAAATTTACCAGGAAAAGTTGCATACAAGTTAAATCCAAATATATTTAAATATTTAAAGCTTGAAGGAAAAGTAATAGCAACAACAGGAACTAATGGAAAAACAATGACAAATAACATGATAGGTAAAATTCTTACTGATAGCGGAAAAACAATAATAACAAATGCTGAAGGAAACAACATGGAAACAGGAATATTATCAGTTTTAATAAAAAATTGTACTTTATCAGGAAAAGTTAAAGCAGATTATTTTGTATTTGAAACAGATGAAAGTTATGTTCCAATCTTATATAAAATGATTCCATTAGATTGTTTAGTAATATTAGACTTCTTTAGAGACCAATTAGATAGAGCTGGCGAAGTTGAAACAATTATTCTAAAAAATAAAAAGTTCTTAGAAAAATATAAAGGAAAACTAGTATTAAACGCAGATGATCCGAATGTAAGTAGACTAGGAAAAGCAAATAAAAACAATAAAAATGTTTATTATTTCAGAGTAGACAAATACAAATATGCTACAAACGAATTAAAAGAAGCAGGTGAAGGAAAGTTCTGCCCTTTCTGCAATACACGTTTGCAATATGAATATTATCAATATGCTCACATTGGAAAATTTAAATGTCCAAAATGCAATTATGGAGAAAATGAGATATACAATGAAATAACAGATGTAGATTTAGAAAACAAAACATTTAAAATTAATGATCAAGAATACAAAACACAATTTAATAATATTTATGCAATTTACAATATTGCAGCTGCAACAACAGTAGCTAAATTATTTAAAGTTAAAGAAAAATCAGTAAAAGAAACAATTGAAAAATTTGTACTTAATAACGGAAGACTAGAAAGGATGGAAATAAGCGGTTGTGAAACAATAATAAATCTTGCTAAAAACCCTACAGGAGCAAATGTTAGCCTACGTTTACTAAAAGAAGATAAAGAACACAAAGAATTATTATTTGTATTAAATGATAACATAGCAGACGGTAAAGATGTATCATGGATTTGGGATATAAATTTTGAAGACTTGGAAAATGTTGACAGAATAATAACAGCAGGGACAAGGCCATACGATATTGCAATAAGAATAAAGGTTAGTGGATATCCAGCAGAAAAAATTATACCTTGTACAACAATAGAAGAAGCTGTTAACCATTTATATGAAACGCAAGGAAAAAAATATGTAATAACAAATTATACATCAGTTCAACCAACAAGACATGAATTAATAAAATTCAAAGAAAAAAGTGAGGAAAATCATGAAAGAGATTAGAATATTGTACTTATATCCAGATATATTAGATTTATATGGAGATATAGGAAATATTAAAGTATTAAAATACAGAATAGAACAACGTGGGATGAAGTGCATAGTAGACACATATTCAATAGATGATGAAGCACCAGACTTCTCATCATATGACATCGTATTTTCAGGCGGTGGTGCAGATAATGAACAAAAAATATTATCAGAAGATTTAGTAAAATACAAAGAACAAATAAAAAAAGCAGTTGATGAAGGTTTGTTCTTTTTATTAATATGTGGTTCATACCAATTATTCGGAAAATACTATAAAGGCGTTGAAGGAAACATAATTCCAGGACTTGAAATATTTGATTACTATACGGAAGCAATAGAAGACAGAAAGAAAAGATGTATAGGAAATATAATAATAGAAGCAATGATAGATGGAAAAGAAACTAAAGTAATTGGATTTGAAAATCATGGTGGACAAACATATGATACACAAGATAATTTTGGAACAGTACAATATGGAAACGGAAATAAGTTTGGAGATTTAATGGAAGGATTCATGAGAAAAAATGTAATTGCGACATATTTGCATGGTCCACTTCTTTCAAAAAATCCAGAAATAGCAGATCACATAATAAAATATGCATTAAAGAGAAAATACAATGAAGATATAAAACTTTCAGAAATGAATGATGAGTTCGAAGAAAAATGTAGAGAACAGTTAATAAAAAGATTTTTAGATAATAATTAATGTACAAAAGATAGGAGGTATGAAATTGATAACAGAAGAAAATAGTCAATACAAACAGTTAGAGAAGAACTTAAATAGGATTCTAAATAAGGGTAAAGCTCAAATGGAAGCTGAAAGGCTAAAAAAAGAAGAAGAAAACATGAAAAATGAATTTAATAAAGACGAATTCATTTATCAATTACAAGGTGAGATAAACATTCTTGATGCCAGAGAAAGAAAAATTGAACAAATGAATAGCTCATCTGATGAACCCACAGAGCCTTTATACCCAAAGGAACTAGACAACCTAACATTAGAAATAATATATATAGCATTACTATATGGTAATCCTAATGCAATTTCAAAATATTATTTTGAGAAAAATTTATGTTATTTTTCTAGTGAAATCATATTAAATCTTTATAAAAGTGTAATATTTAAAGAAGGTGAAAAACAAGCGCCGCCTCAATTGAAAGAGGGATTCAACTTTCCAAAAGCAATTGCTGAACTATATGATTTAAAAGTAGCAATGCAATCTGCACCACTTGATAAAAAATATGATTTCGAAATGATTTATAGAGAATTAAAAAAATTATTCATATTAAAAAGAAGTTATATACAAGCACCAACAAAGAAAATACAAGAAAAAATATTTGAAATTAAAAGCTATGTAAAATATAGAGAAATGTCAGCAGATGAAGTTGAAGCAGCAATTAAGCAAATTAATGTAACGAACAGATTAAGCCAGTCAGTTTTAAATAACGATATCGCAGCTTTTTGGCTAGATGATAAAAACGAATTAAGAGAAGGTGTACCACTTCCTTTCCCAATAATGACTAAAGTTTTCAAAGGCTTTAGAAAAGGAGAAATAATGACATATGCTATGCCTTCAAACGCTGGTAAGAGTAGATTTACAGTGAACTTAGCGTGTAACATAGCGTTTAGGCATAAAAAGAAAGTTTTAGTAGTATCAAACGAAATGACAGAAGATAAAATGAGACTATGTTTATTAACAACAATAATAAACAACCCAGAAATCCAAAAATTCCATAAACAAAAATTGATTAAAAATGAAAGTGAATTATTGGAATTTAAATTTAGAGCTGATAATCCAAAAGAAGTTCTACTTGATGAGCAAGGCTTTATAAAGAAACTTGACAACGAAACACAAGAACAATTTGTAAAAAGACTTCCATCAATATCAACTGAGTTTAATCAGATAATGGAAGTTACAAAATGGTTAAATGAACAAGTAAATAATTCAGTATATTTTGTACACTTAACAGAGTATACAAATAATGATTTGCATGAAGTAATTTCTAACTACATGTATAAAGATGGAATTGAATATGTATTTTACGATACTTTAAAATCAGATGTAAATAACATAGGAGATGCTAATGAGCTAAAGAAAACAGCTACATTATTATCTGAATTAGCTCAAAAATTTAATATTTTTATAGGAGCATCAATTCAGTTATCTGAAAACACTACATTGCCAATAAATTTAACGATCAATGATTTATCTGTTAGTAAAACAATAAAAGAAGTATTCGATTCTTTAACATTGTTTAAACAAATTCAAAGAAATCATTTAGGTGATTATGAATATTCAGATTCAGATAGATTTACAACATGTAGAGATTTGGAAGTATTTGAAGATCCAGATGTAAGGTACTATATAGCCGTAATTGATAAGAACAGAGCTGGTGCAAAACCTAAATTATTATTCAGACTTAATCTAGCATATAATGAATGGCATGAATTAGGATATGTAAAATTAAAAGAAAAATATAATGATTTGAATACAAATTAAAATTAAGCAATCTAAACTAAATTAAAGTTAGTTTAGATTGTTTTTATATAACAGAAAAGTTTTTTGAACTTCATATTATATAAAAATAACAATGCACAGAAATTTGCTTTGCAAATTTCTGTGCACGAACAAAGACGCGGACTTTAAAATGCTATAATCAGTATAAATGTTATAAATAGTCCGCTTTTGTTTTATACACAAAAGAATTTACATAAAAAGTTTTTAAAATACGTGTTTTTCTTGAAAAATAGGCAAAAGCATAGTATAATAAAAAAAGACTTGGTATACGCCAAAATAAATTCATATTTAGCAATGACTTAAATTAAAGCATATTTTTAATAAAAATGTCTTATTTAAGTGTACCTATGCTAAATAGAAAAGGAGGGATAAAACTAATATTATAATGTAACTATTGTAATTGCTGTAACTGTTAGCGCGCACAAACAGGAGGTAAAATATGTTTAAATTCAAGGCAACATTAGGAGTACCATCAGCTGCTGAAAAAAGAGTTGACATGTTATTTGAAGCACTGTTATCTGAACAGTTTTCAAAGCGGGTAGGAAGCGATTTTTCAATTTCATTCAACGAGAGTGAATTAAAAATTGAGTTCTGCGACGTCGAACTTACTGAAAAATATGCTCAGAAAATCTTAGGCTGTGGAACTGTTAAAAAGTTCTATATTGAGAACCAGACAGAGCCAAAAAATAAGCCAGAGAAAGAAATTGAAGCTAAAGTAAAAGTAACTGAAAATGAGCAGGTAACAGGTTTAGAAACAGAAGTGGAAACTGATTCAGAAAATAAGAAAGAAGAAAATAAATCTGATTCAGAAGATGATGATGCAAATGCTGAAACAGGAGTGGAAGAAACTGAACCCGAGGCAGAACTGGAAGTGATTCCTGAAGTAAAAGCTGAGGAAGAAACTGAACCTGAGGCAGAACTGGAAGTGATTCCTGAAGTAAAAGCTGAGGAAGAAACTGAACCCGAGGCAGAACCGGAAGTGATTCCTGAAGTAAAAGCTGAGGAAGAAACTGAACCCGAGGCAGAACCGGAAGTGATTCCTGAAGTAAAAGCTGAGGAAGAAACTGAACCCGAGGCAGAACTGGAAGTGATTCCTGAAGTAAAAGCTGAGGAAGAAACTGAACCTGAGGCAGAACTGGAAGTGATTCCTGAAGTAAAAGCTGAGGAAGAAACTGAACCTAAGGCAGAACTGGAAGTGATTTCTGAAGCAGAAGTTGTGGAAGGACTTGAACTTGAACAAGAACAGGAAGTAGCTCCAGAAGCAAAAGCTGAAGAAAAATCACCTAAAGTAAAAAGTTTCGAAGAGTTTTCAAAAGAGTATGCTAAAAAGTTATACGAAGAATCTGAGAACTTAGAAGAGTTTTCTGGAAAATTAGCTGATTATATTCAGATTTCAGACAGCAGAATAAGAAATGCCTTTGAGGAACTGGTAAAAGCTGTTGCTGAAACACAAAAAATGAGCTGGTTTTGTATTGAAAATATCATAAAACGCAGTTCACAAAATCTTTACAAAAGAGCAGAGTTTAATACTAATACAAAAGTATTGATTTCTAAAGCAGTAAAGGAGCGGTTTAATCTTACTTTATTAGTTTTTCTTAAATTAATAAAAGAGCTAATGAAAGAAATAAGTCCAGAAGCAGAAGAAACATCTGAATCAGAGCAGGAGGCAGAAGAAATTTCTGAAGAAAAAACGGAGAAAGAACCTGAGTCAGAACTTGAAGTAGTTCCTGAAATAAAATCTGAGAAAGAACCTGAACCTGAGTCAGAACTTGAAGTAGTTCCTGAAGCAAAATCTGAGGAAGAATCTGAACCTGAGTTAGAACTTAAAGTAGTTCCTGAAGCAAAATCTGAGGAAGATTCTGAACCTGAGTTAGAACTTAAAGTAGTTCCTGAAGCAAAATCTGAGGAAGAACCTGAACCTGAGTTAGAACTTAAAGTAGTTCCTGAAGCAAAATCTGAGGAAGATTCTGAACTTGAGCTGGAACCAGAAGAAACTACTCCTGAAGCAAAAGCAGAGAGAAAACTTGAATCCGAATCAAAGCAGGAAGAAACTTTAGATGAGTATTGGTCCGGAATATTTAAATGTATGCCCAAAATCATTTCAACAGACAAATACAGAATCGAAAATGTTTCTAAGAAAGAGCAGCAGTTCTTAGCCATCAATAAAAGTAATCCAATAGCTTTTCGTATAAAAGAAGTCCTGGAAATAATGGAAGACATCAGCCTTGTAGCCGATCCAAACTTCATTACCCTTTCAGAAAAAATCTTTACAAAAGTGCCAGTAATAAAAGTAGAAAAAAGCATGGCATTATACGAAAAAATGAGATTACTGCAGTGGTCTAAGATGCTTCAGAAATTTGTGCAGAGGTATTATACAAAAGACCCAAACTTCAGAGTGCGTATTGAGAGTTTTCTGACAGAGCTCAGAGAAATCATAATGACACCAGAAGAAATAGCGAAAATAAAATAATATTAGTTTAACAACATCAAAAGCAGCCTGAAATTACACATTTTAGGCTGCTTTTGTTATGCAAAGTATTGAAAAATAAGAAAAAACGTGATATACTCTTAAAAATAGTTAGGAGAATTTAGATGAACGAAGAAGAAATTATAGAATTAGTGAAATATGGATGTGATCCAGAATTAATAGCATTTGAATTTGATGTACCAATTAATGAAATAAAAGAAAAAATTAATGCAGAAGCTCAGAATACATTTGCAAACAAAGAAAGTAAAATGAATAAGATAAGATTGAAATATTTTAATGAATATTATTCATATAATTGTAATGATGGGGATGTAGATTCACTAGAGCCAACACCGAATGAAGAAGAAATTGTTCAAAAAACAATAGATTACATAAAAAGAGAACAAGAAAATATAGAAGATATGTCAGAGTATAATAAAAATGCTCTTTTAAGAAGTATGCTCGTAGAACTAAAAATATTAGATACTACAAAATCAACTCTAGAGCAAACAGAAGAAATAAAAGAAATTATTAACAGAGATGAGTTTAAAAATCTATCTAAAAAAAGAGGAGATAAAGGAGTTAGAGAATTTAATTTAAGAAGAAAAAGAATAGACAAAAGAATAGCTCAATTAGTTGAGAAAAGAGCTAGGAAAACGACTGATATTGCAGAATTAAGAGAATTAAAGAAAAAAATTACTCCAGCAATGGCAAAAGAAAACTTATTAATTTCAAATCTTAAAGGAAAAATCGAAACAAAAATAGTCACTATAAATTCGCAAATTACACAGTATGAAATGAGAAATAATGTGTCACCAGAAATTAGGAAAATTGTTGTAGACTTAGCAAAAGGAACATTAGACCAAAGAGAAGCTCAGCAGATCATTTTAAAAGAAGCACACAAAAAAGCAGAGCAAGTCAAAAGCAATCCCAATGGAAAAGTAATTTTAAGTGAGCAACAATATGAAAGACAAATTGCAATACAAATAAGAATCTTATTATCTGAACAAGGATATAACTTTCCTATAAAAGATATAAATAATGGTCTTCAAATATTAAAAACTTTTCCAGATAGAATACCATCTACAGAGGCTTTTAGAGTTGTAGTAGATAATCTAGCATCACAAGAAAAATACAAACAAGCTATAGAATTATGCAGTAAGAATATTTCCAAAATGACATTTGAAGGGGGAGAAACTTTAATTTCTCAAGCAGCACGTTCTAAGAAAAGAGATATAGCTTTAAGACAAATTGGAAGTATGATTAAAGAAAAAATAGAAAATAAAGTGTCAGATGAAGATGATCAAATGTTTATGACATTACTAGAAAAACGTTTGGAAACGGAAAAATTAAAATTAGATGCTATACCAATAGGAAGAAATAGTAGTCAAACTAAATCGATCAGATTATCAGATATATGGTATGAAAAAAATAGAGAAAAATAAAATCAGAATTAAAAAGTTTATTGTAATAGAGCAAAAAGAAAAATACATATAAAATTTTTGAATCACCGCGCAGGGACCAAACGAACGAAGTGAGTTCGATTGAAGCATTCTACCCAGTTTGAAAATAAAATTGACAAATTTTTATTTTCAAATTCCAAGGAATGCGCCAGCAAGGTGTGAAAAAATTTTATATGCATTTTTCTTTTAATTTTATATTAAATAATTTTTTAAATTCTAATCTTTACTACCTTCATCTGCTAAAGGGTTACTCTCAATAGCACTTCTAATTTGTTCATTATCAACATGAGTATAAATCTCAGTTGTTGAAACACTTTCATGACCTAAAAGTACTTGCAAAGCCCTGATATCAACATTTCCATACTTGTACATCAATGTTGCGGCAGTATGTCTTAATTTGTGCACAGAATACTTATTAGGATCAATGCCAGCAATATGCATTTCTTCTTTAACAATATATTGAACTGTTCTATTACTAATACGCTTACGTTGTTCACTCAAAAACAAAGCATCACGTGAATCATACTTAACACCTTCTTTAGGTCTATCTTTTAAATAATCATTAATAGCATTAATACAAGCCTTATTCAAATATATTGCACGTTCTTTGTTTCCTTTACCAATAACATTTAATTTGTTTTCAGAAAAATCAATATCCTTAATATTTATATTAACAAGTTCAGATAAACGCATACCACAATTCAAAAATAAAGTAATAATAGCAAAATTTCTAGAAGAATTATCATGATTACCATGAGTACCGAGAGGTGGAGTTCCAGCAACTTGAAGAAGTTTTCTACTTTGATCTAGACTCAAATATCTAGGTAATCTTCTATCAAGCTTAGGAGTTTCCAAATCAATTGCTGGATTGTTAGGAATTCTTTTGGTTTTGTTGCACATATAATGAAAAAATACACGAATACTAGCAACCTTACGAGCTAATGTTGCAGGTTTGCTATGAAAAGTTTCTTTCATATACCCAAGAAATGCATGAATATCTTCAATTTGAATTTGAGTAATTGTTTCAACTGTAAGATCATTTATCTTTATATTAGCAAGACCAACTTCATTATCCATTTTAGCCATATTGAATTTATATTTAATAAATCTTAAGAAATGACTTATATCATAATTATATTCCTTCATAGTATTAGGAGATTTATTCAAAATTGTAGAAGAATAATCAAGAAAATCATTCAAAAAAACCGGATTTTCATCACGATTAATCATATAATATCACCTCACAAAAAATTATAATATTAAGTGAATTTTTTTTCAATAAACTGTTTTACAAAATAAAAAAATAATATATAATTTATAAATATTAAAAGGGATAATGAATGAAAAAGGAGATTTTTATGTCATATATAGAATTTAATAATGTAACCAAGCAATATAAGATGGGAGAAGTAACAATAAATGCTTTAAATAATACAAACTTCGAAATTGAAAAAGGAGAACTAGTAGTTATTGTTGGGCCAAGTGGAGCTGGAAAGACAACTACATTAAATATTTTAGGAGGAATGGATACAGCTACTTCAGGTAAAGTGTTAGTAGATAATAAGGAAATAACTAGGCTAACAAATAAACAATTAATAACATATAGAAGAAACGATATTGGATTTGTGTTTCAATTTTACAATTTAGTTCAAAATTTAACCGCAAAAGAAAATGTTGAACTAGCAACACAACTATGTCCAGATGCATTAAACGTAGATGAAATATTAAATAAAGTAGGATTGGAAAACAGAAAAGATAACTTTCCATCACAATTATCTGGAGGAGAACAACAAAGAGTTGCAATAGCAAGGGCAATAGCTAAAAATCCAAAACTTTTATTATGTGACGAGCCAACAGGAGCATTAGATTACAAAACAGGTAAAAGCATATTAAAATTGTTACAGAACATGGCTAGAAAAGAAAATATGACAGTTATAATAATCACTCACAATGGAGCAATTGCGCCAATGGCAGACAAAGTAATACATTTTAAAAATGGAACTGCTGAGAAAATTATAATAAATGAAAACCCTGAATCAATTGATAATATCGAATGGTAAGAGAGGAAAATAATAATGAAAAAATCATTGTTAAAAAATAATATAAAAGAAATAAGTAAAACGAGAAGAAGGTTTATATCAATTTTAATAATGGCATTTTTAGGAGTAGGTTTTTATGCAGGCTTAAATGCAACTAGTCCAGATATGTTGGAAAGTTTAGATAGCTATGCTGATAATAGCAATATGTATGACATTCAAGTAATATCTACACTTGGACTTACAGATGATGATATAAATGCAATAAAACAAATAGATGGAATAGATAAGGCATACGGGATTCAAACGAAAGAGACGCTATCAAAAACTGAAGGAAAAGAAAAGGTTTGTAAGATTATAGAGTATAACGAAAACATAAATAAACCCAATGTATCAGAAGGTAGAATGCCAGAAACATCTAATGAGTGTTTATTGGATTCTAGGTATACAATAGAAGAAGATGTAAATAGCTTAATTGGAAAAAAGATAATTTTAGAAAATGATGATACGAACGAGGACGGAAGTAAAGTTTTAACCCAAACTGAATTTACAATTGTAGGAATTGCAGAAACACCTATATATATTTCAAATGAACGTGGGAATACATCAATTGGAAACGGAAGTATAAGCTATTATATTTATACAAAAGATGATGTAATAAATTTAGATTATTATACAGAAATTTGTGCTACCGTAAAAAATGCTAAACAATATGTAACAAACAGCGATGAATATTTAAATACAGTTAATCCAGTAAAAGAAAAAGTTGAAGAGATAAAAGCTGAAAGAGAACAAGCACGATATCAAGGATTAATTGATAAGGCAAATAAAAAACTTGATGATGCACAAGCTGAGTATGATTCTAAAAAAGCAGAAGTAGATAGTCAATTACAAGATGCTGAAACTCAAATAAATAATGCTAAAACAGAATTGAATAATTCAGAGATAAAATTACAAAATTCTGAAAAGGAAATTCAAAGACAAGAAGCAAATGCAAATAGTCAATTTAAAAATGCAGAAACACAAATAAAAAATGCCGAAACTCAACTATCAGAAAAGCAAACCAAATTAACACAGAGCCAAGATACTTTAGCAGAAAAGAAAGCAGAAGCGGAAGCCGGAATTTCTCGAATAGAAGAAAACATAGCTCAAACGCAAGTGAATTTAGAAGTACTACAAAAGCAAAAACAAGATGCAATATCATCAGGTATAACAGACACAACACAAATTGACGCACTAATATATCAAGCAACAGTAGCAATTGATAATTTAAATGCAAAAAAAGCAGAGATTCAATCAGAAATAACTTCAGCAGAAAGCCAAATAGTAGATGGAGAAAAACAACTAAATTCTGCTAGAAGCGAATTGCAAGCGAATAAAAATAAATTAAAGGCAAACAAAAGCTATTCTCAAAAACAATTAGCTTCAGCGAAAGCAAAAGTAGCATCAGGAAAAGAACAACTTGAAAAAGGTAAAACAGAATTAGCAGAAAAGGAAAGTGAGTTCGAAACAAGCAAAGCAGAAGCGGAAGAAAAATTAAACAACGCACAAAAGGATATAAATGACGCAAGAGATAAAGTCGGAAAAATTGAAAAAGCAACGTGGTATGTTCAAGAAAGAACAGACAATTTAGGCTATTCAAATATTTTTGATGCAATAAAAACAATGTCAAATATATCAAAGCTTTTTCCAATAATATTTTACTTAGTGGCAGTATTAATAAGCTTAACATCAATGACAAGAATGATTGAAGAAGAAAGAATAGAAATTGGAACATTAAAATCGTTAGGATATACAGACCATCAAATAATAATTAAATATATATTATATGCATTTTTAGCATGCATGATAGGTGGCATACTTGGAATGAGTTTAGGTTTTTATTTACTTCCAAGTATAGTATGGTCATTATATTCAACAATGTACACAATACCAGATTTTCACTTAAACTATCAATTAGGAATAGGCCTAGTAGGAACATTTATAGCATTTGCGTGCATAGGAGGAGCTACAATACTTGTAGCACATTCTGAATTAAAAGAAACGCCAGCAGCACTTATGAGACCTAAAGCGCCTAAAAACGGTAAAAAGATATTCTTAGAAAAAATAACATTCATATGGAGAAGACTAAACTTTTCTAAAAAAGTTACAATGAGAAATATTTTTAGATATAAGAAAAGAGCAATAATGACAATTGTAGGAATTGCAGGATGTACAGGACTTATGCTTACTGGATTTGGAATAAGAGATTCAATAATTGACATTCCAAATTCTCAATTCAAAGGAATATTTCAATATGATTCATCAATAACATTATCCAATACAGATAATATTAGCTCAATAGAAAACTATATGAATGAAAACAAAAAAGTCGAAGCATATTCAGAAATATGTGCCAATACAGGAAAGTTAAAAGCATCTTCAAGAAATTATGATGCCACAATATTTGTACCAAATTCAGTTGAAGAATTTGAAAAAGTATGCAATTTGAAAGATTACAAAACCGAAGAAAAACTAACTTTAAATAATGACGGAATAATAATTACAGACAAAGTGGCAGAATTTATAAATGCTAAAGTCGGTGACGAAGTAACACTAATAGATGGAGATAACATTGAATATCATTTGAAAGTATCAGGAATAGCACAAAACTATGTTTCAAATTACGTTTATATGACCAAAGATTTTTACAATGCAAATGTAAAAACATTTAATGTAAACATGATATTACTAAAAGCAATTCCAAACACAACTGATGATGAATTAAATAAAATTTCAGAAGAACTATTAAACATAGACGGAGTTGCATCAGTTTCAATTATTTCATCACTAATGTCTTCAATAACAGATATGTTGGGAACATTAAATTATGTAGTATTAATATTAGTAATAGCATCAGCATTACTTGACTTTGTTGTATTGTATAACTTAGCAAACATTAATATAGGAGAAAGACAAAGAGAAATAGCAACTTTAAAAGTTTTAGGATTTTATGACAAAGAAGTTGATAATTACATAAATAAAGAAAACTTGATTTTCACAATAGTAGGAATCCTATTAGGACTTGTATTTGGATATTTCTTAACTGACGGAGTTGTAGCAAGTGTAGAAATTGATAAATTGAAATTTATAAGGCAAGTAGCACCAATTAGTTATTTATACTCAGCAGTAATTACAGCCATCTTCTCAGTTATAGTAAACAAAGTAATACATTTTGTATTAAAGAAAATAGATATGATAGAAAGTTTAAAAAGTGTAGAATAATGAAAATAATAATTGATTCAAGGATGAGAAAAATTGAAAAAGAATATTTATCACAGTATGGTGATTTGATAGAATTACCATACCAATCATCTGTGTATGAGGAAATTTCTTCACACCCAGATATATTCTTTTGCAAAATAAATAATCAAATATTTCAAGCACCAAATTTGAAATTGGAAAAGCAATTAGAAACTAGACAAGGAGCAAATCCAGTAGGAGCACAATATCCAGAAGATATTAAATATAACATATGTCAAATTGGCAAAAGAGTAATACATAATTTTAAATATACAGATCCAGCAGTAGCAGAATACATAGACAGTATTGGCCTGAAAAAAATAAATATAAAACAAGGTTACTCAAAGTGCAGTATATCTGTAACATCAGAAAATTCATGTATAACATCTGATGAAGGAATATATGAAACACTAAAAAGAGAAAATATCGATGTATTATTGCTAGACAACACCAATATAAGCTTACTAGATAAAAATGGATTACAAGCGAAAATGAACGGTTTTATAGGCGGAGCAACAGCAATTATAGAAGATAAATTTATTCTATTTGGAGATAGTAATAAAATATCCAATAAAGCAAGTTTAATAGAACATTTAAACAACCATAATCTGAAACTAGTAGATTTTAAAAATCTTGAAATAATAGACTACGGAAGTATAATAGCCCAATAAATGCCAAAAACATTGATTTTTAGCCTAAAATAGTGTATAATAAAAAAAGCATAAGATTAAAAATTATCAGTAAAAAGAAAAAAACAATAAAAAATAACAGGAGGAAATATTATGACACTAGGAGAAATAATTATTGTACTTTTGAAAGTTGGATTTATATTGCTGTTAGTACCATTAGCAGTAATTGCACTCCGACTTGTTTGGAAGCTGAGCACCCCGCTGATAATCGTAGGAATTATAATCCTCGCAATCGACATTGCAGTTCACGGAACCGTGGAGCAAATGTCCGATGGCGCAGGAACGTTAGCGATTCTATTATGTTTAGGGATTGCTGCAAAAGCCTTCATATTCTTTATGAGGGAATGAAATAATTTTAGCCTACGGAACCGTCCAAGTGTTATATTTCTTATTTTAGGAGGTATTTTTTATGGTAATGGGAATCTGTGTTATGCTGGTTGTAATGGGATTTGCTTTTCAGATATACGAATTGTCTTTCTTGATGTTGGTATACATCGTAGCACAGCTTGTTGGCAAAGCATTGGCAGAGAAATTCTTTAAATAGTAAAATACACATTGGACAAAAACACAGGAGTGGGAAACCACCCCTGTGTTTTCTTTATTTAATTTGGCATATAAAAATACATATTGAAATTTTTTCACACCTTGCTGTCGCATTCCTCGGAATTTGAAAATAAAAATTTATCAATTTTATTTTCAAAGCGGGAAGAATGCTTCAATCGAACTCACTTCGTTCGTTTGGTCCCTGCGCGGTGATTCAAAAATTTTCAATATGTATTTTTATAAGTAAGTTAAAAGAACCAAAAACATTGACAAATCAACCATAACGATATAAAATGATTATGTTACTTATCACCAAGTTGATACATTATATAGGAGGTAATAGTTATGAAACTAAATAGCGATGCAGCAAATTTGTTTTTAGCTTCAAAAGCAGTAGCCGAGCGGAATGGATTTGGATATGTCCCAGAAATAATTGGACTCGGAACATTGGCACTAATGAAAGACAGCCCATTACATCGTTACTTTTTAAAACAGGGAATGGAACATATGGCAATTGTAGAAAGAGTAACGGAAATGTACCAGAAATATTTTCCATATGAGGAAGATAGAGTACAGCAGTACATGGAAATTGTTAACGAAGCACAGGAAGCAACAATGTCAGATCCCGAAAAGCCAGACTTTGTTATCCTTACCGGAGAAGAGTGTAAAAAATTCGAAGGTTTATTTGTTACCATCAATTTGTACGTAGATGGCGGCAGAAAGGAACAAATCAATATAACAAAGGAAATGTATAGCATTTTGACGATGGCGGTTAATATAGCTGAGAATATGTACAAAGCTAAGCTTTTAACCAATCACTATATGCTTGCAGCCTTTGCTGAGAGTATGCCGGATGAATACATGGAACTCTTAACAAGTTGCTTAGGAGTAGATGCAATTCTTCCAGATACAGCTCTTGAAAAACCGGGACTTGATGCTATAAGAAGAAAGCAGTTACTTCCAAAAAATCTGGAAAGCTTCTTAACAGTTATGAACGATAAGTATTCTCCAGATGAAGAGTACTGCAAGATTCTTGGAAGGGATCGGGAAACAGAAACATTGATCAAGATCCTTTCAAAAGCAACCAAGAGAAACGCAGTATTGGTAGGACATCCAGGCGTAGGAAAGACGGCTATTGTCGAGAAATTCGTTTGGAGTATTGTAAAGGGTATTTGTCATGACAGATTTAAAGATGCTATTGTCTTATCTTTGGATGTGACATCAATCATCGCGGGTACAAAGTATCGTGGAATGGCAGAAGAAAGGTTCCAGGAGATGATTAAATTCCTTGAAACACATCCAAACTGCATTCTGTTTATCGATGAAATCCACACTGTACTGGGAGCTGGTGCTTGCAAAGATGGAGAGTTGGATTTGGCCAATTCACTGAAGCCAATATTGGCACGTGGAGACACACAGGTGATTGGAGCTACAACTTTCGATGAGTACGAAAAATATTTTTCGAAAGACGGTGCTCTCAAGCGAAGATTTGAAAAAATTGTCGTCAAAGAGCCAAAATCTAATGAGTTGTATGATATGATTAAAAACCAGATATTAAGTCTGGAAGAATTCCATCATACAACAATCAGCAAAGAACTGGTTGACTTTACAATCTTGAATGCATCATGTTTCAACTTTGAGACAAAGAACCCAGACAGAACACTCGACTTACTTGACAGAGCAATGGCTGGAGCTGAGCTCAAAGACAAGAAAGAAGTAGATAGAGAAGATATCTTAGAAAACTTTGAAATTAGAAGAAAGCAGTTCGAAAGAATGCCAGATAAGAAAAAAAGAGCAACAGCTTATCACGAAGCTGGACACTACATTGTTCAGAGATTTTCTCCTGAACTCTGGTTCTTAAAAACATTGGCTGTATCAATCATGCCAGCAGAGGATTACTTAGGAGTAAATGTTTTTGAAGAAGACGAGTATGCAACACCATCTGCTAACAGAGATTACTACATCCAGACGATTGCAAAATTACTTGGAGGTAGAAGAGCAGAAAAGCTGTATACTAAAGAGCTTTCATCAGGTGCAAATTCAGATCTGACAAAAGCTACACGTCTTGCTAAAGACATGATCACAAGATATGGCCTTGATGAAAACTTCACAGAGGACAGAGTATATCTTCGTGAGAGCGAGAACCCTATGTACACAGAGAATATCATCGAGAAAATCAGCAAAGAGATGGATGACATTCTTATCGAGGCCAGAAATTATGCTGACAAAGTGTTGGCAGAACACAGTGCAGAGCTTGAAAAACTGGTTGATGAACTCATGAAGAAAGGAATTCTTTCTCAGGTTGAATTGGAAAGAATCTTCGCTGATTCAGAAGTATCCGATATTCTTTCAGAAGAAGGCATCACAGAATCTGCAGAAATCGTAACAAAATAGTAACTATAAAATATCTCAAAAGGGGCGCTACTAATGTGGCGCCCCTTTTCATATATTAATTTATGTAAAAAATTTTTAATAACATTACTTAAAATATTGACATTATATAAACATACCATTATAATAACTCATATATATGTTATCAAGAGTGGACGAGAGAATCGGCTTTATAACTCCACAGCAACCTATTTAAGTTAGGTGCTAAAACCGACGAAGTTACAAAAATGTACTTTGGATGATGATTTAAAGAGAAATTAAAAACCTTTGTACATAAAAATGTACAAAGGTTTTTAATTATATATTAAACTCAAAAAGAATATTATATTTAATTTTCAAGTAACGCGCAGTTTGAAAGTTTTTCTCTAACCTACTAAACGAAATTAAGTAGGTGTGAAAATATTTTAGTAAGGAACGAAAAAATTAAATATAATATTCATAACGAGTAAAAATAATTGAAACATATATAACTTTATTATATGAAAGGACGAATTAAAATGAAAAAACTATTTACATCAGAAAGTGTAACAGAAGGGCACCCAGACAAACTATGCGACTACATCTCAGATAGTATACTAGATAGCTATTTAGAAAAGGATGAAAATGCAAGAGTCGCATGCGAAACAGTTGCAGGAAAAGGAGAAATTTATATAACAGGAGAAATATCATCAACAGCAGATATTGATATTGAAAAAGTAGTAAGAAACACCATAAAAGAAGTAGGATACGAAAATAGCAAATACGATATAGACTATAAAACATGCGCAATCCGAATCAATATCTCTAAACAATCACCAGATATAGCACAAGGAATAGATAAATCATTAGAAGACAGAGAAGGTGAAAACATAGAATCAGAAGGAGCAGGAGACCAAGGATTAATGTTTGGTTATGCATGTGATGAAACAGAAGAACTAATGCCACTACCAATTTCATTAGCACATAAACTAGCAAGAAAACTAACAGAAGTAAGAAAAAATAAAGTTATTGACTACTTAAGGCCAGACGGAAAAGTTCAAATAACAGTAGAATATGAAAATGAAGAGCCAGTCAGAGTTGATACAATTGTAGTATCAAGTCAACACCTACCAGAAATAGAATTAGAAACATTAAAAAAAGATATAATGGAAAAAGTTATAAAAACAACAATACCTGAAAATTTATTAGATGAAAAAACAAAATATTTCATAAATCCTACAGGAAGATTTGTTATAGGAGGGCCACTTGGAGATAGTGGACTAACAGGAAGAAAAATAATTGTAGACACATACGGTGGCGCTGCAAGACATGGCGGAGGAGCTTTTTCGGGAAAAGATGCTACAAAAGTTGATAGATCCGCATCATATATGGCAAGATGCATTGCAAAAAATATTGTTGCAAACGGTTATGCAAAAAGATGCGAAATTCAACTTGCTTATAGCATAGGAGTAGCTAAACCAGTATCAATATATGTAAATACTTATGGAACGTATACAATACCTGAAGAAGAAATTATAAAGAAAATAGAAAATAAATTCGATTTAACACCAACAGGAATTATAAACTATTTAGGTTTAAAAAAGCCAATCTACAGAAAAACAACTAATTATGGACACTTTGGAAAAAAAGACTTACCTTGGGAATTTGTAACGAAAATGTAATAAAAATGTAAAAAAATATATAAAGTACTTGAAAATAAGGAAAAAAGGTGATATACTACTCATTACCAAAATCTTTTTAGGAGGTATAGACATTATGACAGGAAAACAGCAGCACATGACAACGGAGCAGATGGACCATTTTTTGCGGCATGTAAAAATGCACGCAGAGGAACTTCGGAACGGAACGTTCTGCAAGGACGCAACTTATTTGGAAAAGTTGCGTGAAGCGCAGGACATGGCACTTGAGATCTCTCATGAGATTTTCCATGTTATGAGAACTAAAGGTTTCGAAAAATATGAAGGTGAGGGATTTATGTTCTACACCAAACTTCCAGAGAACCTCGAACAGCATGAGTTCCGCGATTTTGATTACGAATCATTCAGATTGGGATGCAAAATCAAGAGAGCAACTGATATGATCTTATGTGATGAAAAGGATCTGGAGCTCGATGAGGACGAAGTTGCAAAAGAACTGGAAATCCTCGGAAATGCCATCCAGGACGCAGGAGTCTTGCTCAAGTTGCTTGAAAATCACTTTGTTGCAGTGTAGAAATAAGTTTTAGGTACCAACCGGCTGGGATAATTGAACCAGCCGGTTCTTTTTATGCAAGAATAAAAGCGGAATATTTATAACGTTTGCACCGATTATAACATTTTTAAGTCAGCATCTTTGTTCGCGCGTGAAATTTGCTTTTAAAATTTCTGAACATTGTTTTTATATAATAGGAAGTTTGGAGAATTTCACTATTATATAAAAATATTTTGTGAACATACTATCATAAAAAATATATAGAAATGATTTTAAAAACTTATAACAAAAATAATATAAAAGTTACCAAAGTGTCACGGAAAAAATGGTAAAAACACTTAAAAAAATATAATAGTATTAGTACAATAAAATAGAAATTAATATTTGAAAGGAAGAAAAATGGAACAAGAGAAAAAGAAAAAAAGTAAATTCACAATTGCAATATATGTGTTAGTACTTATTGTAATCATTGCAGTAGTAGGAGGGGTGATTGTAAAAAATAATATGGAAAACGATAATTCAAATGAAAGTTCAAGCTCAGGAAAAAGATTGGCAAATAACAAAAACGAAAAGAAAGAGCCTGAAGTAAAAATAGTAAAAAATGAAGCAAAAGATGTAGAATTCGAAGATTTTGATAATGGTCTTGTATCAATGAAAATTCCAAAAGGATGGAAAGTAGATACAATAGGAGATTATATTCACTATACATTAAAAGTATATAATCCAGAAAATCCAACATATCAATTTTTCTTAAATATGAAAACAGAAGGATATAACAAATCACAAGATGCTAAAAACTTCTATCAAAGATATTATCCAAATCAAATTTTTGCTCAGAATCCAGTAATAGAAGAAGAAACAACAGAAGGATTTTATAAAATATTTAATGAATTAGGACCATTAAACAACACAGCTAGTTTCACATTTCCAACACTAAATAATTTTACTATAATTGAAAATCTAGGATCAGTAGCGACCGGAGGAGATCTTCTAAGAGCATCATTTACAGATGAAAATGGAAAAGAAGGAGAAGGAATCTTTATGGCATATGTATATGATGCAGGTTCATATTATATGAGCGAAAACATTATATCTGGCAAGCAAATAGACACATATCCTTTAAATGTTTATAATACAATATTTATAACAGCACCAAAAGATGAACTTATAGATTGGGAAGACACTTTAAATCAAATATCTTCATCACTACAATTTTCAGACACATTCATAAGTCAATATAACAGTCAACAAGATGCAGTAATGACAACATTCCAAAATATAAGGAACATAGGAAATCAAACATCAGATATGATAATGTCAGCTTGGGAATCAAGAAGTGCAGCTTATGATAGAATGAGTCAAAAACAAAGCGATGCAACACTTGGATATGAAAGAGTATATGACACAGAAAATGGAGAAATTTATAAAGCATATAACGGATTTACAGATGATTATACAGGTGAAAGATACAAATCAATATCAGATGACATGTATACAAAACCAACAGACGGTTATATAGAGAAATAATATCAAAAAGGAGATAATAAACTTAAAAATTTATTGTCTCTTTTTTGCAAAATTATTGTATAAAAATTTTCAATGTGCTAATATATTAGCAGATTAAGGGGTGGTAAAATGAAAAAAGGCGATTTAGAGTTAATAGACTATGCAATTTATTATGCAACAAAAGCACATACAGGTCAAAGAAGAAAAAGTGATAAAGAAGTTGACATGATATTTCATCCTTTCACAGTTGGAATGATTTTACAAAGAGCAGGTGCAAGTACAGAATGTGTCATAGCAGGACTTTTACATGACGTTATTGAAGATACAAGATATTCATTAGAAGATATTAAAAATGAGTTCGGAAGTGATGTAGCTAAATTTGTTGATGAAGTATCAGAAGATAAATCATTACCATGGAAAGAAAGAAAAATTGAAGCAATAGATAAAATAAAAACAGCAAGTTTAGAAGGAAAACTAGTAGAATGTGCTGATAAAATTAACAATCTAGAAACATTATATAATCAATATCAAGAACAAGGCGAAAGTATATGGAAAAGTTTTAATAAGCCAAAAGAAGAACAAAAGTGGTACTATACAAAGATGTATGAAGCTGTACTAATGAATACAAATGAAAAAGAAGCTTTATTTGAAAGGTATAAAAGAATATTAGAAAAACTTTTTTAGGAGGAAGAAAAAATGGGAGAAGTACTTGAAAGAATTACAGAACAAGCAAATAAGATAACGGATAATTTGAAGTATATTCAGGAGAACATTTCAAAAAGAGAAGGACCAATTTTTGTTGAGTTAATTGGAACTGCAAAAAGCGGGAAAACAACATTATTAAATAGTATAACAGAACTACTTACAAGGCATGAAGTACCAGTACAAAAAAGAGCAGAAACAGCTGAGTATAATCCAATTACAAATAAAGATCTTGAAGAATATAATATATGGATGTACAGTGAACTAATGAGAAACTTAAGTGAAGATATGAGTGATCCAACACCTAGAGTAGTTATTTACGATAGAGGAATGTTAGATAGACTTCCTTGGATTGACTTTTCAGTAAATGAGGGCTCAATTCCAGCGAGAGATGCATTTTTACTAAAACAATTACTTAGCAGTGAATTCATGAAAAGATATAAGCCACTAGCATATGGATTTGTTACTTCACCAGAGCTAAGTGTATTTAGAAAAGGAAAAGAAGGACGATTAGTTAATAGAAAAAATGTTGGATTATTTAATCAATTTATGGAAGCGGAAAAAGAAAATATAGCAGAAGGAGCACGGAAAATATACAACTATTGAAACCGATCCATATCAAGGAAACATAAGACAATTTATTATGGACGTTGCCGAAACAATGACAGATGATGTAAGAGAAAACATACAACTTGATGTTCAAAAAGAAAAGAAACCAATTAGTCAAGAAGATGAATATGTAATTTAAATTAGGAGAAAAAATGAATAATAAAAAAAGATGCAGATGGTGTAATATGCAAAATCCACTATACATAAAATATCATGACGAAGAATGGTGCAAACAAAATTTTGATGAAAAATATTTATTTGAAATGTTAATACTAGAATCATTTCAAGCAGGTCTGTCATGGGAATGTGTATTAAACAAAAGAAAAGCATTTGAAGAAGCATACGACAATTTCAACATAGATAAAATCTCCCACTATGATGAAGCAAAAATACAAGAGTTATTATCAAATGAAAAAATAATTAGAAATAAGTTCAAGATAAATGCAAGTATAAACAATGCTCAAATATTTAAGAAGATTCAAGGTGAATATGGTTCATTTCACGATTATTTAATCACATTTACAAATAATAAAACATTTTATGAAATTGATCAAACGACCTCAGAACTATCTGACAATATATCAAAAGATTTGAAGAAAAAAGGAATGAAATTTGTAGGATCTACAATAATCTATTCATATTTGCAAGCAATAGGAGTAATATATTCGCACGATAAAGAGTGTTTTTTATATAAAGAAAATAATTTTTAAACAAAATATTAAACAGAGAAAATGTTAATAAAATCAAGCGTTTCCTCTGTTTTTTACTATAGATAAGGTGTTTATAATTCAGAAATTTGTGCAATAACAAAAATCTAATATAAAAAAGTTGCCAAATTGTCATGGAAAAGTTGGTAAAAAATAAGATAAATAAAAAATATATGATAAAATAAATGTAATCCAAAGTACAAGACAACTTAGAGTTAGAAAAATAGAAAACTACCCATAAAAGACATAGCTTACATTGCTATGTCTTTATTTTATATTATTTCTATAAATCAACTCCAATCTTTATGAGGATTATAACAAAGTAAATGATAAAATAAGACTTATAAGAATTAATAAAGATTATCCAATGCCAATGTTAGATATATGAAATAAAACAGTTTCATTTGATGAAAATGCAAATAAGGTAATAGAATATTGGGAGGAGTAAAAAGATATGATAATAAATTCAGGATGTAGAACAGATATACCAGCGTTTTATTCAAAGTGGTTAATGAATAGAATAAGAGAAGGGTTTGTATTGGTGAGAAATCCATATTATCCTAATCAAGTAACAAAATATAGTTTGTCGCCAAATGTGGTGGATTGTTTAGCTTTTTGCACTAAGAATCCAGAGCCTATGATTAAATATTTGGATGAATTGGATGTATATAGGCAATATTGGTTTGTAACAATTACTCCATACGGAAAAGATATAGAACCTGTTGTACCGGATAAAGAAAAAGTAATAGAAAGTTTTAAGAAATTATCAAAGCATGTAGGTGTGAATTCTATTGGATGGAGATATGATCCTATTTTTATAAATGATGAATTTGATGTTGAAAAACATATAGAATGTTTTAGTAAAATGGCGCAAAGCTTAAAAGGGTATACTAACAATTGTACAATTAGTTTTTTAGATTTATATGAAAAGGTAAAAAGAAATGCACCTGATTTGCGAACTCTTACTCAAGATGAACAAATACGAATTGCAAAGGCGTTTGCAAAAATGGGTAAGGAAAATAATATGACAATTCATAGTTGTTGTGAGAAGACATTTTTATCAGAGTATGGTTTGAAATGTAATGGATGTATGAGTCAAGAAATTGTAGAAAGATCAATTGGTTGTACACTGGAGCCGCCAAAAAGAAAGAATATAAGGCAAGAGTGTAATTGCCTTATGGGGAATGATATAGGTACTTATAATACTTGTGGGCATTTATGCAGGTATTGTTATGCGAATGCTAATAAGAAATTGGTTATTGAAAATATGAAAAAGCATAATGAGAATTCACCATTTTTGATTGGGAATGTAGAAGCGGGAGATAAGATAACAGAAGCTAAGCAAAAAAGTTGGATAGTGAGTGAGAATGAGCAACTTAGTTTTATTTAGAATAAAGATGAATTAATAGTAAAATATTAGTTCGTTAGATATAGTGTTACAATAGATGTGAAACAAAAATAATATAGAAAAGAAGTCATAGAAATGATAATGAAAGATTTTATAGTTGGATTACATTTTATAGCATAGAAGATTTAAGAAAACAAGGAGCAGCATATTTAAAAAGATCTAACAGAATACCGATGGCTGTTTTAGGATATTTGACACCAAAAGAAAAAAGAGCAGAATTAATGTGTGCATAAAATAAAAAAACAAATTCAATGTATTACAAGAATAATATATTAATTTGTTTCACATCATTGACTAACATATAAAAAAATCTGTCTTTTCTAATATTGACTTTGACATTTTTATGCAAACATGATAGAATTATAAGCACGAAAAATTACATAAAGGGATTTTTCTAATGAAAACCTGAACAAAAGAGAAAATATTATTTACACGTAAACCTTAGCTTAAAGAGAGGAGAATATTTATGAGAGACAGATTTGAATTAGCACGGACACTAATAGACGCATTAAGACGAAGATTTGAAATCTTACAGCACATGGCTCCTGTAGATTGCTTTGTACCAGAAGAAAAAATAATTTTTTCCAAATGGTTTGGATCAGAGCAGACATCTATAACATTTTATCGTCCGTTTTTCATGTCAGATTGTATGGCTGGTTGCAAACTGATTGAAATTGCCAAATTTGATTCAGAAGGTCGGAACTACTTCGAAGTACAGATTGGAGAAGAAGGAATAATTTACAATTATACATATGGCATGGTTCCAAAAATCGTTATTGTTGCCAAAAAGAATTTTCATGAGATAAATCTGTATACCTATTTGACAGCTTTTAAATTTCTTGAAGAAATGAAAGATATGGACGTATTTAACATCTTTAGCGTACTTGCACACATATTTAAGGATTTTGAGATTTCCTTAAAAGACGTTGTACAGATAAAAATTCCAGGATATTTCAATTTTTCAGAGAAAGGAATAGAAAACTATACGGAAAAATATCAAAACTTTAATCTTCATTGGTTTAGTGGAAATGCTGAATACATTTCCATACCATATAGTCTTCATAAGAAAGCAAACGAAGATATAGTTTCCTTTACGGTATCAGGAGAAATTGATAGCTTGAAGAAATATGTACCTGCGAAGATTATCGAGGAATGTCTCATTGAAATCGAACTGCTAAACGCATTTGTAGATGAATTCAATCAGTTATATTCAAAAGGTGAATACCGGAGATGCAGAAAACTTATCGAAAACAGAGTGATAAATAATATGAATTGAATATTGATGGATGGAGCCGTGCTACAAAAAGCACGGCTTTAGTCATTTCTATAGGTCATAAATAATTATTATGCTTAATATCAATAAACAAAAAAGGGTTAATTAAAAAAGTAAAGTCCATATACTAAGAAAAATTAGATGTATGCAAGAA
>USFR01000003.1 GCA_900553945.1 uncultured Clostridium sp.
AAATAGGAACACCATATTGTGTAACTGTTGATTTTGATACATTAGAAGATGAATCAGTAACTATAAGAGATAGAGATACAATGGAACAAATCAGAGTTAAAATTGATGAACTTGGGGCTTGGATTTCTGAAAAAATTAAATTTTAATTATACTGATTTAGTTTGAGGAAAAGATTAAGTTCTAATTTACTGAACTAAGTTGAGAAGTTTAAATTTTATTTTATATTGACCTGAGATAAAGGGAAAATTAAAATCTAAGTTATAAAAGAAAAACTCTCCACGGCTGATTAGGCCATGGAGAGTTTTTGCTAGGTATGTGTCTATATGGGGGCGAATCAAAGAGATTTTAACAGTTCAAAATCGATAATCTCTGATTCGAAAACCGGCTTTGCAAATTCCATTGTGGATACTCCACCTGAGAATGGGCAAGCGGTTTCGTAAAGCAGCATCCCTTTTTTGAATTCACCATCATTGATGTAGTATGTCTGTGACTGTGGGTATTGGTAGATGATGAATTTTAAAGGAATAAAAGTTCTTGCATCAAAGACAAATGCTTCGATGTAATCAACGTTGATGTCAGTCGGAAGTTCCTTGTATGAGTTAATAATCTGCAGTGTAAATATATTTTCCTCTTGCGGATAAAAACCAATAAAGGTATGTTCACCAATTTTGATGATATATTCATCCTCTTTATCGTTTATGGTTACATCTGCACTGCCGGATATTCCGACTTTGTTAAGGAAAGCTGTTAACTTATCCCGTAACTCATTAATTTCAAGACTTTTTACTGCTTCTGCCATAGTGTATACCTCCTTAAGTTATAAGATGATCTAATTATACTTCTTGCTTTGACGATCTGATCCTTGGCTGAGAATCAATGAAATTGCTGATTCTTTCTTCCAGATCAAATGGATAACTTCCCAAATAAGGTTTGGAATCATCTCGGGTGGTCGGGTTGCATTTGCATTCTGTACATTTTTCAGCACAATTACAAAAATCATTATGTTTGCTCATAGAGCCACCTCCTATAAAAAATGTGTAAATACATTATAGCACGTGTTTACATAAAAATCAAATAATGAATTATTGAAGTCTTTATTTTTATATTGTAAAATATTATTGCATGATTGGAGAAGAGAAAAAATAAAATAAAAGGAGGAGTAAATGGGAGAGTTTTGGGATATTTATGATGCTAAGAAAAATAAGACAGGAAAAGTTGCTGAAAGAGGTGTATACAAGTTTAAGAAAGGTGAATATCATATAGTTGTGACTGGGATTATTATAAATAGTAAGGGCGAGATTTTAATAACAAAAAGAGCTGAACATAAGAGACATGGCGGATTATGGGAATGCAATGGCGGTTCTATTCTTAAAGGTGAAACGAGTATACAAGGGATGATAAGAGAGCTTAAAGAAGAAATAGGCGTTGAGTTTTCAGAAAAAGAAGCGGTACTTTTAAAAGAGATTGTTAGAGATAAAGAAGTTGCTGATATTAAGGATATGTGGCTTTTTAGAAGAGATATAAAGGAAGAAGAAATTACTTTCCCAGATGGTGAGTCAACTGAATTTAAATGGGTAACATTAGATGAATTTATTGAGATGTTTAATAATAATGAAATTATACCTAATATTAATTTTGGAAGAGAAGATTATGAGAAAGCTTTAAAAATGTAGAGAATTTTAATGTAAATTTTTTGAATAATTACTGTAAATAAAATGTTATTGAATTACTCAGACTTAAAGATGTTTTCATATAGTAAAGTAGAAATAGAATTAAAAAAATTATATAAAATTTGACAAAGAATATGGGTATTGTAAAATCCTTGTAAATGGGGTATAATATAGAATATTTATGCATGAGAGGTTTATATAAATGTTATTAAGTAATGAAAAACGATGGCGCCTTTTATTTAATTTTTAAGAAAAAATATAATTATTAAATAAAGGAGAGTATTAATATGAATAATAAACAAATAATGTTAACAGGTGATAGACCTACTGGTAGACTTCACATTGGTCACTATTTAGGTTCTTTAATAAATAGAGTAAAGATGCAGGATGAATATGATGAGTGCTATATTCTTGTTGCTGATGTTCAGGCTTTAACTGATAATTTTAGTAATCCAGAAAAGGTTAGAAAAAATGTTAGAGAAGTTGTAATGGATTATTTGTCTGTTGGGATTGATCCTAATAAGGCAACTATTTATTTGCAATCTATGATTCCAGAAGTTGCAGAGCTTACAGTATACTATTCTAATTTGGTTACAATTGCTAGATTGGAAAGAAATCCTACTGTTAAAACAGAGATTGCTCAAAAGAGAGAAATTTTTGGAGAGAGTGTTACATATGGCTTTTTAGGATATCCAGTTAGCCAAGCTGCTGATATTACTGCTTTTGATGCTACAGTTATTCCAACTGGTGAGGATCAAGAACCATTAATTGAACAATGTAGAGAGATTGTTCGTAAATTTAATAGCATTTATGGTGAAGTTTTAAGAGAGCCTAAAGTTGTTTTATCAGAAAATAAAAGAATTAAAGGTTTAGACGGAAACGAAAAAATGGGTAAATCTTTAGGAAATGCTATTTACCTTTCAGATACTGAAGAAGAAGTTAATAAAAAAGTAATGAGTGCTGTTACTGATCCTAATAGAATAAGAAAAGATGATAAGGGAAATCCAGATATATGTATGGTTGCTTATTATCATAATTTATTTACAGATAAAGCAGGGTGTGAGAAGATTTGTGAAGAGTGTAGAGCTGGTCAAAGAGGATGTGTTGCTTGCAAAAAACAGCTTGCACAAAGTATTAATAACAGATTAAATCCTATTAGAGAAAAGCGTGCTTATTATGAAGCTCACCCTGAGGAAGTTGATAGAATTTTAATTGAAGGTACTAAAAAAGCTAGAGCTAAGGCACAAGAGACAATGAAAAAAGTTAAAAAGGCTATGAAATTAGATTATTTTGAGGAGTTGTAATTTATAATGTTTGTTGATTATACAAAAATAATAATTAAATCAGGTGATGGTGGAAACGGAGCTGTTTCTTTTAGACGTGAAAAATATGTTGCTGCTGGTGGACCAGATGGTGGAGATGGTGGCAAAGGTGGAGATATCTATTTTGTTGTTGATCCTGATAGTAATACTTTAATTGATTTTAGATATAATAGAAAATTTAAAGCTCAAAATGGTGAGAATGGAAGTGGTGCTCATAAGTATGGAAAGAGCGGAGAAGATTTATATATTAAAGTACCTAAGGGAACTGTTGTTAAGGATGCTGAAACTGGAAAGTTAATTGCAGATTTATCTGAAGATGGTGAAAAGAAATTAATTATTCCTGGTGGAAGAGGTGGAAAAGGAAATTCTCATTTTGCAACTGCAACTAGACAAGTTCCTAGATTTGCTCAAGATGGTGAAAAGGGAATTGAAAAAGAAGTTATTTTGGAACTTAAATTATTGGCTGATGTTGGTTTAATTGGATTTCCTAATGTAGGAAAGTCTACACTTCTTTCAAGAGTTACAGCAGCTACTCCTAAAATTGCAAATTATCATTTTACAACTATTTATCCTAATTTAGGTGTTGTAAAAACTGAATATGGTGATAGTTTTGTAATTGCTGATATTCCTGGAGTTATAGAAGGTGCAAGTGAAGGCGTTGGATTAGGTATACAATTCTTACGTCATATTGAAAGAACTAGATTATTGCTTCATGTTATAGATTGTTCTGGAAGTGAAGGAAGAGATCCTGTTGAGGATTTTGATATTATAAATAAAGAGTTAAAAAATTATAGCGAGAAATTAAGTGAAAGAAAACAGATTATTGTTGCTAATAAAGTTGATGTAATGCAAGATGATACTGGATATAAAAAGCTTGAAAAGATGGCTAATGAGAAGGGAATAGAGATTTTTAAAATTTCTGCTGTAACTGGACAAGGTTTGAAAGAATTGTTTGTTCGTGTTTCTGAAGTTCTAAAGACTTTACCAAAAGAAGATTTAATCGATGTTGAAGATAAAGTTGTTTATACATTAAAAGAGGATGAAAAACAATTTGAGGTTAAAGTTGAAAATGGTGAGTTTATAGTTACAGGACCTGCTATAGAAAAATTAATGGGTAGAATTAATATTGGTGATAATGAATCTATGGCTTACTTTGAGAGAAATTTGGCTGAGCTTGGTATTAATGATGCTCTTAGAGCTAAGGGAGTAAAAGAAGGAGATACTGTTAAATTCCTAGAGTGGGAGTTTGAATGGTTTGATTATTAATAAAAAGATAGCGGTTATCAAAAGAACCAAAATTGTTAGACAAAAAAGTTTAACAAGGAGGGTTCACTTCATAACCGCTATCTTTTTTTATGTTTATATATTTAATGAAGAAGAGAAAAATATTATATTTAATTTCTTGGTTCCTTGCTAAAAGATTTTACCACCGACTAAACGAAGTTTAGTCGGCCTGAGTAAAAACTTTCAAACTGCGCGTCACTCAAAAATTAAATATAATATTTTTTAAGGTCAATCTGTATAAAACAAATTGGCTTTTTTTTATTCGTCTTCTTCGTTTAGGTTTAGACTTGTTTTTACTAGTTTAACTAATTTTGCAAAAGCAACTTTTACATTCTTAACAACTGATTCGAAGAAAGAACGTGTTATTTCTAATGTTGATTCTTTTTTTACTGTTAATGATTTTTCATCAATATTTTCAACCATGTTTGGTACACCGGTTGTGATAGTATTAACATTTAGAGTGTTAGTAGTTGTAGCATTTTCTTCAACTGTATTAACTGCATCATTTACAGATGCTCCAGTTATTTCTTCGAAAGAAACTGTTTTAGTAGTTTCGGCTGTTTCTGATTTTATTATTGATTCTGAAACAATTTTTTCAGTTTTATTATCTAAACTGATTTGTGTTATTATTGTATCGTTAGGAATAGTTTGTTTGTTTAAGTCTTCCAAATCTACAGTTTTATATAAGTCAAAAGAATTTGAATTAACAACTGCAGGTTCAAATATTTCTTTATTTTCTTCAATAGTAGTAGGTTCAGTTTGCTCAGCAACTTCAAAGCTAACTTCTTTACTTGTATCGGCTATTGTTTTGAAAGATAAAACTTCTTGACTTTCTTCAATAGGAAGAATGTAATTTTGTGAATTATTGTTATCCCAATTTCCTTTATTATCTCTGAATACGAATTGTAAGTTATCACCAGATCCAACATCGATAGTTGCAAGGTAACCAAAAGTTGATGGTTTCATTTTTTTCTCGTCTTTGTTTTCCCATGTATTACCATACCCGTATGACATATAAACATCATTTGTTAAATTGTTTGAAAATAGAAAACCTTTGTATAGAATAACAAAATCTTCATTTTCTCGAATTTTATCTTTATTAATATAAATATCTTTTGTAAAATCCATTTTTTTCTCCTAAATATCATAAAATACTATATATTGAAATTATAATATTTAATTTTCCAATTTTCAACAAAATAAGATATCATTAACATTATATTTTGATTACAAAATTACATTCATGTAACAGAAAGGTAACAAGAAAAATAAACAAAAAATGAAACTTTTGTTTGACAAACAAAAAGTTATGTGATATTATCTAAAACAAGAAAAAAATAGGAGTGATGAAATTGAAGAAAAAAGATCCAAATGGACTAAATAAAAGAGAAAAAGCTATTCTTAGATTTATTGAAAAACAAATAAAATTAAAAGGATATCCACCATCTGTTAGAGAGATTGGTAAAGCTGTTGATTTAAAATCTACTGCAACGGTTCATGGATATTTAAATCAACTTGAAGAAAAAGGATATATTAAAAAAGAACAACAAAAAGGTAGAACTCTTAAATTATTGAAAGGAGGAGCTTTAGAAAATCAAGAAACATTTACTCCTGGAAATAAAGATGTGTATACTGAAAAAGAACTTGTTGAGGTTCCTGTAATTGGAAAGATAACAGCAGGTGCTCCCATCTTAGCTGTTGAAAATGTTACAGATACTTTTCCAATTCCAATTGATTTTGTTGGAAATTCAGAAAGCTTTATGCTTACTGTAAGAGGAGAGAGTATGATAGAAGCTGGTATTCTTGATGGCGATTACATATTAGTTAAAAAGCAAGATACTGCAATGAATGGGGAAATTGTAGTTGCTTTAATTGAAGATGAGGCTACGGTTAAGACTTTCTATAAAGAAAAAGATCATATTAGATTACAACCAGAAAATTCTACAATGGATCCAATTATTGTTCCAGATTGCAAAATTTTAGGTAAGGTTGCAGGTGTGTTCAGAAAAATGTAATTTTGAAAAGAATTTTAAGAAAGTAGGCCTTAAAAATTATGTGTACTATAATACTTTAAGGTTGATGAGTAAATTTTCATAAATATATTTCTATATAATAGATTGTTGAATGAGAATGTATTGTAAATAAAAATGTCACTAATGTAGGGGATTAGTTTTTAAATTATTTCTACTATTAGTGACATTTTTGTTTTTATTTTAGTTCAACTATTGTAACTCCCATTTCACCTTCTCCGAAAGTCCCATATCTGTAACTTTTTACGTGTGGGTGAGTTTTTAAGTATTTTTGGATTCCTTTACCTAAGACACCAGTGCCTTTTCCATGTATGATTCGTGCTGTTTCTAATTTAGCAAGTGCTGCTTCATCTAAGAATTTATCTACAAGAAAAATTGATTCTTCAATATTCATTCCAATTACGTTTAATTCTGTTCTAACATTTTTAGGTGCAAAGTTTGATTGCTTTTTAGTGATTATTTCTTTTTTAGTTTCTGTATTTTTTGCAATTGTTATTTGCGATGGGGTTAAGGTTGTTTTTATATTATCTATTTGTATGTTAAATTTTTTAGATTGATTTGGATAACTTAAAATTGTTCCGTTTTTATTAAACTTTGGTACAAATACTATAGTTCCTGGTTTTATTTGTGATTCGTCTAATTCAGTTGTTTCTTCTTGTTGTGGTTCTGGCGTTTGATTTACTTCATGTAACTTTGATGATAGTTTGTTTCTTAGTGTGTTTAAATTTTTAGAGCTATTTTTTTCTGACTCCATTTCTTTTATGATGTCATTTGCTTCTTGTTTAGCACTTAATAAAATTTCACGAGCTTCTTGTTTTGCTTTTTGTAAATATTCTTTTTTATGTTCTTCTAAGTCGGTAATTTCATTTTCCAGTTTTTGTTTCAATTTTTCTATTTTATTTGAGTATTGTAATGTTTTTTCTTTTTCAGATTCTATTAAAGCTTTAGAATCATAGATTTCTTTTAATAAATCTTCTGTTTTAGCCGTATCTGAATTGATAAGCTTTTTTGCCTTTTCCAAGATTTCTGGTTTTAAACCTAATTTTTGACTTATTGCAAATGCGTTACTTTTACCTGGAACACCAATTAGTAGTCTGTAGGTAGGGGATAGTGTTTCTAAGTCGAATTCGCAACTAGCATTTTCAACACCATCTGTTAAAAGGGCATATTCTTTCAATTCGTGATAATGAGTAGTTGCTAATACTGTTATGTTGTGCTCTTTTAAATATTCAAGTATGCTAAGTGCTAGGCTTGCTCCTTCAATTGGATCAGTTCCAGAACCTAATTCGTCTACAAGTACTAAGCTGTTTGAAGTTGCTTCGTTTAAAATATTTATTATATGAGTCATATGAGATGAAAATGTGCTTAAAGATTCAAGAATACTTTGTTCATCTCCAATGTCTGCAAAAATGTTATCAAATAAGTAAATTGAACTTTCACTAGAAGCGGGAATGTGCATACCACATTGTGTCATAGTGATTAATAATCCAACAGTTTTTAATGTTACAGTTTTTCCACCTGTGTTTGGGCCAGTTATTAATAGACTTGAAAATGTTTTACCTATTTCTAATGTTATTGGAACAGCAATGCTTTGATCTAATAAAGGATGTTTTGCGTTCTTTAAATAAATTATTTTATCATCATTTATTTTGGGACAATTACAATCTAATTCTTTTGAATATTTAGCTTTAGCAAAAATGAAATCTAAAATTGTTATTAGATTAAAATTGTTTTCTAATTCATTTGTAATATCAAAAAATAGAGAAGATAAGATTTGCAATATTTTTTCGATTTCTATACTTTCTTGATTTTTTAATTCAGATAGTTGATTGTTTAAATCAAAAACAGATATGGGTTCTATAAATACTGTTGATCCGGTGCTTGATGTGTCATGAATAAATCCTTTTAATTCTGTTTGATATTCTGATTTGACTGGTACAACGAATCTGTCTTGTCTAATTGTTACTATAGGTTCTTGTAAGTATTTTGAATTTAGAAGTGATTGTAATTTATTTTTTATTTCTTTTTTTGTGTTTCTCATTTGTTGTCTTATTTTATATAAGGCATTAGAAGCTCGGTCATCAAATGTATTTTCATCTATTATTGCTGAGAATATTTTTTCTTCAATGTTTGGATTTGTATATAGATGATCAAAGTAATTAGTTAGACTATCAGTTTGATTTAGTTCTTTTTCAAAATAATAATTTTTTAATGTTTTGCTTGTTTTTAATAGAGTGGCAAGTTCTAATAAGGCCTTTGCTGATAAGAAATTTTGATTTTTTAGATTTAGTATGTAATTTGAAATGTCGCCTATTGATTCTAAGGGAAGATTTCCTTTTCTGTATATAAGAGCGACTGCTTCGGTTGTTTCATCTAATGCTTTTTGTACTTTTTCTTTGTTGTTTGATGGTTGCAAGTTTAAGCACATTTTTTTACCTGTATCAGTTTCAGCATAAGATGATAGTATATTTTTAATTTTATTAAATTCTAATTTTTCTAAATATGTTGTTTGCATTATAAAATCCTTTCTTTTTATTCTATAATAGATAGAAGTTTGTAAAACAAATTTCGTATGTGAACTAATATATAGAATTTAAAATATTATTATGTATATTGTAAATAGTTCGTTTTTATTTTAACTACGGTATTGATATTATCTCATAAAAGTGGCATATTTTCAATGAAGTTTTGATTTTTACCTTAAACTGGAATAATTTTGAAACAAAAGTAACAAAATAAATTTTAAATAGGGAAATTATAGAGTATGACTAATGTTTAAAGATTATTGAAAATCTGAATGGTAAAAATATGCTTAAAGTAATTGAAATTTTAAATAAAGTGTAATATAATCGTAACAGCTTTGTAAAGAATATGTAAATGAGAAAGGAAGATTCTGATGTTTGGACAAGATATAGGTATAGATTTAGGAACTGCTACAGTAATAGCATATGTAAAAGGAAAAGGAATTGTACTTAGAGAACCATCTGTAGTTGCTGTAAATAGTACTTCTGGAGAGGTTTTAGCTGTTGGACATGAAGCAAGAAGAATGCTTGGGAGAACACCAGGAAATATAATTGCGACAAGACCATTAAGAGATGGCGTTATTTCTGACTATACTGTTACAGAAAAAATGCTAAAATATTTTATAAATAAAATAGGAGGAAAATTTATATTTGCTCCTAGAATAATGATTTGTATACCATCTCAGGTAACTGAGGTTGAGAAAAAAGCTGTTATAGATGCTGCTTCAAATGCTGGAGCAAGAAAAGTGTATTTAATTGAGGAACCAATTGCTGCTGCTATTGGAGCTGGAATAGATATTTCAAAACCATGTGGAAATATGATTGTTGATATTGGTGGTGGAACTACTGATATTGCTGTTATTTCTCTTGGAGGATCTGTTGTTAGTACTTCAATAAAAGTAGCTGGTGATAAATTTGATGAAGCAATAGTTAGATTTATCAAAAGAAAATATAATGTAATGATAGGTGAAAGAACAGCTGAAGATTTAAAAGTTAATGTTGGTTGTGTTTATCCTAAGATTCAGGATGTTGAAATGGATATAAGAGGTAGAGATTTAATAACTGGTCTTCCTAAAACATTAACTGTTCATTCAAGTGAAATGATGGAAGCTTTAGACGAACCAGTAAATATGATTATTGATGCAGTTCATTCAGTTTTAGAGAAAACACCACCTGAACTTGCAGCTGATATTAGTGATAGAGGAATTTATATGACTGGTGGAGGTTGTTTGATTGATGGATTAGACAAGCTTCTTCAAGAAAGAACTGGTATTAATGTTATGATTGCAGAAGATGCAGTTTCATGTGTTGCGTTAGGAACAGGTAAAGCTTTAGATAATCTAGATAATTTAGATAGAAAATAATATGTGTTAAAATAAACTCAAGTTATTGGACTGCTGTTTGATGATTTGAGTTTATTTATATAAAAAAATAGAAGATTGTTTTGCAATATCATGTGCAAGAAAAGATGTGGACTTAAAAATAGAGTAATTGAAAATATTATTGAAGTTTCTTTTGTTTTGTTAATTTATGAAGAACTTAAATATAATTGATAGGTTTTAGAATATGGAGAAGTGTATGGAGAAAAATAAGAAAAAAGTTGCTTTTTTTACATTAGGCTGTAAAGTTAATCAATATGAAACAAATGGTATGGCACAAAAATTAATGGATAAATATGAGGTGGTTGAGCCAGAAGAGAAGGCAGATATTTATATTATTAATACTTGTAGTGTAACAAATATGTCAGACAGAAAATCTAGACAAATGATTAGACGTGCTAAAGAAATGAATAAAGATGCATTTGTTATTGTTGTTGGTTGCTATGCTGAAGTAGCAAAAGAAGAAATTGAAAAAATAGATGAAGTTGATTTAGTACTTGGAAATCATCAAAAGGCTAATATTGATAAATATATAGAAGCATATTTTGATGGAAAAAATATTGATGATACTGCAATTGAAAATTATTTTTATGATTTTGGTTCAATAACATATACTGAAAAAACAAGAGCTGTTATAAAGGTTCAAGATGGATGCAATAATTTTTGTACATATTGTATAATTCCATATGCTAGAGGAAGAATTTGCAGTAGAAAACCGGAGAGTGTTATTGATGAGATTACTAAGATTGCAAATGAAGGCATAAAAGAGGTTGTTATTACTGGAATACAAGTTTCTGCTTATGGAAAAGATTTTGATAATGAATATAGATTAATTGATTTACTTGAAGAAATTAATAAGATTGATGGAATTGAGAGAATTAGATTAGGATCTATAGAACCTCTGATGATAACAGATGAATTTTGTGTTAGAGCTAGAAAATTAGAGAAGTTGTGTCATCATTTTCATTTATCACTTCAAAGTGGATGTGATAAAACTTTGAAAGAAATGAACAGAAAATATACAACTGATCAATTTAGAGAAGTTGTGAGAAGATTAAGAGATTTATATGATGATGTTATTTTAACAACTGATATAATTGTAGGTTTTCCAAATGAAACTGATGAGGATTTTGAGAAAACGTATGAATTTTTAAAAGAAATAAAATTTTATAAAATGCATGTGTTTAAGTATTCACCTAGAAAAGGTACCGTTGCAGCTAAGATGAAAAATCAAATACCTGCTGAAGTAAAAGATGCAAGAAGTAAAAGATTATTACAATTATCAAATGAGAATGAGTCTAATTATTTGGATGAGTATATTGGAAAGCAAGTTAGAGTGTTGATGGAAGAAAAAGATGGAGATTATATTAAGGGACATACAGGAAATTATATTGTTGTGAAGGCCGTTGGAGGTAAAAGCGATTTAGAAAATTTTGTTGATGTTATTGCTGAGAAAAATGTCGGAGATTGTCTAATAGGAACAAAAACAAAATGAAAATGTAAAGAAATAGTAATATAAATGAAAAGAAATTTATGTTGAATATTTTATTTGAATATAGTATAACTTATCATAAGTGGTATAGTTTTACTAAGGAGGAATGAAATGGGAAATATAAATTTTAGAAATGAAGAGGGAAAAGTTGAAGAAAAGGCTGGAAGCATTTTCGTTGAAGGAATGCCACAAGAGAAAGCGGATTCATATGTTGGTGTAATTCAGCAACCAACAGGATATGTAGGAGGTTTCTTTGGAACAACTGGTAATACAGAGGAGCAAAATACAGGTTCTTATGTAGGAGGATTTGTTTCTAATCAAACGCAACAAGTTCAAAGTATAGGATATAATGAGATTTCAACAACAGGAGAAGAGTATTCTAAAGAATTGCCTGTAAAAGCAGGATTTTGGTCAAAAATAAAATCATTTGTAGTTCAAAAGATTAATTCAATACATGGAATAAAAATTGAATTATCTCCAAAAGGAGAAAAAGTATTAAATGAAGTTCATGATTTTCTATTCCAAGAAATTTCTTTTAAGGGATTTAAAAAATCTTTAAAAAATGATAATAATAAATAAAATAAACTTTAAAAAGACGTACAGTTTACGTCTTTTTTTGTTGCTTTTAGTTCGTGTCATGTGGACGTTCTTTTTGATACATACTCAATTATTAGTGTTAATTTAGTTGCCAAGTGAAACGTCCTTATGACAACCTGTGATTATTGCTGAGGTTGAGGTGATTGTCAATAGGAACGATCACATGACACTGTGGATGTTTAAATTTTACAGAACTGGGAAAAATACAATAAACTATTGCAATTGAAGTAGATTTGTTATAGAATAGGCATGGTTAAATATAACCAAATAAAGTGATTGTAAATCAAAGGAGGATTTTATATGTCAGTTAAAGTAGCTATTAATGGATTCGGCCGTATAGGACGTCTTGCATTTAGACAAATGTTTGGAGCGGAGGGATATGAAATCGTTGCTATTAACGATTTAACAAGTCCAGTTATGTTAGCTCATTTATTAAAATATGATTCTGCTCAAAAAAGATATGATAAAGCAGATACAGTAGTAGCAGGAGAAGATTCTATTACTGTTGATGGAAAAACAATAAAAATATATGCAGAGAAAGATGCAGCAAATTTACCTTGGGGTGAAATTGGTGTTGATGTTGTTTTGGAGTGTACAGGTTTCTATACATCTAAAGAAAAAGCTTCAGCTCATATAGCTGCAGGTGCTAAAAAAGTTGTTATTTCTGCACCAGCTGGTAAAGATTTACCAACTATAGTATATGGTGTTAATGAAGGTATATTAACTGCAGATGATAAAATTATTTCAGCTGCTTCTTGTACAACAAACTGCTTAGCTCCAATGGCTAAAGCATTAAATGATTATGTACCAATTCAAACAGGTATCATGACAACAGTTCATGCTTATACTGGTGATCAAATGGTATTAGATGGACCACACAGAAAAGGTGATTTAAGAAGAGCTAGAGCAGCTGCTGTAAATATTGTTCCTAACTCAACAGGTGCAGCAAAAGCTATAGGATTAGTTATTCCAGAATTAAACGGAAAATTAATTGGTTCAGCTCAAAGAGTTCCAGTTCCAACAGGTTCTACAACTATATTAATAGCAACTGTTAAAGGAAATGATATAACTCCTGAAGGAATAAATGCAGCAATGAAAGCTGCTTCAAGTGAATCTTATGGATATACAGAAGAACCATTAGTTTCTTCAGATATTATTGGAATTACTTATGGATCATTATTCGATGCAACTCAAACAATGGTTACAAAAGTTGAAGATGGTTTATATCAAGTTCAAGTTGTTGCTTGGTATGATAATGAAAATTCTTACACAAGCCAAATGGTAAGAACAATTAAATATTTTGCTGAATTGGGTGAATAATTAGAAAATATTTATGAATAAAGTTTATGTTTATAGGGACCGTTTAGGGTCCCTATAAGAAAATATTAGACATGTATATTTAGAAGGGAATGAAAACAAGAATGAATAAAAAGACTGTTAGAGACATAGATATTAAAGGAAAAAAAGTTTTAGTTAGATGTGATTTCAATGTTCCATATGATGAGAATAGAGTAATTACAGATAATAGAAGAATTGTAGCTGCATTACCTACAATAAAATATTTACTAGAGAATGATTGCAAGGTTATTTTATGTTCTCACTTAGGAAGACCAAAGGGAGAAGTAAAACCTGAATTTTCACTTGATATAGTTGCTAAAGAATTATCTAGATTATTAGGTAAAGAAGTAAAATTAGCTTCTGATGTTATTGGTGAATCAGCTCAAAAATTAACTTCAGAAATGAAGAATGGGGAAGTTGTTTTACTTGAAAATGTCAGATTTGAACCAGGTGAAGAGAAAAATGATCCTGAATTATCTAAGAAATTTGCAAGTTTAGCAGAAGTGTTTGTAAATGATGCTTTTGGTACAGCCCACAGAGCTCATAGTTCAACAACTGGTGTTGCTGATTATTTACCAGCTGTATCAGGATTCTTAATTGAAAAAGAATTAAAATTTTTAGGTGATGCTTTAGAGAATCCAGCAAGACCATTTATGGCAATTTTAGGTGGAAAGAAAGTTTCTGATAAAATTGGTGTTATTGAAGCTTTACTTGAAAAAGTTGATGTATTAATGATTGGTGGAGCTATGGCATACACATTCTTTAAATCAATGGGATATAATGTCGGAAATTCAATTTGTGAATTAGATAAATTAGATTTAGCTAAAGAACTTATGGAAAAAGCTAAAACTAAAGGTGTTAAATTAATGTTACCAGTTGATACTAAAATTGGTAAAGAATTTGATCCTAATACAGAAAGTAAAATTGTTAAATATACTGAAATTCCAGATGGTTGGGAAGGATATGATATAGGTTCTGAAACAATTGAATTATATATAGAAGAATTAAAGAAAGCTAAGACTGTTATTTGGAATGGACCAGTTGGATTATTTGAATTTGATCAATTTGCAGTTGGAACTAATTCTATTGCTAAGGCATTAGCTGATATTGATGCTGTTAAAATCATAGGTGGTGGAGATTCAGCAGCTGCTGTTGAAAAAGCTGGATTAGCTGAAAAATTCACTCATATTTCTACTGGTGGTGGAGCTTCTCTTGAATTTTTAGAAGGTAAAAAATTACCAGGAATAGAAGCATTACAAGATAAATAATAGAAAGAGAAATTTATATGAAAAAAGTAGTAATTGGATTAATTATTGCTATATTAATTGTAGCAAGTGTGGTAGGAATTTTATTTTACAATGGGAAAAAGAAGAGTGAAGCACAAAATGCTAGTGAAAGTGCAAATGTTGAAGAGTATTATGGAAATAGGGGAAACATTTCACAAGTTGAAAAAGTTAAATTTTTATCAAAAAATGATGAATATTTAGTTGGAATGATTGGATTACCTGTTTCAAATGAACTTAAAAATTTTTCAGATGAAGAAATGATTCAATTTGCATTGAATATTGCAGTTGAAAGATATTCTACTGTACTTACACAGAAGAAAAATAAAGCTGGAAAAGAGTCTTATTTAGTTTCTAAAGATATGGTAAATAATATAATTAAAGAATATTTCGGATTACAAACAGGTTCTGTTGATGAATCTAATAGTTCATATTATTCTAAGGCAAATAAAGCTTTTTTATATGGAGAAAATATATCAAAAACACTTTATTATTATCCTGTAGATATGTCTAAAGATGAAGAAAGTGGCAATGTTGAAATTATTGCAGATGCTATTTTTGTAACAGATAGTGAAGATATATCTGTAATAGAAAGTGCAAAATATGAAGGAAAATATCAAAAAGATAATGTTGATAATACAATTAAGTTTGTCTTTAATAAAGAGGGAAAATTGGTTTCTTATCAATATTTGTAATTTTATATTTTGCAAATGAAAGGTGGCGAAGATATGAGAAGAAAAGTTATTGCTGGAAATTGGAAAATGAATATGCTTCCAAATGAGGCTATGAATTATATAACTGAACTTTCTAAATTGGTTAAAGATACAGAAAATGAAGTTATTCTATGTGTTCCTTATACAGATTTGTTTTATGCTTTAATGCATGCACAAGATACTAATATAAAAATTGGTGCTCAAAATATGCATTATGCAGAGAAAGGTGCTTATACTGGTGAAGTTTCTGGAAAAATGTTAAAAGTTATTGGTGTTGAGTATGTTATAATAGGACATTCCGAGAGAAGACAATACTTTAACGAGACTGATGAATCAGTTAATAAAAAAGTAAAAGCAGCTTTTGAAAATGAGTTAAAACCAATAGTTTGTGTTGGCGAAACTTTGGAACAAAGAGAAAGTGGTTTGACAGAAAAAATTATAACTGATCAAACAAGACTTGCATTAGATGGACTAAGCAATGAACAAGTTAAAAATGTTATTATTGCTTATGAACCAATTTGGGCTATAGGTACTGGAAAAACGGCTACTTCAGAAGATGCAAATAATTCAATTAAAGCTATAAGAACTGAGATTAGAAAAATTTATGGTGATGAAGTTGCTAAAGATGTTATTATTCAATATGGTGGAAGTGTTAAATCTACTAATGCTAAAGAATTATTTGAAACTTCAGATATAGACGGAGGTCTAGTTGGAGGAGCAAGTTTAATTCCAGAAGAATTTGCTAAAATAGTTAATTATAATAAATAATAGAGGATGGGTAAAAAAATGGATAAAAAAACTACAATGCTTATGATATTGGATGGCTTTGGAATTAATGAAAAAGAAGAAGGAAATGCTGTTAAGATGGCTAATATTCCAAATATTAAAAGAATTTTGAAACAATATCCAAATACAATTTTGCACACAAGTGGTTTAGATGTTGGACTTCCTGAAGGACAAATGGGAAATTCAGAGGTTGGACATACAAATATTGGTGCAGGTAGAATTGTATATCAAGAATTAACAAGAATTACTAAATCAATAGAAGATGGAGATTTCTTTAGTATACCTGAATTGGTAACTGCAATTGAGAATTGTAAAAAGAATCATTCAAAATTACACATAATGGGATTGCTTTCAGATGGAGGTGTTCATAGTCATCAACGTCATTTATTTGCGTTATTAGAACTTGCTAAGAGAAAAGATTTTGAAGATGTATATGTTCACTGTTTCTTGGATGGTAGAGATACTCCACCAGCTTCAGCTGAAGGATATCTTGCTGAATTAGAAAGCAAAATGGCTGAAAAAGGTGTTGGAAAGATAGCTACAATAATGGGTAGATTCTATGCTATGGATAGAGATAAGAGATGGAATAGAATTGAAAAAGCTTATAATGCAATGGTAAAAGGTGAAGGAGAAAAAGCTATTTCAGCTGCTGTTGCAATTGAAAATTCATATCAAAAAGAAGTTTTTGATGAATTTGTTGTTCCAACTGTTATTTGTAATAATGATAAACCAGTTGCGAAAATTGAGGAAAATGATTCTGTTATTTTCTTTAACTTTAGACCAGATAGAGCAAGAGAAATTACTAGAGCAATAGTTGATGAGAATTTTGATGGATTTGAAAGAGAATACTTTAAAACTAATTTTGTAACATTTACAAATTATGATGAAACAATTACTAATGTTTCTGTTGCTTTCAAAAAAGATGAAATAAAAAATACATTTGGAGAAATAATTAGCAATAGAGGTTTAACTCAACTTCGTATTGCTGAAACTGAGAAATATGCTCATGTTACATTTTTCTTCAATGGCGGTCAAGAAAAACAATATCCAGGTGAGGATAGAATTTTAATTCCTTCACCAAAGGTTGAAACATATGATATGAAACCTGAAATGAGTGCTTTTGAAGTTACAGAAAATGTTCTTAATGCAATTCATTCAAAAAAATATGATAGTATTATTTTAAATTTTGCAAATCCAGATATGGTTGGGCATACAGGAAATATTGAAGCTGTAATTAAAGCTTTAGAAGCATTAGATGTTTGTGTTGATAAAATTGTTAAAGCAATTGAAGAAGAACATGGAGTTTTATTAATAACAGCTGATCATGGAAATTGTGAACAAATGATAGATTATAAAACAGGTGAGCCACATACAGCTCATACTACAAATCCTGTTCCATTAGTTTTAGTTGGTAAAGATGTTAAGCTAAAAGAAGGAAGACTTGCGGACTTAGCTCCAACAATGCTTGATATAATGGGAATAGAAAAACCAGAAGAAATGACAGGAGAAAGTTTAATAGAAAAATAATTTTGTTTAAAGTTTTGTAATAGATATAGGAAGTTCATTGAACTTCCTATAATGCATATTTGGGTAATCTAGAAAGTTTTATAACATTTTAGATATGTGCCTTAGGAGGGAACAGAGAGGAATATGGAAATTTCTAATAGGGAACGAGTTATTTTTGATGATATACAGAAAAAATTGTTTTATATGATTCCAGAAAAATGGGATGCAATTTATTTATATGCTTCAATTGTTGAAGATCCGCTTAGAAAGCCAGTTGGCGAAATGTATTTTTATTATTTACCAAAAGGTATATTAAAAAGAAAACCTGTAAATGTGTATCAGATTCCTGGAATGTTTAATATTGATGAAGAGAGCTATAATGAATTAATTCAAAGATTGTTTTTTAACATAAAACAATTGAGAGCAATTCATAAAGAGTGTAATCCGAAAATATGGTCAAATATAACAATATCAATTGAAAATTTTCAGTTTAAAATTGAATATGCATATGAAGATTTAGGAAAAAAATCAGAGTTTACTCCTTATGAACGACATATTATATGGAGATATAAACATTTAAATGATGATTTTGATTTTCAAACTAAAGAAGAGAAGAATATTATAAATAAATATTTGAATAGTGAGTTAATTAGAACTGAGAAAAATAATTATATATATACAGAAGGTATGTATAGACAGCAAGTTCATAATATAATTGATTATGAGAGAATGATGACAATTGAAGCTGCTATAGCAGCTCAAAAAGAAGAGGTTATGCAAGAGGAGAAAAAATCCAAGTCAAAGAAGAAGTCAAATAATATTGATAATGAAAATCAAACTTCTAAAAAGATAGAAAATGAAAATCAAATTTTATTCAATAAAGTTGAAAAAATGAGAAAATCAATGAAACCTATTAAAGAAGAGCAAAAGAAGGAATCTATTAAAAATGAAGTTTATGATGATATTGATGATGACATGATTTTGAGTTCTGATTTTATGACAAAAAAAGATAAATAAAATATTTTAATATTCATTTTTGTTTTGATTAAATTTTATATAATGGAAAGTGAATTTTTCATATTATATAAAAATAGTGAGTTAAAAAATTTTTTTCTAACTCACTATTTTTTTTTTTACTTTTTAGTAGTTAATATTTTTTCTTTTGAGTGCTCTCTTTGAACTATGTTAGGTTATATCGGTATTTCTGCAACAGCTAATGCTACAGTTAATCCAAGCTCTCTTTGAACTATGTTAGGTTACATTCCTTCGATATTTAATTCTTCAGTACCACTTAAAACAAATTTACCATCATGAATTATTGTTACTTCTGTTCCATCGTTTCGTATTGCAATGATATTTCCAAGTTCTGCATATGGAATAGTAATATCTGTATGGCAACCAAAATATGCTTTGCTTTGTTCGTCAGCATTATCAGAAAGCCTCTTGATTGATACTTCATTATCTTTGGCAATGATTTTTTTGCCGTCTGGATTGAATGTATTAATGTGTTCTTCTAGAGAAAAACATGTATCTCCAAAAGCAAAGTGAGGTCCTGTTTTTTCTGCGATAAGGATATCAAGTTTATCATTGATGTTATACTTGTTTCCCATTACATAAGCATATGTGTTTGTTCCAATTGCAAATTCTCCCATCGGTAATGTCGGATGGTCGAAAAGCAAATGCTCATTGATGTACTCAGTGTTTTCTTTTTCAGTAGGATAGTTGCTACAGCTGTACTTTTCGATGAAACCATCTTTTATTTGTAAAGTAAGGTTTTCGAATTTCCATTTGTTTAAGTATATTTCTGATACATGTAAAACACCGTTTGTTCCGGTTAATTTTGGGCTTGTAAATACTTCGCCAACTGGAACGTTTACATCGGCACAACAGTTTTCAAAAATTGTTTCTTTTTCTGGATCAGCAATTTCAGTAAGGGCAACAACTAAATCTGTTTTGTTACCATTTTTTCCAGTAATGTGTACTGTTTTGGCCGTGTCTAATACATCAATTATGTTTTGGTGAATTCTTTGATATTTTGCGTTATCAAGGGTATTTATGTGAATAGTTTCCTTGAAAATTTCTTCAAAGTTATCACCAATTTCTGGGCAAGGGTAAGAAATTATGCAGAAAGATGTATCTTTTCTGATGTGTTTTAAGTACATGTTTGAGTATTTAGTACTAAAGTCAGAGCTCATCTTTGTGATTTCTTCTGATTTTTTATAAATCTCATGCCCGTTTTCTGGAACGAAACGTTTTTCACCAAAAGAGTCGATGTAGATAGGTCCTGCGTAAGCAGTTAATCTTTCTTCAACATCTCCAAGTGATTCTTCGAATGTAGACAAATAGCTATCTACATAATCTTGGGTAATGTACAAATTGTAGTCATATCTGTGGTTATAATCAACCTGTTTGTTAAAAGATATTGAATCTGTGCTGAAGATTATTTCCATTTTACCATTAAGTAATTGTTGAATTTTTCTTGCAACCTTTTCAAATCCTATAGGATAGACCAAACTTAAATATCCTTTTTTACTTGCGTCTATTCCTGTGTTTTTTAAGCCTCTTAAGAAAGCGTCGATTGTACATTGTGCCATACCTGTGATTGTTTCATCATCAGTTTTGTTAAAGAAATCAACGATTTTAAGCTGGTTTTCTGTAATGTTTTCTCCATAATAGTATAAATAGTTGTAAGAGTCTAAATCTGCTCTTAAAACAATTTCTCTTTCTGGATTTTCAATTACAGTTACATGTTTAATGACACTTGATACTGGTCTAGATACCTCAGACAAAAGAGAAAGCGTAATAGATTTTGCTTTTTCCATATCTTCTGGCATAACAGAAGCAATATCGTTTATAAATGTCATATAGGTGTCTGCATTTTCAGTTTTTCTAACAAAATGACTGTAACAGCTTAATATGTACATGATAATTGTACTGCAAAGCTTATCATTTTCTGTTTCATTTTTGCAGACAAGTGGGTCCGCATAAAAGGCTGTCATTTTGTCGTTGAGTTCTTTAAGTTCTTGAAGTGATAATGTTTTTAAATCAGTTTTGTATACCTCCTCAAAGAATTTTTTTACTTCCTTAATAAAGTTAGTAATCATAAACATTTCCTCCTGTGATTTTATTTTGAAACATGGTTGTATTATATCATAGATTTACATAAAATACAATTTCATATGGCAATTAATTATTGAAAAAATTGTTAAAATGTATTATAAAAATTGAAAAAATTCTATGGAAATTGAAGAAAAATCAAGAAAATACTTGAAAAATCTTCTAATATATTATAAAATTTATACTTAACAACGTAAAATAACTGCACGAAAAATTAAATAATATATTAGGAGGTTTTTTATGTCAGAGATATTGAACGATATTTCAAGAACTTTTAATGAGTATTTGTTATTACCAAATTTAACAGATGAAAGATGTATACCATCAAATGTGAGTTTAAAAACACCGCTTACAAAATTTAAAAAAGGTGAAGAACCAGAATTAAGTGCGAACATCCCGTTCGTGTCAGCAATCATGCAAGCTGTTTCAGGAGAAAAAATGGCTATTGCACTTGCGCGCGAAGGTGGATGTTCTTTTATTTATGGTTCACAATCAATTGAATCAGAAGCACAAATGGTTAGAGATGTTAAAAAATGTAAAGCAGGATTCATTGATAGTGATTCTAATGTAAAGGTTGGAACACCTTTAAGAGATGTAATTGATTTGGTTAATAGAACAGGTCATTCAACAGTAATGGTTACAGAAGATGGAACAAGTAAAGGTAAATTTATAGGTCTTGTTACAGATAAGGATTATAGAATAACAAGAGCTGATTTAGATGAACCAATTGATAAATTCATGGTTCCAAAAGAGAAAATAGTTTTTGCAAGAAAAGGTATTTCATTAGAAGAAGCAAATGATGTAATTTGGGAGAACAAAGTTAGTTGTTTACCAATATTAGATGAAGATGATAATTTGGAATTTTTAGTATTTAGAAAAGATTATGAAGATAGAAAAAATAATCCAAATTCATTATTAGATGAGAACAAAAGATATATAGTTGGTGCAGGTGTAAATACAAGAGATTATGAAGAGAGAATTCCAGCTTTAGTTGATGCTGGTGTTGATATTTTATGTATTGATTCATCAGATGGATATTCAGTATGGCAAAAAAATACAATAGAATTTGTTAGAGAAAAATACGGAAACAATGTAAAAATTGGCGCTGGAAATGTTGTTGATAAAGAAGGATTTTTATATTTGGCCGAAGCTGGTGCTGACTTTATAAAAGTTGGTGTTGGTGGAGGATCTATCTGTATTACAAGAGAGCAAAAAGGTATAGGTAGAGGACAAGCTAGTGCTTTAATAGATGTTGTTAAAGCAAGAGATGAATATTTTGAAAAAACAGGTGTATACATTCCAGTATGTTCAGATGGTGGAATTGTTCATGATTATCATATTACTTTAGCTTTAGCTTTTGGAGCTGACTTTGTAATGATGGGTAGATATTTTGCTAGATTTGATGAGAGTCCTACAAGAGTTTTGAAAGTTGGAAATAACTTTGTTAAAGAGTATTGGGGTGAAGGTTCAAATAGAGCTAGAAACTGGCAAAGATATGACTTAGGAGATAAAACAAAAAATAAATTAAGTTTTGAGGAAGGTGTTGATTCATACATTCCTTATGCTGGACAACTAAAAGATAATTTGAATATAACTGTTAATAAGATTAAATCTACAATGTGTAACTGTGGTTCAATTTCAATACCAGAATTTCATCAAAAAGCTCGTTTAACACTAGTATCTAATATTAGTATTAAAGAGGGTTCTGCACATGATGTTATTTTAAAGGAAATTGAGACTAAAGCGTAAAAATATATTGGAAGGATTGTTGTAATGGAAAATAAAGAATTGATTATAGTATTAGATTTTTATGGGCAATATAATCAGTTAATAGCTAGACGTGTTAGAGAGTGCAATGTTTTTTGCGAGATTTTGCCTTTTAATACACCAGTTGAAAAGATTATTGAGAAAAATCCAAAAGGAATTATATTTACAGGAGGACCAGCTAGTGTTTATTTAGATGATGCTCCTAAATGTGATAAACGAATTTTTGAATTAGGTATTCCTATTTTGGGAATTTGTTATGGTATGCAACTTATGACTCATATGCTTGGAGGAGAAGTTAGAAGAGCATATAAAAGAGAATTCGGAGAAATTAATGTTAATATAGATAATAAGTCTTTATTATTTGAAGGATTTAAAGATGTTAATACTTGCTTAATGAGCCATATGGATTATGTTGAAAGAATACCTGATAATTTTGAAAAAATAGCTGATACACCTGATTGTAAGTTTGCTGCTATGCAAAATGTTGAGAAGAAGTTTTATGGTATTCAATTTCACCCAGAAGTAAATCATACTAAAAATGGTGTTAAGATTATTCATAATTTTTTATATAATGTTTGTGGTTGCGAAGGCAATTGGAAAATGAATTCATTTGTTGAAGAGCAAATCAAATTAATTAGAGAAAAAATTGGAGATAGGAAAGCTGTATGTGCTTTGTCTGGTGGAGTTGATTCATCTGTAGCTGCAGCACTTGTAAATAGGGCAATTGGTAAAAATTTAACTTGTATTTTTGTTGATCATGGATTGCTTAGAAAAAATGAAGCTGAAGAAGTTGAAGAAATTTTTACAAAACAATTTGATGTTAATTTTATTAAAGTTGATGCAAGAGAAAGATTTTTATCTAAACTTGCAGGAGTTGATGATCCAGAGAAGAAGAGAAAAATAATTGGTGAAGAATTTATTAGAGTATTCGAGGATGAAGGAAAAAAATTAGGTAAAGTTGATTATTTAGTACAAGGTACAATTTATCCTGATGTAATTGAGAGTGGAGTAGGTGTTGGAGCTAAAATAAAGAGTCATCATAATGTTGGTGGATTGCCTGATTGTGTTGATTTTAAAGAGATTATAGAACCTTTAAGAGATTTATTTAAAGATGAAGTTAGAAAAGTTGGTGTTGAATTAGGACTTCCAGAGTTTTTAGTTTACAGACAACCATTCCCAGGCCCAGGACTTGCAATTAGAGTTATTGGAGATATTACAGAGGATAAGTTAAGTATTTTAAGAGAAGCGGATTACATATTTAGAGAAGAAATTGCAAATGCTAAATTAGATAGAGATATTAATCAATATTTTGCAGTTTTAACAAACTTGAAAAGTGTTGGTGTTATGGGTGATGAGAGAACTTATGATTACACTGTTGCATTGAGAGCTGTTACGACATCTGATTTTATGACAGCAACATGGAGTAAAATTCCATATGAAGTTTTGGAAAAAGTTTCTGCAAGAATTGTAAATGAAGTTAAACATGTAAATAGAGTGGTTTATGATATTACAGGAAAACCACCTGCAACTATTGAATGGGAATAAAATTATATTTTATGTATTGCTAATTTTTAATGATTAGTATATAATAACAAACGAACTTGAAATATAGTTCGTTTTTATATTGGGGTATCGCCAAGCGGTAAGGCATCGGACTCTGACTCCGACATGCGTAAGTTCGAATCTTACTACCCCAGCCAACGTTAAAAATCTGCAAATGTAAAAAATTAAGAAAGCATTTGCAGATTTATTATATATTAGGAAGGTTATATAAGGTTTAATGATAGAATAATTGATTAGTAAATTATAAGTGTATTGTAAAAAAGCTAAATAGTTAAAATTTTAAAATGAAGTTTCAAATTATAAGTAATGTGAAAAGGAGAATGATGTGATAAAATTTAGTAAAGAAGGTGGAATGATTAAGCCAACAGGAATTAGAAAATTAGATGGAAAACATGATATGAATTTAAGTTTACCTCATATTGCAATAGGAGTGCTTTCGGAATGTTTATTGAATGATATTGTTCAAAAGTTTTTATGTGAAAAGGTTGGTACACTTAGTTGTGCTAATTGTCAAAGACCGGTGTATATTATGAAATATAAGGATGTAAAATTTACATTATTTCTTGCAGGTGTAAGTGGACCTTGGATAAGTTCAGATATTGAACAATTAAATGTTCACGGAGTTGATACATTTATTATTTTTGGAAATTGTGGCGTATTGGATAAAAATATCGAAGATTGTTCAATAATAATTCCTAATAAGGCTTTTAGAGATGAGGGAACAAGTTATCATTATATGACTGAGTCTGATTGGGTTGAGCTAAATCCAAAATATACAGATGTATTTAAACAAGTGCTTAAAGAAAATAATTATGAATTTGTTGAAGGTGCAACATGGACTACAGATGGCTTTTTTAGAGAAACGAGGGAGAAGGTTAAATATTTTAAAGAGCAAGGTGCTGTTTGTGTTGAGATGGAAGGTGCGTGTATTGCTGCTGTTTGTAAATATAAGAATTTAGATTATTTTACGTTTTATTATGCAGGGGACAATATGGATGCGGTTGAATGGGATGAAAGAAGTCTTAATCAATTAACTAGTTTTGAAAAGAAAAAATTGGTGCCTTATTTAGCGTTTGAATTGGCAAGAAAAATAAGTGATATAAGAGGATGTTAAGCTTGGAAGAGTTTGTTGAAATAAATGGAGAAAAAATATATTTTTTTGTTCAAAGAAAAAGAATAAAGAATTTGAATTTAAAAGTAAATGTTGATAAAACAGTGACATTGTCAATTCCAATGAGATTGTCAATGAATGTTGCTAAAGATTTTGTTAGAAAAAAGAGCGGTTGGATAAAGAAACAGCAAAATTTTTATGAGAGAGTTTTAAAAGAAAAAGAGAATTTGAAATTTGAAAATGATGAAACTGTGTATTTGCATGGAAAAAAGTATAAGTTGGAAATTATAAAGAATACGGTAAATGGTGTTAATGTAAAGGATGACACTATTGAGATTTATGTGAAAGAAAAGTATGCAGATAATGCTGAATACATAAGTAGAGTATATGATAAATGGCTTAGAGAATATGCATTAGAAGTTTTTGAAAAAGTTGTTATTGAGTATCAAAAGATCTTAAAGGATTATGGGGTTAAGATGCCTAAAATAGAGGTTAGAAAAACAAAGGCTATATGGGGAAGTTGTATGCCAATGAAAAATAAGGTTACGTTTAATTTGAATTTGATTAAAACGCCTATGGAATGTATTGAATATGTTGTTTTGCATGAATTATCTCATTTTAAATTTCAAAATCATAGTAAGAATTTTTACAATTTTATTGCTATGTTTATGCCTGATTGGAAAGAGAGAAAGAGAATACTGGATAAAGAGTATATTGGAATAGGAAGAAAGTAATGTTAAGAATGAGTATTTTTTACTCATTCTTTTTATATTTTAAAAGAACATTATATTTTATTTTTGCATTCCTTGCTAAAAGATTTTACCGCCCACTAAACTTTGTTTAGCAGGCTAGGTAAAAACTTTCAAACTGCGCGTCATTGGAAAATAAAATATAATGTTCTTTAATAAAAAAAGAATAATATACATAGATTTGCTTTTGCTCTAAAGGTTGCTTAATTGTGCAAATTTTGTTATAATGTGTTTGATTTTTACGAATTTTGGGAGAAGATTAAATGAATAATTTTATTGGAATTATAATTTCGGCAATATATATTACACTTGTTATAGTATCATCAAAGTTTGTTAATAAATTTGGTGAAGAGGCTAGTAGAAAATATGTACATATTTTATTGTCAAATGTGTGGATCATTTATTTGTTTTTTATTGATTCAATATGGGCTGCTTGTGTTTTACCAATTGCTTTTGTTTTCATAAACTTATTATCTTATAAATTTAAATTGATAAAATCTATTGAACGTGAGAAAAATGATGGTTTAGGTACGGTATATTATGCTGTGTCTATGTTGATTGCTTCAATTATTTCATATGGAGTTGGTTGCCCAATCGTTGGTGCATCTGGTATTTTAATTATGGGATATGGAGATGGTTTAGCTGCTATTGTTGGAAAAAAGATAAAGAGCCAAAAGTATAAAATAGGTGATACTGTAAAAAGTGTTGCGGGTTCACTAACTATGTTTATTATTAGTTTGGTGATTTCGTTTATAGTATTAAAAATTATAGGTATCAAGTGTTTATTTCTTGATGCTATTTGTATTGCTGTTATTTCAACGATTTTGGAAGCGGTTTCAATAAAAGGATTGGATAATATAACAGTTCCTGTAATTGTAACAATATTAACGTTATTGGCTGTTTAGGAGGATTATATGATTTTTGATAAGGTAAATATGCCTGAGGATGTAAAAAAATTAAATATTGAAGAAAAAAAAGAACTTTCAGGAGAGATAAGAGAAAAAATTCTTGATGTTGTGTCTAAGAATGGTGGACATCTTGCTTCAAATTTAGGTGTTGTTGAGCTTACAATTGCTCTTCATTCTGTTTTTAATATGCCTAAAGATAAGATAGTATGGGATGTTGGACATCAGACTTATGTTCATAAAATGCTAACTGGAAGAAAAGATAAATTTGATTCTTTAAGAAAAATGGATGGACTTGCTGGATTTCCTAGAACATCGGAATCTGAATATGATAGTTTTGATACAGGTCATAGTAGTACATCAATTTCTGTTGCTTTAGGTATGGCAAGAGCAAGAGATATATTGCATGAAGATAATAAAGTTATTGCTGTGATTGGTGATGGTGCAATGACTGGTGGAATGGCGTTAGAGGCTTTAAATGATGCTGGTATTAGTAAAACAAATTTGATTGTTGTTTTAAATGATAATGAAATGAGTATTTCTAAAAATACTGGTGGACTTGCTTTAATGCTTTCAAAATTAAGAACGAAGAAGCTTTATATAAATTCTAATGTTTCTGTAAAGAATTTTATTAGAAAGATCCCTGTTGTTGGAGAGTGGATTGTTAAATTAGTTGTTAAATTAAAAAATAGTATTAAACAATTAGTTATTCCAAAGATGTTTTTTGAGAATATTGGTTTTAGATATTTAGGACCTGTAGATGGCCATAATATTGAGGATTTAGAAAGTATATTTAATATAAGTAAAGAACTTGAAGGACCTGTTCTAATTCATGTTGTGACTAAAAAAGGGAAAGGTTATAAATATGCTGAGGAGAATCCTAATAAATATCATTCTACTTCTCCTTTTAATATAGAAACAGGTGAAAAGAAAAAAGGATCTGCTAAAGATTATTCTAAGGTTATGGGAGAAAAGTTAGTAAAACTTGCTGAGAAAGATGAAAAAATTGTAGCTGTTACAGCTGCTATGGAAGATGGTACAGGGCTTTCAGAATTTGCTAAAAAATTTCCAAATAGATTTTTTGATGTTGAAATTGCAGAACAACATGCACTGGGTATGGTTGCGGGAATGGCTAAGAATGGCTTGAAACCTGTAATACCAATTTATTCGTCATTTTTACAAAGAGGATATGACCAGCTAATTCATGATATTGCTCTTCAAAAGTTGCCGGTTGTAGTATGTGTTGACAGAGCGGGAATTGTTGGAAATGATGGGGATACTCATCAAGGAATATTGGATTTATCTTTCTTAAATACTGTTCCTAATTTTACTGTAATGGCTCCAAAGAATTTTAGAGAATTGGATGATATGCTTGAATTTGCAGTAAATTTTGATGGACCAGTGGCTATTAGATATCCAAGAGGCTCAGAGAGTTCATATGATTTTGGAGAGAAAATTGAAAAAATTGAATTAGGAAAATCAGAATTGTTGCAACCAGGTGAAGATGTTACAATTTTAGCAATTGGTAAGATGGTTTCTTATGCAATGGAAGTTGCAGAGAAATTGAAAGAAAATGAAATTAATGCAGAAGTTATTAATGCTAGATTTATGAAGCCTTTTGATGAAGAAAATATTTTAAAATCAATTTCAAAAACTAAGAAAATTGCTACTATGGAGGATAATATTTCTGCTACTGGATTTGCAAGTAGAGTTGATGTGGTAATTGCAAACAATGATTGCAAGGTTTTAAATTTAGGATATCCAGAAGATTTTATAAAACATGGTTCAGTTTCTGAGATTGAAAATAAATATGAATTAGACGTTGAAAGTGTTACAAAGAAAATAGTTGAGTTTGTTGGAAAATAAAATGATAGATGAAAATGATTTATTAATTGCAAAGGTTTTAGATAAGAAGAAAATTTGCAATTCTAAAAATAAAATTACATATACAGATTTTTTAAATGAAAAAGAGCAACGTGTTATTGAGAAAAATGTGAAACTTGAAAATGCTTTTTTCTATGGAGTGAATGAAAATGCTGATAGAAAAATATTAGTTTTTTATCCTGAAAAGTTAACAGAAGAACTTGTTAGAAAATCACTTAAAAGTGTGCTTTCTGGAATTAGGATTATTCTTAAAAATGATCAAATAGGAAATTATGAACATAAAAATTATTTGTCTGCACTTATAAAAATTGGAATTGATAGAGGAAAAATAGGTGATATATTAGTTGATGATTATGGTGCTGATATAATTGCTTTTGACATGAATAAAGAATTTATAATCCAGTCGTTGAGCGAACTTACTCGTTTTAGAAAAGCAAATATTGACATTATTCCTATAGATGATATTAAGCAAAAAATTGATAGATTTGAAGAAAGTACGATTATTGTTTCTAGCATGAGAATTGATAATATTGTTGCTGAACTTGCAGGATGTTCTAGAACAAATGCAGATGAGTATATAAACAGCGAAAAAGTATTTGTTAATTATGAGACGGTTTTAAAGGTTTCAAAGACTATTTTTGAAGGTGATATAGTAACTATTAGAGGCAAAGGAAAGTTTAGAATTGACGGTTTGGTCAGAAATACAAGAAATAATCGTTTTGTTATCAAAGTCAACAAATATGCTTAAAATCAACATATTTACAGATTTTGAAAATAAAATATTGCAAACTTATTATTAAAAATATATAATAATATATATTTTTATGATAGGTGATAAATAAATTATGAATAAAACTAAAAGAAAGATTTTCGAAACTTCTATGAAATTGTTTGCTGAAAAAGGTTATGATGCTACGAGTGTCGAGGAAATTACTGCTACAGTTGGTGTTGCTAAAGGTACTTTGTATTATCATTTTTCGAGCAAAGAAGAAATTTATAATTTTTTATTAGAAGAAGGTACAAAACTTTTAATAAATAATATAGATTTAAAAATTTCAAAATTAAATAATTCAATAGATAAATTGAGAGCAGTTGCGTTGCTTCAATTGAGAATAATAACTAAGTACCAAAATTTGATTACTATTTATTTATCTCAGGTCTGGGGTAGCGATCAGCGAAATCAAAAGTGTCAAAAGTATATAACTGATTATATTGGCAAGATTGAAGAGATTGTTAAAGAAGGTATTCAGAGTGGTGAGTTGAAAGATGGTAATAGTGGTATTATTGCTTCTGAAATCTTTTCATTTACGTGTGCTGGATTTATGTATAAAATAAAGTCAGGAAATCCAATAGATATTAAAGAGTTATGTTTGGAATTTGATAAAATGATTTATGGATTGAAAAGAGATGTTAAGTAGCAAGTGGTATTTTTAGGAAGGAATGAAATAAAAATGGGTAAAGGGATACATGATTATGTTAAAATAACAGATTTAAAGGATATGTTAAATAAGTCTGCAAAGACATATGGTGATAAGCCGGCTTTTAGATTTAAAACTAAGGAACCTGGAGTTTTTAATGATATATCTTATAAAGAATTTTCAAATCAGGTTAATGCTTTAGGAACAGCGTTAGTTAATTTAGGTTTAAAAGATAAGAGAATAGCTGTTATTTCAGAAAATAGATATGAATGGGCTGTTTCATATTTAGCTGTTGTTGCTGGTACGGGAATTGTTGTACCAATGGATAAATCTTTACCTGAAAATGAAATTAAAAGTTTAATTGAACGTTCGGAAGTTGATGCTATTATATTTAGTGATAAATATCTTGATGTTATGAAGGATGTCAAGAATTCTGGAACTTCAAATTTAAAATATTATATTTGTATGGATTTAAAGAAAGATGAAAATGATATTTTATCTTTTAAAGAGTTAATAAAAAAAGGAGAAAAATTACTTGCAGGAGGAAATAAAGACTTTGTTGATGCAACTATTGATGCTGAGAAAATGTCTATAATGCTATTTACTTCTGGTACAACTGCAAAATCAAAAGCTGTTGCTTTATCTCATAAAAATTTATGTACAAACCTTCAAGATATTGCTTCAATGTTTGATATAGGTACAAATGATAGAATGCTTTCTTTCTTACCTTTACATCATACTTTTGAATCAACTGTTGGATTTTTATATCCAATTTATGCTGGTGCAACAATATGTTATTGCGATGGAATAAGACATATTGCTGATAATATTAGAGAATATCAAATTACTGCAATGATTTCAGTTCCTATTTTGTATGAAAATATGTATAAAAAGGTAATGAGAGGTATTGCTAAAAAAGGTAAATTAAAAAAAGTTGAAAAAGGAATGAAAATAAGCAACTTTTTAATGAAATTGCATATAGATGCTAGAAGAAAAATATTTAAAGAAATTCATGATTTATTAGGTGGAAAGGTTAGATTGTTTATTAATGGTGCTGCTGCTTTGGATCCTGAAGTTGAAAAAGGTTTTAATGCTTTAGGAATTAATATGGCACAGGGATATGGTTTAACAGAAACATCTCCTGTTTTAGCTGCAGGAAATGGACAACCTAAATATTCTAGAATTGGTTCTGTTGGTAAAGCTTTCCCAAGTGTAGAATTAAAAATAGATGAACCAAATGAAAATGGAATTGGTGAAATAATTGCAAAAGCTGACTCTATTATGCTTGAGTATTATGGCGATGAAGAGGCTACAAAGGAAGCGATTATTGATGGTTGGTTTCATACAGGTGATTTAGGATATTTTGATAAAGATGGTTTCTTATTTATTGCTGGTAGAAAAAAGACAGTTATTGTGTTGAAAAATGGGAAGAATATTTATCCAGAAGAAATTGAAGCTTTGCTTGGTAGAATTGATGGTGTAAAAGAATCTTTTGTTTATGGAGTTCCTGCTAATAATGCTGATGAAAAAGAATCAAAGATTAATGCTGAAATAGTTTATGAAAAAGAAAGAATGAAAGAGTTAATTGAGACTGATGATGAAGATAAAATAAAAGAATATATGTGGGAGCATGTTAAAGAAATTAATAAAACTATGCCATCATACAAATATATAAGAGAAATTATTGTTACTGATCAAGAGTTAATTAAAACAACAACTCAGAAAGTAAAACGACATGAGGAAATCAAAAAAGTCCTAGGGAAACAAGAAATGTAACGAAAATGTAATAGAAAAAAGATACAAAAGTAATTGTATCTTTTTTTAGTTAACGGTATAATGAATTTAGTTAAATTTTGAGTTTGTACAAATTTAAAGGAGGTCAGTTTACAATGTCATTATTTGATAAATTATTTAATCATAAACAAGGCATAGTAAACGTGAGGATGGTAATCACGGAAGAAAAGATATTGTCTAATATAGAAAAAGTTCAAAAGATGATAAATCCTAAGAGCAAAAAGCAAATTGTTCAACTAGAAGAAGATTCTTACTTCAAAGATTTAGTTGAATCAATTAAGACATACTTGGAGGAATATCCTAAGAAAAAGAATTTTCCAAGAAGTGTGTATAAGGCTGCTTATGATTTAGTTGAATTTGCAACAAATCAATTTGAAGAGAACACTAAAAAGATTGAGGAATTAATAATTCAAAGAGAAAAAAATATTAGTTCTGCTTTTGAATTAAAAACTATTTTATCTAAGGTTTTGAAGAAAGAAGAAGGATATGAACAAGAGATTGAAAATGCATCAGTTAAGTTTTCTGATGATATTGGTGAGTCTTTAAAAATTCTTTCTCAAGGAACTGATGATGAAGAAAAGAAATCTGCAAGAAAATTAATAGATGCTAGAATTAATAATTTGGAATCTAATTTCCATATAGAAATAGATATGGAAAGAATTGAAGATAAATCTAAGGCTTTAAGCTATATTGGAATTGAAATTGCTGATGCTTTGAAGTATATACCTGCACCGGTAGAAGAAGTTTCTTCAGAACCTGTTCAAGAAAAAGTTGAAAAGGTTGAAGTTAAACCACAAGAAGTAAAAGTTGCTCCTGTTAAGGCTGAACCAGTTCAGGCTAAAGCTGATGTAACTGAAGCAAAAACTTCTTCTAAGAGTGGTTCAAACATTGCTGCTGCAACAGTTGTTAAGCCTCAAGCAGAAGCAAAGGTTAATCCTATTCTTGCGCAAGCTAAACAAGAAAAAGAAGATGATCAAATTTTAAATGATATGTATATGCAAGAGACCAGATTTGATGTTAAGCCTTCATTATGGCAAAGATTTAAAAATTCTAAAATTATTAGAACAATTAGATATGTAATGAAAATTAGAGTTGTCCTTGAATTTCCTGCTTTACCAGAAGGAAGAGGAGAGAGTAATTTATAAAAAATAGATTAAGGGACTACTAAAAGCGGTAGTCCTTTAATTTTTTTCAAAAAAATTAAAAAATGTCTTGACATATTTAAAGTATTAAATTATAATAGGTCTTGCAGTTGAGAAATGCGCCTTTAGCTCAGTTGGTCAGAGCAACCGGCTCATAACCGGTGGGTCCAAGGTTCGAATCCTTGAAGGCGCACCATCTTGGGTAGGTGGTCGAGTGGTTAATGGCACCAGACTGTAAATCTGGCGACGAGAGTCTACGATGGTTCGAATCCATCCCTGCCCACCAAGACAAGTTTTCATCGAACTTTTTGAAAGTCTTGATATAACTTAATTCCAAGACAACAAAAATTTTGATGAACACAAAAATCTTAAACCGTTTCAAAAGAAACGGTCTTTTTTTGACCAAAAATATTGAAAAAAGGAGGTTTTTGTGGTATTATGTTACATATAATTAAAAAAGAAATCAATATGAGTAAAGAATTACTCTCTAAAATTGAATGGACTTGCAAAATGAAAAAGGTAAAACCAGAAATTATCAATGGTACCTTAAGAATTGTGGAGCATACCAATTTAGCGTATGTAGAGCCACACAGAGTAATTATTAAAGATAAGCTGTACTTATTCTTTAATGAGCAAGATTACTTTTACATAGATAGTTTGGAAAACAAATATCCACTATCAAAATTTAATGAATACATAACATAGCAAGTCAAAAAAATTGATGTTTTAGAGTTTTTAAAAATTGTACTATATTGATTTATTAATTATGTTTAAAAGAAAAAATAGAGATAGTTAAAACAATAAATAAAAACTTTAAAGTGTCAATAGCTAACCTGATATGCTATGTGGCACTTTTTTGGTGTCTTTCTATTATTCATTAAAAGAAGGAGGTAATGTTGTAATGAATGAAGAAAGAAATGTTGCAGGAATTTATATTCGTGTAAGTACAGAAGATCAGGCAAGGGAAGGATTTAGTTTAGGAGAACAGGAGGAAAAACTAAAACAACTTTGTAAATATAAAGATTATAAAATTTACAAAGTTTATAAAGACGCAGGAATTAGTGCAAAAGATATGGAACACAGACCAGCATTTCAGCAAATGCTAGAAGATATGAGAGCAGGTAAAATCAATTATATTGTAGCTTATAAATTAGACAGAGTTACTCGTAGTGTTCGTGATTTAGAGGTGTTAATATCAGATTTGGAAAAACATAATTGCTATCTTGTTTGTGATAGAGATGATGTAAATACTAGCACGGCTAATCGGTAGATTTTTCGTAAGGATGCTAACTGTCTTATCACAATTAGAAATTGAAATAGTAAGTGAAAGAACAAAATTCGGTCTAACAGGTGCAATAAAATGTGGACATATACCAGGAACTTGCCCTATAGGTTACAAAAGAGATGAAACAAAGAAAGTAATAATTGATGAAACTACAAAAGATGTTATTATTAGAATATTTAATCTATATTTACAAGGTAAAAGCTATCAAACAATAGCCAATATTCTAAATGAAGAAAAAGTTTTAGAGCCTAAAAAATGGGACGATTCTACCATAGAAAAAATAATCAATAACAAAATCTATTTAGGAGATTATGAACGATTTAAAAGAGTAGCAAAAGAACAAGGAAAAGAGCCTGTAATATATCCTAACGTAGTAGAGCCTATTATAACAAGAGCAATGTTTGAAGATGTGCAAATACAAAAAGAAAAAAATCAGAGAGCATATTGTAGAGATAGAGTTTATATCTTTATGCAAAAAATGAAATGCCCTAAATGTGGCAAGTTGATGAGCAGTAAAGGAACAGGTGGTAAGAAGAAAAAATATATGTATTATCATTGTTCAGACTGTAAGCTCTATCTCCGCGAAGATTTAATAGAAGAACAAGTTATGCCAATGATAATGGATTTAATAGAATATGATATGACAGTAAAAAAGTATTTCTACCCTGTTTTAGCAGATAAAAAAGAAAAAAACACAGATAAACTCGATAAAGAAATAAACACATTAAGAAACCAAAAAAATAGAATAAAGGAAGCCTATTTAAAAGAAATCGTTGATGTAGAAGAATTTTCAAAAGAATATAAAGCTATTGACGAAAAGTTAGAGTTATTAGAACAAAAACGAATAGAAACTATTGATTTGAATAAACAAAGTTTTAGCCCACAGTACTTAATGGCAGATAGAGATGTAGAAAAAGAAAAGCTAATTCGTTCTAATAAATTTTTCGATATGCTAATGGCAGAATGGAAAAACAAAAATAAAGAAGAAAAACAAGAATTTATTTCAAAGTTTTTAGAAAGTATTACAGTTGAAAAAGATAGTAGAGGTAATTATAAGTTAGTAAATATGAAATTAAGAAGAACATTTATTAACCAGATATACCAGTTAATGCAAAATGGAATGTTTGATATGACTATTGCAGATGAAAAAGATAAAGTAGTTAGAACAACAGTTATGATGGACAAGCAAGAATTACAAGAATATATTGAAAGATTAAATGACTATTACGAAGTATCTTATTATGAAGTAGCAAGACTAGATGAACAAAAGAAAGGCTATCAGAAAAAATATCTTACGATAGATGAAACAAATAATAATGGAGAAAAACTTTTTAAATTAGTTGAACTAATAACTGATAATAAAAAGTTTCCACAGCAAAAGCCAAATAGAATTGTAGGAGCAATAAGAATAAAAGAGCGAGAACAAGTTAGCTAAAAAATTTTAATAAATGGAGAAATTGAAAATGGAAAATAAAAAATTAAAAGAAAATAATATTGATAATAAATATGGAATTGAATATAAAAAAGTTGGAGATTATTATATGCCTAACTTGGTATTAGAAAAAGAAAAAATTATATTAAATAAATATGGAAGAATGAGACTAAAATTTTTAAAAGAAAATAAGAAAGCAGAATATATGATAATGTTTACAAAAGGAATATTGAATAAACATTTAAAAGAGATTCAAGAAACAGCACAAACAAGAGTTAACATTATAATTGAACAATTAAAACAACAAAATAATTTAACAGAAGAAATGAAAAATACAGACCAACTTTATTGGATTAGCATGATGAATAATTTTAAAAAAACAGCAGAAGAAATTATATTAAATGAACTAATATATGTGTAAGAAATTACAGGTAGGAGCAAACAGACAAATGTATTGCCAAATTTAATGTCTATAAGTATAGCGAGCATAAGTTTTGTATTGCCACAAAACCGACAGCTTAAGCTGAAATGGGAAAAATCTTCCCCTATAACCCCTACCTTATGAAATAAAAAGTTAAAAAAATAGATTAAAAATTGTATAAGGAATTAAAAGATTTTAAGAAAAATTTTATAAAAAAATAGAGCAAAAATTTATGAAAAAGGAAGTGAAAAATTATGAGAAATAGAACAATAGGAATTAATGTTAGAGTGAGTGAAAATGAAAAGAAAAAATTACAAAGGAATGCTAAAAAGAGCAACTTGAATTTATCATCTTATTTAAGAAAAGCAGGATTACAAAAAGAAATTTATTCAATACCAGATGAAGAACTTCGTAAAATTTACAATGGAATTGTTGAACTAAAAAATGAGTTTTCTTATATGAATGATGAAGAAATAAAAGAGAAAATAACAAAAATGCAAAGTGATTTTCTAGATATTTATAATTATAAAAAACGGAGATGATGTAGATGGCAACAACGAAAATATGGGCAATTAAAGATAGTATATCACGAGTAATAAGCTATGCAAAAAATCCAGAAAAGACAACATTTTCTGATTTGAAACAAGTATTAAAATATGCAGAAAATGAAGAAAAGACTATTGATAATAATGAAAAAACTATGTATGTAACAGGAGTAAATTGTAATGCACAAACAGCCTATGAAGAAATGATAACAGTACAAAATAGATTTGATAAGACCACAGGAAATGTTGCATATCACGCATACCAAAGTTTTAAGACAGGAGAAGTATCGCCAGAATTAGCACACAAAATTGGAGTAGAACTTGCAGAAAAAATGTGGGGCGAATATCAAGTAGTAGTTGCAACACATTTTAATACAGGCACATATCATAATCATTTTGTAGTAAATTCCGTTAATATGTTTACAGGTAAAAAGTTTAATTGTAACAAAGGAGCATATTATCATTTCAGAGAGTTATCAGATAATCTATGCAGAGAATATGGTCTAACAGTTATTGAAAAGCCAACAGGAAAAACACCAAGAAGTATATATTTTGCAGAAAAACGAGGAGAACCAACAAAGTATAATGTAATAAGACAAGCTATTGATGAAACAATGGAAATGTGTATAAATTACGGGCAGTTTAAAAAGATAATGTTAAAAAAGGGTTATATAATCAATGATGAGTACAGCAGAAAATACCCAACAATTCGCTCAATAAATGATAAAAAAGCAGTAAGAATGTATCATTTAGGAGAAGAATATTTACCAAAGAACATTGCAAACAAAGTTGAACACAACCCTTATTATTATCAAGATAGATATATGGAATTTATACATCCTAAAAAGAAAAAGCAGAGATTCAAAGTTTATAAATATAAAGGCAAATTCAAAGATATTAGTAAAATGAGTGGAATTGATGTGCTATTTCTACTGCTATTTCATTTATTAGGATTACTACCAAAACGAGAAAACTATAAACCACTATCTTCAGAAATGAAACAAGAAATAAGAAAAATGGAACGATATTCTAATGAAATTAGACTTATTGTACGCGAAAAACTAAAAATAACAGAAGATGTAAAAAGCTATATTACACAGACTGAAAAAGATATTGATAGTGTTACTAATTTAAGACAAAAATACAGAAATAAGCTAAGAAATTGTAAAGATGATAACTTAATAGAAGAATATAAAGAAAAGCAAAATGAATGCACTACAATGCTAAATAAGTATAGAAAGAATCTAAAAATAGCTAATTGGATTTTAGAAGATACACCAAAAGTTAAAGAAGTTATCAAAATTGAAATGCAAATGAAAAATGGGCAAGAAGATATTACTAAAACAAAGAAAAAAGACAGAAACGCAAGATAGAAAAATAAAGGTTGTTATAATAAAGATAACAGCCTTCAACTATTTATAAGGAAATATCAATAAAAAGCTATGAAAATATTGAAAATTGTGATATAAATATATAGAAAAAATAAAAGTTAAAGAAAGGTTTGAAAAATTATGAAAATTACAAAATTTCCACAATCATGTTTGCTAATAGAAGCGGAAGGAAAGAAAATTTTAGCAGATCCAGGAACATTAAAATACAAAGAAGAATATTTTGATACTTGGAATAATGTAGATATTATTTTAATAACACATAAACATCCAGATCATTGTAATACTGAAATATTAGAAAAGCTAAATAAAAATATAATAATATATGCTACAAAAGAAGTTGCAGAAGCAAATAAAAGTTTAAAAATAAGTATTATTAAAGAAAATGATATTATAGAATTAGAGAATATAAAAATAGAAGTAGTACATGCAATACATGGATACCAACCATTATTAAAAGGTGCAAAAGAGGTACACGAAAATGTAGGATATATTATAGATGATGGAAAAAACAGATTATATACAACAAGTGATACAATTTGTTTTAAAAATGACTATAAAGCAGATATTCTATGCATTCCAGTAACGGGATATGGACTAACTATGTCAGCATTTGAAGCAGCTTTATATGCAAAAGAAGTAGGAGCAGTGCTAACAATTCCAATTCATATGGATAATCCAGCATTTCCACCAGATTTTGACTTTATAAAAGAGATGTTTAAAAAATATGAAGTTGAGTATGAAATATTAGAGAATGATGAGAGCATTGAAATAGAATAAAAATACAAGTGCAAATTGTGTAGAAATAGGAGTTAAATATGAAAGTTTTAATATTAAGTTTCAGCAGTAACCAAGTCAATGAAGATAGTTTTATACCAAATAAAATAGGATTAACTTTTTCCTGTGTAGAAGAATGCGAAAAACAATTAAAAACATTAAAATATGAATATGAACATATTTGTATAAATAAAAAGAATATAAAAAAATGTCTTGCATGTGGAAAAAGAGGTTGGGGAATTTGCTTAGATGAACATATTTGCATACAAAAAGATGATTTCAATGAGATTTATAAATATTTGGAAAATTTTGATGCATATGTATTTATTACTCCAGTATATTTTCATGAGATGAGTGAATCAGCTAAAACTTTTTTTGATAGATTAAAAAGATGTGATGCTTTCAATGATAATTCAAAAATAAAAGGGAAGAAAATAGTTTGCATTGCTTGTGCAGGTGGAAGTGGTAGTGGAACAGAAGAAACATTAAAGTCATTTGATACATTAAATTACTTTTTAGGAACTGAAATGTATTCAAGAATACCAGTAACAAAAGCAAATTTTGAAAATCAAAAAGTGATTATAAGTGATGCAATGAAAATGGAGGGGAATTAACATGGAAACATTAGAAGAATATTTAGACTTTGCAAAAGATATAGCAAAATATGCTGGCGAAGTAATGATGAAATATTTTACACAGAATAATGGCGCAAGTTATAAAGGAGATAAAACTATTGTAACACTGGCAGACACAGAAATAAATTCATACTTAATAAAACAAGTTAAAGAAAAATATCCTTCTCATTCAGTAGATGGCGAAGAAGAACAGTTTGGTAAAAGTGATTATGTATGGGTATGTGATCCAGTTGATGGAACAGCAATGTATGCTAGACATATTCCAGTAGCAGTATTTTCATTAGCATTAGTTATAAAAGGAGAATCAAAAGTTGGAGTAGTATATGACCCATTTACTGATAGTTTATATACTGCTATAAAAGGTCAAGGTGCATATAAAAATGGAGAAAAGATAACTGTAAATGATTACAAATTAGATGATATGAAAACAGTATGTCATTATGATTTATGGCCAGGAGCAGACTATAATATATCTAAAGTATTACAAGAATTAGGAAATAAAACATATATTATTGGATTAGGAAGTATTATAAGAGCTTGTATGTGTGTAGCTTCTGGAGATTTTACTATTGCTATTTTTCCAGGTACAAAACATAAAAATTGTGATATTGCAGCAGTCAAAGTGATTGTAGAAGAAGCAGGTGGAACAGTTACAGATTTATTTGGAAATAAACAAAGATATGATGAAAGTATAAATGGAGCAGTTGTTAGTAATGGAAAAATACATAATGAAGTAACTGAAACTGTAAAGAAATATTTAAAAGATAGAAATTAACAAAAAAACAATTGGAGGAATTGAAATGGAAAATTATTTTATAATACATGAAAGTTTTGGGAGTCCATTTGAAAATTGGTTTAGTTGGTTACAAGATTTTATAACAACAGATGGAAAACAAGTATATGTACCACAATTTCCAATAGGAGTTGGATATCAAAATTATGAAAATTGGAGTAAATTACTTAAATATTATTTAGATTTAGGATTAATCAATGAAAAAACAACAATAATAGCACATAGTATTGCGCCAGTATTTGTTAGCAAATTTTTAGTAGAGAATAAAGTACAAGTAAGAAAACTAATATTTGTATGTGGATTTAACAACTATTTAGGAATAAATGAGGAATATGATACAGTAAATAAGACAATGTATTTTGACAACTTAGTAGATGTAAAACAATATGCAAATGAAATAATATGTTTCTATTCAGATAATGATCCATATGTAAAATATGAAGTAGAAAAAGATTTTGCAAATAAGATTGCAACAGAGCAAATTTTAATATCAAATGCAGGACATATAAATAGTGAAAGTGGATATGACGCATTTGAAGATATAGTAAGTTATATTTAAGGAGGAGTGAACAATGAGAGAAAACAAATTAACAATATTTATTAACAAACCTGTAAAAGAAGTATTTGATTATTCGTTAGAGTCAAATAATGTTCCAAAGTGGATTATTCAAATTAAAGAAGAAATTCCAGAGGAAAGACCAGTTAAATTAGGAACACAATTGAGAAATATTGGAGTAAATAGTAAAGAATGGAATAAATATGAGATGATTGAATTTGAACCACCAAAGACATTTACATTAAAAAAATTAAATGGTGATTATTTTGTGAAATATACTTGTTCTGAAAAGGATGGAGGAACTGAATTTGAATATTTTGAATGGGCGGAAAATGGTGATTTAGATGCATTAATGGAAATGTCTGCATTAGAATTATTAAAAGAGCAAATCGAAAATATGTAGATGATATAGGAGAGTGAAAGATGAGTGATATAGTAAAACAAAATGAAGTATTTGGAAACTACTACAATAGAATAAATTTATTGATTTTAAAGACAAAACAAAATGTTATAAAAAATATAAATTATGAGATGGTAGAATTATATTATGCTATAGGCTCTACGATTAATGAATTAATTGAGGAATATCATTTAGAAGCTTCTCAAAATAAAATATTAAAGTCTTTTTCAGAAAAATTGACACGAGAATTTGGAGAAGGTTATAGTGTACCTAATTTGAAATTAATGAAAAAATTTTATTTAACTTATAAAGGTGGTTACACACTGTGTAACCAATTAAGTTGGAGCCATAATCGTTTAATAATGAATATAGATAATGAGGCTAAAAGAAATTTTTATTTGGAAGAAACTATAAAATCAAATTGGAGTGTTAGACAATTAGAAAGACAAATAAACAGTTTTTATTATGAAAGGCTTTTATCAACAAGTGAAGAACATAAAGAAGAAGTAAAAGATGAAATAAATATTTTAGAGAAGAAGGAGAAAGTGCAAGATTTTATTAAAGATCCTTATGTTTTAGAATTTTTAGACATTAAAGATAGAAGATTTTTAGAAAAAGACCTAGAATCTAATTTACTTGAACATATTTCAGAGTTTTTATTAGAATTAGGTAGAGGATTTTCGTTTGTGGCAAGACAGAAAAGAATAGATGTAGATGGAGATAATTTTTATATTGATTTAGTATTTTACAATTATGTACTAAAGTGTTTCGTTTTAATTGATTTGAAATTAGACAAGCTAACCCATCAAGATATTGGACAAATGGATTTTTATGTTAGATACTATGATAATGAAATAAAGTCAGAAGATGATAATCCGACAATAGGAATAATACTATGCTCAGATAAAAAAGATACAATAGTAAAATATTCTGTTCTTAATGATAATAAGAATTTATTTGCATCAAAATATCAATTATATTTACCAACAGAAGAAGAATTAGCGAGAGAAATTGAAAAACAAAAGGAAGAATTTGAAGATAAAGAATAGAGTGGTTCCACAGTGTGGAATCAGAAGATAGAAATAATATGGAGTATATATTAATATGGTAATAGATAAAATAAAAGTGAAGAATTATAAAATATTTCAAGAAAAAACCATACATTTAAATGATAATGTAAATATTTTTGTGGGTGAAAATGATGCAGGAAAAAGTACTATTCTTGAGATTGTAAATTTAATAACAACAGGAAAAATTAATGGCTATTTTATAGATAGACAAATTACAGCTAATTTTTTTAATTATGAAGTAAGAAAGAATTATATAGAAAACATAAAAAGTGGAAAATATGCTGAATTGCCAGAAATAATGATAGAAGCTTATTGTAAAAATAAAGAAGATTCTGAATTTAGAGGAACAAATAATACATTGGGAGAAGACTGTCCAGGAATAGCATTTTATTATACATTTAATCAAGATAATGCGGATATTTATAAGAGAAAATTAAAAGAAGGTGAGATACTTGATATACCACTGGAATTTTACAAAATTGAATTTATTGGCTTTCATGGAAATAGTATTACTAGCAAGTATTTACCATTTAAAGTTGCAACAATTGATGCTTCAAAAAGAGACTATAATAATTTGTTAAATAGATTTGTTTCAGAAAATATGGAGCAATTTTTATCAGATGAAGATAAAGTTATGTTAAGGTCTGAATATAGAAAAAGCATAATGAGTTTTAATAATATACCAAATATACAAGCATTAAATTCAAAATTGAAAGAAAATGTAAAATTGAATGAAAAAAGTATAAGTATTAATTTAAAAGATGAGAATGTTGATAATTGGAAAGAAGATATTGAGATAGCAGTTAATAATATACCGTTTGATAATATAGGATTTGGAAGTAGAAATTCAATGAAGATAGAATTAGCATTGCAAAATAATAAAGAGACAGTTAGTACACTTATTATTGAAGAACCTGAAAACAATTTATCTTATACTAATATGGCTAAACTAATTTTTAAAATTGAAGAAAACAAAGATAAGCAAATTTTTATTGCAACACATAGTAGTTATATAGCAAATAAATTAGATTTACAAAATATACACATAGTACATAATGGAAATGTGAATAGTTTACAGAATTTAGATGATGATACAAGAGAATACTTTAAAAAATTACCAGGTTTTGATACCTTAAGAGTTATTTTAGCGAACAAAGTAATTTTAGTTGAAGGACCAGCAGATGACTTGATTATACAAAGGGCATATAAAGATAAGTACCACAAATTACCGATTAATGATGGAATAGATATTATTGCAGTAAATGCATTAGCATTTAAGAGATACTGTGATATTGCTATATTAGTAAATAAAGAAATAACTTTAGTTACAGATAATGATGGTAATATAAATGAAAATATTACACAAAAATATGATAAATATATAGGAAAAAGAAATATAAGAATTTGTTATGAAAAAGATGAAACTTTAAATACATTAGAGCCAAGTATTTTAGCAGCCAATACTATAAATGGCGAGATTTTGGATGATTTCATTGATGGAATATCAAAAAATGGATCAATGAAAGGAAAAACAAGAGAAGAAATAAATAACTTTATGGAAAATAATAAAACAGAATGGAGTATGAGGATTTTTGATTATGAAAAAAATATAAGATATCCTCAATATATATTAGATGCAATCGAATAATGCTGTTATTATGGCTGCTGCAGGAGCTGGAAAAACGCATGACATTTGCAAAGAAGTAATAGAAAATGCAAAAACAACGAACAAAAAGATTTTAATTACAACTTATACTAATAAAGGTATTGATTCAATTAAAAAGGAATACAAAAAACAAAATAATGGTGTAATAGATAAGAATGTTATTATTTTGTCATGGTTTCAATTTTTATTGAGAGAGTTAGTAAAACCATATCAAAGTTCAATATTAAAAGGAATTAATATAATAAACTCAATAGATTTCAATCATCAATATGGATATATTAATTTTAGTTCTAGAGGAACACCTAAACACTATATACTTTCTAATAATAATATATTGTCTAATACTGTTAGTGAATTTGCAATAGATAGTAATGTAAATTCAAATAGTAAAGTAATACAAAGATTAGAAGATATTTATTCCCATATTTATATTGATGAAATACAAGATTTGGCTGGCGAAGATATAGAGATATTAAACTTACTTTTTAATTCTAAAATAAGTGTACAATGTGTTGGTGATGTTAAGCAATCAACATATACTACATATAATGCTAAAAAGAATAAAAAAGTAACAGGAATATATTTTATAGATTATTTTAAACAATTAGAAATAAATGGCATAATAACATTAAGATTCAATAATAAAACTAGAAGATTTGGAAAGGAAATATGTGAGTTTTCAAATAGTATATTTGATGACAACAATAAAATAGAATCAGATACAATATATAACAAAGAAAATCAAGGAGTATATCTTTTAGATAAAAAAGATTTTGAACAGTACTTTAAAATGTATAAACCTCAAGTTTTAAAATTTGATGCAAGAACAAAAACAGATTATGATTCATTAAATTTTGGACAATGCAAAGGAATGACATTTGATAGAGTTGCAATATTTCCAAATAAAAAATATAAGGAATTTTTGCAGAAGAGAACAAGTTTAGACTCTCCTTGTAAATACTATGTTTCCGCTACTAGAGCAAAATATAGTATAGTATTTGTAGTAGAAAAATTATTTGAAAATGATAGGTTTAAATATATGAATATAAAACTAGAAGATAGTAGTATAAAAGTATCAAAATATATGGTATAAGAAAATTGTTGAGAAAAAAATCAGAGAATTTTATTAAAAAGTAAAATTTTCCTTGCTAAATACAAAAATTTATGTTAAATTAAAAACATAGTGATAGACAAAAAAACCAATATGGGTATACATATCTTTGAAACTATTGCTATAACTGATTTTGAAACGGATAATAAGGTGCTTTTGTGCGAGACATTTTTCGAATACGTCCTCCGCTAACGCACCAAACACATAACTTTGGTTATGTGTTTTTTTATGCTTAAAGATAGATAAAAAAGTTACAAGGTTTATTAGAATAATTGTTTTTATGCTGATTTTGTGATATAAGTAAAATGCAAAATTTAAAATATAATAAAAAATACTGAAAGGTATGAGAAGAAATGGAAGAATCTTTACTTGAATTTTATTTGAATAAATTAGAATATAGTAATAAACCCGAGTTTCTAAATAAATATTTGAATGTTCCCTGTTTAAAGAGATTGAAGAAGATATGCTATTTTTGTGGAATGGATTATGCGTCAAAGCATATATATAATTTTAAAGAAAAGATTACAAGATATGATCATTCGTTAACAGTTGCTTTGCTAACTTGGAAATGTACAAAAGATAAAAAAGCAACTTTGGCAGGATTATTTCATGATATTGCTACTCCTTGTTTTTCACATGTAATAGATTATATGAATAAGGATTATGCTAATCAAGAAAGTACAGAAGAGAATACGGAAAAAATATTAAAAAATGATACGTATTTGAGAAAGTGTTTGAAGGAAGATGATATTGAAATTGAAAATATTATTGATTTTAAGCAATATAATATCGTGGATAATAATCGACCCAAAGTATGTGCAGATAGATTAGACGGAGTAATACTTACAGGAATTGCTTGGACAAAAAATGTGGATTATGAAGTTATAGATAATATTATAAATGATATAGAAATTTTTGATAATGAAATAGGATTTAAGACGAAAAGTGTTGCAAATAAAGTTTTAGAAATTAGTGAGAGTATTGATCTTTATTGTCATTCTAATGAGGATAATTATATGATGGAACTTTTAGCAGCTATAACTAAATATGGAATTGATAATAAATATATTACATATGAAGATTTATATGTGCTTAATGAAGAGGATTTAATTTACAGGTTAAAGAGCGTTAATGATTCAAAATTACTTGAGTATTTTGATAAATTTGAAAATATAACATTAGATGAAATCCCAAGTATTTGTTTACCAAATATAAAGATAAGAAGTTTAAATCCTTTAGTGCAAGGAAAGAGAATAAAGTAAAAATTTAAAAATAAAATATTGAGAAAGCTAGAAATCGATTTTAAGAAATCGTTTTCTAGCTTTTTTTCATAAATTATAGTGAAGGGAGAAAAAATGAAAAAATATAAGAAAAGTTTAATTATAGTTATAATTTTAGGCTGTTTATTGATTTTAAAGTGTTTAGCAGGAATAGTTATAAAAAATGAAAATTTAAATAATTCGATAGATGAAATGCAGAATGTAATTAATAATGAAATACAATTTTATGAAATGACAGAAGAAGAAATTATAGAATTGAAGACTGCAGAGATTATTGAGCGAAACGAAATTGATGAACAAAATCTAGAACAAGAGGTAGAAGATGAAGGTTTCGAATTGCAAGGAGATATTGCATACGAGGGTGATAAGGCTAGAAGTTGGAATGTGACATTGGGTAATTATAAAGGTTTAACTTATTATTCTCAAATTGATAATAGATGGAGAAATAAAAGATATTCATCTACAGGAAATGTATCTCAAACAATTGGTTCAAGTGGTTGTGGACCAACGAGTGCTAGTATGATTGTAACTGCTTGCAAAGGTGCAATAACTCCTGATGTAATGTCTGATTTGTTTGTGAAATATGGTTACAGAAGTGCTAATAATGGAACTTATTGGAGTGCATTTAGAGCAATAGCTGATGAATTTGACATTGGGTATTCTGAAACAACTAATTTTCAAAGAGCAATTGAGTTATTAAGAAATAATAATTATGTTGTGGCTTCTGTAGGAAATGGATTATTTACAACTGGAGGACATATTATTGTTTTAACTGGAATAGATGGAGATACTATAAAAATATATGATCCTTATTTATATGCTGGAAAATTTGAAACAAGTACAAGAAGAGGAAAAGTAACAGTTGTAGGAAATACAGTGTATGTATCTGTACAAAATTTTAGAAATTATGCGAACGCAAAAGGTTTCTTTTGTTATAAGCATGATGAAAATGTTCAAGAAAATAATATTAAGCCAGTAGTTGTACAGCCATATACAAGGTATGTTAAAGCAAATGGCGGTTTAAATATTAGAAGTTCACCTAATGGAAATAGAATTGGAGCAATAAGAAATGGCGAACAAATAACTGTTTATGAAACCTCAGGTAATTGGTCAAGAATAGGTGCTGGAAAGTGGGTTAGATCTGATTATTTAGTTAGTTCAACATCTAATTATACGAATAAGGAGAAAGGTGAAAAATATTCAGTAGGTGGATATAGAGTTACATCTAGTGTCCTTAATGTGAGAAATGGCCCTTCAACGAATTATAGTAGTAAAAGGTATTATCAACTTTCTTCTAATGCAAGACTTCAAAATCGTAGATTGGGTGGAGAATGTAATGGATATAGAAGAGGTGTTGTTTTTACAGTTTCAAAAATTATAAACAATTGGGGATATTCACCAAGTGGTTGGGTATGTTTGGATTATTGTTATAAATATTAATAAAGAAGCAGGAGAAACAATTTGTTTTTTCTGCTTTTTGTGTGCGACAGGCATGTCGTTTAGCTAATCGGTGAGAGCCCGTATTGGAGGTATATATCGCCAACCAATTAGAGAAACACAAGCTATCCATCGTGAGGTGGAAGTGGAGGAAGTGTGTATCAAAATCATGGCTCGATGTACAAAAACTTGATATTAAGGCTATGCAAGAGGGGAAGACTGCACAACAAGTCAAAGCCCAAAAGATATACGTAACCTTGTATAGTAAATCAAGCGAGTAAATGAGGAAAGTTAAACGGCTTACCCTGTGAGGTCTTGTGAGCATAGAGTAGTTAGGAAACGACGAGGAGTACATAGAATGAAGTATGGTCGAAAAAGGTTTATCACAAGAAGTCAGCAGAGGTCATAGTAGGAAAAATTTTTTTTTCGAAGGACTGAACAATTTGTAGTGTTTTCACTACCGAAAAATTTAGTGATAGATAATAGTTAGAATGTGTTAATGAGGAGAGTATGAGCGTATCTCAGAGGGTTACTCAAAATCCAATATTTTATCTATCTACGGAAAGAAAAAGAGGAAACAGATATGGAACTTTTAGAAGAAATTCTTAATCAAAACAATTTAAACAAGGCATACAAGAAAGTTGTAGCAAACAAAGGTGAAGCAGGAGCTGATGGGATAACAGTAGAAGAAGAATTTGATTACTTAAAAGAAAACAAAGACAGAATAATAAACCAAATAAGAAAAAGAAAATATAAACCGCAACCTGTGAAAAGAGTCCAAATACCAAAAGAAAATGGTAAAATGAGAAATCTAGGAATACCAACAGTGACAGATAGAATAATACAACAAGCAATATCTCAAGTAATAAGCCCAATTTTTGAAAAGCAATTTAATGATAATAGTTTTGGATTTAGACCTAATAGAAGCTGTGAACAAGCAGTAATTAGGGCATTGGAATATTTGAATGATGGATATGAATGGATAGTGGACATTGACTTAGAAAAATTTTTCGACACAGTAAATCAAGATAAATTAATAACAATAATAGGAAAGACAATAGCTGATGGAGATGTGGTGTCATTAATTAGAAAATATCTAAGTGCAGGAGTAATGGAAAAAGGAATAGTTAAAGCAACAACAGTAGGAACACCACAAGGAGGAAATCTAAGCCCATTATTAAGTAATATAATGTTAAATGAACTAGATAAAGAACTTGAGGCAAGAGGACTAAACTTTGTAAGATATGCTGATGACTGTATAATACTTGTTAAAAGTGAAAAAGCAGCAAACCGAGTTTTGGCATCAATAACAAAATTTATTGAAAAGAAACTAGGATTAAAAGTAAATGCAGAAAAGAGCAAGGTAACAAGACCAACACAAACGAAATACTTAGGATTTAGTTTTTGGAAAAGTCCAAAAGGACAATGGAAACCAAAACCACACCTAAAATCATATCAAAAACTAGTAAGAAAACTAAAACAGTTAACCGATAGAAGTTTGAGTATTAGCTTAGATAATAGAATTAAGAAAATAAATTATGTTGTTAGAGGTTGGGTAAATTACTTTAGAATAGCAAATATGAAAAATAAAATCACTGAAATTGATGAACACCTAAGGGTAAGAATAAGAGTTATAATTTGGAAACAATGGAAAAAGATACGTAAGAAATGTGAAAGCTTACAAAAATTAGGAGTCCCATTTGAAATAGCATTTAATTGTGCAAATACAAGAAAAGGTTATTATCAAATATGCAAAACTAGATATATACAGTTTGCAATAAATAATGAAAGATTAAGAAAAAGAGGTCTAGTATTCCTACTAGACCAATATGAAAAAGTTCATATTTAATATAAATTGAACCGCCACTTGCGAGAACCGCTTGAGTGGTGGTGAGAGAGGGGAAAAACACACTAAGTGTTATCCTCTACTCGATTTGAATTAATAAAGAAGTATATATATAATTTTAATAAAAGTTGAACCAAATTAAAAGATGTATCGTCTAATGGGTAAGAATATAGAAAGGATTAAAAAAAATGAGTATTGAATTAAATAGTTTTACAAATCTTATAGAGGAAAATAAGCTTAGATTTTATAAAACTGCTAAAGCAATATTAAAAAACGATGATGATGTTTATGATGCATTGCAAGAAGCTTTAATGAGTATTTATCAGAATTTTAGGCAATTAAAAGATTTGAAATTTTTCTCAACATGGGCTACAAGAATTGTAATTAATAAATGCTATGATTTATTAAGAAAAAATAAGAATAATATTGTTCCTTTTGATGAAAGTATGGAAAATAATCTTAATAATTCAAGAAATGATGTTTATGATATTGATCAATATGGAATAAGACTAGCGATAGAAAGCTTAAATGAAGATTTGAAATTAATTACTATTCTTTACTATTATGATGATTATTCTGTAAATGAAATTTCAGAAATAGTTGATATTCCGGTAGGAACTGTGAAATCAAGGTTATCACGTGCTAGAGAATTTTTGAAAAATAAATTAGGAAAGGAGGAGTTTTAAAATGAAAGATGAAGAATTTGATAAATTGTTAAAAAAACAAATGAAATCGGATACATACATTCCAGAAAAAATAGATAAGCTTTTTTCTGATTTTGGAAAAAATAAAATTGATGATAATCATAAGGTATATAAGTTTAGACGATATCTAAAATCTGTATCAATTGCTGCATGTGCTATGTTGGTAATTTTTGTAGGAGGTTGCACATATGCTCATGTTAATGGAACAAAAACAATTATTTCACCTATATTGAGTAAATTAGGTATTAATAGTAAGTATGAAGAAAATTCAACTAAATTTAATGATGAGGTTGTTAGTGAAAATGTTAAGATTAAATTAAAAGATGGGGCAATTGATGATACTACATTGATTTTAGGATACGAAATAGAGATTGCTAATAGTAATCCCGATATATGGCTTGAAATAATTGGCGAGTATGAAATTAATGGAATGAATTTTGAACCAGTAAATTCTACAGTTGATAAGATTTCTGATGGTGAATATGTTTATTATCAAGTATTTGATGTTAGTGAGATTATGATTGATAATCCAGAAAATGTTTATATAAGTTCGAAGATTTCTGAAATTAAAGAATATACTGAATGTGAGAATGAAAATTCTGCTTATCCTGTTTATGGAGATAGTTTGAAAGGTGAATGGAATTTTGATGAGTCTATATCAGTTAAAAATTTAGAAGAAAATAAAAAATATGAATTTAATAATCCTCAAAAGTATGAAATTGCTGAAAATGTTAATGTGTCTGTTGCTGAATTTATAAAAGGTTCATATACTAATATTTTAAAAATTAAGGTGGATAAAACTAATTACACTGGAGATGATTTTGAGAAATATTATAAAGTTCTTGATGATAAAAATAATGAGATCGCTATGTATAATGAAGAACAGAGAGAATATGATGATAGAGTATATAATGATAGGTTAGTTAGTGAGAAGATTAAAGAAAATTCTAAAATTAAGATGGAAATATATTTTAAGGAAAGTGGTAAAAAAGAATTTAATAAGGTAATAACTATTCCTATTGATTTATCAAAAGCTATAGAGAAGATTGAAAGCAAAGATGAATGGAAAGAATATGATGGGGATGATTATGGTTTTAAATATAACTCTAATTGGAAGGTTACTACTAATCTTGGAAAAGATAAACTTGGAGAAAATAGTATATATTTAGGAGCACTTGGAATAGAGATTCCTTCTACTACAAATTCTGAATATACTTCATCTATATATGTAAAAACTGTTAATAAGGATATTACATTGGATGAGTATGCAGAGGAAAGAAGAGAGATAAATAATAGTTCTGAATCAGGAGGATATAATGAAATTGAAAATGCAATGCTTAATCTAAAAAATAATGAGGGATATCAAATAATTTATGAAACTTCTGATGGTTCTGAAAAATATATTTATGAAAATGTGTTTATAAAGGGTGAAGGAAAAATTTATGATATAAGTTTTTTTGGTAGTGATAAGGAGTATAATAATTTAAAAAGTGCTATTAATAAATTTATTAATAGTTTTGAAATAAAATAAAATTTAGTTATATAATTGAAAAAGCATGGTGGAGTTTATTCCACCATGCTTTTTATAAAACTTGTAACAAATTATGCAGTCCATCTCGGAGTGCTTTTCTTGTTTTCCATTCTTCATCGTTTTCATCTTCGTTAAAGATGTCTTTGAAGTAGTTTGGATTGTTGAGGATATCATATGTTTCGCGTACAAGTATTACAAGGATTGCGTGCCGGTTATGTTCGAGTGCATGGTCAATTTCATAAATCATGTTTGCAATGGAGAACATGCCTGCTAAATCTTTGCAATCAATGTTTTTAAGATCTTTTGGGGAAGATGGACCTCCTTTTGTAATTAGTTGTAGAGCTTCTGGCGCTGTAATGCATTGTACCGCTAGATTGCGTACTTCGTTGTTCCAAAGTTTTTCAAAATTCCACATACGATAGTCAAACATAATTAAACCTCCTTACTGTAGCCGGAGGCGTGTGCCTCCGAAAAATCTAAAGGCAACTAAAAAATTACAAAACTATTATATCATCATTTACATAATTTTGCTAGAAAATTTTTAAAAAATATTTACTGCTTCCAAATTATGACAATATTTGCAAGATTAATTAATTATAATTGATTTATGAAACTAATGAGGAAAGGAAGATAAATATGAATAATTCTAAAAAAGAACAAGAGAATGTGAAACAAGTTATGGATCAGAAAATGCTTGAATGTATTGATTCTGAGCTAAAGAGATTGGAGGATGCTTCTAATATAGAAGAATACAAAAAAATAATTCATGAAAGAAGAATGGGGTTTAATTTAGTTTTTAGTGATTTTGATTTTTACATAAAAATAATACGTAAGAAAAAAGCTTTTTTAAATAAGAGAAAAGCGGAAATTGGTTATAAAGAAATTTTGGATAAGATTTTAAAAGATAAGATAACACATAAATTGGAACAGATTTATAAAAAGGCTGTTATTTGGGGTGAAGGAAGTGAAGAACTTTTTAATTGTAAGATTTCCCAGATAATAGATAGGCAAATTGGAATTGGCGAAGTTTTGGATAATTATGATGAATGCATGAATTTAGTTAATTTATATCAGAAAAATGTAGTTAGATAAAAAGTACTTGTTAATTAAAAATATTATCTATATAATTTATGTAAAAGTATAGTTATATTTTTAATGGTTATACTTAAGATAAGGAATTTTTAAGGAGGTTTTTTATGGATAGAAAGGTAAGAGTTGTACAATACGGTACAGGCAAAATGTCAGTGTATACAATGAGATATGTATATGAAAAAGGTGCTGAAATAGTTGGAGCTTTTGATGTTAATCCTAATGTTATTGGCAAAGATATAGGTGAAATTATGGGATGTGAACATAAAGGTGTTACTGTTTTAGATGTTAAAGATGCAAGAAGAGTTATGGAAGAATTAAAACCAGATATTTGTATAGTTACAACAATGAGTTTGATTGCTGATGTTGAAGAAGCTTTAATGCTATGTGCAGAACTTGGTGTAAATGCTATTACTACTTGTGAAGAGGCATTTTTCCCAGGAAACTCAAATCCAATTTTAACTCATAGATTAGATGAAATGGCTAGAAAAAATAATTGTACAATAACAGGTAGTGGATACCAAGATATTTATTGGGGACAATTAATTTCTTCAATTGCTGGTTCAACACATAAAATAACAAAAATAAAAGGAAGTTCAAGCTATAATGTTGAAGATTATGGTATTGCATTGGCTAAAGCACATGGTGCAGGACTTACATTAGAAGATTTTGATAAAGAAGTTGCTTCAGTTGATAAAATGTCAGATGAAGATAGATTAAAAATAATAGAGAGAGGAGAATATACTCCATCTTATATGTGGAATGTTAATGGATGGCTTGCTCAAAAACTTGGATTAACAGTTGTTTCTCAAAGACAAAAATGCATTCCGCAAACTCATGATACTGATTTATTCTCATCAACTTTAAATATGAATATTAAAGCAGGAGATGCAACAGGAATGAGTGCTGTTGTTACAACAGAAACTAAAGAAGGAATTACTATTGAATCTGAATGTATAGGAAAGGTTTATGCTGAAGATGAATTTGATAAAAATGAGTGGACAATTTGTGGAGAACCTGATACTACAATAGTTGTTGCTAGACCTTGTACTGTTGAATTAACTTGTGCAAGTATAGTTAATAGAATTCCAGATGTTATTAATGCTGAAGCTGGATATGTTCCAACAGCTCAAATGCCGGATTTAGAATATAGAATTAAACCTTTAAATGAATATGTAAAATAGATTTTGTGTATTACAAAGGGAAATTGGATTAGACCAGTTTCTCTTTTTTGCTTGAAAACCAAATTAAAAAAGTGTGTGATATAGTCAAGTTATTATTGACGATTTTGCTATTTATATATATACTAATAATGAATATTTTATGGTTTTATAAGGAGAAAATCAATGAATCAAAAGAAAAAATTTTTTATAAAATTATTATTATTATTTTTAGTATTGCTTTTTTCATTAACAACTGTTGGAAATGCTAATACAATAAAAGTTGAACAGTCAAGAACGGCTTCAGGTGGTGTTAATATTACGGTTTATTCTGATGTAAAAGTTCAAGAAATTAGAATGTATTTAAAATCGTCTGGAAAATGGAATTTATTTTATATTAATACAGAATCTGGATATACAAATAAGAAATTTTTTGTTTCAAAAAATAAAATTTCAATGAGTGAAGATTCTACTATAAAGATTGTAGTAATCGACCAAAATGGGGATGAAACAACAAATATTGCATCGATAACGCCAAATACAATACCAAGTACAACACCAAGCACGACGCCAAGCATAACGCCAAGTACGACGCCAAGCACGACGCCAAGTACAACGCCAAGTACAACACCAAGCACAATGCCAAGCACGACGCCAAGCACAACACAAAGTACGACGCCAAGCACAACACCAAGCACATCTCCAAGCCCAAGTACTAGTACAAAGCCTTCACAACCAGCTACTGTTAAATCAATAAAGTTAAATAAAACATCAGCCAATATTGTTATTGGGGATACACTTCAACTTGTTAAAACAATTACACCTTCTAATGCTACTACTAAATTAACATGGAGTACAAATAATAATAAGGTAGCTACTGTTGATGGAAATGGTAAAGTTAAGGCAATTGCTAAAGGAACTGCAACAATAACTGTAAAAACAGCTAATGGAAAAAAAGCAACTTGTAAAGTTACTGTAATTGAAAAACCTGGTTATACAACAAAATTAAATGGTCATACTGTAAAATTACCAACAGGTGATGATAGGGTATATATTTTGGATACACAGGATAGAGATGATAAGAATAACAGATATTCTACAAGTGATGCAATAATAATTGAAAGCAACGGAAAATTTGCAATGATTGATACAGGGCTTAAAAGAACATCAAAACGTGTTATGCAATATTTAAATGATTTAGGTGTTAAGGAACTTGAATTTGTTTTTATTACTCATGCACATATTGATCATGCAGGTGGCTTCCCAACTATAGCTAATAGTAATATTAAAGTTAAGGGATTATATATTAAAGATATAAGTAAAAGTACAAGTAACAGAATGGCTGTTTATAACATGGCTATAGCTGCTGCTAAAAAGAATAACATAAAGATATATAATGTTTCTAATAGTAAATATCAAACTTTAAAATGTGGTGATTTTACTTTCAAATTGTATAATACACCAGATAGATTAATAAAAGCTGGAAAAAATAATACTGAGAATGTTAATAGTGTTACTGCACTTACAAAAATACATGGCAAAAAACTTTATTTTGCAGCTGATATTGTAAATGATGGATATGTTAATTGCAATGCTGAAAATATTGCAGCGAAAGCAGTAGGAAAAATAGATTTTTATAAGGTAGCTCATCATTTGTATTCACCAAATAATTCTGTAACTGCTATGAAGATTTTGAATCCATCATCTGCAGTTGCAACAACACAAAAAGGATATGATAAGAGTATAGCTGCGAGAGACAGAGTACTTAATAATTCAAATGTTACTGATAAAACATTAAGATATACTGCAGATGGTACTGTTATTTTAACTATTGGTGTTGATGGAAACTTTTCATTTAATAAATTATCTCAAGATGGCATATAGGATTGTAAATGATTTTTTGGAGGATGTATGATACAGATAATATTACTTGTTTGTTTAATTTTACTTAATGCTTTTTTTGCTGCAACAGAGATGGCTTTTGTATCGTTAAATGATGCAAAAATCTCTGTTAAGGCAAAAGAGGGAGATAAAAAATATAAGAAAATAGAAAAAATGCTAAAGAGTCCTAGTAAGTTTTTGGCTACAATTCAAATTGGAATAACGCTTGCAGGATTTTTATCAAGTGCTTTTGCATCTGACGTTTTTGCAAGTCAACTAGCGGTTGTTCTTTTTAATGTAACTCATGTATTTTCAATTGTTGTATGGCAAAATATTTCTATTGTCTTAATTACAATAATTTTATCTTATTTTACCTTAATATTTGGAGAGTTAGTTCCAAAAAGAATTGCTATGGAAAATGCAGAGAAATTTTCTAAATTTTCTATTTCAATTATTTCAGCTTTAGCTAAGGTGATGTCTCCATTTGTTAAGTTCTTAACATGGTCAACGGATGTAGTTTCTAAACTTTTTGGAGTAAAGAAGGAAAGTGAAGAAACTGTTACTGAAGAAGAAATTAGAATGATGGTTGATGTTGGACAAGAAAAAGGTACAATTAATAATGATGAAAAAGAAATGATTAATAATGTTTTTGAACTAAACGATAAAGAGGTTTCAGAGGTAATGACTCATAGAACAGAGATTTTTGCTTTAGATCAAGAAATGACTGCATCAGAAGCTAGTAAGCAATTAATTGAAGAGGATTGTAGATATAGTAGAATTCCTGTATATGATGAGGAAATTGATAATATTGAAGGAATTTTATATATTAAAGAATTGTTAAGAGCAAATTCTAATGTAAAAATAAAGAAATTATTGAAGAAAACTATGTTTATTCCTGAAACTAAGAGAATAAATGAAACTTTTAAAGAAATGCAAAAAGATAAGGTACATATGGCTATTGTTGTTGATGAATATGGCGGAACAGCTGGACTTGTTACAATGGAAGATATCTTAGAAGAAATTGTTGGTGATATTTATGATGAATATGATCCAATTGAAGAAAAATATGAGAAAATTGATGAAAATACTTTTGTTGTTGATGGTCAAATTTCAATTTATGACTTTGAGAAATTAGTTGGAGTAAAAGATATTGAAACTGAATGTGATACTTTATCTGGATATTTAATGGAACTTATGGATAGAGTTCCTACAGAAGAAGAAAATCCTGTTATAGAAACTGATAAACTTGTTTTTAAAATTGAGGAGTTTGATGAAAGAAGAATTGCAAAAGTTAAAGTATGTAAAATAAATGTTTCTAAAAAAGAAAATGACGAAGATGAAGAACAAGAATGAAGAAAAAAGTCGAAAAATGAAGAATAGAGTTGACATAAACAATATGAGGTAGTATAATTAGACTACTGACAAAAAATACATGGTAGGTGAGGCCAGTATAGGGATACGGGTTACTACCGCAAACTAGTGGAGACACTACGCGCCGGTTAACAGAGAATGTCGATTCAAGGCATGCTTTAATGTGATTTCATTGCCCTATAACGCTGAAGCTTGTACGGTATATGAAATGTGGTTTAGGTTAATAATTATATTAATTTAAGTTCTTATTACTGTGCAAGCACGTAATAAGAACTTTTTTTGTGTGGGAATATTCATGGTTAAACAGAAATTTAAATAGTTGTGAGTGGATATTAATATGATTTTATAATAGAAAAGTTCTCTATCTTACTGTGTATAAGAATATAAATAATGTAAGAAGGGAGATAATGAAATGGTAGAAAAATTACAAGAATTATTAGAACAAAAGAAGTATGCGGAGATTCATAAAATGTTAGAAAGTTTGAATAGTGCTGATATCCCGAGTATTTTTGATGAACTTGATGAAGAACAAATTGTGATTGTCTATCGTTTATTATCAAAGGATATGGCAGCTGATGTTTTTGTTGAACTTGACCCTGATATGCAAGAGAATTTAATTAATGCTTTTTCAGATAAAGAATTAAAAAATGTGCTTGATGATATTTTTATGGATGATACAGTTGATTTGGTTGAAGAGATGCCTGCTAGTGTTGTTAAGCGTATTTTGAGGGCACAAAATTCTGAAGATAGAAAGATGATTAATGAATTGTTGAGATATCCAGAAGATAGTGCTGGAAGTATTATGACAACTGAGTTTGTGGATTTAAAAGAAAATATGACAGTTGAAAAGGCTATTGAGAAAATTAGAAAAGTTGGTGATGATGTTGAAAGTATATATGTTTGTTATGTGCTTACATTGACAAGACAACTTATTGGAATTGTTTCTTTAAAAGATTTAATTATGGCAGATAAGGTTACTTTAGTAAAGGATATTATGGATAAGAACTTTATTAAGGTATCTACTTTGGAGGAACAAGAAGAGGTTGCAAAGAAATTTGATAAGTATGATGAAATTTCTTTACCAGTTGTTGATAATGAAGATCGTTTAGTTGGAATTGTAACAGTTGATGATGCTATGGATGTTATGCATGAGGAAATGGATGAAGATTTTGAGAAGATGGCTGCTATTACTCCAAGTGAAGATACGTATTTTAAGACGAGTGTTTTCAAGCATGCTCGTAATAGAATTTTCTGGTTATTAGTTTTAATGATTTCTGCAACAGTTACAGGAGGAGTTATTACTAAATATGAAGATGCTTTTGCTGCTATTCCGTTGCTTGTTGCATTTTTACCTATGGTTATGGGGACTGGTGGAAACTGTGGATCACAAAGTTCTACATTAATTATAAGAGGTTTAGCAAATGATGAAATTAAATTAAAAGATTTCTTTAAAGCTTGGTGGAAAGAAGTTAGAGTTGCATTTTTAGTTGGAATTGCATTATTTATTGCAAATTACATTAGAATTATGATACAATACAATAACTTACATTTAGCAATCATTGTTGGTTGCACATTAATGGGAACAGTTACTATTGCGAAATCTTTAGGTTGTATATTACCTATGATAGCTAAGAAGTTAAAAATGGATCCAGCAATAATGGCTGCACCATTAATAAGTACAATATTAGATACTTGTTCAGTATTTATTTATTTTAATGTTGCTACTTTGGTAATGGGGTTGTAGTATAAAATGTAGGAGGGAATGAAGAAAAAGATGAAGTTTATTAAAGAATTTAAAGATTTTGCAATGAAGGGAAATGTTATGGATATGGCTGTTGGTTTAGTAATTGGTGGTGCTTTCCAATCAATTATTAAGTCATTAGTTGAAGATATAATAATGCCATTTACAGCACTTTTCACTGGTAGTGTAGATTATACGGATTGGGTTATAGAAGTTTCTACTGCACAAATTCGTATAGGTTCTTTTGTAACAGCTTTAATTAATTTTTTAATTCTAGCACTTTCAATATTCCTAGCTTTGAAGGTTGTAAATGGAATTAATAATAGATTGGAAAGAATGAATAAGGAAGTTGAAGGAAAACTTGCTAAAAAGCTAAAGAAAGGTAAGAAAAAGGAAGAGGTTGTTGTTGAACCTGAAACAAAAACATGTCCTTATTGCTTATCTGAAGTTAAATATAAAGCGACCAGATGTCCACATTGTACATCTGAATTAAAATAGTAGGTATAGCAGAAAGAGCGTAGGCGTAGGCTTAATGATTAATTTAACTTAAAAACCTCTTTGCTTTCTGCATATATCGAAAAGTTTACATACTTTTTTTAAAGAGAAACATGCCAATTTATGGTATGTTTCTCTTTTTTATGTGAATAATAAATTTGAGGTGTTGATTGATGGAATATAAATTAACTGAGGCTTCAAAAAATGTGTGGAATATTTCAGAAAAGATAGCTAAACAATTAGGACATTCTTATTTAGGAACAGAGCATATTTTATATGGGCTTGTAAAAAATGATATTGGTGTGGTTGCTAGTATTGTTAAGGAAAACAAGATAAATGCAGAGTATATTTATAAAAAAATAGAAGAGATTATTGGGAAAAATTCAAGAGTAGATAGAATAATTGGACAGACTCCAAGATTAAAATATATTATGGAATGTGCTTATTTGGAATCTAGAAAGATTGGTTCTGAATACATAGGAACAGAACAGATTTTAGTTTCGCTATTTTCTGATAAAGAATCGTTGGGATGTAGAATTGCAGTGGATGCTGGTATTGATGTTAATTTGATGATCAGACAATTATATAAGAAAATTTATAATACGCCAGAGGATAGAGGAAAAGATTTGAAAGCTCTTGAACTTAGTAAGTATAGTACGGATTTTGTGGAGCAAGCTTCTAAGAAGGAATTTGATGGAGCTTTTGGTAGAGAGAAAGAGATAGAGAGAATAATAGAAATTTTAGGAAGAAGAAATAAAAATAATCCTTGTTTAATTGGTGAGGCTGGGGTAGGAAAGACTGCAATTATTGAGGAGCTGGCACTTAGAATTTCAAAAGGTGAAGTTGATGATTTTTTGAAGAATAAGAGAATTATAAGTTTGGATTTAACTCAATTGTTGGCAGGAAGTAAGTATAGAGGAGATTTTGAGGAAAGATTAAAGAAATGTATAAAAGAAATTATTGATAATAAAAATATAATTTTATTTATTGATGAAGTTCATATGATTGTTGGCGCTGGTGCAGCAGAGGGAGCAATTGATGCGGCAAATATATTAAAACCACTGCTTGCAAGAGGGGAGTTACAATTAATTGGTGCAACGACTATGGAAGAGTATAGAAAATATATTGAAAAAGATACTGCTTTGGCTAGACGTTTTCAATCTGTGATTGTTGATGAACCTAGTGAAGAGGATGCGATTAGTATTTTGAAGGCTACTAAGAAAAATTACGAGAAGTATCATAATGTTAGTATTTCTGATTCTGCAATTGAGACTGCTGTAAGACTTTCAATTAAGTATATTCCTGAAAAGTTTTTGCCAGATAAGGCAATAGATTTATTAGATGAAGCTTCTTCAAGAGTGAAAATTAATGAAGAAAAAGAAGTTGTTGAAGATGTGGATATTGAGAGAGTTGTAACTGCATTAGCTGGTGTTCCTTTGAAGAATTTGAATGAGAGTCAAATTGAAAAGTTGGTTAATATTAAAGAGAGAATAGAAAATAGAATTATTGGTCAAGATGAAGCGGTTGAAACCATTGTAAGAGCATTAAAGAGGGGAGCTTTTAAATTAAAAAATTCATCTCGTCCTATGGGAACATTTTTGTTCTTAGGTCCAACGGGAGTTGGAAAGACTGAACTTGCTAAGGTTATTGCAGAGGAGTATTTTGAGAGCAATAAAAATATTGTTAGACTTGATATGTCTGAATATATGGAACCTAATTCTGTTTCTAAGATAATTGGTGCTCCTCCACGGATATATTGGATATGATGATGAAAAAAATTTAGTTAATATAATTAGAAAAAAGCCTTATTGTGTGGTTTTGTTTGATGAGATAGAGAAGGCACATGAGGATGTTTTGAATTTGTTACTTCAAATTTTAGAGGATGGTAAGCTTACCAATTCAAATGGGGTTACAGCAAATTTTCAGGAGACGTTTGTCATTTTAACTTCTAATTTAGGTGCAAATATAATGGAGGGAAAAGGTAAGATAGGGTTTCAAAATAATAGTGAAGGATTTGCTAAAAATGAGGTAATAGAAGAGGTTAAGAGATTCTTAAAACCTGAGCTTTTAAATAGAATTGATGAAGTTATTGTTTTTAATCATTTGAATGAAAAAGATATTTATAATATTTTAAATAATGAGATAGATCAGTTAAAGGATGTAATGGGAAAAAAGAATATTTTGTTTGATGTTTCGAAAGAATTTAAAAAATATATGGTAGGGAAGTGTAATTATTTTCAATATGGTGCAAGAACTGTTAGAAGAGAGATGGAAAGAGATGTTGAGGATTTTATAGTTGATAAATTAATTAATAATGAGATTAAAACAGATGAAAAAATATTACTTGATGTTTATGATAATAAGAAAAGAATTATTAAGTTGAAGAGTTGAAAAAGTAAATGCTATAAAAATATAGAAGAGTATTGAAAGAAAAATGCTATGAGAAATATAGATAAAATTAAACTTAGATCTATTGTTATAAAAAATAAATGGAGGTCATTAAGACCTCCGTTATTTGTATATAATAATGCACATAAATTTATTTTGCAATTTTCATGCACGAACGAAAACTTATACTAATAATGTTATAATAAGGCAAAATTATTATGCTTTATTATTTTGTTCCATATATTCTGTCACCAGCATCACCTAAACCAGGTACTATATAAGCATTTTCATTTAAGTGGTCATCGATTTTAGCACAATATATTTGTACATCTGGATGTTTTTCCTGAACTTTTTTAAGCCCTTCTGGTGCAGCTATTACACATAAGAATTTTATTTTCTTAACATTTTTTTCTTTTAATAAGTCGATTGCATCAATGGCACTTCCACCTGTTGCAAGCATTGGATCAAGAAGGATAACTTCTTTTTGATCAATGTTTTTGGGAACTTTGAAGAAGTAATTTACTGGTTTGTGTGTGTTTTCATCTCTGTACATTCCAATATGTCCGATTTTTGCATTTGGTATAACTGTTATTACTCCGTCAAGCATTCCCATTCCAGCTCTTAAGATTGGAACAAATGCATATTTATCTTCATTTAATTTTTTAGTTTTCATTTTGCATATAGGTGTTTCAATTTCTGTGTCTTCTAATTCTGCATCTTCCATTGCTTTGTAGCAAAGGAATGTTGCAATTTCTCCGGCTAATTCTCTAAATTCTTTTGTTCCTGTGTTTTTATTTCTTAATATTCCTAATTTATGTTCAATTAGTGGATGGTTTAATTCGATTATTTTTTTTGAATTACTCATTTTTTCTTGCTTCTTTGTTTGTGAATCATTATTTGGCGTTTCTGTAATGTTTTCTTCTTTTTCATTTGGTAATAATAGATTTAGTAAAATACCTATGATTGCTGCTAAGCTCATTCCTGAAAATGATAATGAAAAGTCTCTATAATTGAAAGATAATATTGCTCCTCCAAGTCCTAATACAAGCATGCTTGATGCTAAGATAACGTTTTTATTTTTTCCAAAATCAATTTTATTTTCAATTAAAACTTTAAGACCATTTACTGCTATGAATCCATAAAGTAGAAGAGATACGCCTCCAAGTACGCAGTTAGGAATTGTACTAACTATTGCTGTGAATTTTCCTAAGAAACCTAAGCAAATTGCAAATATTGCTGCAAGTCCAATTACCCAAACAGATGCGATTTTTGTCATACCAACTACTGATGTATTTTCACCATAAGTTGTATTTGCTGGTCCTCCAAGAAGTCCTGCTACAAATGTTGCTAATCCATCTCCAAGAAGTGTTTTATCAAGTCCTGGATTTTTTAATAAATCTTTTCCTATTATTGCACTTAATGCTGTGTGATCTCCAATATGTTCAGCAATTGTTACTAATGCAACTGGTGCAATTGTTAGTGCTGCTGCAAATGATGGAGTATAGTTTAAAAATGGGATTGAGAATTTAGGAATGCTAAAGAATGCTGCGTTTAAGATTGGTTGAAAATCAACTAATCCAAAGCATATTGCACTTATGTATCCTACGATTATTCCTATTAAAAATGGTATTATTTTTAGGAATCCTTTTCCTTTTACCATTATTAATGCTGTTGTTAAAAATGTTATTAAAGCTACGATTACGCCTTTCCATTCTAATTGTGTGTCTGATGAAAGACCTATTTGACTGATTGCATTTGGTGCTAAACCTAGACCAATTATCATTATCATTGGGCCTATAACAACTGGTGGTAAAAGTTTGTGAATCCATTCTTTACCTATTAGTCTTATGATGATTGAGAATATTACATATATAATACCTACAATCATTATACCTGTCATTGCTCCTGCAACTCCACCTTTAGCATAGCCTGCTGCGATTGGTGCAATGAATGCAAATGAGCTTCCAAGGTACACAGGAGATTTTGCTCTAGTACATATAATATAAATTAATGTTCCAATTCCTGATGTAACAAGTGCTACTGGTATTGTTAAAACTTCTGCTCCTGCTGTTGAATTTACTAGTATTGGAACTAAAATTGTTGCTCCAAACATAGCAAATACGTGTTGTAGAGCCAATATAATCCATTGTGCTAGTTTTGGCTTTTCGTTTACGTCTAAAATCAGTTTGCTGTTTTTTGTTGTTTCTTCCATTACAGAATACCTCCTTAAAATTTTTGGGAATAAAAAAAATACTAGAAACAAATCTAGTATTAAATCAAAATATTTAATTGAGATGTTAAAATGAAGAAAGTTTTTGCTTTCTTTTTCGCTACGTTTTTTTCAGTTAAATAGCTTATATATTTTTTCATTTTTTGCACCCTGGTTATAATATTATAAAACAATTTATAATGCAAGAGTTTTTTTACTTTTTATTTTTAACGATTGGCAAAAACTTTGAAAGAGTAAGAATATAAAGATTTCAAAAAATAAAATTATATTATTGATATCTTTTTTTCTATATGTTATAATCCAAATAGATTTATACAAAGGAGTAAACAAATGACAGGGTTTCTTGTGATTGTTTTTATGCTTCTTCTTATAATTGTTATGTTGATTGCATTAGCCGTATGTCAAATAAAAATGGCTGGAATGAATGTAAAAGACTTTTGGACTTTTATTAAAGCTAATGAGACTTTAAACAAATTATATGCGTTTTCGAAGAAGTATGAGAAGTTAACAACAAATGAACAATTAGTTTTTTTGCGTGAGGCTGAGAGAGTGTTTGATGCTTTTGATAAGGTTCCTAATGTGTTATGGGAAGAGGATTATCAGAAGTATATGGAGGTCTTGTCGAAGTATAAGGATATTAGATTGGTTAGATGGGAGAAAAGTTAATCTTTTCTCTTTTTTGTTGTATAGAAAGAAGATGATATATAAAATTTTTGAATTACCGCGCAGGGAACAAACGAACGAAGTGAGTTCGTTTGAAGCATTCTACCCGTTTTGAAAATAGAAATAGTAAATTTTTATTTTCAAATTCCGAAGAATGCGACAGCAAGGTGTGAAAAAATTTTATATATCATCTTCTTTAATAAAATTAAAAAAAGTTAAAAAATTTGTAGCATGATTATATATAATATGATAGAATGTGAAAAGTATATTAAGATAGGAGTTGTAAAAAAATGTATAAAAGAGTTCTTTTAAAATTAAGTGGTGAAGCTATGGCAGGAGAACAAAAAACAGGAATTAATGCAAATGTGGTAGACGATATTTGTTCAAAGGTTGTAAAACTTGTTGAAATGGGAATACAAGTTGGTATTGTTACAGGAGGAGGTAATTTCTGGAGAGGAAAAAATGGTTATAAAATGGAAAGAGTTACTTCTGATTATATGGGAATGCTTGCTACGATTATGAATTCTTTGGCTATAAAAGATGCTTTAGAGGCAAAAGGTGTGAAGGCTGTTGTACAAACATCAATGACTATGGTTCAAGTTGCAGATACTTTTACAAAAAGAGATGCAGAAAGATGTTTTAATGAAGGAGCTGTTGTTATATTTGGAGGAGGTACAGGACTTCCATACTTTTCAACTGATTCAGCTGCTGCATTGAGAGCTGCTGAAATAGGTGCAGATGTAATTCTTGTTGCTAAAACAATTGATGGAGTTTATTCAGCAGATCCTAAAATTGATCCTAATGCTATTAAATATACAGAAATTACATATGATGAAGTTTTAAATAAAGATTTAAAGGTTATGGATGCTTCAGCTATTGCTGTTTGCAGAGATAACAATATTCCTTTATTTGTTTTTGCCCTACAAGATACAGAAAATATTGTAAGAGCTGCAAAGGGTGAAAATATAGGAACAATAGTAAAATAAAAAGGAGAGAAAAAATATGGAATTTGACAAATTAGAAGAAAGAATGAATAAAACATTAAGTGTTTTAGAAGAGAATTTTTCAGAAATAAGAGCTGGTAGAGCTAACCCAGCAATATTAAATAAAATTACAGTTGAGTACTATGGTGTTCCTACACCAATAAATCAAGTTGCTGGTATTTCAGTTCCAGAAGCTAGATTAATTGTTATTCAACCTTGGGATGTTAGTGTTTTAAAAGAGATTGAAAGAGCTATTCTTGCATCAGATATAGGGTTGAATCCAAATAATGATGGTAAAGTAATTCGTTTATCTTTCCCAGAATTAACAGAAGAAAGAAGAAAAGAATTAGTTAAAGATATTAAGAAAATTGCTGAAGAATCAAAGGTTGCAATAAGAGCAATAAGAAGAGATGGAATTGATGAAGCAAAAGCTATGGAGAAAGAATCTTTAATGACGGAAGATGAATTAAAGAAAGCTGAAGATCAAATTCAAAAATTAACAGATAAGAAAATTACTGAAATAGACGTTATTACAGAAAAGAAAGAAAAAGAAATAATGTCAATCTAATTTTTGAAGGGAATGAATATTATAATGGAAGAAAATAATATACCTACTCATGTGGCTATTATTATGGATGGCAATAGAAGATGGGCAAGGAAAAGAAATATCGATTATAGATTAGGACATAAAGAGGGTGCTAAAACTTTAGAGAAGATTGTAAGATATGCCAAAAAAGTTGGAATAAAATATATTACTGTATATGCTTTTTCTACAGAAAATTGGAAAAGAACTAGTGAAGAAGTAAGTGCATTAATGTTGCTTTTGAAAACATATCTTGATGATTATGGAAAAAGAGCTGATACAGAAAATATAAAGGTTAAGGTTTTAGGTGATATATTAGCATTAACACCTGGATTGCAAAAAAGTATTAAAAAATGCGAAGAAAGAACTAAAGATAATGATGGAATTTATTTTTCTATTTGTATTAACTATGGTGGTAGAGATGAAATAGTGCACGCTGTAAAAAAAATTGCACAAGATGTTAAAGATGGAAAAATAGGAATAGATGACATTAATGAAAAATTAATGAATAATTATTTATATACAAAGGAAATTCCAGATCCTGATTTAATTATTAGGACTAGTGGTGAATTAAGAACCAGTGGTTTTCTAACATGGCAATCTGTTTATTCTGAGTATTTGTTTATGGATAAATATTGGCCTGATTTTTCTGAAGATGATATTGATTTTGCAATAAAAGAATATCAGAAGAGAAATAGAAAGTTTGGAGCAAAATAGTTTAAATAGGAGAAATAATATGATTAAAAGGTCCGTGACTACAATTATCGGATTACCTGCAGTTTTGGTAATTTTGATTTTTGGTAATAAATATATATTAGATGTTATTATGGCAATTTTAGCTATTATGGGAATATATGAATATATGAAGTGTGTTGCTCATAAATTTAATCCTGTTTATTGGATAGGATATGTGGCAGCAGCGAGTATTACATTATTACATATTATTCCAAGCAATTATCTAATAGAATATCTAGCAATAGCGATACTTTCATTGATAGCTGTTTTATTTATGCATGTTGTGTTTACTGACATGAAAACTAATGCAGCAGATATTGCTATAACGCTATTTGGAATTTTATATATTGTTGGATTTTTCTCATTTGTAGCTTTATTATATGGATATGAAAGTAATGGTAGAAGTTTAGGAAAGTTTTATATAGCATATTTATTCTTAGCAACTTGGGGTAGTGATGTTTTTGCATATTTGATAGGTGTGAAATTTGGAAAACACAGATTTAGTAAGATTAGTCCAAAGAAATCTATTGAAGGATGTATTGCTGGAACAGTTAGTGGTGTGCTTTTAGTTGTTCTTGCTACTGTAATATTTAATAATTTTTTCGATTTCAATGTAAATTATGTATTAATAACTATTATAGGATTGATTATTACTGTTCTTGGTCAAATAGGTGATTTCTCAGCATCTTGCATAAAAAGATATGCAGAAGTTAAAGATTTTTCTAATTTGTTGCCGGGACATGGTGGAATTATAGATAGATTTGATAGTGTTATTTTTGCAGCACCATTTGCGTATTATTTAATAACATTATTAATTTAGGAGGCGCTAATTGCTTACATTTTTATTAAATGCAATAAAAATTATATTTGTACTAGGTTTTCTTGTTTTAATTCATGAAGGTGGTCATTTCTTAGTTGCAAAATTTTTTAAGGTTAAAGTAAATGAATTTTCTATTGGATTTGGTAAACAACTTTTTTCTAAAAAGAAAGGTGAGACTGTATATTCAATTAGAATGATACCTTTAGGTGGTTTTGTAAGTATGCTTGGTGAAGAGGAGAGATCAGATGATGAAAGATCTTTCTCAAAACAATCAATTCCTAAAAGAATTGCTATTGTTGCAGCAGGTGGAATTGTAAATATTGCTTTTGGTATATTGATTTATTTCCTTGTTATGCTTTCAATTGGAAATTTTGCATCTAAAAATATAGATACTGTTAATGATGGATATGATGCAAAGCAAGCTGGAATATTGCCAGGAGATGAAATTGTTTCAATAAATGATAAACATGTTTTTATTACTAAAGATGTGACAACACTTTTAGCTAAAAATGCATCTAATCCGTTGAAGGTAAAGGTTAAAAGAGATAATGAAATTAAAGAGTTTGTAGTAAATCCAACCGAGATAAAAACAAGAACATTAGGAGTTTATTTAGATACAGAAAGTGAAAACAGTACTAAAATTTCTTATATGTTTGATAAATCACCTGTAAAAAATATATTACAAGTTGGTGATATCATATTAGAAATAAATGGTGAGAATGTAGAAAATGATTATGAAAAATTGACTAGCGTTTTGAACAAAACTGAGGGTGAAGTTTCTATTAAAATAAAAAGAGGAGAAAGTGAAGAAAAAGTTAATATTACTCCTCAAGATTATTTTAATTATTATTTAGGTGTTACTTTTAAAGTTGCAGATAAGAAATTTTCAACAAGACTTTATTACGCATGGTTTGAAACAGGAAATTTTGTTATATCATTAGCTGATAATGTTAAAACTATGTTTACAGGTAGAGTGTCTGTTGACCAAATGATGGGACCAATCGGAATTTCTAAAACAGTTGCATCAACTAAAGGATTTGCTGATTTTATATATTTGATGGCATTGATTTCATTATCATTAGGTATAACAAACTTATTGCCGTTTCCAGCTCTTGATGGTGGGAAAATCTTAATTCTTTTAATTGAAGCGATTAGGAGAAAGCCACTTAAAGAAAGTGTTGAGATTGGCATTCAGATGGTAGGATTTTCACTATTAATTTTGTTATCAATTTATATTTCTTATTTTGATATATTAAGATTTTTCTAAATGTACAATTAGATAAAAACTTTATTTTATATATAGGAAATCTTTTTGAAATTTCTATTATATAAAATAACAATACACAGAAATTTGCTTTGCAAATTTCACACGCGAACAAAGAGGTTGAGCATAAAGAAGTTAAAATAAGTGCAAATGTTCTAAATAGTCCGCTTTGTTCTAAAAGCGGTTGTCGTAGAAAGGAATGAAGTAATAATGAAGTGTAGAGTATGTGGTGCAGAGTTAAAAAAGGATGGAGAATTGTGTAATAATTGCTTAAATAGACTTCAACAAGAAGAAGCAATTAGAGGCGATAAAACGCCAGTTTATGGATTTAAGAGTACTTTTATTTTGGGTTACGAACTTTTAAGACATTGTGAACAAATTGGTATTGTAATTTTTATGATTGCTTTAATATTGTCAGTAGATTTATCATATTGGAAGTATGCTGTTATAATAGGATGTGCGTTTGCAATATTCGGAATTTTATATTTATTTTATGATAAATTTTCAATTAATTCTGTTTCATGTACAATTTACAGAACTAAATTGATATATACAACTGGAAGAATAAGAAAGAAAGTTAAGGTTATACCATTTTCTGAGATTGAAGAAATTTTTTATAATCAAGGAAATGCTCAAAAGTTATTTAATGTTGGTACGATTCTTATAAAAAGAAAAACTATGAATATTTTTGAAAAAAATATTTTTGTAGAATCTGTAAAAAATGTTGAAGATGTTTTTGGAAAAATAAAGGAAGTTTTTAAATAAGGTAGGCGTAATAAATGCAGAAAGTTAAAGATATATTTAGTGATTATTCAAATAGACAAGATAATATATGTGAGGCTGATTTTTTGAAAGCAAACTTGTATAAGAAAAGTAATAGGCTAGAAGTATGTTTAACAAGTTCAAATAAAATTTCTATAGGTGAAGTTTCTAATTTTGAAGACTATATTGTAGATAGATTTAAGGTCGGAAGTGCTAGAATTGAGATTCAATATCAAGATATTGATGTTGAGCCAACTATTGAAAATGATTGGCAAAATCTTGTTACATATATGTCAAGAAAAGAGCCAATGACAAGAGCTATACTTAGAAACAGTACTGTTAATATTGAAGGCAGTACTGTTTGTGTTGATTTAAAAATTAAAGGTGCTGATTTTTTGTGCTCAAAGAAATTTGATAAAGGATTAGAGCACCTTATTTATAATTTATATAATAAAAGATTTAAAGTTAATTTTCAAGAAAATCCTCAGAAGAGTAAAGAGGAATATGATAAATATTTGAAAGCTCAGGAACATGAAGCTATTATGCACTTACAAGAGATGGCAAGAAAAGAGGCTGAGGAAAAGGCAAATGCTCCTGTAGTTTCTGTTTCACCTGAAGGAGAAGTTTCACAAGAAGAAAGGCATATAGATGTTGAACAATCTAATGGATTAATTATTGGGAAAGTATCTACTTTTAGAAGTAAATTTGTTTCTATTTCAGATATAAATGATAGTACAACAAAGGTAAATGTTGAAGGTGAAATAATAAATGTTACAACTAGAGAAATAAAAAATAATAGAACTATTATTAGTTTTAGTATTGATGATGGGAATGCAAGCATTACTTGTAAGTCTTTTGTTGATACAAATTTGGTTCAAGGAATATTGGAGCATTTAAAAGAAGGTCAAGGTGTAAAGGTTGACGGAAATGCTAAGTTTGATGATTATGCAAATGAAATAACAATAATGGCTAATAATGTTGTTATTTCTGGTTTTAAATTGTCTGGAAAAGGTGGAGAAGCATCTGATGCTAAAGAAGAAACAGCACAAGATGAGCAAAGTCCTCTAATTTATGGTAGAAGCCTTACAATAAAAGCTCCGAAAACAAAGATTATTGATATAAATAATGATACAGATAGAGTGTGTTTGGAAGGTGAAGTTATAAGTACAGATACTAGAGATATAAAGGGAGATAGAACAATTTTAATGTTCAATTTATATGATGGTACAAGTACTATGACAATGAAAGCTTTTATCGAAACTAAGAAAACTAAAGAAGTTTTAGGAAGATTGAAAAAAGCAAAAGGAATAAAGCTTGAAGGTGTGGCTAAATATGATAATTTTGCAAAAGAGATTACTGTTATGGCAAATACAATTTTAGAAACTTCTGGTGTTGCAAAGACAAAAAGAATGGATACTTCTGAAGAGAAGAGAGTAGAGTTACACATGCACACCAAAATGAGTCAAATGGATGCTGTAACTTCAGCTGAAGATCTTTTGAAAAGGGCAATTAGTTGGGGATGGAAATCTATTGCAATTACTGATCACGGTGTTGTTCAAAGTTTTCCAGAAGCACATAAATTTTTGGGAAAAACTGGTGCGGATATAAAAGTTATTTATGGGGTTGAAGCATATTTCGTACCAGATAAAGATCCAAGTGTTGTTTATCCTAGAAAACAAGATATTGATGGAGAATATTGTGTTCTTGATTTGGAAACAACAGGGTTGTCATTTAGAACAGAAAAAATTACTGAGGTTGGAATAATAAAAATAAGAAATGGAGAGGTTATTGACGAATTTGAATGTTTTGTAAATCCTGAAAAGCCTATTCCCCAAGAAGTTGTAGAGGTTACTCATATTACAGATGATATGGTAAAAGATGCTGAAACAATTGACAAAGTTATTCCAAAGATAATTGATTTTATAGGTGATAGTGTATTAGTTGCACATAATGCTGACTTTGATATAGGATTTTTAAAACATAATTTTGCGGAGTATGGATATAGTTTGGATAATACATATATTGATACTTTGAGATTAGCTAAAGTTATATTCCCAGATATGAAGAGATATAAATTAGGCTTGATTGCAGATAAATTGGATATTGTTGTTGAGGTTGCCCATCGTGCTCTTGATGATGTAAAAACTTTGGTTGCAGTATTTAATGTAATGATTCAAAAACTAAAAGAAAATGGGGCCAAAACAGTTGATGATATAGATAATGTTATACAAGGTGATCCAGAAGCTTACAAAAAGCTTCCATCATATCATGCTATTATTTTGGCTAAAGATTATGTAGGTTTGAAAAACTTGTATAAGCTTATATCATATTCACATTTGAATTATTTTTATAAAAAGCCTCGTATTTTAAAAAGTATGTTTGAAAAGTATAGAGAAGGATTGATTTTAGGAAGTGCTTGTGAGGCTGGTGAATTGTATAGAGCGATTGTTGCGGGTAGACCAGAAGAAGAGATAGAAGCTATTGCTAAATATTATGATTATCTTGAAATTCAACCAATTGGAAACAATGAGTACATGGTTAGAAATGGTACTGTTGCAGATGATTTCGAACTTCAAAATATAAATAGAAAAATTGTAGAATTAGGTGAAAAACTAAACAAATTAGTTGTCGCAACTTGTGATGTTCATTTTATGGATCCACAAGATGAGATTTATAGACGTATATTACAAGCTGGTCAAAAGTATGATGATGCTGATTTTCAAGCTCCATTATATTTACGTACAACACAAGAAATGCTTGATGAATTTGCATATTTAGGTGAAGAGAAAGCATATGAAGTTGTTGTAACAAATACAAATAAAATTGCAGATTTGTGTGATAAAATTAGTCCAATTTCTGATGAGAAATGTCCACCTCATATTGAAGGATGTGAGCAAACAATTAAAGATATTGCATATAGTAAAGCTCATGAGTTGTATGGTGATCCATTACCAGAGATTGTACAAAATAGATTGGATAAAGAACTGGATTCAATCATTAGAAACGGATTTTCCGTTATGTATATTATTGCTCAAAAACTTGTATGGAAATCTAATGAAGATGGCTATATTGTTGGTTCCAGAGGATCAGTTGGTTCTTCGTTTGTTGCTAACATGACAGGTATAACAGAAGTTAATTCATTACAAGCACATTATAGATGTCCAAATTGTAAATATTCAGATTTTAGTGATTATGGTGTTAAAAACGGATTTGATTTACCTGATAAGGATTGCCCAAAATGTGGACATAAACTTGCAAAGGATGGTATGGATATTCCATTTGAAACATTTCTTGGATTTAATGGAGATAAAGAGCCTGATATTGACTTGAATTTCTCTGGTGAATATCAAGCAAAAGCTCATAAATATACAGAAGTAATATTTGGAAAAGGTACAACATTTAAAGCAGGTACAGTAGGTACAGTTGCTGATAAAACTGCTTTTGGCTATGTGAAAAATTATTATGAAGAAAGACACATACCTGTTACAAATGCTGAGATTGCAAGACTTTCAACAGGTTGTACAGGAATAAAGAGAACAACAGGACAGCACCCTGGTGGTATTATAGTTGTGCCAAAGGGAAGAGAGATATTTGAATTTTGTCCCGTTCAGCATCCAGCAGATGATCCAACATCAGATATAATAACAACACATTTTGATTATCACTCAATTGATCAAAACTTGTTGAAACTTGATATACTAGGTCATGATGATCCTACAATGATTCGTATGCTGTTTGATTTAACTGGAATAGATCCAACTAAGGTTCCACTAGATGATAAAGAGACGATGTCAATTTTTAAATCTACTGAAGCATTAGGAGTAACTCCAGAGCAAATACATTCAGAAGTCGGAACATTTGGTATTCCTGAGTTTGGAACTAAATTTGTAAGAGGAATGCTTGTCGATACAAAGCCAACTACTTTTGCCGAGTTAATAAGTATTTCTGGATTATCACATGGTACAGATGTATGGTTAAATAATGCTCAAGAATTAATAGATAAAGGAATAGTAACTTTAAGTGAAGCTATTGGTTGTAGAGATGATATTATGGTATATTTAATGAAAATGGGATTAGAGCCAAATCATGCGTTTAAAATAATGGAAACTGTTCGTAAAGGTAAAGCTTTGAAAGATCCTGCAAAATGGGCAGAATATGTTCAAATGATGAAAGATCATGATGTTCCAGATTGGTACATAAAGTCTTGTGAAAAAATAAAATACATGTTTCCTAAGGCTCATGCTGCTGCGTATGTTACAAATGCTTTTAGAATTGCTTGGTTTAAGGTTCATCAACCAGAAGCATACTATACAGCGTTTTTCTCAATTAGAGCTGATGGTTTTGACTATGACATAATGTGTCATGGTAAAGAAAAATTGTTAAATAAAATGCGTGAAATAGATATGGCTGGTAACGCTGCTCTTCCAAAGGATAAAGATATGTATCCTGTTCTTGAGCTTGTTCTTGAGATGTATGAAAGAGGTATTAAGTTTTTGCCTGTTGATTTGTATGAGTCAGATGCTACTAAGTTTAAAATGGAGCCAGAGGGTATTAGACCTCCTTTAAATAGTGTTCCTGGTCTTGGGACTGTTGCTGCTCTTAGTATTCAAGCTGCTCGTGAGGAAGAGAAGTTTATGTGTATTGATGATTTGCAGATGAGGGGCAAGGTCGGTAAGTCTGTTATTGAGGTTCTTTCTAAAGCGGGATGCTTGGAGGGGATGACGCAGAGCAACCAAATGTCGTTATTCGCTTAAATTCTACGTTAAAGAAAAAATATATTAAATTTTTTCACACCTTGCTGTCGCATTCTTCGATTTTTGAAAATAAAAATATTAAATTTTTATTTTCAATCGGGTAGAATGCTTCAATCGAACTCGCTTTGCTCGTTTGGTCCCTGCGCGGTGATTCAAAAATTTAATATATTTTTTTCTTTAAATAAAATTATAAAAGATAGGAGGGAAAGCGTATGGGAGAATACGGAATGATATTTTCATGGCAGGGGGCTGTGATTTATTTGATTGTTATAAATGTGATTGGCTTTTTGGCAATGTGGATCGATAAGGTTAAGGCTAAAAGGGGTTCTTGGAGAATACCTGAAAAAACTTTGTTTACTATTACTTTTTTAGGTGGTGGTTTTGGTACAATTGCTGGAATGTATACTTTTAGACATAAGACTAAGAAATTGTATTTTACTATAGGTTTCCCTGTTATTTTACTTACTGAAATTTTTATAGTTTTTTATGTTTTGTTTAAGTATGTTTGGAAAATAGTTTAGTTGAATTTATATTGTAAATATAAAAAAATTGAATGAAATAAATGTATAAGGACAAAATTGATATTTTAATATTTGCAGTTATTATAACTTTGTAGAGGATACAATTTTGTTCGTTTATGAAATTTGTAAGGCAGATTTCTGTGTATTGTAGAAATTTTAGAGAATATATATATAAATAGAAGGCAACAGAATCATCTGTTGCCTTTTTACAAGAAAGTCTTGTACTAACCCAAAATAATAACAAATAAATATTTTTGGCTTTTACTGCTCAAACATATCAAAATATTCCCTGAAGGTTAAACCGTCAGCATCATGGTCAATAACGTAGTGTCCCATCCGTTCGAAAACACTTAAAAAATATTTCCGTTGATGGGTTGATTTTAATTCCATAAGTTCGCTTTTTAGTTCATCTCCATAAGTCATATCCCAGTAGCTGTATGACATGTGTGTGCCTCCTCTCATATGAAAACGTATGAAAATTGATAAGTGTTTTGATAGTTGTATTATAATAGCATTTTCTTAAATAATCAAGATAATCTAAAAAAAATAATGTTGTAACATTGAGTTGTTTAGCAATAAGTGATATATTAAATAAAACAAAATTTTGCAATTATAGGAGATAAAAATTGGATTTAAATAAAAATGTACAGTTTATAAAGGGTGTAGGAGAGGCGAGAGCTAAGCTTTTGAATCGTCTTGGAATTTATGAATTAAAAGATTTAATTACGTATTATCCTAGAACATATGAAGATAGAAGTATTCCTAAAAAAATTGAAGAACTTGTTGATGGTGAGGAAGCTTTAATTGAAGTAATGCCTGTTACAAGAGTAAGTGAAGTTAGAATTAGAAGAAATATGACGATATTAAAAATGAATGCAAGAGATGATACAGGTGTGTGCCAAATGACATGGTTTAATCAGTCATATTTAAAAGGAATGTTTAAACCTGGTGAATATTATAAATTTTATGGAAAAGTTTCTAAAAAGGGGAATAGAGTTGAAATGAATTCGCCTGTTTATGATAAGGCTGAAGATACTAAAAATACAGGCAGAATAATACCAATTTATCCAACAACATTTAAGCTTTCACAAACAACACTTAGAAAGATTATTGAAAATGGATTAAGTGAAATGAATGGAAAGATTAATGAGAGTCTACCAGAGTATTTAATAGATGAATATAAATTGTTGGATTTAAATACAGCTGTTAAACAAATCCATTTTCCAGATAGTTTTGATGATTTTAATTTAGCAAGAAAAAGATTAGTTTTTGAGGAATTATTGTCAATGCAACTTGCATTACTTGCTTTGAAAAATCAGTATTCTAAAGATGTTAAAGGAATTGCTTTTGATAAAGATGCTAAGATGTCAGACGTTATTAATAAATTACCGTTTTCTTTAACTAAGGCTCAGCTTAGAGTTTTAGAAGAAATTGACTCAGATATGGAAAGAGAAAAGCCAATGAATAGATTGCTTCAAGGGGATGTTGGTTCAGGTAAAACCGTTGTAGCATTAATTGCTGCGTATAAGTGTGTTAAAAGTGGATATCAAGCTGCCATAATGGCGCCAACTGCGATTTTAGCTAGTCAGCATTTGGAGAGTTTTTCAGAAATTTTAAAAGATACTGGTATTAGATGTGAGTTGCTTATTAGTGGAATTACAAAAAAGAAAAAAGAAGATATTTTAAGAAGGCTAGAAGCGGGAGAAATAGATATTTTAATTGGTACTCATGCGTTGTTAGAAGAAAATGTTGTGTTTAAAAATTTAGGTCTAGTTGTTACAGATGAACAGCATAGATTTGGAGTAAGACAAAGAAGTATAATTACGCAAAAAGGTGATAATCCAGATGTTTTAGTTATGACTGCAACTCCAATTCCAAGAACTTTAGCTTTGATTTTGTATGGCGATTTGGATATTTCGATTATTGATGAGTTACCTCCTAATAGAAAGAAAATTGAAACATATGCTGTTACTAAAGGAATGGATCAGAGAGTTAATAATTTCTTAAAGCAACAGATTGATCAAGGAAGGCAAGCATATATTGTTTGTCCTCTTGTAGAAGAAAATGAAGAAATTAATGCAAAGTCTGTTATGGAACTTGCGGAACATTATAAGAATGAAGTTTTTTCAGATTATAGAGTAGAGTATTTGCATGGAAAAATGAAGCCAAAAGAGAAAGATGCAATAATGGAAGAATTTAAAAATGGGAATATTGATATTCTAATTTCTACTACTGTTATTGAGGTCGGTGTTAATGTTCCTAATAGTAATATTATGGTTGTTGAAAATGCTGAAAGATTTGGATTGGCACAGCTTCATCAGTTGAGAGGAAGAGTTGGAAGAGGTGAATATCAATCATATTGTATACTAAAATATAATGGAAATTCACAAGTAATAAGAGAGCGTATGAAGGTTATGACTTCAACTAATGATGGATTTGTTATTTCAGAAAAAGACTTGGAACTTCGTGGTACTGGTGAATTTTTTGGAACAAAGCAACATGGTTTACCTGAATTTAAAATAGCAAATTTATTTGAAGATATTGGAACGCTTAAGGCTGTTCAAGCGATTGCAATTAAAATTATTAATGATGATCCAAAGCTTGAAAAAGATAAAAATAAATTACTTAAAAAGGTAGTTGATGAAAAATTTGGTAGTAGAATAGAAATATAAATTGTCGAAAATTGCGATGAAATCAATAATTACAAACTTGCAATGCAAACAAAAAGATGGTATAATATTATTGTTAACATAATTATAAAACACCAGGCAGATGTGCCTAAGAGAAAGCAAGAGGTAATTAATATGCAGAAAGAAACAAGAAAATTAAAAGTAACTTTTGACCGTGAACGTTTACATTCAGCCATTGTTTTAGCTATGAGACGTCGGAAAATTCCAAAGAATATGATAGGATATGATCTTATCAGAGGAATTGTATTTGGTATGATTGATCATCCAGAGTACTCTTTTGATGATGCTGTAACAAAGGCTGTTGATGTATGCAAGTTACCTGGATCACCTGAAACTGTTGAAGACGGAATTGAGCAGGCTTATGAATGTGCTGAAGTCGTTATCAGAGAAAGGGATTTGTATGTTCCAGGAACAAATGTTATGGTTTCAGAAAAGGAGCTTGTTGAGAAGATGGTGAATGCTATGATTTATGACATTTACAAAGATTACTGCTATAACCAGACGGTAGCATATATCAGAAAACTTGCTCTGAAGGATGAAATTAGAACGGAAATCATCAAAAACATGTTGTTTAAAAAGCTTGTTGCTGATGATTCCACACAGCAGTGCATTTATGAGTATGCGTTTAAAAAGTCTTTCGTTTGGTCAGCTAGCGAGCCGATTACAGATGAAGAGATTATGCAGAAAGTTGATGATGTATTAGGAACTATTCCTGGAGGATTCACACCGTATGAATATGTCATGAAGATTGCAGATGAAATTTATGCGGAGAATGCTACAGAGTAAAAGAAAAGTTACATAGTTTTCTGAGAAGCACCTATCACTATTGTGGTAGGTGCTTTTCTTGATATTTGTTTGGTCATTGACTTTTGAAAATGAAATAGGTATAATGCTAATATAATTTAAGTAAAAAAGGATGTAGAAAATGGATTTATTTTTAAGAATGTTAGGTGCAGTATTTGTTTTTATAGGAGTAATTTTAATATATGATGCAAGACCAATTACTAAAAAGTTTTTTAGCTTTGGAGATCAAAATGAAGGCGCACTTGGGCTTAAGATGTTCGGATTTATTTTTACTGTTATAGGAGGAGTTCTATTATTATTTTATTTGTAATAATAGATTAATATATTAACTATAATAAAAGGACAGGAAAAATATTTCTTGTTCTTTTTATCATTTATATAGAAAAATTTAAAACTTTATAAAAGGTTATGGAAGGAGAATGTTTATGAGAATTACTTATGAGGAAAAGGTTTTTGAATCAAATAAGCCTGTAAAAGTTAATGAACTTTTAAAAAATGATATTAATGACAAGCATATGGCTTGTATTGTAAATAATCAGGTTCATGCGCTTGATTATGAAATAAGAGAAGATGCAGAAGTTATATTACTAGATCCAAGTTCAAAAGAAGGAAGAAGTGTATATATTAGAGGAATTATGTATATAATGGGTAAAGCTTTTCATGATATTTATCCAACAGCATGGCTTACAGTTAATTATCAATTACACAATTCAATGTTTTGTCAATTAGATAATATGGATTTAACTGAAGAAATGATACAAAAAGTTAAAAAGAGAATGCAAGAAATTATAGATGCTAAGTTGCCAATTACTAAAACAGTTATGACATTGGATGAAGCTAAGGCTTTTTATGCACATAGCAAAAATGCTAATGGAAGATTTCAGGTAAATACTCATACTAAAGAAGTTTCATTATATTTTTGTGAAGATTATTACAACTATTTATATGGACCAATGCCGTTACATACAGGTATGACACCATATTTTGATATTGAATTATATAAAGATGGATATTTAGTTCGTTATCCAGATAAAAAGAAACCTTATGAAATGGGTGAGTATGTTGAAACTAAAAAATTACTTGCTACATTTGATGAGTATGAAGATATTTATAGATTATTAAATGTTCATACTGTTCATAAATTAAATCAAAAAGTTGAAGATGGTACAATAAATGATTTCATTTTACTTTCTGAAGCTTTGCATGAGAAGAAAATATCAATATTAGCAGATAAAATTTGTAGAAGAAAAAATGTAAAAATGGTTTTAATTGCAGGTCCTTCTTCTTCAGGAAAAACGACGTTTGCTAGAAAATTATCATTAGCATTAAGATTAAATGGTTTAACTCCAGTTACAATTTCTGTTGATAATTATTTTGTGGAAAGATCAGATACTCCAAAAGATGAATTCGGAAATTATGATTTTGAATGTATTGAGGCTATTGATCTTGATTTGTTTAATGATCATTTAGTTAAGTTGTTAAATGGTGAAACTATCGAAGTTCCTAAGTTTGATTTTAAAGTAGGAACTAAGAGATATGATGGAACTACAATGTCACTTGGTAAAAATGATATTTTAGTAATTGAAGGTATTCATTGTTTAAATGATAGATTAACAAAGGCGATTCCAAAAGATGAAAAAGTTAAGATTTATATCAGCGATTTAACTGTTTTAAATATTGATTATTTCAACAGAATTTCTACTACAGATACACGTTTGATTAGAAGAATTGTTAGAGATTATAAATTTAGAGGATATGATGCTTTAAATACTTTGAAGAGTTGGTATTCTGTAAATAGAGGTGAGGAGAAGAATATTTATCCATATCAAGAAGAAGCAGATTATATGTTTAATTCTTCACTTATTTATGAACTTGCTGTTCAGAAAAAATATGCAATTCCTTTATTAAAAGAAATTGATAGAAGTCATAAGGAATATGGGGAAGCTCAAAGATTAATTGAATTTTTGGAGTATTTTGATGATATTCCAGATGATGATATTCCAAATACTTCACTATTAAGAGAGTTTATTGGTGGCAGTATTTATCATAAGGAGACGAAAAAGAAATAATGGCTAATTTTGTTGTTATAGATGAAGAATTTATTTGTGAAAATTGTGGATTTCATGTTCCTAAATTAGGGTATTCTTGTAGAAATCACTGTCCTAAATGTTTACACTCAAAACATGTTGATATTAATCCTGGAGATAGAGAAGAGACTTGCCATGGGGACTTAGAGCCTGTTGGGTTGGAAATTGGAAAAAAAGGATATGTGATAGTGTTTAGATGTAAGAAATGTGGAGCAATACGAAAAAACAAGGTAGCAGATGATGATGATATGAATTTACTTATAGAATTGAGTACAAAACAATATTAATGCAAATACTATATTTTGGTAAAAAACACGAAAAGTATTGAAAAATCATGAAAAAGATGATAGAATAATTGTTACACAAAATATAGGAGGTGCTTTTTATGAAAAGAGAACGGAAGAAACTGAGGGTGCAACTTGTTGATGAAGATATGATTCTGCTAAAAGTGCCGGATAAAGGTATTGTTGAATGGAAAATTCTTCAGGTTTCAAAGGACTTTGTTGAGTTTGAGTATGCTCTTGATGATGTAATCTTTCGTCCCGGTGAATGGAACGAATGCAGACGCGAGCATATAAGACACTATGTTCTGGATCCAAAGAAGCAGAAAATTTGGCGTGCAACTGTTGCTTATACAAGTGCATTGATCGATTTGAAGGCAAAGAGACCATTTGTATTTTCTTCGCATGGAAAGTTGATGCCGATTGAGATTTCAGCGGCTGAACTTGGAGATTACATGTGCTGTGGAGATCCTTCAAAGGATATTGAACCAAAGTTCTATCAGTTAAGAGGCTTTAATTTCAACCGGTTACCTATGCAGAATATTCGACCAATCGGATTTTTCGCAGAAAGCGGTAAAACCTACGAGCTCAAGGTAGTTGAGCTGTAACAATGTGTAATAACAAAAAGCGGATGTGGTATATTTACTGCACCGCTTTTTGTAAGATAAGATATTTGAAAATGTAGAGTATAGAAATTTGATTAAAAAATTGTATTTAAACATAGAGATAGAAAAACAAGTTACTTTAAAATATTTTGTTTTTAAAGTAACTTGTTTTTTTATATTTCTCTATTTAAATTTGCATTTGTGTATTGAGTTCCTTTTAATTTTTCACCTTTATTAACTGTGTCGATTATTTGTTGTATTTCGGAAATATTTTCTTCTAAAATATCTATTCGAAGAGAAGTAATATTTTCGAAGTCATTTGGTGCAATTGATGTAATTTTTGAATTGTATAATGTAGATACAGTTTGTATGTTGTCTGGTTCGATTGGAAATTTTAAATTTAATCTATCTTTTAAATAATAGTTATTATTTGTGTTGCATTTCATTGTACATTCTGGATAACATCTATTGCTTTTTCCAAGTGGACAATAATTCATATTCATTAATGGTGTTCTACCATAGCAAATTAATTCTTGATTTGATATTTCTAAAAATTTATCTATGGTGCTTTTATCTAGTTCTGGTGAAATTGTGAATTTATTTATTCCTAGTTTATCAAGTTCAGCTAATGTGCGTTGATTAAAAATGTTAAATGTGTAGTTTGCAATAAATTCAAAGTTTTCTGTATTAAAATCTTTTAAAAACTTGAAGTTTGATATATTTGAAAGAATAAATCCTTTGATATTGTATGTATTGATAGTTTTTTCTATATTGGCTGCAAGTAGATTTCTATAGTTAGATTTTATTATAGTAGGTAAATAAATGTATAAATTAAATTTATTACTTAGGTCATTTATTATTTGTTCATATTTCTTTTGAGTAAAGAACTTTAATGGAATATATATGTTATTTATTCCTTGTAAGCTTGTATAATCTTCGTTTAAATTGATTTTATTTAATAGTAAAGATATTGATTTTTCTTGATTTGTTTTATTATAGTAGTTCATATTTTCAAATTCTTTATTTGTTGCTCTTTGAATTTTACTTTTTGCAAAGTCTTCAACTAGTGTAAGGGCAGTTCTTCTTAATTCATTTAATGCTTTTATGTTTGGTAAGAATGTGTTTTCGTCTAATTTTATTTTAATATTTTTAAAGTAATAAGGTGTGTTATTTGTTTTTGTAATTTGTGATATTACTTTTTCTTTTTCTAGAGGATGTTTTATTGAGTCTGTTGGAATTGCATCAATTTCACAATAGATATCTAACTTCCTATATATTTCTAAATCACAAGCAGAACTTACATGTATTGAAATTGGTGAGTTTTTTACAATTTTTATTTCACAGTTAAGAGGTATTTTTTTAGTTTGAATGTCATTTTCAAAAGAAGAGTAGGCAAGAGTGGTTAATTGCTTTGATGACATTTTATATATTTTATCTCCAACTTTAATATTTCCTTTCATTCTGCCAATAGTTACGAAATCGTTTGGATTAGCTGTTTTTATATTGGTATTTTTAGTCATTAATTCAGAGATTGTGTATGTTCCGGTTTCTTTTTCTAGAGCGATTGTATCTCCGATTTCGATTGGTTCGTTTAGGTTAAGTGTGATTAAACCTTTTGATGGATTATATTTTGCAACATGCCCTAAAAATAATCCCATATTATTAGGCTTTTCAGAGAATATTAAATTCTTATTTGCGTGAGGATTTAGATGTCCTGATGAGAAGTTGCCTCTGTTAAATACTTGCATTAAATTTTTTCTGTCTTGTTCATTTATTTTATATGGTTTATTTGATTTAGCTAAATTGATATATTTTCTATAAATTCTTGTAACTGTTGCAACGTATTCAGGTGATTTCATTCTTCCTTCAATTTTTAGCGATTTTACGCCACAGTTTATTAGTCTTGGTAGGTAGTCTAGTGAGCATAAATCCCTTGGACTTAATAAGTAGCCTTTATCTAAAGTTGTTTTTTCATTTTCTATAAGTTCATATGGAAGTCTACAACTCTGCGCACATTTTCCACGGTTTCCTGAACGTCCACCAATCATACTAGAAAATAAACATTGACCAGAATATGAAATGCAAAGAGCACCATGAATAAAACATTCTATTTCAATGTTTGAATTTTCACAAATATATTCAATTTCTTCAATTGATAATTCACGGGATAGAACAACTCTTGAAAAACCAAGTTCTTGTAATTCTAAAACTCCTTGAAGATTATGTACAGACATTTGTGTGCTAGCATGAATAGGTAGGTCTGGAAAGTTTTTGATAAGCATTTTGGCTAGACCTAAATCTTGAACTATTATTGCATCTATGCCAGATTCATATGCTTTTTTCGCAACATTAAATGCTGATTCTAGTTCATTATCTTTTATTAATATATTTAGTGTTAAATTTGTTTTAACACCTCTAATTTTACAATATTCGATAGCTTTTGCGAGTTCATCATCATCAAAATTGTTTGCATATGCACGAGCACTAAATAAATTTGCTCCAAAATATATGCAGTTTGCTCCGTTTTGTACTGCAGCTTTAAGACATTCAAAATCACCAGCTGGTGACAAAAGTTCTATTTGTGATTCCATATTTTTTCCTCTTTCATTTTTATAAGAACAAAAACGGACTATTTATAACGTTTGAACTGATTATAACATTTTTAAGTTCGCGTCTTTGTTCGTGCGCGAAATTTGCAAAGCAAATTTCTGTGCATTGTTAATTTTATATAATAGGAAGTTCGTAGAACTTTCCAATGATATAAAATAATTATATCATAAAAAAACTTTTAGTATAGAGGAGAAACTTGAAAAATGTAACAAAAATAACATATTTATTTTATTGACTAAAAAATATGTATAATATATACTAATTTTGAATAAAAATGCCGTATTTTGCGGTGAGGAGGAGCAAATGAAAAAATTAAGTATAAAATTAATTGTTGTTATTCTTGTAGTTTCAATTATATTTAGTTTTATTCAAATATTTTTTGTAAAATCAGAGGTACATGCTGTTGATCTTAGCAGTTCATATACACAATATATAAAGTCTGGAATAAGAGCGTTTCCAGAGAGTTATCAAAAGAAATTAGCGTATTTAAAATATAATCATCCTAATTGGCAGTTTAAAGCATATTATACTGGAATTGATTGGAATGAACTTACTTCTAGTTCTGCTGAAAATCAATGTTTAAAAAATACAATGTATAAATCTGCTTTAGTGGATCCATTAACATTATGTGTTTGTGGAAGAAACGGTGATCCTGGTTATTATTGTGCTTCTGCTAAAATGGTTAATTATTATTTAGATCCAAGAAATTTCATGGATGAATCAATGGTATTTCAGTTTTTAGATTTAGCTAATGGTGATGGCGTTACAAGAGCTGTTGTAGCAAGTGCAACTGCTAATACATATTTATATCAATATGTTGATGATATTATGGTAGCTGCTTCTGAAGCTGGAATAAATCCATTACATATTGTTGCAACTATTTTCCAAGAGCTTGGAAGAACTGGAACACCAAGAGCTATTTCTGGTACGGTTCCTGGTTATGAAGGATTGTATAATTTTTATAATTATGGTGCTACAGATGGAAATGGAGCCGTTGAAAGAGGTTTAGCAGAAGCTGGAAGACAAGGCTGGACTTCACCAAGATATGCTTTAATAGATGGAGCAAAAAAAGTATTGAAAAATGGTTATATTTCAGCTGGTCAGACTACAAAATATTTTTATAAATTTGATGTTGTTGGAAATGAGATTTTAACTGAAAGTATGGGACAAAGAACATATGCATTAAAATATTTTTATGGACATCAATATATGACTAATTTAAGAGATCCTTCTAGTCAAGCTGGTTCTTTATATGATATTTATGCTGATGGAGAAATATTGAATGAGCAATTAACTTTTTTAATTCCTGTTTATAATAATATGCCTGATGCTACTATTCCTGTTCCAACGTCACTTACAGCAAATCAACAATCTTTATATTATATAAATAGTATGAAGATTGGAGGAATTAATTTTAGAAAATCTCCAAATGGAGATACATTAGGATCTGTTTATAAAAATACTGTTGTAGAACTTTTGGATAATCAAGGATATTGGTCAAAGGTTAGAATTATTAGAGCTACATCATATGTTCCTGGACAAAAAAGATGGAATTCTGAAAGCTTAGAAGGTTATGTTGCTACATCTTATTTGAAGAGTGTGACAGAAGATATACCGGATTATAGAAATCAAGTTGATATGGGAGATGGTGGAACAAATCCAACTCCAAATCCTGATGTAGGAAAAGCTGACTTTAAAGTTGATGGAGAAAATCTTGTTATGACTCCTGCAACTACGGTAAAGAATATAAAAGATAAATATGCTGGTGCTGTTGTAAAGAAAGCAGATGGTACTGATATTTCAGGGACACAAGATTCAATTGGAACTGGTATGACAATTACGATTGATGGTAAGACATATACAGTAGTTAAGTATGGAGATGTTAATGGGGATGGAAATGTAGATATTATTGATCTTGCTTATATTAAAAGAAATTTATTGGGTACAGTTAAATTAGAAAATTGTTATCAAAAGGCAGGAAACTTACAAAAAAATTCGCAAGAAATTGATATTATAGATATGGCTTTGTTAAAGAGACATTTAATTGGAACACAAGCTATTGAATTATAGGAGGATAAAATGAAAAGAATAAAATTAATTTTGTTTAGTATTATTTTTAGTGGTTGTTTGCTGATTTTTGGAAATAAAACTTATGCAGCTTCTGCTAGTGTTTCAGCTTCTAGTATGACTGTAACACCTGGAACTTCTGTGACAGTATCTGCTTCGGTTTCTGCAACAGAAACATATAATTTGAAAATGACGACTTCAGGTGGAAATTTAACAGGAAATATAAATAATGCTGATGCTTTTGGAGTGGAAAAAAGTCAAGGTGTCTTGAGTGGAACTTTTTCTTCTAATACTCCTGGTACATATACGATAACATTATCTGGTACAATTGCTGGTTCTGATTTTAAGATAGTTAATGTTAGTAAATCTGTAAGTATTACTGTTAAACAAAATAATAATGATGGAAACAATAATGGCGGTTCCACTAATAATGGTTCTACTAATAACGGTGGAAATACTAATACAGGAAATGGCGGAACAACAGATTCTGCTCCAACATTGAGTAATTTAGGAATTCGTCCAAATGATTTTAGCGGATTTAAGCCTGGGAAAAAAGAGTATTCAGTAACTGTTCCAGCTGATTGTACATCTATTGAAGTATATGCAAGTTCAAAAAATGGAACTGTTTCAGGTACTGGAACAAAAACACTAAAAAACGGAACTAATAGATTTGATGTTACAGTTACAAAAGGCTCTAAAAAAACTACGTATACAATTTTAGTTACAAAGAAAAGTGATGAAGATGGAGAAACACCTCCAAATACAATTGATGAGGAAAATCCAGATGAAACAATACAAGAGGGAATTGGTCTTGCTTCTCTTGAAATTGAAGGATATACATTAGATAAAGAATTTAAAACAGATGTATATGAATATACTGTTAAAGTTAATAAACAGCTTACATTAGAAGATTTAGAAGCAATAAAAGAAAAAGTAAAAGCAGTAGCAAATACCGAAAATGTTACAGTTGATATTGCTACGAATGTTTCAGAAGATAAAGTTTCAACAATTGTTATTTCTGTAAAAGATAAAGAAAAAGAGTATGCTAAATATGTTGTAACTTTTGAGGTGGAGAAAGAAGATACGAAAGTTGCAGGTATTGTAAAAAATAATTCTAATAATTCAATGATAGGAATGTTTGGATTAACAGAAGAACAACAAATTTATGCCATTTTAGGTGGAATTGGAATTATAACATTTTTAGCTATTATGTTCGCATGTGTTTCATATGCTAAGAGTAGACGTATTGCTAAATACGAGAATGAGGAATATGAAGAAGATGAGAATTCTGATTTTGAGAAAATGAATCAATATTATATTGGAATGGAAAATACTGAAGCTAAAGATGAATCTGTGTCAGATAGAACTAATGAAATAACAGGAGAGCCTTCTATTGCAGAAACAATTGAGGATACTGCAACAAGGTTACGAAAAACAAATGGATATAGAAGATTGGCACGTGGAAGACGTTCTTATGGAAAGCATTAATATTAAAGACGGACTTTTATAGTTCGTTTTTTGTTGTAAAAATATAATATATTAATAAATTTGTATAAAAGCAAAAGCAGAGACTTAGGGGGATCTCTGCTTTGCTTTTAATAATTTTTAGTATTTATATTATCACTTTTTATCTAATATTACATTTTATATATGGCTTATAATTTTGATAATCACGGGGCCACGGAGAAAATATCAAAATCAAAACTAAGGCATATTAAAACTCCTTTCTTTTGTGATTTTAGTTAATATTTATATTAACGCATAGCAAGACCATTTTTCTGAATATAAATATCTAAAAATTATTATATATTTTAATTTGGGGAAGAATTGTATTAGGTAAAATACAATTGGTTAGAAATAAAATACGTTAATAAAATATTAACTATTGAAATTATACTACGTGGTTTTATAAATTGCAAGAAATTTCCATTGACAAAAATGGACAATAATCGTCAAATATATTGCGTTAAAAGAAAAAACAAATTACGACACGTGTTGAAAAAAACAATGATGTATGCTATAATTTATATGTAACTCGGTAATGTGCTTTTGAAAGGAGCGTACGCGTATGAAGGAAATGACATTAAGAGAGTATTTGGAAGAAGCCTGTCCATATTTAGAATGTTGCATGGTTGGCGGAACAGTCGAGAAAGAAAAAGAATTCTTTAATCGGGTGGCTAAAAAATACAATCTTGAAGAAGACTTCAGCACAAAAGTAAAGGAGGATATTCCTTGGCAGAAATTGGCGAAGGGAAGAATCTTCTATTTTGTAGATCTGGTAAAACCAGGTTTATATCCTAAGAAGGTTGAACCGGAGATTATGCTGCTGAAACTTGAGATGGGTGAAAAGGCAGTACTTAAACTGTTGGTTGATGCAGAGACAGTTCGCAGCTGTAGATAGTGTCGGTTTGACCATGACGAGTGATGTGCCCTCAATTTTTTGAGGGCACGTTTTTTGTTTGCAAATTTTACACGAGAAAACGAAAAAATTCAGTTTTGTTCGAAGGTTTATATTGAAAAAAATTTATTTTTGAGATATACTGACGGTGATGCAAAGGAGAAGTTATGAAAGAGAAAAAAACATTTATTTTAGCGGTTCCAACTTTGATTATATTTGTAGTAGTTGTTATTGGAATTTGTATTATTTTTTATAATAGAAATTTTAAGAAAATGACAAAAGAGGATGTTAAAACTTTAGCTCAAAAAGTGGCAACTATTAATAATATTTCTTGCGAAGTGCTTACAGAAAGTAGTGAAGTTGAAATTGCTGGTACTATATCTGATTATAAGTTGTGTAATAACAAATTGGTTAGCAATGTTGATAATTTTAAGATGTATGATGATAAAAATGAAAAAACATTGTTACAAATAGATGAAAAGCAAAAGATAGTGTATCAGTATAAAGAGTATAACAGTGCGCTTGATGAGTTTGAAACGATGATATGCTCTGTTGCCAAGTTGCTAGAGAGTGATGAATATCAGTATGAGTTTAAGAATTATGAGACTGTTAATGGAATAAAATGTGTTTCTTTTTCATTGTCAAATGATAGTATAGTATTTGATATTTGGTTGGATAAATCAACTGGAATGATTGTGAAGATGATTTGCCATTATATTGGGGATGGTAGTAATAGCATTGACACAACATTAAATTATAGATATCAGCTAAATAATGTTACAGATGAGGATGTTAAAAAGCCTGACTTGACGGGTTATACAATTACAGAAATATAAGGTGTACAAATGAGGAGTGAAAAGTAATTTATGAATGGTTCAAATTATTTGGTCAAATTTTTATATGATGTAGATGTTTTGATATCTGAAATAAATAAGTTTAACAGTAAAAAACGTTTATATAAAGCCAATTCAGAAAAATTTGGAATAGAGTATGATGTTAGATTTTCAATTTCTCCAGATTATTTTATTAAATTGCGTGATTTTTTACAAAAGAAAATAGAACATGAGTGCTGTTATGATAGAAATATTGTTAATGTTAAGAGAGAATTTTCGAGGGAAGTTCCTTACATTAAAACAAAGATTCAAGAAGAGCTAATTAGGATTAATTATGTTCAAGAAAAAGAAATGAATAAAGTTGTAAGACAAGCTATTTATGATTCAAAGATAGAAAATGAAAATAAGATTATAAGCAGTTTAGATTGCGAGGATTCTTTGTGGGATAAATTTGTTGGTAGAGCAAAACATAGAAAGCTAGCTATAAAGAATCACGAGTTAAAAAAGAAAGTTATAGCTCAAGAATTTGAAAAAGATAACAATGAAAAAAAGACTATTTTTGAATTAGTTAATATGATTGAGAATGAAGAGGCTAAAAGCGGTGAGCTTTTGTGTATACAAGATGAGATGATAAAATTTTTTATGATAGATAGAAATGTTATAAAAAGAGATTCAGCTTCTTCTTGGAAAATGGCTAATATTGTGCCTACAGGATTTTTTAATCAAAGAGCTTATTATAGAATTCTTAATAAAAATTTAGAAGAGAAAAATGTGACTTTGAAAAATAGTTTAAAAGATTCTTCAAAAAATGGTTTGAGCGAATGTAGTTTTACTAAAGATGGATTAATGAGAATAAATGCAAAACTTGCGAAAATATTAAAAGGAAAAATGGTTATAGATTCATAGTAAAGGATGGAATAATGGAAGCAATTAAAAAATATTATACGAAGTATGAAGAGGTTATAAAATATTTATTTTGGGGAGTTATGACTACTGTTGTTAATTTTGCTACTTTTTATTTACTTATTACTATTATAGGAAGTGGTAAAGGTAGTTGGAATGCTTTATTTACTGATTTTAATAGGTATAGAGAGATTATTTCTGATATAGAAACATCAACTATTATTGGAAATGTATGTAACATTTCAGCAATTATAGTTTCAATACTTTTTGCTTATGTTACTAATAGAAGTTTCGTTTTTAAGGATAAGGCTCATGGGAAAAAAGCAATTATGAAAGAAATGACTTCATTTTTTGCTTGTAGAATTTTTACTATGGTTGTTGATACTGCAATTTATTGGATTGGATGTACAACTCTTAAGTTCACAGCTTTGATAGTAAAGATGGTTAGCCAAGTAGTAGTTATAGTTTTAAATTATGTTTTTAGTAAGCTTATTGTTTTTAAGAAAAAAAGTACTGATAAATAAAAGTAGTAAATAGGAAAGAGTGTTTTTATGAATTTTTTTGTACCAAAGGAGTACGTTAGTGAAAATCAGATTGTTATAAAAGGTTCTGATGTTAATCATATAAAAAATGTTCTAAGACATTCAATTGGTGATGTTTTAGATATTGTTTCTGATAACGTTAAATATTCTGCAAAGATTATTGAAATAAATTCAGATTTTGTAAGATGCGAGATAGAAGAGGTGCATAAAGAAGAGTGTGCTAATATTAAGATTACAGTTTTTCAGGGATTGGCAAAGGCTGATAAAATTGAGTATATTATTCAAAAGTGCACAGAACTTGGAGTGTATGAAATTGCTCCTGTTGAGATGAAACGTTGTGTGATTAAACTTGATGAAAATGATAAAATAAAGAAAATTAATAGATGGAAGAAAATTGCTGAGGTGGCTGCAAAACAATCTCTTAGAAATGATATTTTAAAGGTTGAAAAAGTTTATTCTTTTGAAGATATGGAAAGCAGTTTGAAGAATTATGATTATGTAATATTGGCTTATGAAAAAGAAAAGGATGTTACATTGAAAAGTTTTCTAAAGAAAATAAATTGTGATTCTTGCAATATAGCTGTTATTATTGGCCCAGAGGGCGGATTAGATGAGAGTGAAGTTGAAAGATTAGTTGGTCAAGGTGCGATATCTGTTACTCTTGGAAAAAGAATCTTGAGAACTGAAACTGCACCTGTTGCTATGTCTGCAATTATAATGTATGAGCTTGAATCATAATTACTAAGAAAGGATTTAAGAATGGAATCAACAGATAAAGAAGTAGAAGTTAAAAAAAATATTATTAATAAGATTAAAGTTCCAAAGGAACAAAGAGAAAAAATTTATGTAAAAATTTTTAAAGAATTTGGTATAGCTATTTTAATTTTTATTTATTTTTTCTTTCTTAACTTAGGATATGTTAGAATTGAATCAAATATTTTTAAAGAAGATTTACATACATTTGCTGGAATTTTAGTAATTTCATCAATATTACTTTTTGAAAGTGCGTATAGAAAAGATAGTGATGATATAGCTATACATGGTGTAGAATTATTAATTGTAGCAATTCTTACTTTGTTTATGCCTTATATATATTTTTATAGAGGTGTTTCATTTAAGTTTTTATATTCGATATCTCCTATTTATATTGCATTTTATTTTTTAGTAAAATCGTTTATTATTTATAATATTGAAGTAAGAAAATATAGAGATAGCTTAAGTGATGTTAAAGAAATATTGACTAATAAAGAAAAGTCTTATTTAGATGAGGAAAATATAAAGAAGTTTGACGAAATAAAATTAGAAAATCAAGAGCGTGTTAAAAAGGCAAATACTAAAAAGAAAATGGCTAAGATGATAAATGATAATAGAAAAAGAGTTAGAAATGACAAAGATAAAAATATTAAAGAAAATGATCAAAAGAAGAATGAAAGTAAAGAAAAAGTTGAAGCTAAAGGTACTTCTTTTAAGAAAAGCACAGTAGGAAAAAGTCCTAACGAAAGTGCTGAAGAAAAAGTTGTAAAGAAGACATCTACCAAAACTAAGAAAACTACAATGACTACTACAAAAAAGAGAGGAAGACCAAGAAAAAATACAAAAAAAGATGTTAAACCTCTTGCTACGGCAGGAAGAACTAAAAAGAAAGATGGAGATAGTAAAAATGATTAAAAGTATGACAGGCTTTGGAAGAGCTAGATTTGAGTGCGAAGGAAGAGAATACAGTGTTGAGATTAGATCTGTAAATCATAAATATAGTGATATTTCTATAAAAATGCCTAGACAGATTTCATATTTGGAGGAGAAAATTAGAAAAGAAGTTTCTGCTAAAGTTTCTAGAGGAAAAATTGATATTTTTATTACTATGCAAGATTATAGTGAAAAAGGAAAAAATATTAAGATAAATAAAGAACTTGCTAAGATTTATATTTCACAATTAAGAGAATTAGCTGAGGAAACTGGAATTTCAGCTAACATTGATGTTATTGATATTTCAAAGTTTCCAGAGGTTTTAAGTATTTCTGATGAAGACAATGAAGAGCTTTATTGGAACGAGTTATCACAGGTTTTGAATATTGCTTTAGATAACTTTGTTTTAATGAGAGAAGTTGAAGGAAGTAAAATATGTGAGGATTTAAAAGTTAGAATTGACCGTATTCAGAAAAAAGTTTCTGAGATTTCTTCGTATTCTGCTGGACTTGTGGACGAATATATAGTAAAATTAAAAGGAAGAGTAAAAGAACTAATGAATACAGATATTATAGATGAGAATAGATTAGCACAAGAAATTGTGATTTTTTCTGATAAGTCATCTATACAGGAAGAGCTAACAAGATTAAATAGTCATATATCTCAATTTTTAAATCTAATTCAATCTGGTGCATCTCCAGTTGGTAAGAAATTTGATTTTATTATTCAGGAGATGAATAGAGAAGTTAATACTATTGGATCAAAGGCTAATAGTACAGATATCTCAAAATGTGTAATTGAATTAAAAACTGAAATTGAAGATGTTAGGGAACAAATTCAAAATATTGAGTAGAAAGGAAGATGCTTATGCAACTAATTAACATCGGTTTTGGAAATATAGTTTCTGCAAATAGAATAATCTCTATAGTGAGTCCTGAATCTGCACCAATAAAAAGATTGGTTCAAGAAGCAAAAGACTCAAAGATGGCAATTGATGCTACGTACGGAAGAAGAACAAGAGCTGTTATTATTATGGATTCGGGACATATTATTTTATCAGCTGTCCAACCAGAAACAGTAGCAGGCAGATTAGATAAAGATGTAGTTGAAGAATAGATTAATTTGTAAGGAGGCGTATTATTATGATGGTAAAACCTACAGTAAATGAATTATTAGAAAAAATAGATGATAGATATCGTTTAGTTCTAGTAACTTCAAAAAGAGCAAGACAATTAGCAGAAGGTGCTGAACCTTTAACTGATAAACACGAAGAAAGTTTTGTAACTCTTGCTGCGCAAGAAATTGCTGAAGGTAAAGTTACAGCAATTGCTGATGAAAATCCTGAAGAAGATGATGAAAAAAATATTGCTGAACCGGATATTGAAGCTAATATCGAAGTTGAAAATCCAACAAGAAAATAATTAAAAAATAGCGTATTTTGTTATGAATACGCTAATTTTTTCTATTATAAGAATAACTTGTATAAAATTTGCTTGCAATTTTATACATAAATAAGGATGCAAACTTAAAAAGTTATGATGAAAAAATGTTCTAAATAGGAAAGTATTAAATAAAGGAGGAAGTGAAATGTTACTTATTTTATCTGGAGTTGCTGGCTCAGGAAAAGATACAATAAAAAAAGAACTAATTAAAAGAATGGAAAATGTTGAGTCATTGCCTTCTTATACTTCAAGACCACAAAGGCCAGGGGATATTAATGGACAAACATATTGTTTTGTCACTAAAGAAGAGTTCGAGAAAATGCTTGAAAATGATGAATTTTATGAATATGATGTCCATCACAACAATTATTATGGAACTTCAAAGAAATTTTTAAATGATAAAATTGCTAGTGGAAAAATAATTGTTAAGGACATTGATGTTAATGGAACAGAGCATTTGAAAGAAATTTTAAAGAATGATACTAAAGTTGTTACTGTTTTTTTAAAGGTTCCAAAGGAAGAGTTAAAAAGAAGACTTGAAAATAGAATTGATAAACCAGGTCCTGATGAGGTTAAGCTTAGACTTAATAGATTTGATTATGAAGAATCTAAAATTGGTTTATATGATTATGTTTTGAAAAATAATGATTTAGAGAAAACTGTTCAAATTATTATGACTATTATTGAAAATGAGGTTCGTTTAGAGAATGAAGGAAAATAGTTGGTTTAAATAGAATGTTTAGGGGACGTTGAAAATGACAAGTGTGTTAATTTCAACGTCTTTGTTAATGTTGATTGACTAAGAATATAAAAAGTTTATGTAATAGTTCGTGATGGCTATTAGATGATGAGGTGCATGTCAAAAAGGACGTCCCCATGACATAGATGGTGAAGGGTGGTTAAAAAGAATATTCACACGATATTTTGTGCTGATTGCTGAGGGTGAGGTGTATGTTGGAAAGAACGTTCCTATAACACTTTGCAATGGTTACATTTTTTTGTTATACTTACATGGGTAAAGGAGTTAATATATGTTTGCTTCAATTTTAATTAATACTAATGCAAAGGAATTGAATAGAGTTTTTGATTATGTGGTTCCAAAGGAGTACGAGAATGTGATTTCTATTGGGGCTAGAGTTTTTGTGCCATTTGGTAAGGGAAAGAATTTGTCAGAGGGGTATGTGGTAGATTTAATGGATTCTTCTGAATTTGCTAATAAGGAGATTGCGAGTATTGAGGATTCAATTTTAACAGAGGATAATGTGGAACTTGCTAAATTGATGGCTCAGAAGTATTTTTGCAATGTTGCAGATTGTATTAAATTAATGTTACCTCCAGGTGCTTCAAAAAAAGACTTGGATAAAAGGGTTAAAGACAAAACGGCTAGATTTGTTTATTTAAATAAAGAAAAAGATGAAATAAGATTTGATATAGATAATAATATTAAGAGTGACAAGCATAAGAAATTATTGGAGTTTTTGCTTGAAAATGATGGATTTGATGTTACTGATTTGGAGGTTATTACTGATGTTAGTAAGAGAATAATGAAGACATTAGAGAAAAATGGTTATATAAAATTTGTTTATGAAAAGGTAAATAGAAATCCGTTTGCTCATAAGAATATTGATAGAGATTCTAAGCTTGAACTTAATGATGAACAACAATCGGTTTATGATCAGATTGAGTTTATGATTGAAAATGAGGAGTTTGTTGAGTTTTTATTAAAAGGAATTACTGGTTCAGGAAAGACAGAAGTGTATTTACAAGTTATTGAAAAGGCTTTGAGTATGGAAAAAAGAGCGATGGTACTTGTTCCAGAAATTTCTCTTACACCTCAAATTGTTGATAGGTTTTTAGCTAGATTTGGTGATTGTGTTGCTGTTTTACATAGTAAATTATCAGATGGTGAGAGGTTTGATGAGTGGAACAAAATAAAAAATGGTGAGGCTAAAATTATAATTGGCGCTCGTTCAGCTATTTTTGCTCCTATAGAAAATTTAGGGATAATTATTATTGATGAAGAGCATGATAATTCATATAAATCTGATATGACACCACGTTATCATGCAAAGGATATTGCAAGATTTATTGCTAAAAAGAATAATATTCCTTTGATTTTAGGAAGTGCTACACCTGATATATGTGATTATTATAAGGCTTTGAATCATGATAAGGAGCTTGTTGAACTTACGAAACGAGCTAATAATGCTAGTTTACCTAATATTGAAATTGTTGATATGAGGCAGGAGTTGGCAGTTGGAAATAGGTCAATGTTTAGTTTGAAATTGCAAGAAAAATTGGCAGAGAATTTAAAAAATAAAATGCAGACGATTTTATTTATAAATAGAAGAGGCTTTTCAACTTTTGTTATGTGTAGGGATTGCGGATATGTTGTTAAATGTCCTAATTGTAATATTGCACTAACATATCATAGTTTTGGAAATATGCTTAAATGCCATTATTGCGGACATGAGCAACCAGTTTTGAAAATATGTCCGGAGTGTGGTAGTTCTAAGATAAAATATTTTGGAACAGGTACTCAAAAGGTTGAAAGTGAGATTTCAAAGTTGTTTCCAGAAGCGTCTACAATTAGAATGGATATTGATACTGTTAGTAAGAAAAATTCTCATGAAAATATTTTAAATAAATTTAAAAATGAGAATATTGATATTTTAATTGGAACACAGATGATTGTTAAGGGACATCATTTTCCAAATGTTACTTTGGTTGGTGTTATTGCAGCTGATGGTACTCTTAATATTGGTGATTATCGTGCAGAGGAACGTACATTCCAGACTATTACTCAGGTTGCTGGTAGAGCTGGTAGAGGAGAGCAAAAGGGTGATGTTATTGTTCAGACTTATAATCCAGATAATTATGCGATTGTTTGTAGCAAAAATCAGGATTATGAAAAATTTTATGATGGAGAGATCATGCTTAGAAAAAGGTTGAATTATCCGCCTTTCTGCGATATAATACTTATCAGGGTTAATGGAGAGAACTTGGAAAATGTTAAAAAAGTTTCGGCAAAATTGTATGAAGAATTGTTAAAAGAAAGAAATGAAAATTTACTGATTTATAAACCTGTTGCTTCACCTATTGATAAAATTCAGAATACATATAGATGGAGAATTATTATTAAAGGAAAGCTTAATAGAAAAGCAATTTATACGATAAATAGTGCTATAGGAAAATTAAAAAAGGTTAAAGATATTAATATAATTGTTGATACTAATCCAAGTAATATGATGTAGAAGAGGAGAGAATTAATATGGCAATACGTAGTTTAAGATATGAAGGAGACGAAATTTTAAAGAAAAATTCAAGAAAAATTGAAGTAATTGATGATAGAATTAAACAATTAGCTGAGGATATGTTTGACACTATGCATAAATTTGATGGATTAGGACTTGCTGGCGTTCAAGTTGGAGTTTTGAAAAGAATAATTGTTATTGATTTATATGATGATGTATCAAAATTTTGCTTAATCAATCCTGAAATAGTTGAAACTTCAAAAGAAACTGTCGAATTAGAGGAAGGATGTTTGAGCTATCCAAATCAATTCGGTAAAGTTGTAAGATTTGCTAAGGTAAAAGTTAAGGCTTTAGATTTAGATGGAAAAAATGTTACACTTGAGGCTGAAGGACTTTTAGCTCAAGCATTACAACATGAAATAGATCATTTGAATGGTCAAACATTTAAAGAAAAGATTTTACCAGGAACATTTGAAATTATTACACCTCAAGAAGAGGAGAGAAGATAAGTATAAAGTTTGAAAGGAGATTTTTTAATGAAGATTGTTTTTATGGGAACTCCTGATTTTGCTAGGGATTCATTAAAGGCTGTTGTTGAGGCTGGACATGAAGTAGCTCTTGTTGTTACGAATCCTGATAAACCAAAAGGAAGAGGAATGAAGCTTATTCCTTCTGATGTTAAAAAATATGCAATTGAACAAAATTTAGAGGTCGTTCAACCTGTTAAGGTGAGAAATAATCCGGAGTTTGTTGAACAGTTAAAAGATATTAATCCTGATGTTATTTGCGTTGTAGCTTATGGAAAAATAATTCCTAAAGAGATATTAGATATTCCAAGATTGGGATGTATTAATGTTCATGGCTCATTGCTTCCAAAGTATAGAGGTGCTGCTCCAATTCAATGGGCTGTTTTAAATGGAGATAAGGAAACTGGTATAACTACAATGTTTATGGATGTAGGAATGGATACTGGTGATATGATAAATAAAGAAGTTGTACAGATCGGTGATGATGAAACTACTGGTGAACTTTGGGATAGATTATCTATTATTGGTGCTAAATTGCTTGTTAAAACATTGAAAGATTTGGAAAATGGAACATATAAAAGAGAAAAACAAGGTGATGATTTTACTGTTGCTCCAATGATAAAAAAAGAGATGGCAAAAATTGATTGGGAAAATCAAACGTCTAGTGAAATTAAAAATCTTGTTAGAGGTTTAAATCCTTTTATGGGTGCATTTTCATTTTTGAATGATAAGAAAATTAAAATTTGGAAAGTTGAAAAATTGAATGATAAACCTGAAAAAGAGCCTGGAACTGTATTAGTTTCTAATTCTAAAGCTGGATTAGTTATAGCTACAAAGGATGGGGCTGTATCCGTTTTAGAAATTCAAGGTGAAAATTCTAAAAGAATGGGTATTTCAGATTATTTGAGAGGAAATAAAATTTTAGTTGATGAGAAATTCAAATAATAGTTGTAAAAAATTTGCTTAATTGATATACTATTAAAAGATTAAGGAGGATTTGCAAATGGATGAAGAAAAGGATTTAACAGAGGTTAATGTTGAAAATTCTGATGGAGAAGGAATTCGTATTGCAAATGATGTAATTGCAGCAATTGCAAATAAGTCAGCTTCAGAAGTTCCAGGAGTTTTTAGTATGTCTGGAGGAATTTCAGATGTTTTCGGAAAGAAAATGTCAAAAGGAATTAAAGTTGATGCTGATGAGAAAAATACTAAAATAGATGTAAACATCATAGTTGAGTATGGTGTTAGAATTCCAGATATAGCATTTGAGATTCAAAATCGTGTAAAAAAGGCTGTTGAGTCAATGACTGGACTTGTTGTAACTGAGGTTAATGTGCATGTTCAAGGAGTTAATTTGCCTGAGGAAGAAAATAATGAAAATTAATTTTACAGAAGAGGAGAGTAAAAATGAAATTAGTTGATAGATTTAGTATGATTGTTTTTTCAATTATTGTATTTATATTATCTGGATTCACAATATTGGTTAGCACAAATATTATAGATGTAGATATATTTAATAGTATGTTTGATTTGTTATCAGAAAATATTGTTCTTACAGTTTGTGTATGTATTTTATTATGTTTATGGTCAGTTTCAAATATTTTTTTTAGAAATGGTTCTAAAAATGAAAATGCCAATGGAGTTTTACTAGAAAATGCAAATGGTTCATTATTGATAACAAGAGAATCTATTTCTAATCTAGTTGAATCAGTTTTGAAAAAGAATGATGAAATAAAAGAGGCTAGTGTAAAAATTGAATTTGATGCGGATAAAGATGTTATTATAAATATTGTTGCTATTATTAAGGATAATGCAATAATTAAGGAAACATCTTCAAAATTGCAGGAAAACATTAAACTTGCAATTAAAAGGGCAACAGATTTAGAAGTAAGTAATGTTAATATTAAGATAAAAAATGTTGAGCAAGAGAAGAAAGTAACACCACAATAAAGGAGAGATTTCTATGGAAAAATTTCTACAATTTGTAATTGATAATAAGTATCCAATTATAGGATTTATTGTAGCGATAGTTTTAATTGCTACTGGATTATATAAATTAATAATTCCTATAGCTTTAATAATTTTGGGAATATATGGTGGAATATATTTCCAAAAGAATAAAGAAGAAGTAAAAGAAAAAATTAAAAATTTTATTGATAAATTATAAAAGGAGTAAGAGATGAACAGGTCGTCAATGAGAGAACTTGCTTTTAAGGCAATGTATGGAATGGAAATTCAAAAGGAATATACAAAAGAGCAATTAGAGTTATTTTTAGAGGATAATGAAATAACTGATGAGGTTGCTGTAGAGTACATAACTTCTGTTTATGAAGGAATAGAAAAAAATAAAGAAGAGATATTGGATTTAATTTCAAAGAATTTAAAAAGAGATTGGACTATTGATAGAATTTCAAAAGTTAATTTGGCTATTTTAAAAATTGCTATTTATGAAATTAAATTTAATGAATTACCATTTAAAGTTGTAATCAATGAAGCTGTTGAACTTGCAAAAAAATATGGAGATGAGGCTGCTCCTCTTTTTGTAAATGGTGTTCTTGCTAGTATAGTAAATTAGAAATTAAAAGATTATATTTGAAAAAGGCCTACTTTTTTGAATATAATTTTTTTGTATAATGGAAAGTTCTTCGAAATTTCTATTACATAAAAATAACAATATATAGAAATTTGCATTGCAAATTTCGTGTGCGAACAAAGATGCAAAAATGTTATAATCAGCATAGATGTTATTAATGTCCGCTTTTGTTCTATATTTAAATACTAGTGAAGAAGGGTATGTAGTTATGAAAATTGAGCCAATATCAGTTTCAGATTTGAATAAATATATGAAAGATAAAGTAGCGAGTGATGAGTATTTAAAAAGTGTCTTTGTTAGAGGTGAAATATCTAATTTTAAGCATCATTATACTGGTCATATGTATTTTACTCTTAAAGATGAAAATTCATTAATAAAGTGTATTATGTTTAAATCATCAACACTTACATTAAATTTTGTTCCAAAGGATGGGATGAAGGTTAATGTTCTAGGAAGTGTAGCTGTTTTTGAAAGAGATGGTGTTTACCAGATTTATTGCAAAGCTATGCAACAAGATGGTGTGGGGGATTTGTATGCTAAGTTTAAAGAGTTAAAAGATAAACTAGAAAAAGAAGGACTTTTTGATGAGGCACATAAAAAAAGAATTCCAATGATGCCTAAAGTTATTGGTGTTCTAACTTCTAATACAGGTGCAGTTATTAAAGACATAATAAATGTTTCAACTAGAAGAAATCCTAATTGTTATATTAGATTGTATCCAGTGCCAGTTCAAGGACCTGGAGCTGCGGAGAAAATCGCAGATGCTATTAGAGTAATGAATGAGAAGAAATTAGCAGACGTTCTTATTGTTGCAAGAGGTGGTGGATCACTTGAAGATTTGTGGCCTTTTAATGAAGAGATTGTTGCAAGAGCAATATATGATTCGGAACTTCCTATAATTTCGGCAGTTGGACATGAAACAGATTTTACAATTGCGGACTTTGTGGCTGACTTGAGAGCTCCAACGCCTTCTGCTGCAGCTGAATTAGCTGTTACTGATATATTTGATTTAACAGATAGAATAGGTTTATATAAAAATAGATTACAAATTTTGCTTAGAAAAAAAGTTGAAATATTAAGAATTAGATATGAAAAATGTATGAAGTCTAGAGTTTTTAAAGAGCCTTCATATATGTTACAAGATAAGTATTTAAGAATTGATTCTATGGTAAAAGATTTAGAAAAGATTATAACTTCAAAAATGAAGGATTATAAATTAAAAACGGTTGAAAAAATAACTAAGCTTGATGCAATGAGTCCACTTAAAACATTGGCTAGAGGTTATAGTGTTGTTGAAGAAGACGGAAAACTTGTTAAATCTGTAAAAGATGTTAAAAAAGATGATATAGTAAATATTAGATTGAGTGATGGAAAAGTTGATGCTAAAATAGTGTAGAGTAAATTAGAAGGGGAAATATACAATGAAAGATAAAAAAGATTTTGAACAAATGTTAGATGATTTAGAGGAGATTGTACAATCTTTAGAAAAAGATGATTTAAAATTAGATGAGTCTATTGCTAAGTTTGAAGAAGGAATGAAGATTGCAAAAGAATGCAATAAGGAAATAGAGGAAGCTGAAAAGAAAATTACTATTTTAATTAATGAAAATGGAGAAATTAAAGAGGAAGATTTCAAAAGAGAAGATTAATAAAATATAGGAGAATAATGATGAGTGATTTTTTAGAAAATAAATTTTTAATTGTTCCATTTATAGTGTGGTGTTGTATTCAATTATTTAAATTTATTACAGATTTAGTTATAAATAGAAAGCCAAATTTTAAAAGATTATTTGGTGCAGGTGGAATGCCAAGTTCTCATTCTGCAGTTGTTGCCACATTAACTACTTTAGTTGGAAAGGAATATGGATTGGGTAGTGCAATTTTTGCAGTTTCTTTTGTATTTTCTTTGATTGTTATGTATGATGCTGCGGGAGTTAGAAGAGCTGCTGGTAAACAAGCTACTTTATTAAATAAATTAGTTGAAAACTACCCAAACTCAAATGTAATTGTAACTGAAAAATTGGTTGAAGTATTAGGTCATACACCTTTTCAAGTTTTGGTTGGTGCAGTCATTGGAATATTAGTTGGAACGTTATATGGTATTTTTTAATTGATACAAGATATGAATGAAAGGAATGTGAGAATATGAATGATATTGAAATTGCAAGAAGTGTAACACCTAGAAAGATTATAGATATTGTTGAGAAATTAGAGATTTCTGATGAATATATTGAACAATATGGAAAGTATAAGGCTAAGATTTCAAATAAGGTTATGAGTGATTTAAATGAAAGGAAGAATGCTAAATTAGTTTTAGTTACAGCAATTAATCCTACACCTTTAGGGGAAGGAAAAACAACTATATCTATAGGTTTAGCTGATGCATTAAATAAACTTGATAAAAAAGCTGTACTTGCACTTAGAGAGCCATCTTTAGGACCTGTTTTCGGAATAAAAGGTGGAGCTACAGGTGGAGGATATGCACAAGTTATTCCTATGGAAGATATTAACCTTCATTTCACAGGTGATATTCATGCAATTACTTCTGCAAATAATTTGTTATCTGCAATGATCGATAATCATTTATATTTTGGTAATAAATTAAATATAAAGACTGTTACATGGAAAAGATGTGTTGACTTAAATGATAGAGCTTTAAGAAAAGTTAAAGTTGGTCTTTCTGAAGAAAAGAGAATGGTGCCAAGAGAAGATGGCTTTGATATAAGTGTTGCTTCAGAAATTATGGCGATTTTCTGTTTAGCAAAAGATTTAGATGATTTAAAAAGAAGACTTGGAAATATAATTATAGGATATAACTATGATGATGAACCTGTTTTTGCTAGTGATTTAAAGGCTGAAGGTGCGATGACAGTTTTACTTAAAGATGCGTTTAATCCTAATTTAGTTCAAACTTTAGAAGGAAATCCTGCTATTATTCATGGTGGACCTTTTGCAAATATTGCACATGGATGCAATAGTGTTGTTGCAACTAAAATGGCAATGAAATTAGGAGATTATGTTGTTACAGAAGCTGGTTTTGGAGCTGATTTAGGAGCTGAGAAATTCTTTGATATAAAATGTAGAAAATCAGGATTAACACCAAATTGTGTTGTTTGTGTTGCTACTATTAAAGCTTTGAAATATCATGGTGGACAAGATGTTAAAGATGTTGCAAATGAAAATTTAGAGTGTTTAGATAATGGAATTGAAAATTTATTAAAGCATGTTGATAATATTAAAAATAAATTTAAATTGCCTGTTGTTGTAGCAATTAATAGATATAATCAAGATACAGAAAATGAAATTTCTTTATTACAACAAAGATTAAATGAGGCTGGAGTTAAGATGAGTTTAGCTGAGGTATGGGCTAAAGGTTCTGAAGGTGCAATTGATTTAGCAAATAAAGTTATTGAAGAAGCAGAAGAAAAAAATGATTTTGAATTTATGTATTCTTTAAATGAAACGATTGAGCAAAAAATCAGAGATGTTGCACAAAAAATATATGGAGCTCAAGATGTTGAGTTTTCTGATGAAGCAAAAGCTGAGATTGCTAGAATTGAAAAGCTAGGTTATTCAAATTATCCAGTTTGTATTGCTAAAACTCAATATTCTTTCTCAGATGATGCTAAAAACTTGCAATGCAAAGAACCATTTAATATTCATGTTAGAGAGATTAATTTGAAAAATGGGGCTGAATTTATTGTAGCTATTACTGGAAAAATATTTACAATGCCTGGACTTCCAGAAGTTCCATCTGCTGAAAAAATTGGTCTTGATGATTATGAGAATATTGTTGGATTATTTTAAAAATTATATAAAAAATAGGAATAAACAAATTTTCTTGAGTAATACTATATGTAGGAGATTATGGTATGAAAAAGAAGATTTGTTTTATTTTATTAATTATTATTTTTATAACAACTACTGCATTAACAGTATTTGCAACATCTAGGAGAGGTTCTAGCGGAAGTGAAGTTAGAAAAATACAAGAGAAACTTAAAAGATGGGGATATTATTCTGGCAGTGTTGATGGAATCTACGGAAGTGGAACTGAAAGTGCGGTTAAGAAATTCCAAAAAGCTAATGGATTGAAAGCTGATGGAATAGCTGGAAAAGCAACATTAAACGCTATGGGAATATCATCATCGAATTCTAGTTCGAGTTCTGGTGGAAACAATAGTAATGATTTGAATTTGCTTAGTAGGGTTGTATATTCAGAGGCAAGAGGAGAACCGTATGTTGGACAGGTTGCTGTTGCTGCAATTGTTTTAAATAGAGTTTCTCATTCGTCTTTTCCTAATTCGGTAGCTGGTGTTGTGTATCAGTCTGGTGCTTTTGATGCTGTTTCAGATGGGCAGATTAATTTAACTCCAGATTCAACGGCTAGAAAGGCAGCGCAGGATGCTATAAATGGTTGGGATCCAACGTATGGATGTATTTATTATTTTAATCCAAGTACTGCAACTAGTAAGTGGATTTGGTCAAGGCCTCAGGTGCTTACAATTGGAAAGCATATTTTTTGTAGATAAAAAATTTTTATATTATATTAAATTCGAAAAAACATATTAATTTTTTCACATCTTGCTGTCGCATTCTTCGTTTCGCTTGTTCCCTGCGCGATGGTTCAAAAATTAATATGTTTTTTCGAATTTTGCTATATAATGAAATTGGCTGAATAATTGACAAAGGTTAGTGGTTTTTGATAATATTAGTATGATAAAAAATTAAAATTGTTTAGCAATTTTTAGATAGATTGGAGAGAAAATGAATGTTTATCCGAGTCTTTATTTAGACAGTGTAAAGAATATTAATCCTACGTTATTGAAGAAGAATAATATTAAAGGACTTATTTTAGATGTTGATAATACTCTTATTGATTATTACAGAAATTTAGTTGATGGTGCTGAGAAGTGGTGCGAGGAGCTAAAGAATGAGGGGATTAAGTGTATTATTTTATCTAATAGTAATAAAAGAAGTAAGGTGGAAGAGGTTGCTGAGAAATTAAATATTGATTATATTATGTTTGCTAAAAAGCCTTTGAAATCTGGATTTAAGCGTGCTCTTAGTAAATTAGAACTTAAACCCGAAGAGGTTGCGGTTGTTGGTGATCAATTATTTACGGATGTAATTGGTGCTAAAAGAATGAATATGTTTTCAATTTTGGTTAAACAAGTTGGTGAAAAAGATATATTTATTACTAAATTGAAAAGACCAATAGAGAATGCAATTATAAAAAAATATTTGGAGAAGGGTAAAAAATAAAATGTATTTTAATGATATACATATTTTAATATATTTAGTAGTTGGATTACTTGGTTGCGTTGTTGGACAGGTAATTGGTTTAGTAAATGAGAGATTAATAAATCATGAAAGAATAATTGAAAATGGATCTTTAAAGAGATTTAAAAAAGAGTTTATACCACATTATGGTTTGATGACAATTATGTTTATTTTATATGATATTGTTTTGTATGTGTGGGGAATAGATAGAGAGAATTGGTATGCTAATGTTAAATTAGTTAGTTATTTTATATTATTACCATTGTTGGTTTCAGCTTTTATAATAGATTGGAAAAAGCAGATAATTCCTAATAGATTGGTTTTAACAATTTTTGAAGCAGGGTTACTTGTAACTTTTTATGAGGGAATTGTTAGTCCAACAGGTATGACCTTAGCTTTGAATAGATTTGAAGGAATGTTTGCTGGTGCAGGTATTTTCTTATTAATAACGTTAATTGGTGGACTTATTGCTGGTAGAGAAGCAATGGGAATGGGCGATGTAAAATTAATGGGAGCTATGGGATTATTTTTCGGATTTAGAAGTATTATTTCTATTTCTGTTTTATCATTTTTAATTGGTGCTGTAGCTAGTATATTTTTATTAGTTTCTAAAATTAAGAAAACTGATGAATACATACCATTTGGACCATTTATTGTTGTTTCTGCAATGCTTGCAATGGTTATTCCAGAAGAGGCTTTGTTTGGATGGTTATGGATTTTCTTTTCAGGACAATGGTTTATAAATTTGATTAAATAAAATAAATTTTGGGGAGGATACTATTATGAATATTAAAATTAAATGGCTAAGAGATATTTTAAAAACACAAAATTTACAAGGTATGATAGTATCAAATCCTGTTAATATTAAGTATTTAACAGGAATAGAAGCAGAAGGAGTTTTTCTAATTACTTTAAAGGAAAACTTTTTTATAACAGATAGTAGATATGTTGAAGCGGTTAATACTATTTTGACAATTGAAGATGAGATTTTGGTTCATGATAAGAAAAACTTAAGTAGAGAAGATTATGCTTCATTTTTTATGTTTTGTGAGAATGTAGGATTTGAAGAAAATTATGTTACTTATGTTCAATATAAGGATTTGCTTCAAAGATATAGAGTTAATTTAGTTGAGACTGAACATATAATTGAAGCTCAACGTGTTATTAAAGACGAAAAAGAAATTAAGTATATTGAAAAAGCTTGTGAAATTACAGATAAATGTTTTGAATATTTACAATCATTTATAAAAATTGGAATGACTGAAAAAGAAATTGCTTTTGAAATAGAAAGATTTTATAAAACTAATGGAGCAGATGATGTTTCTTTTGCACCAATTGTTGCTTCTGGACATAATTCTTCAATGCCACATGCTGTGCCAGGTACAAGAAAGATAAAAGATGGAGACATTATATTAATTGATATGGGATGTAAATATCAAGGATATTGTTCAGATATGACAAGAATGCTTTTCGTTAATTATATGGAAGATGAGTTTAAAGAGCCTTATGAAATTTGCTTAAAAAATAATGAAATGTCAGAAAAAGAAATAAGAGACGGTAGAAACATGAAAGCTATTGCTCAAAATTCTAATAACGATTTGAAGCAAAATGGTTTCGTTCCATTACATTCGCTTGGCCATGGAGTGGGATTAGATATTCATGAAGAACCTTTCTTTGGAATTGTATATGATCAACCATTGAAAGAGAACATGGTTGTTACGGTTGAACCTGGAGTATATAAGCCTGGACAGTTTGGAATTAGAATTGAAGATACTGTACTTGTTACTAAACTGGGCTGTCAAAAGTTAACTAGATCACCAAAAGAGCCTACAATTATTCGTGGATAATTGGTGATAAAAAATACAATAATATAGAAAAAATGTCGCAAGCACTTGATTTTATGCATAAAATATAGTAATATATTAAAAGACTTTAATAAGAAATATAATAAAAGATTATGTTTAAATATAAATAAGGAGGAATTAACAATGGCAGATGTATACATGGCAGGAGATTTAAGAAACGGAACTACATTTGAAATGGATGGTTCTGTATATAAAGTTGTTGAGTTTCAACACGTAAAACCAGGAAAAGGAGCTGCATTTGTTAGAACAAAATTAAAAAATGTAATCAATGGATCAGTTTTAGAAAAAACTTTCAATCCATCTGAAAAATTACAAGGTGCAGAAATTGAAAAAAGAGATATGCAATATCTTTACAATGATGAAGATTTATATTATTTCATGGATAATGAAACATATGAGCAAATCCCTCTTAACAAAGAACAATTAGGTGATGCTTTAAAATTCATTAAAGAAAACATGAATTGTAAAATACTTTCTTTTAAAGGTAAAGTATTTGCTGTTGAACCACCAATGTTTGTTGAGTTAGAAGTTACATATACTGAACCTGGATTTAGTGGAAATACAACAACAACTTCTGGAAAACCAGCTACACTTGAAAATGGATATGAAATATCAGTACCTTTATTTGTTAATATTGGTGATGTAATTAGAATTGATACTAGAACTGGTGAGTACATGGAAAGAATTTAGTCAAAAGGAGACTTAAATTAGTGTCAGATTTAGAAAAGCAATATCAAAAAATGATTGAGACTTTAGAAAATTCAATTAAAGATAAAGACGAATTAATGAAAGCAAAAGAGCAACTAGATGATATTGTATCCATTGTTGTTGATGATTGTAATGAGATAATGGATAGATATGATGAGAGAATTAAAAAAATTCAAGATAAAAATAGTGAATATGAAACTAGAATTACAATTTTAGAAGAAAAACTAAGATATTTTGAAAAGATGGTTGAAAGCGAAGATTATGATTTCTTTATTACTTGTCCTTATTGTGGATTTGAATTTCAAACTGATTATGATGACGAAGTTGATGAAATCGAGTGTCCAGAGTGTGGTCAGATTTTTGATATAGAGTGGGACGATGATGATTCAGATGATTCGCCAAATGATACTTAAAAATAATTTAATGGATTGACGGCTTTGCCGTCTTTTTTTATTGTTAAATGAAGATGACATCCTGTTGTAGCTCCATTTGTTGGATTTCCGTTTGGAATCTTTATATGGATTTCCAATGACGTTATAAACATTTTTTGGACCAACATGTGCGACTATTGTATTGAAAGTTATATATTGACCTGTTGAATATAAATAATTTGGTGATATGTGGCAATATGATGCAGAGATAGTGCCATTTTCAATTGTTAAAGTATATCCGCCAGCACCTTTAAAGCCCGTGAAAGTTACTTTACCTGGAAAACATGAATATATTGGTGTTCCTTCGGTTGCAGCTATGTCTATTCCTGAGTGGGATGATGATGCACCAGATGTTGGAGAAGTTCTTTTTCCGAATGGAGAGGTTATATTATGATTCCCTGGTAGTGGCCAATTGAATTGACTAGAGGAGATAGGAACGTATTCTTGTTCTGAGTTATATGGGTATTTAATTATAAAGATTGATATGAAAATTAGTATTAATGTGATGAATGAAAAATATTTTAGAAATGAATTGAACATGGTATTGACCTTTCTTAATGAAATAAAAAAAGATAGCTATTTTAGTGTATAGCTATCTTTTTATGGCAGGGGTAGAAGGATTCGAACCCTCACAGGCGGTTTTGGAGACCGATGTGCTACCATTGACACTATACCCCTAAATGACTTATTCATTATACAGTAGGTTTTTCAAAAAATCAATAGTTAAAATAAAATTTTTAGATGAAAAAATTAGCAATATATTAATTATATTACTAATTTTTTATATCTGTTGTTTTAATCCTGTAAATATTTATTGGAGTTGATATTTTTTATTTTTTCATTATATATTATATATACTATAAAACATATTGAACTAATGATTGAGATAGCAAATGATATTTTTTCAATCAAAGTTCCTGTATATGTTACTTCTACTGATGCTGAGTCATATGCTTGGATTGTAATTTGTATAAAGCCATTATCTGATTCAGTATAGTCAATTTTTGAATCATTAATTTTTATGGTATATCCTAAGTAGTATATGTATGGTAATTCTAAAGTAGTATTTTCACTGCTTTCTTTTATTGTAAAAGTCATATTACTTTCATCTTTTTGCTCGTTTTCTATTGTTGCTATTCCTGAAGTTATGACTACGCCGTTAGATCTTTGACGAATATATTCTAGGTTGCTATTTGCTTTTAATGGTAAATATTCATATGCTGCGCATTGATTATTTACTAATTCAATATTATTATTTAAATATGATGTATCAAAAGCGACATCATATTTTACGGAATTACTAATATATGTTCCAGAATATATTAAAATTATTAAAATAAGAATATAGATGTTGTTTGACTTCATATCATACATGCAGTGATATATATTTATACCAGAAATTATTGATAAAGTAAGTGTAGAAACTATTAAAAATCTCCAAGAAAATTGAATCACAGTTGGGACTATAGGAATGTATTTCCAAGGGAAAATGGATGTTGCCATTATTGCAAAAAATATACCTGTACATAGTGTAGTAATGTATAAAATTTTATTTTCTTTTTTTATTTTAGGAAGTACAATAGGTGTAAATAGTAGAGCAATAATAATTGGTAATCCAAGTTCGAAAGACATACTTTCATTAATCATATTGGAACTTAGGGAATATGCCCATTCAGCTTTTGGAACACTAAAGAACAATTGAGAGGGGTATATAGCTAGCTCTGAAAATTTTTCTACACTAAATGCTTGGCTAAAAATTGCATATTCTGTTGAAAATTTGTGCTCAAGAAATGGAATATAAAAGCCAAGTGATATTAAAATGATAAAAAATCCATTTATGATCAGCTTTTTCCAAAGATTAAGTGAATTCTCTGTGAATAATTTTTTTATATTTATTAAAACAAAGATACTAGAAATGATTACAGCCATTAGTGTGCTTATGTTGTGAGATAAGATAATTCCTAGAGCACCAATTGTTATGAAATAACTTTGTTTCCCAGTATCATAAAATATATCATATAACCCATAAAACAATAGTGGAAAGAAAATATAAGCAATAACTTCTCCCATAGCCATTCTGACATATATATCTGATAAGAAGTAAGGCGCTGACATATAAATAATTGCTGTTAAGAATGACATAGTATGGTTTTTAGTTATTTTTTTCATTAGGGCAAACATTGTGATTCCAGCTGCTATTATTGATAGCATGATTGTTAATTTAATTGCATTTAATAAAGAAGTGAAAATTGAGAAAATGCTACTAATATATGTTTCTAATGGTGGATAGAAAATATTCCATGCATATCCAAAGCCTTTACAAAAATTAGGTTCTATTAATGGTGGAAGTTGTTTAGATATTATTTCTGAATTTGTGGCATAATTTCTAGAAATATGATATACACCATCGTGTGACCAATAGAATCCTCTGGTATATAGTGGAGCACTTAAAAATAGTGCAATTAATATTATTAATAGAATATAAATTCCTTTGTCCTTTGTTATTTTTTTTATTTTTGTAAAATAATTCATTTTTTTCTCCTTTTGATAATAATAAGCAATAAAAATATTATAGCATGTATGGTTTATTTTAACAATAATAAATGGAAAAAAATGTAATATACACTTTTACATTATAAGAAAGTAGAAAGGACAACAAAAATTTAAATTTTAAAAAAGTAGATAAAAAAGGCTGTTGAACAAAATATTTTCATATACTTTGTCAACAGTCTGAGAAATTTTCATTTTGTTGTATTATTAGTTATTATCATTTTCGATTAATTTTTCAACTATTTGTATTGCGTTTGTTGCTGCACCTTTACGAATGTTGTCTGCTACAACCCATAGGTTTAATCCTGAATCAACAGATTCATCTCTACGAATTCTACCAACAAATACTTCATTATGTTCAGAGGTGTTTGCTGCTAATGGGTAAGTATTTGTTTCTGGATTGTCTTGAACAATTATTCCTGGATAATTTTCTAATGTAGAATACACATCTTTTATATCAAAATCTTTTTCGAATTCTACATTTATAGATTCACTGTGTGAATTAAGAACAGGAACTCTAACTGTTGTAGCGGTTACTTTTAAATCAGGTCGATTTAAAATTTTTCTTGTTTCATTTATCATTTTCATTTCTTCTTTTGTATAGCCGTTTTCAAGAAATACATCAATGTGTGGAAGACAATTGTTATAGATTGGATGTGGCCATTTTTTAGGTTCTAGACCTTTTTGAGTATTGTAGAAGTCATCTACTGCTAATTTTCCACCTCCAGATACAGCTTGATATGTAGAGTAGACTACTCTTTTAATTTTGAATTTTTCATCAAGTGCTTTTAATGGAATTACTGCTTGTATGGTTGAGCAGTTTGGATTGGCTATTATTCCATGATTCTTAAAAGCTGAGTCCATATTTACTTCTGGAACTACTAATGGAACGGTTGGATCCATTCTAAATGCACTGCTGTTATCTACAACAATACAACCTTTTGATGCTGCTATTGGAGAGAATTTTTTAGATGTATCTCCGCCTGCAGAGAAGATTGCAAAATCAAATTCTTCATCAAAAGAGTCTTCTTTTAATTCTCTTGTAATGTATTCCTTTCCCATAAATTTGATTTTTTGTCCAGCTGATCTTGAAGAACAAAAAAAGGCGTACTCTGAAATAGGAAGATTAAATTCTTCTAAAACTTGAAGTGCTTTTCTTCCAACTAATCCAGTAGCGCCTACTAATGCTAATTTGTATTTTTTCATAATGATTACCTCACTTTTACTTAAGTGATAAGAGAGAAAAATATAATTATATTTTTCTACATTGATAGTATATGCTAAATTGGAAAAAATAGCAACATGCAAATTGTTTTCGATGTTGCTTTATAATATTTTTAATGGTATTATATAGGAGCAAATAGGAGTGTGAAATTATGAAATGTTTAGCTATTGTTCCAGCATATAATGAAGAAAAATCAATTTATAAGGTAGTAAAAGATATAAAAAAGTTAAATATTTGTGATGTAGTAGTGATAAATGATGGTTCAAAAGATAATACATCAGCAGAAGCTAAAAGAGCGGGGGCGGTTGTTATAGATTCTATTAAAAATTTAGGAATAGGTGGAGCTGTTCAAACAGGTTATAAATATGCATATTATAATGATTATGATTGTGCTTTTCAAGTTGATGGAGATGGACAACATGATCCAGCGTATATAAAAGATATGATCAAAAAAATGGAAGATACAAATGTAGATATACTTATAGGTAGTAGATTTATTTCAAGGACAGGCTATAAGCAAACATTTTTAAGAAAAATTGGTGGAAATTTTATTTCATGGCTTATTAAAATTTTATCTGGTAAAAAAATTTATGATCCACTTTCTGGTTATAGATTAGTTAATAAAAAAATTATAATGGAATTTTCAAAAAATTACCCAACTGATTATCCAGAACCAGAAACTAATTTGGCTATGATTCTGAAAAAATATAAAATAGAAGAAATTCCTATGGAAATGAAGAAGAGAGAAAATGGAAAATCTTTTGTTACTCCAATCACAGCTGTGTGGTACATGATAAAGGTTTCAATTGCATTGATTATAGTAAGAGTGAGAGGTGGAAAATAATTATGATATATGTTCTTATAAGAATTATTGCAATAATTTTTTTTATATATGTTTTGGGATTAATTGTTAAAGAAAAGTTAAAAATTAAATATTGTGTATTATGGTTAGGTTATAGTTTAGTATTAATTTTAGTTTCTTTTAATGTTAATTTTATAGAATTTATTTCAAATGAATTAAATATATATTATGCACCATCAACTATTTTCTTGATTGGTCTAATATTTTTGATGGTATATATCTTACATTTATCAATTGTTATTACTAAACAAGATAAATATATTGTTAATTTAGTACAAGAAGTAAGTTTACTTAAACAACGAGTATTAAAGAATGAGGAGAGCTTAGATGAAAAATTTAATAGAAAAAAATAAGAAACTAATTGCTTTTGTTTTTTCTGCTTTAATAGTGTCTTTTATGAAAATTAACATTGCATTGGATGGAACTTTTATTCAAAAATTATGTGGAAATTCATTAGATATGGTAATATATACCATTTTATTAACAATTGCTATGTTAAAAGTGTGGGAAGTAAAAGATAGAAGATTGGATGTAATATCTTTGATTGTTGCTATTATATTGGCAATATGTCAAATTCTTGGAATAGCTATTATAAATGGTTATAGCTTTTTTTCAAAGGTATTATTGGTTAAGGCTATTGGATACGTAGGTGTTTTTTATGTGATAATAAAATTAGTGTATTCATATTTAAGTTTAAAAGTAAAATCTGAAAAATGGAATTTCAAAAAAATATCTAACAAAACTTTTTTTATAGTTACATGGATAATTATTTTTATTTGTTATATTCCGTATTTTCTAAGATATTTTCCTGGTATTACTACTACAGATTCAATATATCAGATGTATCAGGCAATTGGAAATATGAAATTAATAAACAGTCATCCAATATTTCATACATTTATTATAAGTATTGCTTTACATATTGGAAAAGCAATAAGTAGTTATAATTTAGGTGTAGCAATTTATTCAGTTTGGCAAATGTTATTTATGTCTGGTGTATTTGCTTTTTGCTTATATTATATGAAGAAAAAAGATGTACCTAAAAGTATAATTGTGTTATCTTTATTATATTATGCAATACATCCGATGTTTTCTATGTATAGTGTAACAATGTGGAAAGATATACCATTTTCAATTTCAATAACTTTGTATATAATTAGTATGATAGAACTTGCAACAAATGCTGATAGTTTTTTAAGTTCTAAATTGAAGATAACGTTTTTTATAATATCTGCACTATTTACAATGTTTTTTAAGCATAATGGTTTTTATATTGTATTATTATCTATACCATTTGTACTTTTTTATGTAAGAAAACATTTGAAGAAGTTGGCTATTATATATGTTATACTAGTTATTTTTTATAAGGTAATTAATGGTCCTGTATTATCAATGCTTAATGTATCTCCAACTTTGAGTTCAGAAGCTTTATCAATTCCTATTCAGCAACTTTCTAGAGTAGTTGCTCTAGCTGATATTTCTGATGATGAATATAATGAAATAAGGGAATGGATTGTCGCTGATAAAGAAAATATAAAAAATGAATATAATCCTAGATTATCAGATCCTATGAAAAGATATTTTAATAATGAAAGATATAAAACTGATAAAGGAAGTTTTTATAAAGTATGGTTTAAATATTTAAAGAAATATCCTACGGTTTATGTTCAGTCATTCTTATGTAATACTTATGGATACTGGTATCCAGAAACTCAATATTGGATGTTCCAAAGACATATGGGAGAAAATGAAATAGGATTATATGGGGATTCTAAAATCGATGTAAAATTGTTAGATAATGTTATAGAAGAAAGAAATATACCAATTATTTCAATGATGAGTAGTTTGGGATTTGCTTTTTGGATTACAGGAATTATGGCCTTTTATTCTATTTATAAAAAGGAATATAAAAAATTAATTATATATATTCCAGTTATGGTGTTATGGCTTACATCAATTGCTTCATCTGTATTCTGTGAATTTAGATATATGTTTGGATTTTTTACAACAATGCCATTAATTATAAGTGCATTTATGATAAAAAATAATAATGATAATGTTATTGAAGAAAAATAAGGAGTTATGTAAGAATGATGAAAAAATTAAAAAAAGTTTTAATATTTTTAATGTTTATACAAATTATTTTTGTTGGAATTACTGCTAATATTGTATTTGGTAAATCCGAGATTAAAAACGAAATGACTAATGATATAGCAAGAAATGAACTTGAAAATCAAATGACTAATGATGTGTTAGAAAATGAAAGTGAGAATGCTACGAAGCTGAAAGATGTAAATGTCGATAAGAGTACAGAAATAGAAGTTCCAATAAAAAATAATGATGAAGTTGAAAAGAATTTAGATAACGAAAAGAAAGAAAGCAATGATGCTCTAGAAGTTCAGAGTGCACATATTAGTAGTATTATTGAGGGAACGTATATTATTCAAAGTGCATTAGATAATAATAAAGTTCTTGATGTAGAAAATGGAGATACTTCAAATTGTACTAATGTGAGAATATGGCAAAATAGAAATGTTTTTCAACAACAATTTGAAATGGAGTATAATGCTGAAGATGATATATATGTGATAAGAGCAAAATGTTCAGGAAAAGTGTTGGATGTTGCAAATGGTGGAAAAACTAATGGTACTAATGTATGGCAATATGAAACTAATGGAACTGTTGCACAGCAATGGATTTTAAAAGATGCAGAAGATGGATATTATTATATAGTTTCAAAATGTAATGGTTTATATTTAGATATTGAATGGGGAAGTACTGCTAATGGAACCAATATTCAATTATATGAAGGAAATGGAACTAAGGCTCAAAAATTTAAATTTATTAAAGCACCTAAAACTGAATGTGAGAAATTGGTTTCAGAAGGGACGTATTATATTACTACTGCACTATCTGAAAATAAAGCTATTCAAGTAGCTAATGGAAATGATGAAAATTGTGCAAATGTTAATTTGTTTGATAAAAAGAATATAGAATGTGAGAAATTTAAATTAGTATATAATTCAAAAGAAAAAAATTATATTATATCAATTCCTTTTTCAAATAAAGTAATAGATGTTGCAAATGGTGGAAAAAGTAATTGCTCAAATGCATGGCAATATGAAAGTAATGGGACAGTTGCCCAACAATGGATTTTGAGAGATGCAGGAGATGGATATTATTATATAGTTTCAAAATGTAATGGCTTATATTTAGATATTGAATGGGGAAGTACTGTTAATGGCGCAAATATTCAATTATATGAAGGAAATGGAACTAAGGCTCAAAAGTTTAAATTTGAAAAGACTGATGGACTTAATTCATATAAAACAATAAATGATGGAAAATATTATATACATACTATAATTAATAATAAAACTTTAAATGGAAGTGACTCTTTAATTATTGGAGATACTACGAATTTTGTTAATGTAAATCAAAGATTTAATATTACTTATAATGGAAATGGTTATTATAAAGTAATGAGTCTAAAAAGTGGAAAATATTTAAGTGCCAAACAATGTAGTTATGAAAATGGCGCTAAGATTGTTTTTGAAGAAAAAAATAGTAGTACACGTCAAGATTGGATAATAGAAAAAAATGGTGAAGAATATAATATTAAATCAAGATATAATGGTTTAGTATTTGATATTCCAAGTGGAAATGCCACGAATGGTGTGGGATTACAGTTATATGAAAGTAATAATACAAAAGCTCAAAAATTTAATTTTGAGCAGATAAATGATCAATCAAAAAAGATATTAGAAGATGGTGTTTATACAATCAGTACTGCACTTGATTGGCAAAAGGTATTAGATGTTTCAGGTGGTTCATATGATAATTGTGCAAATGTGCAGATTTGGGGAAATGGATTAGTGCAGCAACAAAAATTTCAAGTTACATATAATAGTGATGGAATGTATTATGAAATTATTTGTGCAAACTCAGGAAAAGTATTAGATGTTGCATATGGTGGAAAAACTAATGGCTCAAATGTATGGCAATATGAAAGTAATGGAACTGTTGCACAACAATGGATATTGCAAGATGCAGGTGATGGTTATTTTTATATTATGTCAAAAGGTTCACTCCTTTATCTAGACGTTGCTGGTGGAAATAGAGATAATGGGGCTAATATTCAAATTTATGAAGGAAATGGAACTAATGCACAAAAGTTTAGATTTACTGAGGTAAGGATGTTAAATGATAATTTATACAATGTTGCTTTAAAAAATAATTTGGACAAACATTTTGATATTAGAGGTGGTAGCATAGAAGAGAATACTGCTTTACAAGTATGGCAGAAAGAAGATGTTAATCAACAGAGGTTTGAAGTAAAATATATAGATAATAAATATTGTAAGATAGTTGCTAAACATTCAGATATGGCTTTAACAGCTGTAGACGGTAAAGTTGTACAAGTTCCTTATCAAGATTTGAAGAATCAACAATGGAGTATAGAAACAGCAGGAAATGGATTTTACAAGGTAAGACTAAAAAATTCTAATCAGTGTATGACTATTAGTAGAAATTCTTCAAATAATGGTACAGAGATTTGTCTTTCAAATAACAGTAATGCTAGTTCTCAAGCTTTTAAATTTATAAATATAATTGAACGTAAAGGTATTGATGTCAGTATTTGGAATGGAATAATTAATTGGAAAAAAGTTAAAGAGACTAGAAATGTTGATTTTACAATTATAAGAGCAGCATATAGAGGTTATAGAACTGGAAAAATAGTTACAGATTTAACTTTTAAACAAAACTATGATGGTGCGAAAGAAAATGGAATTGATGTTGGTTTGTATTTCTTTTCTCAGGCGGTTACACCTGAAGAAGCGGTTGAGGAAGCAAATTACGTATTAGATTTAATAAAGAAATATAATGTAGATGTTAAATACCCAATTTTTATTGATACTGAATGGAGTGGTGCAGATAATAAAGATGGTAGGGCTGATAACTTGGATGTAAATACAAGAACAAAGGTATGTAATGCATTTGTTAGAACTATAAATAATGCTGGATATACAGGAGGAATATATGCGAGCATGAATTGGTATTATGAGAAATTAGATGTTGCACAATTAAATTCGGGTGAAATTTGGGTAGCACAGTATACTTCAAATCCAAAAACTGACTACAAATATAGATATAATATATGGCAATATACTAGCGAAGGAAGTATAAATGGTATATTGGGAAATGTTGATATAGATATTTGCTATAAAGTATATTAATCATTAATATGACAAGATTTAGAGAAGAATTTTAATTCTTCTCTAAATTATACTGATATTTCAGGAAGGAATAGGATAAAGTATGGAAAAGTTAGTTAGTGTTATAGTTCCAGTTTATAATAATGAAAAAACTGTTGGAAAGACTATTGATTCAATATGTAATCAAACATATAAGAATTTAGAGGTATTGCTTGTTAATGATGGTTCAACTGATAATACATTAGGAGTATTAAAAGAATATCAAGAAAAGGATTCGCGTATAAAAGTCCTTTCTCAAAATAATTCTGGACCTGGTGAAGCTAGAAATCATGGATTAAGAGAAATGCAAGGTGATTTGGTAACTTTTGTTGATGCTGATGATATAATTGGCAAAGAAATTATTGAAAAATTAGTAAAGGCCCAAGAACAAGAAAATGCTGATGTTGTAAGATATAATTTTTATTATAGTACTGAAGAGAATTTGAAAGAACAAAGAGGAAATTTATTAAATTTAAATAATTGTAAATTTGAAGTTGATGAAATTAGTGAAAAGATAGTGCCAATTTTTATAAAAAATGAATTGTGCAGTTTTGTGCCATTATTACTTATAAGAAAATCTGTAGTTCAAGATATAAAATTTGATACAAACACTAAATATATGGAAGATACTTTATTTTATATTGATTTATTATATAAAATTAAAAGTATTTATTTTATAGATGAGGCGGAATATTTTTACTATTATACTCCTCAGAAAAATCAAGATAATCTTAAGTTCGTATTGAATTATATAAAAAGCTTAAATTATGTTTATGGTGAATTAGCTAAAAAATTAGAAAAAAATGAAGATGAAAAAAGTTCAAAATGTGTTTGTTTAAATTTAAAGTGGCTTAATACAATAGTTGATTATATAACGATTATTCTTAGAGTTGAGCCTAAAATGTCTTTTGAGGAATGGAAAAATATTGTTAAAGAGTTGAATTATAACAATGAATATGATTTTGAATTATTGCATGTAACAAAATATAATGAAATAGCTATAAAATTATTAGCTAAAGAAAAGTATAGAACTTTATATAATTTTACGACGTTTAGAAATTTTTTGAAAAAAGTTATAGGATAGGAGGCTTATATGGTAACAATTTTTACTCCAACATTTAATAGAAAAAAAGAAATGACTGTTTTATATGAATCTTTACTTAGTCAAACAGATAAAGATTTTGAATGGGTTGTTGTAGATGATGGTTCTGCCGATGGAACTGAAGAATTGATGGCTGAATTTAAAAATAAAAAAGAGATAAATATTACATATTATAAGCAAGAAAATAGTGGAAAAAGTATGGCGCATAATAAAGGTGTTGAACTAGCTAAGGGTGAGGTTTTCATATGTGTTGATTCGGATGATTATTTAAAGGAAAATGCAGTAAAAAAGATTAAAGAGTATTATGAGAAAATAAAGCAAAATTCAGAATGTTGCGGATTAGGATTTTTAGCGTATGATATAGCCGAAAAAAAATTGATTGGTACAGCTTTTCCTGAAGATGAAATGATTGAGACTTATTATAATATTTATAAAAAATGCTCAGTAAGTGGAGATAAGGCTTTAGTTTTTAAGACTGATGTGATAAAGCAATATATGTTTCCTAGAATTGAAGGAGAAAAATTTGTTCCTGAAAATTTAGTATATAATAGAATTTCAAAAAGATACAAAATGTTATGGATTAATACAGAAATATTATATAAACAATATATGCAAGGTGGGTATAGTGATAATTATTTTAATTTGGCTAAGAAGAATCCAAAGGCTAATGTTATATTGTATAAGGAATTATATGATTTTGATAAAAGTTTATATAATGTTGCTGCATATGATATGTTTTGTATGTTTTCTAAAATGAATTTTTTACAGACAATAAAGGGACATCCTTCTACATTTAAGGCAATAATTATGTATTTTCCTAGTTGGTTAAAATATTTGCAAAAAAAATAGTTAATAGAAATTGTAAAAAATATTTTAATGTGATAGAATTACGAACGAATTTTAAATTAGATTTTATGAAGGGATAATTAATGGAAAAGAAAAGCGTTTCAAAAAATTATTTATATAATATGGCTTATCAGATATTGGCAATATTATTACCTTTAATAACAACTCCATACTTATCTAGAGTTTTAGGAGCTGAATCAATTGGTATATATAGTTACACATATTCAATTGCAACCTATTTTGTTTTGTTTGGAACATTGGGTGTTGCTTTGTATGGTCAAAGAGAAATTGCTTATGTGCAAGATAATTCTAAGAAAAGGAGCATTGTTTTTTGGGAAATATTTTTATTAAAATGTTTTACAATGATGATTTCGATGCTTATATATTATTTTTCTTTTTGCATGAATGGCCAATATAAAATATATTTTAGAATACTGTTAATAGAGTTGATAACTCAAACAATAGATATAATATGGTTTTTTAGAGGAATTGAAGAGTTTAAGAAAACAGTTATTAGAAATTTAATTGTTAAAGCAATATTTTTTGTTTCTATTTTTGTATTTATAAAAAGTGCAAATGACTTAATTAAATATGTTTTCATTGTTACACTAGCTAATTTGATAGGAAACTTTACATTATGGGCTTATATTCCTAAATATATTGAAAAAATTAGTTTTAAAGATTTACATATTTTTAGACATTTTAAATCTGTAATATTATTATTTATTCCGCAAATTGCTGTTCAAATTTATACAATGCTTGACAAAACAATGATTGGTTATCTGGTTGCTGATAAATCAGAAACTGGATATTATGAACAGGCTCAGAAGATAATTAATATTCTAACGACTTTGATAACTTCTTTGGGTGTTGTTATGGTTCCAAGAATGGCATCTACATTTGCCAAAGGAGATAAGGAACAGTTAAAAAAATATATGTATAATTCATTTAGATTTGTATTCTTTTTGGCTTTTCCAATTGTGGTTGGATTAATAATTGTTGCGGATAAATTTGTTCCGTTGTTTTTTGGAGAAGGATATGATAGAGTTATTATATTAATGAGAATAATTGCTCCGGTTGTGTTGTTTGTTGGAATGAGCAATATATTAGGAACTCAATATTTATTACCAGTAAAAAAACAGAAGGAATATACAATTTCTGTTGTTATTGGTGCGTTATTGAATTTTGCAACAAATTTATTATTAATTCCATCTCAATTAGCTGTTGGAGCTTCAATTACAACAATTATGGCTGAGGCTACAGTTGTTGCAATTCAATTTTTCTTTATTAGAAAAGAATTTAATATATTAGAAATTTTAAAATTATCTATAAAAAATATTATTGCTGTTTCAATAATGGCATTATGTATTGTATGGCTTGGCTTTTTGAATATTAATCCTGTTATTTGTATGGGATTGCAAATTATTATAGGAGCTATTGCATATGGCATTAGTTTGTTAGTAATGAAAGATGAATTTTTAAGATTGATTTTTGAAAAATTACAAAATAAGATAAAATTTTTATCAAAAATATATAATTTAGTTTGGAAAGAGGATATGTAAGTAGCATGAGTCAAAAAAGAAAAATTGTTATTTTAATGTTACATTTACAACATGGCGGAATAGAAAGACAGACAATATTATTTGCTAATCAGTTGGTGAATAAATATGATGTAGAGATAATTTCTGTTTATAGTATGAAAAAAGAGCCAGCATATGAAGTTGATAGTAGAATAAAAATTAAGTATTTGATAGATGATGCACCAAATAAAAAAGAATTTTTAGATGCGGTAAAACATTTTAAAGTAATGTTAATTTTAAAAGAAGGTATGAAATCTAAAAAAATTTTAAAATTAAAACACGATTTGATGGTGGAAGAAATTAAAAATCTTGATTGTGATTTTGTCCTTTCTACTAGAATTGAATATGCTGAAATGTTATCTGAGTATGCTCCTGCAGGAATAATTACTATGACACAAGAACATCTACATGATGATTCTGAAAAGTATGTTGCAAGGCTAAAAAATGCTATAAGGAATTTAGATTATCTAGTTGCGCTTGGCCCTGGATCAAGAGAGAATTACGAGAAATGGTTTTCAGATAACAAGAAAATTAAAATTGTAGAAATACCTAATATACTAGAAAAAAATTCAGATAGTATTTCTACTTTAAGTGGACATACTTTAGTGTCAACAGGAAGAATGCATCCAGTAAAAGGTTTTGATGATTTATTAAAAGTAGTAAAAAAAGTTAGTGAAAAGTTTCCTGATGTGAAGTTAAATCTTATTGGCGGTGGAGAAGAGTATGATACTCTTAAGGAACAAGCAAAAGAAATGAAAATAGATGATATTGTAAATATGCCGGGAATGGTTAGTGGAGAAGAAGTTAATAAATATATGATAAAATCAGATATATATGTTATGACTTCACATACAGAATGTTTTCCAATGGTATTATTAGAAGCATCTGCCTGTGGTTTGCCACTTGTCGCATTTGATGTACCAGTTGGACCTAAGGCTTTAATTAAAGAAGGATATAATGGGTACTTGATTAAAGATAGAGATATAGATAAAATGGCTGATAGAATTATCAATTTATTTGAAAATCAAGAAAAAATGAAAGAATTAGGAAAAAATGCAAAAGAAAATGTAAATCAATATTTACCAGACAATGTTATGAAGAAATGGTATGGTATTTTTGATAAATAAATATAAGGATAGGAGAAATAGTGAAAAAATTACTTTTTTTGGGATATACCTTGGAAATGGGAGGCGCTGAAAAAGTGCTTATAGATTATCTTAAGGTATTAAAAGACAAGTATGAAATTGATTTGGTACTGTTTAATAAAAAAGGAGAACTCGTTTCTGAAATTCCAGAAAATGTTGGCGTATATGAGTTGAGAAAAAATAATTTTCAGTATGCTTTATTTAGATATGTTCCTTTTTTTAGAAAAAGAAAAATTAATAGTATTGCAAATCAAAAAGAATATGATGTAGCAATTGGATTTTTTGAAGGAAGAAGTGCAACTTGGGTAGCTGATATAAAGAAAAAAATAAAAAGAATTGCATGGATTCATAATGATGTTTGCAAATTTGATATAGGAATACCTGAAAAAGAAATATTGGATTCATATAATAAAATGGATATGGTTGTTACTGTATCTGAAAAGGCAAAGGAAAACTTTTGTAAGAAATATAATATTTCTAAGGAGAAAGTTGAGGTTTTGTATAATTTTATTGATGAAAAATCAATATTAGATAAATCAAGAGTTCAAGTAGAGAAAAACAATGTTTTTACATTTGTTAATGTTGGAAAAATGAGACCTCAAAAAAGGCAAGACAGGTTAATACATATCGCTAAAAAGTTGAAGGATGATGGATATGATTTTAAAATACAGATAATAGGAAATGGACCCGAAGAAGATAAAATTAAAGGGTTGATTGATGAATTAGATGTATCAGATAAAATAGAATTATTAGGTTTAAAAACTAATCCATATCCCTATATAAAGAATGCAGATTGTTTTGTTTTGTCAAGTGAATTTGAAGGATTTGGTATTGCAGTAAAAGAGGCTTTAATTTTAGGACAACTAGTTATTTCCACAAAGGTAACGGGTGTTGAGGAAATGCTAGAAACACCTAAATATGGCTTGATTACAGAAAACTCAACAGAAGCACTTTATCAGAAAATGAAAAAAGTGTTATCTGGAGAAATAGATGTTGAAGTAATAAAAAATAATTTGAAAGATTATGATTCTGGAAATAATCAAGTAATTGAGAAATTAATACGTATAATAGAAGGGTAGAGAAATGGAAAAAATAAAAAAATTTTTAAGAATTGAAAATATTACAAAAATTGTATTATGCTATGTGTTGTTACAGCCAATTTTAGATATATTATCTTTTTTGAATATTAGAGGATATATTCCGGGAATATCAACAATTGTTAAGCCGTTATTTGTTTTTGGAATAGGCATATATATTTATTTTACAGATAAAAAAAGCAGAAAAAAATATACATGGGCTTATATATTGTTTGCAATATTGATGGTTATACATAGTTTGGTTTTAAAAGATTTAATGATTGAAAATTCAGTTATTTTACATGAAATTAGATTTATGATTAATTTTGCATACATGCTAGTTTTATTCATGGTTTTTGAGTTCTTATATAGAAATAACGAAGATAAAGATAAATTTATAAAAAATCTTAAAAAGACTGTAGTAGTAACATTTTTAATTTATTGTTCTACTGTAATTATTGCTGTTCTTACAGGAACATCTGCAAAAACATATGAATATGCAGATGCTTCAAAATCTGGATTTAAGGGATGGTTAGATTCTGGACAAATTTTTGGGCATGCAATGTGTATAGTATTTCCATTTTTAATTCACTATTTATTTCATCTTGAAGATAATAATAAAGTATTAAAAATATTAAGTAAAATTGCAATTATATTACCAGTGATTGTACTTGCTATAATAGGTACAAAGGTTACTTATTTACTTGATATTGCTATATTAGGTTCACATGTTGTTATTGATTTTATAGTGGCTATAAGAGATAAAAAGAAAATGTATTTTGTTGAATCTGCTTTTTGTTTGATTTGCTTAATAGCTGTTATTGGTGCGTATCCATATACACCTGTAAAAAAGAATACAGATATAAATAATGCTGTTTTAGCTGTTGATATGTCACAAAATCAAGAAGGCTCTGAGACTAACAGAGAAGATTTAGATAAAATGAAAAATAATATGGATTCTAATAGTAATGATACATCTTGGTGGCAGGCTAAAAGAGTAAAAAGATTATCTAGATATTATGAATGTGATGTTAGAGCATCAGAAAAACTTGAAAAAGCATATGCTTCCGGAAGTTTGCATCCAAGTGACATGAGAAACAGACAATTAATTTATAATTCAGAAAAATATAAACATGCAGATATACAATATAAATTATTTGGAATAGGTTATTTAAATCAAAGTAATTTCTTATCATTGGAAAGAGATTCTTTAATGTTATTATTCTCTTTTGGAATAATAGGTTTAATTACAATTTTATTAAAACCTATTTTAATATGGTTAAAAGCATTGTTAAATATTTTGAGAAATTTGAAAAAGGTTTCTCCGGAAACATTGTATTTATTTGAAGGATTTTCATTATTCTTCTGCATAAGTGTATATGCGGGTTATACATTTATATATACTAATTTCTCAATTTACTTAGTTATTATAGGAATTTTGTTAATGAATTCAATTAAACAGAATTCAGATAATCCTTTTGCAAAATATTTTGATAAAATATTTAATAAGGGTAGAAAAAGCTTTTACGAAGATTTAGAAAAAAATATAAAAGATGATAAAAAAGAGTTTATTATAACTGCTAATCCGGAAACTATAATGACTTCTGAAAAAAATGAAGAATTAAGAAATGCTTATTTAGATAATGATACAGTTGTTATTCCAGATGGAGTTGGAATAATAAAGGGCGCTAAAATAATGGGATATGATATTTCTGAAACGGTTTTAGGAGTGGATGTAGCCTGTAAATTATTAGAATTAGCAGATAAATATGAAAAGAAAGTATTTTTATTTGGAGCTAAAAAAGAAGTTTTAGAAAAAATGCAAGAAGTATTAAAAGAAAAATATCCTAAAGCTGAATTAGTTGGAACAGTTGATGGATATGTTGATGATAGACAAAAAGTTTTTAATGATATTAAAGAACTTAAACCAGATATTGTATTAGTAGCACTTGGAATACCAGCACAAGAAAAATTAATATATGATAATTTGAATGATTTTGATAAAGGAATTTTTGTTGGTGTTGGTGGAAGTTTTGATGTTATTAGTGGTATGAAAAAACGTGCACCAAAGATATTTATAAAATTGAAATTGGAATGGTTATATAGAATAACAACAGAACCTAAAAGATTAAAAAGATTTTATAGAAGTAATATTAAATATTTGTTTCAAGTTAAGCAATATGAGGAAATGTAATGATTGTAGGTAAGGAGTTGAAGATATGATTAAAGTAATGACTGTATTTGGAACAAGACCGGAAGCTATAAAAATGGCTCCACTTGTTAAAGAACTAAAGAGTAGAAAAGAAATTGAATGTATTGTTTGTGTTACTGCTCAACATAGACAAATGCTAGATCAAGTTTTAGAGGTTTTTGCTATAAAACCTGATTATGATTTAGATATTATGAAGCAAGGACAAACATTAAGTGATATTACAAGCAGAGTTTTATATGGATTAGAAGATGTTATAAAAAAGGTAAAACCAGATATTGTTTTAGTTCATGGAGATACAACAACAACATTTGCAGGAGCTTTGGCTGCTTACTATAATCAAGTTGATATTGGACATGTTGAAGCTGGACTTCGTACATGGAATAAATATTCTCCATATCCTGAAGAAATGAATAGACAGATGGTAGGTGTTATGGCCGATATGCATTTTGCTCCAACTGAAAATAGTAAAAAGAGTTTATTAAAAGAAAATAAAGATGAATCTAAGATATATGTTACAGGAAATACTGCAATTGATGCTTTGGCAACAACAGTAAAAGAAGATTATTCACATCCAATATTTGATTGGATAGGAAATGATAGAATGATTCTTCTTACTGCTCATAGAAGAGAAAATCTTGGAGAACCAATGAGAGGAATGTTCAAAGCAATAAAAAGAATTACTGATGAATTTCCTGATGTTAAAGTTGTATATCCAGTTCATTTAAATCCTAAAGTTAGAGATGTTGCTAATGAAATTTTTGGAGATGATGACAAAGTAAAATTAATTGATCCACTTGAAGTAATTGATTTCCATAATTTCTTGGCTAAATCATATTTAATTTTAACGGATAGTGGTGGAATACAAGAAGAAGCACCTTCTCTTGGAAAACCAGTGTTAGTTTTAAGAGATACAACTGAAAGACCAGAAGGAATAGATGCAGGAACATTAAAATTAGCTGGAACGGATGAAGAAACTATTTATAAGTTAACAAAAGAATTGCTTGAAAACAAAGAAGAATATGACAAGATGGCTCATAGTGCAAATCCTTATGGAGATGGTAAGGCAAGTCAAAGAATTGCAGATGCTATTATTAAAAAGTATGGAAATAAGTAAAAAGGAGAAGCGCATTGAAAAAGAGTAGGAGTAAAAATATTATGAAATTTTTATTAATTGTAATTTATTTAATAATGACGGTAGCGGGATTAGTTTTAATGAAGTATGGAAAAAATCCTGGTAGTATAAAAGTTGGATCTGGTGAAATTGCTTTTAGTTGTAGCTTTATAAGTGGAATAGGATTAGTTTGTTATTTGATAAGTTTTCTCCTTTTTACAAGGATTGTTATTATGTTTGATTTAAGTTATATATATCCAATTGTGACGGGAATTGTACAAATTTTATCATTAATTGCATCAAAAGTTGTATTTAAAGAAAATATGACGTTGCAATCTATTATAGGAGCTTGTATAATAATTATTGGAATAGTTGTTATGAATTTACCAAAAGTTAAAGCGTAAAAGGAAGTGTTTATATGGATAAAATATCAATAATTGTACCTGTTTATAATGAAGAGGAAGCAATAAAAATTTTTTATGACAAGATAACAGAAGTTTCTGCTAAGATAGAAGCGGAATTTGAATTTATTTTTGTTAATGATGGTTCTAAAGATAAAACATTAGAAATTGTTAAAGAATATGCTAAACAAGATTCTAGAGTGAGATTTGTTTCATTTTCTAGAAATTTTGGTAAAGAAGCTGCAATGTATGCTGGATTACAAGCGTCTGAAGGCGATTATGTTGCAATAATGGATGTTGATTTGCAAGATCCACCAGATTTATTACCTGAAATGTATAATACTTTGCTTGAAAAGGAATATGATTGTGTTGCTACTAAAAGACAGACTAGAAAGGGTGAAAATCCTATAATTTCATTCTGTTCAAGATTATTTTATAAATTAATAAATAAAATGACTAAAACAGAAATTGTTGATGGTGCAAGAGATTATAGACTTATGACTAGACAGATGGTAAATAGTATATTAGAAGTTACAGAGTATAATAGATTTTCAAAAGGAATTTTTAGTTGGGTTGGTTTTAATACAAAGTGGATTGCTTATGATAATATTGAACGTTCAGCAGGAAAAACTAAATGGAATTTCTGGAAGTTGTTTTTCTATGCTTTAGATGGTATTACTGCTTTTTCAACTGCTCCTTTAATGATTGCTACTTTGGCTGGTATTTTGTTCTGTTTACTTGCGTTTATTATGATTATTGTTATTATTGTTAGAACATGTACATATGGTGATCCTGTTTCTGGTTGGCCTTCTTTAGTATGCATTATTTTATTTGTTAGTGGAGTTCAGCTTTTCTGTCTTGGTATTATGGGACAGTATATGTCTAAGGAGTATATGGAGATTAAGAATAGACCAATTTATATTGTAAAGGAGACAGAAAAAGATCTTTAATTTTTCAGAAAATAATCATCTTACGTTGTTAATTTAAATTCGAAAATCTCATGTACACTCTGGTATTTCAAATTTAAATTGCCTAGTAATATAATTATTTTCTGAAAAATGTATTTGGTATAATATGTTGAAGAGGATTTAGTATGAATAAAGTATCTGTTGTAATTCCCATGTACTATGAGGAAGAGGTTGCTGAAATTTGCTATGATAGAGTTAGTACAGTTTTAAAAAAATTATCTGATAAGTATGAGTATGAAATTATATTTGTAAATGATGGTAGTAAAGATAAAACATTAAGTATTTTAAAAAATATTGCTGATAATAATAAATGTGTTAAAATTATTTCATTTTCAAGAAATTTTGGACATCAAGCAGCTGTTACTGCTGGTATTAAATATGTTACTGGTGATGCTGTTGTGATTATGGATGCTGATTTACAGGATCCACCAGAATTAATACCTGAAATGTTAAAGTTATGGGAAGATGGAAATGATGTAATTTATGGTAAGAGAAAGACAAGAAAAGGTGAGTCTGTTTTTAAAAGATTAACTGCCCAGATGTTTTATAGCTTTTTAAATGCGATGTCAGAAGTTGAGATTCCAAAGAATACAGGGGACTTTCGATTAGTTGATAGAAAAGTAATTGATGTTATAAATAGTTTGCCTGAGCATAATAAATTTTTAAGAGGATTATTTAGTTGGGTTGGATTTGAACAAAAGGAATTTTTATATAATAGGCCTAAGAGAGAGCTGGGAAAAACAAAATATCCATTAAAGAAAATGTTTAAACTAGCGAGTGATGGAATATTAAGTTTTTCATCTAAACCGTTGAAATTAGTTGGATTGCTTGGAATTTTATCAATTACATTTTCTATTGTAGTATTAATTTATTCTTTATGTTCATATTTTGGAAATTGGAATAACTTAACTCCTGGTTGGACTTCCATTATGGTATGTATAACTTTTTTTGCTGGGGTACAGTTACTTTCACTATGGATAATTGCTGAATATATTTCTAGAATATACGATGAGAGTAAGAAAAGACCAGAATATATTATTAATGAAAAAATTAATATAGATTAAAATATAGCCAGAGTATAATATTTTTATATTCTGGCTTTTATAATGATTAAAAACTATTGAAAAAATTTTTTCTATATGGTATAACTTTCTATATAAAATAGCATTGGAGGGCTTTTTTTGAAAACAAACATTAAGAGTTTTACTTTAGATGAATTAAAAAATGAAATGATTTCTTTAGGACAAAAGCCTTTTAGAGCGGAACAAATCTTTAAATGGATTCATCAAGAAAATGTACAAAGCTTTGATGATATGACAAATCTTTCTAAAGACTTTAGAGAAGCTTTAAAAGAAAAGTATGACTTACATAATTTTAAAATAATAAGAAAATTAGAATCTAAAGATGGAACAAAAAAATTTCTTTTCGATGTGCTTGATGGGAATGCAATTGAATCTGTATTAATGCAATATAAATATGGGTATACTATATGTGTTTCTTCACAAGTTGGATGCAAGATGGGATGCAAGTTTTGCGCTTCTACTGGAATTCCTTTTTCGAGAAATTTGGAAGCTGGAGAGATTGTTGAACAAATTTTAGCAGTTCAAAGAGAAGAGAATGTTCGAATTTCTAATATTGTTTTTATGGGAATTGGAGAGCCTTTGGATAATTATGATAATGTAATAAAGGCAATAAATATAATTAATCATCCTAAAGGACTTAATATTGGAACAAGACATATAAGTATTTCAACAAGTGGAGTTGTTCCTAATATATATAGATTGGCTGAAGAGAATATACAATGTACTTTATCAGTTTCATTACATAGTAGTAATAATGAAAAAAGAAGTGAGATGATGCCAGTAAATAAGGCATATCCTATTGAAGAATTGATGCGTGCATGTAAGGATTATATAAAGATAACAAATAAAAGAATTTCTTTTGAATATGCTTTAGCAAAGGATAATAATGATAATTTGGATGATGCTAAAGAATTAGTTAAATTGTTAAAGGGAATACTTTGTCATGTTAATTTAATTCCTATAAATAAAATAGAGAATGGTAAATATACAAAGAGTACAAATGATAATATTATCAGGTTTAGAGATTATCTAAATGATAATGGAATTGTAGCTACTATTAGGAGAGAGCTAGGATCTGATATAGATGCTGCTTGTGGACAGTTGAGAAGAGCGGAATTAAAAAAGGAGTAGATGATGAAAGTACTTACTAAAACAGATATAGGAAAAGCTAGAAGTATGAATCAAGATAGTTTTTTAGTATCTGAAAATAAAGATAATGGTTTGAATCTTTATATTTTAGCAGATGGAATGGGTGGCTATAAAGGTGGCGAAATTGCTAGTAAGGTAGCGATTCAGGCTGTTTCAAAATTTATAACTGAAAAGTTTGACGATATTTCTAAGGATAAGCAGTCAATACTTGTTTTACTTGAAGATGCAATTGCTTTTGCAAATTCTGCAATATATGAGGAATCTGAGGAAGACGAGGAATTGCAGGATATGGGTACAACTTTAGAAGTATTAATGATTTATAAAAATAAAGTTTATATTGGACATATTGGTGATAGTAGAATATATAGAATTCGTAAGAATAAAATGAAGAAGATAACTACTGATCATAGCTATGTTGAAAAGTTAATTCAGGATGGGGAGATTACAAGAGAAGAAGCATATCATCATCCTAAAAAGAATTTACTTATTAAAGCTTTAGGTACAGATGAGGTTGTTGAACCTGATTTGATATACACAGTTTTAAATAAAAACGATATATTGGTTATTTGTTCTGATGGACTGACTAATATGGTAAGGGAAGAAAAAATATTTGATATAATTAAAGAAAAAACAGATGAAGATGTTACAGATGTATTAGTTGATGAAGCAAATAATGCAGGTGGTCTAGATAATATAACAGTTATTGTTATAGATAATAGATAGTAAATTATTAATATCTTTTTAGTAAAGGGAGAGATAAATATATGAATCTAATAGGAAGAATGCTTGCTAATAGGTATGAAATATTAGAAAAAATAGGTGTTGGTGGAATGGCAACAGTGTACAAGGCAAAATGTCATGTGCTAAATAGATTTGTTGCTGTTAAGGTTTTAAAAGAGGAATTTATTACTGATATTGAATTTATAAGAAGATTTAAATCTGAGGCTCAAACTGCTGCTAGTTTGACACATCCAAATATTGTTTCAATTTATGATGTTGGAAATGAGGGGGATGTTTATTATATTGTAATGGAACTTATTCAAGGTAAAACTTTGAAAGAAATAATTGTTGAAGATGGAAAATTATCTTGGAAATGGTCTGTAAATATAGCAATTCAAATAGCTTCAGCGTTGGAGACTGCTCATAAAAATAATTTGATACATAGAGATATAAAACCTCATAATATAATTATTACTGAAGATGGAATGGCTAAGGTTACTGATTTTGGTATAGCTAAGGCAGTTTCAAATTCTACAATAACAGCTTTTGGAACTACAATTGGTTCTGTTCATTATTTTTCACCAGAACATGCTAAAGGTGGAGTTACAGATGCAAAATCTGATATATATTCACTTGGAATTGTTATGTATGAAATGCTTACAGGAAGGGTTCCTTTTGATGCGGATACACCTGTTTCAGTTGCTTTGATGCAAGTTCAAGAAGAGCCTATTGAACCTAGAAAATTGAATCCACAAATTCCAATAAGTGTTAATAATATAATTTTGAAGGCTATGCAAAAAGATCCAGCAGATAGATATCAAAGTGCGACAGAGATGCTTGTTGATTTAAGTACTGCTTTGAAAAGACCTGATGATGATTTTGTAAAAATTAATAAAAAATTTGATACTTTACAAACTCAAAAATTATCAACACTATATGATATAGATAGTAAAGCTATTAAAGATGATGAGGATGAAGAAGCAGAGAAAGTTGCAAGACCAAGAAATAAGAAAAAAAGAGGTTTCTTTGGGTTTATGAAAGATCATATATTCCTTTCATTTATCTTGATTGCTGTTATATTATTTAGTGTTGCACTTGGTGGAACAATTTTGATAATGAATTTAACTAAGTCTAAAGATGTTCAAATACCTAATTTGGTAAAGACTGCTTCTGGAGTAAGACTTACAGAGCAACAGGCTGTGGAAATTTATAATAGTACAGAATTCAAAAAGAAAAATGATTTGAAGATTGAATATGTTGAAGATGAGACAATTAATGGTGAAACTGTAGAACCTGGTCAAGTTGTTAAACAAAATCCCAATTATGTTGAAAATAGAAAGATTAAAGTAAAAGATCAAATAACAATTTATGTTAGAAAAGAAAGAGAAGCTAAAACTTTAAAAATGATTGATTTAACTGGAAAGACAACAGAAGAAGCTGAAAAGTTATTGGCTGACCTTGGATATGTTGGTAAAATAACATATGAAGATGAGAATAGTGATAGTTTAAAAACTGGATTAATTATCAGACAGACAATCCAATCAGGTATTGAATTTAAAGATAATGCAGATTTAACTCTTACAATAAGTAAAGGTAGCGATAAGGTTGATGTACCAAATGCTTTAGGAAAAACTGAAGAAGAAGCTAAAAAATTAATAGGGGATGCTGGATTTACGGTTAAGGTTGAATATACAGAAAATAATGATAAATCAGATGGAATAGTTTTAAAACAAAGTAATACAGATAAAGCTAAAACTGATGAAGTAATTACAATTACAGTAAATAAAGTTCAAAAAACAAAATCAGTTGCTGTTACAATTGATTTATCTAAATATGTTCAAGTTGCTAAAGCTCCAACAAACACAGTTGATAATACAACAAATTCAACAACTACAGATACTCCGGGTGTAACGACAGCAGAAGTTAAATTAAAAGTAGGAGATGATGTTTATGGTGGGGAGAAATACAATGTTACAACTAAACCTACAATAACGATATATGGTAGAGGAAATATGAAAGTAGCTTTAATTATTGATGGAATTACTAAGATTACAAAGGATATTGATTTTAATAAAGATACTACATTAGCTTTTCCATAGAAATATACAAATGAAAATAATGTGTAAGTATATGAAAGAAAGAGGGAGAATATATGGCTGAAGTTTCAGTATCAGTTTTAGATGTTGAAGAAGAGAATGCGATTAATGTATTTTATAATATAGAAACTGCTAAGATTGATTATTTTCATATTGATGTTATGGATGGAGAGTTTGTGAAAAAAGATAATGTTTTACAAATGAGAGATTATACTTTAAAAATAAAGAGTATTTCAATGACTCCTATAGATGTACATTTAATGGTTAATAATCCTAAAGAGCATTTGGATTATTTTATAGATCAGGGAGTAAATAGAATAAGCTTTCATATTGAAGCATGCTCTAATAAAGATGAAATTATTTCACTTGCAAAATATTTAAATGAAAATGGTGTTAGAGTTGGAATTGCTGTAAATCCAGATACAGAGATAGAAGCAATTTATGATGTAGTACCTTACATACATATGGTTTTAGTTATGTCTGTTGTTCCAGGAAATGGTGGACAGAAATTTATACCAAATACAGTTGAAAAACTCGCTAAATTAAAAAAGTATTGCGATGGACAAGATTTTGAAATTGATATTGAAGTTGATGGAGGAATAAATGATGAAACAGGAAAACACGCTGTTGATGCTGGTGCAAATATTCTTGTTTCAGGAAATTATGTATTAACTGCCGATGATTACAAAGAGGCTATTAATAAATTAAAAAAAATTTAGTGAGAATGTTTCTCAGAAAGGAATTCAAATGAAAAAAAGATTTATTGTAAGCGCAGCGATATTAATGGTTATCGCAATTTTAGGAATATCAACTGTTTTTGCTACAGATAATGAACCAATAACAATGGATTATGCACCAATAGTTGATGGAGAAATTGCTACTCATGCAATGACAGATGTTGAAGAGGACACTATAAAAAATGAGAGCATTTATAAAGCCGGTGAAAAAATTGAATTGAATAATGAATTAGTTAATGGAAGTATATATATTGCCGGAAATGATGTTATTATTCAAAATGAAACTGTAAATGGAGATGTATTTGTTTTTGCAAATAATGTTGAAGTAACTTCAAATACTGTTATTAATGGTAATCTTTATATTTGCGCTGCTAATGTAAAACTTAATGCAACTATATCTAGAGATCTATTTTGTGTTGCAAAAGATGTTGTTTTTGAAAAAACAAGTGATGTAGAATATGATGCTAATATTGCAGCTGAGCATATATATGTTAATGGTACATTTCGTAGAAATTTAAATTGTTCAGTAAGTAATATTGAAGTTGCTAGTGATACAGCAATAATAGGAGAGTTATATTATACTTCTGAAAAGGAAGCTAAAATTGAGGAAAATGCTGTAATTGGAAATGTTAATTTTTCAAAACAAGTAGAAGATAAAGAAAATGTTTTAGATATTATTGTAAGATATGTTTTAGATTTCGCAAAATACTTTATTTTGACAATGGCAGTATTAATTATTCTTATTAAATTATTACCAAAATTCATGAATAATTTGAAAAATCAATTTAGAATAAGTTCATTTGGTATAGGAATTTTATCTTTAATAATAGTACCTGTTTTATTGGTATTAATGTTATTATTAAGGGTAACATCAACACTTGCTTTTGCTTTATTAGCTATATTTATAGTAGTTTTAATGTTATCTATGGCTATAACTAATATTTCACTTGCGAAAAAATTGGAGGAGAAGAAACCTAATATCAAACTTCCTATTTGGACTGCAATTGTAACAGCAGTTACATGGATTGTATATCAAATTCCTGTTTTAGGAGCAATTGTTGCTTTTATATGGGTTACAATTGGACTTGGAATGTCAGTTAGATATTGTTTTTCCAAAAATAAATAAAGGATATAGAAAAAGTGGAAATTAAATTTTTTAAGTCACTTTTATAATTACTTAGAGTAGATAAAAAGCTGAAATGTATTATTTCAAGACATTTCAGCTTTTTTTTCGTAATAAATGCAATCTGTTTTTGAGTTTAATTTTTTTGCTTGTACCTTTTCATAATTGCAGAATCCGTTGATTTTGATAGATACAGTCATAAGAACATTGAATATTTGTCAAAGTTACATACACCTCTTTAATAAATATTATATGCTCTTTTTCGATTTATATACCAAAGAAAGATTTGCTATGTAAAGATGTGTTATTAAAATTTAGTGTTTTGATTGTCCGTTTATATTCGTTACAATATTTTTTTATAGGGCAAATTTCACATTTGGGTGAACGTGCGATACATGTATAACGTCCGTGCCAAACAAATAAGTGATTTACATCAGCCCAGTCTTTTTTATTAAATGTTTTTAATAAATCTTTTTCTATTTTTTCTGGATCAGTTTCTTTTGAAAATCCAATTTTATTTGAAATTCTGCGAGCATGTGTGTCTACTGCTATTCCTTGTGCATTGTTGAATGCTTCTAGCATTATAACATTTGCACTTTTTCTACCAATACCGGGAAGTTTGATTAATTCTTCCATAGTATTTGGAACAATAGAATTATAATCAGAGACTAATTTTTTACTACATTCTAATGCGTTTTTTGCTTTATTTTTATAAAAGCCACAAGGGTGAATAATTTCTTCTAAAACATGTATATCCATATTAGCCATTTTTTCTGGAGTACCATAGTCTTTGAAAAGGAGAGGTGTTGTTTTATTTACACGTTCGTCTGTGCATTGTGCAGATAGCATTACTGCAATTGTGATTTGAAATGGTGTTTCAAAATCTAAACTGCAAGTAGCTTCTGGATAAAAATCTCGTAATATATTTAAAATTTCTGTTGCTTCTTTTTTTGTTTTCATATTTTACTTCCTTTTTTAATATATTTTAATATCATAATTCGAACAATATTATATAACAAATAATATAATATATAAAGAGATAGGGGGAGAAAAGCATGTTTAGAGGATTGAAAAAAACAATTGCAGTATGTTTGATAGGTTTTGGACTTGGAACAATAATGGTGTTATTATTGCCTGTGACATGGTGGCTTATTATAGTTGGAATTGTTGTTATTGCAATTGGGATTATGTGGCTATCATGCTAAGTGGAATTATAAATGTACTCCTAGTTAGAAAGGTGGATGAATGATGAAAGTAGTTGTGAAAAAGTCTCCTAAATTTTTAAGAGGTTTTTTAAAATTAATTTTTGGAATAAAAAGTACTTAGAGAATGGGTGAAACATAAATTAATAGGAAAGTCATGTGAAACGAAATCCAATTGTTAAATAAAATTTTAATAAGGCTGACTTTTAGTACATATGGACTTTCCTATTTTTAAACAAAAAAATACAACACATGTTTATGTGTTGCCTTTTTTTACGAAATATAATTAAGCTCTTGTAACTTTTCCAGAACGTAAGCATTTTGCGCATACTGTTATTCTTTTTGGTTGTCCGTCAACTATAGCTTTTATTCTTCTTAAATTTGGTCTAAATGTTCTTGTTGATCTTTTACTAATATGTGAACGTGTTATACTTAATTGATTTCCGAAATTTATATTTTTATCACAAATTGCACATTTTGCCATGACTTTATGCACCTCCATTTATTTTTTTAACTGACTAATAGTTAATATAACATAGTTTTTTTGAAAATACAAGTGTTTTGAGAAAAAAATATGTTTTAGTAGTATTTTTGTAGACAATTGGAGAGACTAAATGTTAAAATACTTTTGTAAAAAGATAGGGAGTATAAAATGAAGAAAAAGAAATTATTATTGATGATTATTTTAATTTTGATTGTAATATTTGTAGCAAGCTTTGTTGGAATAGAGAACTATAGAAAAAAGAAAAATCAAGAAGAAATTGATGCTTCAATTCATGGTGTGGTTTTAGCTGAGGATGTTCCTTTTTATGCTAAGGCTGAGACAAATAATGTTCGTCAGATAAAATTATTGCATAAAGGTGAGAATGTTTATATTTTAGATGAATTTGAGAAGGATAATATAGATTGGTATAAAGTTAAAATAGATGGAAAGAGAAACGGATATGTGCGTGCAGATAGCGTGCATTATTATAAAGAAATAAATTCACAAAAAGTTTTGGTTTCTGATGTTTCACAATTTAATATTGATAAAAATTTTGAAAACATGGAAGATTTTGAAGTGTTTTTATTAGAAAATAAGATTAGTTATGTGTATATAAGAGCTGGCGGAAGAGGTTATGGGCAAAAGGGTAATTTTTATTATGATAAAAATTATAAAGATTATATAGAAGCATGTGAATATTTGAAAATTCCTTATGGATTTTACTTTTTAGATGAAGCTTTGAATGATAAAGAAGTTGATGAAGAAGTAGAGTTTATATCTAATTTCCTAAAAGATAATGCAGGAAAGTATTGTTTGCTTCCAGTTGCACTTGATGTTGAGAAACATGACGGTAAAGGCAGAGCTGATAATATATGGGATGCTAGAGCAGAAATAGTACAAGGTTTAATTGATAAGCTTAATGAAAAGAACATTAATAACATTTTATATACAAATGCTCAAACAGCTAATTTATATTTAAGTGATTTAAAAACAAAATTCTGGATTGCTTATTATCCAGAGGAGGGGAAAGTTCCTGACTATTGGTATTTTGATACAAAGCAAGATGGAGCTTCAAATACAAAACTTCAGAAACGTACAATTGGATGGCAATTTACTGAGCATGGTGCGGGAGATGAAATTTCAGAAGATGTAGATTTATCGCTTATGAAAAAGGAGTTTTATAAATAAATATTGAAAAAGTTTACATAAGATGATATAATTGTTTTTGCATTAGCAATAAAAACGCCCCGTTTGCATCATGAAAGGAGAGAACTATATGGAAAATATGGCGTTAGTAAATGTTCATGAGTTAAACAAAGTTGTAGATGTACACTGCCGGAGTATAAACATTTTAGATGCTAGAAGAGAAGCTGAAGAGCTGTACAAAGCTGTAAAGTTATATGGCTATGAGAATGTAAAAACAGTTCACTTCGATGAATCTATGTGTCCTTACATCCGTGCTGGAAAAAGCATTTCGGAAGATGTTAGAGCTTTGTCCGCTTTTGGAGTTATGAATTTGTTTCAAATGAGTGATTCCGCTGTAAGCAAAGCAAGGTTACAAAAACATTACGGTGATGTTTCTTTTGAAGCTGTGTTAGGAGCAAGAATTGGTGCATCATTGTGCTTATCAGATAAACCTTTAGTAGATGCTATGGAGAAATATGCAGGTATTGAATTAGATAAGGAGGCTTATGAAAGTGTTTATATTCAACAGCTCTTTAACTTTGTTGAACATAGTAGCAAAAGTGTAGATCTGTTAAGCCTTTGGTCACAGACAGAAAATTTATTTAAAGGTATTGTAACCGTTGGACTTGATAATGTAACTGCTTGGTACTATAATAATGGTTCACAGCCATATAAACTTTTTGGAAGAGATCTTTCAGAGAAGTTAAGAGCTTTTTGTGGACTTATTGTTATGTTTATGTATGGCATTAGAACAGATAGCACACATATGTTGCATATTCAGGATATGCTTGGATTAAGCACTTCAATTTCCAATATTCTTGGAGATGATTATTTGAAAGAGTGCCGGACTTTACGAGAGATTGCTAACAAGTATCTTGGAGAGCCTGCAGGAACAATCAAAGCTGAGCCGTTATTTCTCCAGAAGCCGTTTGAGCTTATTGAGCTTAAAAAGTTTGATGTGGACGATTTGCGTAGCATTGAAAACTTGTGGATGGCACTTGAATCACTTTACAAAAATGTGAAGATGGTAGGTGCTGATGACGTTAAGGTTTGCTTTTGGAACGAGAATAAGAAAAAGAAGGTAGTTTTAACTGGAAACGAGATTCCTGATAGGATAAAAGCTTTTGACGAGGAATGTGTCATTTATATGTATCGTATGTGTGACGATTCTGAAAAGCGTTCGAGGCTGGAAGAGGATTTGGGCTTGAATTATCCGAGCAGGTATGTTCTTGGAGACACAAATGTTATATCTTGCAAAAAGAGCATGCCGTGTGTTCCTTTAAGAGATATTGCAAGAAGATACTTAGAGAGTTAACTTTTTAAATGTAACTAGTTAATATAACGGGGCAAAAAGATACCGGGTAATACCGGTATCTTTTTTTATGGTATATGAATTTTTTTGAGAACATCATTTTAGGAAAATAGAAGAAAATCCGATAATATAAAAATAACCATGCATGTGTTCTAGTTAATTTTTTTGTCGCATATACATTAAAAAAAAGATAGAGGAGATAGATATATGAAAAGAAAAATATATTGCGCTTTTTTATGTATATGCTTTTTATGTATAACAGAGGTATGTCATGCGACTTATTTAACAATTCCAACATGGGCGGAAGACTCAATTGTGGAGACTTCCGGAGAAGTTGGAGAAAATTTCTTAGATTTATCTTGTGAATCTGCTATATTGATTTCGCAGGATACTGGTGAAGTTTTGTATGAACATAATGCTCATGAGAAATTGCGCCCAGCTAGTGTTACTAAAGTTATGACGATTTTATTAATAATGGAAGAAATTGATTCAGGAAGATTGTCATATTCTGATAAGATTTCATGTAGTGAAAAAGCTTCTTCAATGGGTGGCTCTCAAATTTGGCTTGATACAAGAGAAGAGTTGACTGTAGATGAGATGTTAAAGGCGATTTGTGTTGTTTCTGCTAATGATTGTACTGTTGCTATGGCTGAGCATATTGCTGGAAGTGAAGAGATGTTTGTTAACAGGATGAATGAAAGAGCTAAAGAACTTGGAATGAATGATACTACATTTAAAAATTGTCATGGAATTGATGAAGATGGACATGAAACTTCAAGTTATGATATTGCATTAATGTCTAGAGAACTTTTGAGAAATCATCCTAGTATTACGAAATACACAACAATAGGGATGGATTCGCTTAGAGATGGAAAATCTGAGTTGGTTAATACGAATAAGTTGATTAGAAATTATCAAGGAGCAACAGGATTAAAAACAGGTTCAACATCATTGGCTTTATTTAATTTATCTGCAAGTGCTACAAGGGATGATTTGTCTTTGATTGCTGTTATTATGAGAGCGCCTTCTACTAAGGAGAGGTTTAGTTGTGCAAGAAAATTGCTTGACTATGGATTTAGTACTTTTAAATATAAAAAGTTTGCTGAAAAAGATGTTGAAGTAATGAATGTACCAATTAATAAAGGCGTTGTTTCAGAGGCTTCTGTAAAATATGCTGATACGTCTGGAAAAATTATGAATAAAAAAAGTGAAGGAAATGTTGAACAGGAGATTATAATAAATGATAATGTTTCTGCGCCTATTGAGGCAGGTCAAGTGCTGGGAAAGGTTGAGTTTAGAGTAGATGGTGAGGCAGTAGCTAGTGTTGATTTAGTTGCGGAAAATGATGTGGCAAAACTAAATATTTTCACAATGGGAAAGAGAATTTTGAAAAAATGGTTTTATTTATTTAGAAAATGAGCAATTATAATTGACAAATGGAGTTTTTCCAATTATAATGTATAGTGTAACTTTAATGAAAGGAGTACTAATATGTTAGCTAAATGGTGGAGAAAAATAGGTCTTTTTATATTAATCGTTGCTTGTTTATTCAACATAACATCAAAATTAGTTAAAAGGGTTTCTTTTAGCGATAATGTAAAAGGTACTGTTTCAAATAAAGTTGAAAATGTTGTTACTCAAGTAAAGGGTGATGATACTAACAATCAAAAAGGTAAAAACACAACAAAAAATAAGTAAAACTATTGAAAAAAAAATAGAGTTGTGCTAATATATAAAAGATATTGTTAAGAAAAGTAAGGAAGAGGTGAATTACATGAGAGAAGGAATACATCCAAATTATGAAGCTACAACAATTACATGTGCTTGTGGAAACGTAATGGAAACAAATTCAACAAAAAAAGATATGAAAGTTGATATATGTTCAAAATGTCATCCATACTGGACTGGAAACTTAAAGAGAGAAACTACTGGTGGTAGAGCTGATAGATTTAAGAAAAAATATGGATTACAATAAAAAATCGGGCAAGTCAGAGGGCTTGCTCTTTTTTCCCCAATTTGAAGTTGCTTTAAGATAAACATTTAAATTATATTACTATTGTAAATAATGTGAAATATTATTGAAAGGGTGTTTAAATATTTATGGAAGAAGAAATAAAAAAAGCCTTAGAAGCTCGTGAAAGAGCATATTGCAAGAGTTTCAAGGTAGGAGCACTTCTAAAGATGAAAAGTGGCAAGGAATACACAGGATGTAATATTAATAATCAAGGAATCCAATCTATTTGTGCTGAACGTGTAGCTTTTTCTAAGGCTATATCAGAAGGTGATTTAGATTTTGATTACATAATTGTTGTTGGAGGTAGTACAAGAGCACAACATTTAGATAAGTGTTTACCTTGTGGTTACTGCAGACAATTTATGTCTCAATTTGTTGACAAGGATTTTAAAATATATACATATTATGAAGGTAAAACTGATTGTTATACTCTTGATCAATTATTACCAGAAGCATTCGATTTATAATAATATACTGAATATAGGGAGTACAAGTCCGAAGCTTGCAAGTATAATAATACTTACGGCTCCGGATTTTATTTTTTGGGTACTCATATATAGCATATGATGATGATTCAAGAAATGCGTAAAGTGCGAATAGAATTATTACAAAATTCATTTAAAAATTCTCCTATCTATTAAGTTTTAGAAAATAAAAAACCAGATAATAAATGGTTAGTTGATGTTATTTCAAATGTTGCGTTTTTGTAGAGTTCTTTCCAATTGTATTTATCTATCTGATTTTGTGTTAAGAAGTTTTTATTGAAATAACCTTCAAATCCAATAACGTCGACTCCGTATTCTTGAGCTGTTTTGCATAGAAAGGCTGTACAAGAGTCTTCTAAGAATTTATTAATTTCTGCTTCAATTTTTTGCCTAGCTTCTTCTGTTGAAAAATCATAGTTTTCATTAGCTGATAAAATTTTTGAATTTACGCTTATGTTGCAAGTAATTTTGGGTTTACCATTATCAAGTGTTACTTTGATTTTTGTTTTTTGAGGCGAACTTAAATTAATACTTAATGGAATATCAGGGTGTTGATAGTTATATACTTCAATAGTTGATTCTTCAAAATTATTTGTTAGTAGATTATAACAAACTGTTTCTACTCCAGAAGTTCTACCAATCATTTTATATTTGTCAAAAATAGCTAAGCCAAGTGTTTCGATGTTATCATCTTTTTCAAAACAATATAATGCCAAAGGAGAAGAGATATCATGATGCGTTGATGAGTAAAAATGTGATAAAGTACATGGTGTGGTGTATGATGTTATTTTTATTGATTCTATAAATGATGTGTAAAATTTTGAAGAGATATCTTCAACTTTTGAAGCTGTTTCTAGAAAGCTTTTGGCTTTGTCTTGGCAGACTAAAATGTTGCAGGTTGGTCTGATTTCTATATTGTTCGAAGTTGTGTTTATAATGTTTCCTAATCCTTCTCTTGCAACTTCTTCGGATATTACTAATGCTGTGCAATGAGATAGGTTTATTTGATTTACATTTTCAAGATTTAGCATGGCTATTCCGATATTAAAAGAATTACATTTTACTGTTTTTATATCAGTTTTTATTTTAGTACCACCAGATTCTGATGAATCGGGTTTTGCAATTTGTACGGTTAGGGATAGTGGTTCATTTTCAGAATCTGATTTGTCAATTCCAATTGCAATTACATATGATAATTCTTCTGTTCCTCTTACATCATATGAACTTGAAAATGTTATGCAAACAACTAAAATAAGTGCAAATACGAGTATTTTTTTCTTCATATGCTAGAGTTCCTTTCTTTTTATATTTCCAATGATTAAAATAATAAAACATAATAGTAAAATGCTTAATATTGAGTATTTGTAAACAGTTGTAGAGAGTAGTTTAAAAAATGTTTGATTTTGAAGTAGGGTAATTATTGCAAAGAATATTCCTAAGAAGGAGTATGAGAAATTTCTAGATTCTTTACATTCTGTTAGCTTCCCAAATATGTTACTCATGAACATTAAAGAAATGCTTAAATATGAGAATGCTGAAATTATCCAAAGGAATATGAAAATTGCGTCTGTTCTTTGCAGAAATTTTCCAAGTTCGATACAACGAGTTAATAAATACATAGATATTATTTCTTCACTATTTATAATAAAAGGAAATGTTGAGAGTAGGATTATTACGGTAAAAAGTAGGAAAAGGCCTGAAACTAACATTGAAATTAGTGCTACTTTTTTAAAGTCTTTTTTATTTTTTAAAAATGGTACTATAAAAAATAAATATAGTAGACCTCCATATGCAAATATATTTTGACTTCCTTCTAAAAATGTTGTTTTTACGTTTTGACCTAGTATAGGGTATAATCTGTTAAAATTTAAGTTCTTTAGTATCCCTGCAAAGATAACAATTAGACTTAGCAATATTATTGGAATTATTACGCTGTTTGCTTTTATAATTGATTTGAAGCCTGTTTTATTTGCGACTCCCATACATCCAAGGAAAATTAATAGTATAAGAGGGAGAGGTGTGTTTGGAAAGTAGATAATTTGTAAGAGTGTTGTAAATTCATAAATTACGGATGTTATTATTATTGTGAATAATATTAATAAAAGTGTTCCTAAAATTATTTGAAGAGGTTTTTTGCCAATGTATTTTGATATATCAATAATGTCTTCATTAGGAAATTTTTGAAATAGTTTGCAAATTATAAGTGTTATTATTAATATTATAGATGTTGTAAATATGATATTCATTGGGCTTCCTGTTTTTGATTGTTTTATTATTTCTTTAGGAATGTTTAAAAGTATTTTATTTATCATTACTATTAAAATTAGAAATATGGCTTCAAGCTTTCCTATTTTTAGATTCATAAAATTTCCTCCTTAGTATTTCCATTTCATACTTACTTTATCTTCTTGAATAGGACGTTTTGTATTTAAGAATGAGCTTCTGTTTTCTTTTTTCCAAATAGGTTTTATAAAGAATGATGAGTCTGTGTTTTTGTTTGTTGGTGGCAGATATGGTGAGAAATATGACACACCAAATGATTGTAAATTTGATAATAGAATTAGTTGTATGAACATTCCAAAACTAATTCCTAAAAAACCTGCAATATATCCCAAAATTATATACATAAATCGAAATGTTCTGATTGTAAAGTTTAATGAAAAATCAGGAATTGCATATGAGCAAATACCTGTGACGGCAACTATTATAATTAATAGGGGAGTTACTAAATTAGCTGATACGGCTGCTTCACCTAGGATTAAACCACCGATAATTCCTATGGTTGAGCCTATTGGTGCTGGAACTCTTAAGCTAGCTTCTCTTATTAATTCGAATGAGATTTCCATTATTAAAAGTTCGACTATTACAGGAAATGGAATAGAACGCCTCATTGCTGATATTGCAAAAACTAAGTCAGTTGGGAGAAGTTCTTGATGAAAATTTGTTACTGCTACATATAATGCTGGCATAAACATTGCTACGAAGAAGGCTATGGAACGGATGACACGTATTAAATTCCCGTATTGATGTCTTAAGTTGATGTCTTCTGGTGATGTAATGAAGTCTATTAATATTGCTGGAACTATTAAGGCGTAAGGATTTCCGTCTACGAGAATTACAATTCTTCCTTCTAAAATGTTATTACAGGCTCTATCACATCGTTCTGTAGCAAATGTTTGAGGAAAGAGAATACTAGAGCTGTCTTGAATTAATTGCTCTATGGTACCTGAATTTATAATTGAATCTATGTCTATATTTGAAAGTCTGAATCGTACTTCATTTACTAAATCCTCGTTTGCAATGTTCTTCATGTAGCAAAATGAAACTGTTGTTTTTGTTACTTTGCCAAGTGAAAGCTGTTCAATTACTAAATTTTCATTGTTTATAATTCTACGAATCATTGATGTGTTTGTTCTGATATTTTCAACGAAAGCTTCTTGTGAACCTCTGACTACAATTTCGTTTTCTGGTTTAGATATACTTCTTGTCTCATAGCCTTTAGCTTCAACACAAAATGCTTGGTCTAATGTATCTACTAAAACACATGTGAATCCTGCATTAATTTCAGGTATTATATTTGAAAATTGACTTTCAGCTTTTATTGAATTTTGGCTTATTAGGGAGTTGTATATTATATTTTGAAGTTCAGGGGTTTGAGTTGTGTGAAAGTTTAAATCAGTATTTTTATTTATGATTAGTGTTTCTGATGTTTTTTCAGTATTCGTTTGGTTTTTATGCATTAATGGATTTAAAACATAATGATTTACTATGTCAGAGTTTACCATTCCATCTATATATACTAGAGCTGCATTATATTGTTTTCCTTTACCATTTAGTGTGAATTTTCTAATTATTATATCGCTATTTATTAATGCATTATATTTTACGGTTAAATAAGTTAAATTTTCCTGTAAGTATTTTGATACTTTTTGTGTTATTTTATGTTCTTGCTCGTTATTAGAAATTTGAGTTTCAGATAAGTTATAGTTATAGTGCGTTGATGGATCAAATGAAAATAATTCATTTAAAAATTTATTTTTTGACATATTTGTTCTCCTTTATGTGTATTATTAAAGGTAATTATTTATAGTATTAGCAAATTTATGGAAATAATACACTTGTTATTTAACCGATTGATTTTAAAGAAGTTTGAGACGAATGAAAAATATTTGTTGTTAAATTAAAGAAGTTTGAGAGAATAAAAATGTTTAAAAAGTTTTTGGAATAAATTATAAAAATCTAAATATACATTAATTAAAAGTAGTAGTCCAATGGAATTTAGGAGGGTGTTATGGAAAATTTGGATATATATAAGGATATTGCTGAAAGAACAGATGGCGATATTTATGTTGGCGTTGTTGGTCCTGTAAGAACTGGTAAATCAACATTTATTAAGAAGTTTATGGAATTATTGGTGTTGCCTAACATTGATAATGAGTATAAAAGGGAGCGTGCAATCGATGAATTGCCACAAAGCGCTGCTGGTAAGACTATTATGACAACAGAACCAAAGTTTATTCCTAATGAAGCGGTTGAAATTACAATTGCAGATAATTTGAAATTAAAAACAAGAATGGTGGATTGTGTTGGTTATTTAGTTAATAATGCAATTGGTTATTTGGAAGATGATATGCCAAGAATGGTTAAAACACCATGGTCTGCAGAAGAAATTCCTTTTGAAAGGGCAGCGGAGATTGGTACTAAAAAGGTTATAGAAGAGCATTCAAGTATTGCTATTTTAGTGACAACTGATGGTTCTATTACAGGAATTCCAAGAGAAGATTATGTTGAACCAGAAGAGAGAGTTGCAAGAGAATTGAGTGCTAAGCAAAAACCTTTTGTTATTGTTTTAAATGCAGAGGATCCTTTTAGTGAGGAAAATAAACGACTTGCCTGTGATTTGGAGAATAAATATAATACAGCGGTTGTTCCTTTGAATTGTACGGAGTTATCTTTAGAAAATATAAATGATATTTTTTCTAAGATATTATTTGAATTTCCAGTAGAACAAATAAACATTAGATTTCCAAAATGGATAGAGGGATTGCAGGATACAAATGAAATTAAAACAGAGTTGTTTAGTGAAATTAAAGAATGTTTTGCAAATACTAAAAAATTAAAAGAGATTAGTGATGATGTTTCTAGATTGCAGTCTACACAGGTAATTACAAAAACAGAAATTACTAAAATAGATTTAGGAACTGGAAATGTTGAATTAAGTATAAGTCTTAAAGATGAATTGTTTTATAAGGTTCTTACTGAAATTACTGGTGAAGAAATTGCAGATGAAGGAAAATTGTTTGCAAAGATTACAGAGTTTTCAAGAATTAAAAAAGAATATGATAAGCTTGAATATGCGTTGCATGAAGTGAGAGAAAAAGGATATGGAATTGTTAACCCAACTGTTGATGATTTGATTTTGGAAGAGCCTGAAATTATAAGACAGGGATCAAAATTTGGTGTTAAGTTAAAAGCTAAAGCTCCTTCTTTACATATGATAAGGATTAACACAGAGACTGAGATTTCGCCTATAGTAGGCAGTGAGAAGCAATCTGAAGAACTTGTAAATTATTTGCTTTCAGAGTTCGAAGAGGATAAAAAGAAAATATGGGATTCTAATATTTTTGGAAAGAGTGTGCATGATTTGGTTAATGAGGGATTGCAAAATAAGTTAGCTAGAATGCCTGAAGAAGCTCAAATGAAGATACAGGAGACATTACAAAGAATTGTAAATGAGGGTAGTGGAGGATTGATTTGTATTATTTTATAGAATAATTAACTCATAGTATAACTGAATTAGTTAATAGTAAAATGAAGATAGATTTTGTGTTTACTTTCGTTTTATCACTTCATATAATTGGTGGATTTTAAAACAGCTAAAGAAGAGGCGTACTTGCATTTTTGCAAGTACGCTTAGAAATATTGTGGGATGATAGTGTTTGTAACTATTGTGATAACTAACATTGTAAATGTTGAGAAAACTTGAGTGCAGCCTGAAGGTTCGGTTCCCACTATATCATAGCAAGCTTAATAAATAAGAAGAACAGTATAATTTGCAGCTTAGGTAAATTAGGAATTGTGATTTTGTAAAAAATTTGATAAAATAATGACGTAAAAATAAGAGATGGAGTAGTGTGTCGTGATTAAAAAGAATGAAATTTATGAAGTTGAAATTATAGATAATGGTGTAGCAGGTGAAGGAATTGCTAAAATTGATGGTTTTACGGTTTTTATTCCTAATGCTATTAAAGGTGAAAAAGTTAAAGTAAAGATTTTAAAAGTGCTTTCATCACATGGATTTGGAAAAGTAGAAGAGATTATAGAGAAATCAGAGGCGCGAGCTGAAGTTGATTGTGAGACATATTCAAAATGTGGTGGATGTGTGATGAGGCATATTAAGTACGAGAAAATTTTGGAGATAAAGAGAAATGTTGTTGAAAGTACTTTGAGAAAACAAGGAATTGATACTAAAGTTAATGATGTTATTGGAATGGAAAATCCATATTTTTATAGAAATAAATTGCAATATCCTGTTGGATTAAATAGTGATGGCAAGCCAGTTATGGGCGTTTTTGTACAAAGATCTCATAGAATTATTGAAACTAAAAAATGTATGATTCAAAACGAACTTTTACAAGATATCGCGAATGATATTTTTAATTTTATTGTTGAAAATAATATTCCTGTTTATGACGAAAATAAGAGAAGAGGACAAGTTCGTCATTTAGTTTTGAGAGTTGGCGTTAAGACGAATGAGGTTATGGTTACGATTGTTACAAATGAAGAAAAACTTGAGAAAGAAATGGATTTGGTTGAGTTTATTTCTGGAAAATATGGTGAGATTAGGACAATCGTTAAAAATGTTAATTCTAAAGACACAAATGTGATATTAGGAAATAAAAATATTGTGTTATTTGGTGATGGATATATTTATGATGAATTATTTGGATTTAAATTTAAAATTTCTCCAATGTCATTTTATCAAGTTAATCCTACTCAAACTGAGAAATTGTATGCAACAGCAATTGAAGGAGCAAAGCTAAATGGAGATGAAACAATTTTTGATTTATATTGCGGAATTGGAACAATAGGAATATGTGCTTCAAAGAAAATAAAGAAATTATATGGAATTGAAACTATACCACAGGCAATTGAAGATGCAAAGAGAAATGCAAAAGAAAATGGTATTGAAAATGCAGAGTTTTTTGTTGGTGATGTTGAGAAAATGTTGCCTGAATTTATTGAAAAAAACAAGGTTTTCGCTGATGTGATTTTTATTGATCCGCCAAGAAAAGGTTGTGATAAGGTTGCGCTTGATACTATTTTGAAGGTTAGTCCTAAGAAGGTTGTTTATGTAAGTTGTAATCCTGCTACATTAGCAAGGGATTTGAAAGTTTTGAGTGAAAGGTATGAAATTGGCGAAGTTACACCAGTTGATATGTTTCCTTTTACAGGGCACGTTGAATGCATTACGGTGCTATATTTAAAATAAATCCTGTAATACTTGAATTTGTAAGAAAAAATGAAAAATCTGAAATTAAGACAAAAGATAAAATAAAAAGAAAAAAGTTAAAAAATAATAAGTTTTTACTAAAAGTAGAGTTCAACCTAGAATATGGGAACATAAGATGTAAAAAAACTAAAAATTAGAAAAAACATAAAAATAGCAAAGGAATAAAAGATGGGAATTTTAGAATTAGAAAAAATATATAAAAAAAATACATTATTTATTATATTAATTGGAATAACAGGATTTTGCTTTGGATTATTAGATTGGGATAGTAATTTAGCTGATTTGGTATATTTGAAATACAGTAATGCTTTTTTAATATCAGTTGTATCAGCTAATATAGGAGTTGCAAGATTAATTGCAACATTATTTTGTATAAAAATAAATACATCACAAAGACCAAATTTTGTTTTTAAAATTTGTATGATATTATGTTCTTTAATTGCGATTATTACTGCATTGTGTTTTGATGCTCAATTTATTGTATTATTTGTAGTAACATATTTGTTAGAAGTATTAGTATTAGAAATATTTTCAGGATACCATTATGCATATGCATATAACTCTTTGCCAGAAGAAAGAGCAATGAATGCACATTCAAAAAGAATATCAGTATTTAAGTTTTTACAAGCAGGGGGTATAGCAACAGCTGGATTTGTATGTGCTAAATTTATCAATAATGCCTTTTTGATTATATCAATTTTAGCAACTTTTGTTTTTGTTATAGCAATTTTGTTTGTTACTCAGATTAAAAATTTTCCTAAAGCAAAAGAAAACAAAAAAGAGAATCTTTTAAAGAAGTTAAATATATTTCAATACACAAAATATTTTAGAAAATGGTTTGTTATTCGTATGTTGGGTAGATTTGCACTATCATCTTTAATAGTTTTGCTATCTTTAAGAGTAATAGATAATGGATTAGATATTGTAACATTAAAGACAGTAAAAAGTATATTATGGGTTTTAAGTGGTACTGGATTTTTCTTATCAAGCTATTTAATAAAAAGAAAGCTAATTGTAAAAGGAGATATTATAATAAAAACTTTAATTGCGATTTTGTTGCCATTTATATTTATATATCCGAATATTATTTTTGTAATAATTCTATTAGGTGGGGTTCTAAATCCTTTTAACACAATGTCTCATTTGGAAATGTTAAGAAGAGATGAGGATGATATAAATGTGCCACAAAAAGATATGGTAATTAATTTAGCAGGATATATAGCAAAAATGATTTCAGCATATATTTTATTAAATATTAAAAGTGATATAGCTATATGGTGTACAGCGTTGATTTTAATATTAAGTGTTTGTTTGGAGTTTAAATTATACAAAAGTTCAAAATAAAAAAACAAATATGTTCTTAAGTAGTAAACAAGTATACTAAAGTATATTCTTAAGTAGAAAACCAACCACGTTGAATGTGTATGCGTTCTAAAACTTAAATAAAGCTTTATATTTCAAGGAAAATAAACTGTTCAGTGTCTATTAAAAAAAGCATATTTTTGATAAAAAAACACTAATTTTCGTCAAAAAAACAGAAAAAATTTAAGGAAGCTGTTTGAGGAGAATATGTTTCCTCATACCATATTAGTTGGTATGGATTGTATAATTGAATTTAGTAGTGAGGTAGGAGATTATAATGATAGATAAAGATATAGTAGATAAAGCCTTAAATTTTTATAATATAGATTTACAATATAGAGATAAATGTTATAATTGCATAGAAGAAATAAATAAAAAAGAAAAGTTAAGTTTAGAATTTTCAAATTTATATAATAAATTATATATTGAAGATTTTATAAAAATAAAAGATTTGTGGCAATGCAAGGGTATTGATGAATTGTTTGGCGATAATGTCAATCCTTTTATAACTAATATAATGGTTCTATTAGGTTATAATTATCATAGGAAAAATATGCAACAATATAATTTTGATGCTACTCAAATTAAAATTCATAAAAAAAGAGTTAAGGAATGTTTTGAAAGTGACTTAAAATTAAGAAAAAAAGATGGAATTAGGATATCACAAATGTTATGGGCTATTTATTTTATTAGGGCAAGAATAGTCGAGATAGGTAGTTTACAATTTGAATACGAGTCTGATTCAGTAGTAAAAATTCATATTCCTAAAAATACAGATTTAAATGTTTTAACTGTTAAAGAATCTATAAAAAAAGCAAACATTAAAATAAAACAAATTTATTCAATTAATAATTTTAAATATATATGTAATTCATGGTTACTAAGTAAACAAATATATATAATTATAGATAAAAACTCTAATATAGCAAAATTTTATAATTTGTTTGATGTTTATGAAGGAGAAGAATGTACTAAAGATATACTAAATTTTGTGTATGGAATAGACAAATGCGAAGATTATTCTTTACTGCCTACCAATACCACTTTACAAAGTAACATTAAAAAGCAATTATTGAATGGTAAAAAATTTTATTTAGGACTAGGTGTATTAAAACTTAAATAAAAAAACAAGAAAAATCTAAAAACTTATTGAAAAAATAAAGTGTGAGGTAATAATTATGACTATAAAAGATATGAAACAAGCAGTAAAATTATTAAGTAAGGAATGGAATTTAGGAAAAAAAGAAGCAGGAGCAGATAATGATATTTGTGCTTGGATATATTTATTAGATGTTTTGCAAGAAAGCGAAAAGATAATAACATATAAATCAGGAAATAAACTTATAGGATTTTGTGGTTATTCAAAAGAAAATTCAAATAAACATATGGTTTCTAAAAAAATTTATGGCTTTATAAAAAATAAATTATATAAAAGCAAAAGTATAAAAAACTTAAAAGCATTTAAAGAATATGAATCTAATTATAATTATATTCCTGAAGAATTAAAGAATTATTTTGACGGAGAGATTTCTATATTAATAGTTGATGAAGATTATAGGGGAAAGAAAATAGGTAAAAAATTGTTGTTAGATGTATTTGAGCTTGCTAAAAAAGATAATATGAAGAATCTTCAAATAGTAACAGATGAATCATGCAATTATAAATTTTATGAAAAATTAGGATGTCAAAAAGTATATGAAACAATAGTAAAAAGCAGAGAAATGGGACAACTTGGAAATGGATATACTGAAAAAGCATTTATATATGAGAAAAAGCTGTAGTATGATAGGAGTAATAATGATTTATATAAATAAAATAGATAAGATATACTATAATAAAGGATGGTATATGTATAGCAAAAGAAAGAATTGAGGTACCAATAAGAGAAATTATAGAAAATTAAAGAGGTGATTAAATGAAATTAGAAGAATACAAATCAGGCAAATATGTAAAAATGAATGATTATAAAGCTTTTATTCCAAGTAAAATAAATTACAACTGGGGATGGGATAATACAAAATTGGATTGGAGGTAGCATGCCAAGTACAGCAGTATATGTTCCACCACCACATACAGAAGTTGCAGAATGCTTATCAGATTTTGAAAAATTCATAAATAATGAAGAAATAGATACACCAGACTTAATAAAGATTGCGATTTTACATTATCAATTTGAATCTATACATCCATTTTTAGATGGTAACGGAAGAATTGGAAGATTACTAATTCCATTATATATTCAGAGTAAGGGAATGATTGAAAAGTCTTGTTTATATATTTCAGATTATATTGAAAGAAATAAAGATACATATTATGATATGCTTACAAGAGTAAGAACTCATAATGATATGATAGGATGGATTAAATTTTTCTTAGAAGCGGTTATTGAGACATCGAAAACTGCCAAAGAAAAATTTAGAAATGTAGTTGAACTAACAATGGAAATGGACAAGGTTATAATGGATTTGTCAGTAAAACCAGAAAATGCAAGAAAGGTATTAGACGTATTATATGATGAACCAATTATATCAAGAAAGAAAATATTGGAAAAAGTAGATATAAAACCGACGACATTAAATGTTACTGTGAATTCATTGCAAGAAAGAGAAATTATACAAGAAACAACAGGATATAGTAGAAATCAAGTTTTTGCTTTTCAAAAGTATATTGATTTATTTTTAAAATAAAATTTATAGCACGGAAAAATCAAAAAAATCGTTCTACAAAAATTTATAGCACGGAAAAATCAAAAAAACCGTGCTATAAATTTTTATAAACCCAAAAAATTAAAAAAATCGTTATATAAATTTTGATAGTATAAACTCAATATAGATATAAAAGGAGAAAATAAGGAGAACTTTAAAGGCAGGATAGAGATGATTAACACATCTCCTATACACATAGAAGGACAAGCCTTCTAGAGTTACTTTGTTAAGAGGCTTTCTTTTTTAGCTTTTTTATGATAGGATGTGAAAATAAAAGTGACATACAATGATGAGAAAAAGCTAATTTAGGAGGAATAGAGATGGAAAATTATTTTATAATACATGGATCATTTGGAAGTCCATTTGGAAATTGGTTTAGATGGTTACATGATTTTATTGAGTTAGAAGGAAAGCAGGTGCATGTGCCAGATTTTCCAATAGGAGTTGATTATCAAAATTATGAGAATTGGAGTAAGTTGTTAAAATATTATTTAGATTTAGGACTTATAAATGAGAATACAATTATTATAGGACATAGTATTGCGCCTGTGTTTATATCAAAATTTTTAGTTGAAAATAAGGTGAAGGTTAAGAAAGTAATATTTGTATGTGGATTTAATAATTATTTGGGCATAAATGAAGAGTATGATAATGTTAATAAATCAATGTATTTTGATAATTTGGAAGATGTGAAACAGTATGCGGATGAAATAATTTGTTTCTATTCAGATAATGATCCATATGTGAAATATGAAGTTGAAAAAGAATTTGCAGATAAGATTGCAACAGAGCAAGTTTGTATACCCAATGCAGGACATATTAATAGTGAGAGTGAATATGATACATTGGAGGATATTGTTAGTTATTTGTAAGACAAGTATAATTGTAAATAATATAAAACTTTAATAATGGATAGATATAAAAGTTATAAAATATTAATTGTAAAAAAAGGAGAAAGAAAAGATGGATAATATGATGGCTATTATAGAAATTGGAAGTAATAATACTAAAACTCATATATATAATGATGAGGAGTTAATGTATGAAAATACTGTTACAATTGAATTTAAGAAAAACTATAAAAGTGAAAATAGAATTAATGAAAATGACTTAAGTAAATTGGATGAAGTTATAGAGAATGCTTTGAAGTATACAAAGAATATAAATATTTATGGATGTAGTATATTTAGAAGTATATCTAATGAAGAGCTAAGTGAAATTAATAAAAAGTTAAATGATAAATTTAATTTGAAAATTCAAGTCGTTTCTCAAGAAGATGAAGCTAATTATACAGCTTTAGGTTGTTATAATAATGTAGATTATGGTGGCAACATTTGTGTTTTTATAGGTGGTGGAGGCTCTATTGAGCTTATATTTGTAAAGAATAAAAAAGTTATTGATAAAAAGTTTTATGATTTTGGAGTTGTAGATGTTACAAATAAATTTGATACGTTAAAGAATGATATTCCAAGTTGTACTTTTAATGATGTTTATAACTATGTTAATGAATTGATTGGTGATATAAATATTAAGGCAGATGTTTTGATACTAGTTAAAAGGGCAGTAACATATTTTATTAATCAAGGTGGAATAGGCGAGATATCAATTTCTGGTGGAGAACCTTTTTTACATCCGGATTTATTTGAGATGGTAAAGTTTTGCAGAGATAATGGACTTAGAACAGTTATATTTACAAGTGGGATAAAAAGGAACTCTGCGATTCCAACGGAAGTAATTGAATATATAAAAGATAAATGTAATCATGATTTACAAGAGATAGAATTGAATGAACCTTGGAATGAAAGATTAAAGAGAAATGTACAAGCGTATTATGAAAGAATGTTGAATCCGGGAGAATTTACATCTATAACGCGACAAGAATTAGAAAGATTAAAAAATCTTGATGTGGCTAAAATTGTATTTGATTGGCAGGCATTAGATGAAGAGATTGATAATGATTTAATGGGAAGAAAAGCTTTAAATACAGATTTGATGGATTCATTAATTAGAGCAAGTAGGGTTGGATTAGATGTAGATGTTCATTTTATTCCAATGAAACCAAATTATAGACAGTTTCCTGATATATTAGAATGCTTGGAAATGGCAGGTGTAAAGAATATTAGTATTTTAAATTTTGTACCACAAGGAAGAGGCTTGGAGAATAAACAAGAATTGATGTTAGATGAAACTGAGTTAAAAGAATTTGGCGAAATACTAAAAAGAGAAAAGGAAAACTATAGTGGTAATATTAGAATAGGTATTCCGCTAAATGGAAGAATATCACATTTATGTACTGCTGGAACTGAAAAATTAGATATAAAGTATGATGGAACAATATTGCCATGTCCAGCATTTAAAGAAATGAATGTGGAAACGATGGAGAAATATGGTATAAAATTACATAGTATATATGATGATTTGGAAAAAGTAGTTGTAAAAGGTGGAACAAGGAGCCAGCCATTATGCAGACAAGTGTATGGTTTCCACGGAAATTTAACTGATGATAGAGATTATTAGATAGACAGTTTCATTGATGAATAAAATTTATTATGATACAATACCCATCGAGAAAAAATATTAGTTGATAGGAGAAAAATATTATGAGTAGTATGGAATTGGAAGTTAAGATTTTAAATATTGATAAGGAGAACATTGTAAATAAGATAACGAATGCCGGTGGAAAGTATATTAGTTCTTCAAAGCAATATTTATGTGTGTATGATTTAATGTACATTAATCAAAGATATTATGCTGATTTATACGAATTGAATAATGAAATTCTTGAGTCTAGGAAAGATATAGTATTAGCAAAAATTAAAAATCTTTTTTATGAAGTTGATCAATTAATTGATAGTGATGATGTTGAGCTTTTGGACAAAAATTTCAAGATTAGTAATTTATCAGAGATGTTTACATTTGATAAAAAAAGAATTTTAGAGATTTTAAATAGTCAAAAATTAAATGAAATTATTGATAAGTATAAGGCTACTCCTAGAAAATGGGTTAGATTAAGAAAAACTATTGAAGAAAAAGAAAATGGTGAGGTTAAAGAGAAGGTTACTTTAACAATTAAACATGTTTTAAGAGATAATAAATCAAATATTCAACAAATGGAAGAAACAGAAATAAAGGTTAATTCATTTGAAGAAACAAATGAATTACTTGAAAAGTTGGGATTTTCATATAGAAGTTATCAAGAGAAAAAAAGAGAAAAATATATTTTAAATGAGCATGAAATTGATATTGATACATGGCCTATGTTACCTTCATATGTTGAGTTTGAGGGAAAAGATAAGGAAGATATAGAGAATATATTAGGAATTTTGGGATGTTCATTTGAAGATACTGTTTCTTGCACAGTTGATGAGATTTATAAAGAGATTGATTTAGATATAAATAATATGAAAGAACTTAAATTTTAATTTTTAAGGAGAAAAAACTAATTATATTAAGATGTAGTTAGTTTTTTATTTATATGTGTTTTTTTCAGAAGCAATGATATTTAATAAAGAATCCCCAGAAAATATTAAATTCCCTGGGGTGAATAGGTATGAGCAAAAGGTTAAGATACTGTTACATTATGATTTTGAATTTGGTAACATGCATAAAATGTTATCCGTAAATCCAAACTTGAGCATATACTGTGTGACCGGAAGGAATACCGCTGAAGTCTGCAAGGAAATATGCAGGACTTCCATGCATAAGATTACTCCATTTAGTTTCTCCATTTGAGGAGATTTTTGCATTTTGTATTGGATTAGCTCCGGTGTCTGCAATGAGGTTAAACGTTATTGTTCCATTTGTCCATGTCGAACAAGATGTTTTTACAGTTACGCCCATTCCACCAATTCCCTCAGCAGAGACTCTAATAATAAATCCTTTAGAACTACTTGTGAGGTTACCATTGTTATATCCGGATATACTGGATATGGCTATCTTTTTAAACAATATAAAGTGCTACTTGAGTGCTATTATATCAGATATTTTTTTAAATAAAAGGTAAGATATTTAAAGATAATGAAAGATAATAAAAAATAAAATCAATTTATTTTGTAACGAATTTGTGAAGTTTGTAGTCTATATAAGTAAGAAAGGAGAAAAATGGAAGAAATATATGTTGAATATTCTAAATGTGTTTTTAAGTATTTATTTTCTTTAACTAATAATTACGAAGTTGCAGAAGAATTATTACAAGAAACTTTTTATAGTGCTATAAAAAATATAAATAAATTTCGAAATGAATCTAGTTTGAAAAATTGGTTATATAAAATTGCTAAAAATAAATGGTTAGATTATTGTAAAAAAAATAAAAAAGATAGGCAAATAGATATAGACAGTATTAGCGAGAAAGTTTGCATAAGTCAGTCATTTGAAGATGACATCGCTGATCGAGCAGAGTTAATAGAAATATATAAGAAAATACATGTTTTAGATGAAAAAAGTAAAGAAGTTGTGTATTTGAGAGCAAAGTGTGAGTTTAGTTTTAAAGAGATAGGTATAATAATGGAGCAGAGTGAAGAATGGGCTAGAATTACATATTTTAGGGCCAAAAATAAATTAAGGGAGAATATGGAACATGAATAAAAAGATTGAATGTGAAATTGTTAAGGATTTAGCAAGTGCATATAATCAGAAAATAATTAGTGAAAAAAGTAAAAAAATTGTTGAAGACCATATACAAGAATGTGATGAATGTAAAAAATATTACAATCAAATAAATGAAAAGTGTATGAATGAAAATAAAAAAGATAGAATAGAATTAGATTTTTTGAAGAAGATTAGAAGAAAATTTAATTTATTAAAAGTTATTTTAATAACTATTCTAATATTGATAATAATTAGCGGAAGTGTTGGTATTATTAGGTATCAAGAAAATGAGAGAATTATTGATATGTCATATGAAAGAATTAATATATTAAAAAAAATAAATAATTATCAATTGATTCAAAAAACAATATATATAGACTATGAAGAAAATAGTTCAAATGAGATAATTACTAATTATTATTATAAAGATGGAAAGTATAAGGTGAATTATGGTAATACTACTTCATATTTTCAGGATAATTCTATGAATATAGTATATATTTATGATGATTTGAAACAAATTGATTTTTGTAAACAAAATATGATAATTCAAAAAAAGGGTGAAACTTTTAACATCTTTTCGGAGATTATATCATATAAAAATGAATTAAGAGGTTTGTATAAGTTAGTATTATCAAAAAGAAATGAACGTTTTAATGGGATTGATTGTTATGTAATAAGAATGGGAAATGAAAAAAGTTACAGAGACGTATGGATAGATAGAGATAATTATAATGTTTTAAAGGTGGTAGATGAGGAGTATTCAAAATATTATAGAGAGACAACATACACGTTAATGGAGAATAATGTTAAAGAAGAAGATGTGGATAGTTCGGTAATTGAAACAGAGAAATATAAAGAATATGATAAAAAAGATGTAACACAAATAGTAACGGAAGAATTTAGGAACATTAACGAGGTGTTGAACTAAAATGACTAAAAATATAATTATAGTAGACAAAGAGCTTGAAAGAATTAAATATATTATTAATAATATTATTAATAGTATTGGAGAAAATAATATAAAGATTTTTGTTGCAAGTACCATAGATGAAGTTAGAAAAATTTGTGTTATTAATAATATAAAACTAATTTTGATTTTCAAAGATATGAAAAGAATTGGTGATATATTTAATAAATATAATATATTTTATTATCGGAAATACTATTGAAAAAGAAGATGTAGAGAAAAATTTGAATTTTATAGATGAAGATAAAGAAATTTCAAAAATAGTACAGAAAGTAACTAATGAATTATTACTATTAGGATATAATTTTAAATTGAAAGGGACGCAATATTTATTGGATTCTATAATATATGTATATAGTAATCAAGATAGAGATATGCTTGAAAATCTTGAAAGAAATGTTTATAAATATATTTCATTAAAGAATAATAAAACGATACTTAATATAAAAACAAGTATTATTAATTCGACTAATTACGTGTATGATTATCAAAATTCAGAAATATTGACACAATATTTTTCAAGTAATATAAAAATTACTCCAAAATTGGTAATAGCAACGGTACTAAGAAAAATACATATGTAATTTAATAGATTATGTGTTAAAAGTAAAGAAAAATTTATATACATTGAAATTTTTAATTTGCATTATTTTTAAAGGGAGGTGAAAAATAATCCTTGTTTAGAAACATCTTTTTTATTGATAATTGATAAATGGAGTGTACTATGATACAATACATTATAAATGAGAAAATTTTAAAATAGCACGATAGAATATGGTGTGTATTATGGATAAAAGTATGTTTTTTAGGGCTTAAGGAGAAAGGTTTTGAATAAAGAATTAAATGAGGAATTAGTTGAATATATCAAAAATGAAATATTTCCTTTATATGATAGAAATGAGTTTGCTCATGGAATTAATCATATTAAGACTGTTATAAGAAGAAGTTTGGAGCTAGCCGATGGATATGATGTTGATTTTAATATTGTGTATACGGTGGCTGCATATCATGATTTGGGACATTTTATTGATAGAAAGAGACATGAAATTATTTCTGCGGAGATGTTTATGAAAGATGAGAATATTAAGAGGTGGTTTGCTGATGAGCAGAGAATGGTAATCAAGGAGTCTATTGAGGATCATAGAGCTTCTTGCAATCATGTCCCTAGAACTATTTATGGCAAGATTGTAAGTACAGCGGATAGGACTATTGTGGATATGGATAATACAATCAAGAGGTCATATACATATGGTAAGAAGAATTATATTGGTTTGTCTGAAGAAGAACAGTTTGATAAAGTGTATGAACATTTAGTTGAGAAGTATGGTGAGAGTGGGTATGCTAAGGTTTATTTGGAGGACAAGGAGTTTGATGAAGCGGTAGGTAAGTTGAGACAAGCTTTAGAAAACAGAGAAGAGTTTATTGAGAGAGTAAAAAGAGTGGTTAGTGATTTATAGCTTAAAACAGTTATATTGAAAAAGGAGGAAGATTTAATGAATGATCAAATATCATTAGAGCAAATTAAAAAATTTAAAGAAGTTTATGATTCAGATAGAATGAATAAGGTCATTGAAAATGCGATAACTAAGAATGGTGTGGAGAAAGCGTGTATTAGTAGAGATGTTATTATAGAAAATCAACCTGTTTTTAATATTGAATTGCCTGAGAGTAAGAGATATGATCAACAGGATAGTCATAAATGCTGGATTTTTAGTGGTTTGAACTTAATAAAATATGATATTGCTAAGAATTTAAATATGAATGTTGCTGATTTAGAACTATCTAATAGTTATATTGCTTTTTATGATAAACTTGAAAAATCAAATAATACATATGAGAATATAATTAATTTAGCGAACGTTGATTATGATTATATTCATAAAGAAAAAATAATTACTAGTTGTGTAAATGAAGGTGGTTATTGGGAATGGTTTGAAGCTATTATAGATAAGTATGGAGTTTTGCCTTATTCATATAATCCTGATGCTGTTGAGAGTACAAATTTCTTAAGAGTGCAATGTATTTATACTGAAAAGGTTAAAAAAGATATTTTAAAATTAATTGAGTTAAAGAGAAATGGTGCTGATATTGAATTATTAAGAGAAAATAAAAATAAGTTTTTACAAGAAAATTATATTTTGTTGTGCAAATTGATTGGTGAACCTTTAACAGAATTTAACTATGAGTATAAAGATAAAAGTGGTGAGTATCATAGAATTGATGGATTAACGCCTATTGAGTTTAAGAATAGATTTTTGAAATTGAAATTAGAGGATTTTGTTACTATAGGTAATTTTCCTATGTATAATAAAGAGTTTAATAAAGTTTATAGATTGAAATATGAAGGAAATGTTCGTCAAGCTTATGCTAGATATTTGAATTTGCCAATAGAGGATTTGAAAGAGCTAACAATTAAGCAGTTGAAAGATGGTGTTCCTGTTTATATGGGTGCTCACATAATGAAGTTTAGAGATACGAAATCAGGAGTATTAGATACAAGATTATATGATTATGCTGATACATTGAATTTTGAAACTTTATCTAAAGAAGAGGCTTTGAATTTGCGTGATATTTGTATGCATCATGCTATGTCTTTTGTGGGTGTTAATTTGGTTGATGGCGTTCCTCAAAGATGGAAGATTGAAGATAGTTATGGAGACAAGGCTAAAGTAAAGGGATGTTATGTAATGAATGATAATTTCTTTAGTGAGTTTGTACTTAGTATTACTGTTGATAAGAAGTATTTGTCTGCTGAACAATTAGAATGTTTGAAACAAGAACCTATTGAGTTCGCAAGTGATGAACCTTTTTAATAGATTTTGAAGAGATATGAAATATTTGATTGAAAAGATTTAGAAATTGAGTTTGATAAAATTTAAAATTATAAAATACATTATTGGAGAGATTTAATAAAAACAGCAATGATGTAAAAGAGCTCTGGATAGTGCTCCAGAGCTCTTTTATGTTGATTTAGAGGAAAAAATGTGCTAAAATATGAGCTATATAGTGCATTTCTATATATTTTTTTACTTAATAGTGAGAGAATTTTTCTCTAGCTTTTTGTTTCACCAATGTAACTTGTTGATTAGAAAGCATTTAAGGAGGAGAGAATATGCTTGAAAGAGTTTTGACTCAATTGTTTCAAAAAATGAATCCTGGTCGGAAGGCGATTGCTAAAAGAGTTGGAAATCGTTTGGTTTTCGTTACACAGGATTCGGCTGGTTGCAATGATTATTTGCTTGAAGGAACTTACACGTATGATGAAGTTGTAAAATTAAATGAGCTTACAACTTATAATGCGGGTTTCGGATTTTGCAAAGAAATTGGGCCGGTTGCATTTATTGGGATTCCTAATCCAGCTTATGCTTCTGGTAGTGGATACTTCAGGTATAAAGTTCGGACTTATGGATCACCAACTGATGAAAGCGAGTGCTATTTTGAAGCATACGATGAGGAGGAAGCTAAGGAAATTAGTAACTATACGGTATATGGACTTTTGGGACATGAAGCAGTGGCTGAGGCTGCTTCGATTGCCGAGTTGAATTATGTGTCTGATTCAAGGTATAAAGCTAAAGAATCGAGAGAACCAAGAGTTTTTAGTATGGACTGTAAGTTGAAAGGAAAGTATACTTATGCCAAGGCTAAGGTTCTTGCGACTGGATCTGTTGAGGACATTGACGGCTATGGCAGTGAAGATCATCCAATTGTTTTTGCAGAGGTTGAAGGCGGTCAGCATGTTGGTATTATTAACATGTGGAAGTGCGATATCAAATTGGTTCGCGGCTTCAGAGATGTTTGGGAGTACGGTGCTGATCAACCGGAGGTTAAGCAGATAAGGTTCCTTGAAAAGGATGAGGCAATGAACATCAATGATTATACATTGTATGTTTATTCCTACAGCTGCGCTGGCCTTGGCAGAGTAAAGTATCCAATCGAGAAGTGTGATCGCACTCTTGATCCGAGGTTTAACTTCCATTTACCGGATGGAACTGATTATCGGCTGGTTGAACACGAAGAATAACAGTATTTAACTGACGAAAGCTGAATACACAGAACAGAAGTAAAGCATAGAAAATGAGTGGGTTGCGATTTTAGGCAATTCACTCATTTTTCGTTTTAAGTTGTTTGATTTTAGTAATGGAAAAATTTGGTTAATTAAAAAAGTAAAGTCCATATACTAAGAAAAATTAGATGTATGCAAGAA
>USFR01000004.1 GCA_900553945.1 uncultured Clostridium sp.
AAGCCAAACTCAGCTTTAAGAAAAGTTGCCAGAGTTAGACTTTCAAATGGTTATGAAGTAACATCTTATATTCCTGGTGAAGGTCACAACTTACAAGAGCACAGTGTTGTTCTTATAAGAGGTGGAAGGGTTAAAGATATCCCAGGTGTTAGATACCATATCATAAGAGGAACTTTAGATACAGCAGGTGTTAAAGACAGAATGCAAGCTAGATCTAAATATGGAGCAAAGAGACCTAAAAAATAAGATTAGGTCGTTACTAAAGAGATAGTGCATATTTTATTTATTTGAAGTTACCTTTTAAATAGATAGATTAGCACTATTACGGGAAAGTGAAATAGTCTTTCCAGAGTACCTTTTAATGTTTTATAACATTAAACAAATAATTTTTTAAGGAGGGAAGTATAGTGCCAAGAAGAGGATATATAGCAAAAAGAGATGTTTTACCAGATCCAATATATAATAGCAAAGTCGTTACAAAATTAGTTAACAATATTATGTTAGATGGTAAAAAATCAGTTGCTCAAAAAATAGTATATGGAGCTTTTGATATAATCAAAGAAAAAGAACAAAAAGATCCATTAGAAGTTTTTGAAGCAGCTTTAGAAAATGTAATGCCAGTTCTTGAAGTTAAAGCAAGAAGAGTAGGTGGAGCTACATATCAAGTTCCAATCGAAATTAGACCTGAAAGAAGACAAACTTTAGGTTTAAGATGGTTAGTTTCATATGCTAGAAACAGACATGAAAAAACTATGGCTGAAAAATTAGCTGGTGAAATAATCGATGCTGTTAACGGAAACGGTGGAGCATTTAAGAAGAAAGAAGATACACATAGAATGGCTGAGGCTAATAAGGCTTTTGCTCATTACAAATGGTAATTTTTTGATTAAAAGCATCAATCTTTGAATTTTACTCGGCTCATGTAAACTTCGACGTACCATCGTACGCCTTCAGCTTACATGAACGTCGCAAAATCCAAATCTTAACGCTTTTAATCAAAAAATAAGTGCTTTGCAGATAAAAAGTAATAATTTTTGAATTTTACTTGGCTCATGTAAACTTCGACGTACCATCGTACGCCTTCAGCTTACATGAACGTCGCAAAATCCAAATCTTAACGCTTTTAATCAAAAAATAAGTGCTTTGCAGATAAAAAGTAATAATTTTTGAATTTTACTCGGCTCATGTAAACTTCGATGTACCAATGTACGCCTTCAGCTTACATGAACGTCGTAAAATCCAAATCTTAACGCTTTTAATCAAAAAAACAGTGCTTTGCAATATTGTTATTTATATTGCAGGATGTTGAAATTTATTAAATAAGAAAAAACCTGGGAAGGGGGAATTTTTAAAATGGCAGGAAGACAATACCCATTAGAGAGAACAAGAAATATAGGAATTATGGCTCACATTGATGCTGGTAAAACAACAACAACTGAGAGAATATTATTCTATACAGGTAAAACTCATAAAATAGGTGAAGTTCACGAAGGTGCTGCTACTATGGACTGGATGGCTCAAGAGCAAGAAAGAGGTATAACAATTACTTCAGCTTGTACAACTTGTTTCTGGAAAAACAATAGAATTAACATTATTGATACTCCAGGTCACGTTGACTTTACAGTTGAAGTTCAAAGATCTTTAAAAGTTCTTGATGGTGCAGTTACTGTACTTGCAGCTAAAGGTGGAGTTCAACCACAAACAGAAACAGTTTGGAGACAAGCTGATAAATATAGCGTTCCAAGAATGGTATATGTAAATAAAATGGATATTACAGGTGCAAACTTTATGCTTTGTGTTGACCAATTAAAGAATAGATTAAAAGCTAATGCTGTACCAATCCAATTACCAATTGGAGCCGAAGATCAATTTAAAGGAATCGTTGATTTGATTAAAATGAAAGCTTTTATTCATAAAGACGATTTAGGAAAAGATATTGAAGAAACAGACGTACCAGAAGATATGAAAGCACAAGCTCAAGAATTTCGTGAGAAAATGATAGAAGCTGTTGCTGAACAAGATGAAGAATTAATGATGAAATATCTTGAAGGTGAAGAATTGACAGAAGAAGAAATCAAAAAAGGATTAAGAGCTGGTACAATAGCTAATAAAATAGTTCCAGTTACTTGCGGTTCTTCTTATAAAAACAAAGGTGTTCAAGAATTATTGAATGCAGTTGTTGATTTCATGCCATCACCACTTGATATTGATCATATTAAAGGTGTAACTTTAGATGGAGAAGAAACTGAAGCTAAAACTTCTGATTCAGAACCATTTGCTGCTTTAGCATTTAAAATTGCTACTGATCCATTCGTAGGAAAATTATGTTTCTTTAGAGTTTATTCTGGAACTCTAGAATCTGGATCAACAGTTTTAAATTCTAGCAAAGATAAAAAAGAGAGAGTTGGTAGAATTCTTCAAATGCACTCAAATCACAGAGAAGATATTGATAAAGTTTATGCTGGTGATATTGCAGCTGCAGTTGGTTTAAAAGAAGTAACAACAGGAAATACTTTATGTGATCCTGATCATCCAATTATTCTTGAATCAATGGAATTCCCAGAGCCAGTTATTGATATCGCTATCGAACCAAAAGACAAAGCAGCTCAAGAAAAAATGGGTATAGCTTTATCTAAGTTAGCTGAAGAAGATCCAACTTTCAAAGCTTACACAAATCATGAAACTGGTCAAACTATTATCGCTGGTATGGGTGAATTACACCTTGATATCATCGTTGATAGATTAAAGAGAGAATTCAAAGTTGAATGTAATGTAGGTAAACCACAAGTTGCTTACAAAGAAACAATTAGAAATAAAGTTAAAGTTCAAGGAAAATTCATCAGACAATCTGGTGGAAAAGGACAATATGGTGATGTTTGGTTTGAAATGGAACCATTAGAGCCAGGTAAAGGTATAGAATTTGAGAGCAAAATCGTTGGTGGTGCTGTTCCTAAAGAATATATCAAACCTATTGAACAAGGTATGAGAGAAGCTGCTGAAACAGGTATCTTAGCTGGTTACCCAGTTATCGATTTCAAAGTTTCATTAGTAGATGGATCTTATCACGAAGTTGACTCTTCAGAAATGGCATTTAAGATTGCTGCTTCTATGGCTTTCAAAGAAGGTTGTAGACAAGCTAAATCAGTTATCTTGGAACCAATTATGAAAGTTGATATAACTGTTCCAGAAGAATACATGGGTGATGTTATTGGTGACATTAACTCTAGACGTGGTAGAATGGAAGGAATGGATGGAGAAGATGGAATGCAAGACATTCATGCATTTATTCCACTTTCTGAAATGTTTGGATATGCTACTGATTTACGTTCAAAAACTCAAGGTAGAGGAACATATTCTATGGAACCATCTCATTATGAGGAAGTTCCTAAGTCAGTTCATGATGCAATTGTTTCATCAAGAGCTAAAAAAGAAAACTAATATAAATGTTATCTAGGTGATGAAACATTACGTAGATAGAAATTTAAATTTCAAGCATTTAACGGTGCTGGATGTTTAAATAATTTATAAAATATATTGCATTTTTCCTAGAAATAGTATAAAATGCTTATGCTAATTAAATTAGTTATTAAATTTAAATTCAAAATAAAAAATAAGAAAAAGGAGGAATTTCAAATGGCTAAAGCTAAATTTGAAAGAACAAAACCACACGTTAACATTGGTACAATCGGACATGTTGACCATGGTAAAACAACAACAACAGCTGCTATTACAAAATACCTAAGCTTATTAGGAAGAGCTCAATATGAAGCTTACGATCAAATCGATGGTGCTCCAGAAGAGAAAGCAAGAGGAATCACAATTAATACAGCTCACGTTGAATATGAAACAGAAAACAGACATTATGCTCACGTTGACTGTCCAGGTCACGCTGACTATGTTAAAAACATGATTACAGGTGCTGCTCAAATGGATGGTGCTATATTAGTAGTTTCAGCTGCTGATGGACCAATGCCACAAACTAGAGAGCACATCTTACTTGCTAGACAAGTTGGTGTTAAATATATCGTTGTTTACTTAAATAAATGCGATATGGTTGATGATCCAGAATTATTAGAATTAGTTGAAATGGAAGTTAGAGATTTATTATCTAAATATGATTTCCCTGGAGACGAAATTCCAGTAATCAAAGGTTCTTCACTACAAGTATTAGAGAGCACATCTACAGATCCTAACGATCCAGTATATGCTCCAATGAAAGAATTAATGGCTGCAGTTGATAGCTATATTCCAACACCAGAGAGACCAGTTGATCAACCATTCTTAATGCCAGTTGAAGACGTATTCTCTATCACAGGTAGAGGAACTGTTGCTACAGGTAGAGTAGAAAGAGGAGTTGTTAAATTATCAGACGAAGTTGAAATCGTTGGATTAAAACCTCAATCTAGCAAAACTGTTGTTACAGGTGTTGAAATGTTCAGAAAATTATTAGACCAAGCTGAAGCTGGTGATAATATAGGTGTATTATTAAGAGGTGTTCAAAGAACAGATATCGAAAGAGGTCAAGTTCTTGCAAAACCAGGAACAATACATCCACATACAAAATTCAAATCACAAGTTTATGTATTAACTAAAGAAGAAGGTGGAAGACATACACCATTCTTTAATGGATACAGACCACAATTCTATTTCAGAACAACTGACGTTACAGGTGTTATCGAATTACCTGCTGGAACAGAAATGGTTATGCCAGGTGATAATGTTGATATGACAATCGAACTTATTACTCCAATCGCTATCGAAAAAGGATTAAGATTCGCTATTCGTGAAGGTGGACGTACTGTAGGTTCAGGTGTTGTTTCAGAAATCATGGAATAATACTAAAAGATAGTAATATCTTTAAATAAAAATCCCTAGAGGGATTCGGAAGAATCCTTCATAGGGTTTTTTTGTATGTAAAATGTTATAAATAGTCTGATTTAAATTTTTTAAATATATAATATTAGGAAAGAATAGATTTAAAATAGATATATTACACTTATATTGAAAATAAAATCTTGAAAAGAGTAAAAAAATGATATTTTTTTAGAAAAGTGTGCTATATATTTAACCAACTTACAATAGTTATATTATTTTTTTTATGTTTTATCTTGATTTTTTGTGTTTATCATAATAAAATATTTTATATTATAGTAAAGAGTGAAGAAAATTTTATAATATAAAAATAGTGGTGTAAGGTTATAGAAGTTTATAGATTCTATAATTAGTATATTGTACATATACATTTTGTAAAAGAAAATTTTATTCTACAATTAATATAGGAGGAACAATATGAAGATACTTTTAGATGCAATGGGTGGCGATAACGCACCAGATGCTACAATAAAGGGAGCAGTTAAGGCTATTAATCAAATTAAAGCTACTGTTGTTCTTATTGGAAAAGAAGAGGTAATTAGAGCAAAATTTAAAGAATTTTATGGAAAAGAACCAGAGGAGATATCAGAAAGATTTGAAATAAGAAATGCTACTGAAACAATTGAAATGGAAGATACACCTACATTGGCCATAAAGCATAAAAAAGATTCTTCAATGGTTGTTGGATTTAAGATGTTAAAACAAGATGAAGGTGATGTTTTCATTTCGGCAGGAAATTCTGGAGCATTGCTCACAGGCGCTACTTTATTAGTGGGTAGAATAAAAGGAATTGATAGACCAGCTTTAGGTGGAATTTTACCAGCATATCATAGTCAATTATTATTAATGGACTGTGGTGCTAATACAAATTGTAAACCAGTTAATTTATTGCAGTTTGCGTTAATGTCTACAATTTATTTAAGAAATACTTTTGGTATTGAGAAACCCACTATTGGTTTATTAAATATTGGAACTGAAGAAACAAAAGGTAATGAGTTGACCAAGGAGTCATATTTATTATTAAAAGAAAAATCAGAAGAAATGGGAATAACTTTTGTTGGAAATGTAGAGGGAAGAGATGCTTTTTCTGGCGAGATTGATGCGATTGTTACAGACGGATTTACAGGAAATATTTTTTTAAAAGCTGTTGAAGGTTTAGGTAAGTTTGTTAAGAAATCTTTATCAGAAAATATGAAAAAGAATATCTTTTCTAAGATTGCTGCAGTTCCTTCATTGCCTGCAATTAAAGGATTTGCCAAGTCGGTCGATTATAAATCTTATGGTGGAGCATTATTTTTAGGAGTAAAGAAACCAGTTGTAAAGGCTCATGGAAGTAGTGATGAAATTTTATTCGAATTTACAATAAAACAAGCTGAGAAATTTGTTGAAAATAAAGCTGTTCCAAAGCTTATTGAAGAATTTGATAAAATTAATAAAAACAAAAATGAAAATAATGCTTGACATTTTGCTATACATAGAATAATAATATTACAAAGCACATTTAATTATTAAGAGGAGGTGTACTGAAAGATATGAGTACAGAAGAAGTTTTTGAAAAGGTTAAAGGAATTATTGTTGAACAATTAGGTGTAGCCGAAGCTTCAGTAACAATGGAAGCATCATTTATAGATGATTTAGGAGCTGATTCTTTAGATATCGTTGAATTAGTTATGGCTTTAGAGGAAGAATTTGATATCGAGATACCAGATGCAGATGCAGAAAAAGTTACTACTGTTGGAGATGTAGTTGAATATATAAAAGAAAATGTTTAATAATAAATTAGTCAAATATTATATTTGAGAAGTGAATCGAACCATAGGTTCGATTTTTTTTATATAATAGAAAAGTTTTTTGAACTTTCTGTTATATAAAATTAACAATTTACAGTTAATGTGAAGTGCTCATATACTTCATTTTGGAATTCCTTGCTGAAAGATTTTACGCCCACTAAATTTCATTTAGTCGGCTTTAGTAAAAACTTTTAAACTGCGCGTCATTTCAAAATGAAGTATATGAGCACTGTTACTTTAAGCAAAACAGTTTACATAAGGGAAAAAAGGTGATATAATGATTCCCTAGTAACTAGTTAATTTGCCTTATTATGTAATAATTTATAGGAGGTATGAAAATGAATCAGTGCGCAAAAATGGAATGTTTGCCTGGAGCTGAAAATGATTGTTGCAAGCAGTTTAGTTGCAATTATTCTCCAAGTGATTTTCATAAAATCACATTTGACGTATTGGTTAAGGCTTATCGGCAGGAAAAGATAATGTTAAAGATTGTTGATCACAAATACTTTATTGTAAAAGCACCAATGAAGAATTGTACAAGACTTAATAGAGGTGAAGATGAGATTGGAGAATGTGTATTTCATGGCCGGAAGAAATGCAATCTTTCAATTGCTCACAGACCCTATGGAGGAAAAGCCTTAGAGTTATGCAAGATGAGAAAAAGGGATTTATTATATCACGAAGAACAGGCGGGAAGAGAGTGGAGTGCATATAACTCTTTATTAGAGTCGGTTTTTATTTATTTGCTCTCGGAAGAGAATTTTGACGGAGTTTCTTATGATCACACACAGTGTAAAGTATGTGGAGGAGCTTGCTGTAAAAGTTCAGGATGCTATTTTGCTCCATCAGATTTTAAGAAATTGGATTTTGATGATATGAAAAAAGCCTTAAATAAAGGATATATCTCGATTGCAACTGCATATAAAGAATATACTGGATTAAAAAAAGACGTGTATGTTTTGAAGATGCGAGATGCTTATGATGAAGTTTGTGAAAAAGTACTGCATTATGCAGGAGGTTGTATGTTGCATGATATTGATACAGGATGTCCATTTTCAGATGAGGACAGGCCATTTGGTGGCAAGGCATTGAAACCTGAATGGATTCTTGGTAAAGGTTGTTCTGTTGGATACAATTCACGAATGTGTGCTGAGGATTGGTTGCCATATCAGAAATTGCTGGTGAAACTCTATGCTGAGTTTGAAAACAGGCATATTGTGTATACGGGGGTATGACGATTATGGGTGGTTTGGTTTTTATCTACCACCCATGATTTACTTTTTTATAAATTAATGTTATAATTTATAACTGTGTAGGAGAGGATATTATGAATTTTGAGATATGTGAAAATAATATAGGATATTCTTTTAAAAATAAAAATTTGCTTAAAGAAGCTTTAACTCATACATCATATGCATATGAGAATAAAGTGAAAAGTAATGAAAGATTAGAATATTTAGGAGATAGTATTTTAGAGTTTGTTATTAGTGAATATTTATTTTTAAAATATAATAATTTATCTGAAGGAGAAATGACTAAAGTTAGGGCTAATGTTGTTTGTGAAGATAGCTTATATGAGATAGCTAAAAGACATAATTTTAGTGATTTCTTATTGTTGGGAAAAAGCGAAAAACATTCACAAAATAGTAAAAAAGCTATTATGGCAGATAGTGTTGAAGCTGTTATTGCGGCTATATTTTTAGATAGTGATGTTGAATATGCTAAAAAATTTATTATAGATAATTTAAAAGATTTTGTTGAAATTGCTAGTAAAAATGTTGGTATGAAAGATTATAAAACTGTTTTGCAAGAGAAACTTCAAGTACATGGAGAGGTTAAAATAAAATATGTAGTACTAAAAGAAGAAGGTCCAGATCATGATAAAACATTTATTGTTGAAGTAAGTTGTGATGATAAGTTTTTAGCTACTGGAAAAGGAAAAAATAAAAAACACGCAGAAATGGAAGCTGCAAAGAATGCGCTTCAAATTTTATAAAAGGAGTTGCCATGAAAAAACAGTACATTATTCCCATTTTTGTTCCACATTTGGGATGCCCAAATAATTGCACATTTTGTAATCAAAAAATTATTAGTGGACAAACGAAAGAAATAACGCCAGATGATGTTAGAGAAACAGTCGAATTTTATTTGAATAGTTTTAAAGAAAAAAACAAGTATACGGAAATTGCTTTTTTTGGTGGAAGTTTTACAGGAATTGAACTTGAAAAACAAGAGGCTTTATTGAAAGTGGCAAACGAGTTTATTAAACACAAAAAAGTAAATAGTATAAGGGTTTCTACTAGACCAGATTATATAGATAAAACTAGGTTAAAACTTTTGAAAAAATATTGTGTAAAAACAATTGAATTAGGAGTTCAGTCTACGAATGATTATATATTGAATAGATGTCAAAGAAATCATACATATGCAGATGTTAAAAAGGCTTCTAAATTAATTAGATGGTATGGTTTTACATTAGGACATCAGATGATGGTTGGACTTCCAGAAAGTACTGTTCTGGATGAATTACGTACAGCAAAAGATTTGGCAAAATTGAAACCTAAAATTATGAGGATTTATCCTGTTTTAGTTTTGAAAGGAACAGAATTAGAGAAAGAGTATCTAGATGGCTCATATACTCCACTTTCTGTTGAGCAAGCAGTGGAAAGAGTGAAGGAATTATGCTATTTCTTTGCAAAGAAGAAAATAAATGTTATAAGAATAGGATTACAATCTACAGACACTATTTCAGATATTTCTAAAAATGAAAATAGTGAGGTTGTTGCAGGACCATATCACGAAACTTTTAGACAGTTAGTACAATCAGCTATAAATTATGATAAGATAGTTAAAAAAATAAAATCATTCAATGTTAAAGTTAGAGAAGTAGAGATATTAACTAGTCCTGATAATGTTAATAATGTTGTAGGATATAAGAGAGAAAACATAAAAAAACTTAAAGATTTTTATGATGTTGAGGCTAAAGTTAAACAGGATAATAAAATTAAAAATGGAAAAATTATTATTAATGTAAAAAAGGTTTATAAAGATTTTCTAGATGATAATGAAAGCGTATAGTTTATAAAAAATTACTTATACTATTTGTATAGGTAATTTTTTATGGTGATCATAATATGAATAAATTTTTTAAAGAGATTTTATTAACTTTTTTAGGAACTGCAATTGCTGGACTAGGAATGGGAAGCTTTTTACTTCCTAATAAACTTTCTTCTGGTGGGTTTGCAGGAATTGCAACGATTTTTTATTATTTTTTTGGTTGGAATGTAGGTTTAACTGTTATAATTTTAAACATTCCATTTTTTATTTGGGCTGTAATGAGGCTTGGAAAAGAGTTTTTAGTTAAAGCTATTTTAGGTACAGTTTCTTTATCTTTTTTTATTGATATTTTTGAGAATATTGCTTTTATTTCTGATGATCGTTTACTTTCTTGTATATATGGCGGAATTCTTGTTGGAACAGGTACAGGTTTAATTTTTAAAGCGTATACTTCAACTGGTGGTACAGATCTAATAGTTCAAATTGCTAAGTCTTATGGTGCAAAAATTTCATCAAGTAGATTGCTTAATTCGATTGATATTTGTGTTGTTGTTTTGAATGTTATTTTTTTCAGAGAGATTGATATTGGTTTATATTCTGCAATTGCGATTTTCCTTGATGGTGTTATGATTGATATTATTTTTGAGGGAATTAATTTTTCTAAGTTAGTGTTTATTGTTTCTGATAAAAATGATGAGATTATGAAGTCGCTTCATGAAAAGATTAATTGTGGTGTTACGGAGTTTTATGGTAGAGGTGCGTATATACAGAAGGATAAGATTGTTTTGATGTCTGTTGTGAATAGATCGGAGATTCCTGCTCTTAAGAAATGTGTGTATTTGATTGATGAAGGAGCATTTTTAGTGGTTGCAAATGCAAGAGAAGTCTATGGATTGGGTTTTAAATCTTTTTCAAAGTAAATAATATGAAAGTTGCTTTATTATAAATTTATGCATTTTTTAAATTTTTTGGTGTATAATGTTTTAAATAGTTTTTAAGTAGAGGGAGGGTTTTATGAAACAGCAAAAATTAGTATTGAACAATGTAGATAGTTTTGAATTGCCCCACATATTTGATTGCGGACAGTGTTTTAGGTGGGATATTCAATCTGATGGTTCTTATATTGGCGTGATAAAGTCTGGTGTTATGAGAGTTTCAAAGGTTGGAAGTTCTATTATTTTTGAGGGAATTCTTGATGGTGATATTAATTCAATTGTGTATGATTATTTTGATTTGGGTACGGATTATAATGTATTTAAGAAAAGATTAGCTGTGATTGATTCAAATATGAAAAAAAGTGTGGAGTTCGGTTCTGGAATTAGAATTTTGAAACAAGATTTATGGGAAATGATTATTTCATATATTATTTCTGCTAATAATAATATTCCTAGGATAAAGGGAATAATTAATCGTATTTCTAGGCGTGTTGGAAAAAAGATTTCATGGAATGGTGTTGATTATTATTTGTTTCCAACAGTAGAGGAATTGGCTAAGTTATCTGTTTCTGATTTAAGAGAGCTTGGTACAGGTTTTAGGGATAAGAGAATTTATAAAACTACTCAAATGATTTTGAATAAAGATATTGATTTGGAGAGCTTGAGGAGTGCAGCTTTGAGAAATGAAAGTGATTTAGATTGCTTAAAGAGCGTGGCTTTGAAGAATGAGCGTTATATAGAGTGTTTAAAGGACAAATGTGCAAAGAGTACTGATGAGATTAGAGAGATCCTTTTGAGTTTGGAGGGTGTTGGTGAAAAGGTAGCTGATTGTATTTTACTTTTTGGGTTGCATAGATTTGATACATTTCCGGTTGATGTATGGGTTAGAAGAGTTATGAATACGCTATATATACATAATGAAGATGAAACAAAGGTTAATAAAAAGCAAATAAGGGATACAGCTTATGAGCTTTTTGGTGATATTGAAGGAATCGCTCAACAGTATTTATTTTATTGGGCTAGGGAAAATTTTTGAATAATATTTATTAATAATAGAAAAATAAATAGTAATATGATATACTAAGTTCAGTTTACAAAGGAGGATATTATGGGAGAGAATTTAAAAGAAAAATTGTTTAAGAAAAAAGAATCTGGATGGAAAAGCTTAAACGATTCTCAAAAAGAAGAAGTTTTTGCTGTTTCAAAAAGATATATGGATTTCTTAAATGTTTCTAAAACAGAGAGAGAATTTATAAAGAATGCAAGAAAGCTTGCAAACGAGCATGGTTTCAAAGATATAATGGAATTTGAGTCTTTAAAACCAGGTGATAAAATCTATTTTGTTAATAGAGAAAAAAGTATGTATTTAGCTATTATAGGTGAAAATCCAATAGAAAACGGAATGAATATTATTGGTTCACATGTTGATTCACCAAGATTAGATTTAAAACCTAATCCTTTAACAGAAGAAGGTGGATTGGCTTATTTTAAAACTCATTATTATGGTGGAATTAAAAAATATCAATGGACAACAATTCCTTTGAGTTTACATGGTGTGATTGTTAAAGCTAATGGAGAAAAATTTGAAGTTAATATAGGTGAAGATGAAAATGATCCGATATTTACAATAACTGATTTATTACCACATTTAGCTCAAGCTCAAATGGAGAAAAAGCTAAAAGATGGTGTAGAGGGCGAGAATTTAAGTTTATTAATAGGAAGTATTCCTTATGATGAAAGAGATTGTGCTGAGCAAGTTAAACTAAATATTCTTAATATATTAAATCAAAAATATGGAATTACTGAGGTTGATTTTACAAGTTCAGAATTAGAATTAGTTCCTCAATTTAAAGCGAGAAGCTTAGGATTTGATGAGAGTATGGTAGCTGCATATGGACAAGATGATAAAGTTTGTGCGTTTACATCTTTAGATGCAATGATGAGGTTGGAAAATGTTAAAACTACAGCAGTTTGTATTTTATCAGATAAAGAAGAAATAGGTAGTATGGGAAATACAGGTATGGAATCTCATATGTTTGATTTCTTTATTTCTGAAATATTAAATAAACTTGGAATTAATAGACCTAATTTATTAGATAGAGTATTTTGTTTTTCAAAAATGTTATCTTCTGATGTTGATGCTGGATTTGATCCTTTATATGCGTCAGTTTCAGATAGAAATAATGCAGGTTTCTTAGGTAGAGGTATTAGTTTGAATAAATATACAGGTGCTAGAGGAAAATCTGGTGCTTCAGATGCTAATGCTGAGTTTGTTGCTTGGGTTAGAAATGTTTTTGAGAATAATGGTATTTTATATCAAGTTGCTGAGCTTGGAAAAGTTGATGTTGGTGGTGGAGGCACTATTGCTTATATTTTGGCTAATAAGGGTGCTGATGTTATTGATTGTGGTGTTCCTGTGCTTTCTATGCATGCGCCTTATGAGGTTACTAGTAAGTTGGATGTTTGGATGGCGTGGGGTGCTTATCGTTCTTTCTGGTTACAGTAATGGGGAATTTTGATAAGAATGGTATCTACCAAAAATCGTTATTAAATGATTAAGAGTAAAAGAATATTATATTAATTTTTTGTTCCTTGCTGAAAGATTTTACCACTCCTTAAACTTCGTTTAAGCGTTAGGTAAAAACTTTCAAACTGCGCGTCACTAAAAAATTAAATATAATATTCTTTTTTTCTAGTAGGATGATTATATTTATAGATATAATATTTCAAAAAAGAAAAATACATATTAAATTTTTGAATCACCGCGCAGGGACCAAACGAACGAAGTGAGTTCGATTGAAGCATTCTACCCGGTTTGAAAAAAAATATAAATGGAATGTAAACAACATTCAAATTGACATTTTATTTTTTCAAATTTCGAGGAATGCGACAGCAAGGTGTGAAAAAATTAATATGTATTTTTCTTTTATATATTAATAATTTTATTTTGAATTTTTTCTTTCTTCTATAATTTCATCAACTAATTTAGCAATAACCTTTCTTTCATCATAAGGATATTTTACATGATTTCTTTCTAAGTATAAATCATGTCCTAAACCAGGAATTACAATAATGTCTTCTGGTGTTGCGACTTCTAAGGCGTGTTTTATCCCTTCAGTTCTGTCAACAATAATTGTGTATTTTCCACCTGATTTTTTTACTCCGACTTCAATGTCTTGTAATATTTTTAATGGATCTTCAGTTCTTACTTGATCAGACATTAATATTGTGTAATCAGCTAGTTTTCCTGAGATTTCACCCATTATAGGACGTTTTTTACTATCTCTGTCTCCGCCAACGCCCCAGGCACATATGATTCTTCCTTTTGCATATGCTTTAACAGATTCTAGTATGCTTTCCAAACTAGATGGAGTATGAGCATAATCTATTAATATTGTTAGTCCTAATTTGTTAGGAACTAATTCATTTCTGCCTAAAACTTTTAGGTTTTTTAAAGCTTTTCTCATTTCGTCTGGAGTTACACCAAATTCATGTGCTACACTGATTGCTCCAAGTGAGTTGTAAACACTGAATCTACCTGGAATAGATACTTCAAATTGTTCACGTTTACCATCTATATCTGCAACAAAGTCGATGCATGATGGAGTGATTTTTAAAGTTTCTTCTTCAGCTCTTATATCAGCTGGGTTATCAATTCCAAAAGTTTTAAATTTACAAGTTTTATTTTTATCTTTTATTGTTATTACAGTTTTATCATCTGCGTTAATAAATCCAATAGGACATTTATCGAATAACATACATTTGCAATCGAAATATTCTTCCATGCTTGCATGTTCATTTTTACTAATGTGGTCTTCTGTTAGGTTTGTGAATACGCCAATATCAAAATCGCATCCGTCAACTCTGTGAAGTTTCATTGCTTGAGATGATACTTCAATTATTGCTACATCTACATTTGCTTCAGCCATTTTAGCAAAATATTTTTGAATTTCATCACTTTCAGGTGTTGTTCTGTCTGTGTCTTCTAATTTTTCATTGCCAATATATATAGCAATACTTCCCATTAAACCAACTTTTAGACCATGTGCTTCTAAAAGTGATTTAATCATAAATGTTGTCGTCGTTTTTCCTTTTGTTCCAGTAACTCCTATTAGTTTAAATTTTCGTGATGGGTTATCATATAAATTGCAATTTGTTATGGCTAGTGCTTTTCTTGTATTATCAGTTTTTATGTAGGTAATTGTGTTTGGTAATTTTGATATGTCTACATCGTATTCAACAATTGCGGCAACTGCGCCATTTGAAATTGCAGAATCTAAATAATCAATACCATTTTGCAAATATCCTTTTATTGCAATAAATAGTCCGCCTTCTTTAATTTTCCTTGAGTCTGAATGTATATTAGTTATATCTAAATCTAGATTGTTAACTGTTTCTTTTACTTCAAGACCTTCTAAAATTTTGTTTAATTTCATAGATAATCCCCCCTTGTCTTAAGATTACTATGTCGATATTATATACCTTTTGTCTTAATTTGCCAAGAAAAAAAGCGGACTATTTATTATCTTTTAAAGTTCGCTTTTTATTTTTAAACATATTTTATTGTTTCATATTCTGTATCATCTTTTTCGTCCTCAGTTGGAATGTAGAAATCTTCATCAAAATACTGAAAAGGGAAGATAGGTTTTTCATATTTTATAATATAATCTGGGTAAAGGTAAAAATATTTTTCTCTGAATTTTTCATCTTTTAATAGAGTGAGATAATCTGCATAAATTGGGGAATATCTTTTTTCTTTATTTGGATATTTTAGTTTTAAGAATTGATATATACTATTAAATTTTTTATTTAAAGTTTTCTTAAGGTCATCTTTGAAGTTATATCTAAACATGAAAAATGTTGTTTGTATTCTTAGCTTTAATAAGAGTTTTAATAAGCGCTGAGCTGTGTTAAATGTTGCTGTTGTCATGTTTTGTTTTTTATATTTGATTAATAAAGATTCTAAGAATTCTACTGAATTTAAGTCATTAAAATTTATACTATTATCTCTTAAAAATTTATCATATATAACGTCACAAATTAATATTTGATTTGTAACTAAAATTTTTGATTTTTTTGTTAGAAAATTATAACTAATATTTATTTTATCTTTTGTTGCATGGTATTGAGTGCTTAAAAGCCAAATTCTATTGATTAATTTGTTCCATACAACTGCGCAATTTGTGCAAATGTGGTCATCAGAAGAATATATTTTTTGTAAATATTTTGTATTGTTTACTAATTCAATTTTTTCTTTAGGAGATGATTGAGTAATTGTGTGTGGCGTTAGTAGATAATATTCTAGTATTGAGAAGAAATCGCATGTAATTATATCTGCAGGATTTTTTTCTAAGCATGAAATAAAATATTCTATCAAATTTTCGCTCATTAATTTTCCACATTCGAAAAACATAACATATGTTCCTTTGGCTACTTTTAAGCCGAATTTTTGTGCTTCTATAAAGTCTACAGTATCTTTAACATATACTTTGATTCTTTTGTCGTGTTGGATTTGTTTTTCCAAAACTGCAATACTGCTATCTAAAGAGCCATTATCTATGATAAGAATTTCTATGTTGGTGTATGTTTGATTTCTAATACTTTTTATTGTTTCTGATATTGAAATTTCATTATTAAATACTGGAATTATTATACTTACTAGTGGTGGCATTTTTTACTCCTTTATTTATAGAAAAAAGTGGATATTAATAATATTTGTAATTATTTTCGTGTATGTGCAAAATTCACAGAATTTTGCGTATTGCTATTTTATATAATGATATTTTAATACAAAAACATAAAAAATACCATAATTTATGTTATAATACTTTGCTCATAGGGTTGTTAAATTTCGGAAAGTGTAGTAAAATAAAATAATAGATTTTAATAAAAGGTGGATTTTAAGATGTTTTTAATTGTTGGTCTAGGTAATCCAGAAAATGATTATGCAAATACGCGTCATAACATGGGATTTAATGTTATTAATAAACTTTCAGATATGTATGATATAGATGTTAATAAATCTAAATTTAAAGGATTATTTGGAAATGGCGTTGTTAATGGTGAAAAAATCATATTATTAAAACCACAAACTTTTATGAATTTAAGTGGGGAGTCTGTTAAAGAAGTTATGGATTTTTATAAGATAACTTCTGATCAACTTATTGTTATATATGATGATATAGATTTGGATCCAGGTATTATTCGTGTTAGAAAGAATGGTGGACCAGGAACTCATAATGGCATGAAATCGGTTGTACATTTTGTGGGAAATCAGAACTTTGCAAGAGTAAGAGTTGGAATTGGAAAACCAGCAGATCACGAAGATTTAATAGAATATGTTATTGGAGCAATTCCAAATTCAGCAAAAGAAGATTTAGAAAAAGGGGTTAAGCTTGCTGCTAGTGCTGTTGATGTTATGTTAAAACAGAATATTGATGTGGCAATGAATAAATTTAATTAGAAAGGTTTATTATTTTATGAAGGAGCTTATTATATACACAGAAGGAGATATAGAAAATATACTTTTAGTTGAGAATGGAATTTTAACTGAAAAATATAAAGATTCAAAATATAAAAAAAGACTAGAAGGAAATATTTATATAGGTAAAGTTCAAAATATTCTTCCGGGACTTCAAGCAGCATTTATTAATGTTGGAGAAAATAAAAATGCGTTTATTCATTTAAAAGATGTTTTACCAAAAGTTGATGTTACTAAGCAAGATTCATCGACTTGGGAAAGTGAAAGAATTGAAAATATTTTAAAAGTTGGGATGCCTATAATTGTTGAAATAAAAAGAGATAGCTATAATAAAAAAGGTGCTAGAGCATCAACTCATATTAATTTACCTGGAAGATATATTGTGTTATTACCTAATTCTTCTTTTGTTACTATTTCGCAAAAAATTGAAGATAAAAATGAAAGGCAAAGGCTTATTTCGTTAACGAAGAATATATTGCCCCAAAATATGGGGGCTATAATTAGAACCTCTGCAGTAGGAAAGACAGAAGAGGACTTAGAGAATGACTTGAAGATTCTTGTAAAAAAATGGAATGATATTATTAGTATTAAGTTTGATAATCAGGATTTTCCAAAATTAATTAGTGAAGCCAATGGAATGATTGATAAATTATTGCTGGACTTGATTGATAAGGATTTAAAGATAATACATGTTGATAATGAAGAAATGAAAAAAATTGTTGAACATAAAGTTAGATTGCTAAACAAGGAAGATATACAAATTGTTTGCGATATAGACAGTGTTATGATTAAATATAATATTCAACATCAATTGGATGTGGCTGAAAATAGAAAAGTATGGCTTAAAAGTGGAGGTTTTATAACTATTGATAAAACAGAGGCTTTAACTGCAATTGATGTTAATTCTGCTAAATTTATCGGAAAGGTAAGTTTGGAAAATACAGCATTTTTAATTAATAAAGAAGCTGCAGTTGAAATTGAGAAACAGATTAGATTACGTGATATAGGTGGAATTATAATTATTGATTTTATAGATTTGAATGATGATGAACATAAGAAAGAGCTAATACATCTTTTTTCAGAGGAACTAAAGAAGGAAAGAACGAGGGTTCAAATAGAAGGGTTTACAAAATTAAATTTGTTAGAGCTTACTCGTAAACATATATATAGTGAGTAATATTATAAGGAGTTTTATATGAAGGTTGGTTTTATATCATTAGGATGTAGTAAAAATTTGGTTGATACAGAAATGGGAATGTTTGTTTTAAAAAAGCATAAGTTTGAGATTGTAAATGATCCTGAAGAAGCAGATATGATAATTATAAATACTTGTGGTTTTATTGCATCTGCAAAAGAAGAAGCAATAAATACTATTTTGGAAATGGCTGAATACAAAAAATCTAATTGCAAATATTTAGTTGCTATGGGATGTTTAGTAAAAAGATATAAAGAAGAGCTTGAAAAATCTATTCCAGAAGTTGATTTGTGGTTAAGCATAGATGAGTATAAAAATTTTTGGGAGAAAATTGCGGAATTAGTAAATGAGTCATCTGAGAAAAGTGATTATATGTCTTATAGAAATAGAGTTATTGCTACTGGTGAGCAGATGGCGTACTTAAAAATTGCTGAAGGGTGTGATAATTTTTGCACATATTGTGCAATTCCATATATTAGAGGAAGATATGAAAGTAGAAAGTTTGAAGATATAATAGAGGAAGCTAAAGAATTAGCGGAAAATGGTTATGAAGAAATTATAGTAATTGCACAAGATACAACAAAGTATGGAATTGATTTATATAATAAATATAGATTACCTGAATTATTAAAAGAGTTATGCAAAATAGAGAAGATAAAGTGGATAAGATTTTTATATGCTTATCCTGAAAGTATTACTGATGAACTTCTTGAGGTGGTTAAATCAGAGGAGAAGATATGTAATTATTTTGATATTCCTATTCAACATTTTTCAGATAATATTTTAAAGAAAATGAATAGAAAGACTTCTGGAAAAAATATTCGTGATATTGTTAATAAAATAAGAAAAGAAATTCCTGATGTTATAATAAGAACTAGTTTAATAGTTGGTTTTCCTGGTGAGACAGAAGAGGATTTTGCGGTTTTAGAAGAAGCGGTAAAAGAATTAAGATTTGATAGATTAGGATGTTTTACATATTCTAAAGAAGACGGGACTCCAGCTGCTAAGTTTGAGAATCAAGTTCATCCAAAGACTAAAGAGAAGAGAAGAAATATTATTATGAATATTCAAAATGAAATTTCTAGAGAAAAGATGAATGAAAAAATAGGCAAAGAATATGATGTTTTAATTGAAAGAATTTCAGATGATGGTTTATTTTATGAAGGTAGATCATATATGGATTCACCAGATACAGATGGTGTAATATATGTTAATAACATTCAAGAGAATTTAATTGGTAAATTTGTAAAGTGTAAGATTGTGAGCAATAGTGATTATGATTTGATTGGAGAATTTGAAGAAGTAGAGTAGAAATAAAAAAGATGCATTTTTTAATGCATCTTTTTAGGTTTTATGAATGAGATTTATTTAAATAATATTAGTCATCACTTCTATCTCTGTCGATAGTTGATCTTTTTTTAGATTTTGCTGGTTGAACAGGATGTTGAATAGTAATTTGTGGTTTGTTAGTTTTAAGTGTAGAAGATGTTAATTCTTCATCTGAATCAATTTCTTTTTCAGAATTTTGTGTTTCTTCTTCAATACTAAATGGATTATTAGATTCTTTTTTGAAATCAGGTACTTTAGAAACTTCTTCTTCAATACTATCTAAAGCTGAATCACTTTCATTAAAAGCTCTTTCTATATTCCACATTTCTGTTTCAGAGATATTAGAAGAATTAGCTAGTCTTGATACTTTTTCAGTTGAATCAACTTCTTCTGGTGAAATTACTTCAGCGTCTGAAGAGTTTATCATATAGTATAAAGAACTATTTTTTATTTTATCTATTATTTTTTTAAATAAAGATGTATTTTCTTTAACTTTTACTTGCATTTTTTTCATTCCTTTCAATAAATACATCACCATTATAACACTAAATTATGGATAAATCAATACTTTTAGGCGTATTTGACTTTAAATTTATTTCATGTAATAATAGATATGTTGATTAAGAGAGATTATATATTAGGTAGGGATTAATATGAAAATAGAAAATGCAAAATCTTTAATTGAATCTATGTTGTTTGCTGCTGGAAGAATTGTTTCTGTTTCAGAAATGGCTAAAATTTTAGAAATGACTCCTGGTGAGGTAGATGCCATTGTTAGAAGTTATATGGAAGATTGCAAAGACGAATCTAGAGGAATAGAGGTTATAAGGGTTAATGATGGATATCAAATGACTACTAAAAAGAGTTCATATGATTGCTTAGTACAGCTGTTTGATAATAGATCTAAACCTTTTTTATCATCAGCAGCTTTAGAGATTTTGGCAATTATTGCGTATAATCCTAAAATAACACGTGCTGAGATTGAGGCTATAAGAGGTGTTAACTCAGATGGAACTTTATACAGATTGAATGAATTTCATTTAATCGAAGAAGCTGGAAAAATGGATGCTCCTGGTAGACCAACAATGTATAAACTTACAGATGACTTTTTTAAAATGTTTGGAATTTCTTCTCTTGATGAGCTACCAGAATTACCTCAGTACAAGTTAGATGAAAATGAACAAATTGTCCTTGAGGAAATGAAAGATATTCCTACTAAAGAAAATAATGAAGATTAGTATAATTGAAAAGGTTTGCTAAAGAAAAGGGTGATTGTGTGAATAAAAAGAAAGTAATAATAAATTTTTTATTATTAATTGTTTTAATTGTTTTGATATTTTTTATATGTATTTTTTATAAAAAATATGCTGAAAACAGAAAAGGTGAAGAAACTGAAAATGTTATTTTAACTGAAATAGGATATGGTAGTGATATAGAGAAGTTTGGATATGATAGTGAGAGCGGAATTTTAACTAATTTTTTAAGTGGATATAATGAGCATAATGGTTCAAAAGTTGTAGCAATGATGGATTTAGTTGCTAAGTATATTTACAAGGTGGCCGAAAATGAAAATGTAGCTTTTGATCAAAAATATAGAGAGATCTTATCAAATCCAAATGGATATAAGGATTTATATGTTATGCAGTATTCATTAAAGCAGGAAGAAAAAGGATTAGTAAGTGTTATAGATAATACTAATGTTGAGTTAACGTTGGTTGAAAATACAAAAATAACTGATGTTTCTAAGTATTTATCAAAGTTTACTGCTAAAATAAGAACAGTTTCTAGTGTTGAAGGTGTTGATCAAGAGGATACTTTGGAATTTTTACTTTCACATAAAGATAAGGCTTATTATATTATTGATTATTATCCAATCGATGAAAATGGAAATAAAATTGATTTAACAAGTATTGAAGAATAAGAATAAAAAAGTTACTAGATTTTTTAAAATTTAGTAATTTTTTTTTGATTAAATCATATAAATAGTATTGACAATTTGTAGAAAAAGGTATAAATTATTAGCAGGCTCAGATAAAGAGTGCTAATTTTGAAGGAGGTAGTAAAAATGATAAAACCATTAACAGACAAAGTTTTAATTAAAATGAAAGAAAAAGAAGAAACAACTAAAAGTGGAATTATCCTTACTGCAAGCAAAGAAAAACCACAAATAGCTGAGGTTATTGAAGTAGGACCAGGAAAGATTGTAGATGGTCAAAAAGAAGAAATGTATGTAAAAAAAGGGGATAAAGTTATTTTAAATAAATATGCAGGAACAGAAGTTAAGTACGAAAATGAAGAGTATTTAATTGTTAGCCAATCTGATATTTTGGCTATTGTAGAATAGGAAAGGAAGATGATTTTAAATGGCAAAAGATATTAAATATGGTGAAGATGCTAGAAAAGCATTATTGGATGGTGTTAATAAATTAGCAGATACTGTTAAAGTTACATTAGGTCCAAAAGGAAGAAATGTTGTACTTGATAAAAATTTTGGTGCACCTCTTATTACAAATGATGGTGTTACTATAGCAAAAGAGATTGAACTTGAAGATCCTTATGAGAATATGGGAGCTGGATTAGTTAAAGAAGTTTCTATAAAAACTAATGATGTTGCAGGTGATGGAACAACAACTGCTACAGTTTTAGCTCAAAAAATGATTAAAGAAGGAATTAGAAATATTGCAGCTGGTGGAGATACAATGGCAATTAAGAGAGGTATGGATAAGGCAACAAATAAGGCTGTTGAAGAATTGAAAAAGATTTCATCAGACGTAAATGGTAAAGAAGATATTGCAAGAGTTGCAAGCATTTCAGCTAATGATGAAGAAATTGGTAGCCTAATTGCAGATGCTATGGAAAAGGTTTCTAAAGATGGTGTAATTACTATTGAAGAATCTAAAACTTCAAATACTGATGTAAAAGTTGTTGAAGGAATGCAATTTGACAAAGGATATATTTCTCCATACATGGTAACAGATACAGAAAAAATGGAAGTTGTAATGGATAATCCATACATATTGTTAACAGATAAAAAGATTAGCAGTATTCAAGAAATTTTACCTTTACTAGAAGCTTTGATGCAACAATCTGGTAAATTATTAATTGTCGCTGATGATATTGAAGGTGAAGCTTTATCAACATTAATTTTAAACAAATTAAGAGGTGTTTTAAATGTTGTTGCTGTAAAAGCTCCAAGCTTTGGCGATTCAAGAAAAGCGATGTTACAAGATATTGCAATATTAACAGGTGCAACTGTTATTACTGATGATTTAGGATTAGATTTGAAAGATACTACTATTGAAAATTTAGGTAGAGCAAAACAAATTAAAGTTCAAAAAGATAGTACAATTATTGTTGGTGGAGAAGGAGATAAAGAAGAATTACAAGCTAGAATTAAACAAATCAAAGCTAACATAAATGAAACTTCAAGTGAGTATGATAAAGAAAAATTACAAGAAAGACTTGCTAAACTTGCTGGTGGTGTTGCTGTTATTGAAGTTGGTGCTGCTACAGAAGTTGAAATGAAAGAGAAAAAGTTAAGAATTGAAGATGCTTTATCTGCTACTCGTGCTGCTGTTGAAGAAGGTATTGTTTCAGGTGGTGGAACAGCATATATTAATATAATACCAAAAGTTGAAGAACTTTTAGATGAAGTTAAAGATGATGAAAAAATTGGTGTTAAAATAATTTTAAGTGCATTGGAAGAACCAGTAAGACAAATAGCTGCTAATGCTGGATTAGAAGGTGCAATTATATTAGACAAAGTTAAATCAAGCAAATTAGGAATCGGATTTGATGCTAAAAATGAAGAATATGTGGATATGAAAAAAGCGGGAATAGTTGATCCAACTAAAGTTACAAGATCTGCTCTTCAAAATGCTGAAAGTATTTCTTCAATGATTTTAACTACAGAATCATGTGTTGTTAATAAGAAAGAAAAATCTTGTGGATGCAGTGGCCATGGCGAAGGTGCTGGAATGCCAGCTGATATGGGATATTAAAAATAGCACTATATATTCTTAGTAGATTAGGAGGTAGTAATTTTTCAAAAATTATGTTTAAAGAATTTTATAAGAATATATAGTACTTAAAGTTAAATTTGGTTTAGGCCTTCATCGGTTAGGATGAAGGCTTTTTACTTTTGATTAGCAACCGCAGTTTCTGTTACCACCGCAACAACAACAGATTATTATTAAAAGAAGTATTATCCATAAGCAGTCATCACCAAATCCGCAACCACAACCTCTGTTCTCTGGCATATTGTTTCCCCCCTTTGTAAGTATCAAGGAGCTTAAGCTCTTTTCTAAATCCTTAGTATGTTATATACTATGATTTTTTAGAAAAAGTGTTACTCAAAAAAAGAATGAAACGTATATACAAAAAGGATGTTTTAGTGATATAATACGAACTGGTAATAGGAATCGTAATAGTTGGAGGATGAATAAATGGGAAATATTGTATTATTAGATGATTTAACAATTAACAAAATTGCAGCAGGTGAAGTTATTGAAAGACCAGCTTCTGTTGTTAAAGAAATGGTTGAAAACTCAATAGATGCAGGTGCTACAAAAATTACTGTTGAAATAAAAAATGGTGGAATTTCTTTCATAAGAATTTCTGATAATGGTAAAGGAATTGCAGAAGATGATATGGAAATTGCTTTTGAAAGACATGCAACTAGTAAGATAAGAGTGGCAGAAGATATTACTAAAGTTACATCGATGGGGTTCAGAGGTGAGGCTTTAGCAAGTATTGCAGCTATTGCAAATGTTGAAATGGTTTCTAGAACAAAGGATTCAAACATAGGTCATAGAATTGTTGTTGAAGGTGGAAAAACTTTAGAACAAGGTGAAATAGGTGCACCTTTGGGAACAACAATTACAGTTAAAAATTTATTTTACAATACTCCTGTTAGATATAAATTCTTGAAAAAAGATTATACTGAATCAGGTTATATTGAAGATGCAATTACAAGACTTGCTTTAGTGCATAAAGAAATTGCTTTTAAGCTTATAAATACTGGAAAAACTGTAATTCAAACAACAGGTAATAATGATGAGAAGAGTGTTATCTATAGTATTTATGGAAAAGATGTTGCTGAGGCAATAATTGAATCTGATTATGAATATGAAGGAATTAAAGTTACAGGTGTTGTTGGAAAACCAGAAATTGCAAGATCTAATCGTTCTAATCAATTGTTTTTTGTTAATGGACGTTATATAAAGGATAAGACTTTAACAGCGGCGGCTGAGCAAGCTTTTAAAGGAATGATTCCGATAAATAAATATGGATTTTTAATTTTGAATCTTCAAATGGATCCAGCTTTGGTTGATGTTAATGTTCACCCTGCTAAATTAGAGGTTCGTTTTGAAGAAGAAAATAAAGTTTTCAAATCAGTATATTATGCGGTAAAAGAAGCTCTTTCTAAAAGAGAATTAGTTGCAGATGCAGTTGAAGAAAAAGCTATTCCAAAACAAGAAATAGCTCAAGAAATTGCAACACCAATTCAACCTAAACAATTAACTGAAAATTTACAAAAAGAAGCTGATGAAGTTGAAAAAGTAATAAAAGAAGATGAAGGAACAGAGAAGTCAGGCGTTTTCGGGTTTTTAAGAAAAAACAAACATGTAGAAAAAGGAAAAGATGAAAAAGAAAATATGCTTGAAGAAATTTATAAATTTAGAAGGGGATTAAAAGAAATTGGAGTAGCAGAAGTTACACCAAATGTGTATACACCAATAGTTTCTGAGAGAAAAGATGAGCCAGTTAAAGAATTAGCTGATAATGTAGTACAAGTTGGACAAGAAGTACAAGAAGAAGTAAAGAGTTCAGTGCCATCTGAAGAAAAAGTACAAAAGGCTACTGAAGAATTAATAAAACAAAGACAATCAGATGAAATTTTAGAAGAGGCAATAAAAAATAGTAAAGCAGAAAATCCATTAAATAAAGAACAAGATAATATATCAGAAAATACAGATAAAACTGAAAAGTTTGATACAATGTATTCAAAAATATTTGGAGAAAAAGCAAATTTTTCATCTCAGCCAACTGATTCTAAAGAACTTTCAGAAAATGAAAAAAAGGTATTAGATGAAATAAAAAATACAGTAAGACCAACTTTTGAATCAGAAATATCAGAAGAAAATATTCAAGAACCTATATCAGAAGATAATACAGAGCAAATTGAAGAATTTAAAAATATGGCTGGAAAAAACTATAAATTTATAGGTATTGTATTTTCAACATATATAATTGTAGAAATTGAAAATGAAATGTATATAATAGATCAACATGCTGCTCATGAGAGAATTATGTATGAGAAAGTTAAAAAGAATTATTATAGTACAACAGATAAAGATTCCCAATTGATGTTGTTACCTGATATAATTAATCTTACTCATAAAGAAGCAGAAACAATTAAAGAAAACTTAGAAATGTTTGAACAAGCTGGTTTTACTTTAGAAGCATTTGGCGAAAATACTATAAAGTTAACAGGTGTTCCAAATATTTGTATGGATATGAATACTAAGCAATTGTTTCTTGATTTGCTTGATGAGGTTGATAATTATTCGAGAACTGATCGTCAAGATAAAGAGGAAAGATTTATTGCTACTATTGCTTGCAAGTCAGCTGTTAAGGCTAATATGAAACTTACTGAAAAAGAGGTTGATAAGCTTATGGAGAGATTGCTTGCTCTTCCAAATCCATTTACTTGTCCTCACGGTAGACCTACTGCAATTAGGATGAGTAGGTATGATATTGAGCGTAAGTTTGCTAGAAAATAATATTTTTCAAAAATTTAATATAAATTCACTCAGATATAAAAAAGGAAAGGTTTTTATGGAGAAAGTTATTGTAATAGCAGGACCAACAGCTTCTGGTAAAACTGCTTTGGCTGTTGAACTTGCAAAGAGAATTAATGGTGAAGTTATTTCTTGTGATTCAATGCAGATTTATAAAGATATGAGTATTGGAACTGCTAAACCAACTGTTGAAGAAATGGATGGTGTTCCTCATTATTTGATAGATTTTATTTCTCCTGATGAGAGATATTCTGTTGCGGATTTTAAAAGAGATGCTGAGGAAAAAATAGAATATGTTCTAAATAAAGGTAAAGTTCCTATACTATGTGGTGGAACAGGATTATATATAGATACTTTAGTTTTTGGAATTGATTATCCTAAAATTGAGCTTGATCAAGAATATAGAGATGAATTAATGAAAAGAGCTGAATCAGAAGAAGGATTGAAGAAACTTTATGATGAGGCTAAAAAAATTGATTCTGAGGCTATGGAGAAGATTAGCGAAAATGATAAAAAGAGAATTACAAGAGTTCTTGAGTTATATAAGGCCACTGGAAAAACAAAAACAGAATTAGAAAAGATTTCTAGAAGTAATGGCGTAAAATATGATTATAGAGTTTTTGCAATTACAATGGATAGAGAAAAATTGTATGATAGAATTAACAGAAGAGTTGATATAATGATAGAACAAGGACTAATAGATGAAGTTAGAAATGTTATAGATAAATATGATAAATTTCCAACTGCAATGCAAGGATTAGGATATAAGGAAGTTGTTGAATATTTTGATGGAAAACTTACTAAACAAGAAATGATTGATAAAATAAAACAAGAAACACGAAGATATGCTAAAAGGCAACTTACTTGGTTTAGAAAAAATAAGAACATTGTTTGGATAGATGGACTTGATGACAGAAATAAGAATATTGATTTAATAGTAAACAATGTCAATATGTGAAGGGTGGTTTGAAATTGGACGAACAGAAGAAAACTTCTAAAAATGTGTTACCTAGAATAATTGCTGGTGTTGCTGTAGTGATAATAATTGTTTATTTAATTTTTAACACTGTAAGACTTATAACTAGTCCTGCGGATACATTTGTTGTTGAAAACGGTATTTTAGATTCTGCTGAAACAGTTGATGCAGTTGTTATTAGAGATGAACAAGTTCTTAAAGGAAAAAATTATATGAATGGTATGGAGAAAGTTATTACAGAAGGAAAAAGAGCTGCTAAAGGTGAAGCTGTTTTTAGATATTATGTTAATGGCGAAGATACGATAAAAAAAGAAATAGAAGAATTAGATAAAAAAATAGCTGAAGCTCAAAAAAGTGAAAACCCGGTATATCCAACAGATGTACAAGTTCTAAAGAATAAGATAAAATCTCTTGAAGAAAAAATTTATGAAACTAATAATATTGAAGAAATGGAGAATTATAAAAAAGAGATAGATGAATGTACACTTAAAATTTCCACAATTGTAGGAGATTTAAGTCCAGCAGGTTCATATTTGAAAGATCTTATTAATCAAAAAAATTCATATTTGAAAAAAATTACTGATGGTGCAGAAGAAATTAAAACGACAGAGAGTGGAACAGTTTCATATAGAGTTGATAATTTGGAATCAATTTTAACTACTTCTGATTTTAATTATTTAAATAAGAAGTTTTTAGAGGATTTAGATTTAAAAAGTGGTGAATTAATTGAGTCAAGTAGTGAAAAAGGTAAAGTGATAACTCAATTTTATTGTTATTTAGCAATTGAAATGAATTCAAATTCTGCAATGAATGCTAAAGTGGGTGATAAAGTTAAAATTAGATATGATGTTGATAGTTCAATTACTTCTGAAATTGTTCAGATAAATGAAGAAGAAGATTCTAGAGTAATTATTTTTAAAATAAAAGATTTACCAGAGAAAATGATTAATTATAGAAAAATTTCTGTTGATGTTATTTGGTGGGAATATTCAGGATTAAAAATACCTAATTCTGCTATTATAACGGAAGGTGATAAATCTTTTGTGGAAAGAAATAGAGCTGGTTATAATGCTATGGTATTGGTAAAAATATTAAAACAAAATGATTCATATGCTATAGTTGATAATTATACAACACAGGAATTGCAGGAATTAGGATATTCTTATGATGAAATAAATAATATGTATAGTATAAAACAATATGACAAAATAGTGATAAAAAATAAGAAATAATATTACAATAATGTTACATTAATATTATTTTTATATAACAAACTATTTTTAGTTCTTGACAGATTCATAAAAAAGAAGGATACTATATGCAGTAATTAAATTTTGTATATAATTTTGGGAGGAAATTAGATGGCTAATGCAGTTGTAAATAAAATATTAGATTTGTTAGGAGTAGATAACGGAGAAACTGATGAAAATGAAGAAATGTTAGATAATGAATATTCTTATTCATATGAACCTGATGAAGAAGTTCAAGAAGATGAAGATAGAGGATTATTTAGAAATAGAAAAGGTAGTAAAGTTGTTAATATGGCTCAACAACAAATAAAAATGAAAATTGCTAAGCCAACAGCTTTTGAACAAGCAGAAGATATATGTATTTTATTAAGAGAAAAAAATGCAATTGTTGTAAATTTGGAATATGTAAATAAAGATGTAGCAAGAAGAATTTTGGATGTTATTAGTGGAGCTGTTAAAGTTCTTGATGGACACTTTGAAAAAGTTTCTAATTCAATATTCATCGTTGCGCCCTTTAATTATGATATAGTTAACGATATGACAAGAGAGGAAATTAAAAATAAACTTTCTGTTTCATGGCTAAATAAATAAAATAGGAGGATTACTATGCTTACACCACTAGACATTGAGAACAAAAAATTTCAAAAACAAATGATGAATGGTTATAATGTAGATGAAGTTGATGATTTTTTGGATGAAATTACTGCTGATTATGAAAAAATATATAAAGATAATACAGAACTTCGTGCAGAAATAGAAAGATCTAAAAGTGACCTAGAGAAGTATAAAAATATTGAACAAACTTTGCAAAACACATTAGTAATGGCTCAAAAAACAGCTGATGACATTAAAAACAATGCACAAGATGAAGCTGATAATATTATTAAAAATGCCAGATCAAAAATGCAAGAGTCTGTTGATGAATTAACAAAAGAATCTGAAACAAGAAAAAGGGAATTTGCTGAAACAAAAAAACAATTTGATATTTATAGAGCTAAAATGGAAGCTTTATTAATTTCACAACTTGAATTGTTGAAAGATATGAAAGAAGATTAACAAAAGATAAAATATATTAGGGGTTGATTTGTCAACCCTTTTTTTCGACTTTAAGAGAGGATTATGAATAAATGTGTGGCCTATAAGACCATATTACAAAAGAATTAAACAAATGTTACAAAGTTAATTATTTTTTACATTTGTGTTAATGTTATTGACTTATTATATATTTAAAATAAAATATACATATAGGATTGTCGAGGTTTTATTATATATGAGAATTATTAGTGGAACAGCTCGTGGAACAAAACTTTATACATTAGATGGAATGAATACCAGACCTACACTTGATAGGGTTAAAGAGCCATTATTTAATATAATTAATTTTAATTTGGAGGATGCTGTTGTATTAGATTTATTTGCTGGTTCAGGTGCTCTTGGTTTAGAGGCAATAAGCAGAGGTGCTAGAAAAGCTTTTTTTTGTGAAAAAAATAGAGAAGCTTCTGTAGTTGTTGAAAAGAATATTGAGAAAACGAAGTTTAATGATAAAGCAATTTTGATTAAAGCTGATTTTGAAAAGGCAATAATGCAAATTCAGAAGCAAAAGGAAAAGATAGATGTAGTATTTATTGATCCACCATATAAAACTGATTTTGTGAAAAGGTCAATAGATGCTTTATTGTGCTCTGAAATATTAAATGATGATTTCATTATTATAGTTGAAACTGATGAACCAAATAGAATTTTAGATGATATAAAGAATATTGATATAAATGTTTATGATACTAGAAAATATGGACGAGTTAGTTTATTATTTTTAAAACGTAATTAAAGGCTTTTTTAATCAATATAAACCTTAGGAAGGAATGTGTTTAGAGATGGAGATATTTACTCTTTTAGAAACAATTGAAGATTTGCTTGAAAACAGTAGAAAGATGCCGTTTTCAAATAAAAGTATTGTTGATAAAGACGAAATTTTAGATGTTGTAAAAGAGATTAGACTTAAGTTGCCAGATGATTTGAAACAAGCTAAGTGGGTTAAGGAAGAGCGTACTAGAATAATCCAAGAAGCTAAAAAAGAAGGCGAAGATATTGTAAAAGAAGCTGAAAATAGAATTATTGCAATGATAGATGAACATGAGATTACTAGAAAAGCTTATGAGGAGAAACAAAAGATTATTGAGTCAGCTAATGATATGGCAAGAGAAATGTCAGAAGGAACTAAAGAATATGCTGATAATATTTTAGCTGAAGTCGAAGATACTATGGCTACTTTAATGGGGAATATGGAGGCAGCACAGGCGACAGTTAATAGTGCACTTGCAACGATTAAGAATAATAGAAATGAATTAAAATAATGGTTAAAAAACGAGGTGAACCCAAAATGTTAAGCAAAAAAAGTTTAACATTTTAGGTTTATTTTTTTGCATTAATTTTGAAAAAAAGATGTTATTTTTTATTTGTTTTGATATAATAATATCGATTTATTTAATATTACGATAGGAGGATTTTGCGTTGGGTAGAAAGAAGAAGAAAAAGGCTGTAAAGCCTAGTAAAAAAAGTTTTAGTTTTAGTCCAGAGATGATGATTATTATAATGTTAATAGTTGGTATCATGTCAGGAGTTTTAATATATACAGGTGCAGGACAAGTTGGTGCAATTTTAAGCCCTGTTCTAGGTGGTCTAGTTGGAATAATAAAATATGTAATTCCGATAGGAATAATTGTAATGGCACTTTCATTAATAAAAGAGGATAGTGAGTATGTTTCAACAAAAGTTATTCAATTTTTAGTTTTCGTTGTATGTGTATCAGTTGTAATGCATGTTAATCAATTTTCTAAATTGAATATGTCTGGTAATGCAACTTTTGAAGAGGTTGTTAATGAAGCATATAAATTAGGAACAATGAATAAAGGTGGAGGTGCAATTGGCGCAATTGTTGCTACACCTCTTATGAATTTACTTGGTTCATTGGGTACAACGATTTTAACAATAGCTATTGCAGTTGTGACATGTGTATACATAGTTGGTGCAAATCCTGTGGAATTATTAGTTGAATTTGTTGATGGAAGAGAAGATAGAAAAGAAGAAAAGCGTGCAAGAAGAGAAGAACAAAGACAAGCTTTTAATGAAAGACGTGAAGAGAGAAGAAAGAATAGAGCTACTACTCATGCTGAAACACAAAAGGATAAAAATAATGCTCCAATGAAGGATCAAGTTGATTTAATGCAAGATGAAATTGTTATTAATCATTTCAATGATAATAATGAAGAGAAAAAACATAAATTGGGATTGTTTGGTAAAAAAGATGATGATTCTGAAAAAATTAAGAAAGAGCAAAAACAAAGTAATCCTGATGAGCTAGAAAATATTTTTAAAGAAGTTCAAGAAGAAAAAGAAGAAAAAACAAAAGCAGTATTACAATTAGATCATTATACTCATACTGTTGATGATGAAAATTATGAAGCTCCACCTGTTGAGTTATTAAAACAAGGTTCTAGTAAAGCAACAAAGGGAAGTAAAAAAGCGTTAACAGATACAGCTACAAAATTACAGAAAACTTTATATAGTTTTGGTGTTTCTGCTAAGGTTGAAAATGTTTCTGTTGGACCAGTTATAACAAGATATGAATTAAAGCCTGCTGAAGGTGTTAGAGTAAGTAAGATTGCAAAGCTTGCTGATGATATAGCTTTGAATTTAGCTGCAGAGAGTATAAGAATTGAAGCTCCTATTCCTGGAAAACAAGCTGTTGGTATTGAAATTCCAAATAAGGAAAAAGAGATTGTTCCTTTAAGAGATATAATTGATTCAGAAGAATTTAAAGAATCTAAATCAAAGTTGTCTTTTGCTTTAGGAAAGAGTGTTTCAGGAGATAATGTTATTACTGATATAGCTAAGATGCCTCACGTGTTGATCGCTGGATCTACTGGTTCTGGTAAATCAGTTTGTATAAATACATTGATAACAAGTATTTTATATAAAGCTAAACCTAGCGAGGTTAAACTTATAATGGTTGACCCTAAGGTTGTTGAACTTTCAGTTTATAATGGAATTCCACATTTATTAATTCCAGTTGTTACTGATCCGAAAAAGGCTGCTGGTGCATTAGCATGGGCTGTTCAAGAAATGGTTAATCGTTATAGTTTGTTTGCTCAAAAGAATGTTAGAGATATAAAAGGTTATAATGCACAACTTGATAAAGAAGGTGTGGATGGTAAGTTACCACAAATAGTAATAATTGTTGATGAGCTTGCTGACTTGATGATGGTTTCTCCAAAAGATGTTGAGGATGCAATTTGTAGATTAGCTCAAATGGCTAGAGCTGCTGGAATGCATTTAGTTATTGCAACTCAGAGACCATCTGTTGATGTTATTACAGGTATAATTAAAGCTAATATTCCATCAAGAATTGCGTTTGCTGTTTCTTCACAAGTTGACTCAAGAACTATATTAGATAGTGTTGGTGCGGAGAAGTTACTTGGAAAAGGTGATATGTTATTTTATCCATCAGGTGCATCAAAGGCTACTAGAGTTCAAGGAGCATTCATTTCAGATGGCGATGTTGAAAAAATAGTTGATTTCTTGAAAAAAGACGGTGAAGCTGTTTATAGTGATGACATTATGGAAAAAATAGAAAAAGCAAACTCAACTGATAAAGAGTTAGAGGAAAATTCTGAAGATGATGAAGCTGATCCATTTTTACAAGATGCAATTGAGGCTGTTATAGAAATTGGTTCTGCATCTGCTTCATTAATTCAAAGAAGATTTAAAGTTGGTTATGCAAGAGCTGGTAGAATTATAGATCAAATGGAAGCTAGAGGAATTATTTCTGGATATCAAGGAAGCAAACCTCGTGAAGTGCTTATGTCTAAAGAGAGATGGCAAGAGTTGAAAATGAGTCCATCTGAGACAGGTAAGGCAGAGGAATAGTTGTAGTATTTTAAGGTTAAATTTATTATAGTAGTGTTATGATAAAAAAAAATTACTAAAGAAGGAAGGTTGTTATGAAAAAAAGATTGTTTTCTAAATTTAAAGACTATAATTATATATTAGATAAAATTTTGGAAGAGAAGAATTTTTCAGAGGATGCAACTAACCTTCTTTTAAATATGATATATAAGATTGAAGTATCCTATAAAGATTATGCTCAAATAAAAGGTGTTTTTCAAAGGCAAAATGAATTCATTGATGAAATAATTGATATAATTTCTAAAAATTGCAATCAATTATTTTTGATTGATCCTAAAAAAGAAGAAGTTAGAATGTTAAAGGAAAAGAATGTGTTAGCTTTAACTGATGAAAGAGAAAAGAGAATATATGCATATCCAACGGAGCTTGCTATTTTGTATGGATTAATTGATATTAGGCCAAAATATTTTTACATTCCTAAAAAATATTATTTTTTAAAACAAGAATTTCAAAATATACTTGTTCAAGGAACGATTCTTAATAAAACAGAGGTTATTAGGAATTTTAATGGATGGTCATGGAATTTTGCAGAAGATGCAAATATTGATTATGTTTCTAATATGATTTATCAAATGATTAGAATTTTGATAGATGAAGATTTCTTGAATGCTTGGGAAAATGATACTTCTCCAAAAGTTGATTATATTAATGAAATGAAAAAAGAATTTTCTGAATATTATGGAGAGGAAAATAGCAAAAGATTTTATCTTTCTTTGGCAAGACTAATTGTTGCAAAGTCTGTAACTAAAAATAGAGGGAAGGTTAGAGATGAATTTGTAAGAGTTGTAAATGCGTATCAAAATATAAAAAATAAAAATGAATATATATATAAAATTTCAATTGAGAGAAAGAAAATAATTGCTGAAATTGAAAATAAAGATAGAATTATTAATAATAGGGAACTTATGCTTATAGAGTTTAAAAAAAGAAATAGTACATTACCTGATGATAGAAAAATCCTTAATATTAGTGTACTTGTTGATGTTCTTCAAAAAGAGAAAAATGATTGTTTTAAAAGAATGGAACAATTAAATGAATTAGTAAAACCATTAAATTATGCACATTTGAAGAGTGAATTATCTGAAAAACTTCGTATTATGTCGGTGGTAGATGAAAATAAAAGTTTGCGAGATTATGAGATTGCTTTTCTAAAAGATGCTATAAAATGTTTGTCATATAATATTGAAAAAATGTCTTCAAAAGAAGAAATTATTGATATAATATACAAGATAAGATATTTTAGAAAATTAAGAGTTACTGAAGGAGAGAAAGTTGAAGATATTCCTCAATTATTTAATGACATATCTCAAATATTAAAGTATACAATTACAAAGGGTTGCAAGGAAAAAGTGTTTAATATTTTTTGTAAGGATATAGACTATAATTATCAAATTATTGATGTTGCACTTAATACTGCTATTTCTAATTATGAAGATATTGATATATCTTTGAAAATTGAAGATGGATTTTTGAAAGTTACAGTATATGATAATGAAGTTATAGACAAACAGGAAGAGTTGAAATTTCCACTTACTTCAAGGGATTTAAGTATTAGACAAAATAAACCTGTACCTATGTATGTTATATAAAAATAAAGATAAATACAAATGAAAAGAAAGGAGTAATTTATGAATATTACTTTTTTGGGTGCTGCAAAGACAGTTACTGGATCAAATTTTTTGGTTGAAGCTGCTGGAAAGAAATTTCTAGTTGATTGTGGAATGTATCAAGGAAAAGCGACTTTGGAAATGGAAAATTCAGAAGAATTTTTATATGATGTTTCTGAAATTGATTTTATGCTTTTAACACATGCTCATATTGATCATTCAGGAAGAATTCCAAAATTATATAATGAAGGATATAGAGGACCAATATATGCTCATAGAGCTACAGTTGATTTGTGTTCTATAATGTTACCTGATAGTGGTCATATTCAAGAAACAGAAGTTGAATGGAAAAATAGAAAAAGGTTAAGAGCTGGTTTAGAGCCATTACCTCCATTATATACTGCTGAGGAGGCAGAAAAATGTTTGGAAATTTTTAAACCTGTAGAGTATGATACAATAGTTGATGTGGCTGATAATATTCAAGTTAGATACAATGATGCTGGACATATGCTTGGTTCTAGTATTATAGAGATTTGGGTAACAGAGAATGGCAAAACTGAAAAAATCGTATTTACTGGAGATTTAGGTAATAATGATATACCATTACTTGATTCACCAACTATGATTGAGGATGCTGATTATTTGGTAATGGAATCAACATATGGAAGTAGACTTCATATGAGAAATGATGACAAGGCTAAGATATTTTTAGATGTTGTTTCTGAAACTTTGGATCACGGTGGTCGTGTTGTTATTCCTTCTTTTGCGGTTGGTAGAACACAAGAAATTTTATATGAAATTGATAAGATAAAAGACAGTCATAAAGATGATGAGGAGTTTCAAAGAAAGTATCAACAATTAATGAAAACTCCTGTATTTGTTGATAGCCCTTTGGCTATTTCTGCAACAGAAGTATTTAAGAAAAATACAGATTTATTTGAAGAAGAGGTTCAGGAAAAATTAAGACATGGTGATCATCCTCTTGAATTTCCTGGATTGCAATTTACTAGAACACCAGATGAATCTAAGGCTTTAAACGAAACATATTATCCTTCTATAATTATTTCTGCTAGCGGTATGTGTGATATTGGTAGAATTAAGCACCATTTGAAACATAATTTATGGAATCCAGCTAGTACAATTTTATTTGTTGGTTACCAAGCTCCTGGAACATTGGGAAGAACTATTGTTGATGGGGCTGATAAGGTTAAAATATTTGGTGAAGAAATTTCTGTAAATGCGAGAGTTGAGTATATTGAAGGATATTCTGGACATGCAGATCAAGAATGGTTATTGAATTTTGTATATTCATTTATTAAAAAACCAAAGCACATTTTCTTGGTTCATGGTGAGGAAGAAAGTGAAGAGGTATTAAAGGGATTAATTGAGAAAAATACAGAAATACCTGTTACAATTCCAAGCTTTGGTGAGAAATATGAAGTAGCAGATATACCAAAACTTGAAGAGAGAGTTGAGTATTCTAAGAAACTTGAAGATCAATATTTAAGATTACAGATATTAGAGAAGTTGGATAAGATTAAAGATGATATTAATACAATGACTCAAAATGTTAAGAACGAGAAATTGATGAAAGAAAATTCTGATGAAGAAATTGAAAAATTGAATGATAAGGTTAAAAAGTTAGAAGAGCAAATAAAAGGATTAATTAGCTAAAAATACAAGGTATAAAAAGCACGCAAAATTGATTTTGAAAAGTTTGCGTACGAACAATGCGGATTTTAAAAAGTTTATAATATTTATTAATGTCCGCTTTTATTCTATTTTTGAAAGGAATTTTGAAAGGAAAGAGTTTTATATGGAAACAAGATATTTTAATGATGCTATTATTGGTAATAAAGATATGACAATTAGTTTTTCAAAAAATGGTGAATTGCTAAGACTTTTCAATCAAGCTCCAGATTATAAACAATTTTTTGAATTTTTTCATGCAGGAGTACAGATAAATGATTCTGCTTTAATATATTTGCATAATGATATTAATAATACTTTTAGACAATTTTATATTGAAGGTACTAATGTGCTTACAACTGAAATTGTTAATACATATTTTAATTTAAAAATTACTCAGATTGATTTTGCAATGGTAAAGGAAAATGTGTTAGTTAGAAGATATCATTTTGTTAATAATAATACTATTGATTTGAATTTGAAGTTTTTAACATATTCAAAATTATTTACTAATATTAATAATGATGCATGTGGATTTGTGAAAAATGATGCATTGTTGCAGTATACACATGATTATACAGTATGTACATTTGCTAAAGAAAAAATTTCTAGTTATCAAATTAATAATGCGGCTGAAACAATTATGAGTGGTGTTGTTTCTGGAAAAGATTATATTGGTATGTCACCAGATTCTAGTATAGAGTATGATTTAGGTGTATTAAAGCCTGGTGAAGAGAAAATATTTAATTTATATATCCATGTTAGTGATAATTCAGAAAAAAATTTATTAAATGATTTAGATCAAGAAATCGAAAGATATAGAAAAATTGATTTAAAGAAAGAATTAGATGATACTAAGAAATATTGGAGAAAGTATTTAAAAGATCATTCAAATATTGAATTAAAAGCAGAAGGAACTTTAAAGAAAATTTATGATAGAACTATTTTATTATTTCCATTATTAATAAATGAGCAAACAGGTGGAATTTCAGCTGGTGTAGAATCTGATGAATACAAAACTAAATGTGGAAGATATTCATATTGCTGGCCAAGAGATGGAGCTTTTATAACAGAAGCTTTAGACGAAATAGGAATGACAAAAGAAGCAGAAAAATTTTATAAAGTATTTTGCAAAATGACACAAAGTAGAAATGGTGGATGGGAGCAAAGATTTTATACAGATGGAAGATTGGCACCTTGCTGGGGATATCAGATTGATGAAACGGCTAGTGTTGTTTTTGGCGTTTATCGTCATTTTGAAAAAACTAAAAATATTAAGTTTTTAAAAGACACTTTGAAAATGTGTGAAAATGCAATAGATTTTCTTGATAAATATGTAACTGATATTTTAGAAGAAAAATTTGAATTTAAAAAAAGTTATGACTTATGGGAGGAGTATGAAGGTGTTACTTTGTATTCTATGTCTGCAATTTTTGGAGCTTATAATGCAATGCTTAAGATTTATAAAGAAGTTAAAGCTGAATATGCAAATAATAGATTAAGAATTGAAGCTATGGAAAAACGTAAAAAGATTCTTGAAAAACGTGAAAGAGAAATTAAAGAATATGTTTTAAAGACATTTTATGATGAAAATAAAAAATGTTTTGTTAGAAACTTAGATGACAGAAGATTAGATATTAGTATTTTAGGTTCTGTTACACCTTTTAATATGTTTTCACCAAAAGAAAAAAGATTTTTAACTACTATTGAAAGAATGAATATGACTTTAAGAACATATACAGGTGGATATATTCGTTATGAAGATGATAGATATAATGGGGGATATAATCCTTGGGTTATTGCAAATTTATGGATGGCTAATTACTATCTTGATGCAGGTGATAAAAAGAAAGCAAAAGAGTGCTTTGAATTTGTTGTTAAGAGTGCATCTAGTTATGGATTTTTAGGTGAACAAGTAAACAATGAAAAAATGAAACCATCTTGGATTATTGGACTTACTTGGTCTCATGCGATGTATGTTATTGTTATTAATAAACTTTCAAAATTAGGACTAATTTAGAATTTTTAAATAGGAGGATGTTGATGGCTAAAACAAATACAGTATTTTTTTGCAATGAATGTGGTTATGAGTCAGCTAAATGGCTTGGAAAGTGCCCAGCATGTAATGCTTGGAATACTTTTGTAGAAGAAAAGGTTACAAAACAAGGGAATAATAAAGGAGTGGTTACTAAAACTGCGGATCCTGTTTCTCTAAAATCAATAGAACAAATAAATATTTCTAGAATTAGTTCTGGTTTTGATGAGTTAGATAGAGTTTTAGGAGGCGGTTTTGTTAATGGTTCTTTAACTCTTCTAGGAGGAGAGCCTGGTATTGGAAAATCTACATTAATACTACAAATTTGCGATAAATTTAAGACAGATGGCAAAGTTTTGTATGTTTCTGGCGAAGAGTCTGCAGAGCAAATAAAAATTAGAGCTGATAGACTTGGTATTAACAAGGATAATATTATGTTTTTAGGTGAAACGGATATTAATAATATAGAAAATGCTATTGAAAAAATGGAACCAAAACTTGTTATAATTGATTCTATCCAAACAATGTATTCAGATGAAATAACATCAGCTCCTGGTAGTGTTAGCCAAGTTAGGGAGATTACAGCTAGAGTAATGAAAATGTGCAAGATGAAAGGAATTACTACTGTAATAATTGGCCATGTTACAAAAGATGGAACTATTGCTGGACCTAGAGTTTTGGAACATATGGTTGATGCGGTTTTATATATAGAAGGCGAAAGATATTTTTCTTATAGAATTGTGCGCGGGGTAAAAAATAGATTCGGTTCAACAAATGAAATTGGTATGTTTGAAATGCGTAATGAAGGAATGGTTGAAATTACTAATCCTTCAAGCGTACTTCTTACTGAAAGAGAGGACAATCCTCCTGGTTCTGTGATTGTTGCAAGTTTGGAAGGAACACGACCTATGTTGATTGAGCTTCAAGCATTAACAAGTACTACAGTTTTTGGAATGCCAAGAAGAACTGCAAATGGATTGGATTACAATAGAGTTACTTTATTAATAGCAGTTTTAGAAAAAATAGGTGGAGTTAATTTAGGAAACCAAGATGTGTATATGAATATTGTTGGTGGAATAAAAATTAATGAACCTGCTCTTGATCTCGGAATTGTTTTATCAGCAGCATCTAGTTTTAAGAATATTAGTATTTCTAAAGATGTAGCTGTTATAGGTGAAGTCGGATTAACCGGAGAGATTAGATCTGTTAATATGATTGAGAAGAGATTAAAAGAGGTTGAAAAAATGGGATTAAAAACTTGTATAATTCCGGAAACTAATAAAAAACTATTGAAAGAAAAATTTAAATTAGATATAATAGGCTGCAAGGATATCATTGATGCTATGAAATTTTTGAAGTTAAAATAGCATTAAATTTATGACAAAAATGAAAGAGAGGATACTATGGAAAAGGTTAAAAAGATACTATTGATACTAATTGTATTAGTACTAATTTGTGCTATTGGATGGGTTTCTGTAAATTTTGTATTAAGTAAGACAGATAAAAAATCAAATCCAGTTGTAACTATGGAAGTTGAAGGATATGGAACAATTAAAATAGAATTATATCCTGATATGGCTCCTAATACAGTTAAGAATTTTGTAAAGTTAGCTCAGAGAGGTTTTTATAATGAAAAAACTTTTACTGATATAGAAGATGGATTAATTCGTGGTGGATTAACTGAAACAGAAAACTCAGATGGAACTACTAAACTTGAAGGACCAAAAACAAGTAATTTACATGACTTAGCTGATGGAGAAAAAGATACAGAATATTCAATTAAAGGCGAATTCATAGAAAATGGATTTAATACAAATACTTTATCACATCAAAGAGGTACTATTTCAATGTATAGAAAAACATATAATGATTATCAACAAGAAATGGCTATGGTGAAAACGATGGGATATTCAAGTTATGTTGATACTTTATTAAATGAGTTATATGATTCACAAAGTGGTGGTTTCTTCATTACAACTGAAGATAAAACTTCTTTAGATGGAACATATGCTGCATTTGGTAGAGTTACTGAGGGAATGGATGTTGTTGAAAAAATTTCGAAAGTTGAGTTACAAAAATCTACAGGTGATGATGGAACAGAGAGTACTACAACTAAACCAGTTACAGCTCCGGTTATAAAGAACGTAACTGTTGAAACATATGGCGTAGATTATGGAGATCCTGAAGTAAGAGATTTATTTGATTTTGATGCAATATTCAGTATGTTCATGCAAAATTATATGAAATCATCAGGAACATCAACTTCTTTAAATCAATAAAATACTGATAAAAAATTGCTTTTTTAAGCAATTTTTTTTTTAACATTATTCCTAATTTAATAATTTAGTATTTTAATAACTAATATATAGAAAAATTACGGTAAAACCTTGACAAATTGGGAAAAATGTTGTAAAGTATATTAGCATTACAAAAAAGAGGTGATTATCATGGATAAAAATATTAAAATGAGTATACTTTGTCAGATATATGGCAAATTATTAACTGAAAAACAATATCAAGTTCTTGATGATTACTATAACAACGATTTATCACTTTCAGAGATTGCTGAGAATTTAAATATTACAAGGCAAGCTGTTAGAGATAATATAAAAAAGGGGGAAAATAAACTTTTCGAATATGAAGAAAAGTTGGAGGTTATGAAGAAAACAATTGAGCAAGAAGAAAAGATTGCAATTATATTATCTGAGATAAATAAAATTCAATCTAAATCTTCTGACAAAGAGGTCGGAGAGATTTTAAATCATATCCGCCATGAGTTAAATTGCTTGGTTTAAAATTAGACATAAGTGAGTAAACAATCAGAAAACGGAAGACTGATTAAAAATGCAAAAGTGAAGAAATTGCCAAATGTTCCGTTAAATTGGCAGTTGAAGGGAGAAAATATGGCTTTTGAAGGATTATCATCTCGACTACAAGAAATAACTAGAAAATTAAAAGGCAAAGCTAGAATTACAGAATCTGATTTAAAAGAGGTTTTACGTGAAGTAAAATTTGCTTTATTAGATGCTGATGTTAACTACAAAATTGTAAAAGATTTTGTTAAAGTAATTGAAGAGAAAGCTTTGGGACAAGATGTTCTTAAGTCATTAACTCCAGGACAACAAGTTATAAAAATTGTTAAAGATGAATTAGTTGATTTATTAGGTGGAGAAAGTAGCAAAATTAATTTTACATCTAATCCTCCAACAATTATAATGCTTGTTGGTTTACAGGGGTCTGGTAAAACAACAACTGCAGGAAAACTTGCTAATCTAATTAGAAAACAAGGAAAAAATCCTTTATTAGTTGCATGTGATGTGTATAGGCCTGCTGCCATAAAACAGTTACAAGTAGTTGGAAAACAATTAAATGTTCCTGTTTATGCAAACGAGCAGACAAAGGATGTTGTAATGATTGCGAAACAAGCTATTAATGTAGCTATTTCAAAATTAAATGATGTTATTATCTTAGATACTGCGGGTAGACTTCATATTGATGAAGAATTAATGCAAGAACTTAAGGATTTAAAATCTAGTGTTAAACCACATGAAATATTATTAGTAGTTGATTCTATGACAGGTCAAGATGCTGTTAATGTTGCAGAAACATTTAACAACAACTTAGGAATTGATGGAGTTGTTCTTACTAAGTTAGATGGTGATACTAGAGGTGGTGCCGCATTATCAGTAAAGAAAGTTACTGGAAAGCCAATTAAGTTTGCAGCTACTGGTGAAAAGTTAAGTGATATTGAAGAATTTCATCCAGATAGAATGGCGTCAAGAATTTTAGGAATGGGTGATGTTTTATCAATTATAGAAAAAGCTGAAGAAACTTTTGATGAAGAAGAAGCTCTTAAAATGGAGAAAAAACTTAGAAAGCAAAAGTTTGACTTAGAGGATTATTTAGCACAATTAAGACAAGTTAAAAAAATGGGTTCATTTTCTTCTATTTTGAAAATGTTGCCTGGTATGGGAAACTTGAAAAACATTCAAATTGATGATAAAGAATTCGATAAAGTTGAAGCAATGATTTGTTCAATGACACTTGAAGAAAGAAGAAATCCAAAGATTTTAAATGGTAGCAGAAGACTTAGAATTGCAAAAGGTAGTGGAACAACAGTACAAGATATTAATAAATTTATAAATTCTTTTGAAATGACACAAAAAATGATGAAGAAATTAACTAATAACAAAGGTGCCATGAAAAAGATGATGAGAGGATTAGATGATGGTAATTTCGATATAGGTGATATTACTAAAAATCTAAAATAATGTTGTTATTAAATTTTTAATTTTAATAAATAAGAAATTTTTTGGGAGGTGAAATTTATGGTAAAAATAAGATTACAAAGAGAAGGAAAGAAAAAAGCTCCTTTCTATCATATAGTTGTTGCTGATTCAAGAAGAGCTAGAGATGGAAGAATAATTGAAAAAATAGGAACTTATGATCCAATGACAGATCCTTCAACAGTTGTTTTAGATAAAGCATTAGTTGAAAAATGGATTAAAAATGGTGCAAAACCAACTGATACAGTAAAAAGACTTATTGCTGAAGCTAAATAATTATGTTAGGTGGTAAAAAGCATGAAAGAAATTTTAGAAATAATGATTAAGAACCTTGTTGAAGATAAAGAATCTGTATTAATTAATGAAATTGCTCAAGATTCAGAAGTTAAATTTGAAGTTAGAGTTAATGAAAAAGATATGGGAAGAGTTATTGGAAAAAAGGGAAAAATCGCACAATCAATAAGAACAGTAATGAAAGCTATTGCAGCAAAAGAAAATAAAAAAGTAAATATTGAATTTATTGATTAGGAAAGAAAATATGCAAGAGTATTTTGAAATTGGTCAAATTGTTAATACATCTGGACTTAAAGGTTTAGTTAAAGCAAATCTTTTTACAGATGATATTACTAAAATTGAAGAATTTGATAAAGTAATAATTGAAAAAAATAAGAAACAAGAAGAATATGAAATCGAGGAAGTTAAATATCATAAAAATCAAGCTTTAATAAAATTTAAAGGTATTGATAATATTGATGAAGCTGAAAAATTAAGAAATGCTTATATCAAAGTTCATCGTGATGATGAGCCAGAACTTCCAGAAGATACATATTATATTGTTGATTTGATTGGTCTTGAAGTTTTTTCAGATGATGAATGTAAGTTAGGAATATTGAAAGACATATATCCAATTCCTTCAGGTGAACATGATATATATGTTGTGGACACTGGAAAAAAAGAATTGTTGTTACCAGCAATTGGAGAGGTTATTATAAATATTGATATTGCTAATAAGAAAATGATTGTTCATTTATTACCAGGATTAGAGTAAGAGGTGATGTTAAAATGAAATTTGATGTTTTAACATTGTTTCCAGAAATGTTCGAACCATTAAAACAGAGTATTATTAAAAGAGCTTCGGAAAAGAAATTAATTGATATTAATTTAGTTAATATTAGAGATTTTTCAGAAGACAAACACAATAAAGTTGATGATACTCCATATGGTGGAGGGGCAGGAATGCTTATGAAACCAGATGTTGTGGATAGAGCATATAATTCAGTAAAATCTGAAAATGCAAAAGTTATTTATCTTACACCTCAAGGTAAAATACTAAATCAAAAGATTGTAAAAGATTTATCAAAACAAGAACATTTAATATTACTTTGTGGTCATTATGAAGGTATTGACCAGAGAGTATTAGATAAAATTGTAGATGAAGAAATTTCAATTGGAGATTATGTTTTAACTGGTGGCGAGTTACCAGCAATGGTATTGATAGATAGTGTTTCAAGATATGTTGAAGGTGTTTTATCTAATGAATCAACTGAAGAAGAATCTTTTTCAAATGGTTTATTAGAATATCCTCAATATACAAGACCAGAAGTTTTTGATAATGTAAAGGTTCCTGATGTTTTAATTTCAGGACACCATGAAAATATTCGTAAATGGCGAAGAGAAAGATCTTTGGAAAATACATTCAAAAAGAGACCAGAAATGTTAGAAAATATAGAGCTAACTAAAAATGAGAAAGACTATATAGAAAAATTAAAGAAGGAGGTCCACGAGTAATGGATATTATAAAATCAATTGAACATGAACAACTAAAGAATAAGATTCCAGATTTACGTGTTGGTGATACAGTTAGAGTACACGTAAAGATTAAAGAAGGAAATAGAGAAAGAATCCAAGTATTTGAAGGAATTATAATTAAAAAACAAGGTGGAGGAGTTAATGCAACATTTACAGTAAGAAGAATTTCTTATGGTGTTGGTGTTGAAAAAACTTTCTTAGTTCACTCACCAAACGTTGAAAAAGTTGAGGTAACTAGAGTTGGTAAAGCTAGAAGAGCTAAATTATACTATTTAAGAGATAGAGTTGGTAAAGCTGCTAAGACTAAAGAGAAAGTAGGAGCAAGAATCGAAACTAGAGAAATAGTTGTTAAAGAAGAAGTTGTTCCAGGAGAAGCTGAAGTTGCTGAAGATGCTACAAACGTAGCTCCAGAAACAGTTGAAGCTCCAGTAGTTGAGGAAGTTAAAGCTGAAGAACCAGCTAAAGAAGAAGCAAAAGCTGATAAAGAATAATTATAATGAAAAATTCCTAATTTTTATTAGGAATTTTTTTTGGTTAAAATTAGTATTGAAAAAAATATGTTTTATGTGTAAAATTATTTTGAGTGAATTTTTTTATGAAAAGGAAGAAACAAATGAAAAAAGTAGTTAGTATTATAATTTTGCTTGTTATTTTTTGTTATTCATGCAATGTTTTTGCAGCAAGTTATAGCATTTCTGTAGAAAAGGAATCAGCAATAGCTGAAAAGGTAATAAATAACAAACAAGGTAAAATTGAAAATAAAATTACAAGTACAGATAAATTGATGAATCTTGTTTATGGAGAAATTAATTTTACAAATAAAATTTACACTTCAGCTTCTGAAAGTGAACAGAAAAAGGTAACTGAAATATACATTATGATACCAGAAGATATTGTCAATTTAGATTCATATGCGCAATATCAAAAATATATCGAAGAATTTAGTAAAAAGGTTTTTGAAAGAAATAAAAATACTAAGATTGGAATAATAGGAATAAAAGGTCCAATAGCATCTATGGAAATTGTGGATGGAAAGAGCATCATAAAAGACGATGATGAAGGTGATGTACCTGGAATTTCAAAGAATGCTGAAATTGTTGCAAAGTTAACCAATAGTTCTAGTGAAGTAATTGCTCAATTAGCTAAGATGAATACGGAAAAGAAATCTTATTATAATAATTTAGAAGCAGCGATAGCATTAGCAAGAGAATCATATTCAACAGATTCTAATAAGATTTTAATTTCATTATTTGATGATGTTCCTGCCATTTGCAATGGAGAACCTAATAGAATTCATGTTACTACGAATGAAGCTTTAGAAGAGGGCGTAAAAAAGCATAATCAAAAAATCGTAGATAATACAAAGTTAGAAATAGATAAGTTAAAAAAAGATGATATAGCGTTTATTTTATTAAGACCAGATGATGCAAGTTACAATAAAAAATGGTATAACGCAGATACTGGAGAGTTACAATTAGATTTCGATGGAAGTGACTATGTAAAACAATTATATGGAACAATGGATAAACCATATTATGGAAAGATATATAGTTTAGATATTGATAATTTAGAGAATATAGTTACTAAGTATATTTATAACGATGTAATGGATAGAATAGGAACTACTTTAAAAAATATTGAATTTCAAGTAATATTTCCTAATGAAATTAGTGAAAATTTTGATATTACTATTTTAAATAAAAGTGATTCTAGAATAGATATTTCTAAGTTAGATAGTGATGGAAAAGTGGTATGTAAGATAGGTAGCATAAATGAAAATGATACAGAAACATTGGTTAAATATAAATTGAGTTTGAAAGATAATCCTGCTAGTATTATTAATAAGCAGATTGGAATAAATATTGTGCTTATGGCTTATGGTGATAAGACAAGTAGTAGTAATTTGTTTGATTCTCCGAAGATAAAAGTTACTCAGAGTTCAGGAAATACTAATAATGCAAATAATGATACTCAAAAACCAAGTGATAGTAATATTTCTAATGGAGATAATAAAAATAATTATACAAGTGATCCCACAATTGCTAAAGAGAATTTCCCTAAGGCAGGGAAAATTGTACTTACATTTGTTTTAGTTTCTTTAATTGGATGTGCAGTTGTTGGGATAACTAAAATGATTAATTTAAGAGATGTAAAATAGAATGATATTATTTTAGTTAGTAGAATAAAAGAAAATTTCATATTAACTTTTTTTCACACCTTGCTGTTGCAATCTTGATGAGCCTCTGTTCTTTTAGAACAATGGCTCATTTTTATGTATAGATTGCTTCAATCGCAGTCACGAAGCTTTGCTTCGTTCCTTTGGTCGCTGCGCGGTGATTCAAAAAAGTTAATATGAAATTTTCTATATACTTATTAATGTATTTATAAATTATTTATTATATTAATTATTTCTTGTCCGTGTAATTTTAGTTTTATGTTTGATAGTATATTGCTTTTTTCAAGTTCTTGATAAGTTTTAGGGAGATGGGTTAATAGTAAATTTAATTCTTCGTTGGTGAAGATATAGTATGGTGGGATGTTTTTTTCTTGAGATTTTGTTTTTCTATAATTTATTAGTTTGTTTTTTATGTCTTCATTATTGGCGTTTGATGATAGGGGTTCGACTTTGTCTTTTTCAAGCCATTTTTGGAAATCTTCTTTATAATCTTTTTCTATATCTTGATTATAGTTTTGCATAATTTTAAATGCTAAATCATTCATATATTTTTGTGAACTTAAATAATCTTTATCTAAATTATTGATATCTTTTTTTATATAATCGATTAAAGAATCTGATCTTACAATTTGACTTTTTATTTCTTTGGGAGCGTATTGAAGTTTTAAAATATTTTTAGAATTAGCTAGAACTACAAGTGGTTTAAACCATGATTGTCGAACGTTTTTTAAAAGATTATACATAATACCTGTTTGATTTTCGTCTAATAATTTTTTGAAAATTTCTATGTGTCTTTCCGCTTGGCGAATAGGAGAATAAATTCCTTCTACAATTTTTTTATGATTGTATATGTATTCACGAATAAATTCGCCTCTATTATTTACAGAAATGTTTCCAATAAGATTTTTACATTCAACAAAATATGTATAGCCAGGTGTAATTATAATATAGTCAATTTGAGCTGTTAGGTCTTTGTATTTTAAGTTTACATCGTGTAGGATATACATTCCTATATTTGCGTTTTTAAGCTCAAATTCAATTTCGTTTTCTCCAATTAGGCCTAATTCACATAGTTTAAGTTTATAATTTAATTTACTATTGTTTGGATATTCTTGTTGTAATTCTTTTAATGCAGAAATTTGTTCTTCTAATTGACTATCTTTTTTATAAAAAATTGTTTCTGTAAATTTTTTAAATAATTCCATAATAAATAACTCCTTTAACTAAAATTAGTAAATATAAAATATTTCTTAAATATAGTGGTTGGTAAAAAAATAATACTATAATTAATTGGAAATATCAATAATATAATTAATTTTGTAAATAGAAAGAACCGCCATACTTGAGTATGACGGTTCTTTTATGAAAATACTTTTACAGGGTTACGTAAAGCTTGTCTACAGTTACTGTTCTATCGTAGAATGGTCCTCGGTCATAATAGTGGATAAGTGTTTCTTCGCCTTTTTTTAAGCAATATCCGAAATTATCCTGAACAATAGAGAGTCCTTCAGGTAAAATGACACGATAGTAATAGTTGTCTTCTTCTCGGATAATCTCAATATTCAGCTTTTTATAGATTTCCGCGAGGTATTCTTCCTTATCGTATACTTTGCAGTATTCTTTTGGTACAGAGATTCTTAAGGAAATCGGAAGTAGTTTTTGATTATCTGTAAGTGCTTTCATTACATTGTTACCAGCTTCAATTGCTGTATCAATGTTAGCTCCTGACATTGCAGTTGCAAGTGTCATCATGCTACTTATCTTGTTAACTTCCTGTTTCGGTGTTGGATTCTTTGCTCGAAGGTAAGCTTTGTAGTACTTTTTAAAACTATCTTCATATTCATAAGAATCCTTGTCATAAAATTCTAAGAAGAATTTTATTCTTTCCTCGTTTAATGGAATGCAATCTATTACATATCCACTACGCATGACAGCGATTTGCCAAAATTTTAATCCAGTTTCATTTACTTGCTCAAGAGCGGATTCAGTAAAACACTTGATGTTTTGGGGATTGTCTATAATCAAAGCGGTAAGAAAATCGTTTGTTAATATATTTTTGGAAATATATTGCATTATATGTGTAGGATTGTTACTGCATAAGTTAAAGTAGTACATTGTGTTACGATATTTTGGTGGAGTTGCATTCAGAAACTTATCGATGTCATGATGATTTATTGCAAAACATCGAGCTTCTAAAGTGCAAATTTCCTGTGTTAAAACTTCTTTTTTCCTCTTACAGATTGAATAGAACCAGTCACTGGTAAGGTCTGACCTTCTATAAAGACAGCCATCAATTGTTTTAAGAAGAGCACATGCAACCATTTCTTCATCAATGTATTCGAGTGGCATAATTTCAAAATCATTGAACTGATAATGTAATGCTGAAGAATTAGTTTCGATGTGATCCTTAAAGAAATCCTTATTGAATTTTTCAGGATGTGCTTTAACATAGTCAACTATTTCAACGAAACTACCTGAAAGTGCATGCAGAAAAAATTCTCGCGTCCGATATTTTTCAGGAACATCATTAAATTTTATTTGATTATGTCGCAATGCACATACATAATGTCCAGGTGTTAACTTTTGATCTTGACGTTTACCATCCCAATAGTAAATAGGGGTAGTGTCTTTAGTACCTCTTGAATATCCTTTTTCATAGAAGTTTTCTAGTAGACTTTGGTAAGCCTGTGTGTCAGTTATTCTCATGCTATGTCCTCCTTTTAGGTGATTGTTAATAAAGTTAAATGGAGGACATGTAGCCCTCCAAAAGATTGTAGAGCTATCTACAAAAATAATAAATTTACATGATATCCAGAATTTAATCTACTTTTTTAAGTAAAGGTAACGTTGGTGTAGTGTTTCAAATGCATTCTTATACTCTGTAGATGACTCATCATAAAGTGATAAGAAGAATTCTACTCGTTCATCATTTAAAGGCATATATCTTATCTGATATGCATCGCAATATAAAGCGATTTGCCATATTTTTAAAGTGCCTTTTCCTTTCACTTTTAATTCTCGTTCGAGAGCTGATTGGCTAAATGCTTGAACGTTCATGTTGTCATTCAGTAAAGTAAGTAAGAATTCATCTGTTAATATGTTATCTGGAATATCTTCCATTACCGGTGTGTTATTACATTGGCAGAGTGCGAAGTAATATTCAGGCGTTTGGTATTGAGTAGGTGTAATGTTCAAAAACTGATTTTCTCCGTTTATTTTTCTTCCAAAACATCTTGCTCCCATAATGTATAAATCTTGGGTTAAGATGTCTGGCTTTCTTTTCTGTACGGAATAAAACCAGTCTGAATGATCACCTCTCCGTTCAATGGGGCGTTCTTTAATTGCTGTGAACATTGCACACATAACCATTTCTTCATCAACATAGCTAAGAGGCATATATTCGAAATCGTTATCTTTAAAGTGCAGTGCATAAGGCTCTGTTACGATGTGGTCTTTGAAAAACTGTCTGTCAAAATCTGATATATTGTTTTTTACATATTCAACTAAATCGGAATTTGCTCCAGACAAAGCATGCAGGAAAAAACTTCTTGTTCGATATTTTTGGGGAATATCTTCGAATTTGATTTTTCCGTATTCAATAGCTCCTACGTAGTGACCAACTGTTACTTGGGGTAAAATTTCCCGTGTTCGATACTCTTTGGAAAATTGAATTTCTTCAAACTCAATAGTACGACCAACTGTTGTCTGGGGTAAAAGTTCGTGAATGTCATCTACTACATAAATAGGTAAATCATCGACAATTCCCATCGAGTAACCTCTTTGAATAAACTTTTCTTTTAATCTCCGGTAAGCTGGTAAATTTGTTACTTTCATGTGTTATGTCCTCCTTTTTGAATGATAGTTAATAAAGTAAAATAGAGGACATATAGTCCTCAAAATTATTGTAGGACTACTTATAAAAATAAGACCCATACTGTAATTATAACATACTTTAGATAATATTACAAATAATGCATGTCGATTGATATAATAGTAATAATCATAGAATAAACCAAACGCCTAGATAGGTTCCTATAATAATATAGAATCTACCTAGGCGTATGTGGTTTTGCTTAAAACTCCCAGTTGATGGTGAACTCACATTTATCGTTGTCGTAATCGTGACCACCATAACGGAACCGTATTGAGTTCAAAGACATTATGTTGAGATCATGTAAGATGTCTTTGATAAAGTTATCAGCTTCTTCAATGTTTTCAGGTCCGAAAGTGTCACTTTCAATGTTACAATCACGTGGTGAAAGTGTGATTGTTATGGGTCGGAAGGAAATACTGCAGTATGGTGTAAAGTGTTTGGTGTCAATTACATCGGACCGTTTTAATTGCTTTACAATTGAAAGTGCTTGATCAGCTTTAGCTTTACTCCAGAAATCCATTTGTAGAATTCCCCTTTGTAAACTATCCGAAAATTTTGGGAGACTTTCAAGTGTTGTATTGAAAATTTGCAATAGTGTCATAAGGAACCTCCTTGTATTACTTGGAGGTATTACCCCTCCAAGATTTGAAAAACCCCTTTGGGTAACTAAAAGTATCTATGCATTATTGTAGCATACTTTACATAATATCACAAGTTTTTAATTTATACCGCATAAATTCACTGAACTTCTAGAAATAAATTATTATATAGTATATAATTTGTGAGAAAGATATAAAGAAAGAAGAAAATAGTATATGCATATAAATGATAAAGGATTTATATGCAGTTAAACATTATGGTATTATAAATACTAATATAGAATAGTTGTTGGATGCTATAATGAAAGTTAAAGAGAAATTAAAGAATTATATTTATATTGAAAGGAGAATATTTGTATGTTGAAAGAGGAAACTTTAAAGTTGTTAAATTCATATGATATTGATTTTAAAAATGTATTTTCTATATGTATTGGAAAAACTTTTTTATATCAAAAAAGATTTATTGATTATATAGGAAAGTATAATAATTGGAATACTAATCTAGAAGAAGGAATTTTAAAATTAGACGATAGAATATTTAATGTTGAATACATAGGAACAACAAGTGTATCAGATAATTTTTGGTATTCTTCTGAATTAGAAAGAGTGATACCAGATGAATATGTTGATTTAAAAATTAATACAAGAAAAATTATGCAAGATTTGAATTTGGGAAAGTTTACTGAAGGAAAAATAGAACTAAAAGATGATATAAACGGTTATAATTTATCTATGGTTTATATTGCATTTGCTCCAGAAAATGTTGCGTATTTTTGTGGTTCAGGTGATACATCAATTTATATGTTTGTAAAAAATTTACCTGAAGATATTTTCAAGAAAATGAATTCTATTGAATTTTCGAATTGCGTGATGGAAATAATTTCAGAATTTAATGTTAATCATAAGTTAATGATTAAAGCTTTGTTAAATGAAAATGAGATTAAATATAGCGATAATCAAAACAGTATTGTTGCAAAGTTTAATGATAAATCAATTGTAACTATTGAATTTGATAACAATAATTTATTGAGGAATATTTCAGGAAATTTAAGTTTATAGTAAATATGATGAAAAAATGTAGATAGATATTCAGATATATCAAGAGTGAAAAATTAGAGAGAAGTTTATGAATATGTTTTAGATTTTAGGAGAAAAAATGAAATTAACTAGTAGAGAAGCAAGAGAATTATTAGAAATTGAGAGAAGAAAAGTAACAAATGATAAATGGATTGACCATTGCTTAAGATAAAGGAGAATTTATAAAGAAGTATATTGTACCCTCAATTTATATAAAGAAAGAAGAAAATAGTATATGCATATAAATGATAAAGATTATGAAGAGATAAGTTCAACTGCTATTGTTACATCATATCCAAGAATATTTACGGATATACCTTATGAAAAAGAAATTTACGAATGGTTAAGTAATTACTGCAATGAAGAAGTTACTTTAAATAAAATGTTGGCACCTGAAATTGAAGCTAGGTATAAATTGACGAATAAATTACTAGATAATTCTGGCATAAAGCAAGTTTTAGAACTTGCTGCAGGTTATAGTTCGAGAGGGCTTATATATTCACAAAAGAGATATAATTATGTTGAAATGGATTTAGAGAATGTAAGTCAGAATAAAAGAAGTATCATTCAAGCAATTGAAAAGAATATTCCAGAATCGTTAAATATAGTTAGTGAAAATGCATTAAGATGTGATGATTATGTTAAATGTAATGAATATTTTGAAAAAGATAAACCAGTAGCGGTAATAAATGAAGGATTATTAAGATATTTGACTTTTGATGAAAAAAGGATTGTTGCGGAAAATATTTATTCATTTTTAAAAGAACATGATGGAGTATGGATTACTTGTGATGTAATGCCAAAGAAATTTGTACAAACTCAGGAAAAGGCATTACCAAAGTTTAATATAAATTTAAATAAAATGACGTCTAGAAATAATTTGAATGATAGGTTTGAGAATATAGAGCATATAAAGGATTTTTTCGGAAAGATTGGATTTGAGGTTATTGAAATACATAAATTTAGCGAGATGATAAAAGATTTATATTCAGTTAAACATTATGGTATTATAAATACAGATATAGAACAGTCGTTGGAGGCTGCAATAGTTGCTGTAATGAAGGTTAAAGATGAATGAAATAGTTAGTATAGATTAGACATATTTATATAAAAAACTTACGAACTTAGCTGTTCGTAAGTTTTTTTGGAGCGGTTAAGCAACAGCTTACGAACCATAACGCTCTCTTTCTAAAAATATTATATATGAATTCTTATTAAATTTCAATGGGAGTATGGAGAATTTTGTTATTTTATAGTATAATATATTCAAAATTAAACTTGATTCTATATAAGGAGGAAGTATAATGGATATAAGATATGCGGTAAGAGTATTTGCTTTTAAAGATAACAAGGTTGCCTGTATTAAATATAAGAATATTAACAAAGATTATTTTGATATACCTGGTGGAAAGATTGAAGATGGTGAAACTGAAATACAGACTTGTATAAGAGAATTTAAAGAAGAAACCAGAATGGATATTAATGATTTAAAATGTATTGGAAATGTTGAAATTATATATCCAGGTAAAAATAAAAAATTTGTTATGAAAACATATATCGCAAATAAAGTGAATGGTAACCCATTGGATTTAGATGATAACTATGCTTATTGGTTACCTATAAATGAATTAACTAAGAATGAAAAAAGATTTGCAATAACTCATTTGTTAGATGATGATTTAATTAATTATTTTGAATCAGAGAAAATCAATATTTTATTTACTTGCGATGATAATCATAATATTACTAATATGGAAATAAAGGAGGCATAAAATGAATGCAAATTTGTGGACACAATTACTTATAGCAATAGTTCCTGCACTTATTACTGGTGTTGGAAGTTTAATAATTGCTATTAAGAAATGTAAGAATGAAATTAATACACTTGAAACTAATAATAAACACGAAATAGAAAAATTAATGAAACAACATAAAATAGATATTGAAGCATTAAATGAAAAACATAGACTTGATATAGAAACTAAAGAAAAAGAACATCAATTAAAAATTGAAGAGATAAAAGTTCAAAATGAACAAGAAATATTAAAAAGAGAGAAAGAATTATCTAATTCTGCAATGTATTCAATGATGGGAGATGCAACTAAGGATTTATTTGCAGGAATATTTAACTCACCTGAATTTAAAGAAGAAATGAGTAAAAAAATTAAAGAAGGATTTAATAAGAAATAATTATTATGGAGATACAAAATGGGATTTAATGAAAAGGAAAATTCCTTAGAATATTGGGATAATATACATAGTAAATATGAACGAAATGAAATAAAATTAGACGACTGGTTGGATAAGTTTGAAACTATAATAGATAGTTGCTCAACTCCTATTTTGGATTTAGGGTGCGGAAGTGGTAATGATACTTTGTATTTAATTAACAAAAATAAACAAGTTATATCTTGTGATCAATCTAGCAATGCAATTAATAATATTAAAAAAAACTTTCCAGAAGTGTATGATACTAAGTGTTTTAATATGCTTGATGGAATGCCATTTGATAATAATTCGTTTGAACTAATAATTGCTGATTTATGTTTGCATTATTTTAAAGAAAAAGATACATTTGAATTATTAAATGAAATAAGACGCATTCTTACTGTTGGAGGACGCTTAATTTTTCGAGTTAATTCAGTAAATGATGTAAATCACGGTGCTGGTCAAGGTAATGAAATAGAACATCATTTATATGAAACATCGGATAAAAGATTAAAAAGATTTTTTGATGAAAAAGACATTAAGTTTTTCTTTAAAGATTTTGATATCGAATATTTAAATGAAGAAATAATGACAAGATATAAATTAGAAAAAAGATTATATAGAGTTTGTGTTAGAAAAAAGTAAAGGGTATGGGAATTCCCATAGTAGAATTTATGCGGGAGTATAAATTCAGTGCTGGCTAGCTAGACACAACTTTTACACCCATACTCTAAAAAATATAAAAAGAGGATTAAATTATTTTGATAATTTTTTCCTCTTTTTTAAAGATTATTTACACAAAAACATATTCATTTAAGACAATTTCTTCAGCCATATTCTTGTAATTATTCATTAACTTTGTCCATTCTAATGGATTTAATTCTTTATTTTTTTCAGGCAATCTTTCATCATTTTTAATATAATCATCCATTAGTATTTTGTATAAACTTTCGCAAGAATCACTGACTAAAAGAAGATGATGAGTAAGTTTATTTGTCATTAAAAGTGTTTCATAAAGTGCTTGTTTATTTTGAGCAATAAAGTGTAATCTTGATATTCCATATTTGCCAATTCTTCCACATTCTTCATCCTTTTCTAAATATAAATTTGGTATTAAATAATCTCCTTGTCTTGTATATTTTATTTCCATATTTTTATCATTCCTTTCTTAATTTTTAAACATTTATTAGTTCAGTTTTTGGTATTAGAATTAAAGTATCAACTATATTATTGCCTTCAATATAGGGACAATTTATTATTCCATCTACATAGAAATGTTCTTTCATCAAGTCAAAATAATTGTTTAATTCTTCTTCGGTATATTGATTGTTTTCCATTTTTACTAATGACATAATTGTATAATCATTTTCTAATTCTAATAATTTTTCTTTATTAATTTGTTCTTTATAGGTTATGCCAATGTTGTTATCAGCCAGTAATTCATTTAAATAATCAATATAATCTTGTGTACTTTTTGAGATAAATTCTTCTGTAAATTTGATGCTTTTTATCTCAATATTGAATTTATTATCTCTTGTTATTTCTATTGAAGATATTAATCTATTAATTAATTCTTTTTGTGCTTTTCTATTTAAACTATCAAACAAATAAGTAAAACTTAAATTGTTTTTAAAGATAAAATCTCCATTATCTTCTTCATAATCTAACTTTTTAAGAAGTTCTACTGTGTATTCTTTAAAGTCATTATCTGGATCAAGAGTAGTTTTCTTTTTAGTTAGTTTATCAATTTCTTTTTTAATAACATCATTTTTATGATTAATTGTTTCTACATCTAAAGTAGAACTTAAATATAAATCTACTAATCTTTTTTCTTGAACTTTTAACTTTTCAATGGCTTTTTCTATTTCTTTTACTTCTTTGCATTTAGTAGAACTACAAGTAATTATTTCATTAGAATTATCATACATAAATCTAGTTAATTCATTTAAAAATCTTTTTAATTTATCCTCAATTTTATCTGAATTATAGTGATAACCATAACCTTTACAATTATGATTTTTACATCTCAAATGGTAATAAATTTTAGTTTCATTCTTATACTTTTTAAATGATTCACTAGCTGCAAGTATCTCATTACATAAAGGACATTTTACTAATCATGCAAATAAATGAATATGCTCTCCATAGTTTGGATGTTTATTCTTTTCTAAATTTGCTCTTGTAGTATTCCAAGTTGTTATATCAATAATTGGTTCACAATAATCTTCAACTCTTAATACATCCTGTGGTTTTCTTTTATACTTTCCATATTCAAATATACCAATATAAATTGAATTAGTGAGTATTTTATAAACTCTATCAGATTTCCATTTTCCTTGTTTTAAATAGGCATTATTATCTTTCATAATAGTAGCAATACTTCTTGTAGAATTGCCTTGTTTGCATAATTCAAATATTTCTTTTACAACTTCTGCTTCAATAGGTTCTACTTCTAAATGACCAGTTTCTTTATTTCTAATATAGCCATAAGGTGCTTTGCTAGGATGAATACGTTCCAATACCATTTCTTCCATAGCACGTTTAGTTCTTGCTCCAATTTCTTTTCTTTCTCTTTGACCAAATACTAAATTCATTCCAAAAATCATTTCACCATTAGCAGTAGACACATCATAAGGTTCGAGTATAAGTTCTATCTTTACATCATGTTCCTCACAATAATTAAGTAGCCAAAAGCCATCATAATTATTACGAGTAAGTCTATCAACTTTAATTGCAACTAATTTATCAATCTTTTTAGATTTAATATCTTTTAGTAATCTTTGCATTTCGGGTCTCATCAAATCTTTTCCAGAATGCCCAGCATCATTATAGATATCAACAATATCATATTCATTCTTTTCACAATATTCTTTAATCATTCTAAGTTGTGAATCAATAGAATAACCATTATCTCTTTGGTCATCAGTAGATACTCTTACATAAACACCACATCTCATAGTTTTCCTCCTTTCATTAAAATTCGAGAAATATTAAAATACTTCTCATATGTTTCCTCACAAATAAGCAAAATGTATAGTCTAAAATTAAAATTTTTTCAAAAATTGTGCAATTTCTTTAAAATTATACTTTTGATTATGTTCTTTAATATAAAAAGGCTTATTTGATATTTCATTAACTTTGTATTCTAGTATTGTAAGAGTAGCAGGATATGTAACTTGGTATTCAGTAGGTATTACTACTTGTAGGTTGGTATGCAAGATAGTTTTTATTTGTCCTAATTTAACTGTATATTCAAAGTTTTTTAAGATGTCGGTTAAATCTTTATTAGGTTTTAGATTTTCAATTGCTTTAAATTCAAACATGAAAAAAGTCCTCCTTTCTAGAAAGAGAACTTTTAAAGTTTTATATAAAATAAAAACTTACGAACTTTTAAGTCCGTAAGTTGATTTCAAATGGAGCCTTAACTATACACGTACGCGAAATTAAGACTATAAGATTTGATTAAATCTCTCTGATAAATTCATTATATCATTTTCCTAGATATTTTCAAGGGGAGTATGGAAAAAAATTGTATTTTAATGTATAATTATAGTAGTTTTAAAACTTGAATTTTATTAGGAGGTAGCAATGAATAAGAAAGTAATATTAGATAAAGTAGATAAACTTATGGCAATGTATAAAAATGGTGAACTTGGTGGCGAAGTAATGCCAGAAGATGCAAACCCTAATTTTGAAAAAGATAGTTTAGAAAATTATTTATATTTCACTTTACCAATGGCATTAAACTATCAAAGAAATTCTTATACATTATGGGAAAGTGCTTTAAAAACATATAATGATGAAGGAACAAGATTTGTTTTTAATCCTAAAGCATGTTTAGAAAAAAGTTTTGAAGAAGTACAATATGCTTTAACTAAATATAAAGTTGCTCTACAAAAGCAAAAACAAACTGAAATATGGTTAGCATTATGCAATACGTTTGTAGAAATGTTTGATGGCGATATCCGAAAACTATTTGATGAATTGGATAATGATGTTGACAAGATTAGAAACTTTATACAAAAAGAAAACAAAAAGAAATTCCCTTATTTATCTGGAACTAAGATTTGTAATTATTGGATGTATGTTATTTATCAATATACTGATAGAAGATATAAAAACATTGAGTGTTTAACAGTTGCTCCAGATACTCACGTATGTAAAGCAACTCATAGATTAGGTTTGATAACTGATGATGAATTTAATTCAAGTAATGTTCAACAAATAGTTATAGATAGATGGCAAGAACTTTTTAAAGGCACTAAATATAAACCAATTGATATTCATACTCAATTATGGTTATGGAGCAGAAATGGATTTAAGGAGGTAAAATAATGAAAGTTTTAATAGGCACAAAAAATCCTGGGAAAATACAAGGAGCTAAAGAAGCGTTTAAAAATTATTTTGATACATTTGACATTGAAGGTATTCCTGTTCCTTCAGATGTAAGTGAAGAACCAGTAAATAATGAAATTTATGAAGGTGCTAGGAACCGTGTAGATAATTTAAAGAAGTATGCCGAAGAAAATAATATAGATGTAGAATATTTTTTAGGGATAGAATCAGGAATAACTAATTTATTAGGTAAATGGGTAATTATAAATATTGCGGTAATAAAAGACAAAAATGGATACGAAAGTTGGGGTACTAGTCCAGCATTCCCAGTGCCAGATAAGTATGTTGATGAAATAATTACAACTGATCTTGGACAAGTTATGGATAATATATTTAAACAACATGATTTAAGAAGTGGCAAAGGTGGCATAAGTTTCCTAACTAATAACGTAATTAGTAGAATTGATATGACGAGAGAAGCCTTTGTTATGGCTCTTACTCAACATACAAATGAAGTTTGGAATGATAAAAAAATATTAAAAAAATAATTTGAATTGAGGTGATATTGATGTTTATTTCTAAACTTTCGATTAAAAATTTTAGATTGTTTGATGATACTAAGGAACATGAAATAAAAGATTTTAATATCCCAAATGGCAAAGATGATGGTTCTGGATTAACAGTTTTTGTAGGTGAAAATGGTTGTGGGAAAACAACGATATTGGATGCAATATCATCTGCTATATTAGAATATAAAGCTGATTCATTTAATATTTCAGATATGAGTAATCCTAATACTAATACAGAAATTAAAATTTTTTCAGATAAAGATTTTAATGTCCAAGGTACGTTTCCTAATACTAACTTTCTTGCAAAAGGTTTTATTTTTACCGGTAAAACTAGAAACAAAGGAAGTAATTCATATCTTGTAACTTCTGTAGTATGTGATCAGCAATTTTTAAAATCAGATCCTTTAAAACCTAAAGATGGAAGCCCGGATTTAAGATTAAGTGTAAATAACCCGTTCAGTGGTAAAAGATTTAATGATACTGATATTTTGTATTTAGATAGAAACAGATTATTTCAAACTAGAACAGGAACTTATAATACTACTAGATTTGATAGAATTATGGAAGATTTTAATTTTCAGTACAACAAAGGTACAGAAAATATTGAAGATTTAAATCAGAGTTTAAATGAAAAAGTAAAAAAAGGAAAAATTGAAAATAAATATCTAGAAACAGCAATAGATGAATTTGAAAAAATAAGTAATTATAGAGTGCAATTAGATTTTATTGATAATTACAAGCCATTTAAGAATGCAAATTTTGTAATAAAAAAGGATAATAACCAGCAAATATCATTATCAAATTTAGGGTCAGGGTATGAGATGATATTCTCGTTAATTTATTCATATCACATGTCTGAACAAAACAAGAAAAATATGATTATATTAATTGATGAACCAGAATTACATTTACATCCTAAAATACAACAAAATTTTGTTGACTTTTTACTTAAAATCTCAAAAAATGCTCAAATCATAATTACTACACACTCATCACTTTTAGTAAAACAATTATCATATAATGATTATGTGAAAACAATAATTTTAAAGAATGATAAGACTATATCTTTGATTGGTGATAGAAAGTTATCATATGTATCATCTAATGAAACAAATTATTTGGCTTTTGGTTTGGCAACAGAGGAATATCATAATGAGTTATATGAAGAATTATTCCATAAATATGCTACAAGCAAAAAAATAAAAGATTTTGATAGTCAATTCTTTATTGCAACTATGAGTGAAGTAAAGCAGTATCCTTGGATGCAATATCCTAATGAAGTTTCTTTGCATACTTATGTTAGAAATCAAATACATCATAGAGCTGATAATGGTCAAGCATCATATTCTGATTTAGAAACTTCAATAGCAACAATGAGAAAATATTTGTAATTTTAAAAGACAATGCTTAGTTGGCATTGTCTTTGTCGTTTCTAATAGATGATAAATATTTTTCTATCATACTATTTTGTATCTTTAAGAATTCAATTTTAGTTCCTATTGCTCGTTCATCTTCAAAATATCCAAGATAATGAAATCGATTCTTTACTTTAGTTAAGCATTCAATATTTTCTTCTAATGCTTTAACAATATTTTCAATAACATATTCATCTTTTTTAGTTTTTTGTTCTTCTTTGACTTCTGGAATTTTCATCTTATATCCTATAATTAAATTTCTAATATATTCAGATTGAGATAATTTTAATTTTGAAGAATCTCTTTTTAAAATAAATTTTTCATCATCACTTAAAAACACATTAACTTTATTATTTCTTATTCTCATAATTTAAAGACTCCTTTCTAAAATTTAAGGGTATGGGAATTCCCATATTGGAATTTGTATGGGAGTACAAATTCAGTGCTTGCTAGACACGATATGTGAGTACGTACTCACACATTTTCAGTATAAATTAATTCATTTAATATGATTTCTTTAGCTATATTTTTATAATTATTCATTAATTTTACCCATTCGATTTGATTTGTTTCTTTCCTTTTTTCAGATAGTTTTTCATCTGATTTTTTATAACTTTTCATCAAGTTATTTAATAAATCTTCTGCATCATTACTTACTGAAATAAGATGATTAGTAAGTTCATCTTTCATTAAAAGTGTAGTATAAAGTGCTTTTTTATGTGTTTTTAAATAATCAAGTCTTAACATTCCATACTTATTAATTGCGCCTTTTTTATTATCATTTAAAGTTAAATTTGGTAATTCATAATCACCAGTTTTTGTATATTTTAATTCCATTTTAATCATTTCCTTTCTTATTTGGTTTGTTAGGATTGTAAGTAACAATTCCGTATTTCGTTTCAATATCTTCTTTGTTTATGATTGATTTTGGTTTTATTTCATTAGGTGAAATAGGTACTATTCTTATAATTTTTTCATCTTTTTTAGGTGTAAATTCTCCAATAATATCACCAGTTTCTTTATCAACTTTTTCATAAAGTTGATACATTTTTGTTTCATAAAATTCATTTAATCTATCTAAATATTCCTGTACTTGTTCATTCGAAATATTAGGACTACCAATTACAAATTCTTCTTTTTCGTTTATTTCAACTGGCACTAATACATCTAATATACCTTTATCTAAAAACTTCATTAAGTTATTTATATAACTCTTTCTGAAATTAATTTTTTCTATATGAAGTTCATTATTTTTATCTTTTATTAGAATAACCGATTCAATAAATTTAGATATAAATTCTTGCTTTTCATCTTTTGTTTTACTTTCCCAATTTGTTTTAACAACATCATTTAAAGTGTCTAATCTTATCATAGTTTCTCGTTCAATATCTCTATCTGCCATTAATTGTTGTGGTGTAAAAGTTATATTATCTAAGTTTAAAAGTTCTGATTTCTTTTGTTCTAAAATTTCTAATTTTTCTTCAATTAGTCTATAATCTTCTGAAAAATCTTCCATCTCAACAATACCACTCATATATGCTTTTTTAATGCGTTCTTTTTGTTTTTCTAATTGTTTAATCTCTTTATCTATATCATCAGTTTTTGTTGGTTTATGGTCTGCTAGAATAGGTAAAAAATACTTTTTAACTGCCATATCATACTCAACTAAATCATAAATAAATTGCATTAAACATTCTTCAATTTTATCTTCACGATAATTTAAATGACACTTTTCGCAATTGTAATACATATACTTTTTCTTCTTGCCACCTGAACCTTTACATTTCATTATTCTTCCACAAGTAGGGCATTTAATCTTTTGAAAGAATAGATAAACTCTATCTCTTGTATAAGTTCTTTGATTAACTTCTTTTTGTCTTTGACATTCTTCCCACATTGCACGTGATATTATAGGTTCAACAACATTCATATAAATAACAGGTTCTTTGTTTTCTTTTTTAGCAATTCTTTTGTATTGCTCATAATCACCCATATAGATTTTGTTATCAATTATCTTTTGAATAGACGTGTCTTTCCATTTCTTTGGATTTAATAATTTTTCTTCATTAAAGATGTTTGATATTCGCTGAAAACTTTTACCTTCTAAATACATTTTAAATATTCTTTCAATAACAGGTTTAGTTGTTTCATCTACAATAGTTTTTTTATTACCATCTTTCTTATATCCTAGCGGAGCAGGACCTGGTAAATGGCTGGACTTAATTGCTCCATTAAGTCCAAATTTAGTTCTTTCCGATACAATTTCAATTTCTAACTGTGATAATACAGTTAGCATTCTCACAAAAAATCTTCCATTAGCAGTAGAAGTATTAACATCATCTCTATCACATACTAAATAGCAATTATATTTTTCTAACTCTAATATAAGTTCTTCTAAATCACGAACTGAACGAGTAACTCTATCTAGTTTGTAGGCTACAATATAGTTGATTTTTCCGTCCCTCATGTCTTGTAGCATCTCTTGAAATGCTGGTCTATGTTCCATATCTTTTGCAGATATTCCTGCATCTTCATAAACCTTAAATACTTCATACCCTTTAAATGCACAGAGTTGTAATAACTTTTCTTTTTGTTCTCCTAAAGAAAATCCTTCTCGTGCCTGATCCTCTGTGCTGACACGAATATAAACTGCTGCAATCTTCCTTTCATTATTCATAATTTTTCCTCCTTTTCTTTTAATGAAAGGCACCAAAAAAGGTGTCACATAACAAGACACCTTAACTAATATATTGATTATTTACACGACAAAATAAATCAATATTATGGGAGTATATAAACTCTCAATTAATTAATGCCTTGCTATGTATTCTGATAAATCAGCAATAGGGATTTTCTTCTTTAAATTCCCAATATAAAAATGTTTTTGTTCATTGAAGAATAGATATAGTGTATCTCCAATAATTACTTTGTGTGGTTCAACATACGCTAAATTTGTATGTTCCACAATTCTTAGGTAACCTTCAATAATCTGATAGGGTCTGTTATTAAATTTGCAAGACCAATTAATTTTGGTTTTGAGTTCATCACTCATATTGATTTTCTTTTTAATTATTTTAATCATATCACATCACACCTTTCTTTGCAATAACGCACAAAAAAATCAATCTTTTCAGATTGATTTAATCATTAACGTCACATTGGTGCGACGATTTTACCTTATGGAGCGGGTAGCGGGAATCGAACCCGCGCTATCAGGTCGGAAGCATGACATTCTACCACTAAATTATACCCGCGCTTCGTTTATATTATAATATATTTATTTAATTTTGACAATCGTATTGAAGAAATTTGTTGGGTGTTTAAAGGCCTTGAAAATGTTGATTTATATGGATATGTGTGATAAAATTATGAAATCAAATTATAAGGAGGGTTAGTGCTTTTGTAACTATTAATGCACATGGAATAATTTCCAAAACTGGAATAGGAGGGATGACTATGGAATTTCGCAGAAAAGATTATTTTGCAATACATTCTCGGAGTGTGGAACTCTATTTGAGTGGAGAACGGCAGAGTCCTTTGATTCGTACAACACCATGGATAGCTGAAAGGCTGGAAAAAAGATATCATGTTATTTTGCAAAAGGAAGAAACGATAGATGAAGAAAAGAGATTATATAGTTATCGAATTATCTAAAGAGATGGAATTAGAAATCTCCAATTTATATGAAGAACGACGTGCAAATTTGTGTTTTTGCTCGTCGTTTTGAACTTATTTAATATGTGAAGCCTCGGACTTTGTGAAATCCGAGGCTTTGACTGTTAGTATTATGAAATCGTAATGTTTTCTAATACTAACTGACCGTTGACGAAAACCTTGTCTACGGTGCAATTTGCGTAACTTCCATTGTGCAGCTTTTTATGTGCGTATTCTTTGGCTGCTTCAGTTGAAAGTTGTTTCGGAGTTAAAAATGTGACTTCGTTGATCCGGTTTTTTAAGTTCTGCTTCATAGTCTGAAATCTCCTTTCAAATTGCTGATAAATTATAGGTTGCGTGGTGATATTATATCATGTTTACATAAATAAAGTCAATTGCAATTTTTGGAGAATAGTAATGGAAAAAAAGCTTATGATTTGTATCATAAGCTTTTTTTGGAGCAGGTAGCGGGAATCGAACCCGCATAGCCAGCTTGGAAGGCTGGAATTCTACCATTGAACTACACCTGCAATTTCTTGCATAATATTTATTTTATAAATGAAATGGAGCAGGTAGCGGGAATCGAACCCGCATAGCCAGCTTGGAAGGCTGGAATTCTACCATTGAACTACACCTGCATATTTCCTCCTGACAAGTATAGATTATAAAGTAGGAAAACATTTTTGTCAATAGAAATTTTGAAAAAAATTTAAAATTTTAAGATTAAAGGCGCGACTTATTAAAATCGCGCCTTTTCCCTGAGTGCTTGAAAGCTTACTCAAGATTACAGTTACTTATGATTGTTAATCCATAAGGAGTCAGTTGCTTTTTGTTTGAATGGTTAGTTGCAAAGATTACTGGGTCGTTTGCGTATTGCTCGGGAACAAGGATAGCCTGAGTTTGACCAGTAATGTTTACTGAAACCAAAATTCTTTTATCTTTCCATGTCCGCTCGTACATAACTATGTCGTTTGTTACAGTAATGAATCTGAAGCTTGCATTACTAAGCGGCAGTGAGTTATGGATTTTTCCTAATATTCTGTAGAAACGCATTAATTTTTTATCTCTCCGTCCCCATGGATAAGTTTTACGGTTCCATGGATCTTTGTAGCCATAGAGGCCAACTTCGTCACCATAGAAAATACACGGATTTCCGGGGAGAAAGTAGAGAATAGATAATGCTGCTTTCAAAAGCTCTCTACCTTTTTTGTAATCTGCACGTGAAAATGCTGCATCGTTTGCATTTTGCCAGTTTCGATCTTTTCCACCAATGTCCCAAGTCCATTCATAACCATTGTGCAAGAAACCATTTCCAACTAGTGTGGTGATAGCTCGTGGAATGTCATGAGTGGAAAGTGAGTTCATTGTTGATAACAGAGCTTCTCTTGGATAATCGGCACAGATTTCATTGATATTGTTACGCAAGCAGTAGGTATCTCTGAATCGTACATACTTTAAGATTGCATTTGTGAATGGATAGTTCATTACGCTACTGAGGGATGTGCCAAGCAGATAATTTCTGTTGCCATCATTTTTTCTAATAGCGTTTTCCCAAACTTCACCAAGAATAAATGCATCTTTTTTGTAGTGCTTTGCACAGTTAGCGAGCATTGTAAGAAAATAATCCGGAAGTTCATCTGCTACGTCTAATCGTAATCCATCGATTCCCCATTTGGTAAACCATGTATCAATTACACCGCCATCTCCAAATAAGAAGTTTTGCCACTCCTTACAGTCTGGGTTACAAACTGGAAGATTTCCAAAGCCCCACCAGTACTGGAAGTGATTGAACCGATCTCTTTTGTACCATTCAAAATATTTGGAGTCTCTGCCGCTGATTGCACCTTTTTCAGGAAATGTTGAAAGCCTGTTGAAATAAATGCTGTCATCTCCTGTATGATTGAAAACGGTATCGATGATAACCTTCATTCCAAGTGCATGAGCTCTTTGACATAAGTTTTTCATGTCTTCTGCTGAACCAAGATATGGATCGATGCTGAGATAGTCAGCTGTGTCATATCTGTGATTAGACTGGCTTCTGCAAATGGGGGAAAGGTATATGATCTTGACTCCTAATTTCTTGATGTACTTTAAATGATTTGTAATTCCTTTCAGATTACCGCAGAAAAAGTCGGTGTTTGTAATTTCGCCTCTTTCGTTGGGCATCCAGTCGGGAATGTCGTTCCAGTTCTTGTGAATGGTTCTGCGTGGCATTTCAAAAATTGGGACACTCTCGTCGCGAGCAAATCTGTCGACCATGATATGAAACATGATTGCGCCTTTTGCCCATTCTGGAACCAAGAATGTGTTGTCAGTAACTGTGAATTGCATCCAAGGCAAATCTAATGTTGTTAAAGATAGGCCTTCTTCGTAATTCATTTTTAAATAATATATTTTCCTGTTAAGAGTAACTTTAAAACAGTAAAAATATAGTCCAGTACCAAAGTTAAAATGGATAAAATCACTAATGAAAGTGCTCATACTATTTTTTGAACTAGTATACTTTAATGGAAATTCTTCTTTTGCTGAACTATGGTACTTCTGCAGAATTACAGTTACATCTTCAGCATATCCTAAGTCATCTGAGAGTCGTACTATGAACCGATAAGCCTTTTCTTTAGAAATCTCGTTTAATTCGGAAACCCGAATTTTTGAGTCTAAACTAACATACATAATAAAGCCCTCCTTAAAATGTGCTGTAAACAATAAAGTTACATAAGCTAATTTTAAAAGCGCTATAAAAAAATGTCAATAGGGGATTACAAATTTCGACAAAAAGTTTGGTATATATTTTTTATGTTGGAAGGCTTGTGATATATGTGTATAAATTTGTTTACAATTAGGCAAATTTATAATAAAATAGTTATGTTATTATGAAAGATGAATTGAGGAATTTTAATGAAAAAAATAATATCAAATTCAGAAGAAGAGACAAAATTAATTGGTAGAAAATTTGCAAAAGATTTGAAAAAGGGCGATGTTATAGTTCTTACAGGGGATTTGGGTTCTGGTAAGACTAAATTTACTGAGGGGGTTTTGCAATTTTTCGGTTTAGAAAATGAGATTTCAAGTCCTACATTTAACATTGTTAATGAATATGTGAATAGGGACGTGAATGTTTATCATTTTGATGTTTATAGATTAGAAGATGAAGATGAATTTTATGCTATAGGTGGAGAAGAGTATTTCGAAAAGGGAATTTGCTTAATTGAGTGGGGTGAAATGATTGAGTCTGCTTTACCTAATAAATATATTCAAATTAGTTTTAGTAGAAATCTTGAAGATGAAAATGTAAGAGAAATAGTGATTGAAGAAATTAATAAATAAGGAAGCGATTTTATGAAGAATTTAGTTACAGATACTTCTAGTAGTGTCTGCAGTGTTGGTTTATTTGAAGATGATAATTTAATTGTGAAAAATGAGTTGGATAATGGAAAGACTCATTCAGAAAATTTTATGCCATTGGTTGAGAAGACTTTAAATGATGCTAATATGAAATTGGATGATTTAGATTATATTACGGTTGTTGTTGGACCTGGTTCTTTTACTGGAATTAGAATTGGTGTTGCTAGTTGTAAAGCAATGGCTGAGGTAAAGAATTTAAAGGTTGTTCCAATTATTTCTTTAGATTTATTGGCAACAAATGAAATTGAAAAAAGTAAAGTTATTTGTTCAATGATTGATGCTAGAAATAATCAGGTGTATTGTGGAATTTATGATGAGAAAATAAATAAATTAGAGGAATATTTGGCTGATGATATTGAGAATGTGTTTGTGGTTTTAGAAAAATATGATGATATTTCATTTGTTGGTGATGGAGCTGTTTTACATAGAGAAAGAATAAGTGAAAAACTAACAGGAAAGAATATTAAATTTTCTGAAAACAATAAACAAAATGCAGAAAGCTTGGGGATAATTGCTTACAAAAAGATTAATGAAAATGAGTTTGTTGATGCTGATTCAGTTGTACCAGTGTATTTGAGAAAATCGCAAGCTGAAAGGATGAAAGATGCAAAGAAAGATTCTTAAAATGCAGGAGCAACATTTAGAAAAATTGGCTCAAGATTTAAATGAATATGATGATTTTTGGAATGAGAAAATTTTAAAAGATGAGTTCTACAATGAAAATTCAGAGTATTTTGTTATTTGCGAAGATGAGATTGTATGCGGATTTGCTGGATTGTGGTTTAATATTGATGAAGCTCATATTATGAATATTGCTGTTAGAAAAGATTTTAGAAAAAATGGAATTGGATCTGAATTGCTAAGTTTTTTAATTGATGAAGCAAAATCAAAAGGAAAAATATGTATTACTTTAGAAGTTAGAGATGATAATACTCCTGCAATCGAATTATATAAAAAATTTAATTTTGATATACTTGGAAGAAGAAAAAAATATTATAACAATGTTAATGATGCAATTATTATGACAAAAAGTTTTTAGATATGAAAACTAAAAAGAATTTTTTGGGAAATAATAATTGTATATACTTGCATAAAAAATGTGTATGATATAAAATTTGTTTGTAAAAATACATAAGAAAAAAGAGTAAAAATTGGAGGAAAAACTTACGAATGAGAAAAGTAAATGAATTAAGTTATAAAGATTTAAAAGATGTATGCAATCCTAATATGTTTAAGTTTGATAAGATTAAGGAAGTTGCTGATACAACTAACTTAGTTTATGGTCAAGATAGAGGAATTAGAGCGCTAGAGTTTGGTGTTAATGTTGATTTGAAGGGATATAATTTATATCTTGAAGGTCCAACAGGTGTTGGAAAAACAATGTATACTAAAAAGTTTTTGCAAACGAGAGCTGCAAAAGAAAAGGTACCAAATGACTGGTGCTATATTTATAATTTTAATGATCCAAATGAGCCTATAGCAGTTTCTTTGCCAGCTGGTCAAGGAAAAGTGTTCAAAGAAACAATGGATGCATTTATTAGAAATATTAGAAAAGATATAAAGAAAACTTTTAATAATGATGAGTTTGAAAAAGAGAAAAAGCTTATTAAACAAGAATTTGAAGAAAAGAAAGATTCTATTTTGGTTAAGTTAAATGACAAGACTTTGAAACATGGTTTTCAAGTTAAATCTGCTCAAAATGGAATTTATATGATGCCTGTTTATGAGGGAAAAACTATTGAAGAAGAAGAGTATGAAAAATTACCTTTAGAGGTTAAAAGTGAATTTGAAGCAAAATCTCAAATTGTTCAAGAGATGATTTTTGATACTTTGTCTGAATTGAAAATTATAGAGAACAAAGCTGATAAAAAAATAGAAGAATGGAAAGCGAATATAGCATTACTTACAGTAAATATTCATGTTAATAATGTTAAGGCAAATTATAAGAGAAATAAAAAGATTAATAATTTCTTGGATAATGTTAAAAAAGATATTTTGAAGAATGTTAATGCTTTTATGAATACAGAAAATGAGAACGATAATAAGCAACAACTTCCACCTCAAGTTAGAGCAATGCAAAATAATGAGCCTTGGTTAAATTATAGAGTAAATTTATTTGTGGATAATAGCAACTTAGAAGGTGCTCCAGTTATAATGGATTCAAATTATACTTTCCAAAATATTTTTGGAAAATTAGAATATGAGAATCAATATGGAATAATGAAAACTGATTTTACAATGTTAAAACCAGGTTTACTACAAAAAGCAAATGGTGGTTATATTATTTTCCAAGCAAGGGATTTATTATCAAATCCTCAATGTTATGAGAATTTGAAAAAAGTTTTACTTGTTAAGGAAGTTAGCAGTGAAAATAGTATGGAACAACGTTCTTCAATGATGCTTGTTTCTTTAAAGCCAGAGCCAATTCCTTTGGATTTAAAGGTTATAATGATTGGTAATTCTGAGATTTATCATACTTTATTATCGATGGATGATGATTTTAGAAAGCTATTTAAAATTAAAGTAGAGTTTGAAGAAGATGCTCCTAAAACTGAAGAGAATATAGCTAAACTTGTTAAGTTCGTTAGAAGTTATTGCGAACAAGAAGATTTACTAGATGTTGATAAAGAAGCAATGGCAAGAATTGTTGAGTATGCATCAAAATTATCAGGCGATAAAGAAAAATTATCTACACAGTTTAGTGAGATAGGTCAGATAGTTGGTGAGGCTTCAACTTGGGCTAAACTTGATAAATCTAAAATAGTAACTCAAAAGTATGTTCAAAAAGCTTTTGATGAGAGAATTGAAAGAATTAAAAAGTATGATACAAAATATTCACAGATGATTAAAGAAGGTGCTTTGCTTATAAATACAGAAGGTTATAAAGTTGGTCAAATCAACGGTTTGACGGTTATAACTATTGGTGATTATTCTTTTGGAAAGCCTTCTAAGATTACTGCAAATACTTATATTGGTAGACAAGGAATTGTAAATATTGAAAGAGAAGTTCAAATGTCAGGTTCAACACATTCAAAAGGTGTTATGATTTTGACTGGATATTTAGGTGAGCTTTTTGCACAGGATAAGGCTTTATCACTAAATGCTAGTATTTGTTTTGAACAATTATATGGTGGTGTTGATGGTGATAGTGCATCTAGTACAGAAGCATATGCTATTCTTTCAAGTTTGTCTGAAATGCCTATAAATCAATCAATTGCTGTTACAGGTTCTGTAAATCAAAAAGGCGAAATTCAACCAATTGGTGGTGTTAATGAAAAGATAGAAGGATTTTTCCAAATTTGCAAGATGAGAGGTTTAAGTGGCGAACATGGAGTTATTATTCCAATACAGAATGTTAGAAACTTGCATTTGAATGATGAAGTTGTAGATGCTGTTAAAAATGGATTGTTCCATATTTATGCTATTAGCACTATTGATGAAGGAATTGAGATTCTAACTGGTGTTCCAGCTGGTAAGAAAGATAAGTATGGTAAATTCCCAGCAGGTACAATTAATTATTTGGCTAATGAGAAGTTGACTAAGTATGCGCAATATGTTGAAAAAAATAAGAATATGTAAATGAAAATTTGTTGAAAAAAAGACGTTGTTGCTATAAAATTGCAATGACGTTTTTTGTGCTTTTTATTATAGAAAAAAGTTAATGAATATGATATAGTATTGTTGCATTTAAGATGAGCATAATTAATATAATTTAGGAGGTATTATTTTGAAGATTGCTGAAATGGAATTTGAAAGATTAAAAGAGATTTCTAAAAATGTTCGTATGGACATAATTGAAGAAGTGTATTCTGCACAGTCAGGTCATCCAGGTGGGGCTTTATCATGTGCTGATATTTTAACTGTTTTATATTTTAATCAAATGAATATTAATCCTAATAGAAAAGATGACGAAAATAGAGATAGATTTGTATTGTCAAAAGGACATGCTTCTCCAGCTTTATATGCGGTTTTAGCTGAGAGAGGATATTTTTCAAAAGATGAATTAAAGAATTTTAGAAAATATGGAGCTATGTTACAAGGACATCCTGATATGAAGCATATTCCAGGTGTTGATATGACAGCAGGTTCTTTAGGACAAGGATTATCTGTAGCAAATGGAATGGCTCTTGCTTCTAAAATGGATAGAAAAGGATTTAGGGTTTATTGTTTAGTTGGAGATGGTGAGATTGAAGAAGGACAAATTTGGGAAGCAGCAATGGCGTCAGCTCATTATAAATTGGATAATTTATGTTTGATTGTGGATAATAATAATTTGCAGATTGATGGAAAAGTTTCTGATGTAATGAGTGTATATCCTTTAAAAGAAAAGTTTGAAGCTTTTGGATTTGAAGTTTATGAAGTTGACGGACATAATATTGATGAACTTATAATGACTTTCCAAAAAGCTAGTACTATTAAAGGAAAGCCAACAGCAATAATTGCAAAAACTATAAAAGGTAAAGGAGTTTCTTTTATGGAAGATCAGGCTGGTTGGCATGGTAAGGCTCCAAATGAGGAAGAGTATAAAAAAGCAATAGAAGAATTGAGAAAATAGGAGGTTCTTAATATGAAAGAAGAAAAGAAAGCAACACGTCAAAGTTATGGGGAAGCTTTGCTGGAATTAGGAAAATCTAATAAAAATGTTGTTGTACTAGATGCTGATTTAGCTGGTGCAACTAAGAGTGGAATTTTTCAAAAAGAATTTCCTAATAGATTTTTTGATATGGGAATTGCAGAACAAAATATGATGGCTACTGCAGCTGGAATGGCTACTTGTGGCAAAATTCCTTTTGCAAGTACTTTTGCTGTATTTGCTACTGGAAGGGCATATGATCAAATAAGAAATAGCATATGTTATCCAAATTTAAATGTTAAGATTTGTGGAAGTCATGCAGGTGTAACGGTTGGCGAAGATGGAGCAACTCATCAAATGCTTGAAGATATTAATATAATGAAGTGTTTACCAAATATGAAAGTTATTTGTCCATCTGATGATGTTCAAACAAAATGGGCTGTTAAAGAAATGGCTGAAATAAATGGACCTTGTTATATTAGGACATGTAGATTAGCTTCAAATATAATATATGATGAAAATCAAGAATTTGAATTAGGAAAAGCTATTCAATTCGGAGATGGAACTGATGCCACTGTTTTTGCAACAGGAATTTGTGTTTCAGAAGCATTAAAAGCAATGGAAATATTAAAAGAAAAAAACATAAATATTAGAGTAGTAGATATGTTTTCATTAAAGCCTATTGACAAGGATATTATAATAAAAAGTGCAAAGGAAACAAAAAATCTTATTTCTATTGAAGATCATAGTGTAATTGGTGGATTAGGAAGCATTATTGCAGATGTGCTTTCTGAAGAATATCCAGCAAAATTAGTAAAAATGGGAATAAAAGATAGATTTGGTGAATCTGGAAAAGCGATAGTATTAATGGAAAAATTTGAAATTGATAGTACAGCAATTGTAAAGAAAGTTGAAGAATTAATGGAGAAATAAATGAATTTGGAAAATGCAATAAATAAATTTAATGATTATGCACATCAATTTGAAGTTAAAGATAATAAAGTTAATATAAAAATAACTCATACAATGGGTGTAATTAAGATTTCTGAATATATTGCTAGAAAATTGAATTTATCAAAAGAAGATGTTGAGCTAGCTGAATTGATTGGATTACTTCATGATATTGGTAGATTTCAGCAAGCTGTAAGATATGATAATTATGATGATTACGACACTTTGGATCATGCAGAATTAGGAGTAGAAATTTTATTTAAAGATGGATTTATTAGAGAATTTATAGATTCTGATAAATATGATGATATAATAAAAAAAGCAATTAAAAATCACAATAAATATGAAATTGAAGATGGATTGACCGAAAGAGAATTGTTGTTTACTAAAATAATTAGAGATGCTGATAAAACTGATAATTTTGATGTTAAACAGTATCAAGATTTTAAATCATTGTTTAAGTCAAGTGAACAGGAAGTTCAAACTGAACAAATTACTGATGAAGTTTGGAATGAGTTTCTACATGGAAAAACAATAATATCTTCTCATAGAAAAACTAATATGGATAAATGGCTTTCATATATTGCATGGATATATGATTATAATTTTTTTCCAGGATTACAATATTTAAAAGAAAATGATTGCATAAATAAGGTTATAGATAGATTAGATTATAAAAATGAAGTAACAAAAGAAAGAATGGAATGTGCTAGAGAAAAGGCTAATAGATATATTAATGAAAAATTAGTTAATAACTAGTTTTTGGGGGGATGTACATGGAAATAAAAGAAACAGTTGAGCAACTAAATAGATCAAATGCGTATATTGAAAGAAAGAAATATGCAGAGGCTGATAAGATTTTGGACAAGCTTTTAAAAGAAATAGAGCCTGTTGAAATTGATAATCATGGCAGAATTTTAGATTTTACCAATAGATTGGAATTCTTTTTGTATTGCCATATGGATAGGAAGATTAATATTTCATGGAGTAGAAATTTTTTATCTGATATTTATTTGCAAAAAGGTATAATATTATTTGAGAATAAAAGTTTCAAAGAGGCGATTAATTTCTTTGAAATGGCTTTAAAGTGGAATCCAGCAAGTATGCATATATATAATGAAATACTTGAAGCATGCATAGGAATGAGAGATTATACAAAATTTGATCATTATTTTCAAAAGGCTCTTAAATATGCGGTACGTCCATTTGATTTAGCAATGCTCTATAAAAAACTTGGCTATGTTTGGATTGAAAAAGGACAAGATGAAATTGCTTATAATCTTTTCCTATATAGTAAGTTATTTTTCCCAAGAAAAGAAGCTGACACTGAAATTGCTTTTTTGGAAAAAAGATTTGGTACTAAACTTAAGTATTACCCAGATTTGGGAACGATAGAGTATTTAAAAAGAAAAGATTTGCTATATAAAAGACCAGATTATATAATTCCTGCATATACTTCTTTAATAAAGGCTATGCAAGATATAATGTTAAAAGAGGAATTTCAAACAAGAGAAAATTATTTGTTATTAATAGATTATTATCATGGATTATATTTTCATAATCCAGGTGGTTTAATTCATTCAGCGTTGCTTGCTGTGCAAAGAGAATATGAGTTAAAATTTCCAGTTACAAAGGAGGAAAAATAGTGGGATTTTTCGTTGAAAGAGAAGATAGTACTAATGGAAGAATTATAAAAACTGGAGACAATGTCAGAGTGGTTGAAACTGATGAAAGAGGTTTTGTAATAGCAATATTAGGCGATGAATATATGGTAAGTGTTAATGGCGATGTTAGAAATTATTTTGAAGATGAAATAGCATGGATTGATGCTTAAGATGTAGTAAAGGAAAAGGATTTGTATGAATAGTAGAGACGGTATAATTGGTTTAGCAGTAGGGGATGCTATGGGTGTTCCAATTGAATTTATGTCAAGAGATAAACTTATGGATAATCCGGTAACACAGATGTTGGATAGAGGAAGTCATAATCAGCCAAAAGGAACTTGGTCTGATGATACTTCTTTAACTCTTGCAACAATGGATTCAATAATTCACTGCTTTGGAATTTCTACAGAAGATATGGGAAATAGATTTGTTAATTGGATGGAAAAGTCAGAGTATACTGCAACAGGCGAAAGGTTTGATATAGGAAGGACTACATTGATTGCTCTTGCTAAATTTGAAAAAGAAGGACATCCTTTTGAGAGCGGTTCTTCAGCAGAAGACAGTAATGGTAATGGTTCTTTAATGAGAATGCTTCCAATTGCATATTATTGTTATAGTGCACATTTACAACCAAATGATATATTAGATGTTGTAAAAAAAGTATCATATATAACACATGCTCATGAAGTAAGCGTGCTAGGGTGTTATATTTATGTAATGTATGCTATAAAATTGCTTGAGAAAAAGTCTAAGTTTGATGCATATAAAGAGGTTCAACAACTTAGCTATTCTAGATTTTCTAGGAGTTCTTTAGAATTATATAATAGAATTTTAAAGAAGAATATTAGAGAAATGCCATTGGAATCTATTAGATCAACAGGTTATATTGTTGATACATTAGAAGCTACTTTATGGGTTTTTATGAATACAGAAAGTTATAATCAAGCAGTTATTGGAGCAATTAATTTAGGTGATGATACAGACACGATAGGTGCTTGTACAGGTGGACTTGCTGGATTATTCTATGGTTTGAAGTCAATTAATCCTGAGTGGAGAATTGATTTAAAAAGATATATTTATATTAGAAATATGTGTGATGAGTTTGATAAGGCCTTACGTTCGAGTAGTAAAAAGTTTGATAAACCTGAGCCTGTATATGGCAATGAAGAACATATTGTAAAAATTATTTTAGGTGATATTACAAAATTAAATGTCGATGCGTATGTTAATTCTGCTAATAATTCACTATTAGGTGGAGAAGGTGTGGATGGTGCAATACATAGAGCAGCTGGACCGGAGCTATTAAATAAATGTAAAGAGCTAAAAGGTTGTAAAACAGGTGAGGCTAAAATTACACATGGATATAATTCAAAAGCTGATTATATAATTCATACAGTTGCTCCAAAGTGGTATGATTCACCCAATATGGATAAAGAAAAAGTTTTAAGAGAATGCTATGAAAATTCGTTGAAATTGGCAGTTGATTTTGGATGCAAAAGGGTTGCTTTTCCTTGTTTAGGAATGGGGGTATATGGTTGTCCTGTTGAGACTGGTGGAAAGATTGCAGTTGATTTTGCAATTGCTGAAGCAAGAAAGAAATTTTCTGAAATTGAGTCAATATATTTGATTTGTTATGAAATGTCTGCTTATGAATTTTATATGAAGTATTTTAAAGAAAAACTTGAAGAGAAAAAATAAAGAATAATATAGATAAAATTGTTGTATTTTAAGGTTAGTTTAACTTAACATGATATAATGATTTTATCTATATTTTTTTGTATATAAAATAACAATATATTTAATTCCAAAAAATATTATATTTAATTTTTTCGTTCCTTGCTAAAAGATTTTACTGCTGACTAAACTTTGTTTAGTCAGCTAGGTAAAAACTTTCAAACTGCGCGTCACTCAAAAATTAAATATAATATTTTACTTGTATATAATAATAGAATTTTTCAATTTTTTCTATTGCAAATATAGTCTATTATTGGTATTATTATGTAGTAAAGAAGCAAATTTAGTCAAATTATGAGGAGATAAAAATGATTGAATTTAAAAATGTAAGTAAAGTTTATGATACTGGAACAGAAGCGGTTCATAATGCTAATTTTAAAATAGATAAAGGTGAATTCGTTTTCTTAGTTGGTTCATCTGGTTCAGGTAAATCAACATTAATAAAATTAATTTTGAAAGAAGAAGAACCTACAAAAGGTAATATAATAATTAATGGAAAAGATACAACTTTTTTGAAACCTAAAAGAGTACCTTTTCTAAGAAGAAGTATGGGAGTTGTTTTCCAGGATTTCAGATTGTTACCTGACAAAACAGTTTATGAAAATGTAGCATTTGCTATGTATATTGTAAAAGCTACACCAAGACATATAAAAAGACAGGTTCCTATGGTTTTATCTTTAGTTGGACTTAGTGCTAAAGCTAAAATGTATCCTAATGAGTTATCTGGTGGTGAGCAACAAAGAGTTGCACTTGCAAGAGCTTTAGTTAATAATCCATCAATGATTATTGCTGACGAGCCTACAGGAAACTTGGATCCAGATACAGCATGGGAAATTATGAATTTATTAAATGATATTAATTTAAGAGGAACTACAGTTGTTATGGCAACACATGCTAAGAATATAGTTGATGAAATGAATAAAAGAGTTATTCATATTGATAAAGGAAATATAATCAGCGATAGAAAAGGCGGATATGAAGAAGTTTAAAATAAAAAGATAAAAGGTGATTAAAAGTGAGATATAATATTTTAACCTATCACATTGGTGAAGGAATTAGAAATTTATTTAAAAATAAAAAATCAACGATTGCTTCTTTGTGTATTATGATGGCAACAATGCTTATGTTTGGTATATTTTTTATAATAGGTGAAAACATTAATCATATAATGGAGACAATAGAAGAAGATCAAGGAATGCAAGTTTTCATAATTGATGAAGCAAGCAGCAAGGAAGTTCAAGAAGTTAGAGATATGATTAGTAGTATTGATGGAGTTGCTTCTGCAACAATATATACTAAACAAGATGCACTTGATGAAATGAAAGTTAGATTAAAAAATAATCAAGATGTTCTTGCAGGATATGATGAAGATAATAATATTTTCCCAGATTCAGTTATTGTAAAATTAACAGATTTACAAAAGAGTGCTGAAGTTCAAGAAAAAATAAGAAACATTGAAATTGACGGAAAAAAATATGTTGATCCAGATATAAGAAGCAGTGATAAAACAATAAATGCTTTAATTAATATAGCAAACGGTATAAAAATTATTACTGGCGTATTACTTGTTTTATTAATTGCAATTTCAATATTTATTATTTCAAATACAATAAAACTAACAGTGCATGCAAGAAGAAAAGAAATTTCAATTATGAAATATGTTGGTGCAACTAATTCATTTATTCGTTGGCCATTTATAGTTGAAGGTATTATTATAGGAATAATATCTGCATTACTTACAATTTTAATTATATATGGTGGTTACACAGTTGTTGTTACTAAGATTTTAAATGTATTTAATAGTATAAATGTTACTGTGTCACTACTTACATTTGCAGACATGTATAAAATAATTTTAGTTGTATATATGGTTTTAGGAATTGGAATTGGTGCATTAGGAAGTAGTATTTCTATGAGGAAATATTTGGAGGTTTAGAGTTTAATTGAAAAATATTAAATTTAAAATTGTTGTAATAGTTGTGGCTATATTTGCAATTTTAGCTTTATATCCCAAAAAGGTTTCATCAGATTATGTATCAAATTTGCGTGATCAACAAGCAAATTTACAAAGTCAGCTTGAAGCTTCAAATGCACAAGTTGAAATAATTCAATCTGATGTTTCTGAATTGGTTAATGAAGTGGCACAGTTAAATGAACAAATAACTTCACAGCAATTAGAGGTTCAATTATTGCAAACACAGAAAAAAGAATTACAAACCAAAATAGAAGAAACAGAAAATGATTTAAATAAAGCAATTGAAGATTATAATAAACAAAAAACTCAATTAGAAACTAGATTAGTAGCTTCATATAAAGCGGGTAATACAACTTATTTGGATTTGTTATTACAATCAAGTTCGTTGTCAGAATTTATTTCTAATTATTATATGATTTCAAAAATTGTTGAGTCTGATCAATTATTATTAACTCAGATTGAAGAAGAAAAAAAGCAATTAGAGTTGTCAAAGTTAGAATTAAAAAAGCAAAAAAAACAATTGTCAGAAACAACGGAAGAGAGTGAAAATAAAGCAGTTGCATTAGAGAATATGATAGTTATAAAAAATAATTATATTAGTCAATTATCTGCAGAAGAAGCTAAATATGCAAATGATATAATTACAATGCAAACAGAAATAAAAAAGGTTGAAGCTGAAATTTTAACAGCTGCCACATTAAATATTGGATACGATTATGTTGGCGGTGAGATGGCTTGGCCTGTACCGGGACATACAATAATTACATCAAACTTTGGAATGAGAACACACCCTATTACAGGTGTATATAAATTACACACAGGTGTTGATATATCAGCATCAATAGGCGATACATTTATTGCAGCTAATGATGGTGTAGTCGCTAAGGCGGAATATAATACTGCATATGGAAATATGGTTTTAATTAATCATGGTGGTGGAGTTTCAACATTATATGCTCATGGTTCTCAGATAATGGTTCAAGTAGGGCAAGAGGTAAAAAGAGGTGATGAGGTTTTAAAAGTTGGAAGTACAGGATATTCAACAGGGCCACATGCACATTTTGAGGTAAGGATTAATGGACAATATGTTGATCCTATGCCATATATTACTACGAAGAATAATTAATGTAATTAGGAGGAATTTATATTGAAACACATAAGAAACAAGAAAATTGTAGCTGTTTTGATTAGTATTTTAATGGTTACGATTTTGGGAAATATTTTAGTTAGTTTTGCTGCAACTTCTTCGGCGGATTTGGAAAAAGAACGAAAAGCGAATGAGAGCAAAATAAACGAAGCGAAAGATGAGCAAAATGAAGTTAGAACAAAAATGACAGCGATTCAAAAAGAAGTTGAAGAATTGAATGGCAAAATTGCAAGTTATGAAAATGAGATTGATGATTTGACATCACAAATTGATGAAACTTCTGCAAATATTGATACGATGACTCAGGAGCTTACTAAAAAGGAAAAAGAACTTGAGGAAAAAGAAGAATTACTAAAGAAAAGATTAGTAGCCTCTTATAAAGCAGGAAGTACATCCTACTTAGATGTTTTATTAAGTTCAGGAAGTTTAACAAATTTTTTATCTAATTATTATTTAATTGAACAATTAGCTGAATCAGATCAAAAATTAATTGATACAATTACAACTACAAAAAATCAAGTTGCTGAAGCAAAAACACAATTAGAGGAAAACAAAAAATCTTTGGAGGATGCAAGAGAGTTGCAAGAGAATAAAAAGAATGCTTTAGCCGTTAACAAGAGTGAAAAAAATGAAAAGGTTGCTCAATTAAGTGATGAGGATAAAAAATTACAACAACAAATAGAAGATATGCAATCACAAGATTCCGCAATTAGAGCTGCAATTAAAAAAGCTCAAGCTGCTGAAGAGGCTGCCAGAAAAGCTGCTGCAGCTAATAAAAATAATGGAAATAAAAACAATGGTAATAACAGTTCAAGTCCATCATCAAATCCAGGAGGATTCATATATCCGGTTCCATCTGCATATGCTAAAATAACTACAGGTTTATATTATTCTAATGGTTCTTATCATGGTGGAGTTGATTTCGGATCTGGAGGAATTGCAGGTCAACCAGTATATGCTGTTAAATCTGGTACAGTTATACTTGCACTTGCATTAACAACAAGTTATGGAAATTATGTAGTAATTGATCATCATGATGGTACATATACTTTATATGCTCATGGTCAAGCAGGTTCAATTTGTGTTTCACCTGGTCAAAGTGTTTCACAAGGACAGCAAATTATGAAAGTTGGAAGTACTGGAAATTCAACAGGAGCACATTTGCATTTTGAAGTAAGAGTAAGTCCAGGTGGATATAACAACCGTGTAAGTCCTTTAAATTATTTACCATAATAAATTATGATATAGACAGGGCGTTTTTAATAGCGCCCTAATTTCTATAATAAAAAGTTCTTTGAGATTCTGATTATAGAAATTAATAATGCACAGAAATTTGCTTTGCAAATTTTGCACACGAACAAAAACGTGGTCTTAAAAATGTTATAATAAGTACAAATATTATAAATAGCCCGCTTTTGTTTTTTACAACATATGGAGGTAGAAAATAGTTATGAATGAAGAAGACAAGAAGTATAATGTAAGAGTTAAAGTTATCGTGGCTGTAATGATTACGTTTATAATTACATTATGTGGGACAGTAGTAGTGTATGATAAATACTTATCATACAAGGGATTAATTATAAAAGATTATGAATCATCTGGTGATATAGCTAATGATATTAATCTTTTAAAAACAGTGATTGAGAAAAAGTACAAAGGTGAAATTGATGATAGCAAATTAGAGCAAGCTGCATTAAAAGGATATATAGAAGGATTAGGAGACGAGTATACAGAGTTTTTAACACAAGATGAATGGGATGATTTAGATTCTTCTTTATCTGATTTTGTGGGAATTGGCGTGTATATGTCTCAATTAAAAAATTCAAGTGATGCTGTAATTATTGGAGTAATTGATGATGATACACCTGCAGGAAAGGCTGGAATTCAAGCTGGAGATATAATAAAAGAAGTTGATGGTGAAGATGTTTCCGGAAAAGGAACGGAATATGTTTCTTCAAAAGTTAAAGGACCTGAAGGAACTAAAGTTAGTATGAAAGTTTTACGTGGCGATCAAGAAATTGAATTTACAATGACACGTGAACAAGTTAAGGTTTATAAAATTAAACATGAGATGTTAGAAAATAATATTGGATATATTGATTTTGATTCATTCACAGATACAAGTGCTGATGAATTTAAAGAAGCATATAATGATTTAAAAAATAATGGTGCCACTTCTTTAATAGTTGATTTAAGAAATAATACAGGTGGATATGTAAAATCTGCTTTAGAGATTGCTGATTTATTTGTTGATTCAGGAAAAACATTATTAATAACAGAAGATAAGGCTGGAAATAGAACTGTTCAAAAATCATCAAATGGAAAAACAATTGATATGCTAGTTGTTGTATTAGTTAATGAATACACAGCTAGTGCATCTGAAATTTTAACTGGAATTTTTAAAGACTATGGAATTGCTAAAGTTGTAGGAACTAAAACATATGGAAAAGGTGTTATTCAAGAGGTATATCCTGATGTATTAGGTACTGAGATTGGTGGTGCTTTAAAAGTTACTGTTTCAGAATATTTTACTCCAAATGAAAATAAAATTAACAAAATTGGAATAATTCCTGATGTAGAAATTGAATTAAATGAAGATGATTCAGTGAAGATAACTAAAGAGAATGATGCTCAGTTACAAAAGGCAATTGAATTATTAAAATAATATGATGTGGATATTAACAATTAAAATGTTAGTATCCATTTTTTGTAAGTGAAAGATTTTCAAGTGTTATGTTATATAAAGATGACAATTTTATTAGAATTTTTATATGAATTTGATAAAATAATTTTTTTTATGTAAAAAATAAAAAAATGTAGCTTTTCTAATACTTGAAAATAGGCACTTTTAGAATTAAGGATAAAAAAATCAAAAAAAGTTTCAAAAAAATGTTGACAAGAGGAACAAAATCTAGTATACTAGGTCTTGTCAGCGAGATACTGACAAAGAAATGGTCGCTTAGCTCAGCTGGGAGAGCATCTGCCTTACAAGCAGGAGGTCATAGGTTCGAACCCTATAGCGACCACCATTTTATGGCCCGGTAGTTCAGTTGGTTAGAACGCTAGCCTGTCACGCTAGAGGTCGACGGTTCGAGCCCGTTCCGGGTCGCCAGAAACTATCTAGATTCCTAGATAGTTTTAATTTTTATTTTTGGCTCGATAGCTCAGTTGGTAGAGCAGAGGACTGAAAATCCTCGTGTCAGTGGTTCGATTCCACTTCGAGCCACCACTGTTTAAAAAACTTAGAGTATTAATGATTTGAAGAATTTCATTGATACTCTTTTTTTTTTAAATTATCACATTAGTTTAGAATAAGGACACTGCTATGTCAATAGTTGGGGTGAAATTTTAAAAAAAGTATTTCATCTAAATATTTTTGAGTTTCTAATTTTAAAATATGTTTTTTGTGTCTAAAAATGTTGCATAGATTGAAAAATATAGTTATAATACATTTTGTGGGAAGATAGAGAAAAAGGAATGATATATAATATGAAAAAAAATAGTCGAATTATTGTATTAATTTTATTTGTAATAATTGTAATAGCTGCAGTGTTAGGAATTTTCGTATACAACAAGGAGCACAATGTTCAGACTAATAAGAAGGAAGCTGAAGAATTAGTTGAAGAAACAGCTAATATTAGTGATTTTAAGAATAAATTGCAAGAAGCTGGACTTGATATTACAGCTGAAGCTGAAAATACTGAATGTGAATTAATAGGTGCAAGTGAAGGTGAATCATATATGATTTCTGATTCTTTAATTCAAGTGTATAAATTTGATTCTACAAAGTCAGATGAGTTAACAGTTTCTAATTTGAAAAAGGCGAAAGAAGAAGGAAAAGTTGTAATGCCATCTTTTAATAATTATGAACTTAAGGTTGTTTATAATAAGGGATTGATTTTAGTAAATGTTGAGGATCATCCTGATAAGGATAAAATTATTGAGGTGTTTAATAATTTGTAATTTTAAATTTTGTGTGACCTTTATTACGATGAGTAATAGAGGTCTTTTTATTGTATTAACTTCAAAAAGTCATATTATTTTTTTTCGCACCTTGCTGTCGCATTCCTCGGTTTTTTGAAAATAAAAAATGTCAATTTTGATGTTATCTACATCACATTGACATTTTCTAATTTTCAAACCGGGTAGAATGCTTCAATCGAGCTCACTACGTTTGCTTGGTCCCTGCGCGGTGATTCAAAAAATTAATATGATTTTTTGAAGTTAGTAGCAATAAGAAATAATGTTTGATTATGAATGGATTATATGATAAAATTTCTTTGTAATTTTTTAGTAGAATGGGTGAAATTATGAAGAAAAAAATTTTATTAATAATAATTTTGGCGATTTTGATAATTTTAGGAATACATTTTGTTCAAACAAAGTGGAAACATAATGAAGTAAATCAAAGTAATGAAAATTCAACTAAAGTAAGTGAAGTTGAACCACAAAAAGAAGACATTACAATTAATATGACAGTAGCAGGAGATGTACTTTGTCATAATACTAATTTTTTTGATGCATATAATGCTTCAACAGATTCATACGATTTTTCATACACATTTGAAGATATAAAAAAATATTTTGATAATGCTGATATTGCAATTGGAACTCTAGAAGCTAATTTTGCTGGTAAAGCAGCAGGGTATAGCAATTATCCTTTATTTAATGCACCAGAGCAATTAGCTACTGATTTAAAAGAATTGGGATTTGATGTTTTAGCCACAGCGAATAACCATTGTTTAGATAAAGGCTTTTCAGGTATGGTAAATACATTAGCAGAACTTGATAAGGCTGGAATTGAGCATATGGGAACTTATGCTACAGAAGAGGATAGCGAAAAATATTTAATTAAAGATGTTAATGGAATTAAAATGGCGTTTTTAGATTATACATATGGAACTAATGGAATTGAATTACCTAAAGGAAAAGAATTTGCTATTAATATGATTGATAAAGATAAAATAAAGAAAGATATTGAAAAGGTTAAGAAGGAAAATGTTGATGTAGTTTGTGTGAATATGCATTGGGGACAAGAATATAAATTAACACCAACATCTGAGCAAGAAGAATTGGCTGATTTCTTATTTCAAAATGGAGCAGATTTAATATTAGGAAGTCATACGCATTGCTTAGAGCCTATGGAAAAAAGGACAGTAACAATGCCAGATGGAACGACTAAAGATGGATTTGTTATTTATTCATTAGGAAATTTTATGTCTGGTCAAAAGGCTGATAATTCAAGACAATCTGTTATTTTAGATATTAAATTAACTAAAGCAGGCAAGGACGGAAAAATTAGTATAGATTCAGTTACATACACACCAATTTATATGTATAATTATTACACGTCAAAATCAGCACATAGATTTAAAGTTATGGATATAGAAGCTGAAATTGCTAAATATGAAGCAGGTGATACAAAGATAGGTGCAACTATGTACAACACTTTGAAAAAGGAATTACAAGGCGTTTACAAGGTTGTTGGAGATGAAATATTGCCAGAGGAAAAGGAGTAGAAAATGAAAGAGGAATTTATTAGTTTATTAAGAAGTACAAATAGGGAAGGAATTGAGGAAGTAATTCAATTTTTAGAAAAATCAGATTTTTATAAAGCACCAGCAAGTACAAGATTTCATGGAAGTTTTGAGGGTGGTTTATTAGAACATAGTATGAAGGTATATGAGATATTAAAACACAAAGTTAAAAATTCTGTATTGGATTTAAATGTTTCAGATGATACTTTAATTATAATTGCGTTGTTGCATGATATTTGTAAGGTTAATTTTTACAAAGTAGATTACAGAAATGCTAAAAATGAAAGAGGAGAATGGGAGAAGGTTCCTTATTATACAGTTGATGATACAATTCCATATGGACATGGTGAGAAGTCTGTTATGATGATTACAGAGTATATGAAATTAACTGTTGAAGAGAAATATTGCATTCGTTGGCATATGGGATTTACAGAACCAAAAGAAGCTTATAATACTTTGGGACAAGCTTTTAAGAAATTCCCACTTGCTTTGATTTTACATGAAGCAGATTTAGAAGCAACTTATTTTTATAATATATAGAGAGTGTGTAGAAAGAATAAATAATATAAATAGGAATATAATACTACCGTATGTGGTAGTATTTCTTTTATGGAATGTAAGATGAAAATTAATTGATACTTGTTTAAATGCACAAGATCAATATGCAAGAATGATTGAATATTATTTAGGATGATTTCAAAGTGCAATTTTTAGTATTTCAAAGTGCAAAATTTGCACTTTGAAATTGCTTTGGGAAAAATAAAAGAGCTGGTATGCAAAATGATGCATCCAGTTTTTTTTGTTTCTCTTGTTCATTTTTTTTCGATATGTTATATTAAATGTAGTTTGATATGAGATTAACAAAAGAAAAGAGGAAAAAGCGTGAATAAAGTGGTGGAAGAGAATAAAATTGCACAACAAAATGTTTTAAAAAGTTTTTGCACGAAATTTCTAGGTCAAGAAAGTATAATAATTAAACCAGAGGATATAGATTTCATAAAAGATTGTTTACGAAAAATAGTAACTTATGAAAAAAATATATTAGATGAACAGTATGAAGATTCAAAAAAAATGATTTAGATTTTGATTTTGAAGAAATGCGGTAGTGACTCAGGATATTTTAGTAAAGCGCATGGTAATTGTTTTGTTAGATTAAATGAAAATATGTATTGGCCAGTACTTTATTCTAGAGATGAACTAGCTAGTACATTTTTATCACAATTAGATACTGTATTTCATGAACTAAATCATTTCGAACAGGTTTTAAAGATGAAATCTGATAAATATGTTTCTTATAATAATTATAGAATGGCTCAGGAAGAAATTACTACATCAGATACAATATATGAAGATAATTATTGGAATATGCTACTTGAAATGGAAAGTAGATTGGCTGGCAAAAGAAGAGTTGAAGAATTGATAAAAAGTTTAGGAGATAATTATGAATTTAAAGATTTGCTAGAGCAAAATATGGAGAGAACGGATAAAGAGGGATATATAGAAAATGTTCATGAGGTGACACCAAAATTGATACATGAAGAAGGATTTCAAGAGGGAGAAGCGGCTAGAAATCAATTATTACATGAACGTATAGCTGGCCGTCCACAGTATTTAAAGGAATATCCAATATTAAGGTATAGATATAATGAAGATGGTTCTAGAAAAAAGATTTTGGATATTGTGAATGATTTGTCTGAATATGCAAATGACGGGGAAAAAATAAAAATTCTTATTGAAACTCTTACAGAAGCGGTAGAGGAAGCAACAATAGATGAATTAAAAGAAGTTGAAGCAACTTATCCAGGTTCAGCAAGTTATATATATGAATTTTTATATGATGAAAATGAAATAAGATTTAAGCAAGAAAAAGAAATGATAAAGAATTTGAAGAAACAGAATTTGTTTTTTGGTACTGAAAATGATAAGTTTATTGATCAGAATTTAGAGCAAATTTTGGAGAGCAAATATAAAAGAAGATTTGAAATGCTAGAAATGTATCAAGACGGCAGATATGAGGAAGGATATGAATTAATAAATTATAATTTACAAAAAGGAGTAGATGTACCGTTAAGAGAAGATAATGTTTCAGATGTAGAGAATAATATACGTCATTTATTTGTTAGAGAAAATTTTATAGATGTGTATAATAAGACAGAGTCAGAGATAGATTTTAAAAATAGAGAATTTAATGAGGATGTTAAAATAAGTTATGTGCTTAATGCAGTTGCAACAGGGAAGATTCCAAGTAGACTTTTTCATAGAATAGCTAGAACGTTTCCGAGATTTACAAGAAATAATTTTAAAGAGTTAGCTGCAGTTTTTAAGGTAGCTGAGGATTTGACGTTACCTGGAGGAAAAAATTATGTGACTGAGTTATATAATATTCCAGATGTGCAGAAAATTGTGGAGAAAATGTTTGAATCTGATGTATATAAGGAAATTGTTGAAGAAAGCAAGTTAAGTTCACAACCAGAGAGAAAAACTCAATTGGATTTGGATTATGAGATAGCAGATGAGTATTTACGTTACTTAGAATCTCCAGAAGATGAATTGAGTGAGTATGTGACAAATGATATTCCTACGATAGGTGAGAATGTGCCAGAAGCGGATAAGGCGATGTGGAAAATTACAACGATTCAAAAAGGATATTTAGTATCAGTTGAAGATGGGGATTGGGCAAGAAGCAGAGAACCGGTGTATTTAAAAAGTAGAAGAGATTTGATAATGGAAGATGCTGTTAGAGAAGCGATAAGAAGAAATGTTTCTTTTAATCAAGTGCAGGGTGTTAATTTTAAAGAGGAACAAACACAAAATAAAGAAGGAGTTGATCAAGATGACTAGTACATACAGTAGAGCGTGTACAGAGGCGTTAGCAATTATAGATTGTTTAGCTGATGAGGAATATAATAAGATTCCGATTGAGAAGTTGAGATTTTTGGAGAATAATTGCGATTCAAGTTATTTGTTTAAAATTGATTCGGATGTTGAGCTAGCGGAGCAGAATGTTATGGATGAGACTTATGCGATTTTGCTTGCAATTTATAGGGATGACTTTGCAACGGAGAATCAGAAGAAGATTTTGAATACGTTGTTGATTCAGAATTTTAATGAGAAGGAAGAGGAGAAAAAGGAGAAGTATACGAAGTATCAGGAGTTACATGGGGAGGTTCACAAGGTTGAGGAGAGTGTGTCTGAGGTGGCTTTGGTGAGTGTTGAGAAGAAGTGGTATACGAAAGTATTTGAGTTTGTGAAGAGGATGCTTGGAAAGTGAGAGAAGAGCTTTAGAAGCGGATGAGTGATGTTTGAAAATGAAATTGAGTGAAGATGAATGGGTTTGTGGAATGGAAGAGTTACAATAGAATGTAGCTCTTTTTTTCCTTTTGGTAGAGGAGTAGTTGATGACGGATTTTTTGAAAGTTTGGAGTGGAAAAATTCGATAAAATACGACCAGATTTTGTTAATTTCATTGTCAATTTTTAGAATTTATGGTATAAAGAAGGTGGAATTTAATTATTTGGGAGATTGAGATGAGAGATTATACAAATAAAGAAGTAAAATATGAAGGATGTCCAGGATGTGCTTTTGCCAAGCACGAATTTGAGTTGCCTTGTGGGATAGCTTATGAGAATGAAAGATTTACACTAGCACAAGATTGGGAATTGCCAATTGAAGGCTTTATGATAGTTTCACCTAAAAGACATATTGAAAAATTGAGTGAGCTTTCGAGAGATGAGAGAATTGAAATGTTTGATATAGTTGATAGAACTATTAAGATTTTGAGAGAGAATGGTGTTTGCGAAAACTTCGATGTGATTTTTGAAGAGAGAGCGGATAGACATTTGCATGTATGGATCATGCCTAGACATGAATGGATGATGGAGATTTGCGAGGATATTATTGATAATGTAGGCGTTGTGTGTGAGTTCGCGAAGGAGAGATTTAGGACGGATGAGGTTTATGAGAGGATTGCTGAGGTTAGTGAGATTGTGAGAGAAGGATTTGAGAAGAGAGAGAGGTAATGGATGATTTAGTGAATTTGGTAGTTACTGCTAGAAGTGAAGCGGAGTGTTTAAATTTTTTGAGGCTAATTTATGAAGGAAAAGAGTATACTTGTGATGACTTGAAGAAGTATGTGAATGAGAATGGATTGAATTTTGATACGTTTTTGAAAGAAACAACAATAAAATATAGAGGTAATTCAAAGAAATATTTAGAGTATGTAGATGGATTTAATGAAATTGGTTTTAAATTGCCTGCATCAGAATTATATCTGAATAAATATTCAATTGATTTGAGATATTATCGTGATATTCAGAAGGCATTGATGATTAATTTTATTGAAAGAATTGAAGATGCTTTGTCTAATGCTAAGATTTATATTGGACAAGCTTTGTGGGTTTTGCCTGATAATTATGATGAGAGTTATGTTATTACATATAATAAGAGGACGCTTAGTTTTGAGAATGCTTGTATGAGTTTATATAGTTGTTATGATTATATGTTGTGCTTGGTTTATTCTTATTATAAATATAAGGAGTTAATTACTGGAGATAAGGATTTTGAGATACTTCTTAAAGAAGCAAAGTATAGTAGAGTTAAAAAGATGCTGACAGAAGAGATAAAAGATGAGCGAGCTTTGAGAATATTGAAAATATTAGATGATTTGTTGGTTAAGATTACTCAGGTTCGTGATTGGTGTAATGCGGTGAAGCATAGAGGTGGTATTGAGTATTATGGATTGAAGCCTAAGCATCTTTTTAGGGTGGAGGTTAGTGTTCATGGAAAAAAGGTGGATACTACGAATTTGTTTAGGTTGCCAGTTGTAGATATTGATGAGAAGATGGAGAGTGTTATGATGGCGTATGTGGCGACGTATGAAGCTGTTCAGAAGATTGTGATAAAATTAGAAAGATAGAGGAATAGGTTATATATTTGATGATAAGAGTTGTTTTGAAAATGAATTATATGTGTAGAGAATTGATTTATAAAAATAGTTGAAAATATAAAAAAATAAGAAGACTCATAACTCGAAGGTCGTAAGTTCGAGTCCTGCCTTCGCAACCAACGAAATTATTAGAGTCGCAAGAGATTGAAGACCAATTATTTTTGGCGTGAAAGTTTGAGAGTATTAAAAATACTATAAAAATATGGAAATAATTTGCTTTTTCGGATATAATTCAAAAGAATAAATATTTGGGGGTGAATATTATTAAAAAGACTACTACAGAATATAGAGAATGGAAGAAACGAAACGATGTAAAAAAACAGAGAAACAGAGCAAAACACAAAAAGAAAAAAAGTAATAATAGTTATTCAATTAGTAACAAAAGTTCTACGTTTCAACCGTATAAAACATTTACAGTTCCACAAGTATTTAGTATAATAGAAAATCCAGAGCAAACTATAAAATTTTTTAATTCGATATTAGAAATAATTGAAAAGATACGAAAAATGGTTAAGCAAAGAAAAAATAAGCAATCTATGTATTTTTTCAGAATTGATATGAAAGAAGTAAAAAAGATTACAGGAGATGCTTTAATGTATTTACTGACAGTAATAAAAAATACGAGAGGTAAGAAGAGTCTTCCTGTAAATTGGATAGGAAATTTTCCAAAAGATATGGAAATAAGAGAATTTCTACAAGCATCTGGTTATTTAGAATATATGAAAACTGATAAAAAAAATTTAATAAAAACTAATGAGAAAATACAAATAAGAACAGGAAAAAATTATGTATATGCAGATAATAAAGACATTAGAAAAGAAGTTGTTGATTTTACAGTTGAAAAGTTAAATAAAAATAAAAAAGAAATGTTATTTCTATTTAATATATTGACTGAAGTTATCACTAATATAGAACATGCATATAATATAAAAGATGATTTGATCTTTGACCCATCTTGGTATATAATGGTAGAAAATAATTTTGATAAAATAAAATATACTTTTATGGATAACGGCTTAGGAATACCAACAACTGTTAAGAAAAAAGCATTTGAGGAAATATTAAAGAAGTTTAATATAGATACAGAATATAAATATATAAAATCAGCTTTAGATGGGTCATATAAAAGAACTCAAACAGAAAAAAGAGAAAGAAGTACAGGATTACCAGATGTTTATGAAAAACTAAAGAATAAAAAGATATGTAATTTAATTATAATTTCAAATAGTGCATATTATTGCGAAGATAATCCGAGGGATATTAATGAAAATTTAATTGGAACAATTATATGTTGGGAAATAAAAAAGGAGAAGAGTGTATGATAATAAAAATAGCAGAAGATTATACAGAAACACCAGGAGCTAGATATTATGAGCAAGGACCATTTCCTGGGGAAGAATTTAGAGATAAATATTTATATCCAAAATATTTAGAGTGCTTAGAAAAAAAAGAAGAGCTTATTGTTGATTTAGACGGGGGGTATGGATATGGTTCATCTTTTTTAGAGGAAGCTTTTGGAGGATTAATTAGAAGATTAAAAAAAGAAGATAAAGAATATAAACCAGCACTAAAATTAATAAAAATTATTTCTAATGACGAGACATCATGGATAGAAAAAATAGATGGATATATGAAAGCAGAAATAAATGTATAAGTAGGGGGATAAGATGAAGAATGCATGGAAAGTATTAGCTATTGTAGGAATAATAGTAATTTTTATAGTATTATCTGTAATTAGTTGTATTTGTAATGGAATGTCTGAATTTTTTTCATTTAATTTAGTTGAGATATTAACATTAGGAATAGCTTCTATATTAATATATTATTTAACAGAAAAGAATAATGATAAAAGAAAGAAAAATGAAAAAATAGAAAATCTAATAATAGAAATAAGTTCAAAATTAAATAGCATTTCTCTACAGATACCTTCAAAAGGAAAACAAAAAGAGTATTTATATTGCTTTAAATATATATCTAATAAATTCAATGTTCTAAAATTATTGATTGAAAAAGATGACGAAAGAAATTTGGAAAATGCAGAAAAAGAATTTGAAAATCTAAGAGTGTTTATAACTGATAATATTAATCAAGATGAATCATATTTTGAAAATTTAAAAGATAAAATACCTAACTATGTTAGTAATATAGATACATTTCTAGATAAGATAATCGTTAACATATATAAGCAAAATAGTAGCAAATAACTGCTACTATTTATTTTTTGCTCTATTTTTATAAACATTATAGATAGGAAAAATTAAAGGATATTATAACAATAGGAAAAAATTACAAAAGTTAGAAGAATGATTAAGTTATGTGACAATATAGAAAAACAAGGTTTGGAAAAATTAGAATAAATAAAAGTTTTTGAAGAAAGAAACAGGAAAAAACAAAAGAAAAGCAAGAAAAAAGATAGAAGATATGAAAGATAGAACTGGCACAGAAATGTGCCAGAAAAATTTTAATAAATAAAATGAAAAGTATTGCAAAATAAACAAATGTTTGATAGTATATAAAAAATAAAAATATTGTCAAAAAAATGGAAAAAATTTAAAAAATATGATATAAAATATAAATAGAAAAGGAGAGTTATATTATGAATCCAATAATAAAATGGGCTGGAGGTAAAGAAAAGGAATTGCCTTATATAAAAGAAAATTTACCTAGTAATATAAATAGATATATAGAACCGTTTGTTGGCGGTGGCGCGGTTTATTTTAATTTAAATATTAAAGAATCAATTATAAATGACAAATCAGAAGAATTAATTAACTTATATAGATGTATAAAAAAACATGATAAAGAGTTTTTTGATAAATTAAAAGCAATATATAAAAACTGGAGATTATTAGAAGGTGTTGTTGAGAATAATTCGGAAGAATTATTGAAAATGTACAGACAATATTGCAAAGAACTTACTAGTAATAGTGAAGCAAGAAATATAAAAATAAAATTTAATGATAAAATATATGCTTTTGTTATAAAACATGCTGAAGAGTTTAATGGGATTTTATCATCTGAATTTAATATAGAGATAGATAACTTCATAAATGAGATTGTTAAAAATCTTATATCAAAAATGAATAGAATGTATAAAATAGAGAATCAAAAGCAGAAAATGAATGAAAAAGATACTCTAGACAATATTGAATGTGCATTTAAAAGTGCATTTTATATGCATTTTAGACACTTATACAATGAAGCAGAAAATTTTAATATTAATGTGTCTTTTTATACAGCAATTTTTTACTTTATAAGAGAGTTTTGCTATGCATCAATGTTTAGATACAATAAAAATGGTAAATTTAATGTACCTTATGGAGGAATAAGTTATAATAGAAAAGAATTTATAAAGAAGATAGATTATATAGGTTCTAAAAAAATAAAAGAATACATGGAGAGTACTAATATATATTGTGATGATTTTGAAAAGTTTTTTGATGAAGTAAAACCCAAAAAAGGAGATTTTATATTTTTAGATCCACCATATGATACTGAATTTTCTACATATGCTAAAAATGAATTTGCTAAAAAAGATCAAATAAGACTTTGCGAATATTTGAAAAATACTAAAGCTAATATAATGTTAATTATAAAAAATACAGACTTTATTTATAATTTATATAATACTAAAGTATTTAAGATAAGAACATTTGATAAAAAATATCTTGTAAGTTTTCAAAATAGAAATGATAAAGATGCTGAACATTTATTAATAACAAATTATTAGGGGGAATTATGGAAGAATTAAAAAGAAAAGCAATAAATGAAATTATAGATAGTAGTATAAAAAGTTTTGCAGATGGCTTTGAAATTAGGCATATAAAAGAAGTAAGTGATCCTAATGGAGTAATCAATTCTAAAAAGAATAATGTTTTTATTGCTGAACTAGGAGAAGAGTTTATGTTTTATTCTGCATTTGTGAGATCATTTGATTCAAGTTTTGGAAATGTATTGGAAAATGTGGGAAATTCAATAGCTAAATTATCTTATGAAGTAAGAGGAAGAATAGAATCGTATTTGTTGCCACAACAAACGCAACATATTGATTATTTAATGACAGTATATAATGAGCATCAAACACCAAAAAAGGAAGATTATGAAAATTTTTCTTGGGTAAAACCTAGAGATATTACTAGTTATATGACTAGTCATGAAACTGACAATTATTTTTATAGCCCAGAGAAAAAAGAACATTATATAATTGAATTAAAAGCAGGTGGTGATTTAGATAATAAGAAATCAAAAGCTGAAAAAGTAGAGTTATTAAGAGAATATTTCTTATTAAAAAATAAATTAGAAGATAGCGATGAAAAAATAAAAGTATTGTTTGCAACAGCTTACAATAAATTTGGTGAAGGAAACGAATGGAAACAAAGTCAAGTAAGGCAATATTTTGACGAAAGAGAACTACTTATAGGAAGAGAATATTGGAATTTTGTATGCGATGATGAACACGGGTTTGACGTTGTATTTGAACAATACAAAAAGAGTGCAAATTATATTAAAGAGGCAATTCAAAATATAAAAACATTGTATTTTGAATAGGAGAATTATGTATGGAAGAAAGAAGAGTTAAGGAAAAAGAGATTATAAAGCCTGCTTTGAGAATTATTAAAGATAAACCGGGAATAAACACATCAGAGTTAATTAAAGAACTTCAAAAAATAGTTGAATTATATCCTGGAGATAAAGAAATTTTAAGTGGAAGAACTGATACTAAATTTTCTCAAATTGTTAGAAACTTAATTTCACATAGAGAAAATAATAAATTTGGAAAATGCATTTATAGTCAGCAAGTTGGAAGAAATGTAGGCTTTTATATTAATGAAAAAGGGCAAGAAGAAATTCAAGGATATGAGAGAAGAGAAATAAGAGAAGAACGTGAAGACAATGAACTACAAAGAAGAATAAGAGAAAGTAGTTTATATAATGATAAGACTGAATTGAAAAAAGCAAATTCAAGAGTTCCTGAAAAAACTTCTAGAAGTAACAATGCAAGATATAAAACTGATGCAAGAATTTCAAAAACAGTTCTAAATGAAAACAATTATATATGTGAAATTGAAAAAATAACTGAAAATATTCATAGAACGTTTAATACTAATAATGAAGTACAGTATATGGAGGGACATCATCTAATTCCTATGAAAGCACAAAAAGATTTTATAAATAATATAGATAGAAGCGATAATATTTGTTGCTTATGTCCTAATTGCCATAGAGCTATACATTATGGAACAGTTAAAGAGAAAAAAAGTAGATTAATATTATTGTATAAAGAGAAGATTGAAAAATTAAAAGCAAATGACATATATATAGATTTTGAAGAATTAGTAAACAAATATTATTTGTAGAATTAAGGTGATTATTATGGATAAAATTGAAGAATTGAGAAAACAATTCTATAATTTTTTTGACAATGGATATGATTTTGAAAATTTTTTAAAAGAATTTTTAAAAGATTTAGGCTTTAAAGATATAAAAGTAACACAAAAGACTCGAGATGGTGGAATTGATTTAGTATGTTATAAAGATATAATTGAAGGAATTAATACAATAGAAAGTGAAAAATTTATTGTGCAAGCAAAAAAATATGATAAAAATATATCACCAGAAAAAGTAAGAGCATTAAATGATGCCAGAAATGTAGGAATTAGAAAGTTATTTATAACGACAAGTGATTTTTCGCAACAGGCTAAAATAGAAGCTAAAGAAATGCCAGATATGTCTTTAATAAATGGAAAAGATATTATTAATTTTTATATTCAGAATAAATCCGACAAAATATTTGATTGGGAGCCTAAACTTTCAAATGATAAATTATATGAATTAATAACAAAGAATAAAAAGGATACTGGAAATAATCAAGAAAGTATGGAAAAAAATGAAGAAAAAATATTAAGAGTAATAACTAAAAATGATGTAAGGGCAAGAATATTAAGAATACCTAATGAAATCTTTGCAAAGATTTCTGAAGAAAATGCTTATGATGTTGTTATAGATGGTTGTGAAAAAAGACTTAATATGATTAAAGAAATAAAGTCTTTTGCAGGAATAAGTGAATTTTATAGGAAACATAATTATATAGATAATGAACAAGCAGCTAGAAATAGTTATTGGAGTATAGATATAAGTAAGAAAAAAATATATGTAGAACTAGAAGAATAAAAAATTAAGCTAAATAACAATAAATGTATTATTAAAGTATTTATAAATTAAATTTAATAAATAGTAATCTTGCAATTTGCCTCAAAACTAAAGCTTAATATTTGTTATGCAAAAAAAGTTGAATAAATTGCAGTTTTATGTTATATTATTATATGCAATAATTACCACTTAGTTTCGGGGGAAAAGAATATGGAAAGAAATGTGTATAAATATAATATAGAAGTTAATGTGATAGACATACCAAGTAGACCAATACGAATTGAAGTTAATGATGAAATAGAGAATGTTTTAGATTTTTTAAGTGCCCTACCTAGAGAGGAAAGAAGAGTAGATCTTTCTACCCAAGAAAAAGTTATATATTTAGAAGAATATGTAAAAACAGAAATTAATAATATGACGATCTATTTTTTTAAATTTGTATCTTTGAAGTATAATCAAACAAGAGAGGTACTAAATAAAGATACTTTAGAAAGTAAAGGAAGATTAAAAGATGTAAATGATGGGGATAAGGAATATAATCATATTGCTATAGGAGTAAAAAATGGAAGAATTAAAGCTGCATTTGAATATAATTATTATGGAATACAAGGACTAGGAACTATTATTTCCTATATAAATGATATGGCGACAAAATATTTTAAAGAAATAGGAATAGATAAATATTATTATTTAGAAGCGCATAATGAGGTAAACAGAGAATTTTTAGAAGAACTAAACAAAATGAGACAAATTAATGCTGCAACTATTGTAGTAGCATCTGAAAGATTTGGAAATACTGAGTTTGGAGATTTGTCGGGAAGAGAAGAAATTAAGGACGAAATAGAAATAACATTTAAAAGAGCTAAAAGAAGATATATTCCTAAAGCAATTATAGAGGAATATTATAATAAAAAACAGAATGGTGATGCTATTAAAAGAATTTATGTTAGTGGAAGAAATGAAACTAATAAGATAAAATTAGATACAGAGGAAATGAAGCAGAAAGTTAAATTATCAGTATCTGCTAATATATTTGGAGAAATAGACTCAGATAATATGTTTGAGCAATTAAAAAATTATTTAATGGAGGAAAATGGTTGAAAAATAAGTTTTTAAATTCGGAGATATTATTGCCTTTTTTAGATTATTTTAAAATAGAAGAAAAGAAAGAAAAAAAAATTAAATTAATAATATATATATTATTATCAATGGTGATATGTACAGGAATGCTATTTTATTATAAAATTTTTGCTCAAGAAGAGATTAAAGATTTTGTATTGGAGTATATAAATTCAGAGATTGAAATTATTGCGCTATTATTGAGTTTTAGCATAGCATATTTGACGATTCTTATAACATCCGATAGTAAAAATATAAGAGAACTTAAAGAATATAATACAAATAAAATTATTGATAAAAAAAATATATCGTTATATCAAATTTTATTGATACAGCTTACTTATACAATATATAATGAAATAGTTTTATTGATTTTATTACTAATACATAAATTTATTTTTCCAATAACAAAGGAATTTTGGAATATTATATTTTTTACTATAAATATGATTCTTTTGATAAATATTATTTATGTTATGTTTAAAAATGTAAAAAATATTTACTTGTCTTTCTGGAGAAGTAATTAAGTGTTGGAATTATGAAAAATAAAAATTCATAATTCCAACTTTATTTTTATATAGTTAAACAGTTGAAAACTAATTCAACACCATCAACAAAACCATTTTTATAATACTTCTCATTCCAATAACTTAAATAATCAAGAAAATTATCATCTAGTATTTCTAATTGTTTCTGAACATACTTTTTATTCTTCTTGGGTACATTTCTTAAGATTTTTTCGGAAATTTCGTCAAAATAAACTCAATGTTTTTTATCTTCATTGCAAGTTATAGAAGAAAGTTCATCCTCTCTAAATAATAACCATTCTCTTAAAATATCATCATTTACTTCTCTAAAATTATTCATAACAATCCTCCAATTTTATAAAATTAATATACATACATCAAAATGATATATTGAGTGAACTTTTAGTCAATGTGATATAAAAAATTTAAAATTTTGGGGACACAATGGGGACAAAAGTACCCAAAATTGACTTAAAATCACTTAAAAATACATAACTTATAAATCAATAAAACCATTGAAATATAAGCAAAAACTATCAATTTCAATAAAATTCAAAAATTGCTGATAATACCCTCATAACCCGAAGGTATATGTAATAAAGAAAAGTATAGTTAGAACTACTATGTTAAAATTGAATATATATTATAAAAATAAATATTCAGTTTGCAACCAGTAGAATTAGAGATTTATTTTAATTGATAAAAATTCATAAAACAAAATTATAAAAATCTTGCTAAAAAATGTAAAATATGATATATAGAAGTAAATAATTGTAAAAAATACAAATTGGCAATGATTGTGTTGTAGTAATGGAGGTGAAATAATGAGATTCAAGATGTATTTTACATTAGAGAATACAAGAGTGCCTATTGATTACAGAAGAAGCATATTGAGTTTTATAAAATTGTCTTTGTCTGAATATAGTGAAGAGTTCTTTAAGAAATACTATAATCAGAAAGATAATATTGTAAAACCATATGCTTTTTCTGTTTTTTTTAGAAATCCAAAGATTAATGCAGAAGAAGTTATAGTAGATGATAAAAGATTTGAACTAAATCTGACTATTGAAGATTATGAAACTGCTATTATGTTTTATAATGCTTTTAATAATCAGAGGTTAAAGAAATTTTCTATTGATAGGAATTCGTGGATTTTACAAAAAATAGTACTTATACCTGAAAAGAAAATTTGTGATGAAAAGATTATAATAAAATTTCAATCACCATTATGTGTAAGGTTAAGGGAGAATAATAAAGATTATTACTATTCTTATGAGAATGAAAAGTTTTCTGAGGTTTTGAAGATTAATATTAAAGAGCAGTTGAAAAGGTCTAATGTTGCATTAGATTCAGTTGATAATTTTAAAATTGTTCCGATAAAGCCTAAGAAGGTGATTATAAAATTCTATGAAAAACAGATTGAATGTTCAACAGGAATTTTTGAATTAGATGGAGACGTTGAACTTTTAAATTATTTATATAACGCTGGCATGGGAAGTAAACATAGTGCTGGTTTTGGAATGTTTCAAGTTGTGTAGATAGGAGGTGATGAGTTGAAAATAAAAGTGTATTTAGGTGATTGGTTCTATAATGCACGGAATAGTGGGTTTTTTAAAGATTCTTGAATGTAATGAAGATGAATTTGCTATTAGAAAGAATAATTATATTGAGTTTGATACAGAGAATTTAAGAGATTTTCATAAATATTATTTTAATTATTTTTTCAAAAAATATAATGTAGCGGAGAGTGTAAGAAATAGAACTGAAAGTGCATTTAATTATTTAGAAGAAAACATAGAAATAGTTTTTGAAGATAAAGAGGCTGAAAAGCAAAGAAAAGATAGGATAAAGTCTAATATTAAATATATAAAAGATACTGTGAAAAAACAGTTAGATAAAATTAAGAAAATTGATGAAAAGATATATGTTGAAATGAAAAGTCAATATGACCAGATTGATAAGGCAGGTACAAAGCAAGATATTATAAATATAAAAGAAAAATTAATGTCTGACATTGAAAAAGAACATATAAATAAAAGGCTTACATTAAACTTGTTTAAGAGTATTTTAAGTGGTACATATTATGGTCAACCAAGTTTCTTGAACGTTGTGAAAACTGCGTTATCTTATGAAGAACAACAGGCTTTGATGTATAAGGATTATGTAAGTAATATTGTAGAGACAGGCTTTATAAATGATATTATGCATAATGTGTATGATATTGAGCAAATAAAAGAATATATTAATAATTCTAAAGATGAGAATATAACAAAAGAAATAGAGAAGGTTTACACAAAAATAGAAAAGGATTATATAGCTAAGGATAAAACATTAGAAGATATTCAGAAATATTTAAGGGAAAAAGTTATAAAAAGATGTTCTATGTGTGAAAATGAGATAGGTTTGACAACTAATTATTCTGAAGGTAATTTTGTTCCACTTGCAATAAGTAGTGATAATGCTAGAAACTTTTTCTGGAATCAAAATGTTAAAATGCCTATATGTGATATGTGTAAATTGATTTTATTCTGTATTCCTGCTGGAATGACAACCATAACTAAAGCAGTAAAGGAAAATGATGTATATAGGGAAAAGCAGTTATTGAGTTTTGTGAATTATGATACAAATGTTGATAGATTGTATAAAACTAATATTAACTTTGGTAATAAATCAAGATATGAGAATAGAAATGAAAATCCATATTCAGAGTTGATTTTAGATATTGTTGAACAAGATAAGCAAGTAAGTATGTGGCAGTTGGATAATATATTTGTAGTAGAGTTTGAAGCGGAGTACGGAGCTTTTAGTAGAATTGAATATTTTAATATCAAAAGGCATGTATCAATGTTTTTTACACAATATGCTGAAAAAACGTTATCAAAAATATGGGATTATAGATATAGATTGCAAATTGTGGATTATATTTTGAAGAATAAAGATATTAAATACATAATAAATGATAGGCTTAGAGAAGAGATTAAAAATGGAGATAGGAGAAATGGATATAATTCATTTTTAGCAACTCAGGTGAGATTGATATTGAATTTATTAAAAAAGGAGGGAAATGAGATGGAAGATATTAAGAAGAATAATGATAAATTATATGTTGTATATAATTTAGGTGTTCAAATTCATGAAGATTTAAAGCGTAATAATGAAGATAATAAATTAGATGGATATACATATAAATTGTTAAATAGTATAAAGGCAGGAAATAAGAAGGAGTTTATGGATATTGTAATTAGATTGCACATGGCTATGGGAAAAGATGTATCACCTATTTTCATAGAAGTTATGCAGACAACTGGATTAGATTTTGAGTCAATAGGACATAGTTTCTTAGCAGGACTAATATCAAATAAATATGAGAAAAAAGAGGAGGAAAAATAAATGAATAGTGTAAAAAATAAAAAAGGATTATCAATTACTTTAGTATTTAAAGCCCAAAGTTTAAACTATGGAGAGGGAATAGGAAATATATCAGAATTAAAGAAGTTAACAAGAGGGGATGGAAGTGTTTATACATACGCATCTAGACAAGCTTTAAGATATGATATTGTGAGACTTGGAAATAAAATGTTTGATTGGAATTTACAAGTGGTTAACAAAGAAAAGGGAACAATTCAATTTGATGATGCTTTAACTATTCAAGATTCTGAAGAAATGGATTTGTTCGGGTATATGAAAACGGCCAAGAATGATGGTTCAAATATTAGAAGTGCTGCTGTAAGATTGAGCAATGCTATTTCACTAGAAGATTATAAGAGTGATATGGATTTCTTAAATAATAAAGGTTTAGCTGATAGAATCAATGAGTTTCCAAATCTAGCAAATGTTGAACAACATTTAAGTTATTATACATATACAATAACAATTGATTTAGAGAAGATTGGAAAAGATGGAGATGTAGAATTATCTTCTGATGAAAAAAGTAAAAGAGTAGATCAATTATTAGATGTAATAAAAGTTTTGAATAGAGAAATTAGAGGTAGAGAAGAGAACTTGAGTCCTGTATTTGTAATAGGTGGAATGTATGATATAAATTCACCATTCTTTTTAGGAAGAATAAAATTAAATGGAAAAAATGGTGAGTTTAGTATTGACACAGAAATGTTAAAAGATACAACTACACTTACAATTGGAGAACAATCAATATATGATGATACAAGAGTTGGAATGCTTAAAAATGTATTTAAAAATGAAAATGAAATTGATGAAATGTTCGAAGGTAAAACAATGAATGTTGAAGATTTCTTCAAAGGATTAAAAGAAGAAGTTAGTGAATATTACAAAGCTTAGAAGAAAGGATTGGTATAAATGAAAATTTTAAAACTAAAACTATACCAAGAGACAGCTTGTTATAAAAAGCCTTTTGCAACTAAGGTTGCAGAGACATATCCATTGCCTCCATATTCAACAGTAATAGGAATGTTTCATAAAATTCTTCAAGCACAGGCTGGACAGTATTTTCCAATGAATGTATCTGTACAAGGAAGTTACGAAGGAATATTCAGTAATTATCAAAATTTAAGAAAGTATAAAGGAAAAGAAGTAACATCTATGCCATTTAATGTTCATCAATTATTGAATGTTAATTTAATTATTCATGTACAATCTGAAAATGAAATAATAGATAGAATTTATCAAAATATAGTAAATGGTATGGAAACATTTACATTAGGTAGAAATGAAGATATTGTGAGAATAGATGGAATAAAGATTTTAGGTAATGTTAATGAAGTTGAAGATGCGGGAATAAAACGAAATGCATATATACCAGAATGGATAGATAGTGATATTGATGGAATTAATTATAGGTTGAATGCAACTTATAAAATACAAGATGATATTAGAATTTGGAATAGGGTTAATGTAAAATATGTTGAGAAATATACTAATAAAAGTTTAGATGAAGTGCTACAAGACGAGGACGGAGATAATATCTATTTTTATAGTGAAAGGATTCAGAATGAATTATAAATATTATGCAAAATCTAAACCAATAGAAACAATAAAAGAACATACAGATAAATTATTGGAGAACTTAGAGATATTAAAAAGAAAATATGGTTCCAAAATAGTGCAAGTGATTGATATGCCTGAAGAAAGATTTTGGCAGTTGATGGAGATTGTTTGTAAATATCATGATGCTGGTAAAGTGTATTCTGGTTTTCAGAATATGATTCGAAAGAACATAGGAGAACCATTTATTGATACTAAATTTAATAATGATGAAATAAAGCATGAGCAGATTTCACCGATGTTTGTTCCATATAAACAATATGATTTAACAAAGACGGAAAGAAAGTTAGTGTATCAGTCAATTTATTATCATCATGAGAGAGTTAATACGGTACATATTGATAGAGAGCTATTGGAAGAAATAATACATGAAGATATTGAGCCTAATATTAAAGAAATTGAAAATGAATTAGATATTCAAGTTCCAGATTTGAAAACGGTATATTTAGGTATGGTAGAGGGACAAGCAAGAATAACAGAATATGATGAAAACTATATAGATTATTGTATTATGAAAGGATTGCTACACAGATTAGATCATTGTAGTTCAGCAGGGATTCAAGTAGAAGATGAAACTGATGATGAGATTTCAGAGTTTGTAGATGAATTTATGAAAAAGAAAAACTATGACTTAAATGGTTTACAAGAATTTGCTAGAGAAAATAGTGATAAGAATGTAGTAGTAATTGGTTCGACTGGTATGGGAAAGACAGAGGGCGCTTTGCTATGGAGTGATAGCGATAAAACTTTTTTCACATTACCATTAAGAATAAGTATAAATGCTATTTATGACAGAATAAGAGAAAATATTGGTTATGAACATGTAGGTTTATTGCATTCAACTGCTTTGGATTACTTGGATGAGAAAAATGAAGAAGATGAGTTTACGAAAATTGAGCAGGCTAGAAATTTATATGAGAAAATTACTACTTGTACAATTGATCAGATTTTTCCTTTTGTTTTTAAGTACAGGGGTTATGAAAAAATTTATGCTACGTTAAGTTATTCAAAATTAGTAATAGATGAGATTCAAGCGTATTCACCAGAGATAGTTGCTGTTATTCTAAAAGGATTGCAGATGATAAATAATATAAATGGAAGGTTCATGATAATGACAGCGACACTTCCTAGAATTTACAAAGAAAAGTTAGCAGAGATGGGGATAAAATTTGAGTATAATAAATTTATAAAAGATGTAAAAAGACATAAAGTTTTATTGAAAGATTCTGCGATGGAAGAAGATATTGAAGAGATAAAGAAAAATGCTAAAAATAAAAAAGTTCTAATAATAGTAAATACTATAAATAGAGCAATAGAGCTATATGAGAAGTTAAGAAGTGAGAATGTTGAGAATATAAATTTATTACATTCACGATTTATTCAAGAAGATAGAAGTGAGAAAGAGAGAAATATAAAAGAATTTTCTGGAACTGAAAATGGAACTGGTATATGGATTACAACACAAATTGTTGAGGCTTCATTAGATATTGACTTTGATATGTTGTATACAGAAATGTCTACGTTAGATAGTTTGTTTCAAAGACTGGGTAGATGTTATCGAAGTAGAGAATATGATAAGGATGAACCAAATGTAAAAATTTATACTAAAGATGCAAGTGGAATTGGTTACATATATGATGAGGAGATATATGAGAAAAGTATAGAGCTATTGAGTCAGTACAGTGGTGAAGTTTTAGATGAGAACTCAAAGATTGAATTAGTAGATAAATTGTATTCAAAAGAAATGATACATGAAACAAAATTTTATAAGAATTTTAAAGATGCTTTTAGAATATTAGATAATATTGTAGACTATGATACAAGTAAAAAAGATGCTCAACGTATTTTGAGGAATATTGATAATATTGATGTAGTGCCCAAAGTTGTGTATGATGAGAATCTTGATTTATTTGATGAGTATGAAAATGAAAAAGATATAAAGAAGAAATATGAATTAAAAAGAAGCATTAATAAATTATTTATTTCTATTAATAGTAAAAATAAATATAGATTTGGTAAGTTTATAGTTGAATGTCCATATATAAAAGGAAAATATATTATTGATATGAAATATGATAAAAATATTGGTTTATCGCTAAAGGAAGATGAGGGATATTCAATAGATTCACGTGAATTGTAATAGGAGGAATTAATGAATATTACTGGAATAATGGTTTATTATTATTTTATATGTGAGCGAAGATTGTGGTATTTTACGAATCAAATTAATATGGAACAGAATAGTGAACTTGTGCAAATTGGTAAATTGATTGATGAGTCAACATATAAAAAAGAAAAAAAGGGAATTTTAATAGATAATACTATAAATATAGATTTCATAAATAATGGGGCCGTATTGCATGAGGTTAAAAAAACTAAGTCAATTGAAGAAGCGGGAATTTGGCAATTAAAATATTATATGTATTATTTAGAGCAGAAAGGTATAGAAAATATTAAAGCAGAAATTGATTTTCCTTTGTTAAGGGAAAAAAGAGAGATTATTCTAGAAGATGAAGATAAAGAGATTTTAGAAAATGTTATAAAGAATATTGAAAATATTGTTAAACAAGATAAGCCTCCTAAGATAATTAATTCGAAGATTTGCAAGAAATGTTCGTATTTTGATTTATGTTATGTATAGAAAGGAATGATTATTAATGAAACAATCATACTATTTATACAAAAGTGGTAGACTTCAAAGAAAAGATAATACTTTAGAAATAGTGTATAAAGATAATACTAAAAAGAGTATACCGGTTGAAAGAGTAGATGATATATATGTAATGACAGAGCTTGATTTTAATACAAGTTTGTTAAATTTTTTATCACAATTCGGAATAAATATACATTTTTTTAATTATTATGGATTTTATACAGGTACATATTATTCAAAAGAATCATTGGTATCTGGGAAATTGTTGATTAAACAAGTTGAACATTATACTGATAAGAAGAAAAGATTATATATTGCTCAGGCTTTTATAGAAGCTGCTTCGTATAATATTTATAGAAATTTAACTTATTATAATAATAGAGGAAAAGACTTAAAAGAATATATGAAGGAGATAGAATATTTACGAAAGCAAATAAAATTATGTAGAGATGTTCCTGAGTTAATGGGGATAGAAGGCAATATTAGAAAAGTGTATTATGAATCTTGGAATATGATAATTAATCAAGATATAGCATTTGAAAAAAGAGTAAAAAATCCACCAGATAATGCTATAAATTCATTAATTTCTTATGTTAATACGATTATATATACTAGAGTTTTAAGTGAGATTTATAAAACTCAATTAAATCCTACAATAAGTTATTTGCATGAACCATCTGAGAGAAGGTTTTCGCTATGTTTGGATATTTCTGAAATATTTAAGCCGATAATAGCTGATAGATTGATCTTTTCTATGTTAAATAAAAGACAAATAACAGAGAAAGATTTTCAAGAAGGTCTTAATTTTACTTATATAAAGGATGAGGCTAGAAAGCAGATAACTAGAGAAATTGATATAAGGTTACAGACTAAAATAAAGCATAAAAAATTGGATAGAGAAGTTAGTTATGAATATTTAATGAGGTTAGAGGTATATAAATTAATTAAACATTTATTAGAAGATGAAGAATATGAAGGGTTTAAAATGTGGTGGTAAATATGTATGTTATTTTAGTTTATGATATAAATTTGGATGATAAAGAAGGTAATAGAGTATTAAGAAAGGTTTTTAAAATTTGTAAAAAATATTTGGTTCATATACAAAATTCTGTTTTTGAGGGAGAGCTTTTAGAATCGCAGGCTTTGAAGTTGAAAAGTGAATTGGATGAATATATAAGAGAGAAAAAGGATAGTGTGATTTTGTTTAAGAGTAGAAATCAAAGATGGATGGAGAAAGAGTTTTTGGGAATGATTGAGGATGATAAGACTGATAATTTTTTATAAATTGTGAAAAATGAATCTGTCGATGTGAAATAAAGGAAAAAATGTGTAGTTTCGACAGACGAGAAAATTGTTGATATTAGAGTACTTTGAAAATTGAATAGATTTTTTGGAAAGATTGTGTTAGAATTTTTTTATAAGTAGACAGATTTGATGAATTTGTTATTATAGAATGAAGGCCTTTTGAGAGACCTGTATTAATTTAAATATATTAGAATGTAAATATGGGTATGCAACTTATAAATTTAGCTAAAACGGGGTATTAATTTAAATATATTAGAATGTAAATAATAGAAAATTGCCAAATGGAGAATATACAGATACAGTATTAATTTAAATATATTAGAATGTAAATACTTCTAGCTCTGTCGCCTTCGTAAGCTATATCTCCGTATTAATTTAAATATATTAGAATGTAAATTACGGCGGAGAGCCTTTATTATATCAAGACCCTTATCGTATTAATTTAAATATATTAGAATGTAAATTAATTTACCTCCAACATATTTTTTTTGAATTTTGTTGTATTAATTTAAATATATTAGAATGTAAATTTCACCATCAACTGTCATGACTGAAATGGGTGTTTATGTATTAATTTAAATATATTAGAATGTAAATTATTTTGAAAAAGAAACGATGTACAAAGGAATGGAGTATTAATTTAAATATATTAGAATGTAAATAAAGAAATGAGAAAGGATTTAGGACTTAATGAACATGGTATTAATTTAAATATACTAAAGATTATTTGCACAATTCAATTATATTGGGTTGATTATTTGTGATAATAGTTTGAAAAAAGTAAAAAATTACATAAGTCGATAAAAATACTATAATTAAATTAGTAGAAGTAATTGAGGTCGAGATTTAGTGACATAACGTACCTAACAATAGGTAAAAAGAAATGTTTGGATAGTCACAGCCACCAATTATTTTATAGACACTTTAAAAGGTGTCTTTTTTATACTTAAACTTACGAAGAAAATGGAGTTTGCGAAAGAAATTAAATGTATTGTAAACTGTTCTTTAAGTGTTTATTTAAATATGCTAGAATGTAAATGGAGAAAAAGAATAATTTTGAGTGAGATAATAGATGAAAAGAAACTAGGGAAAATATGAATAATAGAGGTGCTTATATGGCTAATTATGTTTTGAATAAAGTAGTTTGTACAGAGAAAATATTAAATGAATTTTTTATAGATTATTATCCATTTGAAAAAGATGAAAAATTGAAAGAACCATATATATCATTTAACAAGATATTAGGTAGGGATTCAATAAATAAATATCACGAAAAGTATGGGGAAAGTATTTATTATGGTTGGGGATTTTCATATGAAAAAAATAGAAACGGCATGATAGAAATAAAATTTTTAACTAGATGGTTATACCCAATTTGTGCAATAGTAAAAGCTGTTGAAATGTTTAAAGATGAATTAATTTGGTATGCGTGTGAGGAAAATAGAATATATCTTTCAAAGTTTTTCTGGAATAAGGGCGTATATGAAAAGACTTTGTATTTGGAAAATACAGAGTATGAGGAATGGGTTCATTCTAATGAAGATTTTTCAGAGAGTATAGAATATCCAAATGATGTGTTATGGTATTATAATTATGAAGATAGATCTGATTGGAAGATATGGAAATGTGATAATTTAATAAAAAGGTACTTTGATCAGTATCCTGCAAAAGAATATTATGAAGAGATGCAATAAAAAGGTTTTATTTAGAATAACGATTAAAAAATTGTAATAATTAAGTTTAGGAGAAAACTATGCAAATTAAATATATCAATAAAACTCCAACTGTAGATGAGTTTAATCAACTTACAGAAGCGGTTGGATGGGGAAGACGTGAAAATGCTGTCGTAGAAGAGGCTTTAAGATATACATTATATTCTGTTTGTGCGTACGATGAGGATAAATTGATTGGCTATGGAAGGATTATTGGTGATAAAACAATTTTTTTACATATACATGATGTGATGGTTCGACCAGAGTATCAAAGTATGGGAATTGGAACAGGTATAATGAATAATATTTTAGATGAAGTTAATGTGTATAGAGGCGTGAATCCTGGTATAAGAGTCTATTTAGGGGCTTCTAAAGGAAAAGAAGGATTTTATGAGAAGTTCGGTTTTGTTGATAGACCTAATGAAAGTCTTGGTGCAGGCATGGCTTGGAATAGTGATAATATGAAATAAATATAATGTTGAGAAATTAATTATGAGAGGAAACACTTAGAATGAAAGTTTTGACGATTAAACAGCCATGGGCTACATTAATAATGCAAGGTGATAAGAGATTTGAGTTTGTGGGAATACGATATTGATGGCGAAAAAAAGTGATATTTTAATAGTTTGAGAAGTAAAAAGGTCAATTGCTGGATTTAATAGGCAGTTGATCTTTTTACTTTAATGAATCTCTCTAAATAATGCTGGGAGAGAGTAATAAGCTGGTATGTAATAATGTACATATGGGAATATATTTTTTAATACATTAGAATATAAATTCTTAATATCATTATAAAATAATCATTTAATCTTTGATATAGCTTTTGCAATTAAATTTCCATTATTTATATTTAATTATATTATGCTTCAGTCCATCCTAGTTTAATTAATTCATTTTCTAAATAAGATAAACCTGTTAAATTATCATTATTGATTTTTTTTAAATAATCCAAATCTACTTGTAAATGTTTCGGAAACTTGATATAGTCTTCTGCCATTCTTTTTATTCCTAATGGACATAAATATGCAGGGGTTGCTCTTGAATGAATACCTAATGACATATTTTTATTGACCAATGATAAATCAAATAAATCTATATCTAAATCTATACCAAACAATGTTTTAACTGATTCTTTAGTTAATTGAATAAAATAAGGTATTCTAATTACTTTATAGCCATTTTCTTTATAAATTTTATTCTTAAGAATGTCGTTTAATATTATGTCTGGTTTTTGATAATGTGGTAATCCATCAAATTCAATAATCATTTTCAAAGTTTCACTTCTAAAATCTGGCCTAAATTTACTTATTTTTCCTTCATAATATAAATTTGGAACTATTTTATCATGAATCCAATCATCTATATTAGGAAATAGATACTTTAAATAAGTGTCTAATCCTGTTCTAGGTAAACCAGTATCTCTATCTATTCCTGCTTTTATAGCTTCTTCTTCAGTTTCTCTTAAATATCCAAAAATCATTTCTATCACCGCTTCTTAATTATATAATATTTTAACTATTTTGTATATTAATTTGAATATATTGGAATGTAAATAATGAACTAGCAAGAAGAAATTTTGTTTTGTTGATAGATCTAATGAAAATCTTGGCACAGGAATTGTATGGGATAGTATAGCATAAATATATAGATAAAGTTTTAAAAAAGTATATGAGTTTGCAAAGTTTTTTCATAATTTTGAAAAAACTTTACTGTAATACAAGAAGATAGTATAATTATTATAGTTAGGAGGAGATTGTATGTGTACAGCTGCAACATATAAAACAAAAGATTTTTATTTTGGTAGGACGTTAGATTATGAATTTTCTTATGGAGATGAAATAATTATAACACCAAGAAATTTTGAATTTAATTTTAGAATGGGAAAGAAGATGGAGAATCATTATGCGATAATTGGAATGGCGCATGTGGCGGGCGATTATCCATTGTATTATGATGCGATTAATGAGAAGGGATTAGGAATTGCAGGATTAAATTTTGTTGGAAATGCTTATTATAATGATTGTGCTGATGGAAAAGATAACATTGCTCAATTTGAATTGATTCCATGGATTCTTTGCCAATGTGAAACTGTAAAAGAAGTAAGAGAGTTGTTGAAAAATATTAATATAACTAATGAGCCTTTTAGTGAGAAGTTTCCATTGGCTCAGTTGCATTGGATTATTGCTGATAAAAATGAAGCGATTATAGTTGAATCTATGAAGGATGGCTTAAAGGTGTATGATAACCCGGTTGGAGTTTTGACGAATAATCCGCCATTTGATAAGCAGATGTTTGAATTGAATAAATATATGAATTTATCTTCTAAGTCACCTCAAAATAATTTTTCAAATAAATTGAATATGGAATATTATAGTAGAGGTATGGGGGGTATTGGTTTACCTGGAGATTTGTCTTCACAATCAAGGTTTGTTAGAGTTGGTTTTGTGAAGATGAATTCGGTATCAGATGATGATGAAAAGTCTAGCGTTAGTCAGTTTTTTCATATATTGAATTCAGTTGATCAACAACGTGGTTGTTGTGATGTTGGTGACGGTAAATATGAAATAACAATTTATACATCTTGTTGTAATGCTAGTAAGGGGATTTATTATTATACTACTTATAATAATCATCAGATTACTGGGGTGAATATGTTTAAAGAAAATTTAGATGGAGATAAAATTATAAAATATCCCGTGATTGAAGATGGTTTGGTTAGATGGCAAAATTAATTTTAGTGAAAATTTTGGTTGGCAAGTAGAGGATGTTCAAATGTTTGATGAACCGATAGAGGCGAAGGGACATTTGAGTTTTGGGAATATTATATTGATGGCGAAAGAGAGTAATATTTTAATAGTTTGAGGAGTATAAAGATCAATTGTTGGTTTTAATCAGCAATTGATCTTTTTTATGTGAAAAAATTAGTGAAATAAAAAGTACTTGACATCGTTACGTAATGATGATAAAATAATGTCAAAGAGGTGAGAAGAATGAAGTATAAGGTATCGGAACTTGCAGAAAAGGCTGGGGTTACCAAAAGAACAATTCATTATTATATAAGTAAAGGTTTATTGTTACCGCCTGAGGGAACTGGGATAAATAGTTTATATAATGATGAGCACCTTGAGAGAATACTTCTAATTAAAAAGCTTCAAGCAGAGTATATGCCCTTGAATAAAATACGTGAGTATATTTTGGAAAATCCTAAAGAGAAGGTTCGTAAAAGTGCTAAAGAGGTGAAGGCTAAGGTTATTAATAAGGAAGAGCGAGAGGTGTACATTAAAGAAAATATATGTGACATATTTGAAATTCATTATTCGAAAGAAAATGAAGAGAAGTATGGATATATTATTGAAAATGTAAAAAAATATGTTGAAAAAATGATGGGGGATTAGTATGAAGTTAGTTGATTTGAAAGAGTTAACTTTAAAGAAAATTAAAATAGCAGGAAAGGTTATTGGAAAGTTTGGAACGTTTGAGATAGAGCAGGTGTATAAGAATGAATTGAATGAAGTTTTGGAAGTTGGTTATACTTTTCCAATAGCTGATTCTGCTACTGTTGTTGGTTTTGAAATTGATGTTGGTGATAAAATTTTAAAGGGTGTATGCAAAGAAAATGAGACTGCTAAAAGGGAATATCAAAATGCTTTGGCTGATGGTGATAGTGCGTATATGATGGAGCAAAAGACTGATAATGTTTTTAAGATTTCAGTTGGAAAGATTGATGTTGATGAAGAGGTTAGAGTAAAAATTTGTTATATTGATAAGTTCGAGGTTGTTGATAATATAATACAAATTTTTATTCCTACATTGGTTACTCCTAAGTACAATTCAAATCTTGTTAGTGATATAAAATATAATAAAGTTAGTTATACTATTGATTTTAATATTGATATAAGCAAGGCTTTGAATATAAAGGAGATTAATTCACCAAGTCATGATATAAATATTATTGATAAGGAAGATTGTGAAGGGGTTGAAATTTTAAATCATGATGTGTCTAAGGATTTTAAATTAAATATTGAGTTAAAAAATGAATTGACTTCTGGAGCGGTAGTTTCTAAAACTAGAGATGGTAAGGAAATGGTATATTTATCATTTATGCCAGAGATTATGGATGTTTATGAAGATAGTGAGAAAGAATATGAGTTTATAGTTGATGTATCTGGATCTATGAGAGGTAGAAAATTAGATGAAACGAAAAATGCTGTAATTGAGTGTTTGAAGCAGTTGGATGTTGGAGATAAGTTTAATATAATTCCTTTTGCTACAGAGTTTGAGGCTATGAGCATTAATTCAATTGAGTTTAATGAAGAGAATTTGGAAAAAGCTATAACATATATTAATGGTTTGAATGCTAAGGATGGAACTGAAATTTTAAATCCTTTGAAGTTTGCTTTGTATGAAAAAAATGTTGATAAAACTATACTTTTATTTACAGACGGACAGGTTGCAAATGAGGATGAAATTGTAAATTATATTAGTTCTAATATAAATAATGGTAGGTTGTTTGTATTTGGTATAGATTCGAATGTTAATTCATCTTTTATAAAAAAATTAGCTAAGATAGGTAATGGTAAGGCAGAATTTATACAACCTAAAGAGAAAATTGATGATAAGGTTATAAGAACTTTTGCAAGAATTCAGACGCCTTTATTAGAAGATTTTGAAATTGATTATGGAAAAAATAAAGTGATAGATGAGATAAAAGAGGAGAATGCTTTATTTAATTATGAGTTTTATAATGTGTTTGCAAAAATTGAAGAATTGAGTGATGATATACAACTTAAAGGAAAAGTTTTAGGTAAAGAGTATGTTTGGAAGATTAGAAAAGATGAGATAACTCGAACAGATGTTGATTTAGAAATTTTATTTGTAAAACAGGAAATTGATAAATTATATGAATGTATAAAAAATGCACAGGATGAGGAAAAAGAGGAATATAAAAATAAGATAATTGAATTATCAGAAGAGTATAATATTAATTCTAGATATACGTCATTTATAACAGTGTATGTTAGAGAGGATAAGTTAACTGCTGATGCAAAATATCAAGAGACTGATTTGAGTTGGGAATTTTTAAAAGATTTCCCTGGAAGAATATCAGGAATGGAGCAATATTATAGTTCTACAGATTCTTATGGAGATATACCTCATGTAAGAACAAGAAGAGCGCCTGTGTTTACTGATGTTCCAGATTATATACGAAAAGAAGGAATAGAGACAATATTAGATAGAAAAGTTAATGAGTATTATAAAATTTTTGCTAATAAAGATAAAAAAGCTGTTTTAACATATATATTGTATGTATTATATTATGCTAAGAAGGAAAATAAATGCATTGATTTAGAATTTTTAAATAATACAAAAGATTTGATTTTAGCAAATGAAGATTTTATGAAACTGTTATGTTTAGCTTATCGTAATTTGAATAATTCAGATCAGAATAAGATTTTGGAATTTTTAAATGAAGATTATAAAAAGGTTGCAATTACTGGTTTAAAGGTTAACGTTGATATTCCAATATTAAAGCTTGATGAAGTTATATATATTATTGATAAAAATTCAATAGAGGATAGAGTTGATGTGATTTTATGGTATTTGTACAAAGTAAAAAGTCATGAAATTTATGTATATGGAAATTATTAAAATGATATAATTGAACCCTCTTGGTTAAACTGTTTAGTTTAATGAAGAGGGTTCTTTTTTGTTTTAAGGTTTTATACAATTTTCGTTCATTTTTTGTCTCATTGTTTCTTGAAGTTCTCTTGTTTTTTGAAAGTCAAATTCATAATTAAATCCGATTTTTTTCAATATGTCTCCATCATTTAGAAATGGAGGTAGTTTAGATGTTTTTATTTCATACATTTTTTTTGTTACGGTATTTTGTAAAATTGTATATTGCCCTTCTTTTCTGTCTACTGAAAAATACTTCATATTTTCTAGTGTACCTCCTAATTTTTTTAGAAAATCTGAATTTGAGATTTTTTTGTTTAAATTGTTGTTAATATCTATATTCATTTTCTTTTTTGATATGCATATTAGATTAAAAGCTTTTGTATTGTATCACATTTTTATGAATAAATCAAGAAAAATTGCTTGACTAATAAGAACATATGTTTTATAATGATTACAGGTAAAATATGAGTGCGGTTAAAATTAGCGCTGGGAAGAATTGGATTTTTATGGAGAGAAAGTTTTTACATATTGATGTTAATAATGCTTTTTTGTCTTGGACTGCGGTTGATAGGTTGAAGAAGGGCGATAGGGTTGATTTGAGAACGATTCCAGCGGTTATTGGTGGTGATGAGGCTAAGCGTCATGGGATTGTTGTTGCTAAGAGTAATGTTGCTAAAAAGTTTGGCATTCAAACTGCTGAGCCTTTGTACATGGCGAGGAGAAAGTGTCCAAGTATAATTGTTATTCCAGGTGATTTTGATCTTTATAGAAGTTGTTCAAATAAACTATATAAGCTTTTTTTAGAGTATACGGAGAAGGTGGAAAGGTTTTCAATTGATGAGTGTTTTTTAGATTTGACTGAATATTTGAAACCTGGTGTGGATTTGATTAAGCTTGGTATCGAGATTAAAGAACGTGTAAAAAAAGAGTTTGGATTTACTGTTAATGTTGGTGTTTCTGATGATAAGATTTTGGCTAAGATTGCTTCTGATTTTGAGAAGCCTGATAAGATTCATACGTTATTTAAGTCGGAGATTAAGGATAAATTGTGGAGATTGCCCGTTTCTGAGATGTTTTTAGTCGGTAAGAAATCAATTCCTAAGTTGAATAGAATGGGGATAAGGACTGTTGGAGATTTGGCTAATACTGATAAAGCTGTTTTAATAAAAGAGTTTGGAAAGTATGGATATACTATTTGGAAATATGCAAATGGGGAGAGTGGCGAGGAGGTAAATTATTTACCTGAAAAGCCTAAAGGTATTGGAAATAGTATAACTTTGCCATATGATGTTGCTTCTTTAGATGAGCTTGAGGTTACGTTGGTTGAATTGGTTGAGAAGGTTTCTTATAGATTAAGAAAAGAAAATATGTATGCGACTGTTGTGAATGTTCAGCTTAAAAATAATAATTTTAAAAGTTATTCTCATCAGAAGAAGTTAATGGGGAGAACTGATTCGACGAGTGAGATTTTGAGTGTTGCGAAAGAGCTTTTGAAGGAGTTGTTTATTGGTGAGCCAATTAGGTTAATTGGTGTTAGGGCTGATGGTTTGGTTGAAAAAGAGGAGATGCAACTTTCAATTTTTGATATGAAGGAAGATTCTAAGAATAAAAAATTGGATGATACTATGGATAAGTTGAAGGATAAGTTCGGTTATAATATTCTTACTAGAGCTACGGAATTGAAGGGGAATATGAAGTCGGAATGATATAGAATCATAGAATTAAAGAGTGATATGAAATCTGAATAATTTAGAATCATAGAATTAAAGAGCAATATGAAATCTGAATAATTTAGAATTATAGAATTAAAGAAAATATGAATGTGAATATTCTAAATCTGCAGAGTTAAAAGGTAATATAAAATATAATGATTTATAGTTACAGAACTAGAAGGGTAACATAAAACCTGAATAATCATATAATATATTAATCTGATGATTCTAGGAGGTGCAGATATGGAACCACAAGTTACAATTTGTTGTAATAGAAGAGACAAAAAATGTTGTTGTTTATATAGAGTTTTATACACGATAATTGGTTTATTTGCCGTTGTTATTGGAATAATTATAGGAGCTCAAACAACAATTGTTGCAACTATTGGTGCTGTTTACTTTTATGCAATAGCAACTACTCTAGTAATCTTAGCGCTCATTGCGTTAATCTATATATGGTGTAGTTGTAGAAATTAATAAATGAATATGGGGCTATGTATGGGTTGCGTTATGCAGATTCGTGCATGGCTTTTTTATATAATATGAAACTTTTTTGAACATCCTATTATATAAAACAACAATGCACAGATATTTGATTTGCAAATTTTGCGCGCGAACAAATACGCGGACTTAAAAAAGTAAAACAAGTGCAAATGTTATTAATGTCCCCTTTGGCTCTAATATGAAACTTATTTGAGATATAATAATTATAAAAAATTTAAATTTGAAGAAGAAAGTAAAATAATTGAAAAAAGATATGCATTGTGATAGAATACATTTATCTTTTTAAGGAGGATGATAAGTTATGAAAAAAGATAAAATTGCAATAGTTATGGCTGCTGGTAAAAGCGAGGCTATGAATTCTAAAAAGTCAAAGTTGGTACATAAATTATATGGAAAAGAGCTAGTTTCTAGAGTTGTAGAAGTAGCTGAGAAGAATGATTGTGATGAGATTATTACAGTTGTTGGTGAACAAAAAGAACAAATAATTGATGTATTAAAAGATAGAACAAAATATGTTGTTCAAGAAGAACTTTTGGGAACTGGTCATGCAATGATGCAAGTTGTTCCAGAGCTTGAGTCTAAGTCTGGTCAAGTTATTGTTTTATATGGTGATGTTCCTATTATTAGAAAAGAGACTGTTGAAAAATTAATAGATAGAAATAGAAATGAAAGAGAGGCTGTAACTTTACTTACCGCTATTTCTGATAATCCAACTGGTTATGGAAGAATTGTTAGAAATGAAGTTGGAGAAGTTTTAGAGATTGTTGAAGAGTCTATGGCTGATGCTGAGACTAAAAAAATTAAAGAGATAAATTCAGGAATTTATTGTTTTGATATTGAGTCTTTGCTTGATGCTGTTAAAGAATTAAAAGCTCATGAAAATGGTCAAATATTCTTAACTGATGTTATAAAAATTATGAAGTCAAAAGATTTGAAAATTGGTGCTATGATAGTTGAGGATAATACTGAGATTCTTGGAGTTCATGATAGAGTTCAATTAGAGCTTTTAGGTAGAGTTTTAAGAATGAGAATTAACACAATGCATATGTTAAATGGTGTTACAATTGAAGATTCGGATACTACATATATTTATGAAGATGTTAAGATTGGCAGAGATACTGTAATTCATCCAAATACTACAATAAAATCTGATTGCGTAATTGGTGAAGATTGTGAGATTGGACCTAATGCTTATATTAGAGAGAAATGCGTTCTTGCTGATAAAGTTAAAATTGGTAACTGTGTTGAGATTAAGAAAACAAAAGTTGCATATGGTAGCAAGGTACCTCATTTATCATATATGGGTGATTGCGAGATTGGTACTGGTGTAAATATTGGATGTGGATCAATTACATGTAATTATGATGGTGTAAATAAGCATAAAACAATAATTGGAGATAAATGTTTTGTTGGATCTAATACAAACTTAGTTGCTCCAGTTAAATTAGGTGATAATGTTTTAGTTGCAGCAGGTTCAACAATTACAGAGGATGTACCAGCTGATAGTTTAGCAATTGCAAGAGAAAGACAAGTTGTAAAAGAGGGCTGGAATAAAAATAAATAAAGGAATATATTAATATGAAAAAGAAAATATTTGGTATTGTATGTGTTATTATTATTTGTTTTGCTTGCTTTTGTTTAGGGTATTGGTTTAATAATAAATTTCAAAACAAACAACCGGAGAATAAAGTTGAAACTCCAACTGATGATGAAGAATTAATAAAAACACCAGATAGAATTATTTTTAAATATGATTCAAAATATTATGAGATAACACCTGATTATGAAAAATATTCAGAGCTTGTTGATTTATGTAAAAACAATATTAATAAAAAGGATGAAGAAAAAATTTCTGAAAATGATATAAATTCTTTAAAATCAACAGCTAAGTTTATTGAGTTTGATTATAAGACAATTAGTAAAAATTTTATTTTCAATTTAACTTCTGATATAGGTGTAATTCAAATGCAAGATGCTGATGGAATTGTTATATCATCTAAGTTAAGTAATATTGATAAAATTGTTGAGGCATATACTGAGGCTGTAAAAGATAAAACAGGTTATGATATGAGTAGTGAGAAAGTTGATTCAATGAACCAATATCAAGCATTACCTTCTACATACGATTTTAAAAATGTAAAAGATGAAAAAGTATATGTAAAAGTTTTTGATTCATATGATGATTTTAACAAAATTTCAAATCAGTATAGATTGAAATTTGATAATGCGGATGCTATTGAAGGAAAGTTTGAAAATAGAAAAGGAATTTTAATATTATCTCAATATGATGTTAAGGATTATAAAGTTAATGTTGGAAATGTTAAAATTAATTTTGCTGGAAATGATTATGCAGTAGCTTCTACAGCTCCTTCTGGTTATAATGCAGATTTGATTTTAGTTAGTAAAATTGTTAACACAGATTGTATTTATTATAATTATGATGATGTAAAATATGTAGATAATTTAACTGGTACAACTGAGAGTATTTCTGGCGTTGTAAAGAGTAAAGATGCAGATGAAATTACAATTGCGTATGAAGCGAATCAATATTCAAAAGAGCTTGGAAAGGTAATGCTATCATCAAGAAAGCTTATTAATAAAACAGCTGATGAAGTTCAAGTTGGTGATTTTGTTACAGGAACTGCAACAGTGACTGGTATTGAAAATGGAGTGAAATCATACGATGCTGAATCTCTTTCTGTTCAAGATAAAGATGAATATAATAGATTACTTGAAAGTTATTTGAATGGAAAGACTAAGATTAATACTAGTATAGTTTATTATCAACCTGAAGAGAATGGTTATTCTGGTAGTGTGATTTGTGCATTGTATTATGGCGAAAATTCAAATCAACCTGATGCTTATTTTAGTGCAGGTTATGACTTTTATGATAAAACTGAGAGTTACTTAGGTATGGGAACACATATAAGTAGTGATTATGGTATTCACCCTTATGAAATGGTTGATATTACTTTTACAGAACCAATTACTGATGTTAATAAGATTTTTGTCAAAATGTTTGAATACATTGCTGATTAATGTTTCAAAAATATAATTATATATTATTAGAAAAGATTAAAGAAAAAGTACATATGAAAATTTTTTCACATCTTGCTGTCGCATTCTTCGAATCTTGAAAATAAGGTTATCTTTGGAGAAAAATCCTTAGGATAACCTTATTTTCAAATCGGGTAGAATGCTTCAATCGAACTCGCTTCGCTCGTTTGGTCCCTGCGCGATGATTCAAAAATTTTATATGTACTTTTTCTTTTTTCTTTTGCAATAGTTATATAAAAAAGAAAGTATTGCTGAAATACACTTAAAAAAGTTTATTTTAGTAATACTTTCTTTTTTTGAACAAATAAAAATTATCTGCTCAAACTATGGCAATGTTTTGCGTTACATTCCTTGCTCGCCAGGTAAAATATAATCAATAACTCCATAAATAAGAGCACCAATTATAGCTGACATCCATGAAATTGTATATCCAGCGACAAAAAATTGCGTTGCATATAAAATCACTACTGCCAAAACAAAGCCTACAAATCCTTTACCAAATGCCATTGCCTGTAACCCTGTAAATTTTACTATTAAATAATCCATAACTGTTAATACGATTGCTGCTAAGGCAAGAGACCAAAAATTATTTATTGTAAAACCAGGTGTGAAAAAGGCAGTTACTCCAAGTATTACAGCTGCTGCAATTAATCTACCTATAATCTGACCAACAACACCCATTGTAGAGGAAGTTTGCACATTTGAATTATTATTGTCCATTTTGAACCTCCTACAGTATTAAGCCTTTGGCTAGTAGTTCATCCAAATTTTAAATTAATTTGGCGAACGAACAAAAAGTATTACATCTAATATATGTAGTGAAAACTACACAAACTTAAATGTCTGTTTTTGTTCTATATTTATTTTTGACAAAAAAATTTTTTTTATGCATAATAAAAAAATTTTGTGAAAAAATAAGAATATATTGGAAAAATGTTGAGGTTTTGAATATGCTAGTTATTTTAATTAGAACGATTGTATTGTATATATTGGTTTTATTGGTTATGAGGGGAATGGGAAAGAGAGAGATTGGTCAGCTCCAACCGTTTGAATTGGTTATTTCAATAATGATAGCGGATTTGGCTTCAATACCAATGTCTGATATTGGTGTTCCTATTTTTAATGGAATTATTCCTATACTTGGATTGCTTATTATGCATTTGATGATTTCTTTTGGCAATTTAAAAAGTATTAAGTTTAGACAAGCAATTTGTGGAAAGCCTTCTATATTAATATTTAGAGGAAAAATTGATGAAGAGGTTTTAATAAAGGAAAGATATACTATTAATGAATTGCAGGAAAGACTTAGAGGAAAAGATGTTTTTAATATTGGTGATGTTGAATATGCGATATTAGAAACGAGTGGTGAAATAAATGTTATTTTGAAGCCTGAGAAAAGAAATCCTACTTTAGAAGATATGGAGCTTAGTGCTAAGTATGAAGGTATTGCATATGATTTAGTAATTGATGGTGTTATTCAATATGATAATTTAAATAAGATTAATAAGGATTATACTTGGCTTGAAGAGGAAGTCAGTAAATTCGGATTTGAGCCTGAAGATGCTTTAATTGTTACGATTGATGGGAATAATAATATTTTTTGTCAACAAAAAGGAGGTAAAAGATGTCAAAAGAAATAGTTATTACTGTAATTATTTTAATTGGGATTATTGGACTTAATATTGGGGTTGGAAAATATGAGGATAGTAAATTGAATCATGTTTTAGATGAATTGAGTGAGTTACGACCTTTGATTGAAGATGAAAAATATGGAGAGGCTAATGAGAAAATTGAGAAAATAGATGAGTATTGGCAGAAGTATGAAAATTTGTTGTCTTTTTTTATTGAGCATGATGAGCTTGAAAAGGTGATGACTGAGTATACTTCTTTGAAAACTTATTGTGAGCTAGAGCAGGAAGAAGCGTTTGAATCGTTAGATAAGATGGCATTTATTATAAAGCATATTGAAGAAAAAGATGATATGAAGTTGAAAAATATTTTCTAATAGTTAACTTAAAGTAGGATAAAAAGAGAATTTAAGAAATTTTTTCAATGAAATTTTATAAATGAAAACTATATGAGTTTTATTTTATACGAAGCTTTAATTTATAAAAAATATAAAATCTTTATTTAGCAATGAGTTTTACAGAATGAAGAGTATATGAAAAATTTTTATAAAATATTAGTTGTAACAAAGAAATGGTTATTTTGCATATTATATAGTAAATAATAAAAAGGAATGATTATATGGAGAATATTATTTACTTAGATCATGCTGCTACTACAAAAGTTGATGATGTTGTTTTGAAAGAGATGTTACCATATTTAAGTTATAATTATGGTAACGCTTCTTCGTTATACAGTATAGGAAAAGTTAGCAAGTCTGCAGTTGAGAGGGCTCGTATGCAGGTTGCAAATGCAATTGGCTGCAATAGTGAAGAAATATATTTTACTAGTTGTGGGAGTGAAAGTGATAATTTAGCAATTAAGGGAATAGCAAAAGCAAATAAGAGATATGGGAAGCATATTATAACTAGTAGTATTGAGCATCCAGCTGTTTTGGAAACTTGTAAAACTTTAGAGCAGGAAGGTTTTGAGGTATCATATGTTCCTGTTTTAGAAAGTGGAATAATTGATATTAATGCTTTGAAAAAATTAATTAGAAAAGATACAATTTTAATTTCTATAATGACCGCTAATAATGAAGTCGGTACAATTCAGCCAATTGAAGAGATTGGAAGAATTGCAAGAATGAATAATATTATTTTTCATACTGATAGTGTGCAGGCAATCGGGAATGTTAAGATAGATGTTAGAAAAATGAATATAGATGCTCTTTCAATGTCAGGTCATAAGTTTTATGCGCCTAAGGGTGTTGGTGCATTGTATGTTAGAAATGGTATAAAATTTTTAAGACAGCAGGATGGTGGACATCAGGAAAAAGAGAAGAGGGCTGGAACTGAGAATGTTGCCGGAATTGTTGGTTTGGGTAAGGCTATTGAAATTGCGGATTCTAATTTGGTTACGTATAATAAGCATCTTATTAAATTAAGAGATTTATATGCGAAATCTGTGTTGCAGTTATTTAGAAATGTTCATGTGAACGGAGATGTTAATAATAGGCTATCTGGTAATATGAATATTTCGTTTTTAGGATATAAGGGTGCAGATATTGTTGAGAAACTTGATAAGAGGGGAATTTGTACTTCAAGTGGTTCTGCTTGTAGTGCTGGACTTCCAATGCCTTCGTCTGTTTTGATGAATATGACTCATAATGTTAGGATTGCAGAGAGTTCGCTTAGGGTTACTTTTGGGAAAGAAAATACTGCAGAGGATGTTGAGCAGTTGGTGTATGCACTTACAGATATTTTAGGAAAAAAATAAAAAGCGGACTTTTTAAAGTCCGCTATATGATATATTTTAATTAATTTTCATCATTGTGCATTTGTTCTACAATTCTTTCAGCTTCATCACGAGCTGTATTTTTTCTTTTTTTAGATTTCTTGTCATCTGACATTACATCTTTTATAGAACCTAAACTGCTAAGAGCAGATGTTGCTTCGAATGGTATGAATATTTTATTTGCATCACCTTTTGCAACTTCTTCAAGTGCTTCTAATGATTTTAATTGAACAAGTTTATCATCTGGGTTTGCTTCTTTGATTGCATCATAAACCATTTGAATTTCTTTTGCTTTTGCTGCAGCTACTTGTTTGATTGCATCAGCTTCACCAGTAGCTCTTCTGATTTTAGCTTCTCTATCTGCTTCTGCATCTAAGATTGCAGCTTCTTTTCTACCTTCAGCAAGTGTGATTGCAGATTGTCTTTCACCTTCAGCTTGAAGAATTAAAGCTCTTTTATTTCTTTCTGCGTTCATTTGTTTTTCCATTGCATCTTTAATATCTGGTGGAGGAGTAATATCTTTAATTTCAACTCTGTCTATTCTACATCCCCATTGGAAAGTTGCTTCATCAAGGATTTCTTTTAATTTTTCGTTTATGGAATCTCTTGAACTGAATGTTTCATCTAATTCCATTTTACCAACGATATCACGAATTGTTGTGATTGATAAATATTCAATACCTTTTTTCAAAGATTGGATTTCGTATACTGCTTTTGCAGGATCTATAACTTTATAGAATACAACTGTGTCAATTGTTATTGTAACGTTATCAGATGTTATAACTTCTTGTGGTTGAACATCCATAGTTTGTTGCTTTAAACTTACGACAGATCTTACTTGATCTATAAAAGGTATAATAATTGTTAAACCTGCATCTGCTGCTTTGTGGAATTTACCTAATCTTTCAATTATATACACTTCAGATTGTCTAACTACTTTGATTGATTTTACTAGTATCACGATTAATAATACAACTAATATTAATAGAAAAATTTTCATATTTTCCTCCCTAAAATTATATAATATTTATTTTAAATGTAATTTTTTCCATAGTTACATTACAATTATAACATAGAAATGCCTAGAAATAAAGCTTTTTTTCAAAAAAAACAATATTTTTATTAATTAGTATTTAATAAAAGATATTTTTATGATATAAATATAAAAGACAAATTGTGACAGGTTTTTTAAGAAATCTGAGAAAGAGATAAATAAATGAGTAGAAAAAGCAAAAAGAAAATGAAGTTAAGAATTAGAAAAAATAGTTTATTGAGCAAATTAGTTATAGTAGCTATTTTATTGGTTATTGTTTTAAACATCTTGAGATATGCGGCTTACTTTAAAAAAGATGATAATTCTAAATTAATTGTTATGATTCAAAATGATACAAATGCTGAACTAGTTCATGATGTTTATATTGATGAGAATAATGTAATTTATTTTTCAGAAGATGATATGAAAAAATATTTTGATAAAGAATTATATTATGAAAAAGATGAAAGTAATTTAAGAAGATATATATCTATTTCACAAAATAAAATATTAGAAATTACTGAAGGTAAAAATAATATGTATATAAATAGCACTTTCACAAAGATTAAGGGAAGTGTTATTTCAAGAGATGGTGTATTTTATTTCCCACTTTCAGAATTGACGGATGTTTATAATATTGATGTTGAATATCTAAAAGATAAAAATAGATTGAATATTGATAAGTTAGATGAAGAGAAAAATGTTGCTACTGTTAACAGAGATACAAAGTTAAAATATAAGATGACGGGTATTTCTAAAACTGTAGAGAATTTAGCACAGGGGGATAAGGTTACTATACTTGGTGATGTAAATCAAAAGTGGATAAAGGTTAAGACAAAAGATTATCAAATTGGTTATGTTAAGAAATCAAAATTAATTGATTTTGCACAGGAAAGAGATAATTTAGAGCTGTCTATTCAAGATTTTACCAACTTTGATTTGAAAAATGATATAGTAATTGAAGTAAATGATTCTACATATGAAGATTTTAATGATAAGATAGTTGATTATGAAACAAGAACAGAGTTAGTAAAAGAGATTAATTCAAATGTTGCTAAAGAGATTACAACCAATAAAGGACTTTCTTCAAAGAATATTGGTATAAAAATGAATATTACAGCTATTTCTAATAATGATAATTATTATAGATTTTTAAAGGAATTAAAGGCATACGTTAATTCTAATGGATGTTTTTTAATAGTTGTTAGTCAACCTGGGTTTGACAAAGATATAGTGAAAGATATTGCCAATGTAGTTATATAGGAGGAGTTATGGAGAGAAGAGAGAATGGAAGAGTTAGAATTGGGATGATAATGTTTTTATTATTAATAATTGTTATTGTTGCCGGGATAGGAGTTAATATTTGGTATAAATCTGAGATTAAACCTGTTCAATCAAGTAGTGAAAAAGTTGTAGTTGAAATTGCAGGTGGAAGTGGCATTTCTAAAATAGCGTCTCAGCTTGAAGAAAGCGGTTTAATAAAAAATGCTGACGCTTTTAAGATTTTTTGTAAGTTAAATAAGAGAACTGCTATGCAAGCGGGAAAGTATGAATTGGACAAGAATATGTCTGTTGCTGATATAATTGCTCAATTGGAAAAGGGAAATATTGTTGATGAGACTGTTACAATTACTTTCCCAGAAGGTAAAAATATGAGATGGATTGCATCAACAATATCTGAAAAAACAAATAATTCTAAAAATCAGGTGTATGAATTATTATCTGATGAAGAATATTTGGATACATTAATAGATAAATATTGGTTCATTGATGATGATATTAAAGATAAAGATATTTATTATTCATTGGAAGGATATTTATATCCAGATACATATATTTTTGAAGATAAGAATGTTGATGTTAAAACTATATTTGAGAAAATGTTAGATAAAATGGATGCTGTTTTAACTCCTTATAAAGATGAGATTAAAAAGAGTGATTATTCAGTTCATGAGATTTTATCTTTAGCTTCTGTTGTTGAGCTTGAGGCTAAAAACGAGGAAGATAGAGCTGGTGTTGCAGATGTATTTATTAATAGATTAAATAAAAATATGGCATTACAAAGTGATGTTACAACATATTATGCTTTGAAAATAGATATGAGTGAGAGAGATTTAACAGCAAATGAGCTTGCAACACAAAATCCATATAATACTCGTTCTACAACAATGAATGGTAAGATTCCTGTTGGCCCTATTTGTATGGTTAGTGAGTCTTCAATTAAGGCTGTTTTAGAGCATGATGATACTGATAATTTATTTTTTGTTGCTGATAAAAATGGTAAGGTTTATTTTTCAAAAACTAATACTGAACATGAAAAGAAGATAAAGGAATTGAAAGATAGCGGACTTTGGTTTACATATTAATTTTTGAATAACTATTGACAAAGTTGGAAAAACTGAGTAAAATAGATTTTAATTTGAATATTTTATGCGTTGATGGCACAAAGCAATTGTGATAGAAGACTAGAAAGAGAGAATTACTGTGGCTGAGAGTAATTTTGGTTGAAATGATTGTGAAACATGTCGGAGCATTTTTTATAGAGTGGGAAATTTTATTTTCAATTAGGGTGGTACCACGGAGGTTAGCTTTCGTCCCTTGGGTTAGTCCAAGGACGAGGGCTTTTTTTAATGAATTGAAGATATTGTCCAATTACGTCGTTAAAAGCAAATTTAAATAATGTTAATAAAAAAATATATATAAATTAAAGGGGTGGAGTTATGAACGAATACAGAACTTATACTTGTAACACTATTAGAGAAAAAAATGTTGGTGAGCATATTAAGCTTGCCGGTTGGATTCAAACTATTAGAGATTTGGGTGGTGTAATTTTTATTGATTTGCGTGATCAATATGGTATTACTCAGATTGTTGCTTCTGGTAATGGGGAGTTAGTTGATTTTGCAACTAGAATTCCTATTGAGTCTACTATTTCTGTTGAGGGAACTGTCAGACTTAGATCAGAGGATACTATTAATGAAAAATTGGATACTGGTTTGGTTGAGTTGTTTGCTGAAAAAATAGAAATTTTGGGTAAGAGAACTAAACAGTTACCTTTTGAAATTGAGTCTAGTAGGGATGTTCGTGAGGATTTAAGATTACAATATAGATTCTTAGATTTAAGAAATGAGAAATTAAAAAATAATTTAATATTAAGAGCAAAAGTTATTCAATTTATGAGAGAGCAAATGGTTAAGAAAGATTTCTTGGAGGTTCAAACTCCAATTCTTACAAGTTCATCTCCTGAAGGTGCAAGAGATTACTTAGTTCCAAGTAGAATTTATCCAGGAAAGTTTTATGCACTTCCTCAAGCTCCTCAACAATTTAAACAATTATTGATGGTTGCTGGAATTGATAAATATTTTCAAATAGCTCCATGTTTTAGAGATGAGGATGCTAGAGCTGATAGAACTCCAGGTGAATTTTATCAATTAGATATGGAAATGGCATTTGCAACTCAAGAAGATGTTTTTGCCGTTATGGAAGATGTTGTTTATAATGTGTTTAAGGAGTTTTCTGATAAGAAAATAGCTGAATATCCATTTCCAAGAATTCCATATAGAGAGGCTATGCTTAAATATGGTTCAGACAAGCCAGATTTAAGGAACCCACTTGTAATTGAAGATGTTTCTGATATTTTTGAAAAAATAGATTTGAAAGTATTTAATGGGAAAATTGTTAGAATTATTTCTGTACCAAATGGTGCAAGCCAACCTCGTACATGGTTTGAGAATATGACAGATTTTGCTATAAAAGAGTGTAAGGCAAAGGGATTAGCTTGGCTTAAGGTCGGAGATGATAGATCTTTACAAGGACCTATTGCTAAGTTTATTGATGATGAATCTAGAGAAGCATTGCTTACAAAAACAAATACAAATGCTGGTGATGCAATATTTTTTATTGCTGAACATGAGCCTGTTGTTTCAAAACTTGGTGGACAAATTCGTGATGAGCTTGGAAGAACATTAGGTTTAATTGATGATTCTGTTTATAAATTCTGCTGGATTGTTGATTTTCCAATGTATGAGAGAGTTGATAATGGAAAAATTGAATTTTGTCATAATCCATTTTCAATGCCTCAAGGTGGAATGGAAGCACTAGAAACTAAAGAGCCTTTAGATATTTTAGCATATCAATATGATATTGTTGGAAATGGTATAGAGCTTGCTTCAGGTGCTGTTAGAAATCATTCACCTGAGATAATGATTAAAGCTTTTGAAATAGCTGGTTATAAGGAAGAGACTATATTAGAAAAATTCTCTGCTTTGTATAATGCATTTCATTACGGTGCTCCACCACATGCTGGAATTGCACCTGGAATTGATAGAATTATAATGTTGCTTGCTGGTGAGGAAACAATTAGAGAAATACAAGCTTTCCCAATGAATGCTAAGGCTCAAGATTTATTGATGGGAGCGCCTGCAAGGGTTACACAAAAGCAATTAGATGAAATTCATATAAAAATTAATGAAAGAAAATAGAATAAGTTTGAATCACCTTCATAATCTTTATGAAGGTGATTTTTTGTGGAAAATAAAGGTGTTGTTTATATAGATTATTTAAATAGTTATGTTGAAGTGACTAAAAGAAAACTTCCAAAGTGGCTTAGCTGGTGCGTTTACAAGTTATGTAATTATTTTGGATTTATAAAAAAGAATGATAATTTTTTTACTTTAATTGCTGAAGAAAATGATGTTATAAATGAAAAGATGTTAAATAATTTATATGAGAAATTGTTTGAACTTGATATAAAGACTGTTGTTTGTGCGGAGTTGTTGCTAAAAAATGAAAGATTTGTAAAGTGGATTAGAGAAAAAAAAATTGAAATACTAGATGGAAGATGGTTATTTAGGTTTTTACCATATGACATTTTTAATAAAATTGCATATATAAAAAATGTTAAGAAAAGCGATTTAGAGGTTTCGATTTTAGTTAATAAGCCGACGGAATTGACTAATCAGAATGTTGTTGAATTTGCGAAGGAATGTAAGATTTTAAATATAATTACTGATGATGTGCTTGCTTTTAGAGTACTTGAGAAAAAGATGCTAGATGAGTATGGAATTATAATTAATGTTTCTACTAATAAAGAAAAAAGTTGTGTTAGGTCGGATTTGATTTTTAATTTTGATTTCAATCAAAAAGATTTAAAAAAATGTAAAATGAATAATAAGGCTGTGCTTGTGCAACTGGATAAAGAAAAATTTATTAGAAATGAAGGTGTAACAATTAGATTTGTGAAATTAAAAATTCCATATAAATATGGAGAGATTGCAAAAGTATATAGGCATTTTAATGAAGAAATTTTATATGAAAGTTTTTTATATTATAAAACTTCTTATAAGAATGTTAGGAAAATTTTGAAACGAGATGGGGTGAATATAAGATATTTTATTGGGAATAATGGAAAAATTGAATTTAATGAGTTTAGAATGTAAATAAAACGTAACATATTTTTTATAGACTATTGTATTGCTTTTTTGGTATTATTAATATGTGAAATAAGGAAGAAAAAATACTAAGAAAGGAAGATAAAGATGAAAAGAAACGTAGGAGTAAAATTGTGCGTAGTAGTTCTTATTGCTTTAATAGTTTATAGTATGTTTGCGTCATCAGCAATGGCTTTGACTAGAGAAGATGTTATTACTAAATTTTTAGCACAGAAAGATATTAAAGATTTAAAGGAAAGTTTGAGCTATGAAATTAGTGCTACACCAAATGAAAAATCTGGTATAGATGTAAAAGTAGGAATGGGAACAGGAAATTATGAAAATTCATTTATTTTTGATGGTTCTACTTGCAAAATTACTTTAAAATCTGAGGAAGATGAATTAGGAAAAAAGTTATTCAAGAATATGTGGATTACTTGTGCTGAAATTGGCAGTGAGAATGGTGTGAAAATTGAAGCTATTACTGGTGAAATAGGTGATAATTCAACAAAAACATTCTGGACAAAATTTTTAGAAAAAGTAAAAAAAGGTGAAGATACATATGTTACATATGGTGTGAAGTTGGAAAAAGAAAAAGATGGTTCTTATGTAGGAACTATTAATACAAAAATGTATAGAGTGGATTTAGTTGATTTTGCATCTAAAGGTGATGACAATGCAAATAATGCAACAAATAATGTAGCAAATAATATGGTAAATAATACTGCTAATAAGACAGCAAATAATGTAACAAATAATGATGTAAAAGAATTTACTACAAATGTAACAAGAATTCCTAATGCAGGAAATAATCAAGAAGTTATAAATGTATTTAGAATTATCGCTTTTATTTCTGTTTCTGCAATTATTGCTTTTTCAATTTATAATGTAAAATCTAAGAAATAAAGAGATGAAAAAAATGGGTAAGTTAGAGAAAGGTGCAATATATATTGTTTTAATATTAATTTTTTTAATTTGTTTAAAAATAATTAATGTGTTTCAAAGATCTACAACGGATTATGATGAAGAAACATATGCGAAAGTATATGAACAGTATAATGCTATTGAAGAAGAGAATGATGAATATGGAATTAGTAGAATTCCAGAAGAAAATTCTGAAGAAAAACAAGTTGATGATGATTTAGTTCTTGGAACAATTGAAATTCCTAAAATAGGCGTTTCTTACCCTATAATATCAACTACGACAGCGGAGTATTTAAAAATAGCTCCTACTAAATTGGCAGGTGTTGGTTTAAATGAAAAAGGGAATTGTTCAATAATTGGTCATAATTATGAAAATGATAAATTTTTTAGTAAGCTTGGTGATCTTTCTAAAGATGATGTTGTTTATATTAAAGCAAAAGATGGTATGAAACGTGTTTATAGCGTTACTGAAACAAGAGAAATATCTGCAAATGATGTATCATGTTTAAATCAAAATACCAAGGAGAAAAGACAAGTTACGCTAATTACTTGTACAAATGTAAAAAACAAAAGATTGGTAGTAAAATGTGAAGAATTTGTTTAAAAAACCTTGACAAATTGTAAAATTAATACTATTATAAATGGCGTTAATATCTTTTAGAGAGGAGACTGATAATATGGAAGAAAATAGAGAAATATTATTAACACAAGAAGGATATGATAATTTAGAAAAAGAGTTAGAATATTTAAAAACTGAGAAAAGAACTGAAATTGCAGAACGTATTAAGGTTGCATTAGGTTTTGGTGATTTATCAGAAAATTCTGAATATGATGAAGCAAAGAGTGCTCAAGCTTCTAATGAAAATAAGATTGCTGAGTTAGAAAATAAAATTAGATTTGCTAGAATAATTGATGAATCTGAAATCGATACAAAAACAGTTCAAATAGGAAATATTGTAACTGTTCATGATGAAGAATTTGATGAGGATGTTCAATATACAATTGTTGGTTCAACTGAGGTTGATCTTGCTCAAAATAAGATTTCTAATGAATCACCAATGGGTGCTGCATTACTTGGTTCTAAAAAAGGTCAAGTGGTTTCTGTAGATGCTCCTGCTGGTGTTATGAAGTATAAGATTTTAGCTATAAAAAAATAATTGTTTTTTAAGCTGTGCTTTTATGCACAGCTTTTTTTGTGGTGTAAAGAAACTATACATATTAAATTTTTATTTTCGACTAGTATTAATTATAGAAAAAGAAAATATTATATTGATTTTTAGTTCCTTGCTAAAATATTTTCCCACCTACTAAACTTCGTTTAGAAGGTTAGGGAAAAACTTTCAAACTGCGCGTCACTCAAAAATCAATATAATATTTTCTTAACGATGTAAAATGCTTCAATCGAACTCACTTCGTTCGTTTGGTCCCTGCGCGGTGATTAAAAAATTTAATATGTATAGTTTCTTTTTAAGTACAAAAAAGTTGACATAATTGACGATATGAAAAAAACAGAGTATAATTATGTTATAAAAAATTTTATGGGAGGCTAAAATATGAATAAAGCGGTTTATAGAACATACTTAAGTGAGTTAGCAGCTAATGAAAAGGTTGAGTTTCCGAGTCGGAAAGAGATGATTGAGTTCTTCTCGATGATGATGGGGGAGATTTACAAAATGTATCTCAATGCTTCATCAATTCCTTCTGCTGAAAAAACAATTAGACTTTCCGGAGAGCCTGAATTGATTACTTTTTTAGCAAAAGAGAAACTGGAGAATCTGGTACCAACATCAAATAGTATAGTACTTTTCTTGAAAAAGAAAATGGGACTGAAATTACGGAGAATGAAAATTTCTACCAAGACATCTGAAAAATCTTTTTATGAATACTTATTAAAGTCTCTAAACCAGGGTGACAACATTGATGACGTATTTCCAACCAATATGGAGTTTGAATTGGAAGGTGATACTGTTTTATATGGAAGATAATAATTTGTCTGGTTTAAAATCAAAAAACTCTCAAGGCGTTAGCCCTGAGAGTTTTTTCCGTCTAATATAATAATATACTAAACGGCTATGTAATAAAGCTAAATGTAAAATTGATTGGGTAAATAAACTATTTATAGGATAGCTCACTAATAAATAGAAAAATACATAAAGCTTTATTATAGCAATTTTAAGCGATTTATTATCATCAGATATGTAATATAATCATCACTTCCAAAATTATGCTTCCTTAAATTTGAGGGCGATGATTCATGCATATCTTCGATAGCTGTTCTAATGCTATATGAAATGGCAGATTCGGTTGATGAATATTTTATCGCTAGTTGTTTAAAATATTTTTTTAAGGTCAGTGTATTCATACATGAGTATGGATTTTCGTGTGAAAACACGATACAATCTAATATGTATCTAGTTCCACATAGATTGGGATTAAAATTTAAATTGATTAAGCAATTCATAATTCTTTTTTTATAATTTGCTAAATCCAACTTATGAGAATACAGACAGTTTTGTGAAAGAGATTTCAATTGATTACTTATTTTTTTTATAAATTCAATACTTTCACTGAGAATTGGAATTGATATATGTTCGTAATTTAAATCGTTTTTGATAGTTTCTAGGGAAGCATAACTACCAATTATTACGTGAGGTTGTTCATTTTTACAAAAAATAATACTTTTTTTGTTAACCTTATTTGTGATTCCAATGCACATAGCATTTGGGCATTCAGCATTAATTTTGGTTACAACTTTATTTACATATTCATAATTCTCATATAATATAAAAAACGTAATCATAAATAATCCTTACATATATATTAACGATATGACTTTGCAAAAAGTTGCGCAAAAAATAAAAAAATTTTAAGGAGAAGGAAAAAATGGAGGGACATAATTTAATAAAAGGCTTGAAAGATGGCGATAATGAAGACTTTAGATATATTTATGAAAAATATAAAGAAAAATTAAATAGTTATGTGTATTATAAGATTAAAAATAAATCTGAGGCTGAAGATTTGGTTCAAGAAATATTTACAAAAGTTTATAAGAATATAGGATTATATGATGAAACTCAAGGTACGTTTTATAATTTTTTATTAAGTAATGCGAATCAGATTATTGCAGAGTATTCTAGAAAGAATATTTCAAGAGAGCAGAAGGTGGATAAAGTTCAGCTGGATTATAATATTGCAGCTAATGATAGCGCTTTTGCGGTTTATGATAATTTTGATGGTGAGTATAATATAGAAGAATTGCTAGATGAATTACCACCTGATCAGAGAGAAGTTTTTATTCTTGTATGTATTAAGCACATGTCATATAAGGATGCTGAGAGACTTCTTAATAAATCTGATTTGAGTGTTAAATCATTATTATTTAGAGCAAGGAGTAATCTGAAAAAGAAAATTGCTAAAAAATATCCAGAGCTTGCAAGAGAATATGGATTTAAGAAAGCTTTAAAGATGATTGTTGTTTCTTGTGTGTGCGTTGGTTTGATTAGTGGATTTACATATGCAGCATGGAGAGTTTATCAAAATAGTCAGTATAAAAAGACTTTTACAATTGCTGATACACAACAAGATATTCAAGGTGAGGTAGAAGAGACTATTTCTAAGCAGAACGCTTGTGAGAAGATAAATAGTGATTTGAAGATACTTGGTATTAACTTATTAGTTAATGAAGATGATTTGCATTTATTTAGGGATTATAAATCTGATGAAATTTGTTGGGAATATAGAAATGAAAATATATTAGTTGATGTAGATGCTCAAAAGGGTAGATTAGTTAATTATTCTGATTTAAATAGTCAGGTTTCAACAATTGAATATAGTGAAGAATTATTGAATAGATTGAATGTTTTAAATGACTATGAAATGATGTCAGATGAGATTGTGGATGGAAATAGAGTAATAGAATATGCTAAAAGATATGGTGATATATTTAATAAATATCAAAGTACTACAGTTATTATAAAAAATAATAAAATTTTTAATATTAGTTCTGTATTTTACGAATATGAGGATAAGGAAATTGTTATTTCTAAAGAAGAAGCTTTAAAAATATTGAAGGAAAATGGAGTAGATGCTGATGATGTTGAATTGTCGATTGAGAATGTTGGATTATTGAATGGTGATAAAGTGGAAGAGACTAATGAAGAAATTTCTGAAGAAAATATTAACATGTTCGAATTTAGAAGAAGGCAAACAGATGTTAGAAAAGTTTGGAAAACAAGTATGAACGAACTTATTGATGCTAATACAGGAGAGCTAATAAATAATATTAAAAATGTTGAGATAAAAAATATGGGCAGCTAGTTATCTAGCTGCTCCAGTATATGTTGTACTACCATATAGTCTTATAGGTGTTGTTCCTGAACCTGGCACACGTGCAGCTGCATTTACAGCGGCATTTCTAACTGAACCTGAGCCAATATAAGTTAACCAAAAATAATAGCCAAAAGTTTCAGCATCAGCGACAGTTACACTTTTATACCATCCTAAGAAACATCTATTTGAATATCCTGTTGTGTGGAATGCATTTGCAAGTGTTGTAGATGCGGCACTACTTGCTGAATCTATGAAAACAAAATCCCAATTTCCAGAAATCATAGAACTATCTATAGAATATCCATAATAGTCATTAAAATATCCGTCACCACCGAATGTATGAACATACATTGCATAACCATTACCTGTATTTCCTATCCATTCACGCATAGAATCTCTTGTAATTGCCCCCATGCTGGAAGTACAAGAATAACCTAGTTTCCCTAAACCACTTACTGCATATCCACCGCAGTTATTGTAATAAGCACTTTTGCTATTTGAAAAAACTTTAGCGCTTGCTGAAGCATGGCATGTTGAAGTTAAAACTATAAGAAGAAGTAAAAAAATTGAAACTATTGAAATTATTTTTTTATTCATTTATATGGTCACCTCCAATTACATTATTGTTTTCTGCATCTACATAAACAATAGTATCATCAGATGATTGAATTACCCAAGTAGAATGAACTGCTGTATCAGAATTTGAATTATCATAAAATTTATTAGCTTTTTCCATAGATAAAGTTGCTGATTTTATTTCAGATGAGTCTATTCCTAGATTTTGAGCTGCTGTCATTTCAGCATCTTCTTTACTTATATTTACATTGCTTGATTTTGCACTTTCATTAAAAACTGTTAGTGCAACAATTTCATCAGAATCTGGAATGAAAAACATTTTTACAGATTCATATTTGTTATATATTCCATTATAATTTTTTTCAAAGTTTGCTTGCCAAATAAGATCATCAAATTTTTCTAAATATGTTAATTCATATTCAGTAGGCAAGTTTAATTCATTATATTTATTTAGAACATATTCTTTTGCACTTGAAGTGTTTGCATTTGACGTTGATTGAGTAGTAGTAACATTTTTGCTATAAATACCAACTAATTCGTTTTTTGTATTCATATTTACAAAGTATTTTGTGTTTTCAAACTCATATAAGTTTTCTTTTTTTAATTCATCGTAAACTACTTTAGAATTTACGTTAACAGAGTTTGTATCTAATTTTTCAAAGATTTCAGAGCTTTTAGATATACTAGCTGTACTAACTGTTTTTACTGTTTCTAATTCAGTTGAAGAAACAGAAGCGTATACAATAGTAGCTGTAATGCTTGCTAATAGTACAGCCAGTATTACAAGAATTTCAATTTTTTTCTTCATATAAAAATCCCCCTAATTGAAAATATTAATATAGCTATATTATGAGAATAAAATAATATAATGAAAATATTAAAAATATTAAATAAGAAATTTTAATATAATTAAGTTACCTATTTTTCAAAAAAGAAAAAAGAGTCATAAATAGGAAAAAAATCTTGTAATTTAAAATTATGAAACAAAAGAGAAAATATGTGCGAACAAACATACTGTACACATAAAAAATGAAAATAAAAATATTTAAAAAAGTAAAAAAATGTACCCACAAGGTACTGTGAATAAATGTGTCGAAAAAAATCGATGAAATGAGTTATTAACAGAGTTATCCACTTTATCCACAGTTACTAAATTATGGATTTAATCTATAAAAATAGTAAACATAAAACAAAAAAGTACGTTGAATCGCATTGCTTGGGAAAATATTTTGATGTTGTGATGCGGTTAAAATGTAGATGAGAAAGAAGTTAGAAAAATTATCCACAATAGATATTGACATTATTTTAAAAAGAGTTTAAAATAAATCCATATTAATAGTGCGTTGATGAAGAGGATACATACATTTTCTTATCTAAAGAGAGCCAGGATGGTGAGATCTGGTGTTGGTGTGTATGGATTGGAGCTTTGGAGCATATTTAAAATTAAGGTGGATTCTTTTATGAATCAATTAGGGTGGAACCGCGGAGTTATCTTTCGTCCCTTAAGAGGGATTATAGATGACTCCTTTTTGATTGCTTTTGAATGATTTTCATCATTTTACGTTGTTACATTTCGTTTTTTAATTCCTGCGACGTACCAGCGTACGCCTCGGAATATAAAAACTCATGTGCCTAGTAAAATAATAAAACTTATTTGAAACTTTAAAAGGAGTATCTATAGTTCGAAATAAAAAGAAGGAGGAATTGATAAAATGGTAGAATCAATGGAAAAATTAGTAAGTTTATGTAAGAGTAGAGGATATATATATCCTGGCTCAGAAATCTATGGAGGTTTGGCTAATACTTGGGATTACGGACCTTTAGGAAATGAATTAAAAAATAATATTAAGGCTGCTTGGAGAAAGAAATTTATTCAAGAACAACCTAATATAGTTGGATTAGATGCTGCAATTTTAATGAATCCAGAAACTTGGGTAGCATCAGGACATGTTGGTGGATTTTCAGATCCGTTAATAGATTGCAAGGAGTGTAAAACAAGACATAGAGCTGATAAATTAATTGAAGAATGGGCTCATGATCAAGGTAAAGATATGATTGCTGATGGAATGACTGATAAACAATTAATAGATTTTATTAATGAAAATCAAATTCCATGTCCAAAATGCGGAAAAACTAATTTCACTGATATTCGTAAATTTAATTTAATGTTTAAAACATTTCAAGGTGTTACAGAGGATTCAACATCAACTGTATATTTAAGACCAGAAACTGCACAAGGTATATTTGTTGATTTTAAGAGTGTATTACGTACATCTCGTAAAAAGATTCCAATGGGTATTGCTCAAATTGGTAAAGCTTTTAGAAATGAAATTACACCAGGAAATTATATATTTAGGACTCGTGAATTCGAGCAAATGGAACTTGAATTTTTCTGTAAACCAGGAACAGATTTAGAATGGCATAAATATTGGAAAGATTATTGTGAGAACTGGTTATTAAATTTAGGTATGAAAAAAGAAAATATCAGATTAAGAGATCATTCTCCAGAGGAATTAGTATTCTATAGTAAAGCAACAACAGATATTGAATTTGCTTTCCCATTTGGATGGGGTGAATTATGGGGAATTGCTGATAGAACTGATTATGATTTGACTCAACATATGAATCATTCAAAACAAGATTTATCATATCAAGATCCTGAAACAAATGAAAAATATGTACCATATGTTATTGAACCATCTTTGGGTGCTGACAGAGTTTTACTTGCGTTCTTATGTAATAGTTATGAGGAAGAGGAAGTGGCTGAAGGTGATGTTAGAACTGTATTAAAATTACATCCAGCATTGGCTCCTTACAAAGTTGCTGTATTACCTTTATCTAAGAAATTAAGTGATAAAGCTCAAGATGTTTATTCAAAATTGGCTAAATCATTTATGTGTGATTATGATGAAGCTGGAAGTATTGGAAAGAGATATAGAAGAGAAGATGAAATAGGAACACCATATTGTGTAACTGTTGATTTTGATACATTAGAAGATGAATC
>USFR01000005.1 GCA_900553945.1 uncultured Clostridium sp.
CATAACCATTTGAAAGTCTAACTCTGGCAACTTTTCTTAAAGCTGAGTTTGGCTTCTTTGGAGTAACTGTTTTAACAACTGTACATACACCTCTTTTTTGTGGTGATCTGTTGTTTGTAGCTCTATTTTTCTTTGAGTTGTATCCTTTTTGTAAAGCTGGAGCTGTTGATTTTGCTTTAGTTGTTTGTCTTCCTTTTCTTACTAATTGATTAATTGTTGGCATATTTTATTTTTCACCTCCGTTTTTTAAAATTAAATATACGCTAAGGAATACTATTATCTAGTATACATTAGCGTATATCATTGTATCATTTTAATTTACTAAAGTCAATGTTTTTTCTTTATTTTTCCTGGTTTGGTATTTTTCCTTTCATAATACTAATAGCCCTATCAGAAAGTTTTTTATACCTTTCTTGTTTATCCCTAATTTTTTCAGGCAATTTAGGCAAAATTCCAAAGTTAGCATTCATTGGTTGAAACTTCTCATTTGGCGTTGAAATATAATCTGTTAAAGCCCCTATCATAGTTTCAACAGGGAATACAATTTTTCCTTTATTTTTCATATATCTAACTGCATTAATCCCCGCAAGTAATCCTGAAGCAATAGATTCCACATATCCCTCAACACCTGTGATTTGACCAGCAAAAAATACATTTTCATTATCTTTCATTTGATACACATTATTCAATATCTGCGGAGAATTAATATATGTATTTCTGTGCATTACACCATATTTAACAAATTCAGCATTCTGTAATCCTGGTATCATTGAAAATACTCTTTTTTGCTCGCCAAATTTTAAATTTGTTTGAAAGCCAACCATATTATATAAACTACCAACTGAATTATCTTGTCTTAATTGAACTAAAGCATATGGTCTTCTACCCGTTCTTGGATCATCAAATCCGACTGGCTTCAAAGGTCCATATCTCAAAGTATCTATTCCCCTCTTAGCCATTACCTCAACAGGCATACATCCTTCAAAAATTTCTCTTCTTTCAAAAGAATGTAACTCTACAACTTCCGCATTCACAAGTTCATTCCAAAAATTTTCATATTCTTCCTTATTCATAGGTAAATTAATATAATCCGCCTCACCTTTTCCATATCTATCACCTATAAAAGCAATATTCATATCTACTGAACTTTTTTCTATAATTGGTGCAGCTGCATCATAAAAATGCAATTCATTATTTCCAACAAGTTTTGAAATCTTTTCAAATAAAACATCAGATGTTAAAGGTCCTGTAGCAATAATAGTTACAGTATCATCTGGAATTTCTGTAACCTCTTCTTTTATAATTTCAACATTATCTAAATTTTCCATATATTCAGTAACTTTTCTTGAAAACTCTTCTCTATCAACTGCCAAAGCTTGACCTGCAGGTACACTTGTCTCATCAGCAATCTTTATTAACAAAGAATCCAACATTCTAAGTTCTTCTTTTAATAATCCACACGCATTAGTTAATAAATTAGATTTAAAAGAATTGCTACAAACTATCTCTGCTAAATTCGAATTTGAATGTGCAGGTGAATATTTTGTTGGTTTCATTTCATATAATCTAACATTTATTCCACGTTTTGAAATTTGATAGGCAGCCTCGCATCCTGAAAGGCCGCCTCCTATAATATTTATGTAATCTTTCATATACTTCCTCATTATTTATCTAAATCATCATCTGCTTTATCTACTTTAGAATCAGCTTCAGTTTTGCTCTTAGCTGTTTTATCATCTTTTACTGTACTTTTTTCTTCGTCTTTTCCAAATGATGTTCTTCCCTCTTTGCTATATTCTTCAGACACTCTATCTGTCTTAACTCTTGCTTCTAATGAAGCATAAATTTCTGATAATGGTCTAGCATTTGCATTTTTTCCTTTTCCTTGGTTAACTGCAATTCCTTTTTCTTTAGCCATTTCTACAATTGCTTTTGATGTCATCCACAATGTTAAATTCATAGCACCATCTTTTGTAACCTCTGGTATATCATTTGCTTTTGAAAACTCTTCAATTTTTTTATCATCAAAAGAAGTACTTTTTTTATCACCATATTCATCTACTACTTTACTATATTCTTTATTTACAATTTCTCCAATAAGAGGAATTTCTTTTCCAGCTTTTTTTAATTCATAAGCTTCTTTAACTTTTTCATAAAGAAAATCCATATCTTCTTGAGCCAATTTCTTTTTAGCTTCTTCATGATCATCAGCTTTTTCATATTTATCTTTGCTATACTTAGCGTTTTCTTTATTTGCTATCTCTTTTTCATAATCTTTTACTTTTCCAACTTCTAATACTTTTTTAACTTCTTTTTCTTCTGCTGAGCCTTCTAATAATGGTGTAGCATTACCTATTACAGCACCTTCAGCTCTATCACAAAGTCTAGCAATTCTTCCATCTACTTTAGCCCATGATTTTATTTTTCTAATTATCTTCATTAATAATCTTTTAAATGGTCCAATTTTATATGTTGGCATTTCAGGCTCAGTAGTCTCTTTGCTATCTTTACCATCTTTTTCGCCATCTTTGCCTTTACCTTCTGAATCATCTTTGCTAGGGTCTTTTGTAGGTTCTCCAACCTTAGTAGCATCATCATCTTTGCCTTTGCTATCTTTTTCCTTTAAAATTTTTTCTAAATCGCTTAATTTTCCAAGTAATTCAGCATGCTCACCTTTTAACTTCTCTAATCTTTCTTTAATTTCTTTTATATCGCTCGCAAGATATTTTCCACCATTATTAATAAGAGCATTATTTTCAGCATTAATTTTTCCTTCTAGTTCTTTTATTTTATCTTTTAAAGCTTTTACTTCTGGTGAATCTTTTTCTGGTTCAGCATCTTTAGTCTCGTCATTTTTCTTTGATGGTTCTTGACCTTCATCGTCTTTTTCTCCACTTTCTTTTGAGTCTATATCTTTTCCAGTTTGCAAATCATTTAATTTTCCATTTAATTCATCACGTTGAGCTTTTAACTTATCTATTCCGGCTTTAATTTGAGCTAATTCTTCTGGAGTATAGTTACCTTCGTTATTTCTAAGAACCCATTCTTCAGAATTAATTTTATTATCCAAGCTACTAATTTGATCTTTTACCGCTTTTACTTCTGGTGAATCAATTTCTTCTGGTTTTTTATCATCCTTCTTAGGATCATCTTTATTTTTTTCACCTTTTTCAGGTTCTTCCTTACTCTTATCGTCTTTTTTCTCTTCATCTTTTTCTGGGTCTTCTTTGCTTTTCCCATCATCCTTAGTTTCCTTAGTAAGAAGATCTCTTAATTCATTTTGTAAGTTATATATTTCTATATCAATTTTAGTTCTATTAATTGAACTTGCATCTTTTCTCTCAGCATTAACAACGGCTGATTCTCCTTCTCCTGAAACTTCATAATATGATTGTTTTTCAGCTTGCAATTTTTCTATTTGTTTTTTTAATTCTTCAATTCTAGCTGATTCTTTGGATTCAATTGCTCCAACAGCAACCTTTACATCATTTTTTATTGTTTCTTCAATCGGTTCTTTTACAGATTCTTCTATTGGCTCCTTTAAAAGTTCACTCTTTGGTCTAGTAGTTTTGGCTTTACTACTTTTTGTTTTAGTATTTCTTGTTCTGCTTTTTGCTTTTGTAGCAGCTTTTTGTTTATTTTCTTCCATACTATTTCCCTCTTTTTTTATATTTTTATTTACGCTCTTTAAACTTCATTATTTATTTTATCACACTTGCAAGCTTTTTTCAATATTTATGTTAACTTTACCGATGTATCTAGCGCAAGTTTAATCATATCATTCAATGATTTTTGTCTATCTTCTGCAGATAACGAAGCTTTTTTCTTTATAGAATCAACAACTGTAAGCAAACATGCTGCACTCTTTCCAAGCATTTTAGCAGTATAAAACAATGCAAAAGATTCCATCTCAGCTCCAACAATATTTAAATCAGCAGGGAAACTATTAATTACATTATCTACATTTTCTATATATGGATCAAAGCATTCTGTACACGCAATATTTTCCTTTTTAACATTAATATTTTCATCCATAGCAACTTTTTCAATAATTTCATTAAGTTTCTCATCAGCTTTAACAAATTTAACATCTTGATTATTATAGTTCTTTGCAAAATTTCCTGGAGTGAAACTACCATCAACCAAAATAGTATCAAGCAAATCAACACTTTCATCATATGCTCCACAAGATCCAACTCTAATAATCGTTTTTACATCATAAAATTTGTATAATTCATAACAATATATTCCCATACTTGGCATTCCCATTCCAGATGCCATAACAGTAAGTCTTTTTCCTTTATACATACCTGTATATGCAAATATATTTCTAACTGAATTTACAAGTTCATAACTTTCAAAAAAATTTTCAACAATATATTTAGCTCTCAAAGGATCACCCGGCATAATAACTATTTCAGCAATCTCACCTTTTTTAGCTTCATTATGAGCAGTCATATTAATCTCCTTTTAATCTAATAATACAAAAATATTATATCTATAAAAATATTTTTTTACAACCCTAAAGAAAAAGTTTATAAAACAATTTATTCAGTATAAGTTAAATAATTATGAAAAATGTCAATTGTATTGACATTGTGTATACATCTGTGATAAAATACATATAATATAGTATGGAGGTGTTTGAAATGGCTAAAACAGAAAATATTAATATTAGAATAGAACCTGAACTAAAAAAAGAAGCAGAAGAAACACTTAATTTTCTTGGTTTAACAATGGCTGAAGCCATTAAATTATTTTTAAGACAAGTAACTTTGACTGATAGCATACCTTTTAAAATTGAAAAGCCAAAATATAATAAAGAAACTTTATCTGCTATTGATGAAGCTAAAAAAATAACAAAAAATCCAAATAACTATAAATCTTTCGAAAATATCGATGAATTAATGGAGGACTTGCATAATTAATATGAAATATACTATATATATGACCAATAAATTTAAAAAAGATTATAAAAGGAACAACTTTGATGAAAAAGAATTCATAAAAGTTGTTTCTTTACTTGCTGATGGTAAAGAATTACCAGAAAAATATTGTAATCACATATTAGAACCTAGAAGCGAACGGTATTTACGAATGTCATATAAAACCTGATTGGCTACTGGTCTATACTATAAATAATGATATATTAATTTTAACGTTAACTAGAACAGGAACACACTCAGATCTATTTTAAATCTAATTATTTCAAATATATTTTATACCTTTATTTTACCACTATCAATTAATGTCCATACTTTTTTATAATAAATACATTGTTAAACCTACATTTTTAGAAATTGCATAAAAAACTTACTGCATTTATTTTTTACTCTACTTCATAGTATCGTATAAAATGTAATATTCACTCAATATACTCTCAAAAATTATTAAATATAGTCCAAATAGTCCAAAAAATCTTTTAATGAAATAAATAATAATTTTATCATCTTAATTGTAAAAAATACATTTATTGAATACTGAATATACATATTTATCTATTTTTAAAATACTCATCAACAATATTATTTGCCTCTACCAATCCAAAGCCTGTCTCTTCTCTCAATGCTTTTATTATTCTTATCTTATCATTCCCATATAATTGTATTTTTTGTTCTATATTATAAATATCATTTCTCAAATCAAACTCATCTTGTGCTATTTTTACTTTATTTTCTAAAGATTCATTTTGACTGTTTAGAATTTTTTGTTTACTTTCTTCAAACTCTTTTTCTGTTATCATTCCATCATTTCTAAGTTTAGATAATCTTTCAAGTTGTTCAATAAAATTATTATTATTTTGTTCCATAGTCTTTTTTCCCCCTAAATTATTGCTTACTTTATCGTTATTAGTAATTATTGATGTAAGTATTGCATATACATTATTTGCAAAATTCATAGCATTCATATATTCCATAGAATTTTTTTCTATTTCTGTTTTTATCAAATCTATTGTATATAAAGAATTACTTATTTTTTGTTTAAATCTATAAATTCTTCCTATAATAAATATCGGAAATGAAAATCACAAAAGTAATTGTCAGTATAATGATAAGCCACTCGCACCATCAAAAGCAAAATGGTTTATTTTTTATTGTCTATATATAAACAAAAAGTGAGATAGTTTTAAAAACTACCTCACTTTTATCATTAAAAAATCCTTTAAAATCCTTACGCACTTTTTATCTCTAATCTTAATTTATCAGCAATCATCGCTATAAATTCTGAATTCGTAGGCTTTCCTTTATCAGCATTAACAGTATAGCCAAATATATTTTCAGTAGCTTCTATTTTACCTCTACCCCAAGCAACTTCAATAGCATGTCTAATAGCCCTTTCAACTCTACTTGAAGTAGTTTTATATTTACGTGCTATCTCTGGATATAACTGTTTAGTAATTTGATTAATTACATCTATATTATCAACTGCCATCATTATAGCTTCTCTTAAATATTGATATCCCTTTATATGAGCTGGTACTCCCACCTCATGAATAATATTTGTAACTAAAGCCTCTAAATTTTCCTCACTCTTTTCTGATTTTGGAATTTGAATGTACTCTGCTTTTGTTTCTTTAACTACAAAGTTAGGTTTTCTATCTGGTGTTTGATAGTTTTTCAATGACTCTATTCTTTTAATTAATACTTCTATATCGAAAGGTTTTACTACATAATATTGTGCTCCTAAATTAATTGCTTGCTTTGTAATCTTATCTTGTCCAACTGCAGAAATCATCACACAAAATGGATATTTCTCTAAATTTGTACTATTAAGTTTCTCTAAAACACCTATTCCATCTAAATGAGGCATTATAACATCTAACAAAGCAACGTCTGGTTGACACTCAACTATTTTTTCAAACGCTTCCTCTCCATCCTTAGCTACTGCTATAACCTCCATATTATCTTTTCTGTCAAAATACTTTTTTAAAGTTGTTGCAAACTCAATGTTATCATCTGCAATTAGAACTGTAATTTTCTCCTTCACTTTTTTCTCCTTTCAAATCTAAATACTTAGTCATTTGAATACATGCTCAAAAGTATACTTTTCATTGTTTCTAATTTAATAAGTTGAATTGTAAAATATTTACATTTATTATTATAATCGCTTTTCAAACAAATTTCAATAGTTTAAATGAAGTTTTTCTATTTTTTTCCATCGTTTTTTCTATTTTACTTCTATATTCCTTTTTCCAATAATTTTTACGTCCTCTAAAGTAACTCTATCAGACAATTTGTCCTTTTGTAACTTATAAATGCAATTTTTTTCTCCCTCAACAATAAGTCTTACTTTTTCCGCATATTCCAAGTTGGAAATAACTATCCCTCTATTCTTTAAATGATACTTAACCTCTTCAAGCTCTTTATAATCAACAAAAAATTCTGCCTCTAATCCCTCTTCTTGCTTAATAATTGTTGCACTATCAAGAGCTGTTGTAGTAGCCAATGAATATGCTCTAACCAGTCCTCCAGTTCCAAGTAAAATGCCCCCAAAATATCTAGTAACAACAACTAAGACATTAGAAATATTTCTACCATTAACAATATTAAGCATTGGTACGCCAGCTGTTCCGGAAGGTTCTCCATCATCACTTGCTTTAAATACCCCTTCTTCTACAACTTTATAAACAAAACAATTATGCCTTGCATCATGATATTTCTTTCGAATAATATTTAATTTTTTTTCCGCTTCTTCTACAGATTCAACATGAAAAACATTGCAAATAAACTTAGACTTCTTTTCTGTAATTTCAGCAGAACAATCTTCTTTTATAGTATAAAACATATAATCTTCTCACTTTACTAAAAATGTTTTCCTGCAGTAAAACCAGTAGAATATGCAATTTGCAAATTAAACCCTCCAGTATATGCATCCACGTCTATTATTTCTCCTGCAAAATATAAACCAGAAACAATTTTAGATTCCATAGTTTTAGGATTAATTTCTTTAACACTTATTCCACCAGCTGTAACAATTGCCTCATCAACAGATCTAAATCCATCAATCCTAACAACAAAGCATTTTAATATCTTAACTAAATTCATTCTCTCTTCTCTAGTAATCTCATTAACATGCTTTTCAGGATCAATTTTGGATTTATCAATAACAACATCAATCATTTTCTTAGGCAACAATTTATCCAATGAATTTTTGAACTGTTTATTCTTCACCTCGGTAAAATCTCTCAAAATTCTTGCATCTAATTGTTCAAAAGAAAGTGCTGGCTTTAAATCTATTTTTAAAACAATCTTTCCATTTGAAATCTTTTTGTCAACATCTTTATATCTAAGTAAATGAGCTGAACCACTTAATATTGTAGGACCACTCACTCCGAAATGTGTAAATAGCATTTCTCCAAAATCTGAATAAATCTTTTTATCTTTCTCAATATCGTATAACATTATTCCAACATTTCTAAGGCTTAATCCTTGCATTTTTGAACATACAGATTTTTCAGCAATCAAAGGAACTAATGATCCTCTAACATCTTTTATTGTATGTCCAAGCGCTTTAGCAATTTCATAACCTTCACCGTTTGAACCAGTTAGCGGATAACTTTTGCCTCCTGTTGCTAAAATAATTTTATCAGCATCTATCTTACCATTTTCTAATACAACACTTTTAACTCTGCTATCTTCAATCTCAATTCCACAAACTTTAGAATTTAACTTAACATCTACTCCAGCTTTTTTTGTTTCTCTCTCAAGTGCCATTCTAACATCTTCAGCTCTATCACTAGTTGGAAAATATCTATTACCACGTTCTTCTTTAACAGACACTCCTTTTTTTTTCAAAAGCTCAATAATATCTTTATTATCAAAATTTTCAAAAGCACTATATAAAAATCTACCGTTTCCAGGAATATTGTTTATAAAATCATCAATATTCAAACTACTTGTAATATTGCATCTACCTTTTCCAGTAATTAAAATCTTTTTTCCTAAAATATTATTCTTTTCTAATAAAACAACTTTATCACCTGATTTTGCTGCGCTAATCGCAGACATCATTCCAGCAGGTCCACCACCAATAACTACAACTTTCATTACTTATCCTCTTCTAATAATTTTACCGCTCTTATAACTCCAATTTTTCCATATTCATATGTAAGCCCACCTTGTTGAAAAGCAATATATGGATCACGAATAGGCGCATCACAACTAAGTTCAATAGATGACCCTTGCGTAAAACTTCCACTAGCCATAATAACTTTATCCGTATATCCAGGCATATCCCAAGGCATTGGAACAGATTCTGAATCAATTGCACATCCCCTTTGAATGCCTTGAACATATTTTATAAGTTTATTTTCATCTCTAAATATAATAGTTTGAACTATATCTGATCTTTTCTCATCAAATCTTGGAACAACATCATATCCAAGTTTCTCCAAAAGTCTACTTGCAAAAACCGCTGTTTTCAAGCTACTTGCCACAACAGAAGGTGCCATATAAATACCTTGTAAAAAGTTTTTGTTAATTCCTAAAGATGGTCCAACTTCTTTTCCTTGTCCTGGAGCTGTTAATCTTTCAGCACAAAGCTCAATATATTTCTTTTTTCCAACAATATATGCACCATTAGGAGCAAGTCCACCTCCCATATTTTTAATCAAAGATCCTACCATAAAATCAGCACCGACATCAACTGGTTCAATATCATCAACAAATTCTCCATAACAATTATCTACCATTATAATAACGTCTTTGTTAACTTCTCTAACCGCTTCTATAGCTCTTTTAATCTTGTCCATAGTTAAACTTCTTCTAGTTGCATATCCTCTTGATCTTTGAATTTCAATCATTTTTACGTCATTTTGGGCAAGTCTCTCTTTTATTTTTGCAATATCAAAATCATCATCAATTAAATCAATTTGTTCATAATTAATATTATATGATTTTAAAGAACTTGGATTATCATTAAATCCAATTATTGAATCCAATGTATCATAAGGTTTTCCAGAAATACTAAGTAATGTATCACCAGGTCTCAAATTAGCAAACAAAGCCACAGTAATTGCATGTGTACCTGAAATAAATTGATTTCTAACCAAAGCATCCTCTGTATGAAAAACATCAGCAAAAACCTTCTCAATAGCATCTCTTCCAATATCATCATAACCATAACCACTAGTTGAATTAAAATGCACATCTGCAATTCTATTTTTTTGAAATGCATCTAGCACTCTTATACTATTTCTCATGCATCTTTCATCAATTTTTTTGACTTGCTTACTAATCTCATCCTCTACTTCTTTAACTAATACATCTAATTTTTTATCGTCCATCTTTTTCTCCATCCTATATAATTATTTCTATTAAATACTATCTCTAGCAACTCCATTTTTCAAACAATACTTACCTATAAATACAGGTGATAGTTCATCTGATTCGTATGTTGGCTCTAAAATGATATCTCCATTACTATTTATAACTCCCCATTTTCCGCCTTTTTTTATTCCTGCAAATCCATACTCATCAAGTTCTGTAGCTTCATCATATTTATAAGGCACAATAACATTATCTTTCAAATCAACAAATCCCCATTTATCTTCTGACTTACTAGCATAAATATTATTTTCCAAATATACCGTTTTATTTCCAACCTTTTTTCCATCAGAAGTTAAATAATACATTTCATTTTGAGTTGTTACTTTAATGTAATTATCCACTCTTTCTAATTGTGCATGTTCTACTGACACTACCTCGTTTATACTACCTGTATAAATAGTTATATTATCACGTGCAGTTGCAATAAGTAATCCAGTGCTTTTAATTTCTTCAATATAATCATACTCATTTTCTACAACTACATTTTTATCTTTATCTAGAATTCCGTACTTATAATTATCATCTATTGAAATATAAAATCTCCCTGTTGTTGTTTCTTCCAAACTTGCATATTTAGAATTCTCAACTTCATTTCCATTCAAATCAAAAGTATAATCGACATCGTCCAAACTAGCTTTTACATATATTCCAACAACCATAAGTTCTTGATATTTTTCAGGAATAAGAATATTTCCACTTAAATCTATCAACCCAAAGGACTTATTTTTTTGAACTGTAAATGTATTTGTTCCATTATTATAATAAATATCAATATATTTATTTTCTGTTAAATTTTCTTTATTTTTATATAATGCATATCTTCCATTTTTTGAAGCTACTATATAAGCATCATCAGAATTTATTTCAGTAACACGATATACATTTTCATTATCCATTTTCAAAATTTCTTTTTCATTTTTGTCTACATATCCATATATATATCCATCTTTAGTTTTGTTTCCTATAATATATCCACCATATTTATATGAACCTTCTTTAACAAAACCATCGCCTTTTACATAATCATATCTACAAGAAACAAGTTGAGTTCCTTTAATATTAATTACACCATATTTATTATTTTTCTTTACTAATATTTCTCCATATTTATCTTGTAGTGAAAAAATTTCATCATACTCAGCATCTGTTATTTTATTTCCAGCAAAATCTAACAAACCATACTTATCATTTTCTTTATATTTAAGAACAGAATTATTATAAATTGAGTCATCTGCATTTGCCGTTTCTTGAATTCCTGATACCTCATCAAAGTTTGCATATAATTCTTGTTTACTAGCATTAAGAACTTTATATTTTCCGTCAGAAACTACAATAAATATTTCTTTATCCTGATTAGGAACTTGAACAAAATCATATTCAGCTGGAATTACAACAGTTCCATCTCTTTTTATAACACCATATTTTCCAGAAACCTCTAATGGAAAATACGTATAATTAGAGACTTCTAATAATTCATAATCTTTATCAATTTTCTCTTTATTAGAAATAATTTTAGAGCATGCAATTGCAAGTACAATTAACACTAATATAATTCCTATTATAATAAAAGCTTTTTTATTCATATACTCATCTCTTCACTTTCTTTGAACTTCCTAACATATAAACATTTTACAATAATTAATTCTTTATTTCAATATATTAGTTTAATTCACAAAAAGTAAACTAATACATAAAATATTATTACTAGGAGTGATATCTAATGACATTAGACAAACTAAATTTAAATGAATCAGGACAAATCGAAAAAATAAACTGCTCTCCAGAAATCAAACAAAGATTTATTGATTTAGGTTTCATCCCAGGATGCCAAATAAAACCTGTTCTAACAAGTATCTCTGGAAATATTAGAGCATACTATATAAAAGATACTCTCTTGGCAATTCGAGATACTGACTCATGTAATATAACCATAAAGACGCCAATATAAAATTGACGTCTTTTGTATTATCCTTTATTTTCACTCTTTTTATTATGTCTTGTATCATATTTTTTTGACCATTTATCAATATAATATCTTCTTATAATTGACATGTTTGTAAAAATTCTTCCAACAAAAACTATTACAGCAGCTAAATAAATATCTACATTTAATTTCTCACCTAAGTATGTAAGAAGCATTGCCAAAATAGCATTACCAAAAAATCCTGATACAAAAATTCTTATATCAAACTTCTTATTTAATAATGAATTAATTCCTCCAAAAACAGAATCAAGTGCTGCAACGATTGCAATTGCCAAATATCCAGAATATGAATATGAAATTGTTGGTAAATTCATTCCTAAAACTATTCCTAGAACAGAACAAACTATAATTGTAATATAAATCATTGTAAATCTCCCTTTCTATTATTCTCCAAAATTAATTTCTACATTTCCATTATATTTATTAATATAAACTTCATTTTCAACAGTGTATGAAATCTGTTTATTATAACTTTCTAAATAATCCTTTATTCCACCTTTTATATTAATAACACTTTCTAAGTTTTTTGAATCTCCTATAACTTTTATTGTATAAGGTCCAGAAATTCTATTATCATTCATAACCATATATTCAGAAATATTGGCAACAAAAGAATTATTTACAACTCTTTCATCATTAAGTGAAATTGCTTCTGCTCCAGCATATTTTAATTCATTAATAGCCATTATTAAATCATTATATGTTATGACTTGTTCTTTATCATTAGCTGCATTTTTTCCATCAGCAATTGTTAAAATAATACCCGGTCCCTTAACATCAGTATATCCTAAATCACAGCGAGCTTTATCAACATCTGACTTTAATAAATCCATAGTAGCTTGAACATCAGATGATTGATCAGTATATTCTTTTGTTGTATTTTGAATTTCTTCTAATTGTTGTTTCATCTCACTTGACTTATCTTTCAATGTTGAATATTCAGTTCTCAATTCTGTTTCTCTTTTTTGCCCCACTCCAGATGCCTCAATAACCTGTACACTTTTAAATTGTAAAAACATAACACTTGTAAGCAATATACAAATTATTCCTATCGTTACTATCATTATAACTTTTCCCTTCAAGTCATTCACCACCTATTCTACGACCTGTAAATATTTATATTGTCTTGTTCCTGTATATTTTGGAACAGTAATTGAATCTTTTTTCTCAACCTTAACTCTAATTCCATCGCTTTTCATAAAATCTAAATATGCATTAGGTCTTAACATTGTTGAATACAATTCTGTTGGTGAACCAATCGCCTTAACCACAAAAGGAACACTAACTTTTTCATTATTTATTTTTACTACATTTCCATTACAACTAATAGCTGTAGTAGAAACTATACGTTGATTATTAATTGATACTGCATCAGCACCTTGATTAAATAACTCATTAACAACTTCTACTAAATCAATATAATGAATTAAATCACCTGTTGAATCAGAATCTTGAAGAGTTATTACAATACCTTTACCCGTCACATCTGTATATCCAAGTAATCTATTATATTCAGTTAATTCTTTTTCAAGTTTTTCTGACTCTTCACTATTAGATGCAGAAGATTTTCTCAAATTCTCTAATTGTGTTTGAGCAAGTTGAACTTGCACATATAATCTATTATAATTTTCTTGCTCAGTTAAAACTTGATCTCTAAGTTTATTTTCTGCAATAGATTGTACTGTAGCTTCTCCTTCTGTAGTATAGCTAATAGCACTTCTATATTGAACACAAATACTTGCAGCAGTAACAAAACATAAAATTCCTATTAAAAACACTTGCCATTTTTCCTTTTTCATCTATATAACTCATCCCTCTCTATAAGACAATTTTTAATTAACCGCTTCTCTAAAATAAGCTGGATGCTCAGAAAGATTACTATTTATAAATAATTCACCTTTCTTTCCTTTTTCATTATTTAAAATTTCCTTCATAAACAAAATTCGTGTATTCAAATCCGTACAAGATCCTAAATATACCGTTTTTTGTTCTTCCCCTAATATCAAAGTATAATTTGTGTTATCTGAAATATCAATTTTAGTAATATATTTATCTACTTCATAATTTTTTGAAGTTTCAATTATATTCGCAACTGTATCTAATTTCTTCAAATCATTTTCACAAAGTCTAACTGAATTATTGTTAATATTTATCAATGTCTCCATTGGTGTTTCTTCACCAATTAATACTGGTAAATCAATTTTCTCACTAGTAATATCTAAAACATAACCTTGTCCATCTATAATCGCATATTTTCCTTCAGCAAATTCAACTAAGTATTTTTCTGTTCTCTCTTCAACAATAATTTTTATCTTATTAGGTAAACTTCTAGAAATCTTTACAGAATTCACATATGAATTTCTTTCTATATTAGTAATTGCATCAGACTTTTTAAACAAAAATATATTCTTATATAGCTGTATACCAGATAAACTTGCAATTGTATCTGATGCAATCTTTGAATTTTGTTCAACAACTATTTCTTGAATATTAAACATTGGCGATAAACATAAAAAACATATTGTTCCACCAAGTAAACAAATTAAAAGAATTATTCTAGTTAATCTACCCCTTATTTTTTTCTTCTTTTCATTCATTTTAGGCCTAGCATTCTTATAATTATCCTTCTTAGGCTTGGTGTTTTTGTTTTTTTTCTTTTTCTTTTTAACTGATAAGTTTTTATCTTTTTTCTTATTAGCTAAATTTTTAGAATCAGAAAAACCAATAATATATTCATCATCGAAATTAAATTTATTATTCACTACTTGATTCTTTTTCTTCTGTTTCAAACCTCAAACCCCTTTGTTTAATAATATCTACATCTAATTTTTTCAACTTATATTCCAAGTTTTCATATCCTCTTTCAACAAACTCGCAATTATTTACACAAGTTATTCCTTTAGCTTTCAAACCAGCACCAATTAATGCAGCACCACCACGCAAATCTGTAGCAGTAACATTTTTTCCAATTAATCTTTTTGTACCTTTAATAATAGCTGATGAACCCGAAATAGATATATGACCTCCCATTTTTGTAAGTTCAGGTACACATTTAAATCTGTTTTCAAAAATATTTTCAGTAACAACCGCTGTCCCTCTAGCCACAGAAAGCATAGATATAAATATTGATTGCATATCTGTTGGAAAACCCGGATACGGAAGAGTTTGAATATCAACCGCTTTCAACCTTTTTGGTGCATCAAGAACTATTTCATCATTTTCTTTAAAAATCTTACACCCAGCTTCCTCTAACTTATTAATAACAGGAAGAATATGCTCTATATTAACACTCTGCAATTTAATCTTACCGCCAGTCATTGCTGTATATACTAGAAAAGTTCCAGCCTCTATTCTATCAGGCATTATAGTGTATGAAATTTCCTTAAGTCTTTTAACTCCAATAATTTTAATAACATTACTTCCAGCACCTGAAACCTTAGCCCCCATTTTATTTAAAAATTTCTGCAAATCAACAATTTCAGGTTCCATTGCAACATTTCTAATAATTGTCTCTCCATCAGAAAAGACAGACGCTAAAATCAAATTTTCAGTAGCACCCACACTTGGAAAATCCAATTGAATTTCTGATGGCACTATTTTATCACATTTACATACTATATATCCAGTACTTTCGTCAATATTTATACCTATTTTTTTAAAACCATTAATATGTAAATCAATAGGTCTAGCTCCAATTTCACATCCACCAGGATAAGAAAACACTGCTCTTCTAAATCTTCCAAGCAATGCACCTGCTATAATAACAGAAGAACGCATTTTACTCATTAGTTTTTCATCAATTTGGAACTTATTAATTTTACTAGAATCAATAACAATTTTCTTTCCCTTTTTATTTATAATACAACCTAAATCTTTTAAAATATTAAACATTCCATTCGTATCTTTTATGTTAGGCACATTATATAAAGTAGTAGTACCAGCATTTAAAATACATGCCGCAATTATAGGCAATGCACTATTTTTAGAACCAGAAATACTTACCTCGCCATTAATTTTTGCATCACCCTTAATCATATACACAGACATAACAATACCACCTTTCAATATTGATATATCTTATGTAATTTTTACATAAAAAGTTCCTACATTCTATTGCAAAAAAATATAATATGTAATTTTTTGTTCCTTACTAAAATCTTTCAAACTGCGCGTCACTAAAAAACTACATATTATATTTTTTTATTTTATATCAATACTAAAAGCTTCGTGAGCTTCCCCCACCACCGGAAGAACCTCCACCACCGGAAAAGCCGCCAGAAGATCCACCACCGAAAGAGCCTCCGCCCCATCCGGCCTCCTCCAAAGCTATCATTAATAAGTAGTATAATAAACACAAATCCAAGTGGAAAAGCTCCATATAGCATTACATTTGAAGTAGCATCGCCAATAGCAAATCTAGCAATTCCATAAACTAAAAAATATAAAGCTATATATACTCCACTAACTTTCAATCGTGATTTTCTTCCCTCTAAATAAGGGCCACCACAAATCGGAAAAATAAATCCAAAAATAGCTAATAAAATAAGAAACACATCGTCTGTTCCAGATATCGAATCAGAACTACCTGCAGCAGGATCAATCTGACCATCGATTGTAATATTATATTCATTAGCCACTTCTGAAAGAACAGCACTAAAACCATTCTTTATTCCCTCATCATAATTATCATATTTTAGATAAGGAATTATATACTCATCTTGTATTCTTCCTGTCTTTCCATCTGTAAGTGCTCCTTCCAAACCATATCCGACTTCAATTCTAAATTTTCTATCACCAGTTGAACATAGTAAAAGAACACCATTATTTTTCTTAGAATCGCCTATGCCAAACTTTCTAAACAATTCAGTAGCATACGATTCTAAGTCTTGACCATCTAAACTAGTCACAGTAACTACAACTATTTGTGCACCAGTCTTCTGTTCTAATTCCTGATTAGTCTGCATAATATATCTTTTTGTTTCCTCAGATAACACTTCTGCATAATCATTTACAAAAAAGTCTCTAGTTTGTGAAACAACAGCGCACACCTTTGTAGAACATATCATTAAAAAAATAATTATTATAAAAATAATATTTTTTAATCTCTTAGAACTGAACACTAGGAACCTCCTTGCTTCCTTCAGATGCTTGGAAATAATCTTTTGCATCAAAATTAAACATACCAGCAATCATTTTTGTCGGAAATTTTTTAATTTTAGCATTGTATTTTTGTACAGCATCATTATAATCTTTTCTTGCTGTTGCAATACGATTTTCAGTTCCAGCTAGTTCATCAGACAATTGAATAAAATTTTGAGATGCTTTTAAGTCTGGATAATTTTCTACAACAATCATTAAATTATTTAATGCACTTGTTAATTCGTCATTAGCTTCTGCCTTTTCTGTAACAGTTTTTGCACTTGTCATTTTTTCTCTAGCCTCAGTAATTGAATCAATTATACTCTCCTCATGTTGAGTATAACCTTTTACTGTGCTTACTAAATTAGGAATTAAATCAGCTCTTCTTTGTAAATAAGTATCAATTGTAGCATATTTGCTATCAACATCTTCTGAAAGTGAAACAATTCCATTGTAACTTGACATTATAATTATTCCAATTAATATAACAATTGCAATAACAATAATAAGTCCCATATTTGATTTTTTCATTTCTCTCCTCCTTCTTTTTCAAATTTTATATATCCATTCTAATCTATTAAAATTTTTTTTACAATATATTATTCCACTATTCTAAACCAATAATACTTTTCCAATATTAAATAAAGCATTCGTTAATATACATACAATTATTCCACAAGCAGTCGGAATAAAAAAAGAAATCCATACCCATTTTGAACTATTAGTTTCCTTTTTTATTGTAAGTAATGTTGTCATACAAGGAAAATGAAGAATAGTAAATATCATAACATTTATAGCAGTAAGCATTGTCCAGCCATTTTCAATTAAAATTTCTCCTATTCTAAAACTATCTGAAATATCAATTAAACAACCACTTTTCATATACATCATTAACAGAATTGGAAGAACAATTTCATTAGCAGGAATCCCAAAAATAAATGCAGTTAAAATATATCCATCTAACCCCATAATTTTAGCAATCGGATCAAAAAAATAAGCAATATATGAAATCATTGAAGTGCCATCAATTTGAATATTAGCCATTATCCATATAACAATACCTGCTGGAATTGCACTAGAAATTGCTCTTCCTAAAACAAATAACGTTCTATCTAAAACAGAACGAACCAAAATACTACCAATTTGAGGTTTTCTATATGGAGGTAATTCTAAAATAAACCCACTACTTTCTCCTTTTAAAAGTGTAACGGACAAAATTTTAGAAATAAATAATGACAAAACAATTCCCAATAAAATTACTGTTAACACAACACAAGTAGAAACTAAACTTCCAACTATTCCATTAAACTGTCCAACAAAAAATATTGTAGCAATAGTAATTAATAAAGGAAATCTTCCATTACACGGTACAAAACAATTTGTTACTATTGCTATTAGTCTTTCCCTCGTTGATCTCATAATTCTACAGCCAATTACTCCTGCAGCATTACAGCCAAAGCCCATACACATTGTTAAAGCTTGCTTTCCACACGTTCCAGCCTTCTTGAAAAAATTATCTAAATTAAATGCTATTCTAGGCAAAACGCCTAAATCTTCTAATAACGTAAAAAGCGGAAAAAATATAGCCATTGGTGGAAGCATAACACTAATAATCCATGTAACCGTCTGATATACCCCATTTATCAACAAACTCGAAACAATTTGTGGAAACCTCCACATAATAAACAAGCTTTCAAGTTTTTCTTGTCCTAATCCAAACATACAACTTAAAAATTTTGAAGGATAATTAGCTCCAATAATCGTAAGCCAAAAAATAAATCCCAGCATAACAAGCATAATAGGAATTCCAAAACATTTCGATGTAAGAATTTTATCAATCTTTCTATCCCTATCATTGTTTATTTCAGATTTATCTATAACCTCACTTGCAATAATTTCCGCAGTTTTTACGATTTTCTCATCTGAACCATACTCAACTAATTCATTATTTTTATTAGTTGCAACATGAATAATTTTTTCTTTCAATTCTTCTAGTGTTTTTTTCTTAGTTGCAATCGTTCCTACAACCGGAACCCCAAGTTTATCCGATAATAATTTTAAATTAATTTTAATATTTTTCTTCTTAGCTTCATCTAACAAATTCACACAAACTACTACATTTTTAGTAATCTGTAATACCTGTAACGCCAAATTCAGATTTCTCTCTAATGCAGTAGCATCAACCACTACAACCATAACATCAAATTGAGATTTTTCTATAAAACTAGTTGTCACATCTTCCTCTTTTGAATACGCTTTCAAAGAATATGTACCTGGTAAATCGACAATTAAAAATTTCTTATTAGAATATTCATATGTTCCAAAACTACTTTCAATTGTCTTTCCAGGCCAATTCCCAGTATGTTGATGCAATCCAGTCAAATTATTAAAAACACTACTCTTTCCAACATTAGGATTTCCGATTAAACCAATTGTAAAATCTATATCTTTTCTTATATCATTAAAATCATCTACTAACAACTTATTTCCCATAGAATTTTTGGTCAAACCCATTCATATCTCCTCCTCACTTTATTGTATTCTTGCAAATATTTCTTGTTGACACAAAATTCTTTTTATTAGATAATTAATGATATCAGGGAGATTTAAAATGAAAGAATTTAATACAATATATCAAGAATTATACCAAAAATATCACGATACTCTTGAAACATTGAGAAATAAAGCCTTTAAAAAAAGAATAATATTATTTATAATATTACTTTTAATTTGTATAATAATATTATTCGTAAACTTTACTGCATTTATATTCGCTTTATTTATTTCTATACTAATAAGTGCTTTAGTGCCTTTTTCAAACAATTATAAAAAGCAATATAAAGACACATTAATAACAAAATTAGTTAGTTTTTACGATCCTAATTTATCATTTTCTCAAAATAGTAGAATATCAAGATCTACATATAATGAAGCTGAATTTGAAAGATACGATTACTTCTATTCAAATGACTTAGTATCAGGAAAAATTGATAATGAAATATTATTTGAAGCAGGTGATGTTAGAACAGAATATGAAAGCACTGATAGCGAAGGACACACATCAAGAACTATAGTCTTCAATGGATTATTTTCATCAGCAAAGTTTAATACTGATATAAAAAACACAATAAAAATTCGTTCTGACAAAGGATTTTTAGGAAAATTATTACCTGCTAACAAACAATTTATTCAATTAGATTCTCAGGAATTTGAAAAATTATTTGATGTATACTCTACAGATAAAATATTAGCAATGAGAATTTTGACATCAGACATTTTAGACTATATGATTAATTTCAAAAAAGAAAACAAAATAAAATATGAACTAACATTAAAAAATTCATCCCTATACATTCGTATACACTGTAAGGATATGTTCGAAGCTCCATTTAGTAAAGACTCTCTAGACTTTGACACATTACATATGTACTATAAAATAATTCATTTCGTATGTGAACTAAATAAAAAATTTTATCATACAGTAGAAGGAAAAGAAATATAGAAGAAAGGAATAAATATGGAAACAATAATTTTTATAGTTATAGCAATATTATTAGTATTATTAATAATGTATAATGGATTAGTAAAGAAAAGAAACGCTGTAAAGCAATCACGTTCATCAATAGATGTATATCTGACACAAAGATTTGATCTTATACCAAATCTTGTTGAATGTGTAAAAGGATACGCAAAACATGAAGAAACATTATTAGAATCTATAACAAAATTAAGAACAGAATACAATACAAATAAAGATCTTGATAAAGCTTCTTTGTTAAATACTCAAATGAATAAATTAATTGCAATTGGTGAAAATTATCCAGATTTAAAAGCTAGTGAAAACTTTTTAAATTTGCAAAAGAATTTAACTAAAATGGAAGATCAATTACAAGCTGCAAGAAGATTATACAATATGGATGTAACGGCATATAATACTGCTATTCAAGTTTTTCCAACGAATTTAATTGCTTCTGCATTTAATTTTACAGAAGAAAAATTATTTGAACTAGAACCAGGAAAAGGTGAAAATGTTAAAGTTAATTTTTAATTAGTTGCAAAATTAAAAATATATACTTAATTTTTTATTATTTTAAATAAAAGAATAATGCATATCAAAATTTTTTCACACCTTGCTGTCGCATTCCTCGGAATTTAAAAATAAAAATGTCAATTTGGTTGTTACCACATCCTATTGACATTTTTTTATTTTTAAGCCGAGTAGAATGCTTCAATCGAACTCACTTCGTTCGTTTGGTCCCTGCGCGGTGATTCAAAAATTTTATATGGATTATTCTTTATCTAATCTCTTACTAATTCTTTTTAAAATTTTTTTCGTAAATTTTAATTCGATCTAAGCCAAATAAGCAAAATCCTAAGCCAACAAAAAACACACTTAAACTAATAATATTAAAAAAAACTCTCATATTTCCCAACAACCCAACATCCAAAAAAGCATACACATACCTATTTATATGATTGTTAACCCTATCCACCAACTCAATTCGAGATTGCAAAAAAACAAATATCATATACAAATATGGACCAATCGTCCAAACAATAGGATCATACCATGAAAATTGCTTCTTTTCATCAAACAAAATCCAATCAAATAAAGTAATAAATGGAATCACATAATGAAAAATAATATCTGTAGCTTTCAAAGATTGATATGGATTAATTTTTAATGCATATGGAATTAAAATAAAATGATACACAATCATTGTAAGTAATATTGAAATTAAAATTTCGCCCTTAATATGAGGAGAAATACTACTAGTCCCATATATTCCATCTCTCTTAATATCCATCAACGTTTTTATAGTCAACGTGATAAACAAACCGCAACAAAAAATATTACTAATAATCGTAAAATACAAAAAATTAACTACTTTAATTTCACCTGAAAAAAATCCAAAATCATATATAAGAGCTCCTATACTAATGCAAGAAGCTCCTAATCTATATAAAAAAGCTATAACTCTATTTTTTATACTCATATATCCCATCTCCATCACTCATTAGTAGACAACAAACCGAAACTAATGCCTATAGCACTATTAATCTTTCCCATAATTTTTTCATCATCAATATGTCCAATCTTTTCTTTAAGTCTACTCTTATCTATTGTACGAATTTGCTCAGCTAAAACAACAGAATCAGCCTTTAATCCAACATCTTTAGAATCAATTTCAATATGAGTTGGCAATCTATTTTTTCCAATTTGAGAAGTTATTGCAGCAGCTATAACTGTAGGGCTATACTTATTTCCCATATCATTTTGTATTATCAAAACAGGTCTTATTCCCCCCTGCTCCGATCCAATAACAGGACTTAAATCTGCATAAAACATATCTCCTCTTTTGATTACCATAATAATCACTCCTAATAATTCTGTATATCGAATTTGTAAATTACTATATCTAAATTTTATTTAAATTTACAATATTTCAAGTTTAATATATTCTATGATAGTAGTTTCATTATTGTTTATATCTTTAACTACAATTTTTTCAATTGAACTCTTCTCTTTATTAAAAAACAACTTTTTACTTAATGAATACTTATTTTGAGAATTTTTGTTTCTTACACTAATTATGTAATATCCGTCTTTATCAATCACTTCTTTATTTTCATCGCACAAATAATCATCAATAAAAGAATCAAGTCCAACTGAATTTTTAATGACATCTGCATAATCTGAAAAAACCTTCTCAACAGGCAATTGCGTATTTTTAATAGTCAAACAATTATCTACATTTTCAATAATAATTCCACTATCATTTTCAGTGCTTCTAATCTCCTGTCTTGAAATACCCTCGTAGTTTGACTGTAAAAGGGTATAACTATTAGAATTCTTATTACTATTTACTGTAACTTTACTCTCAGCATTATATTCTTTAATACTTGAAATATAATTATTTAAATCACTTACATCTTCGATATTTTTATTATTACCAGGAATAAAAAATTTATAACAACAGAAAATCAAAATATGTAAAATTAAAATAAAAAAAATAATGAAAATTTTTTTCTTCATTTCCCACTCCTTCCATGCTAGCTCTTATATAATAATATGAAAATCCGAAAAAAATATTCATAACATAAAAAAGGACGGTACTCTAAACCGCCTTTTTATTATATAAAAATAACATTTCGCACACAAACAAAGATTCAGACTTAAAATGTTATACATGTGCACTTTTTGTTCTATAATAACTGCAAAATCAGCTTTTTTTCTAATTATCCTGTTTTACTAGAAATCTCTTTACGCATCTTTCCCATAATCCTCTTCTCCAATCTTGAAATATAACTTTGTGATATTCCTAATAAATCTGCAACTTCCTTCTGAGTTTTTTCCGCACATCCATTCATACCAAAACGCAAATTCATAATATATTTTTCCTTATCAGATAACTTAGAAATCGCAATCTTAAGCAATTTATGATCAACCTCATCTTCAAGATTTTTATAAATCACATCTTCATCTGTTCCAAGAATATCAGATAAAAGTAGTTCATTTCCATCTCTATCTTGATTAAGAGGTTCATCAATAGAAACTTCACTTTTTATTCTATTATTACGTCTCAAAAACATAAGAATCTCATTTTCAATACACCTTGAAGCATATGTAGCTAATTTTATATTCTTTCCTGTATTAAAAGTATTAATTGCCTTCATTAATCCTATTGTTCCAATAGAAATCAAATCCTCTAAATCCACTCCTGTATTCTCAAACTTTTTTGCAATATAAACAACTAATCTCAAATTTCTTTCAACCAAAATCTGTTTAGCCTCACCGTCTTCCTCATCTATTCTAGCTAAAATCTCACTCTCTTCCTGAGCCGAAAGTGGCGGTGGCAGTGTTTGGCTTCCTTTAATATAAAAAATCGGTAATTTATCAAAATCCTTTTTAGTAATCTTCCTATAAAACATTTTCAAAATATCAAGTATACTCATATCTCACATACTCCTTCATCTAAAGTTTCTAATCCGAAAATTCCAGAATAAGATTTAGTTTCACTCATATTTTCATCACATATTCCAATTACTACATTATAAAATTTCTTACCATTTTTCTTTAGTGCAACAAAATCCGGCTTTATTCCTAATAAAAATCCTGAAGAATTACCAAGACTTCTATATGGAATTAGAAACATTCCATCAGGAATAATTTCACCACCCTTAAGCATTTTATCCAAATCATTAAATAACTCTTCATCAATAACATTTTTTAAAGCACTCTTTTCCACAATCATAACAGGTTTTCCTGTGTATGGCTCTCTCAGCAGATTTCCAGTATCAAGCAATAATCTAATTTCTTTTACTTTGCCTGAAATTGAAATAACAACATCTTTAAAAATATGTTTTGACCTCTTCCTAAAAAAATAAATAAGCATTATTATTGCAATTATTCCCGCTAAAAAAACTTTAAACACATCAAAATTTCCAATAACCACTCCATTAAAAATTGAAAACTTATCCTTATTAAAAGCACACATCAAAGCAAACGAAGTACCTGCAAAAACAAAATTAATAAAGTAAAACAAAAAAACTTGTTTAATCAACAGCTTTAAATTTCTAGGTCTAAATGCAATTAAAATAATTAGTATACCTACAAAAACTTGAAAACCAGAAAGCTTAGGAAAAATTAAAGTCAAGATATAATAAGCAGTTGCAATCAATGCAGAACCTATTTTTCTTATAAGTTTATTTAATGAATTAAGTAAAACAGCCTCCGACAATATAACAGACAAATTCATAACAAGATTTTCTATAAATACAACATCTAAATATATTGTCATATTAAACATCCCCCAAATCCTTATTCTTTAATTTAGATTAATGTTATAATAACAAATACAATTTAAAAAACTTGTCAATTTCTAATGTAGAAAAAAAGAAATAATCTACAAAATGTAAATTATTTCTTTCTCGATTTATCTATATATATTTTCTTTGACAATAATGGATAACTTATTTCATATTTTTATTTTTTCTTAAGAAAGTTGGTATATCCAATTCATTACTGTTATTAGATTCAGATGAGCTAATTGGATTCATCTTTCTCTCCCAAGCTTTGTTAACTATATCAGTAGCTTTTTGAACTTTTTCATCTTCATTTTCAAAACCAGTTGCAATAACAGTAATTTGAATCTCATCACCCATAGAATCATCTGTAACAGAACCAAATATAATGTTTGCTTCCGGATCTGCACTGCGTTGAACTAATTCAGCAGCTGTATTAGCTTCGTGTAATCCAACATCGCTACCACCTGTAATATTAATAATAACTCCTCTTGCACCTTCAATAGAAGTTTCAAGTAATGGAGATTGAATAGCTTGTTTTGCAGCATCTTCAGCTCTATTTTCTCCAGAAGCTCTACCAATACCCATATGAGCCATTCCTCTATCTAACATTATTGTTTTAACATCAGCAAAATCCAAGTTAATTAATCCAGGTACAGCAATTAAATCTGATATACCTTGAACACCTTGTCTTAATACATCGTCAGCCATTCTGAATGCTTCAATAATTGATGTTTTTCTGTCAATTACTTGTAATAATTTATCATTTGGGATTACAACTAATGTATCAACTTTACCTTTTAAACTCTCAATACCTCTTTCAGCTTGAGCTAATCTTTTCTTTCCTTCGAAAGTGAATGGTTTAGTAACAACACCTATTGTTAAAATTCCCATTTCTTTTGCAGTTCCGGCAACTATTGGTGCAGCACCAGTTCCTGTTCCACCGCCCATACCAGCAGTAACAAAAACCATATCAGCTCCGCGTAATGCTTCTGCAACTTCTGTGCGACTTTCTTCAGCAGCTTGTGCTCCTATATCAGGATTTGCTCCTGCTCCAAGTCCTCTTGTTAATTTTTCACCTATTTGAATTTTTGTTGATGCTTTTGATAATTGAAGTGCTTGTCTATCAGTATTAACAGCAATAAACTCAACATTCTTAATTCCTGCTTCAATCATTCTGTTAACAGCATTATTTCCAGCTCCTCCAACACCAATTACTTTGATAGTGGCTGTGCCATCCATCATGTAGTTGTTATTGTTATCATCATTTTCCATTATCATAAGGTACTTCCTCCTTCAATAAAATATATATTATAAAAATTAAAAACAACTTAAATTTTATGAATAGAAAAAGTCTCTAACCTTTTCTAAAACATTTTTCAAAATAGACTTTTCAGATTTTGCATCTATTGTACTAGAAACTTTCTTTGTAAAAGCTCTAGAAGACACATATCTAACAAGCGCATAACTTGTTCTATATACTGGCTTAATTGTAGTAATAAGTCTAGCATTTGAAATCTTTACAGGAATATTTAAAATAATCTTTCCTGCCATATCACATTTATTTATATTAGTAATTCCTTCACCTGTCAAGATTACATTATTAATGTTATTTTTTAAACCTTGCATTGTAATTTCTTTATTAACTAGTGAAAAAATTTCCTCAACTCTAGCTTCAATAATTTCTATTAATTCTGAACTTTTAATTGTTTTATTTCTTGTATCTCCACCGTTATATGTGTTCAAAATAATATTATTATCATTATCAATAAATGATTTTAAAGCTAATCCATATTGGCGTTTTAACTTATCAGCTTCTTCTTTAGAAATATTCAAAACATATGCAATATCACTTGTAATATTGTCACCACCTAAAGGTAATGTATCATTAAAAATAAATGAATTTCCTTTGAAAATACCTATCTCTGTATTTCCAGCTCCAATATCAAGAATCATAACATTATCATTCATTTCACTACCATCTAAAACTAAGTTTCTTTCAGCTAGTGTAATTGGAACAATTCCATCTATTTCTATACCAGCTCTTCTACAAATGTTTGTAATCTTCTTTATGTAATCTTTATCAGCCAAAATAAGTTGAGCCATTAAAGTAAAACTTGAACAGTAACTTCCCACAGGATCTTCAACAGTTTTACCATCTTCCAAAATAAATTTATCTGGAATAATATCAATCAAAACTTCATCATCCGGCATTTCAATCTCTTTAACTGAAGATAAAGCTGAAACAACGTCTTTATAAGATATTCCATCAAATCTATCTTTAGTTTCTTTTACAACACTATTTTGAACTATTGTTGTATATTTTCCTGGTATTGTGATGTATGCAGAACTAATTTTAAAATTAGCTATTTCCTCAGCTTCCCTAATTGTTTTAGAGATTGCAATAGAAATTGCATCACCATCAATAATTTGACCTTTAGCCATTCCATTACATCTACAGCAAGTATTACAAATTATCTCGATTTGTTTGAAATTATTAACTTCACCGACAACAGTGCTAATCTTTGAAGTACCGATGTCAATCCCTACAATTATATCCCCAATTGCCAAGACAATTCCTCCATTTTTTCCGTTTCTTTTAATATGTCTAAGGATATTACAATTTCTTCAAAAAGTCAATAGAAATCGTCACGTTTTTGTAACCCTTTTGTAACCTTTTTGTAATAAAGTTTTGTAAATCGATTATTACTATATAACACTTTTTAGTAAAAATCAACAAAAAGCAACACAAATTTTCTAAAAAACCTTAGTTTATTTTGCATAATGTTATAATGCAATTTTTTATGTAAAATTCTCTTAACTTTTTCATTAGTAATTGTAATTTATTTATATTTAAATATCTTGAAAATATTTTTTTATCAACTGTAAAATTTCAGAAAAATTTTCTAATTTGTTAACTTCATCTTTTACTATTTTAGCAGAAGGCATCCCTTTTAAATACCAACCTATATGTTTACGCATTTCTCTAACAGCCGTATACTCACCCTTTTCTTGAATAAGCATGTCATATTGCCACAAAATTGTTTTCATAATTTCGTCATTACCAGGTTTCTTAACCTCTTCACCTTTTAAATAAGAAGCAATTTCATTAAAAATCCATGGATTTCCTAAAGTAGCACGCCCAATCATAATACCATCAACACCAGTTTTATTAAACAATTCCTCAGCTGATTTTCCATCAACAACATCCCCATTTCCTATAACAGGAATAGAAACATTTTCCTTAACCTGACGAATAATATCCCAATCGGCAACTCCAGAATAAAACTGACTTCTAGTCCTTCCATGAACAGTAATTGCAGAAGCCCCAGCCTCTTCAATACGTTTAGCCGCTTCAACTGCAACAATGTGATCATCATCCCATCCTTTACGAATTTTAACCGTAACAGGAACCTTAGAAACAGCAACAACACTTTTTACAATCTCAGAAACCAAATCCAAATCAAGTAAAAGTTTACTACCATCACCATTCTTCACTACCTTCGGAGCAGGGCACCCCATATTAATATCAATAATATCAGCCTTATCATTCAAAAATTCGGCAGCATGAGCCATAACATCAGGTTCATTACCGAAAATTTGCATTGAAATAGGTCTTTTCTCACCATCAGTATTAAGCATAGAAATAGTTTTTTCATCGCCATAAAAAATAGCCTTTGCACTCACCATTTCAGCCTCAACCAAACCTGCCCCACACTCTTTGCAAATCTTTCTAAAAGACAAATCAGTAACACCCGCCATAGGAGCAAGTAAAAGATTATTATTCAATTCAACATTACCAATCTTTAATTTATGATAAAACATAAAACCCCCACTTCAAAACAAATTTCTCTTTAATACTATAACAAATAAATAGTGAAAAATCCATATATAAATTTTCTCACGCCTTGCTGTCGCAATCTTAATGAGCCTCTGTTCTTTCAGAACAACGGCTCTTTCTTATGTAGATTGCTTCAATCGCATTCACTTCGTTCATTTGGTCGCTGCGCGGCGATTCAAAAATGTTATATATGGATTTTTCACCTTCTCATTATCTTTAACCAAACCAAGCTTAAAAAGATTGGCTTAGAGCAAGGCAAAATTTATTTTAAATACCGGAGCGTACGCGTGTACGTGAGGATTTCAAAATAAATTTTAACACAGCTATCAGCCAATATTTTTGAGCTATTCGATGAAAATTGCCCTCTGGCGCCTAGCACTAACATTAACAACCAACCCCAAACAAACAAAATTAGTAAGTAACGAACTACCACCATAACTAACAAGAGGAAGAGGCACACCAGTAATAGGAAGAAGCCCCATAGTCATACCAATATTCTCAACCATATGAAAACACAAAATACCTGCAATACCAATTGCAATGTATGACCCAACATTATCCTTAGCAGTTTTAGCAATATACACTATTCTCGTAATTAAAACAACATACGTAATAATAATAGTAGCTGCAATTAAGAATCCCATTTCCTCACCAATTGCTGAAAAAATAAAATCAGTTGTCTTTGGATGCAAATAACCTAATTGAGTCTGATTTCCTTGGAACAATCCCATTCCTAAAATCTGACCAGCTCCTATTGCCAACTTTGATTGAATTATATTATAACCTGATCCTCTAGGATCACTTTCAGGATGCAAATAAACATCAATTCTTTTTAAAGCATGTTCAGGTAAATTCATATAAATTACAGGAATTAATATAGCTATTAAAGTTATAGCTGCAAATATATATTTCTTATCTATTCCTGAAACAAACAAAATAAATACTGTAGCAAATATGTATGCAGTAGCAGTTCCGAAATCAGGTTCTACAACAATAAGCATTATCGGAAGTCCAGCAATTGCAAGTACTGCAAGTAATTTATAAAATTTATTTATTTCTTTTTTATTTCTTGCTTGTAACAAATTTAAGGCATATGCCATAAACAAAATAGTTGCAATTTTTCCAAATTCAGATGGTTGAAAAGAAAAACTTCCTATATTAAACCAGCTACTGGCACCATTTATTTGTTCAGTAAACAAAACCAGAATTAATAGAAAAACACATATTCCATAAAAAACTGGTGCTATTCGTAAAATTTTATCATAGTCAATAACAATAGCTAGAATAAAAAATGGAATACTAATAAACAACCATTGTACTTGTTTTATAAATTCAACATGATCTGTATTTTGACTAGTAGAAAAGAGTGCCGTTAAACCAATTGCAATAAGAATTACTGCGCATATAAGCACTCCCCAGTCCAAATTTTTTAATAATTTTTTTCTCATTTAAAACCTCATCGTATGTATAATATACATTAAAATTTTAGTTAATTATTCATAATCAACACTCATTATATTAAAGCAAGAGTAGACAATGTTTTAGCATAGCCTACCCATAACTTACAATATTATTCTTCTTTTTCTGTATCCTCATCTTCATTTTCAACCTCATCAGAATCTTCTTCATCAACATCTTTTGTTTCTACTTCTTCATCTAATTCAGTATCTTCATCAGTATTTTCTTCTTGTTCTTCATTTTTTTCTTTTTCAGTTTCAACCACTTTTTTAGGTTTTCTGCCTCTCTTTTTTGGAGCATCTTTCTTTTCCTCTTCTTTTTCTTCGTTCTCCGCTTCTTGCTCCCTCATTTTCTCGCCTTTTACATCATTTTTTATATTAACAATAGGAATATTCGCATATAAAGCCGGAGCTCCATTTGTTCCATCATCATTTGCCTGATTTGTTAATCTAACATCTATCTCTTTTTCATCAACAACAACATACTTCTTAATTACTTCAATAATTTCCTGTTTCATTAAATCCAAAAAGTCAGCAGACACATTTGCTCTATCTTGCATTAAAACTAAATGTAATCTTTCTTTTGCAGTGTCTTTTGAAGTTTCATCTATATCTTGTCCAGATTTTAATACCTTTTTGAAAAAATTTGTTATTCCTTCAAACATTTTTTACCTCCAGTTAATCTTTATTTTTTGCCGAATACTCTTTTTAATCTAGCAAAGAAACCAGTTTCTCTTCCTGGTACACTAACTTCAATATTTTCACCAAGTATTCTTCTTGAAATTTCAATATAAGCTTTACCAGATGGAGCTTTTTTATTTGAAATAACAGGTTCACCTTTATTTGTTTGAGTTATAATAAATTCATCATCTGGAACAACACCAATTAAATCAATTGATAATAAATCAACAATATCATCAACGTCCATCATTTCGCCTCTTTTAACCATATTAGGACGTAATCTATTAACAATTAATTCTGGGTTCTTTATTTCTGAAGATTCTAACAATCCTATAATTCTATCAGCATCTCTAATAGCTGATATTTCAGCAGTTGTAACAACAATAGCTCTATCTGCTCCAACAATTGCATTTTTGAATCCTTGTTCAATTCCAGCTGGGCAATCAATTAAAATATAATCAAATTCTTCTTTTAATTTAGAAATTAATTCTTTCATTTGATCTTCATTAATAGCTGTTTTATCTCTTGTTTGAGCAGCTGGAAGTAAAAATAATTCTTTAAAACGCTTATCTTTAATTAAAGCTTGTCTTATTTTACATTTTTCCTCAATAACATCAACTATGTCATATACAATTCTATTCTCTAGTCCCATAACAACATCTAAATTTCTCAATCCAATATCTGTATCAACTAAAGCTACCTTCTTTCCTGCAAGAGCAAGTGCAGAACCTAAATTAGCTGTTGTTGTGGTTTTACCTACTCCACCTTTACCAGATGTTATTACTATAACTTCTCCCATAAAATCCTCCATTCTATTCGTTGTCATAATTTTCATAATAAACTATGTATCTCTTATTTTTTACTTTTATATCTTATATTTTTTTGACTAAAAAGTCAATGTCTATTGTAATATTTTTGTAATATTTTATTTTCCGACAATCTTACAACATCAAGCACAACACAATTATTTATATTTAGAAAGCTTCTTATAATATAAAAAAGAGATTGATTATTCATTACTAATTTTATATAATAGCACAAAAGGAGGTTAACATATGCGCAGAAAGAAAAAAATATTAAAACGTATACTAGTAATTATTGCTATACTTTTAGCTATATTCCTACTTTATAAATTTATTAAACCACAAAAGAAAATAAACACATCAGAATCTGAAAGGCAAAAAGGCGAAGTAATTGAACTAACAACTGTAAATGAACCCAACGTAGAAATTAAGCTGCCAGACAAAATTAAAGATGAAGAAACTAATACAACAACAAATAGTCAAAATTATGAACCAATAACAGATAACTCTGAAGATTCAGATAAATATCTAATTTCAATTTTATCAAACAATGAAGTAACTATTTTAATAGGAAATGATTCAGAAAAAATATTAGATAATAGCTCTAAAGTTCAAATTGGCGGTGAATATAAAGTAAATGGTATCGAAGATAAAATTAAATCTGTATACTATTTTAATGTAGAAAATTATAAATATCCAATCTTTTTACTTTTAACCCAAGAAGGAAAACTACTTTACGTAGATATAGAAAATGCATTTAAAACTGGAATTTTTAAAATATCAGGAACAATCAAAAACCTACCAGAAGTTGAAAGTGTATATTCAAGTAAAGCTGAAAAAAACGGAAACAACTATCGTACAGCAGTTATAACATGTACAAATGGTGAAGGCTATGAATTCAGTCTTGATATGATAAATAAATAAACAAATAAATAAAAGGAGGAACAAACATGAATAACTTAATTGAAATAAGATGGCACGGTAGAGGTGGTCAAGGTGCAAAAACAGCCTCTCTTCTACTTGCAGACGCTGCATTCAATACTGGAAAATATATTCAAGGATTTCCCGAATATGGTCCAGAAAGAATGGGAGCACCAATCACAGCTTACAACAGAATAAGTAATTCACCAATCACAATACATAGCAATATTTATGAACCAGACTATGTAGTAGTTGTTGATGATACTCTATTAGAATCTATTGACGTTGCAAGTGGGCTTAAAGAAACAGGTGCTATTGTAATAAACACAACAAAAGACAATGAAACAATAAAACAAGCACTATCACACTACAAAGGATCAATTTATAAAATTGATGCAAGAAAAATATCAATGGAAACACTAGGAAAATACTTTCCAAACACACCAATGCTTGCAGCAATCGTAAAAGTAAGTCAAATAATGACAGACGAAGAATTTTTAGCAGACATGGTTGGATCATTCAAACATAAATTTGCTAAAAAGCCAGAAGTAATTGAAGGAAACATGAAGGCGCTTGAAATGGCTCTTCGTGAAGTTGAAAAAGTACAATAAGGAGGTTGAAAGAATGAATAAAGAAATAAATCCATCAATGTCATACAAAGATTTAACTATTGGTGGCAACATCTACACAGCCGGCAACGCAAAAGAATTCAAAACCGGTGATTGGAGAAGTCAAAAACCAATATGGATAGAAGAAAAATGCAAACAATGTGGACTATGCTTTCCAGTATGTCCAGATGATGCAATACCAGTAACAAAAGATCAAAAAAGAACAGACTTTAATTATGATGCATGTAAAGGATGCATGGTATGCTTAAAAGCATGCCCATTCAATGCAATAGAAAAGGAGGTTAAATAATGGGAATACGTGAAAGATTAAGTGGAAACGAAGCTGTAGCAACAGCAATGAAACAAATAAACCCAGATGTAGTAGCAGCCTTCCCTATCACACCATCAACTGAAATACCACAATACTTTTCAACATTTGTAAGCAACGGTCAAGTTGATACAAACTTCGTTGCAGTTGAAAGCGAACACAGTGCAATGAGCGCATGTATAGGATCAGAAGCAGCTGGAGCAAGAACAATGACAGCAACATCTGCTAATGGATTATCTCTTATGTGGGAAATGATTTACATAGCATCTAGCCTACGTTTACCTATAGTAATGTCACTTGTAAACAGAGCTGTATCAGGACCACTAAACATTCATAATGATCATTCAGATGCAATGGGTGTTAGAGATAGCGGATGGATTCAACTATTTTCAGAAAACAATCAAGAAGCATATGATAACACAATAATGGCAAATAGAATTGCTGAACACAAAGATGTTCTACTTCCATTAATGGTATGCCAAGATGGTTTCATAACATCACATTCTATTGAAAATATAGAATTAATTGAAGATGATAAAGTTAAAAATTTCGTAGGTCAATATAAACCTGAGCACTACTTATTAGATGACAAAAATCCAATGGCTATTGGACCTTTAGACCTACAAGCTTACCTATTCGAACATAAAGCTCAACAAGCAATCGCAATGAAAAATGCTAAAAAAGTAATATTAGAAGTTGCAGAAGAATTTGAAAAAATGACAGGAAGAAAATACGGACTTTTTGAAAAGTATAAATTAGACGATGCAGATTTCGCAATCGTATGTATGAACTCAACTGCAGGAACAGCAAAAGCAGCAATAGACGAATTAAGAGAGCAAGGAATAAAAGCAGGATTACTTAAAGTTAGAGTTTTCCGTCCATTTCCTGGTGAAGAAATTGCAAAAGCACTATCTAAAGTAAAATCTGTAGCAATTCTTGATAAAGCAGATTCCTTAAATGGTCAAGGTGGAGCTCTTTATGAAGACGTTGTATCTGGAATGTATAATGAAAAATTATCTATTCCTGCTGTTAATTACATTTATGGAATTGGTGGTAGAGATACAACAGTTAAAGAAATAAAATCAGTATTCGAAGATTTAAGCAAATTAGAAGAAAAAGTAGAAAATCCATATAGATATTTAGGTTTAAGGGGGGATAAATAATGGCATATAATTTAAAAGAAATCATGGCAACAAAACCTTCTAGATTAACATCAGGTCACAGAATGTGTGCAGGATGTGGAGCACCTGGTGTAGCAAGAATGGTATTAAGAGCATTAAAACCAGAAGATCATGCAGTAATCGCAAACGCAACGGGATGTATGGAAGTATCTACTTTCATCTATCCATACACAGCATGGACAGATTCATTTATACACACAGCATTCGAATGTGCAGGAGCAACTATCTCAGGAGTCGAAGCTGCATATCAATCAATGAAAAAACAAGGTAAATTACCAGAAGGAAAAGAAACAAAATTCATTGCATTTGGTGGAGACGGTGGAACTTATGATATAGGTTTACAAAGTTTATCAGGAGCAATGGAAAGAGGTCACGACATGGTTTATGTATGCTATGACAACGGTGCATACATGAATACAGGTATCCAACGTTCATCAGCAACTCCAAGATTTGCTGATACAACAACATCACCTGCTGGAAGCGTAATACCTGGTAAGATGCAAAACAGAAAAGATTTAACAAAAATACTGGTAGGTCATCACCTTCCTTATGTTGCACAAACATTAGCAATGACAAACTTCAAAGACTTATATGAAAAATCTGAAAAAGCAATATATACAGAAGGACCTGCATTCTTAAATGTAATGGCTCCATGTCCACGTGGTTGGGGTTACAACACAGAAGATTTAATGCAAATCAACAAATTAGCAGCAGACACTTGCTACTGGCCACTATATGAAGTAGTAGATGGAAAATATCATATTACTTACAAACCTGCTAAGAAACTACCAATTGAAGAATTCCTAAGGCCACAAAAAAGATTTAAACACATGTTTAAACCAGGTAACGAATGGATGATTCAAGAATTTCAAGCAGAAGTTGACAGACGTTGGCAAGAACTTCTTGATTTAGAAGAATTAACAAATAAAGAATAACAAAATTAAATTTATTCAACTATTATTAAGAAAATATTAATAACATAAAAGGAATGATTTTGAAATAAATCATTTCTTTTATTTATTTAACTCATAAAAATTTTAACTTTTATATATTGTTTTTTGTCGAAAAATAAGGTATATTAATATCTAGTATTTAAACAATGAGGAGAATAAATTTTATGAATAAATCACGAAAAGTTTTTTCCTTCATTATTTTTGCAATAATTTTATGTAGTACTTTTTCATCAACTCTAGCAACAGTATTAGCAGAAAAAACAGATGAATTAGAAAAAAATCTTTCATCAGAAGCAGTATTGCTAATGGAGGCTTCTACAGGAAAAGTAATATATGAAAACAACGGATATGAAAAAAAATATCCTGCAAGTACAACAAAAATTATGACAGCTATTCTTGCAATTGAACATTGCAATTTAAACGAAACAGCAACAGCTAGTGAATTTGCAATAAATTCCGTTCCAAGCGGATATTCAACTGCAAATATCCAAATAGGTGAAACACTTTCAGTAAAAGATTTACTATATGCATTAATGTTACAATCAGCAAATGAAAGTGCCGTTATTTTAGCTGAACACGTTTCAGGATCTCAAGAAGCATTTGCAAATTTAATGAACAAAAAAGCAAAAGAAATAGGTTGCAAAAATACACACTTCGTAAATCCAAATGGAATTCACGATGAAAATCATTATACAACAGCTTATGATTTAGCACTTATAGCTCAATATGCAATGAAAAATCAAACTTTCAGAGATATCGTAAAAACAACATCATTCACATTACCAGCAACAACATCATATCCTTCAGAAAGCAGAACATATGCAAACACAAACAACTTAATAATCTACGATGCACGAAATAGACCAGATAATTACTATTACAAATACGCAACAGGTATTAAAACAGGTTACACAAGTGCAGCTAAAAATTGCTTGGTTGCCTCTGCTGAAAAAAATGGAATCGAATATATCTCAGTTGTATTAGGAGCTTCAATAACATATGAAAATACTGGATCAGTAAGTCACAGATATGTTGATACAATAGCATTATTCGATTACGCGTTTGATAACTTTTCATTCAGAAAACTAAAAGCAGCGAATAACCTAATAAAAACAATAAAAATCGAAAACGGAAAAAAAGATAAAAACTCACTAGATTTACTTATTTCAAGTGATGTAAACTCACTAGTTAGTATAGACAATAAAAACACTCAAATAGAACCAGAAATCACATTAAAAGAAGGATTAGCAGCACCAATAGCCAAAGGAGATATCGTAGGAACAATTTCATACAAAGTTGAAGGAATTAGCTACACAACAGACCTTATTGCAGGAAACGATGTTGAAGAATTTAAAGCAAGCAAAATTGGTATTTATATATTAATATTCTTAATTTTAATAATAGTAATTCTAGCTGCTATACGATACTATAACCTAAAAAAGAGAAGTCTAAAAAACAGAAATAAATATATTATTCAATAAACCATAAAAGACATTATTCTTTTTAAGAATAATGTCTTTTCTTTTTTTTTATTCATATACTACTTGATTCATATCCTGTCCAACAATAATTGTAATATCATAGTCTAACGCTTTTTTGCCTTCTGAAATATTTCCATATCCTAAAGTATTAACTAATTCGTCAACAACTTCTTCTTTTTTTTCATTTCTATTAATTACCTTTGTAGTTTTACTAATTGTTGTTGTTCCTATATCCTCAATTTTATATCCCTTATTTTTTAATCTATCTTTAACTTTTTCAAATGATGTATCATCACCAGTTGCATTTAATACTTGCAATTTTATATATTCAGGATTTAATACTGCAGTTTCATTTGAATCAGCCTCTGATTTTTGCTGTTTAAAAGTAAACATCTCTTGTACTAATTTTTTAGTCGCAGTTTTATCAGCTCTATAGAACCATACCTTTCCACCCATTCCATTATTTCCAAACAAAGCAGATGCACCAGGTACATAAGCAGTTTCAATTGCAGAAACATCAAAATCAATTACCGCAGGTGAATATTTCATAACATAATCCATATCCATATTTGTTTCAACATTACTAAAAACAATCTCAATTAATTGATTTATTTTAGTAATATTTTTAGCTTGTAATGTTTGCTTTGCTGTCTCCATAATAAACTCTCTTTGAGTTCTCATTCTACCAATATCATTATCACCATATTCTGATGGGTAACTTGTTCCATCATTGTTATGTCTAAATCTTAAAAGTTGCTCAGCTTTATCTCCATTAAGTCTTTGTAATCCTTTAGTTAAATGAATATGCAAGTCTTGTCCATCATCGTCATAATTCATATCTATTGGTACATTGAATTCAACACCACCAATTGCATCAACAGTCTTAATTAGCCCTTCATTTTTTACAACTAAATAATTATTTATATCAAGTCCAGTTAACTTTTCAACTTCATTTAAAACCTTTGTGGCACCGGCATTTCCTCCACCGCCACGTTGATATGAAGCATTTATCTTATCATATCCACCAGCAGTAACTTCGCTCTTTCCAACAAAAGTATCTCTTGGAATAGATAACATTGAAACCTCTTGAGTTTTAGGATAATAAGCACATAAAATAATTGTATCAGTAAGAATATTTCCTTCATCTGTACTAACACCTAATACCAAACAATAAATTGGAGCTAAATTTGCAATATCTTCTTCAGTTTGACCTGTAGCCATAAGAGCAATCTCTTTAGCGCCTCCCTTTACCATATTCTTAAAATTCCAATCATATTTGAATCCAAGCCATCCAACCAAGCAACCTAGCAATAATATTATAAGTAAAATCAATATAAGCAATACCTTTAATATTGTTTTTATAATTCTAACAAAAATATTACTCTTCTTTTTTCCTTTTTTGTTTTTAGGCTCTTTTTTATCTTTTCTTTCTTTTTTATTTTCAGCTTTTTTCTCGGCCTTTTTTTCCTCTTTTTCTCGCTTTTTTCTCTCTTTTGCTTCTCTTTCTTCTTGTTCTCTTTTTTCTCTTCTACTCACTTTTATTCTCCTATAATAAATATAATTTGTATTATATCAAACTTAGACAAATTTTTCAATTACTTCATTATAACATCAACAATTACATTATTCTCATAAATCATATTACCTAATTTAGATTTTTCAATAGTCTTTTCAATCTTTCCATCCAAACATACTGGATTTAAAATATATAAAACAGCAAACACTAAATTAACTATAAGAAATCCCTCTATAATTCCATAAATAATACCACCTGAAACATTAAATTGTTTTATAATAGGAAAATTTCCTATTATATCAGCAATAACATTTAAACCTATGAATATTAATCTTACAATTATTAAGAAAACAATAAATGATAATATTTGAATAATCGTTAAAGTCAATTGATCAGCCACATAACGAGCAGCATTATCTTTAGAATTATTAATCGCTTCATCAATATATTTTCCTGATATTTTTAAAATAGTATTATTCTCTTTCTCTTCATCGTTAATATTAGCAAAATCAACATCTTTTATTTTTTCATATATAACATCACTAATCTTATCATCTACAGTAGTACAATCAATTATCATTTTTGCAATTCCTCTATAAAAAATTAAAGCAACAATAATAGATAGCACTATAGCAACAATTTTAACTGCAACCTTTATTAATCCTCTTTTATATCCAACAAAAATACAAAGCAACATAACTGCTATTACTAAAAAATCAATTAATATTCCCATAACACCATTCCCTCCTACAAATAAATTTAGTTGGAAACAAATTAAATTTCAATATTTTTAGCATACAATATTATAAATTAACTATTGAAATCTTATCCTTAAATACAATTATTCCAATTTTATTGGAAACCAATACACTTTTAACCTCTTGGTTTCCAATAAAATTCTTAACTAACCAACCATTATTATCAATAAATTGAACTTCTTTTCCTAGATTCAAAGCAATCCTATTATCCTTGCAAACCAAAGATTTAATACTTCCCTCTATTATATAAACTTTCTCCGAATTATTTTCGTTAGTAATCTTTAATCTATAATCAGACTTAAACACACTAGATTCCTCTTTATCAATTCTAACAAACCCCTTTCTAGAATCTACTTCCAAATAAGCTGTCAAATCAGAAAATTCATACAGTCTGTCACTTGAAGAATCCGTCATTTTTAACACATAATCCTCAAAACTACACACTAGTACATTCTTGCTCTGAAAATTCATTCCAGTTAATAATTTGTTACTCTCAGCTTCATAAGTATTAATAGTAGCATTTTCTGATGAAGTAGAAGCCAGTCCAACTGAAACCATTTCAATTTTTGTAACAGGCAATATTGTAGAATTATCAACCTCTGCAATCGCTATATACTTACTATCATCTGATATATCAACATCTATAACATAAGTTGAAAGATATTTACTAAATAATAAATCACCATTCTCATTAAATAACATAACGATTGATTCGTAAGTTGTACCAGTCACAGAAACTGCAACATATCCCTGTTTATTAACAGAAACCTTTGAGATTTTTCCCTCAATATCCTTCTGCCAAACTAAACTATTTGATTTTATTAAACACACCTTCTGCAAACCATAATCAGCCAATGCTAAATATTTATCCTCAGAATCCGCAATAGGTTTAGACAAAGTCATCTCAATATTTCCAGTTTGTTTTGCATCAGTATTATAGAAATTAATACTACCATCAGAATACACAACTAAACTCTTATCATAAGCATAAATCAAAGATAAATTATCCGTATCTATAGTCAAACTATTGGCATCATTTTCAGAAATTCTCTTTTTAAGAATATATGTATCTATAAATGAATTAAAACTTTTATTAGCCATATACAAAGCTATAAAAACTAAAATTATAATTGCTATCAAAGTAATGATAGTAAATTTAATCATTTTTCGATTTTTCCTTCTCTCCTTAAATTTATCCAAAGAATATTTTTTCATTCGATTTCTCCCTTTTTATATACATATTTATACCAATTATGACTTATTTTTTCAAGTTTTTTTTTATGTCGATAGTATTTATTTGGAGATTTTTTAAATATCTATAATCCAGATATAAAAAACTGTTTAATTCGAATCCACTCTTCATCAGTTTCCATCATAACCTCTAAATTATCCATTGAAAATTTAACACAATCATTTATAAAACTACTCATAGAAAACAAATCATATTGTCCAACTATTTTTCTAACCATAGCAACAACATCTTTTTCAAGAGTACATGTAATTTGTTTCAATTCACCTTTTTTCGACATACTTCCCCCCTTTTTTATATAATATACCAAGATTTCTCTTTATTCAATACGTTTACATCTGAATTATATTTTGCTTGATTTTTAAAAGTCCGTGTATTATAATTGGAAATTGGAAATGTTTTAAACAAGAAAGGTGATTTATATGATAGGAAAAAGAAAAGTAATATTAGTTGGAACAGGTTTTGTTGGAATGAGTATGGCATATGCCCTATTAAATCAAGGAAACGCAAGTGGCGTTAATGAATTAGTTTTAATTGATGTTCTAAAAGACAAAGCAGAAGGCGAAGCAATGGATTTATGTCATGGACTTCCATGTTCTCCAAGCCATATGAAAATAAAATCTGGTGAATATTCAGAATGCAAAGATGCTGATATCGTTGTTATCACTGCAGGATTAAGTCAAAAACCAGGACAAACAAGATTAGAATTATCAAACGCAAATGCAAAAATAATGAAAAATATAACAGAACAAGTAATTGCAAGTGGATTCAAAGGAATTTTCTTAGTAGCATCTAATCCTGTTGACTTAATGACAAAAGTAGTCCAAGAAGTTTCACAATTTCCAACAAGAAAAGTTATAGGATCAGGTACAGCACTTGATACATGTAGATTAAGATATTTAGTAGGAGACTACTTAAATGTTTCAAATAAAAATGTACACGCCTACATCATGGGTGAACACGGAGACTCTTCATTTGTTCCATGGGATCACGCATATGTTGGATGCAAAAAAATAAAAGACATCATAAAAGATGCAAAAAAGGATTTATCAGTTCTAGATAAAATATATGTTGAAGTTCGTGATGCAGCATATGAAATAATTGAAAAGAAAAAAGCAACATACTATGGAATTGGATTAGGACTTGCTAAAATAGTAAAAACAATATTAAACAATACAAACGAAATATTAACTGTATCAGCATACCTTAATGGTGAATATGGTCACAAAGATATTTATATTGGAGTTCCAGCAATAATCAATAGTAACGGAGCAAGAGAATTACTTGAACTTGAATTAAATCCTGAAGACCAGAAAAAACTAGATGAAAGTTGCAAAATCTTAACAGAAAACATGAACTCAATAAGAGAAGTTTTAAACGCATAGTATCAACAGTAAAACATATTAATATTAAATTCTTTACCAAAACCAATTTAATATTTAGTAAACTTTTTAAACAATATATATTGAGCTAACTACCGCAGTAGTTAGCTCATTCTTAATATATATCGTGCTAAAATTTTAAAAAAAATTATTATAAACTATTGACAACTCATAAAAAAAGCAGTATACTAAATAAGCATTACGGGTCAGTAGCTCAGTTGGATAGAGCACGCGCCTTCTAAGCGCGGGGTCGGGGGTTCGAACCCCTCCTGGCTCACCAAAAACCTAAGATTAAATCTTAGGTTTTTTTGTTGTCTAAAATTTTTTCTAATTCATTAACAATATCTTTAACAACTCTCTTCACCTTATCAAAATCAAAATCTTCATAAGCCCTATGCATAAATCTATTATTAATTTCTATCTGAAAACAAGGAATCTTACATTTCTCCGCAACATCGCAAGATACAACATTATGATGTGAAGCATTAAAAGGTTTATCAATCTCAACATGCTGAAAGCCATAATCTTTAAAACACTTCCAAACAACATCAAGCATATCCTTTCTTCCCTGAATATTTTTCATACAATTAGTTCCAATACATATATCAGTCTCCCTTTCAGCACGCATTGTATGTATATCAAGCAAACATTTAATTTCATTTTTCTTAATAAAATTCACCAATTCTGCTCTATATGTGGATTTCTCATCCCAATTTGGATCATTATAAAAAAACTTTGTTTTATAAATACAAGAGCACCCCAAATTAGAAGCCACACTCTTTACCAAAACACCACTTCTAGTTTCTCTTCTTTTTATTTTATCATGTCTCCATTGATCATAACAATGAGGCGCAGACAACATTACCTTGCCTCCTCTTTTTTTAATGCAAAAATCCTCAAACTTTTCAATTATCATATAATCACCTATTTAAAAATATATACTATTATTAAACGCATTTCAATTTTTTCAAAAAAATTTATTTTTTTTTCGTTTTCCCCTTGAATTTCTTTTTAATCCGTGGTAATATATATAAGCAGTTTGATTTCGAGGTGTAGCGCAGTTGGTAGCGCGCGTGGTTTGGGACCATGAGGTCGCAGGTTCGATCCCTGTCACCTCGACCATATTAGACCGTTTTTCAAGGAAATCGAATAGAATTTTAAAACAGTCAACAAAATTAAAAAGTGCTATTTTCTAAGGATTTTAGAGAATAGCACAATTTTTTTGCGTTCTAAAAAATTCTCAAAAATTCCAATATTTTGTTCAGAAAAATGTTCCGCAATTTTTAAAATCTTAAAAAAAATTGTTCCGCAAATTTTCGCAAAGCAAAATTCATTGATATTTAGCCGCTTTCAGTGTTGTTCAAAAAAACTGAAAGGAGAACTATTGTTATGGATTTTATACCTTATAAAGTAAATGAATATCTTGAAAATACTTTTTATCAAGTTCCAAAAGAATTATTTACAAACCCTTATTATAAAAAACTAAATTCAGATAGCATACTTTTATATGCTCTTTTACTTGATAGACTATCTGTTTCAAGAAAAAATGAATGGATTGATGAAGATGGTAATGTATTTTTATTATTTGCAAGAAAAGATGTTGAAAAGAAATTGAAATTATCAGATAAGACAATTACTAAAGCTTTTAAACTATTAGCTGAACATAAGCTAATATATGAGAAAAGATTAGGTTTTAGAAAAAGGAATATTATAAAGAAATAGATAAATTTAATAAATTAGCAGATGAAATGAATTTAATATGCACTTATAATCTAAATTCAAAGGAAGATGTACAAAATTTAAGAATACAATATATTGAAGAAGTTACACCTTTAAAAGCAGAACGAGAAAAATTAAGACAGTTATACAAAAAAACTACTAATGAGGCTGATAAAACTATTCTTCAAGCTAAAATAGATATTATTACTGAAGATATTAATAAAATAAATTCTAAAATACAAACTTGCAAACGAATTATTACCAAAGCTGAAAAAGGCGAAAAAGAAACTATTTTAATAAATAATAGAGCATTAGAAAATCAACAAAATAATGAGCAGGAAAATTCAATTAATAAAAATAAAGATAAAAAAAAGAATTAGATAGAGCTCTTTAGTAGTTCTATCTAAAATCTAAGTTATCTCATTACTAAATAATTAAATATATTTCCATATTTTTTTATATTGTTCAAGTTGTTCATTTTTTTTAACCTGTGCTACAGGATGATATAAAGGAATTATAATAAAATCTTTTAATTTTATTTCTGGATAATTAATAATTGTATCTTTTAAAGTCTTACAAATAGTAAAATTATAGGTCTTTGATAATGAATAGATTGGATAATATCCTAATGTTAATATGACTTTGGGTTTAACTATTTCAATTTGTTTCATTAAATATTCGCTACAATTATTTGTAGATTTTTTTAAATCAATATTATTCCCTCTGTAATTATCTCCTTTTCTTGCACACATAATTGCATTAGTAATAAATATATCACCTAAACTATATGTATTATTTGAAGATTCTTTAATATAATATTCTAGTTGTTTTTTGGTATTGCTTTTTTCTTGTTCAATTAAATATTTCCAATTACTTTTACTTGGATTTTTTATATACTGTTCATTGAACATTTTCATATCATTAAAAGGTCCCCAATCTTGACCTATAATCATAATTTTAGAATCTAATCTATTAAACCAATCTGTCCAAATGGATGGTATATTTCTGCAAAAATCATAATCATTATAAATATTTATCAAAGAACAATCTTTACCACTTTTATTTTTAATATTAACACATCTTTCACAAATTCCTAATTCTTTTAATAATTCATTATATAACTATTTTTTCATTAAATAGCTCCTATATTTTTTCATCTATAAATTTATTTACAATATTTCTTATGTTTTCCATTCTACTTTTTGTTTCTTTATCTTTATAATCAAATCTATCTATTAATATATTTATATAGTCATTTTCTTTTACAATATTATATGTTACATCAAAATTTAAATCAAATGTAAATGCTAATATACAAACCCAAAAGTCCAATGGTGTTACTCTATCATAAATATTAACACATTCCTTATTTAACACGGTTTCATATACTTTATCACTTAATAAGCATTCTCCCATATCTTCTTTTTTATTTACTCTTTTAGGAAAGATTGCTTCTATTTTTTCTTCTTTCTTTACCCTATAATTATCTAATTTATCTGCATCTCTGATTATTTTTGAATGCAATAATTCTCTTTCATTTAATCCTTTTTCAATAGCCAATCTACTATGATTTTCTATTGATTTCTTTATTATTTCATCGTATTGACTATCTTCTATAAAATCTCTAATCATTTCATTCTCAAATAACATTTTTGAGCCATATGTTGCATGATCGAATTTTACACTATTTAGCTCTTCTGTTATTTTTAATTCTTCAAATCTTCCTATATCATGAAGTAATCCAATCAATTCTGCAAGTTCTATATCTTCTTTACTTAAATTCAATTTTTCTGCAATATATTTTGAATTCTCTGCAACATGATATGTATGTACAACTTTTAATTTGAAACTTAAATCACTTTTATCTTCGTACTTATCTAGAAATTTTTTGAATTCAGATTTTGCCTTCGAAATATCTATCATAATTGTTAACTCCTAACTTTTATATAATTGTTTTTAGTGTTAATTCAAATTCTTTAAATCCATTTTTCTTATAAAATTCAATTGCATTTACATTTAAAGCACTTGCTGTTACTTACCCTTATCAAGACAATATTTTTTAAACTCATTTACTAATTTCGTTCCAATTCCTTGCCCTCTATAATTTTCTTCAATATAAAAATTATCTAATTCAGAAATAGGTTTTAAAATACAAGAGTTTTTAGTATCAACTGTTCCAGGTACTCCAGATATTTCTTCTTCAAATATATCTGCATATTTTAGCATTGACTTAACTGTTAAAAATGTTGTATCATCAATATCAATTCCTATTTTCACTACTTACCTCCATTTCTCTCCATTAATATATTTTGTTAAAGCCATTATAAAAGAATATTCTGTTAAATCTATTCTTGAAATTTCATTATGTGTTAATAATTGAATGCCTCCACTATGATTATGTCTTTCTTTATCTTCCCCTAAAACAGTATCCATTGCTTCACTTAAATTTGTATCTAAAACTTTCTGAACTAAATTATCTGGAACTGGAAATGAAGGGCTTGTTCCATAGCTTTCAAAATCTTTATTATCTTCAATTACTGCAATATTAGTAATCATCCATCTACCTAATAAATCATTTATTCCACTTTCAATTCCCAAAAACAAATCTGCTTCTATATTATTTTCTTTTGCATATTTTTTTAGATTTCTAACTCTATTTTTAGCTCCATTATAAATTTCTTTATTTACGGGTTGATCTGGAACATCAGATTCAACAGGTATCCCGATAATTTCAACATCTTTAAAATAATGTTCTAAAGCTTTTTTTGCTCCTTCAATTTTACCTTGATTTTTTGTAGCAATTAATACTTTCATTCTTTTCCTCCTCATATTAAATTTTTATTGTGTTATCATCGTTAAATCGCCAAAATAATCTAACATATTGTCTTGATGATGTAATGGTTCGATTTTTCCAGTAACTTTTATTTTAATTCCATCATCTGTATTGTTTAATTCTTTTATAAAATTAAGAATTGATTTATCTTCTAAAGAATATTTTATAAAATCAATATCCATATCTCGAGTTGCACGACGCATATCTTTAGAAATATTGTGCATTACAACTCCACCTTTTACAGTTATATTTTTATTGTATTTGCTATTTCCAATTTTAAGTAAAACAATATCTTGTGCAACTTTGGGAATTGCATCATCTTCAGAATAACCTGCTGTTACATATTTATTTACTAATTCGTATATATTCATTAAAACACCTCGTCTTGTATTATTTCAAAAATTTTATCTCCATTTACAAAGTATTGTAAATATTCTTCTATCTTTTGTGTATCTAATGAATTTGCTAGTTTTCTGTAATTAGATATAATTTCTTTATATAAATCATATCCAATTTGATTTTTGTTTCTAGCTAAATCAATTAGCATTCTTTCTTTATCATAAATATTTATTTTAATTCCTTCATAATCAATTTCAGTTTTTCCTAAATTATATAATTCCTCTTTCATACGGATTTGTTTTATTTTATTAGAAGATATCATTCTGTTATTTCTATCTGTTGCTAAATATATTTTATCTGGAATTACATCTGTTAGATTGTGATAATAATAAGCAGAATAAGAAGTAAATACTCCATATGGATATTTCTTCATAATAATATCTAAATAATGTACACTTGGAACATCAGAATATATTCCTTTTTCAATTTTATATATTTCTTTATTTTCTAAGGCTTTTCTAATTTGATAAGTACTTTTATACTTACTTTTTATTTCACTATGGTTATATAACATACTTTTTTACCTCCAAAAGCATTTTAACCTAATTCGCTCCACAAATCAATAGTTAGGGAGTTAATTAGGTTAATTTTTTTGCTTTTATTATTACACTGAATAAATTGCATAAATTCAGTGCCATAGTTAAATTTTTATTATATTTTTAATCTATATTTGGTATTTTTACAGTAATTCCTCTATCAAAAGGTAAAGTAATTATTGTAATTCCTACAGAATTAAAAGATGAGTATAAAAACTTGTTAATTAACTATTATGAAAGAAAAGATACTGCAAAAATTAAAAAATTTTTAAAAGAAAATTGTTTTATGAAAATATAAAAATCTATATTAAAATCATGCCCACACACCAAAACGCGTGGATATAATTTAATCTACATTCTAATTATATAACAAAAACCCAGCCACTGCATAATACAGTAGCTGGATTTTATTTTCAAATTATTTTGTTTTTTTAGGCGATACATGCGAATCTGTCATTTAAACATCTTCGCTAATTCCTTTCTTACCCGTTTTGCAACTTTTTTACCATTTTTAAGACGAAATCTGATATTATCTCTAGAAATCTTTGTACTCTTCGTACTTTTCTTTTTATAAAAATTGCTATTTACAGTTACAGTTTTTGCTCCTTTCCGTCTTTCTGTAACTGCTTCCCAGATCTGATCAAGCTCATCTTTCATAAGAATCTGATGATCAACAAGAGCCATTGCAACTGCATCCAAGTAATCTCTGTTTTCCTTGAGATACTGGTTGGCCAGTTTGTAGGCTTCGTCAATCGTACGGTCAACCTCTTCACTGATTTCATCTGCATTATCCCCTGATCCGACACCCATGTCGAAATCCTCGTAGTATCTGTTTTTACCAACCTTATCACCGAGTCCATACTCCATAATCATCTCTTTTGCGATTTCAGTAGCAGCACCAATGTCTCCTGCCGCACCGCTATTAATGTCTTTGAATATGATCTCTTCAGCTGCTCTACCTGCCAAATTCATTGCAATGACATCCAAGTAATATTTACGATTAGTTACTGGTGTAACCTCATCGTCATATTCAAATACATTGATGCCATCATATTCATCTGTTGGGTAAATTGATACTGCAAGAATTCTGTATGTTCCACAATCTGTAATTCTTGCAACAACATAATGTGCAGCTTCGTGATATGCTACTGATAGCTTTACTGTTTCAGTCATCTTTTCCCATCTTTTAAATGATATTCTGAATACATTGACAATATCGTCTTTAGTAACAGTTGTTCTACCTTCAAGTTCCGCATTTGCCATTGCTCTATCAACAACATCAATGCTTTTATCCGGGTTGGATTTAGTGTACTCGAAACATGCTGCATACCAAATGCACTGTTCGATTGCTTCAGCTGAAATCGAAACGCCTTTTTTAACTTCCATTTTTTTGACTCTCGGAAGAATCATTTCATAAATTTCGTTATATTTTGGCTGATTGATTTCTACACCTTCAAATCTTCTGGAAAGTGTTGCATCTGTTGAAAAACTGCTAAGATAATCACTCCGTGTTGTAATTCCAATAATCCTCAGATCACCTCTCGCCAAAATCGGCTTAAAGGTTGTTGAAAGATCTACCTTCTTGGTCTGGAAGAGTCCTGCCTTTCCAAGAATAATCTGGATTTCATCAATCAGTAAGATAATGTCCTCCTTCTGTTTGCTGAGGAAATCCAAAAGTGAGTTCATCTTCTCGTTAGCCTGAGCTTCGCTTTCGCAGACTAAGCAAAAATGTCTAACACTCAACTCAAAAACTTTGAAGTTAGCAAACTTTTCTGGGCATAACCCGTTCGCTATCTCATAAGTAAATTTCTCTCCAACTGCGGTTTTTCCTACTCCGGCCTCACCGTAAATAATTACATTCCGCTTGCTGGATTTTAACATGATTCTGTATACCTGCTTGAGCTCCTTGTCGCGTCCTACGATATCACAATCTACATTCTTGTAGTCTGGATTTCTGTAACGTACAAAACCGCTCAGTTCATATGGTACAATTTCGTACTTAAAGATTTTTTCTCTCTCAAAGAACGTCTTTGCTTCCATATAGTTAGCATTAATTTCCTTCAAAAAGCGTCTCATGGTATGTGATTCTGTTTCGAAAAGTGCAACCATAAAGTAATCTGGTGTAACGGCTTCCTTGTTATTTTCAGCTACAATTGCATTCACACCATTAATAACTGTTTTAAGCTCGTTATCACACTCAAATGTAATGTTTGAAAAACTTTCACCAGTTATCACATTTGTGCTAGTTTCTTCTTTCGCTTCCTTTGCAATCTTAGAGATTGCTTTATCAATTACATCTGTTTTGATCTCCAACTTCTTCTCAAAGTAAATGTAAAAGAGATTAGCGAAATCATTCTCTTCGTCTCTGATGTTAAATAAAGCATTAATTAACACATCGACGTTGCAACAAGTCCTTGGGCGCTCCTGAGTTGCTATCCGGACCATTTCATTTACAAGCTTCTGAGATGTAATGTTTAACATCATAAAATCGCCTCCTTATAATTTTGTACAAACATTTTATAACAAAATTGCCAAAAAGTCAACGCATTAGTGGGTTTTAGGCATTTTATATATTCTTTATTAAAAAAAATTATATTTTTTTCTTTACTCATATGTTTTTTTAATGAATATCTTTCTCATTTATTTTATTTCATAGTTTTTATAATAAAATTAAAAAATTTTTCTAGTAAAAATTATATAACCTTGTCACTTTTTCACAAAAAATGTCTCTCAAGGTAAAACACAACCGCCACAGTCCTCAATAGAAAACTGTGGCAGTTATACCTTTAATCATATTAAATTCTTAAAGTAATTTTACATACTAAATCATCTTACGCAAAACCTTATTCTTGATCTTCTTAATACAAAGTTTCATATACATAATCATCACATCGAGCTGTTCATCAGTCACAAGCTTAGCCATATCCTCTTTGTTAGTTCTCCAAGCCAATCCAGTTTTAACGCTAATTCTCAAATCGACATCATCTGGTTGATCATCATATCGATCTTCAATAGCTTTGTATCTTAATCGAATCACGCTATCAGAAGGAGTTTCATCACTTTCTACTATATCATAATACCCCAAGTTAATATACCCTTCTTTTCGATTACGATGAAGTTCCAAAAAGCATTATAGTACCAACCATATTCATCCCGACTATACTTTAAGCAGTATACATTTTTAGGTGTGGCTAATTTTAATCTGGAATAAAACTTAGGTGTTTTCTGATACGCAAAGTTAATAGTAATGTAATCCAAATACTCAATTGGATCTTTGAGCTTCAGTTTGCTGTTACCATAAGGATTTACACTGTTACTAAACTCAATAAGCAGTTTGTAAAGTTCCTTCATCTTAGGTGAATCTGTTTTCGGAAAAGCAAAATCCTTGTTAGTTTTTAATGATTTGCAATCCAACAGTTTTTTGTAAATTTTGTTAGTCAGCTCCTCAACATACTCTTTGGTATAATTACCTGTAAGCATTGTGACCAAAGTCACCATTCCCTTAATAGTATGAATTTCTCCATACCAAAAGTTTTTATCTCCGGGATCAGTCTCTCCGAATTCAGCCATAGCTTTGCACAATATTTCACTTGGAACCTTTTTACCTTTGCAACATATATAAAAAGTTGAAGAGTGATAAAAAATCGTTCCATTCACCTCAAAACATGGTACAGGTGTGCTATAACCTGGACGCCAACAATCCTCTAACCGGTTTACTCCAATTGTCTCCATTGTTACTCGAAATTCCTGCATTGTAATACTCATATTAAGACCTCCTTAATAAAATTATTTGTTGTTCTTGTTACTTTTGCACACTCGATAAGGAAAAAATTAATAATAAGCTTTTTTATTATATCATACATTCATTCAATCGCCAAGCTCCAAGTATATTCTCTACCCAAAACAATAGCATTTAATACATAATAATTGAAAAAAAAGATCTTTCATTGTTAAATTTTTAACTAACCAGAAAGGTCTTTTTATTTATCTTTTCAATTCTATACCTTCTACAATCCACTTTCCCTGATAAAAATGTGGATATTCGCTCCCCTAAAACTATTTTTTCTTTTTGCTTTTTATTAAGCTGTTTAATCTGATATTCTAATTTACACGCTAAAGACTTCTCCCTACATCTCCATGCAATTTCTAATTTAACCGCATTATGTGATTTAGTATATTTTGCGCCATTCCTAGCCTTTGAAATATGCTCATTAATCCTCTTCTCCAAATCGCTAGTCATTCCAGTATATAATGAATTATCCTCGCACCTAACCATATAAGTATAATAAAACATCACATTCTCCTTGCCATTAAGATTTTCATCATTATACCATATCAAAATTTTTTCCTCAAAATTTTTCACATAAAAGCTTGACGATTAAAGTATTATTTGCTAAAGTTTATATATACTAAAAAAGGAGGGAGATTTTAAGATGAATAAAGCTGATTTAATAAGCGCAATCGCTAACGAAACAGGTCTTTCAAAAAAAGATACAGAAGCTACAGTAAACTCTTTTGTAAACGTAGTATCTGGAGCTTTAGAAAATAAAGATTCAGTTCAATTAATCGGTTTCGGAACATTCGAAACAAGAGAAAGAGCTGCAAGAACAGGTAGAAACCCACAAACTGGTGAAGAACTAAAAATAGCTGCTTCAACAGTACCTGCTTTCAAACCTGGAAAAGCATTGAAAGAAAAAGTTAATAAATAATTTTTAAGAGGACTTATTTAAATAAGTCCTCGTTTTTCTTTATCTTTCTAACTCACTTAGTGGCATTGGACGATATCTATCAAACTCTCCAATAATTTTTACATTTCTTCCACTTAAACTATTTAAAAAATCATTCATCTCCATTTGAGAAACTTCATTATATTTTTTATCTTCTTTAGAATACATGAAATAATCATTTAATCCGTCTTTTTCATTTGGACTCACCTTAAAAATTGAAACCACATTTCTTTTATCATCATCAATAGTTGCAACATAGGTATTAATTCTATTAAGCTCATCAGAAGGAAGTAATTTTTTTGCAACATATATATAATACCTTATATTCTCCAAATAATTCATATCAGCTGTATAATCTGTATATTTATTAATATTATCAAAAATATATTTTAATTTATATTTTAAATACTCTTCTTTAGGCACATCCTTATCATGCAAAACATATTTCTTAAAACTCTCTGGATTTTGCATATCTTTTCTAAGCAATTCTATAACATCCTCTGTATATAAGCCTCTCTTTGATAACTCATTTGATTCATCTTTTGAAACCAGTGGTAAATAACTATAGCCTAATTTAGCATCCATCTCTTCTCTTTGTTCTCTCGTTAATGTAGCAAATTTGCCAAATCTCTTCTCTAATTTTTTTACATACTCTTCATAATCCTCTTTCATTTTCGGATTACGATCAAATCTTTCTAAACCAGCTCCAAAACTATCAATTCTTCTTGAAGACTTTATTTTTGATAAATCACTTATCAAATTTGCTATATAATATTTTCCATCAACTTTTAATACTGTATCAACATGAGTAATTGGACTATTAGGAGACTTTTTAACTAATTCTGCCTTAATTCCAATTCTTTCATCTTTCAAAACAGAAACATACAATTCGGAAATTGATTTACATATTCCATAAAACTCCGTATCCATCTGATCATTATAATGTGCTTCCTTACCAGCTCTATCAGTAAATACAAATTCTGGATTTTCAGACACAATTTTTCCAAGCCCCATATAAATATAATATGCTTTCTCCAGCTCTGATAAACCTTCCGGCATATTATTTATTAAGGATTCTATTTTATCAGATGTCACCAAATCTTTATATTTAGCCTCATCAAGCATCAAAATATCACGTTTTCTAGTTATTCTGTTAATAATTTTTTTTATTATCCCCATATTTACCTCTTAAATAAATTATAAATTAACTTAATTATAACATATTTTCAAATTTATCAATACATTTTCACATTTTTTCATTTTATCCTTGAAATCTTATATAAAAGTTGCTATAATTGTTGTGTTATAAGTCTGCACCTGTAGCTTAGCTGGATAGAGCGTTCGGCTACGAACCGGAAGGTCGGGGGTTCGAATCCCTCCAGGTGCACCAATGACGTATCTGTTCAAACTAATAAACAGATAGATACAAAAATCAATCAGAAAATAAAATCTGGTTGATTTTTTTGTTGTCTAAAAACAATATAAAAATCATCCAAATGAAAGGATGGTGTTAAAATTGAAAATAATTAAACAAGAATTACAATTTGAAGAATGTCTAAAACAGAGACTTGAATTTATATGTGAATTTGCTAAAGTTACCCCTACTTTTATAAATGGTAGCATAAGAAAATTAGAAAAAACTAATCTTACATATATTGAGCCACATAAAGTGATTATTAAAAGTATTACTTTTTTAGTTTTCAATTATTCAAATGATGTGTATATTTCAAACTTATCTAAAAAGATAAAATTATCAGAGTTAGAAGAATATTTGAAAAAAATATGAAATTGTAAATATTTGACATTTCTTGAAATCATGATATAATATAGCCAATTAATTGCGTATAGCTGTTCGTCAAAAGCTATATGTTTACGAGCACTTTGAAAAATTTATATTATATTACAATTATATTGTATTTTGTTAAACGGATTTAAGAGATGTCAAAAGTACTCGTATTGTACTTTGATGTCTCTTTTTTGTTAGATTGGAGGTTTGAAAATTGAAAGATGAAAAGAAAAAATGTGGCTTATATATGAGAGTATCAACAGAAGACCAAGCAAGAGAAGGTTTTAGTCTTCCAGAACAAAAAGAAAGATTAGAATCTTTTTGTAAATTTAAAGGTTATGAAATAATAGATTATTATCAAGATGCTGGAATTAGTGCTAAGACTGGTAATCATAGACCAGAATTTGAGAGATTAAAAGATGATATAAAAGCTAAAAGAATAAATACTATTGTTGCTTTAAAGTTGGATAGAATAACAAGAAGTATTTATGATTGGGAAAATTTAATGACATTTCTAGATGAAAACGATGCTTATTTGGATTGTGTAAATGATGAAATAAATACAACTAGTGCAAATGGTAAAATGATTTCAAGGTTATTAATGAGTGTTAGTCAAAATGAAATCGAAAGAACAAGTGAAAGAACTAAAATAGGACTAGCTGGTGCAATTAAATGTGGTCATATTCCACATATTGCCCCATTAGGATATAAACATGAAGATAAAAAACTAGTAATAGACTATGCTACAAAAGATGTTATAGTTAGAATATTTGATTTATATTATAATGGTTATTCTTATCAAAAAATAAGTAATCTATTCAATGAAGAAAAAGTATTAGGAAAAGATAATTGGAGAGATTCTACAATACAAACCATTCTTGAAAATGAAATATACAAAGGTGATTTTATTCACGGAAAAAGGACAAAAAATCCAACATATTATGAAGATGTTGTTGAACCTATTATTTCAAAAGAAATGTGGGCAGATTGTCAAATACAGAAAAAGAAAAACTCTAGGAGTTATCAGAGAACATTGACATATTTATACTTACAGAAATTGAAATGTCCTAAATGTAACAGAATATTAGGTGGAAAAGCTACTACAAAGAAAAATAGCAATGCTTATTTTTACTACTATTGTAATGACTGCAAAATTGAATTTAAAGAAAAAGTTATCAATGACTACTTTAATCAATTCATTAGTGAATTAGTAGAATATGACTCTGTTGTAAATCAATTCTTCTTGCCTATGATAAAGCAAAAATTTGACGAACCAAAAGAACAATTAGAAAAAGAAATAAAAGAACAAAATAGTAAACTGGAAAGAATAAAAAAAGCCTATATCAATGGAGTATTTGAACTAAAGGAATATAACGAAGAAAAGAAAATTGTTGAAAATGCTATTGAAGAATTACAAAACAAACTAGAAACTACTGATTGTACCGAAGAACTAAAATTCACACCAAAAGATATTTTATTAAAGAGAGATATTGACTTCATTAACAAAGTCAAACTAGATAAGGAATATCAAGCAAGAACTAAAATGTGGAAAGATTACACTAGATAAGAACAAGCAGAACTTATAATGAAATATGTTGATAATATAGAACTTGCTTTAGTTGGTAACGAAGTAGTTGTAACACAAATAAACTTTAGAGACTCAATTTGTAAGCCTTGTCAGGAATTATATGATAATGGTTATATTGATACTACGAAACCTATGATATTAGGCAATGTGCTTGGTAGTGTTAGATTTAGTAATTTCTTACCAGAGGAAGAAGTCGGCGAAATAATAATAAGATTAAGACAATGCTATGATGTTCATTATACAGAGGCAACCTACTATGTAGATAAGCAAATGTTTTATTTTAACTTTGCTGAAGATAATAGTGCTATTGTTAGAGTATTTCCTTTAGAAGATTATTACAAACTAGATCCAGATAATAAAATGGAAACTTATAGATTTGGAATACTCTACATCAGTGAAGAAGATAAATTTCAAATGCAAGAAATTGACACAGCATTCGATTATATACCAGATGAAACAAACGACAGTGTAATTTATATGAAAGAGCCTATACCTATTTCAGTAGGTGTTAAGCCAGTAAAATTCTGCGAAGAAATGCAAGAAGAAACAAATTAACGTGACACGTTTTGTTTTTGTGATAACAAAAATGAAAGTGGCAATAGTTAATTTGAATAAATTTTATCCCAGTGGGAGAAAATTTATTGCCTCGCAGAGCCCCCCATGTTATGATAGCATGTCATAACATATAGGGGGTTAGGACTTCCGTCAAGACGAAGTCCTGTGCTACGAAGAAATTTCAAAGGAGGTGCTTTTATGGAGCAAGAATTAGCATATTCTTTTCATTTAGGTAGTGATAAAAACAAAAGTAAATTAGCAAAAAAAGTTGCAAAAGAAAATGTATCTGGTACTACTTCTCTAGCTAATAATGCAATTCAAAGTGCAAAAGATTTATCAGACGTGAATAAACACAATTTGAGAGATTATGATAATCAAACAGAAATAATTAGAACGATATATGGGACAAGTGATATTGTAAATGATGTTAAACAAGTATATTTAGATGAGTTTGAGCAAGCAAGGCTAGAATATAATCAAAATCAAACTCGTGAAGATAGAAAAATCGAAGATTATTTCAAAAAAGTATGTGACTCTCAAAATGATGTAGCTTGTGAAATTATAATAGAACTTGGAGATATGGACTTTTGGAATGATAAAGACGAAAGATATAGATTTAAAATGGTTGATGTATATAATGAACAGATAAAGGACTTAAATAAAATTATTCCAGACTTTAAAATAGCAAATGCAACAATACACTTTGATGAGGTTTCTCCCCATATGCATATAGTAGGTGTTCCAGTAGCCTTAAATTGTACTAGAGGAATGAAAAAACAAGTGGGCAAAAGTAAGTTATTTACAAAAGCAACACTTACTGAAATGCAAGATAAAATGAGAAATGCTTGTATCAAATCATATAATAAGTTTTATGAAGTTAATACACGATTAAAACAAAAGCAAAAAGGCAGAAATCAAGACATCAATGTTAATGAAATAGGCAAGTATAGAGAAATTAAGAAACAACTAGCTAAAAAAGAACAAAAACTTGAAAAAGCAAACATTCAAACTAGAGAACTTGATAATTCTAGTAAAGATATAAAAGAAATATTAGACAACTTAAAGCCTGCTTTGATAAATAAAAATAATATGGTTATTTCAAACGAGGATGTCCAGAAAATCAAAAATTATACAGAAGATGTAAAAGATATTACTAAAACTGTAAGAAGTGTAAATGGCTTAAATATGGCAATTAAAGATTTTGAGCATTCTGCTTTTGAAATAGAAAAGGAAAATCGTTCACTTAAATATGAAATAGAACTAAAAGATAATGAAATTGACAGTTTAAAAAAGGAATTATCTACTAAAGACAAGATTATAGGAAGGTTACAAAATGAAAAGGAAAAATTAAAACAAGAATTACAGAAATTCAAAGGATTTTGGCATAATATTATGAGTCATTTTCACAAAAGAATTTGCTACGATAAAGATGATAACTATAAAATTGTTAGCGATGACTTATACAAAAATGGCATATTCGATAACAATGATAATGAAATTGCTAATAACATTGCTAGAAAAGTAACTATACCAAATGAAAACAAGCAAACAAAGAATAAAAAGAAAAATAATGATACTAGATTTTAAAAGGAGAAAAATGTTATGGAAGAAAATAAAGTTGAAAATGTAATAAATATAATTAAAGATATGAATATAAAGGACAAGTTAAGACTTGCAATATGTATGAATGATAGCCATGGCTTACTTTAGACTATGACAGAAAAGAAATGTATAATAAATTTAATACACGTTTAAGAAAAATTGATGAAGAATATCGAACAACTCTAATAAATTTTGGACAAAGCAAATATTTTATTATAAATTTTACTATGGCAAAACTTATGGAAATGGAACAAACTGATAGAAATAAAATTGCTTTGTATTTGTTTAATAGTATTGAAGAATAATTGAAAGAATAAGGCTCACATATTTCTATGCGAGCCTATTCTTTTCTAAAGTAACTGTACATTAGAAAAGGGAGAATAACCTACTACTGAATCCATTCAATATTGCAGAAAGATTTTGAGAGCCTTTTTATCTTGGCATCAGCTACTTTTGCACTAACTAAACAGCAGTCTCCGATCTCAAGTTGTGCAACTACTGATACTGTATTGGCAGGCAAGCCACGATGTTTATGAAAATCATACATAGCTTCCAGTTGGAATATTGTAAGATATTCCTTTCCAATAGTTTCAAGTTCTTTCTCCAGCTCCAAGAGCCTTTCTGCCGAGTTATTTATTGACATATAAGCTCTTCCATTGAATAAGAACTCCTCCCGATGATGTGAGATTTTGATAACGTCCATAGTAATTTCCTCCTTATGCTTATGAAGTTGATAAAATCATATCAAATTTTACAAAAAATTGCAATGCAAACAAAAAAATTATGTCAAGTTGACTTTTGATATAAAATCTTGTATAATAAGTATCTACAAGCAATATGCTTTTTAACATATTCACTTATGTAAACTAGTGTAACTATTAATTTAATACAGATTTGTAAAATGTTTTAAAGTGAAAAAATACAAAGAAGTACATTGATAATTTAAGATGAGGAGGGTAGAAAGTTCAAAAGGAGAATACGTTTTAACATTGACTTAATCATTTATAAGGAGGCTAATTTTATGCGAGAAATTAATAAGGATTTATGGGCAAAGGCATCTATGGTTGCAAGTGGAATTAAAAAGCTTATTTGGGCACATACTTGTTTCTACATTTATCCTCATATTGATGAGGATTTAAAGGAGTACAATGTTTATCTTAATAATTATGGCAAGTTTTCAGTAAGACTGGATGACGGTTCAGAGTTCTTTTTGATACAGCCTTGTCCTCACTTAATTTATCAGTTATATGAAGCAAAGGTTAAAGCTGACAATGGAAATACACTTGATGATAATACCGAAATTAAGGTAAAAGCCTATGAAAAATTTAAAGGTTTCTTTGAGTTTATGATAAGCTATTGTAGCATTAACATTGTGGGATGATAATTTCATATTTTGTTTTCTTTGTGGGATAGGTAGAGAATTTTTTCTCTACCTATTCTTATTCTAAAAGATATTTAAATTTGCGACTATAAGAAAATAAATATTTTGAAAATCGTTTGACAAATCTCAATTATCTGTGTATAATAAATATAGGAAATGAAACACAGAAATGTGTTGTCACATATAAAATTGCGAAGACACTACATTGCCTGCCAAAGCATAATGTAGTGTCTTTATTTATTCCTTATTTGTCCAAAGTATGTATATAACTGTCAATAAGGCTACGTTTATAGTTAGGGAAAATCCCAATGCATATATCAAAAATAATATAAATCCCATAAACACCACCTCACTTTCTCATAGTTAGAAACTATGAAGCTTAGTGGCAACACACATCTGCTTTATATTCATTTCCTATGTTTCATAGTATAGCATAATATTTATAGTAAAGCAACAGAAAAAGAACAAATATTTGCAAAAGTTTTTTGTAAAATTACTTGATTTTTATAAAATAATTTGATAATCTATATATAAATTGATTGATATTTGTATCAATCGTTAAAGGGTGTGAAAAAAGTTGTAGATATCTACGTTGTTCGCACCAACAAAGAGCCTGGCAATATACCAGGCTCTTTTATTAGTTAGATTGCTTCTGTAACTTCTCCCGTCAGCATGTTTTGGTAAACATACTTGTCTAATACTGGCTTAGCAATAATAGACTTTTTCGCCACTACAGCGTATCTCTTATACGGAATGTTATCATCCGTTACAACGATACCCGCTTTCCTAATAATGTTAAAAGGATATTCGTTTCTCAGCTGTAAAAAATCATAATCCGTTTTAAAGAAATTTGCTACTTTGCCATTAGCTTTATCAACTATGACAATAGCATCGGGTGAAGATGTGATATACACATACTTATCACCCACGTACAACGGTCCCTCTACACTTGTTACATCAAATAAGTATTTAATACTCTCATTAGATGGAACAATCTGCTCAATATTATCTACAGTTACTGTAAGTGGAAGCTCTTCAGCTTCAGTGCTTTCATTCTCAACTCCCTTTATATCAAGGAAATACCCTGTATAAGAGTTAATTGCTGAAACAATGATAAGCAAAACAGCAGCTCCACCAATAATACGAGATTTTAGCTCAACATTATTATTCCAACCAATTGACATGGTTATGACTTGAAAAACACAAACTAAGCAAAAAGGAATAACTGCTCCTATCAATGTAAATGTAACACATGCATCTTTATAAAGCATCAAGCTAGATATAAAAGTTACTCCGAAAGCAAAAATCTGATAAAAAATAAAATCCCTCAGACTCTTTTTCCCTTCATCGATTCCGCGATATTCCTTGTCGCCAACAATGGTTTTCCGTTTGATTAATGATTTCCAAAACCATGGTAACACGAACACCGTAGAGCAAAGTGCCCATACAATAGATAATAAGATGATTACTACTAACATATTTTTTTCCTCCTATAATAATAGATAGATGGTCTACAAGTTACATCTATATTCAACTAACATTTCTGTTAGGAATAAAGAAATTAATAAAATTATAACAACGTGAATCGTATTTATTTTACCATACTTTACATAAAATAGCAATATCAATCTAAAATTTAAATCAATAATGTATATATAAAAATTATATTACATTTTTATAAAAATACCTTTATTATGGGGTCTCTACTTCTGTACTTGTTCCAGCTTCATTTGTTGGTTTCTCAGATTCTTTAGGTGTCGTACTTGGAGATACACTTGGTGTTACTGTCTCATTTCTATTCTCTACAACGTTATTCGTATTTTGAACCGTATTCGAAGTATTAATTGAATTAGTAGTATTAGTCTTATTCTCTACTTTATTTGAAACTTTATTTGAAACTTCATTTCTAACAACATTTTCTGTTGAAGTAGTATTTCCAGAACTTGGCCAATTATCTCTTTGAGGCTCTTCAGTATCAATTTCTTTATCAGTTCCATTTATAGTTCCAGAATTATTTCTATATGTTGATCTTTCATCAACAACAATTGGTGTACCAACATGAATTTCACAATCTCTAGGCACAGTTCCCTTTACAAAAAACTCTGTATATGTATCTGTACAACCTGTAGTAGCCTTCTCTCCACTCACATTACATATCGTTGCAACTTCAACCTTTGACGGTCTTTCAAATGTAGCACTAGCCAAACCAGAATGAATCCTTGTCATAACATTTGCCCATATCAAACCAGCTGGATTCTTTTTATTAAAATTAACTGTCTCATTTTTATCATATCCATACCAACATGTTGCTGTATAATATGGTGTAAATCCGCATAACCATCTATCATAGTTTTCATCAGTAGTTCCAGTCTTAGCGGCAACATCAACTCCATTTATTTTACAATAAGTTGCCGTTCCCTTTGAACCTAATACAGGTTGAGTCAATAACTCTTTTAAAACATAAGCTACTTCCTCAGAAAAAACTCTACGTTTTTCTTGCTTATTCTTAACTAATCTCTTACCATTCTTTCTTGTAATCTCAGTATAAAAAGTAGGTTCTATGTACTCTCCATCATTAGCAATTGTACTATAAGCACCAGCCATCTCTAATGGACTAATTCCTTTATCTAATCCACCTAATGCCAAAGATAAATTATCATCTTTATCTGTTAATGTAGTGATTCCCATCTTCTTCATATACTTAATTGAATTCTTAGGTTTAAGCTCTTCCATAATCTCAACAAAAGGTACATTTTGTGAGGACTCTACAGCCCTTCTAACTGTCACCATTCCTAATGGTTTATTATAATCCTCTGGATGATAACCTCCTTCGAAATCCTTTTCAGTATCATCAACCAAAGATGCACAAGTAATTATTTTTTTATCAATTGCAGGTGCAAGTATCGCAATTGGTTTCATAGCTGATCCTGTTTGTCTAACACTTTGCGTAGCTCTATTTAAAGGTCTAGCTTGTGTTTTCTTTCCAAGTCCACCTGCACAACCAACAACTTGACCAGTTTTGTGATCCATTATAACCATTGCTGCTTGTGAAGGATCTCCTCCCGTATTAGAAGATAATTGATATTTCTTTTTTTCAAACTCTTTTTCAATTTCAGCCTGAATCTTAGAATTTTGCGTTCCTTGAATTGTAGCACCTGCATTTTCTAAATAATTATTAGCAAAAATTTTAGAAATTTTATATTTATCCGCAATCTTTTCAGTTACTTGATTAATTAAAGCATCAGTGTGATATGAATAAACTCCACTTCCAGTTTCAATAGTTCCCTTCTTAAAGTTTAAACCACTATCAACATTCTTACACGCATTTTCATAATCCTCATTACTAATCTTATTCAAATCTTTCATCTTAGATAAAACCACTTTTGTTCTCTTCTTAATTTTTTCACTATCAGTTTTATCTGAAAATGGATTATATGAATTAGGCGAATGATTTATACCAGCCATAAAAGCGCATTCCTCTAAAGACAAATCTTTAACAGATTTACTAAAATAATATTGTACACCAGCTTCAACTCCATAAGTATTCGGACCAACATAAATAGTATTTAAATATGCCTCTAAAATCTCTTCCTTAGACGCACAACTTTCCAAAGTAGAAGCTCTCCACCATTCATTAACTTTTCTTGAAATTTTATCTGAAGAATCACCAGTCATATTTTTAACTAACTGTTGAGTTATCGTACTGCCTCCAAAAGATGATGAACCAAAATGTATAATATATGAACCAATGGCAGCAGCTGTTCTTTTAACATCAACGCCACCATGAGAGTAATATCTCTCATCCTCTATTGAAATATATGCTTCTTTCAAATTATCAGGAATATGATCTAAAGAAACTTTTATTTTTCCCTTCTCACTTCCTAAACTAGCAATTGTATTCCCATCTGAATCTAAAACAATTGAATTCTCATTTAAAAGCATATCCTTTGCTAAAGACTTCCATCTATGTGTACTTATTATTAATCTGATTATTAAAAACAACACAAGCACACATATCAAGAATAAAACTATTCTTTTTAAAATCGGATGTTTTTTCTTTTCAGGTATTTCCTTATCATTTTTAATTTTTTTATTATTATTTTTATTCTTATTATTCCTCATTCTCTTCACAGAATCAGGAATATCTGAATCTTCAATTTCTTCTCTATATCTTCTCGCCATCTTCATCACCTTCTTTTAAATATTTTTTAGTATATCACAAATTATATTAAAGGTAAATGAACTGACAACTGGATAAATAATTATTACAATATTTCATCAACAACATCATTTAGCCCAATCGGTGTAACCTGATTCTCTTTTAAGATACTTAATAAATTATCAATCACACTTTCATTGTTTGTTACATTGTATATATTTTCACTTTCTTTTAATTTCTTATCATTAAAATATTCCGTCTTAACAATCTCAACGCCATATGTTCTCTGATTTTTCTTTATATTCTTAGCAATTTTATAATATTCAAGTTCAATCCTATTACTATCGCTTTCCTTTAATTCATCCTTGTTTAAAATTACATCTGCATAAAATTTTCTCATGCGTACCTCCTTATTCCGCACTCAACTATACAGGCATTTCAAGCACTTGTCAAACACAACAATACTGCCAATTTCGACACCATTTGACTTGAATTTAGTAATTTCACGTTAATAATAAAAAAACAGCTAACATTTTAACAAATTTTTTTAAGAATTTTATCACAATTTGACGAACACTTTTTTATAATTATTTACAAAGAAAAATATATATTAATTTTTTCACACCTTGCTGTCGCAATCTTGATGAGCCTCTGTTCTTGCAGAACAACGGCTCTTTTTTATGTGTAGATTGCTTCAATCGCAGTCACTTCACTTACGTTTCGTTCCTTTGGTCGCTGCGCGGTGATTCAAAAATATAATATGTATTTTTCTTTTCTTAATAAATTCAAAAAAAGTGGGAGGTGCATTCACCCCCCTAAAAACAAAAACTTAGTTACCTTGTTACCTTAAAATGTGGCCTTTGGCCAACTTGATTTTCTTTCTGATCTTGGCAGGCTTAACCCTCCGGATAGGTCCCATCTGCCATGTAAGCCAAAATAAGGCAATGTTGATCAGATAGCTGATAAAACTCACAATATTAAATTGTGATATCAGCAAGATTGTCAGCATACCCAGCACAAGCCATCTGATTCCTTTTGATGAACACATCACCTGTGCAATCAGTATGCAAAACAAACCTTCTACGACATGCGCCAGCATGCTGTTGGACGATGTCAGGCCTAAGACCTCCACAATCTTGTTAAAGCAAATCCACACAACAAGCCACAATAACGCTACTAATAATTTTGCTTTTAATGAATTCCGCATACAGAATCCCTCCTTATAAAAATTTTTTATACCTTAATTATACCAAATACAAATAAATATTTCAACAACAGCCATTTCAAAAGAAAACTAGCCACCCGTATCAGAATACGAGTAGCTAGTCCCCCGACATAATTTAAAAATTGATATTGTGTTTCTTTATGAACTCCCTCAAGAAATTCTGGTAAAGTTCACTTTCCAAATTATCAATCTCATCAGTTGCATAGTACCTCCGGCTGAATAATGTCTGTGCGTTATTCTCACTCGACATAGATATCAGCTTATAATGTACAAATATAAGACAATTCTCTTTCAAAGAAGCAATCAAGATGTCATCACCCAAGTGCAATTCACAAATATTCTTTGAATATTTCTTTCCATCTTGAGTTATAACCATCATTGCTCTCCTTGCAGTCTGCATGTCGCCTGTAAAGAGCTGATTGCCAATCTTCCGAGTCGGATACAGTGAAACAATGCCATCAAAATTCTTTGATTGGCACTTTTTCTCCGGCTGTTTGAAGAACAGTACATTAACTCCTTTCAAGTTAGCATCAAGTGCCATTTCTTTATCAGAAGTTAATAAGACAATGTCCCTCTTATGTTCAGCACAGTACCTAATGATACAAGCATCTGGTGTTTTTTCCATTTCTGGAATCTGTACTAAAACATAAGACTTCTGGTGCTCAATAGCATGATTCATAATGAATCGTGCGTCATAACCATCAGAGTCTTTTCCTTTCTGCAACATCTGCAATTCATGAATAGTTACGCTAGTCAAGATAATCTTGAACTCGTCTAGCTTTGGATCCTCACCAATCTTTTTCAAGACTGCTCTCATGTTTTTAACACTTGTAATAGACGCATCTATAACAAATTTAACACCGGGCTTAAATGTCTTCCGAATAGTATCCTCGAATCCAGCTGGTTTCTCAACAATGTAATCACGAAAAACTTGTTTAAGTTTCTCCACTTCCGGAGTTTCCGCAATCACATCATCCTCATCACCGAAAATTTTCTTAAAAAAAATCCGAACTCTGTTAAATAAACAACTAATAAATCCTCCTGTTTCTTCCTCATAATGTACATAACTATTATTTAGCATATTTTGCCTCCTTTTTAATAGTCCTAGTTGATAGTTACAATTTTTAAATCATATCTCCTTTCTTAAAGATATTCCTTTAATTGCTTTACATAATTTGTGTGTATACTCAAAATTATAATACATTTTTCTAATTTTGTAAACCTTTTAGCATGTGCTTTTATTTATTTTTAACCAATCTAGAAGTAATTTCATAAATTTTATTATTCTTTTTCACTGTTAACATAACTTCATCTCCTACACTTTTCGAATACACATATTCCTTTAATTTATTCATACTCTCAATCTGCACACCATCTATTTTTTCAATAATATCCCCTTTTCTCAATTTACTATCTTTTAAAGGTCCAAATTCATCCACTTCCTCAACATAAATTCCATTTTCAAAATTTATATTCGAACTCAAATATGGAATTGCATCTTTGTCATAACCAGAAATTCCTAAATAAGGTTCGTCAAACTCACCTGTTTCTAATAATTTCTTTAATATTGGCTTAACAATATTAATAGGAATAGCAAATCCAATTCCATCAGCATCCTCAATTTTCAATGTAGTTATTCCAATAACCTCACCTCTTGAATTAATAAGAGGTCCTCCACTATTTCCTTGATTAATTGTTGCATCAGTCTGTATCACCCCCTCTAAATAAGACTTTTTCTCCTCATCTTCCACCTTTATAGTTCTATTAGTACCACTAATAATTCCAAACGTTACAGTTCTTTGTAACTCATACCCAACCGGATTTCCAATAGCATACGCATTGCTACCAATTCTAACATCATCAGAATCTCCAAGAACAGCTTCTGGCAATTTCTTCATATTAATTTTAATAATGGCCAAATCCAAATCCTCACTAGCCCAAACAACAACACCATTACAAGTAACACCATTTTTTAAAGTAATATAACACGTACTATATTTTTCACCAGCAACATGCTGATTTGTCAATATATACCCCTCGCTTGAAATTATTACACCACTCCCTAAATTCAAATTTTCTGTACTTTTCTCAAGAAAAATCGTACTTCCAATATCTTTTATCTTTGAAATTCCAACCGTACTTTCAGTTATATTCTCAATCACTTCTTCCAAATTAGTCGAACTCTCCGAATAACTCACTCTAGTCGCAACAACATTTTGATCATATACATATTTATGGCTATCTAAAAATAACGTATACGCCAAAATTGTAAAAAATACAGTCAGTATAATAATTAAAAACAATATGTAAATATTATTATTTCTCATTTCAGATGTATACATAAATTTCACTCATACTCAGGGTTAAATTGAGTAATCCTTTCTCCTTTATTTTCAACTATATTTTTTACTTAAAATATAAATAATATTCTTCTATTTTATTTGATTTTTCTTTTACTTTTGTATATAATTCTCATTAAGTAATATCAGATTTTTAAGGAGTACAAACTATGACAAAACAGAATAGTTACAAACTAACAAATCCTCAAAAAAATATATATCAAGTTGAACAACAACTAAGTAATTCAGCAATAAATCATATTGCAAGTTATTTAAAATTTGGTGAAGTATTAAATGCATCTGTTTTATCAGACACTTTAAATAAATTAATAGAAATAAATGACTCATTCAGATTGGTTTTTGAACATGAAAATGGAAATCTAATTCAATATTTCAAACCATATTCTCATGTAGAAATTCCAATAACAACTTTGGAAAACGAAGATATTTCTACATTTATTGAATCTTTCAAAAAATATCAAATTTCACTAGAAAATACATTTGCATTTTTTATTGTCATAACACCAACTTGTTCATATGTTTTCTTTAAAGTACACCACATAATTTCAGACGCCTGGGGAATGACACAAGTAGCAGAACAAATAAAAGAAATTTACAATAAATTATTAAATAATGAAGATTTATCAGGTTATACAAAACCAAGCTATATGAACCTTATAAATAGAGAACAAGAATATTTAAAATCGCCAAATTATGATAAGGATTCAGAATTTTGGAAAAATTACGTAAAACAAATGGAATCATCTAAATTATTTAATGAAAATAATCTATATGACTATTCTGCCAAAAGGTTTGAATACAACCTTGATGATTCTTTGTGCCAAAAAATAAGTACATTCTGCCAAGAACTCAACATCACAGAGTACGCATTCTTCTTAGCAATCATATCTGTTAGCATAAACAAGCTATACAATAAAAGCAATCTTGTCATTGGTACCCCATTCTTAAATAGATTAAAAAAATATAATGATTTAAATTCAACAGGGCTATACGTCTCTACATTGCCCTTATATGTGTCAGTTTCAGACGAAACCGACTTTGTTTCATTGTGCAAAAAAATCTCTAATACAAATTTTTCTATCTTCAGACACGCAAGCTTTCCATTTAGTAAAATACAAAAAATGTATAATGAAACAACACATTCAACAACAAAAATATTTGATATTGGTTTTTCATATCAAATTAATAAATTAAGTAATAATCTAAATTCCGTAGATAAAGGATTTTGTAATTGGATTTTTCTAAATCAACAAAATCAACCATTAAACATACATATTTCAACAGTAAATAACTATCCAGTTGTTATGTATGATTATCTAACATCATGTTTATCAGACAATGCAATTCAGAAAATAAACAATTCTGTGATAAACATAATAAAACAAATAGTATACGAAAAAGCAACCGAAATTTCAAAACTAAATATATTACTAGACACTGATATAAAACAACTTCAAAAATTCAATTCATCAGGTAATGTACAAGTTCCAAACATTTCAGTAATTGATATATTCAATGAAATTGTACAAAAATATCCAACAAGAACTGCATTAATTTGTGGAGATAAAACAATTACATATCAAGAATTAAATAATAAAATAAATACACTTGCTAACATATTAAAACAAAGTAACGTTACTTCAAATGACAGGGTAATTTTAATATTAGATAAAAGCATTGAAATGATTGCCTCTATGTTCGCAATCATGAAAGTTGGTGCATGTTATATTCCAATTTTATCTGACGAAAGTGCAACAAGAACAAACTATATTTTAGAAAATTGTGAACCTAAATGCATACTTACCCACAAAAACTATGACAAAAAATTCAATTTAGAAAAAAACTGCATTAACCTAGATAACATTAATTTAGACAAAAATTTATCATATAAAGAAAAAAAATTGAATCCAAATAGTATTGCTTACATCATCTATACTTCTGGATCAACAGGTAATCCAAAAGGTACTATGGTAATGCACAAAAATATTGTAGGCTTAAAAACATCTATTGAAAATGACTCCATATTAAAAGCTACAGAAAAAGATGTATCTATGTCATTATTAAAATACTCATTTGACGCATCAGGAATTGATATTTATTCATCTTTATTATTTGGAGGTACACTTTTATTAGTTGAAAAACAAGATGAACTTAATCCAGCTAAAGTACTAAAACTAATCGAAAAACACAAGGTTACACGTTCATTCCTAATTCCTAAATGGTTAGAACACATTGCAGTTCAAGATGCGAAAGATTCATTTGATTTAAGCTCTTTAAGAATTTTAGGAACTGGTGGTGAAATTCTAAAACCTTATATTCTAAAATCATTATTAGACAAATATAAAAATTTAAAAATATTAAACCTTTATGGACCGACTGAAGCAACAATGTTCACAACCGTAAAAGTTATTACAAAAGAAAATATAAAACAAAACTATTCTTCAATAGGTAGACCTATATTCGGTAGTAGACTTGGAATAGTAAATACTTATAACAATTTTATGCCAATTAATACACCTGGTGAACTTATGGTTTATGAAGACGACTCCTCTATTCAGAATATTGCAAAAGGATATTTAAACCTACCAGAGCAAACTAAAAAAAGATTTGTAAAAATACTTAACCCTTTATTGAATAAAGAAGTTCTAGCATATAAAACAGGTGACGTAGCAAAAATAAATTCAAATTTAGAAATAGAATTTATTGGCAGAACAGATGACATGGTAAAAATAAATGGTGGATACTTAGTAGCTTTAAACGAAGTTGAACAAAAATTAAGACAACTACTAGGAAATGATTTTGACATCTGCCCTGTTGCAATTCCATATCAAAATACAAAAATAATAGTTCTATTTATTCGTAGTTCAAATTCATCAATTTCACTAGAAAATATCAAAATATACATAAATAGAAATATATCATTTTATATGCGACCTAAAAAAATCATTGAAATTGCTGACTTCCCACGTACTACATCTGGAAAAATAGATAAAAAAACATTAGCCGAATTAGCAAAAGATTATATTAATAATCATAAGAAAAAAATAATCTTGCCAAAAAACAAAATTGAACAAGAAATATATAAAGTTGTCGCTCATTATACAGACGTTCAAGAATTTTCAGTAGCAGATGATTTTATGGATGATTTAGGAATAGATTCTTTATCTCTAACTTCAATTTATATAGCCTTAGAAAAATATAATTTAAACATTCAAGATTTATATAACAACCCAACAATTCAAGAATTAGCAAAATATATTTCTAATAAAGAAAATAACGGAAAAAATTATTCTATAAATCTTGACAATATAAATAAAGCAATTATTCAAAACAATGTAAAACCAATTGATATGTCAAATATATTAATAACAGGTGTTACAGGATTTTTGGGAATTCATTTAATACATGAACTTCTTCTAAATCCAAATGTAAAAAAAATATATTGCATTATTAGAAATAAAATAAATTTACCTGCTAAAAAAAGATTTACAAATATGATATCCTCATATTTCCCACCATCTGTGAAACTTTCAGAACTAATTGACGAAAAAATTACAATCTTAAATGGTGATATTACACAAGAATACTTAGGATTAGATGAACAAACTTACAACTATTTGCAAAGTAAAATTACATGCGTTATAAACTCAGCAGCAAACGTAAAACACTTTGTAAAACCAGCTCAAATAAAAAAAGATAATGTATACAGTGTTGACAACATAATAAAATTCTGTGATAAAACAATAACTTTTGCACATATATCAACATTGTCAATAGCAGGATTTGTAAGCTCAGACTCGAAAGACAAAACATTTGACGAAAACACATTATACATAAATCAAGATTTAGAAAATAATCCTTATTTGCTAAGTAAATTTGAAGCAGAAAAAAATATATTAATCGCAACAAACACTCAAGGATTAAATGCTGTTATCTTCCGACTTGGAAATATTATGCCAAGAAAATCTGATGGTAAATTCCAAGGTAACTACACTCAAAATATATTTATGTCAGCATTAAATTCAATTATAAAATCCGGAGTAATAGCAAAAGAACTAAACAATCTCCCAATTGAATTCAGTCCTGTTGATGAATGTGCAAAATTTATTGTAGAGTTACTTTTAGCAAATAATAAAAATTCAATTTATCATATTTTAAGCAATAAAGAGCTTACAATTTCTGAATTAAGTAAAATATTAATCGAATTGGGATATAACTTTGAAAATGTAGATTATAATTCATTTATTGAAAAAATTTCTGAAAATTCAGATGAATATACAAAAGAATATATTTCTAACACTAAACTAAATACATATACTCAAAACCCTACATTATCAGCACTAAAAAAATTAAATCTTTCATGGAGCACAATAGATATTAATTATATAAAAAATATTTTAAAAATAATAAATAAATTTTGAAAGGATAATTTTAAATGAAAGACACTAAAGAAGTAAAAAAATTCAAATTAAAATTCACACTATTTGTATTATTAGTTGATGCAACAACTGTAATTTTAACCTATTACATTATGCCAATAATCCAAGGCTTTCCACCTAACGCAGAGAATATTGAATTTCAAAAAAAAGTACTACCTGTAATTCATATTCAACAGTACTTAATTGTATTCATCCTTGGCGCATCGATCCACCTTTTTTCATTCAAATTTTTGATGAAAAAAATTCATGCATACCTAAATAAATTTTACAAACATGAAAAAATAACATACAAAGAAATTTTAGACATTCGAACTAAATGCATAAACATTCCATACCAAGTTTCTATAATACAATTAATTCTTATAGTAGTAATTGGTATAATCTTTAACTTCATTATGCTTGCATCAAAATTAGCGATATTGAAATTCACATTAATGATAATCTCAATTGCTTCAATTATATCTGTTGCAATGCTTATTGGAAGTCAAAGATTTCTATACAAAGTAATAATGACAACATATGAATATACGCATAAATACGAAAAAAACTTGGGATACAGAATAACAAATTCACAAAATCTACTTTTACAAGTAACACCATTTATTGCAGTTGTTCTTATAGTAATTTCATTAATTGGATACTCAAAAACAGTTTCTCAAGAAGGAAGAACAATTGCCAACTACTATAAAGCATATCTTTCAAGCAAAAACATTACACCATCACAAGTAAATACACAAAGTTTAAAAAACATTTTAAAAAGCATACCACTACAAAGTGAAAAAGACTACTACTTTATCATTCCCCCTCATGACGAAAACATTTATGTTTCTAAAGAAGGAGAAACACTTAATAATTTCATCTTACAATATAGAAACTTTTTCTATGATGAAAACACAGGAATGCTATATGATAAATACGAATCAGACGAACAACTTTATGCATTAAAACTAGAAGACTCATCAGGAGAAACATGGTATATAGGATTTAAATTTCCTGTAATCGATATAGACCTATTAGTTAACTACTCAGAAATAATTTTCTCAGTTCTTATAGCTTTCTCTATACTGCTATATATATGGTCAAAAAACATTTCAAACAACCTAATTAAAACAACAAACAGCTTAAAAGAAATAGTTACGGCAAACAATGTAAGCGATAACACAGTTTTACCAATAACATCAAATGATGAATTCGCAGATTTGGTTTTCTACTATAATAAAATTCAAGAACTTACAAAACACAACATCGAACAAATTAAAAATAACCAAGACTTATTAATTGAACGTGAACGTCTAGCTTCTCTAGGACAAATGGTTGGTGGAATCGCACACAACTTAAAAACACCAATAATGAGCATTGCCGGAGCTGACGAAGGATTAACACAATTAGTTGCAGAATTAGACGCATCAATTGGAAATCCAATAGTTACAGAAGAAGACTATCATGCAATTGCAAAAGACATGCAAGACTGGATAGATAAAATAAAAGCACATACATCATACATGTCTGATGTAATAACAGCCGTAAAAGGACAAGCAGTCACATTATCAGATAGTCAAGTCTTCCCTTTCACAGTATCAGAACTATTTAAACAAGTTGACATCTTAATGAAACACGAGCTAAAATCTGCACTTGTAACATTAAGAATAAACAATACAGTATCTGATAATGTAACAATCAATGGTAATATAAACAGTTTAGTACAAGTACTAAACAACATGATATCAAATTCAATTCAAGCTTATTCAGGGAAATCTGATGAATTTATTGACTTAATTGCAAATCTGAGAGATAATACTACTATCAAAATAATCGTAAAAGATTATGGCCCTGGATTACCTAAAGTAGTTCAAGAAAACTTATTTAAACAAATGATTACTACAAAAGGAAAAGCAGGCACTGGACTTGGATTATTCATGTCATATTCAAACATAAAAGCTCACTTCCAAGGAGATATGACTTTTAAAACAGAAGCAAATAAAGGAACAGAATTTGTTATTACAATTCCTATAAATAAAAAATAATATGAGGTGTGTTTATGAGATTAAGCGCAGTTGAACAAAAGAAATCAAAATACAAAATAATTGCCGTTGATGATGAAATGGGAATCATAGATTCACTTAAAGTTTATCTTCGTGAATATTCCATCACTGGAGTAACTGACCCACAAGAAGCAATTGAAAGAGTAAAAAATGAACATTTTGATTTAATGTTATTAGATTATATAATGACACCATTTCATGGTGATCACGTTGTAGAAGAAATTCGTAAATTTAATAAAGATTTATACATACTATTACTTACTGGTCATAAAGATTTAGCCCCACCATTAGAAACAATCAAAAAATTAGACATTCAAGGCTACTGTGAAAAAAGTGATAAATTTGACCAATTACTTTTACTTATTGAATCTGGCTTAAAGTCAGTTGAACAAATGAATATGATAAAACAAATAAACGAAGAACTTGCAGACTCAAAAGAATTACTAGAAAAATCATATTTAGAAAGTATTGAAGTACTTAGGAAAACCGTTGAAGTTAAAGACGTATATACAAGAGGTCATTCAGATAGAGTTTCAGAATATTCTTTATTAATTGGAGAAAAACTAAATTTACCTCCAGAGCAAATGAAAACCCTTAAAATTGGTGCCCTATTCCATGACATTGGAAAAATAGGAATCCCAGATGCAATCTTATTAAAAACAGATAAACTTACAGACGACGAATATTCAGAAATTAAAAATCATCCAGCAATTGGAGCTCACATTCTATCAAATGCCAGCATCTTTGCAGATATAATTCCAATAGTAAAACACCATCATGAAAGATATGATGGAAAAGGCTATCCAGCAAGACTAGCAGGTGAAGATATACCTTACCTAGCAAGAATTGTTGCAGTAGCAGATACATTTGATGCCATGACATCACGTCGTTCATATAGACAAGCCTTAGATTTTGACTATACAACGAATGAAATTGAAAGATGCAAAGGAACACAATTTGATCCTGCAATTGCAGACGTCTTTCTTGAAATATTAAGAACAAATCAAGACAAAATTACAGAAATACAAAAGAAATATCAATAAAAATTAGGGAAAGTTCAAAAGAACTTTCCTATTATATAACGACGTTAACTCGTCGTTATAAATTTGTAAAAAGGGGGTATCTTTTATGGATAAAATTGCACTAATAGCCGACATACACGGCAATCTTTCAGCATTAGAAGCCGTTCTATCCGACATAAAACAAAGAGGCATCACACATATCTATTGCCTAGGCGACATCGCCATAAAGGGTGTTCACCCTAACGAAGTAACAGAATTAATAAAACAAAATTGTGAAGTTGTAATCCGTGGAAACTGTGACCACTTACTTGCACATAACTGCGTTGTACCACTACAAAAATGGACAGTAAACCACATGACACCAGAAAACGTTGAATACTTAGGAAGCTTGCCAATATCACATGATTTTTATTTGAGCGGTCACTTAGTAAGAATCTTCCACGCTTCCCCATTAAGCATGAAACACATATTTAATCCATTGCATTCAAATGCAGAAAGTAAAGAATACCAAAATTTCGAAATTCTTGATCCTATGCAAATGTTTACTAATACCAATTTTATAGGAAAGTCTGAAAGTGACCCAACTCCAGATATAATTGGATATGCACATATCCATTCGCCAAATATGTTTAGATTTAAAAATAAAACAATATTTAATACAGGCAGCGTTGGACTTCCAATTGAAATTGACAATACAGATGAAGACATTGATTCATCACACTTTTCAACAATTTCTTCATATATTATATTAGAAGGTACTTTAAATTCAAAGGAAATATCTAGCTATTCAATTAGCCTTATAAGACTACCTTATAATTTAAAAAAAGAAATTGAAAATTTGGAAAAATCAGATATTCCAAACAAAGAAACTTTATTAAAAAATTTATCAAAAGCAATATCTTAGGGAGGTTATATGTCACCTGATCCCAGTCAAATTAAAGAAACTTTAATTAAATATAATCAAGAACACTTATTAGCTTTTTGGGACGAATTAGATGAATTTCAAAAACAACAACTATTAACACAGCTATCACATATAAACTTTAAAAAAATAGATAGTTTATATAAGACATTAAAAAATATTCCTATTCCAGAAGGCGAACTAATTGAACCACTTGATTACTATATAAAAAATGAAATTTCAACAAAAGAACGTAGACATTTAGAAAATCAAGGAACAGAAATATTAAAAAGTGGTCACTATGCTGTAATTACAATGGCAGGTGGTCAAGGAACACGTCTTGGTCATAAAGGTCCAAAAGGAACATATGAATTAAATCTGGCTCCAAAAAAATTGTCTTTATTTGAAATTTTGACTACAAAACTTTTACAAGCAAATAAAAGATATAATATCACTATTCCCTGGTACATCATGACAAGTGAAACAAACAATAATGATACAATAAAATTTTTTGAAAGTAAAAAATATTTTGGTTATCCAAAAGAAAAAATTCATTTCTTTATCCAAAATAAATTACCACTTGTTGATAAAAACGGAAAAATTCTTTTATCAGAAACATATCAAGTTCATGAAGCTTCTAATGGAAACGGAAATTTATTTGAATCATTAAAAACATCAAATATGATTGCAGATATGAAATCGCAAGAAATTAAGTGGGCTTTTGTATCAGGCATTGATAATATTCTTGTAAAAATTGCAGACCCTATCTTCCTTGCTTTAACAATAAATAATAATACTCAAATTGGTGCAAAAACAATCTTTAAACAAGATCCATATTCAAATGATTGGGTATTTTGCAAAAAGAATTCAAAACCAGCAATGCTTGGATATGAGCGAATTACAGATAAAATCACAAACGCACAAACAAACGGCAAATTTTTATATAGAGAAATAAATATTCTATGTCACCTATTCTCAATTGAAGCCATAGAAAAAATTTCTAACCTAACTCTTCCTTATCACAGAGCAACAAAGAAAAACACTTATATAAACGATGAAGGAATGAAAATTGTGCCAGACTCCCCTAACTCTTACAAATTCGAAACTTTCATCTTTGACTCATTTAAATATTTTGACAACATAACTTTACTTAGAGTTCAAGAAGAAAAAGAATTTGCACCAATAAAAGATCCTGTTGGAATTTATAGTCCAGCAACAGCAACAAGATTATATTTAAAAGAAGAATTTAATTAGCCCCTCCAGAAAACTCTGGAAGGGCTTTATTAAAACCTTATAACTACATATTCTCTGCCTTTCTTGGCACGTACTCATCATACAACGCTCTTAGTTCTTGCACATAACGGTCTATATCATTGGCACTAATCTCTTTGTCATACTGTTTCAATTTCCCTTCAGGAATAGATGAAACCAAACCAGAATCTAATCCATATATCCTCTCTATCATATAGCCAACTCTATCATCAGTTTCATACCAATAAACAATATACCAATTCTTATCAATATTCTGACTTAGAAAAATTCTAAAAGCAGTATTCTCTGAAATCTCTACAATCTGAATATCAAAAGCATATTCTGCTACATCTTTACTATCCTCACATCCGCCATTATCCTGTGAACACTCAATTGCAGTTTTTAAATCAGGAATTCCACAATATTTTTTCTCATCTTTCACAAAAATAGGATATCTTAATGATTGATCTTCAGTTGGTATTGAAAAATACTCTTCACTTGTGTCAATAATATAATCTACTTTATTTGCTACTTTTGAGAAAACAATCCACGGATTTGTAACAGAAGATGAATAAAATAAATAGTACATATCATTTTGGTCATTTAATATCTTATCATAGTCCATTTCTTTAACAGTACCACTAGGAAATCTATATGAACTACCAATCTGACTACCCAAATAGTAAAAATAGAAATCTTCTTTACAACGTACTAACGTAGAATCTTGTAAAAATGTACGAATATCATCCCATTGTACATCAGTACCATATAAGTCTAAGTATGGATTGTCTAGTTTAATTTCTTCCACGTCTTCCTGTGACATAACATACTTGCTTAGCTCCCTGCTTTTATACCAGTTACCATACACGAAAATGGAATGTCCATCTGTATAAAACGAAATATTCTGGTGTACTTCACTCATACGATAGTCACCTCTATATAAGGCTATTGCTACCCCATTTTCGCAATCTTCATTTTTAGATATAACCATTTTTGTATCTTTTCCTGTATAGATTGCTGATATTCCTGCTTCCGATTCAGCTACCTTCTGCATATCTTTTTTAATCATTTTTGGTATTGCAGATTCATATGTATAGTTCGTGAAATTTTTAGGTTCCATATTAAGTTTTGTAATTACATCTGCATAGCTTCTTTCGATATTTTCATTTTCCCGCGCACTATTCTGAATTTTCGCCTGCATAAAAGCTAAGACAATATACAGTGCAATAAGTATAGTCACCACTACTAAAGCCCACGCATTTTTCTCAACAAATCCTTTTTTATTCATAGTCTTCACCTCATCATGTTTGCTTTGTTATTTAGTTACCCAGTTACAATAAGTTTTAATACTCCTTTCTAGGAAAAAGTTCCCTTTATTTTTAAAGCATTTGTATACATAATTATATCATCATATTAGCACAAGCGCAAGCGACCAAGCTTATAATTACATTGATTTCACCGTTTTTACTATTTATTATATATTTATTAATTTCTTTACATTATGTTAAGTGTGTGTTATAATAAATTTTACCTAAATATCGGTTATCCTCTATAAGCAACATTGGAAACGACACATTTAGAGTAAAAATAATTTTAGGAGGATTAAAATTATGAGTAAAAAATTACGGTCACTTTTATCTTTTATTGCTAGTACATGTATTGGACTATTAATTCTTGCCTATATGACCCGAAATATCACCACTGTTATAAGCACTGGATTGATTGTTTATACGATATTATTCACTTATTTGATTTTTGAACTAATCAATAGTGAAAAAGAAAACAAAAAACTTCAGGAACAAATCAATCAACAAAAAAATTATAACAGGCAAATCAGTCAGAATATCTGGGATCTAGAGCAATGGAAAACTTCAGTTTACGCTGTTGTACCTGATATTGATGAAAAACTAGAAGAAAACAAAGCACGTGATATTGCAAGCGAATTCGATACCACATACAGACCACTGGTCAAACTCGTAATAGACTTTTCAGACTTCGACAAATATTATGAAGGTGTACGCGCCTACAATAATCTCCCACCTAGAGCTAAATTACTTGTATCTATCAATATATCTCAAATACAAGAAAACTATCAAAAAATGCTTAATACACAAATGGTAGTGGCTCTTAACCATATAAATCATGGTCTTTCAAAATACAAACCGGTAGCAGGAGACTATGATAACTGGCAAAGACTGATAGACTATTACGAAAACTTGCCAATGTCTGTACAACAAGAACTGGAAACAAATAAATACATTTTAATAAAAGATTTATATGATGGTTTTGTAGCATCAAAAGATGACAAACTTTATAAGGAATCTATTGGCTAAACCGTAATTACTTACCGCCCACATTGCAATTTCGTGGGCGGTTTCTCTATTTTATATTTAATTTCTTATACTTCCAAAATCAAATAAATAAATTTATTTACTATTCATATTCCAATACTAGTATATTTCCTCATAGTCTTTACTTTATGTAAACATTATGTTATAATTAATTTTGCCTAAATATCGATTATCCTCTATAAGCAACATTGGAAACGACATATTTAGAGTAAAAATAATTTTAGGAGGACGTAATTATGGGAAAATTACGGAAATCAATTTCAATCATTATTAGCTTTTTAATGGCACTTGTTGGAACAATTAGCGTACAGGCAGCTAGCGCATCAACAGACATCTCACCTACTCCAGACAAATCACCTATTGCTGTAACCAGTTCACTTTCCGCCAGCGGAATAATAATTCTTATTTTAATCTTACTATTAACTATCTCAATAATTATCAACAGTTGGTTTGTAAGAGTCTTTTTCAGGCACAAAGAAAAATTTGATAACTTACATTCCAAAATGTGTACAGTGCAAACCCAGAATAAAAATCTAAAAGCAAAAATAGTATCTTTAGAAAAAAACATAAATTTTTTAGATAACTGGAAACAGCAAGCAATTGAAACAGACGCCACTATTGAATCAAAAGTAATGGCAACTCAGAGCAGACAAATGGCTGAAGAATTTGATGCAAAATATAGTGATCTTATAAATCTCACTGTTTCCGCCAAAAACTTTACAATTTTTAAAACTGCTTACCAAACATATGAGAACTTGCCGGAAACATCGCAAGATGATATAACAACTGATATAGAAGCAATCAAAAAGAAATACAAATCTTCTAAAAAGCTTAAAGTCAAAGAAGTTACAGATATTATCAATGAAGCGTTGTCACTATACAAGCCAACAAGAAGCTACAGAAAAAATTGGGATAATATTGTGGAATACCTCAAAAAAATCCCAAAAGAAATTAAAGATGAAATTGATAAATCAACTATAGCAACTGTATATAAAAATCAAAGATTAGCATATGGTAAAAAATAGTTTGCTCCCTCTCTGCAGGTATCTCTGTGGAGAGGGTTTTCCCTTTTATTTGCCAATAATGACGAAGTTTCTATCACAGCTATATTGGCAATTATTGTTTTAAATATTATAAAAAATCTCTATCCACATTCAAATTTACAAATTTTTACTTTACATTATGTAAACATTATGATATAATTGAATTTACCTAAATATTAAACTCCTCTTTAAGCACCACTGGGATGACATATTTAGAGTAAAATACTTTTTAGGAGGACGTAATATATGAGAAGATTACGGAATTTCATGTCACTGTTAATTAGCTTTCTGGTAGTTATGGTAACACCTGTTCAAGCTGCAACAAATGAGAATGCGGTTCACACAAATACAGATTTATTATTAATCGTATTACTCATTTCAGTAACCACAAACATTTTGCTTATCAAAGTATTTGTAACCGTTAATCACAATGCTAGCAAAACTAACAAAACATCCACGCAAACCAATCTTGAAAATTCTGAATTAAAAGCATTAGTAACTCAGTTAACAAGACAGGCTCAATCTTTAGAAAGCTGGCAAAAAGCCGTTAAAAAAGCCGTTCCAAACGTTGAACAACTCATTGCTGATGAAGTTGCAAAAGACAATGCTAAAAGTTTTGACAATACACTTAGCAGAGTTTTAAAAGCAAAACCATCAGAAAAAAACTACACTGTTTTCAAAACAGCTATTGAAAATTACAATAACTTATCAGATGCTGTTCAAAAGCACGTATCAACAGACATTTCGCTTGTAGAAGAAAAGTTACAAATTGCACAAAAGTGCTACATTCATTCTGCAACAAGATATCTGAATAAAGTATGCCACTATCATCCAGTAGGCACAGAATATTCCAAATGGGAGAAAGCACTTAACTATTATAATAATCTCCCAGCAGAAATTCATTCTGAATTAGATAGAAAACTAGTAAATGAGTTTTTATCAATGTATCAGATGGCTATGGCGGATCATAACTATAATCAGCAAACAATCAGTAATTAATCCGTATTAAAAAGCTCTCACAGAACTTATCTGTGAGAGCTTTCTCATTTATACCACATACTAAAACTAAAAATTAATATATGTCATTGGATCCACATCATTTCCATAACCAGAAGCCTTCCTAATTTCGAAATGTAAATGATGTCCTGTTGAATTACCATGGTTTGGATCGCTAGTAGGATCACCACCCTCAAGACCAATAACCTGACCTTGAACAACACAATCGCCCTTCGTCACATTGATTTGAGACAAGTGAGCATAGAAACTATAAACAATCTCGCCATCAATCACATGTTTTATCTCAACACAATTACCAAAGCCATTTTGAACTCCAGCCCATGTTACTTCACCACTTGCTACAGCTAATACATCAGCATGATGATCACCAGCTATATCAATACCTGTATGTTTCTTAACAACACCAGTTGTAGGATGTTTTCTAGTACCATAAGTAGAAGTAATTGTGTACTTACAGCTCAAAGGTAAGATAAACTTATGCTTCTGATCTTCTGAAACTGTTTTAGAATTCTCAATCATCAATTGTAATCCTCTAGGGTCTATCCATTTACGACTTTCAGCAGTCTTAGAATAATTTTGTTTTAGAATACTTCTATCAAACTTATCGACTACTCCATCTTCATTCAAGTCATACCTTGTTAATTGAGCATCAGTCACAGTTCCATAATGATCAACTATAGTTGTTAAATCACTAATTTCAATCTCACCATTTTCATCAAGATCACCAGCATAGATATTAATATCATCTACAGTCACATCTTCTCCAGCCTTTACAATAATATTTGTTAATCTATACTCTAAATAAAATTTCTTAACTACAACAATATCATATTCATCAGCCTCTAAATCTAAGCTAAATGTACCATCAGGATTAATTTGAATTTCTTTAATTATCTTTCTTGGATCATCAGCAACATTCTCATCTCTTGTATCCTGAGATTTATAAACTTTAATTGTTGCACTTTGTTTTGTCTGATCTTTAGCTTGTGTAATTACTTTACCAGAAATTGCAGACATTCTATGAATTTTTACTGTATATTCTTTAGTTTTTCCACTTATTGAAGTTACAGTTACTTTAATAACTTTATCTGCAGAATCGCTCATATCAATTATCTTAGAATTGCTTCCTCTTGTAGCAGTATTTCCATCAACTGATACGAAAGCCAATACTTGATTAGCAATTGCATCTAAGTTTACCTTAGTTTCTCCAGCTTTAACACTAACTTCATAAGTAGTATCATCTGTCATACTAGCAACATGATCATTAGCTTTAACTTCTTTAAGTATAACATCATCTATAGCATTACTATCTTTCTTAACAATATACAATGTATGTTCAAGTTCATCTCCTGCACCATTCTTAGCAGTAATTATAACTTTTGTAACATCATCTGGTAAATTAACCTTTTCCTTAGAAGATTTTACTCTATAAATTCCATTGTCAATCTTAACCTGAGTAGTACTTGATGAAGAAATACCTTCAACCATACTATTTAACTTATCATTATCAACTTTAGCAATATAGATTCCATCAGGTTCTTTTGAAATAATATTATTATCAACCTTAATAGTTAATTGTAAATCTTCTAAATCATCTTTACTGTTAACCTCAGTTAATGTTAATTTATAAACTTTCTGTTTATAATTTGGATCTGTAGAATCCAATCCATTAGAAGCTATAATTGTAATAACTTTTCCATTAGTTGCAACATCATATCCAAGATAATCATTTTCATGTAATGTTCCATTATTTCCAGCAATTGAAACATATTCAGTCATTGCATATAAAATAGCTTTCAAATCAACATTTGCTGTACCTTTAACAATATCAATTGTGAAGTTTTCATTATCAACTCTCTTAGCCTGTCTATTATCAACAAATACAGATTTCAATTCAAGCTCACTAGGTTCACGATAAATATTTACTAAATATTGTTCAACAGTTCCATCAACAGCAGTTATCTTAACAATAATCTGTTTCTCACTTAAATCTCCCATTACAATAGTATTCGTATTTGTTCCTCTAGCATCTCTATTTCCGTCAATACTTACCTTAGAATATGGATATTCAGCATTAGCAGTTATATCAATTGTTGTAGCACCTTTTTTAATAAATGTTGCATATGTACCATCAGGTTCTGGTGTAATTACACCTTCTGTAACAGCTCCAGTTCCAGCAATAATCTCTCTAACTTTGCAGTTATCTATATCTTCTGTATCTTTAATAATAAATACTTTATATTCTTGTTCATCAGAAGCACCATTTTTAACTGTAACTGTAGCAGTTGTTACACCATTCTTCAAGCTCAAGTTCTTTTGACTTGAAGGATAATCATAATCAGTTTCACCATTATCATCTTTTATCTTAACTTTTGATGTTTCTGAAGAAATTCCAGCCCATAATGAACTATTATCTTTATCAGCACTTACAATCTTTACGTAATTTCCATCAGTATCTTGAGCAATTTCTTCATCATCAATTTTAATAGTTACTTTTAAGTCATCTAATACATCAGGTTCTTCAACCTCATTAATAATCAATTTGTAATCTTTCTCTTGATCAATTTCATTTTCAAACATTGCTGTTACCTTAATTGGAACAACCATATCTGCAATTGAACAATTATTATAAGTATTTTCTGATTTAGTCATTGCGTTGCTTCTAATACTTACATACTCATCAGTACTGCTTGCAATAGCTCTAATTTCAGCTAAAGTTGTACCTTTCTTAACATCAATCTTAAATGTAGTATCATCAACTCTAGTTGCAATTCTTCCATCTAAGTACACTTTATCTAATCCTAAGTTATTAACTTGTTTATGAATTGTAAGTGTACAAGTTCTTACAGTACCATCAAGAGCAGTTACCGTAATAGTTTTAACAACATCACCTGTTTCAGGTAATATAATTGTCTCCTCTAATTGTCCTACTTTAACTTCACCACCCATAGTTACAGTTGCTAAAATATTTGATAACACAATCTTAACATTTGCAGTTTTTTCAGAAGCTTTTACTGTAGTCTCATAATTTCCATTACTATCTTCAATAATATGTTTCTTATTTACTTCTAACCATTGAATCTTAGTATCATTTGATAAACGTACAAACATAATATTATAAGTCTTTGTAACAGTGCCATCTTGAGAAGTTATTACAATAGGAACTGTAACAGTTGAACTATCTAGGTCTAACTTAATATGTTCTCTAGATTCTTTTACCTTCTCATCAGTATCACCAATTCTTATACTTGCAAATTCATTTTCTGAAATAGCCTCTATAAAAGCATTATCCTTAGTTTTACCTATTGACATTACACAAGTAGGTACAGAATCTTTATCTTCAAATCTATCAATAATATCAATTCCATCAACATAGATGTGACTTGCATTAGCATTGTTAGATTTTCTTAATAACTTAATTGTATATTCTATTGTCTTGCCAGACTCTGCAGTAGCAACAACAGTTATATCTACTTCTTCTTGATCTTTTACTGAAATATTATTTATAGCAATAATATGTTTTCCAACATTCTCTCCAGATTTCAAAGTAGTATATATACTATTAGCTTCAATTGATAAGCTTACAGAGTCAACATCTCTTGATAAATATTCAGTATAAGTATGAGTAGCCTCATCATAGTTTGCAACAACACTATCACCATTCTTAACGACCTTAATAGTAGGGTCATCAGAAACTATATTAATTTCTAACTCTTTAGTAATTACAGGTGTATTACTATCTTGAGCTTGAACATTGATATTTAAAACAATCTTTCTAACCCCATCTTTGAATGTAACAGTTGCAGTTGCTGGAGTTATCTGCCATTCCTTACCATCACCGATTTGGATCTTAGCATGTTTCTCAATAGCGCTAACATCAATCTTAGCATCTTGAGTAGGTTCGCCTTTATCTAGTATAGTCGTTACATATCTTCCATCAATCTCTGGAACCTCTACATCATCAACTTTTACACTCTCAATGGAATTATCAGTTGATTTCTTAACAATCTTGATATGGTAAACAACTTTTTCACCATTCTCTGCAGTTACAATTGCATCAACACTAGTAATTTCATTAGCAATATCAACTGTCTTAGCCAATGTTTTAGTTTGAGTTTCACCAGCTATTTCAACAGTAGCTGCATCATTAGTTGTAGTTACCATTATAGTAGCTTCTGTATCAGTTCTCTCAATATATTTAGTATATGTATTTGTAGTATCATCAACCTCATCAGCATTTTGATTATTAATTAATATTGTACAGCTTGCATCTTGAGATTTTCTTTCAATATATACATTAAATGTATTTGTTACTTTTCCATCTTGAGAAGTTATTGTAACAACAACAGTTGTAATCTTCTCATTACTTAAAGTAATATTTCTTGTACTTTCTCCTTTTTCTGCATCAAAACCACCAATTGATACTTTAGCATATTTATTTTCAGCCTTTACATGTACCTTTCCAGTAGTAGCATCAACAGTTGTAATTGCATGATATCCATCATCCATCTTAATAGCATTCTTATCATCAACTTGAACTAATTCAACATTTGCATTATCAGATTTATACTTAATAACTACCGTGTAATCCTTAGTTCTAGTTGGATCAGCAGGGTCAACAGCTTTAATCAATACAATAGTTTCTTCACCTGAAATTGTAACTTCCTTAATATGAACATCTCTTGATTCTGGATTACTCCAATTATCATCTGAGTCAGCTTTCATAGAAATTAATGCTTTTGGATTCTTTGGAGTTACCTTTAATCCAACTTTTGAAGTACCTTTATCAATAAATGCAACATAATTTCCATCTTCAGTATCACATTCAACATCATCAACTTTAACACTGCTTAAGCTTAAATCAGTAACCTTTTTAATTGTAATTGTATATTCTTTAACATCTCCATTTTCAGCTTTTACAAAAATCTTAATTTCTTTTGTATTCTCATTTACTGTAACTGTAGCATTTTGAGTATTATCAGTTGAATAGTCTCCATCTCCTATTCTAACAGTAGCAAATTCATTTTCTGCGACAGCTGTTAAATCAAGATCTGTCATAGTATCTGGCATCTTAATCAAATATGTATTATCTGAAGTCTTTAGAATGTCGCCAGAATCAATTCCAGTAGCATCCAAAGATTTCAAATCATTATTTGAAGATGCTCTAACTAAAGTTATTTCATAATTTCCAACAGTACCATCTTGAGCAATTATTTGTATTGGAACATTTGTTGATTCTTCAGTAGTTGGAACAGTCTTTGTAGATTCTTTAACTTCACTCAAGCCTCTGTTAACAGAAACTTGTGCAAGTACATCTTCTGCTGTAGCCTTAACATCTACTGATTCTCGATTTCCAATTCTTACTGTAGCCTTATTATTTTCATCAACAGTTACTGTTTGTTCTTTCTTTGCTCCATTTTCTATATATGAAATTGTAATTGTAGCTTTAGTGTTATTTGGTAATCTCTTAACGATTAACGTATATTCCTTAGTTGTTCCATCTTCAGCAATTACCCTAATTTTAATTATATTTTCTGAGTCAGGAGTTGTAACATTTGAAACCTGTTCTTCAAGTGTTGGTGTTGTTCCATTTATACTTACACTTGCATAACTACTGTTTGCAATGGCATCAACATTTACAGATTCAGTTAGGAATTTCTTATCAACACGATAGATTCCATCATCTCCAGGTTCAAGAACTTCTCCATCGACCTTTAATATTGCGAGTTTACAATCATCAGATTGATTTGAAACAGTTAATATATATTCTTGTTTTGTTCCATCTTGAGCAGTTACTGTAATCTTAACAGTTACAACATCTGTATTCTTTGAAATTGTAGCATTTGCTGTACCAGTAACCTCAGTATATGTATCAATTTGAACTTTAGCTTTAGGATCATCTGGTATTGCATATAGTACAAATGATGTATCATTTTTATTAACTCTAGCTTCGTATGCATTAACAGGTACAGAATCCGCTTCTTTACCATTTACCAATACACTCTTCAAGTTTACATTATCAGGAAGTGCATGAATTATTAATCTATATGTCTTAGTTGAACCATCCTCTGCAGTAACAGGAATATTAACAACTATTGATCTTCCTTCAAATTTAACATCTCTATAAGTAGCACCTAATTCTTGTTCAAATGTATTGATTCCAACTTTGCTAGAAACCATCTCAGCAATTGCACCAACATTTACAACATTTGTCTTTTTATCTAATGTATATTCATATGTATCTTTTTCAGTTGTACTCAATGTAGCCTCATTACCATCAACAGTTACCTTTTTCAAATTATTATTACTATTTTCTTTGTAAATCTCTAATGTATATGTAACAACATCTCCGTTTAATGCTTTAGCAAGAATCTCAATCTTTGTAGGCTCTGTATCCCCAATTTGTACCTCTCTTGTTGAAATTCCATCTTCATACTCATTATGATCAACACTTACTTTTGTCTGATCATAATTTGCCTTAGCAATAACATCAACTTTGTCATATTTATCTGAAATAGTAACTTTATAAATATTAGTTCCATCTACTCTTGTTGCAACCTTAGAAAATTCTTTGTTACCTACAGTAACAGAAGCTAATGAATTATCAGCAGAAGGTTTCTTAATATTTAAAGTATACTCTTTTGTCTTAGTTTCATCATCAGGATCAGTTACAGTAATCTTATAAGTAGTTACACCATCAGTTGTAGTAACTGTAACAGTTGATTTATGAACCTCAGCAGCATTATCACCAATCTTAACTAAGTCTTTATCACTTATAGTTATAGCTTCAACAACTGCTGAATTTGTACTATCACTAACATAAGCATCATAAACTTTTCCAACTGGTTTAATTTCTTTACCATTTACTATTACAGCAAATAGTCCTTGAATATCCTCTGTACCCTCTTTATCTATTGTTAAAGTATAAACTTTCTCTCTTTCATTTTCTCCTTCGCCAGCACGAACGTAAATCTTAACAATAGTTTCATTTTGAGTAGTTGCAACTACCTTAGTAGTAATATGAACTTCTTCACCTAATTGATTTATTTCAACCCTAGCCTTATCATAAATTGTCTTTGCAATAATTGTTGAAGAATCAACATCAGCAGGTATTATAGCCTTATAATCTGTTTCGCTCAATTTAGTAGCTTCTTTACCATTAACCATTATAGATTCAAGTTGAGTTAATGCATCCTCTTTATAAATAGTCAAATTATAAGTTACAGTCTTACCATTTTCAGCAGTTACTTGAATTGGTACAACCTTCTTAATAACAGTTGACATATCAACAGTTTTTGTAGTTTGTTTCTTCTCTGGAATACTTGCATCAATGCTTACTGTTGCATTTGCATCATTAGCAACTGCACGTACCTCAGGTTTAGTTACATCATTCTTTATAATTATTTCGTAATCTGTAGAACTTACTGCAGTAGGCACCACATTATCTACTGTTAGCTCAAATAAGCTTGCATCATTAGATATAACATTAATAGTTAATATATAATCCACAATCTTACCATTGCTTGCTTTTACTTTAATCTTTACTGTTGTTGGATTTACATCAAGTGGAATATCTTGTGTTAAACTTGCTTTTACATATGTAGCTCCACCATCAATACTAATCACATCATTTTCATCTTTTGTAGTAATCTTTAATGTACCAGTTCCATCTGGATTCTTTTCAACAGAAACTTCATATTTGTTTTCACCAGAAACTTGAGCCTCTTTATCATTAACACTAATATTTAATATTCTCTGTTCATCTAATGGTTGAACAACTCTTAGAGCAGTAGCTGTTGCACCAGTTGCTTTATCAGTAGCTGTAATAATTGCAGTACCCATATCTTGAGATACAAGCACACCATCAGTAACAGTAACAACATCAGGGTTACTTGATTTCCAATCATAATCAGTCAATTTTCTTTCATTATGATTAAATACATTAAAGATATTAGAAATTATCTGTACAGTCTCTTGTTCAGGTTGTTGCATTGTTCTTGAATATGGAACAATTTCAAAGTTTCTATCACCAACTAATGTAAATTCTGAACTATCATCATAAGAGCTATTACCTAGTTGTCCATATTCATTTGCACCAGCTGCATATACAAATCCTTCTGTATCAATAATATAGTTATTTTTATAACCAGCACCAATAGTCAAGTATGTTTTTCCTTCAATCATATTTACTTTTTGTAGTGTAACACTAGTAGTTGTTGAACCAACACCAGCTTGACCATATTTGTTATCACCATAAGTATAAGTATTTCCGTCTTTATCTAAAGTGACCACATTATCATTTGTTGCAGAAATATCAACCATATTTCCATTTGCAACACTTTCTATTTGAACATTATTTTGACTAGCATATTTAGTAGTTCTAATTACACTACCATCTTCTCTTAAAACCACAACTCCATCTTCTAAACATTCAATCTTAACAGCATTCTTAATATTTGAAACTAAAACAGGTTCGGTTACATATGTATTAAGAGGTGGTAAAATCTTTTGTCCAAAACTATCATAGTTGTATTTAAACTCTTCAATTTGTTCTTTACTGTTATCTCCAAATACATATACAGCGCCAGTTGAATCAACAATTGCACTTAAGTTACCACCGGCTGCTATACCAACAATTTGATTTCCAACTTTATTAATTTTTTCTGGAATACTTACAGTTTGAGTATTTCCATTACCTAATTGTCCACTACTATTTAATCCCCATGTATAAACATTTCCTAAGATATCTAAAGCCATCGCATGATTATCACCAGCTGCAATAGCAACAATATTTTCTAATGCTTGTACTTGAACTGGTTTCTTAGCAGAAACTCTATTTCCTTGACCTAACATACCATAAGTATTGTCACCCCAAGCCCATACAGTTCCATCTGCTCTTAATGCAAGAGTAAATTTCTTACCAGCTTTAACTTGTTTATATGTTGCTAAAATATTAGTTTGACTAGGTACATTTATAGGAGCTAATTTATCATTACCTAATTGTCCATCAGAGTTATATCCGAATCCCCAAATGCTTCCGTCAGCCTTCAATGTAATAGCATATCCATCTCCACCAGCAACCTGTGGTACAAATTTAGCATCTTTCTCAATAACTCTTACAATTACAACATGTTCATCTTTAGAATCTTTTTCAATTACCTTAGCCCAAGTTGTACCAACTTTCTTACCAGTAACAAGTCCTTTATCATCAACAGTTGCAATGTCTTCATTTATAGTTTCAAAATCAAAATCGCTTTCCTCTTCATCATCTCTAAATACATTAAATGTATATTTAGGTGTTACCTGAATTTGTTTAGTTCCGTCAACATTAACAACAATCTCAGGTTCCTCAACATAAGTTGAATCATTACCTATCTTAATAGGTATTCTACTATTTGTCTTTGTCTTTACAGCTTGTAATCCGTGATAATAATCACCCCAACCATATACATCACCATCAGATTTAATAGCAACATTGTATGTGTTTCCACAAGAGATTGACATGAAATCATCAACCTTTGTAATAGCTGTAAATAATAGCTTATCATCTTTTATTCCAATACCTAATTGTCCATTACTATTTGAACCAGTTGAATATAATAATTTTTGGTTTCCAAGTATAATTGTTTGATTCTTACCAGCTGAAATTTGCATAATACCTGAAATATTAACCTTTGTAGGAATTGAAACATTATCTTTAGTTCCAATACCTAATTGTCCATTTTCATTATATCCAAATGTATATACATCACCATATGCACTTAACAATACACTATGGTTATCTCCACAAGCAATCTTACCAACAATTACTGGAACTTCAATTTGAGTAAATGTATTTGATTTACCTTCTGTTTTACCAGTTTGTCCATAAATATTTAATCCTGATGTTAATACAGTTCCATTTGTTGTTAATAACATTGAGTGATTCTTGCCTAATGAAATATCTAGAACATTGCTTACATAATTCAATAATGTAGGTGATTTAACTTGATCATATGTTCCAATTCCAAGTTCACCATTTTCATTTAATCCCCAAACATATACATAACCATCTTCAGTTAAAACCATGCTTTGGTCATTATTTGCAGCAATCTTTCTAATATTCTTTAATCCAAGTTTAACAGGTACACTTGAAGTTGTTCCTAACGCATTATTTGAGTTTACACCCCATCCCCAAACATTACCTTCAGTATCTAATGCCAAGTTATGAGTATTTCCAACAGCAATTTGTTTAATAACAACTCCATCAGGGAATTTAACTTGAACTGGTCTATCACTACTTACAGTAGAACCATTTCCTAATTCATAACTTGAATTAACACCATAACTCCAAACTGTTCCGTTAGCTTTAAGCACAACTGTATGAGACATACATGTTAATGCCATTGGTTCAATATCAACTCCCTCAGGTAAAACAGTAACATTTGCAATACTTGTTGTAGTTGTACCAACTTTATTAACCACTGCAGTTGTCTTACCTGTGCTTACACCTTTTACAAGTCCAGTATTTGAAATACTTGCAACAACACTATTTCCAATACTATAGTTCATTTCACTTGTATCTTGAATTTCTTTTAATACATTAAATGTTTTATTAGTTACAACAATTTGATGTTCTTCACCTACATGTAATACTATGTCATACTCATCAAGTCCAGCTTCTTCAGCTCCGACTAGTACAGGTGCAGATGAATCATTAAATAATTTATTTCCTAAGTTGCCATATTTTCCTAATCCCCATGTATAAACATAACCATCTTTGTCAATAATTCCGCCATTATTAACTCCTGCGTCTCCAAATATAGCTTCATTTGTTTGGTCATTCTTCTTTGGATATACATTATAGTTATCTTGATCATTTCCTAATTTGTAATTTTCATTGCTTCCCCAAGTATATGTTTCACCATTTTTCAATATAGCCATTGAGAATTCATTTCCAGCTTTTAATTCTTTAATTTCAGTTAGAGTTTGAACTCCTGTACTATTTTGAATCATAACTGGTTCACTTCTACTTATAGTTGTGCCATCTCCTAATTGACCTTTGTTATTTGTTCCAATAGCATAACCCTTTCCAGCTTTTGTCAAGAATAATGCATGATTTGTTCCTTCTGAAACTCTTATTACATTATTCATATTTAATTTAACATCTGGACTATCAATTCTAAATACATCTCCATTTTGTTTTACAACATAATTTAGTGAAATATCTATACCATTAGTAATTTTAGCTATCTTAGAAGCAGTAGCTCCATATCCATAACCCCATACCCATACATTGCCTTCTTCATCTAAAGCAACTGTACGATATGTGCCAGCTGAAACTTTTACAATCTTTGTTAATGGAGCACCATCAGCTTTAATTACTTGAACTGGTTTAGTTCTATCAGAACTTGTTCCATCGCCTAATTGTCCATATCCATTATATCCCCAAGCCCAAACTGTTCCATCTTGTTTAACAGCTATTGTATCATAATATCCTACTGAAATATCTCTTACATCTTCAATATCTCTTACTTTTGTAGGAGTAGCTTTTGTAATATTATCTCCAGTTCCTAGTTGACCATTTGAATTAGTTCCCCAAGTCCATACTGTTCCATCTGCTTTTAATGCAGCTGAATGAGTATCTCCAATTTCAAGTTTAGGAACTGTTGTCCTATCACTTGGAACAACATGTACAAATATTGCAGTTGATTTATGAGTAATTGTATGTGTTGCAATAATTTCAACTGTACCTAATTTTTTAGCATGAATTGTTCCATCACCATCAATAGTTGCAATATCTTCATTCAATGATTCAAATGAAATATTACTACTATCAACTGTATCATTGATCAAATTAAATTTATTGTCTAAAGAAGCCCTAACTTGTTTTGTGTTACCTTCTTCAATTGTTACTTTATTTTCACTTACATGAACATAAGTATCACCAATTGCTACAAATTCGTTTGATTGAATATATGTTCCATTTCCTAATTCACCATATGCATTATAACCAGTTGTATAAACAAATCCGCTTCTATCTGAAGCAATACTATGATATGCCTCAGAATCTACAAATTTAGCTTTATCCATATTAGTAGCCTTAGTAGCAATTGTAATATATGAATTATAATTACTTGTTCCTAATTGTCCATATCCACTATATCCAGAAACATATATCTCTCCAGTATTTGAAATCATTAATAAGTTATTATCACCAGATTTAATTTCTACAATATTTAGTAAATCTTCATATTCTGGTTCATCACCATCTTGAACTGCTTTTAGAACTTTTACAGGTGTTGGTACACTAATAGATGATGTATCACCTTGTGATAATTGTCCATATCCATTGTAGCCCCATACCCATACTCTTCCATCAGCATCTAATGCTGAATAATAATTAGTTCCTGAAGCAACTTCAACAATATTTTTCAATTGAGAAATTCTTGATGGATTTTGAGATAAGTACCAAACGCTTCCATCTTCTGCTAGTATTAATCTCTTATGTACATCAACAGCTTTACTATAGAATGTAAGTTTTGTTGGAGTTTTATTATATCCATATCCCCATATATAAATTTCTCCATCTTCATTTATAGCTATGCTTGTATTTCCATAAGTACGTACCTTCTCAATATGCTCTAGTCCTTCTATTCTTGTTGGAATAGCTCTAGAATCTGTTGTATTATCTCCAAGTTGTCCATATCCATTGTAGCCCCATGAATATACATATCCATCCATATCAACGGCTAAGTTATAATAATATCCACTAGCGATATCTTTAATATCATTTAGTTCTTTTTCAATAACTGTAGTTGTAACTTGTTGTGATCCATCAGGAGTAGTTATTGTCTTAACTTCTGTATATTGACCTTTCTTTATTTGCGTTGGCTCTGTTGTCTTAATTGAATCAATACTTCCATTTCCCATTTCACCTTGAGAATTATCTCCCCAACTCCAAATAGTTCCGTCTTGCTTTAACGCTAGAGAATGAATTGTTCCAGCCTCAACTTTTTCTCTTACTTTCTTATCTTCTCCAATTACATCTATAACCACTCTTGTCTCATCATCTGAATTCTTTGATTTTATAGTTATATATGCTCTTCCAAGACCTGTAGCTGTAACTTTTCCAGTATCTTCATCAACTATAGCTACATTAGCATCTGAAGTTTTATACTTAAATCCTTCATTTTCAACACTATCAAATAATAAGTTAAATCCATATACTGTTTCAGGATTTATTTGATAATTTGGATTTGATAATTTTAATGTAACTTCTCTTTCCTGTAATTTAATATATTGAGTTGAAATACATTCTAATTTTGATGTAGAAGTAGTTGTGCTATCTCCTAATTCACCATATCCATTATATCCTATTGACCATACAGTACCATCACTCTTAGCAAGCTCAGTATTATAAATACCACCTGAAACAATCATTGCATCTGTAAAGTCATTTCCATCTTTATCTTTCATATATACAGGTACAGCTTTTGTTTCTGTATCTCCTGAAGCTAATTGTGAATAATTATTTAATCCCCAAGCAACAACTTTTTCTTCAGAAGTAATTGCGTACCCTGTAAATTCTCCAATTCCAATTGAAGTAATATTCTCTAAAGCTCCTTCTGGTCCTTGTAATTGTTGAGGTATAGCTCCACCAACATTAGTTAAGCTATTATAAGTATTTCTACCAAAGCCCCATACAGAACCATCAAGTAATAATACTATTGTGCTATTTTCTGGACTTACAGCAACTTCAGCAACATTATCAATTGCACTAACTTTAACAAATCTATTCTTATCTCCTGTAGTTCCATCACCTAAGTTACCATATCCATTATATCCACAAGCCCATAATTGATTATTACTGTCTATTGCAAATGCTGACATATTTCCAGCTTTAATCTTAATAATTCCTGATAATCCATCAACTTTGACTGGTATAGTTCTATAAGATGAATCTCCTAAACCTAAGTTGCCATATCCATTATAGCCCCATGTATATACATTTCCATCTTTATCTAATGCCATAGAGAATGAATTTCCAGCAGCAACAGCAATAATATTTTCTAAGAATCCATTTCCATCAGGTGATTTAACTTGAACTTTACTTAAGCTAACTCCACCAGTTGTTCCATTTCCTAATTGTCCATTATCATTATATCCCCATGTCCATACATGGCCATCTTTATCAACCGCAACAGTATGCTCATTTCCAAGTGCAATTTGTACTATGTTATTAATTCCTGTATATGTTGGTAATACTTTATTGGCTGTATCTCCTGTTCCTAATTGTCCATAGCCATTATATCCATAGCTCCAAACTTCACCATTTGCCTTTAAAGTTACAGTTGCATAATTGCTACTTTCAATTTGAGGGAATGTAATATCATCTTCTCCTAATACATATACATCAGCAGATGTTTTCTGACCTGAAATCTTATCAGTTACAGTAACTTGCGTTTTACCTTTTTTAACTGATGTGATTACTCCAGAATCAGCATCAACTGTAGCAATCTTTGTATTTTTAATTTCGAAACCAAATTCAGCATTATCAACTGTATTATATAACAAGTTAAATCCTTGTGACATCTTAACTTTAGCAGTTTCTTGTTTTCCAATTCCTTTAATTCTAATTGGAGCATTTTCAAGCAATAGAATTGGTTTACTAATACATACAAATTCTTTCTTGCTTGCTATTGAGCTATCTCCCATTTGTCCTGCATTGTTTTTACCTATTGTCCAAACTTTTCCATCTTCTCTAACTATAGTCGTTGTTCCTGTTCCAGCAGATGCACAAATAATCTTATCAATTTTGTCTTTATCTTTTCCATATTTAACTTCAACTGGAAGTAAGTTATTATTTGTTGTTCCATTTGAAGATTGTCCATATCCATTGTATCCCCACGTAACAGCTGTTCCATCTTTCTTAATAGCTACTGCATAATTATCTCCAGCAACTACAGATTTTACATCTTTCAAGTATGTTGGTGTTTCAGTAGTTACAGCATTATCTCCTTCTCCTGTAACAGTAACATCTATTTTTTCAATTACTTTATCAAAAGTATATCTATTTTTAGTTGTATTATTTCCTAAGTTACCATATCCATTATATCCGCTAGCATATACATAACCATCTTTATCTACAGCAATGATTGTATTTTCTTCTACTGCAACATCAACAATATTGCTTAAAGATAATACTTGTCTTGGTAAATAATATTCTTGTGTTCCACCATTTCCAAGTTGTCCATAACCATTGTATCCCCATGCATATAAGTTACCATCACCATCAATTGCAACTGATGTTTGATTGTTTGCTTCAACCTTAACTATATTTCTTAATCTAATCTTGCTTGGTTTTGCATTACTTGTTCTTGTACCATTACCAAGTTGACCATATCCATTATATCCCCAAGTATAAACTGAACCATCTTCTGTTATTGCCATTGAATGATAACTACTTGCGGCAATTTTAGCAACATTTTCTAAATCAGGTATTACTTTTGGAGTAAGAGTATTTCCATCTCTTCCTAATTGTCCATAACTATTTGAACCAAATGAATATACCTTTCCATCTTTAGTTAAAATCAATACATGATCACTTCCTGCTGCTATATCTACAACATCAGAAATATTAACCTGTGTAGGTTTATATCTATTAGAAGTATCTCCTAATCCTAATTGACCATAATAGTTGTATCCCCATGTCCATACAGTTCCATCAGCTTTTAATCCAACTGAGAAATCTTGACCACTTACAACTTTAGGCATTGTGATATCATCTTTTCTTAGAACTTCAACATCAACTAGAACTGTATTTGGTAATTTATTTGTTGTTACTTCAATTTGTGTCGTTCCATAAGCTATTCCAGTAACAAGTCCTGAACCATCAACAGTAGCAATTTGATTATCTCTACTCTTGAAGTTAATCTTTTCATTTGTAACTTCATCAAATAATAAGTTAAATCCTAAATCTGTGTTTGCATTTATCTGATGAGTTATATTATTAGTATTCAAGTTCAATATAATTTTTCTTGTATCAACTTTTAAACTTGCTTCAGAAATGTTCGTTGGTTCTATTGTTGTACTTGTAGAATCATCTCCCATTTCACCATTTCCATTATATCCAACAGTATATACAAGTCCTAAATCATCTGCTATTGCTGATGTTTGATAAGATATATTCTTTGTGCTAGCCATTGTTATAACATTTTTATCTTCTTGAACTTTTGTTAAAGAAGTACGATTTGTAGCATTCTTTGTAAACAATTGTCCATAATTGTTATAACCTGTAACATAAAGTCCAGCCTTACCATCAACAGATTTTACAGAAGCCATACTTGAATATCCATTTGCTTCTATATCTTTGATATTTGAAGCAACTTCTCCATCCTCATTTACCATCTTAACTGGTAAATAAGTTGTGTTTGTATTTTTTGTTCCTAATTGTCCATATCCATTATATCCAACCGCATATGCTGTGCCATCTTCAGCTAATACAAGCGTATGAATTGCTCCAGCTGAAACCTTTTTGATATTTCTTAAAACATCTGTGCCATCTTCATTTTTCATTTGTTGTGGTAAATAATATGTATTTGTATTATTTATTCCAAATTGTCCATTTCCATTATATCCAACGCTCCAAACAGTTCCATCTGCTCTTAACATTGTTACATAATTCTCTCCAGCAGAAATTTGAATAATATCTGTAATCTTTTGCATCTTCGTTGGACGAACATTTGCATTATATCCTGAAGATCTATTTGTTCCTAATTGTCCATAATAATTATAGCCCCATCCATATACATCTCCATTTTCTGTTAATGCATATGACATATGATTATTTGCACTAATTGCAATTACCTTTTCAGGAATTCCTTGTACTTGAACAAACTCACTATGTGATACTGTTGTACCATCACCTAACTGTCCATATCCATTATATCCTGTTGCCCAAACTGTTCCATCAGATTTTAATACAAGAGTATGATATGCACCACATGCGACATCAATTCCATAAACTGTTTGAGAACTATCTTGTGCATCAAATATATTTGTTTTTGTTGGCTTTAATTTATTTTGTACATCACCTGTTCCTAATTGACCATAGCCATTATATCCCCAAGTCCAAACTTCTCCATTAGCTTTTAGTCCAGCAAAATGATTATATCCTCCAACTATTTTTGGAGCAGTACGTCCTTGTTCCCCATTAACTTGAACTCTAACTGCTGAATAACAATCATTTTTCTTATTATAAACTCTAATATATGTTGTTCCCATTCCTTGAGCTGTAACAATTCCATCACTATCTACTGTTGCTATATCTTCATCTAAAGATTTGAATTCACAATCACCTTGATCAATCGTATCATATAACAAATTAAATCCTGCTGATACTGCATATGTAATTTGTTCTCCAGTATCTCCTACATTTTTATAATTTATAATCTTTGGATCTACTTTAAGTTTTACTTGGCTTATACATGCTTTTGTAGTACTTGATTCTGTTGTTCCATTACCAATTTCACCATCAACACCATATCCAACTGTATACACATTACCATTCATATCTGCTATGACTCCTGTTTGACCTCCAGATGTATTTTTTGTTAATACCATAGTTAATATTTCTTTATCTTTTTCAACTTCTGTTGCTTTTGTCACATTATTTGTAGATTGAGTAAATAGTTGTCCATTATCTCCTCTACCTATTACATATAATCCTTTGTTTTCACCATTTTCATCTTTTTGTCTTGAAATATATGTTGAATATCCTCCACCTGTTATATGTTTTGCATCTGTTATTTCATTTCCTTCAGTGTCTTTAATCTGAACTGGTAAATTCACAGATGAACTATTTCCTGTTCCTAATTGATAATATCCATTATATCCTGTTGTCCATACTGTTCCATCTTCTTTTATCATTATAGTATGATTTGTTCCTGTAGCTATTTCTTTTACACCTGAGAATATACCTGTTCCATCTGATGTCTTAATTTGTTGAGGTAAAACTCTATTGTTAGTATCTCCTACTCCAAGCTCACCATTTCCATTATATCCAACACTCCATACTGTTCCATCTGCATCTAACATTTGTACATAGCAATCACCTGCTGATATCTGTATTATATTAGATACCTTTTGCATTTTACGTGGATAACAATTCTCATTGTATCTCGTTGTTGTATTATTTCCAAATTGTCCATAATAATTATATCCCCATGAATATACTTCTCCATCTGATGTTAACGCATGAGCTGTTACATTTTCTGCAGTTATTGAAACTATATTTTCTAAATATCCATCGCCTGTTGCATTTTTTACTTGGACTAATTTATTTTGATTATTAGTATCGCCATTTCCAAGTTGTCCATAGTTATTTTGACCGGCTGTCCATACTGTTCCATCGCTTTTTAGTATCATTGTAAAGTTATTTCCACAAGCAATATCAACAACATCTTTTACAGGTTCATGTGTAATATTTCCATTTCCATCATCAACATCTTCCATCAATTGAGTTGGCTCAGTTCTATTTATATAATCACCTGTTCCAAGCTGTCCATATCCGTTATATCCCCATGTCCACACAGTTCCATTTGCTCTTAATGCTGCAAAATGGTTTAAACCTCCAACAAGTTTAGGTTGTGTACTACCTTGTTTTCCATTTACATTAACTTTTACACCTGCCCAAATATCATTCTCAACATTATGAACTTTTACATATGTGCTACCAATTCCTTGTGCAGTAACTACTCCATCATCATCAACTGTAGCAACACTTTCATCAATTGAACTAAATTTATAAGTTCCACCTTCAATTGTATCTTTAATCAAATTAAATCCCATTGTCATTGTATATGTAATTTGTTCACTATTATCTCCAACATTTTTATAATTAATAACATTTGGATTTACTTTAATTTTTAATTTACTTATACACCATGGTGTTGTCAAACTTTGTACTGTTCCATTACCCATTTCGCCATTACTATTATATCCTACTGTATATACTTTACCTTCTTGATCAACTATTAACCCTGTTTGACCTCCAGTATAATTTTTTGTTAGAGCCATAGTTAATATATCTTTATCTGTTTCAGTTTCTGTTGCTTTTGTCACATTTGCAATAGCTCTTGTAAATAACTGTCCATTATCTCCTCTACCTATTACATATAATCCTTTGTTTTCACCCTTCTCATCTTTTTGTCTTGAAATATATGTTGCATATCCTCCAGCAGTTATATGTTTTGCATCTGTTATTGCATTACCCTCTACATCTTTAACTTGTACTGGTAATACTGAGCTACTAGTATCTCCTGTGCCCAATTGATAATAACCGTTATATCCTGTTGTCCATACTGTTCCATCTTCTTTTAACATTACTGTATGATTTGTTCCTGCTGCTATCTCTTTAACTCCAGTCATTAGAGCACTTCCATCTGATGACTTAATTTGTTGAGGTAAAACTCTATTGTTAGTGTCTCCTACTCCAAGCTCACCATTTCCATTATATCCAACACTCCATACTGTTCCATCTGCATCTAACATTTGTACATAGCAATCACCTGCTGATATCTGTATTATATTAGATACCTTTTGCATTTTACGTGGATAACAATTCTCATTGTATCTCGTTGTTGTATTATTTCCAAATTGTCCATAATAATTATATCCCCATGAATATACTTCTCCATTTGATGTTAATGCATGAGCTGTTACAGCTTCTGCAGTTATAGAAACAACATTTTCTATATATCCAACTCCGCTAACACCTTTTACTTGTGTAAATTTATTTTGATTATTAGTATCACCATTTCCCAATTGTCCATAATTATTTTGACCAGCTGTCCATACTGTTCCATCTTTCTTTAGTATCATTGTGAAGTTATCTCCACATGCAATGTCAACAACATCTTTTATAGGCTCTTGTGTAATATTTCCATCTTCATCATAAACATCTTCCATCAATTGAGTAGGTTCTATTTTACTAGCATAATCACCTGTTCCAAGTTGACCGTATCCATTATAGCCCCATGCCCAAACTGTTCCATTAGCTTTTAATGCAACAAAATGATTTGCTCCACCTACAACCTTAGGCTGAGTGATATTTCCATCTTCATTAACATTTATTCTAACTGCAGAATATAAATCATTCTTTTTATTATATAGTTTTACAAATGTTGTACCTGTTCCAACAGCTGTAACAATACCAGTAGTTTCATCTACTTTTGCAACCTTTTCATCCATTGAACTAAATGTACAAGTATTATCAGGCACTTCTCTTAATATTAAATTAAATGCCATAGACATACTATAATTAATAGTATCAGTTTCACCAGGTTTTTCAAAATTAATTACATTTTTTTCAACCTTAATCTTCTTTTCACTTATACACCATGGTGTAATTAAACTCTGAACCGTTTGATTACCCATTTCACCATTAGCATTATATCCTACTGTATAAACCATACCATCTTGATCTGCTATAGCACCTGTCTGACCTCCAGTATAATTTTTAGTCAAAGCCATAGCTAGTATATCTTTATCAGTTTCAACTTCTATTGCTTTTTTCACATTATTTGTAGATTGAGTAAATAATTGACCATTATCTCCTCTACCTATTACATATAATCCTTTATTTTCTCCATTTACACCTTTCTGTCTTGATATAAATGTAGCATATCCTCCAGCTGTTATATGTTTTGCATCTGTTATTACATTATTTTCTGCATCTTTAACTTGTACTGGTAATGATGATCCACTAGTATCTCCTGTACCCAATTGATAATAATTGTTATATCCAGTTGTCCATACTGTTCCATCTTCTTTTAGCATTACTGTATGATTCATTCCCGTAGCAATTTCTTTTACTCCAGAGAATATACCTGCTCCATCTGGTGTTTTCATCTGCTGTGGTAATACTCTATTATTACCATCTCCTAATCCAAGTTCACCATTTGCATTATATCCAACACCCCAAACAGTTCCATCTGCATCTAGCATCGCAACATAAATGTCACCTGCTGAAATTTGAATTATATTAGATACCTTTTGCATTTTTTTAGGATAACAATTCTCATTATATCTAGTTGTTGTATTATTTCCGAATTGTCCGTAATAATTATATCCTAGCGAATACACATCTCCATCAGCAGTTAGCACATGAAGTGTATACGTTTCAGCTGCTATTCCTACTATATTCTCCAAATACTCACCATTGCCATTAAGCTTAACTTTATGGAAAGAATTAGAATTAATAGTTGAACCGTCTCCAAGTTGTCCATAATTATTTTCTCCTGTTGTCCACACTGTTCCATCTTTTTTCAATACAGCCGTAAAATTATTTCCACATACTATATCTACAGCATTTTTCATATTTGTTTGTGTAGGCATATTTTTATTATCATTATCTCCTACACCTAATTGACCATAGCCATTATAGCCCCATGTCCATACTGTTCCATCTGCTTTAAGTGCAGCAAAATGATTTACTCCACCAACTATTTTAGGTTGAGTTTGATTTCCAGCGCCATCAACATTTACTCTTACTGAAGCATATAAATTATTTTTTTGATTATATAATTTTATAATTGTTGTTCCAACTCCTACAGCTGTAACTTCACCAGTAGTTTCATCAACTGTTGCAACATTTTCATCCATTGATTTGAATGTACATGTAACACCAGGAATTTCATCCTGAATTAAATTAAATGCCATTGAAGTTGTATACGTAATTTGCTCTGTTTCTCCAGCTCTCTCAAAATTAATTATATTTTTGTCAACTTTAATCTTCTTTTCACTTATACATACTGGATTTATTAAACTTTCAACAGTTCCATTACCCATCTCACCATTATTATTATATCCTACTGTATAAACCATACCATCTTGGTCTGCTATTGCACCTGTCTGACCTCCAGTATAATTTTTAGTCAAAGCCATAGCTAATATATCTTTATCAGTTTCAACTTCTGTTACTTTTTTCACATTATTTGTAGATTTAGTAAATAATTGTCCATTATCTCCTCTTCCTATTACATATAATCCTTTATTTTCTCCATTTCCACCTTTCTGTCTTGATATAAATGTAGCATATCCTCCAGCTGTTATATGTTTTGCATCTGTTATTACATTATTTTCTGCATCTTTAACTTGTACTGGTAATGATGATCCACTAGTATCTCCTGTACCCAATTGATAATAATTGTTATATCCAGTTGTCCATACTGTTCCATCTTCTTTTAGCATTACTGTATGATTCATTCCCGTAGCAATTTCTTTTACTCCAGAGAATATACCTGCTCCATCTGGTGTTTTCATCTGCTGTGGTAATACTCTATTATTACCATCTCCTAATCCAAGTTCACCATTTGCATTATATCCAACACCCCAAACAGTTCCATCTGCATCTAGCATCGCAACATAAATGTCACCTGCTGAAATTTGAATTATATTAGATACCTTTTGCATTTTTTTAGGATAACAATTCTCATTATATCTAGTTGTTGTATTATTTCCGAATTGTCCGTAATAATTATATCCTAGTGAATATACCTCTCCATCAGCAGTTAGCACATGAAGCGTATACGTTTCAGCTGCTATTCCTACTATATTTTCCAAATACTCACCGTTACCATTAAGCTTAACTTTCTGAAAAGAATTTAAATTATTTGTAGATCCATCTCCAAGTTGTCCATAATTGTTTTGTCCCGCAGTCCATACAGTTCCATCTTTTTTCAATAATGCAGTAAAATTATATCCACAATCAATATCTATAACATCAGTAACATCTAGCTTAGTAGGGTTTACTCTAGATGCATAATCTCCTGTACCTAATTGACCATATCCATTATATCCCCATGTCCATACTGTTCCATCTGCTTTTAATGCTACAAAGTGATTTACACCACCAACAATCTTTGGTTGAACACTATTTTCTGAACCATTTACATTAATCTTAACTGTAGCATCTAAATTGTTTCTATCATTGTGTATTTTTATTATTGTATTTCCGTTTTCCTTGGCAGTAACAACTCCACTATCATCAACTATTGCAACATTCTCATCCATTGATTTGAATGTACAACCACCTGATGGAATTTCATCAGTCAATAAATTAAATCCCATTTTTAATTTATATTGAATAGTTTCTTTCTCTCCTGCTTTTTGGAAATTAATAATATTTTTTTCAACAGCAATTTTTAATTTGCTAATGCACCATGGCTTTATTAAACTTTCTACAGTTTCATTTCCCATTTCTCCATCAGTATTGAAACCTACTGTATACACTTTACCATCTTGATCAACTAATACACCTGTTTGTGCACCATTGTAATTTTTTGTTAAATTAATTTTAAATATATTTTTATCGTAATTAACTTTTGTTACCATCTGTATATTAGTACTTGTTTGTGTAAATAATTGACCATTTTCATTTCTACCAACAGCATATAACCCATCATCTGTTACAAACATTGATGAATATCCTTCAGCAACTATTTGTTTTACATTCTTAATAGGATTTTTGTCAGCATCAACAACCTGAACAGGTAAACTTCTTGATGTATTAGTAGTATCACCTAATTGATAATATGCATTATATCCTACACTCCATACTGTTCCGTCTTCTTTTAACATCACTGTATGATTTGTTCCTGTAGAAATATCTTTAACATTCCTCATTATGTCATTTCCATCAGATGTTTTAACATGTTGTGGCAATGATCTACTGTCTCCATGTCCTAATCCTAATTCACCATTTGAATTATAGCCTACTGACCATACTGTTCCATCTGCATCTAACATCATTGCATTACAATCACCAGCAGAAATTTTAATTATGTTAGAAACTTTTTTCATCTTCTGCAACTTAACATTTTCATTATATCTTGATGTTGTTGCATTTCCCATTTGTCCATGATAGTTATATCCTGAAGAATACACTTCACCACTTGCAGTTAATAAATATGTTGTAGTACTTGATGCTTCAATTTGCACTATATTATCAACATATCCTACACCATTTAAGCCTTTCATCTGAACTAATTTATATTGAGTATCTGTATTTCCGTTACTTAATTGTCCATATTCATTGGATCCAACTGACCATACTGTTCCATCTTTTCTTAAAATCATTGTATAATTATATCCACATGCAACATCAATAATATCTGTTACAGGCTCTTGAATTTCATTTCCATTTCCATCATCCACAAAATACATTAATTGTGTAGGCTCATTTCTATTAGCAGTATCACCTGTTCCTAGCTGACCATAACCATTATATCCCCATGTCCATACTGTTCCATCTGCTTTTAATGCAGCAAAATGATTATAACCGCTAGCTACTTTTGGCTGTGTTATACCATCTTTTCCATTAACATTAACTTTTACTGAACTATATAATTCATTATTACTATCTATAATTCTTACATAAGTAGTTCCATTCTTTACAGCAGTTACTACACCTGAACTACTTACAGTAGCAATACTTTCATCAAAAGATTTATAAGTAATATTTTGAGCAAGAAATTTATTTGTCAATAAATTTAATCCCATAATCTCACTAAAATTAATTTGATATTGATCACCTTTTACTTTTAGATTAATAATTTTATTAATACTTGTATCTAATTTTGAATTAGTAATACATACTGGGACTGACGTTGTTTCAATTGTTCCATTTCCAATTTCGCCTTCGGCATTATATCCAACAGTCCATATTCTACCTTTAACATCAACAACCGCTCCTGTCTGATAACTATTATTTTTAGTAGCACCCATAGTAATAATCTTTTGGTTATCAAAAACTTTATGCATTTTTAATCTATTAGTAGTAGTTTCAGAAAAGTTTTGAGAATAATTTGCATAACCTGCTACATACAAACTTCTATCATTTTTAGTTGCCATAGTCATATAACCAGATACTAAAATATGACTAACTCCAGTTATCTGTTGATTTGTATCTTCATCTATAACTGGTACTATGTATAATCTTTGAACCGTATCACCACTACCAAGTTGTCCAGATTCATTATATCCTGTAGCATACATGCGTCCATCATCAGTAAGTAATGTAGTTGAATATGTACCACTATCAACTTCTTTAATTCCTGTAATGAAATTGCTTCCTGTTGAGTCATACATTTGTTGCGCAAGATATGCACTATCTGTATTGCCTAATCCTAACTCTCCATATCCATTGTATCCAGCAACCCATACACTTCCATCAGCTGAAACCATAATAATTTTACAATTTCCAGCTGAAATCTGCATAATGCCAGGAACCCTTAACATTCTATAAGGTTTTGAATTTGCGTTTGATGAACCAGCAGCAGTAGGATTTCCTAATTCTCCATAATAATTATATCCCCAGCCCCATACTGTTCCATCTTTTTTCAAAGCATACATTGAATTCTCATATGCAGATATAGCAACAACATCTGTTAAATTTGGAATTTGCTTAAACACATTTGAATCCGTTGTTGTTCCATCAGCCAAATTTCCATAGCCATTATATCCAGTTGTCCACACAGTTCCATCTTTTCTCAATATACCAGTAAAATTAGTACCAGCAGCAACGTCAATTGCATTATCAATCTCTGTTTTTGTAGGCTCATTTCTATTAGCATTATCACCAATTCCTAATTGACCATTTGCATTATATCCCCACGTATATGTAGTTCCATCAGATTTTAATGCTACAAAATGATTTGTACCCCCAACTATTTTAGGAAAAGTAACACCATCATTTGAATTAACATTAACTTTAACACTTCCATATATTTTATTTGTATTATCAGAAATTCTAATATAAGTTGTTCCAATTCCAACAGCAGAAATAGTATTTCCACTTACAGTAACAACACTTGTATCTAATGATTCATATGTCAAATTCATTGAAAAACTACTATTAATTAAATTGAAACCAGAACCAAAATAAGGATTAATTGATTTAGATTGTCCAGCTTTCAAATTAACAATTGCATCATCTGCTAAAATTCTATAATCACTTATACTATAAGGTAAATACTTTGGTGAAGTCGAAGTTGTTCCATTACCTAACTCACCATTTGAACTATAACCAACAGTATAAATTCTTCCTATATTATCAACATATGCCATAGTTTGAGAATCTAAATTTTTTGTGGCTTCCATTGAAATAACAGGCACATCTGTTTCAATTTTTGTTAATTTATTTCTAGCAGAAGCATCTTTTGTTCCTAATTGACCATAATTGTTATAACCACAAGCATACAATTCATTATTATTATTAATTATGTAAGAAGAATATGCATTTGCATAAATATTTTTTGCATTTGTAATCTCATTTCCATCACTATCCTTCATAGGTGCAAAATAATTTCTAGCAGTTGTTGTTCCGTCAGCTAGTTCCCCATAATAATTATAACCAGTTGCATATACTTTTCCATCATTAGTAAGAATAAGTGTATGTCCTCTTCCTGCAACGACTTTATCAACATTATCCATATCACCTGTATTATCAAGATTTGGTATTTTCGTCCATCTTGCAATTGTTGTATTACTATTACGAATTCCTAATTCACCATCAGGATTATATCCTGCACCATAAACATAACCATCATTTGTAACTGCCTCTGCACAGAAATATCCCGCAGAAATTTGTTTAATATTTGTCAATGAAGTTTTCTTAGGTAAATATGTATCTGATGTATTTCCAAATCCCATCTGTCCATAATTATTGCGTCCCCATGTATAAACATCACCATCATTTGTAACTGCATATACAGTATTTTCATTTGCAGAAACAGATTTTATATTATTCAAAAATCCCGTACCATCTTCATTTTTTACTTGTACAAAAACATTACTATTTACCGTATTACCGACACCTAGTTCACCATAACCACTATAACCAGCTGCCCATACAGTTCCATCCTTTCGAACAACAACTATGTAATGCCAACCAGCAGCAGCATCTATAGCATCATCAATCCCAAGATAAGTTGGTGTAGTGTAACTAGTTGTATTACCTAATCCCAACTGACCATAGCCATTATAGCCCCAGCCATAAACCTTTCCATCAGCAGTTATAGCAACAAAATTGTTATATCCAGAAACAATTTTAGCATCACCAATTTTATTCTTTAACGCTTCATAATTTGCAGAACTGATAGTTATATCAGCCTGTGGCTCTGAATCTTGTATGAAATTAAATTTCTTCAATAGCTTTATTCCACTATCAGTTGCTAATAGCCAAAATAAAACAGCTAGAACTAGCAATGCAATAGCTGAAAAAATTAATTTTTTCTCCTGTGATTTTGTACCTTTCATTCTCTCGTTTCTCCTTTTTATACAAGTAAATATAAATTTATTATAGTAAGGTTAAAATTAGATTCAAGTACAAAAAATTCCATACAATATATAATATTAATAAAAAATATTACGGATAACCGCATTCTCATATAATAAAAAAATCATGTATCATTTACTTTATTTTTCTATTACAAAAAATATAGTTTTGATTATTTTTCTTAGGGTAATACCAATTTCAAAGCGTAATTACAAATTAACCCTTCTCCTGTTTTCCACAGGTTATCCACAAATTATATCTTATTCTTGCGTTTTTATGTAAATCGTGGTACAATAAAAATGTACCGTCTAGTATCAAACACACACAAATAGTAAATACTAGACAAAAAGAGAACTATTTATAACATTTACACTTATTATAAATTGTTAATTAACTTTTTGATCATACACCAAATTGGCAATCAAAAAAATAATAAATGAAAGGATGTAAAAAGAATGCAGTTTTCCATAAAACCATTAGACTTGCATCATTATGAAGTATTTATGCTTCATCCAATGCAAGCCAAACTATTTGGAAAAACTCATGAAAAAACGTATATGGGCTCTGCCACCATTAGTCTAGATGGTGAAAACATAGACATATATTGTGAAGATAAACGAATGAAAAACTATTCAAGTATAATTGGAGAACAAACATATTCAATCTATCAAGGCAAAATAAGCGCACTTAACTAAATCCGGTTGGAAAAGAATCAAATTTTAGCAAAGCAAAAATGGAGAAAATTCCGCAGGCGTACGAGGGTACGTCAAGGAAAGTTTCTCCATTTTTAACGCATATCATCAGGTTGGAAAAGAATTAAATTTTAGCAAGGCAACAGGTATGGTTAACCCGCAGGCGTATATAGATACGTTGAGGATTTAACAATACCTGTTAACACAGATAAATTTCTAATTATTTTTCAACGCACGACAAATAGACCTGCATGCCCATCCTCTTTAAATTCAAGCATTTTCAAGTCTATTTTTCGAAATATTTAAATGTAAAATACTAACACTTTTAAGTATCACTAATAAGCCTAGAATACTATAAGTCTAAACTAATCCATATATTATTATCATAATCAAATTAAATTACCCTGGGATGTAATCCAAAGACAACTATTGATTACATCCTCAGTATATGCATGTACTGCCCAAAACCAGCTGGGGAAACTAGTTTCAAGCTAATGGCATTTTCCCCATGAAGTCCGTTTTGAAATTGGATGGGGAAAGCCAACTTCAAAACATCCCTCAAATGCACTCATACTTCCATTTTTAACTTAATCGTCATTCATTTTTATATCTAATTATTTTACTTATTACCTTTTCAGCCTTCTATCACCAGGCTGGAAAAGAATTAAATTTTAGTTCCAATAAATTTGTAATTATTTTTCTAGCTCACTTTTTATTTTACTCATTACCTTTTCAGCCTTCTGTCATCAGGCTGGAAAAGAATTAAATTTTAGTTCCAATAAATTTGTAATTATTTTTCTAGCTCACTTTTTATTTTGCTCATTACCTTTTCAGCCTTCTGTCATCAGGCTGGAAAAGAATTAAATTTTAGCCAGGCAGCAATCATCTAAAAGGTAAGGGAGCGTATGCGTATACGTGACCGCGTTTTAGATGATTGCTAACGCCGATAAAATTGTAATTATTTTCTAGCGCCTATGATTTGAACACAAACTCCTCATCATTATACTCAACCTTAAAACTCTCTTCCTTATCATGAACAGTAAGGTTAACAGTTTTATTATCAAGTTTCTTACTAATTGACTTAGACAATACTACTTTATAATTTTCTTCTTTATACTTATTGTAATATTTATTCAAATCAAGATCTCTATCATTCTTTGTAAGTTTTTCTTTACCAACAAGAACTCTTTCATCGCCCTCTTCAATATAAATCTTAACGTTCTTTCTACGTTTAGCAAGAACTATAATGAATAGAACTAATGCTAAGAATGCTAGTAAGAATCCGAATGAACCTAACATTCCTCTTATCCATTTGTCATTATCATCATCTTGTTTATCAGTATGTGTTCCAGCAATTACAGGAACCTTAACATCATTATTATCTTTATTTGTATCATCTTTTACTGGTGTCTCATCAGGAATTGGTGTAATATTATCAATTGGTAATTTTGTATCCTCTGGTGTTTCAACAGTAGATGGTTTATTATTTGTAGTTGTTTTGCTTGGTTTACTTGGTTTTGTTGGTGTAGTTGGTTTTGTATTGTCATTCTTTCCTGGATTTACAGGAGATGTTGTCTTTTTAACTAATACACTAAACTGTGCTGTATAACCACCATATGAAACTGTAATTACCTGCATTCCTTCTTTATTTTTATCAAATCCTGAAACCATATTAGAAGTAATATTTATAACTGAAGTTCCACTATCTTTTACAACATTTAATGTTGCACCAGTTAAATCTAAGTTTTCACCTACGTTGTATTCTAATTTTTTAGGTAAAGTTCTTATAGAAATACCTAACATTCTATCTTTTACAGTTATTGTATAATTATATGTCTTTCCATTAAATTTAACTGTAATTTGTTTTGTACCTGGAGTTGAACTATCAAATCCTGATATCATATCTTTTGTTAAATCATATTTGTTTCCTAATTTTCCACTAGCATATACTTCAGTAATTGATCCACCTGTTAAATCTAGTGTATCTCCTATATTATAAACTGTTTTTGTAGGAGCTATAAATTTCATATTAGCAACATAGTCATTTCCAACTGTTACTTTAAAGTAATCAACATGTTGATTATTTTCTTCATCTGTATATGTAACCTTAATCATTTGTTGACCAGGTGTGGTTTTATCATATCCAGATACCATATTAGAAGTTAATGGAATATTTTGAATTGTTCCATCTTCTTTAGTTACTTTTACATATCCACCAGCTAAATTCAAATTCTCACCATAATTGTAATTTGTTTTAGTTGGAGCTACTACTTCTACATTTGCAATCTTATTTACAACTGCAATTTGGAAAGTTTTATTAAATGTATTTCCATCTTTTACATAGCTTACTGTAAGAGTTTTCTTACCTTCAGTTGAGCTATCAAATCCTGTAACCATTCCAGGTGTTAAAGCTATTGTATTGCCAGTAGCTCCACTTGCCATAACTTCTGAAATGCTACCACCTGTTAAATCTAAGCTTTCGCCAATTTTGTATTCATTTTTAGCTGGTGCATTTAATGTAATATCTTTTACATAATCAACTACATTAACACTAACTGTATTAACAACACCATCATATGTTATATTTAATGTTTGATTTCCTAATTGTGTTGGATCATATCCACTTACCATACCAGCAGTTACTGGCACATAAGTAGTATTTCCACTATCTGTTGTAACTTTTAATGATAAACCTGTTAAATCCAAGTTATCACCATATTTGTAATTTTTCTTAAATCCATTGTCAACTAAAGTTATTGAACTAACTGTATCAACAACAGTTACACCAAATGTTTGTGTATGTGTATTACCCTCAGCATCAACATAAGTAATTGTTACTGTTTGAGCACCTAAAGTTGTTTTGTTATATCCAGAAATCATTGCTGAAGTAACTGGAATTACATTAGGTGTAGTTTGATTAGATGCCATTGTTATAGAAATTTTAGCATCTGATAAATCTAAGTCTTCATTATATTTATAAGTAATTTTACTTGGAGGTGTTATAACAACGCCTTTAATGTAATCATTAACTTTAACTTTGCAATCTACTTCTTTATCTCCATATTTTATTGTTACAGTTTGTTCTCCTAAAGTTGTAGGATCATATGTTCCTGCTTTAATCATACTAGCAGTAACTGGTATAGTAGTTGTACCACTATCTTTTACAACATTTAATGTTGCACCTGTTAAATCTAAATTTTCACCATATTTTTGATCATACTTTATTCCAGCTCCAATTGAAATTGAATTAATTGTATCTGTTACTTCATAAGTATAACCAACTTTTACAGTTTCTCCATTTTCAGTATATTCAATATCTGAAGTTCTTGGAGTTCCAAGAGTTTCTGTTGTAGTATCAAAAGCTGGTACCATGTTTGGAGTTACAACTTTATCTTCTTCAGAACCATCTTGTCTACGAATTGTTATAGTAATATTTCCATCCATAGGTTCATTTAGCTTATAAGAATCTTTTGGAGTTCCTTTAATACTAATTGATTGAACCTTATTTGTTATTGTAATTGGATAATTTACTGTTCCAGTCTTTCCATCTTCTGTATATGTTATTTTTAATGTTTTACTTATTTTTTGTGTTGGTCCATAATTTGTTGGACTCATATCTAATGGAGAACCATCAGCTTCTGTGAACATTGAGCTGTTCATTTGTCTTGTAGTTGATGTTCCATCTTCAAATGTTACTGTGATTACACCATCTGTTGCGATTTGATCACCATGATCATAATCTGTTTTAGTTGGTGCAGTTATTGAGATAGATTTTACTGCATTAGTTAAGTTTACTTGTAAATTAGCTGTAAAATCTTGTCCGTTTGTAAAACTATCAGCATCTGCATCTGTATATGTTACAGTTAAGTTTTGGCTTTGAACTGTTGTTGCATTATATCCTGTAACCATTGAATCTAGTAATGTTTGTGGAGCTTGTGCCCCTGCTTTTGCATATGTTACTGTGTATTGTACATTATTAGCTGTTAATAAACTTGATAATGTATCATTATATCTACCATTAATTGTTGATGGATTTATTGTTATTCCTGTTACATAATCTTTTACTGTAACATTTACATCAACCTCTTGATTATCATATACGATCGTTACTTGTTGTGGTCCCAATGTTGTTGGATCATATGTTCCTGGTTTTATCATATCAGCAGTTACTGGTATTGTAGTTGTTCCACTACCTTTTACTACATTAATTGTAGCTCCTGCTAAATCTAGTGGTTCGTTGTATTTTTGATCAACCTTTGGTGCTGTTCCTACACTAATTGATTTAACTTTATCTTTAACTTCATAATTTAAAGTTGTTGTTTTTGTTATTCCATTTTCTGTATATGTTATTGTAGCTGTTTTTTGTCCAACTGTTGTTGTATCAAATCCTGTAATCATATTACTTGTTACAGCCGTAGCTTCAGGTACTCCTGTAGCTCTTGTTATTAATATTGATAATCCTTGTTGTAGGTTATCATTCAAGTTGTACTCCGTTTGAGGCTTTCCTTGAATTGCTATACTTACAAGATTATTAATTATATCAATTGGATAATTTACTGTTCCTTTTTTTCCATCTTCTGTATATTCTATTTTTAATGCTTTGCTTATCTTTTGTGTTGGTCCATAATTTGTTGGACTCATATCTAATGCTGAACCATTAGCTTCTGTAATCATTGCACTTGTCATTTGTCTTGTTGCTGTTGTTCCATCATCGAATGTTACTGTAATTGTTCCATCTGTTGCTATTTGATCTCCATGATTATAAACTGTTTTGCTTGGTGCTGTTACAGCAATTGATTTTACTGAGTTAGTTAAGTTTACTTGTAAATTAGCTGTAAAATCTTGTCCGTTTGTAAAACTATCAGCATCTGCATCTGTATATGTTACAGTTAAGTTTTGGCTTTGAACTGTTGTTGCATTATATCCTGTAACCATTGAATCTAGTAATGTTTGTGGAGCTTGTGCCCCTGCTTTTGCATATGTTACTGTGTATTGTACATTATTAGCTGTTAATAAACTTGATAATGTATCATTATATCTACCATTAATTGTTGATGGATTTATTGTTATTCCTGTTACATAATCTTTTACTGTAACATTTACATCAACCTCTTGATTATCATATACGATCGTTACTTGTTGTGGTCCCAATGTTGTTGGATCATATGTTCCTGGTTTTATCATATCAGCAGTTACTGGTATTGTAGTTGTTCCACTACCTTTTACTACATTAATTGTAGCTCCTGCTAAATCTAGTGGTTCGTTGTATTTTTGATCAACCTTTGGTGCTGTTCCTACACTAATTGATTTAACTTTATCTTTAACTTCATAATTTAAAGTTGTTGTTTTTGTTATTCCATTTTCTGTATATGTTATTGTAGCTGTTTTTTGTCCAACTGTTGTTGTATCAAATCCTGTAATCATATTACTTGTTACAGCCGTAGCTTCAGGTACTCCTGTAGCTCTTGTTATTAATATTGATAATCCTTGTTGTAGGTTATCATTCAAGTTGTACTCCGTTTGAGGCTTTCCTTGAATTGCTATACTTACAAGATTATTAATTATATCTATTGTATAATTTGCACTTTGACTTACACCATCTTGTGTATAATCAATTTTTAATTGTTTAGTTACTTTTTGTGTTGAATTATATGATGCTGGAGACATATTTACATTACTTCCATCTGATTCTTTAATCATGCTTGCTGTAAGTGAAACATCTTGTGTTGTACCACTTGCATAAGTAATTGTAACTTTTCCACCTGTTACATCTAAGTTATCACCATGATTATACTTTGTTTTTGTTGGAGGTGTAATTGTCATACCTGTAATATTATCTTTTACATTGTATTGATAATTAACAGTTTTTGATTCATATGTAATTGTAGCTGTTTTTCCATTTCCAGCTGTTGTAGTATCTAAACCACTAACCATTGCATCAGTAATATTAACTGTTTCTGTATTTCCAGCTTTTCTTGTTACAATTATTGTTCCACCAACACCCGTTATTGAATCATTAAGATTATAATTTGTTCTTGGTGATTGTCCAATTGTAATTGCATTAATTGGATTTGTTATTTTAATTGTATAATCTTTTGTTATATTTTGACCATCTTTTGTATATGAAATTGTTAATGTTTTTGTAACTTCATTATTTGAATTATATTCACTTGCATTTGGACTCATATTTACAGCAGTACCTGTAGCTTTATCAGTTACCATATTAGCTGTAACATCAACATCTTGTGTTGTATGGTCAGCATATGTTATTGTAATTTTTCCACCAGTTAAATCTAAGCTATCACCATGCTCATATGTTGTTTTTGTTGGTGGAGTAACTACCATTCCAGTAATACCATTTACAACATTAATATTAAATGAAGTTGTTTTTCCTTCATATGTTACTTGTACAGTTTTTGTTCCTCCAGCACCTGTTAAATCACTTAGTGGAGTTAAAGTAACACCATTATCTGTTAAATTAACTGTTTCAGTGTTTCCAGCTTTTCTTGTTACAATTATAGTTCCATTAGTTAAATCATAACTTGTATCTCCTAAATTATAAGTTGTTTTATTAGGATTTGTTCCCATTGCAATAGAAGATACCGTATTATTTATTGTAATAGGATAATTAATTGTTTCAGTTATATTATCCTGTGTATATTCAATTACTAAAGTTTTCGTCAATGAATTATTAGTATAATCTGAAGCATTTGGACTCATATTTACATTGCTTCCATCAGATTCTTTAATCATACTAGTTGTCATTGTAACATTTTCTAAAGATCCATCTTCATGTGTTACAACAATTTTTGAACCAGTTAAGTCTAAGCTATCACCATGCTCATATACAGATTTTGATGGTGCTGTAATAGTAATTGCTTTTGCCAAATTTGTAACTTCAACTTCAAAAGTTTGAGTAATTGTATCTGGAATAGTTGTTCCATCAGACAATGTATAATTAAATGTTCTAGATACTGTTATTGTTTGTGTACCTATGTGTGTTTTGTCATATCCTGTAACTGTTACATTTGAATCTGATAATTTATTATTAGTAACCTTACCAACTTTCCATACATAGTCTAATTTTCCTCCAGCTAAATTTAGATTTTCATTATATTTATATTCAACCTTTACTGGAGCTGTAATTAAAGAATTAGTTACATAATCATAAGCTTCAACATCAATTGTATTTGATGCGTTTTTACCATTAATTGATACAGTCAAATTTTGCTTTTTACCAAATGTTCTTGCATTGTAACTTGAAACTGTTACTGAACCATCTGGTAAATTAACATATGCAATATCACCACTAGTTAAAGTAGCTTTTATAACTGCACCTGTTAAATCTAAAGATTCATCTGCTTTATAAACTACCTTATTAGGTTGTTTATAAACTTCAAAACTTGAAATAGTGTCATTTACTACTATAGTTTGATTTGCTGTTAATCCTTGATAAGTAAATACTATTTTTTGAGTTCCTCTAGTAGGAAGACTACCAGATGAAGAAGTTTGTGAAAAATTAGGTGAATTAACACTAGCTTGTGTTTCACTAACTGTTACACCATTACTTGTTGCAGTTAATGGTATTGTTCTACCACTTTTTGTTGTAGCTGTTAATGTTAATCCCGCAAAATTCAAATTATCTCCATGAGTATATTCTGTAGTAGTCATTGGAGTTGTAACTACAAGAGATACAGTTGGGTCAGTTACATTAATATTAAAAGATGCATCTTTTCCTTCATATTGTAAAGTAACTGTTGAATCTGAAATTTTTGCTGTACTTCCTGTTTTTATAGAAACTTTTGAATCAGTCATATCAACATCTTCTTTTGAACCGTCATCATAAGTTACTTCAATTACACCACCTGTTAAATCGATTGAATCACCATGTTCATAATTCATTTTATTTGGATTCTGTTTAACAGAAATTCCTGTAACTGTTTTTTCAGCTGCCGCAAATCCTTTTGTTCCAAATTGTAAATCCTTGCTAACTCTTATACCAGAGGCATTATTATAATTAATTTTCAATCCTGTTGGCAAACCAACTCCACTAGAAACCTGTGTAAATAAATCTTTTGAAAGTTGATCAGCTGTTATATCAGGATCCAATACTTTAAATGTCATTTTTAATACTGGGTAATAAGCATTATATCCAGCTCCATTAACATCTATTGCATCATCTCCCATTTGTCCTGGTACATAGCCATTATCAACAATATCTGTTCCTCCTGCTGGTTCTAACCCTGTAAAATGGAATGTTCCAGTATTCTTATCATATGTTTTTATTTGAAGTGTTCCCATATAATAATCACTTTGTGCTGTAATTAACCCCACTCCTGTGGCAGCACTACCCGTATTTTTGTTACAAGGTTGTAACTTAGTAGTATCAACTTTAAATTGAAAATCAAATCCATTAATTACTGCTTCTGATACTAACGCAAGTTCAACTGTTAAAATCCTATTGCTTCCCTTTTTGGTAATACCCAAATTGTTAAGAATCAAAGGATATTCTTCAAGTACGCCTGTCGCTGCATTTGCTACATTATTAAAAAGTATCGTATATGGTGAAAACATATTTAATAACATAGCCATTAAAACTAAAAATGCGATAATCCTTTTTTTAACTTTCATTTCTCTCTCCTTTTTAATTATTATATTCTTTTATATTAATAGTTTTATACATATTTTGAGTTACGCAAACCATATCATCAAGATTGACAACACCTTTTTTTCCAAAGTCACAATCCTCAACATACTCTGGATTTTCTGATGAATAACCATTAGCATTCATAATATCAACCATATCATTTAAGTCTACAATCTGACTTCTATCAGCATCACCTTCATCAAGTATCTGAGTACCTAAATCTATTTCCTCATCTTTTGATATGTTAATTGTTTTTATAACATTTGACAAAAATCCAGACTTTTCAAATAATAAATCATAATTGCCAGGAATAACATATAAAGTAAACTCTCCTTCATCATCTGATATAGCACTTATTTCTGGTGTCATTCCATCAATATAATCCATTGTTACTTTGCTTGGATCTGAACCATCCAAAAGAATGTTATCCCAAACAATATCGCCAGGTTTAAACAATTTTATATCAGCAATATATTTAACATACACTCCATATGACTCTTGAACACTTTCTCTTAATCCATCTCCAAGTTGAACTTTTCCTTTAAGCTTTCCACATGGTCTTTTTATAACCAACTTATATGTTTTAGAAATTGCTGTATTCTCGGCTGTAACAATTATTTCAATCGTTGTATCACCTTTGCCAAGCTCCATCAGGGTAATTTCATCAGTAATATCCAGAGAATCATCTGTTATATTTACAATTTCATATGTTACATTGCCATCATCATCAACCTTTGGCTTCTTAATTTGAACTGTTGATAATTTATCAGCTTTCTTAATACTTAATTTTGCTTTATCAACATACTCTAAAATTTCTGTAGAATATTCTAAAGTATCTTTATCAAATTTAGGATCTAAAGTATATTCTCTATAATCTCCATCTTCATCAGAACCGTTACTCAATTTCAAATCAGCCAAATCAGCATTTTTAGATTTAAGATCTAAAGTAAAAATAAATAATGATTGATTTTGATAATTATTGCTATTATTAGTTACTACCTTAATACCAGTAGTTGGTGAATTCGTACCAGTTTTTAATTTAATGTCATCAGTAGTTATGTCACCGTCACCCATCTGAAAACTAATCCTAGCAACAACTGCCTCATCTGGAACTTCGATTCTAGTATCATTATTATCATCTTTAAAATAATCATTAGTTCCTGTCCTCTCATCTTTACCAAGAATTGAATAAATCATTCTCAGTTCACCATTAGAAGGTTCCATTTCCATCATATCCATGAATTTTTCAAATCCATTTATATATGAAAAATTACTTGGAATATCATCAGCATCATTTACATCAATTGCCTGATTTGTAGTCATATCCGACGGAGTCAGTAAACTATCATTATATTGCAACCTCAGATCCATTCCTTTAATATTCAAATGTTTCAATCTAACTTCTATTATTAATTGCTTTTTACCATTAACCTCTGCTCTAGAAATAGCCCTATATTCAACCTTTTGATCATCTGTAGGTTCCAGAACAGTTACGCCATAAGAAAATTTCATTGGTATAAATAGAAACGTCATTACAACAATTAAAATAAATACTAGCAATTTCTTTTTAATAATTTGAACATTTGATGACAACTATCTACACCTCCTTTTCTTTTCATTAATAAATAATTTATCATTTTGTATATTCCTCCACTGGAACGCTATTAATTCTTTTAACTTCAAAAGTATCTGCACTAATTTCAACTGTATTTTCTTTAGAAGAAATAAAATAGTAATAGTTGCCTTTCCTTGTAATCTTGAGCACCTCTAATTCAGTATCATCTACATTTTCGCCAAGCTCTTTAAACTTAGCTCTAGCAACCTTTACAGCTTTTTCTTCATCGCTATATTCTTTGCTATCAACATCATTATCTTTCTTAAAACTAATTAAATTGATAACTTTTCCTTCAAATACATTTTTATATTTATCTAAAGCAAGCAATGCACAAAAGATTGCAATAGCTATAACTATAAGTACAAAAATGTTTTTAAAAAACTTTTTTGCTTTAATACGAGTAATTTTTTCAACCATCTTTTCTGAATTTTCAGCATCACTAGAAATACAGTTATCAACTTCATTAGTTGTAATCTTTTCTTCATTATTATCTGCTGGCATCACTTTCTTTTCTTCCATAAAAATCTCCTTTATAATTTATTTCGAAGCGCATTATTCCTACAACTTCGTTTCACTATCCCCTACTTTACTCTGTTTTTTTATAAAGTCAATGTAAAAAATTTTAAAAAATACTCAAAACACTAATCTAAAAAGACAAATGTAACAAAGCGATTCTTATAATATCAATATCTCTTTACATAAAAAACGACAAAAAAAGGCACTAAATTTCTTTTTAGTGTCTTTTTTATTACAAAAACTAATATTTTCAGCGGGAATTTAACTTTAAACATATATTTGACTTCTGCGTTTTCAAGAATCGTAAAAAGTTATCCACAGGATCATCCACAGTTGTTTAATAGCTTCCATATTGTACCAAATAGAAGTGTTCCCCATAAAACAATATCATCCTAAACCTAGCTTCCGTAATACATTTGCTAAATTAAGATACTAAAAATACTTGATTTACATAGCAAGTATTTTATTGCGCAAAAAAGAACGTTGCTCCTAACAACGCTCTTCCAATTCATATTATTTTTTAATTTACTCTCCAAAAATAAACTCTTTTAGTGTGCAAATAATCTCTCTAACTTTTGACATTTTTTTAACAGAAATCTCCATTGGTAAAAACTCACCATACTCTTTAGGAATATCAACAACTCTACCATATTTAACAATCTGATTCTTTTTAAAAGAAATATCATCCATCATCTTCTTGCAAAAATCATCATAAAAACTATAATTCTCAGGCAAGATTAAATACTTTCTAAACTCAACTAATTCTTCTTCAAACTCACGAATATCATCAAAAGTATCAATTTTAACAAATCTCTTTTTAAAACAATTCTCAATAATCATATTTTGAATTTTTAAACAAATAGAAGTAATATTTTTCTTCTTTCCCTCAATCTGACGTTGTAATAATTTTGACTTTTCACCTGAAGCCTCTGAAATCTGCAACTTATGAGACAACCTAGACAACTCATTTTCCAAATGCAACAATTTATCAAGATCCATCTCAACCTCATAAAAAGTATCCGGCGTAGAATTGCTTGTAAAAGCTCTCTCAAACATTGGTGAACTATAAAGCGTACTAAAATACAAAGCTTCATCACCAGTAAAAAATGTCATTTGAGAAACAAGCGCACACTCCAAAGGATAAAACTCTGGACTCTCTGAAACGAAAGACATTCCATAATATGTAACATTATCAAATATAGGCTCTCTTGCCGTTCTACACGCAATCAATTGAACAGCCGCCTCATTCAAAGCCAAACCAGTCGCACTATTCAAGTCGTACAACCCAAGTTTAACAAGATTCCCTTTTTCATCTTTAAATTCCTGCAAATAATGTATACACTCATGTATTGCAGCAATATCCATCTTATTTAAATCTAATTTTTCATTAAAATATATTGCATTTTTTCCATACACATATTTTGCACTAGCATTATCGTCCATACTCGCAATAAACATGTCAAGCCTTGATATCTGAATAAAAAGCTCACTCTGAGAAAGATGTAATTCTGGAAAAGACTGACAAATCTTTTCAGAAATAAAAGAAGCAATTTTATTAATATTCATCGTATCAAGTTTTCTAACATTACTAATGCCCTCTTTTTTTAGTAATAAACCTATCCCCATAGCCAATCTCCTAAATCTAATCATCTAAGTATATTATACTAACATTCATTTCCAAAAGGTATAACATTTTAATTAAAAAAATATTACAAAACATTAACACTCCGCCAATTTATAGCGAAGTGTTTAAACTATTCTTCAGAATTTTGCATAATCTCTTCCATTACAAAATCCTTAGACATATTTCTTATATATCTATACTCATTACCTTTTAACTTTGGATCAAAGTTGCAAATAGCCTTATATTCGCAGTATTCACAAGGCGTTTTTTTAGACATATAATAAGGTTTAATATCAATTTTTCCTTTAAAAATTTCATTTGAAATTTCAGAAATTATATGTTTTGTATATTTTTGCAATCTATCAAATTTTTCTCTATCCAAAACATTTGACTTTGTCTTACTAATATTTCCTTCCTTGTCTAAATAAACCGGAACAGAGTCCGAATAGCTTGATGGGGCAATTTTAGTGTCCATCATTTTTATAATATCAAGATCTGCAACAACCAAACCTTTCATTCTAAATTTCTTATTTAGTTGTTTCTTTATCTCATCATCACTCAAATTTTTATCTGCTTTAATAATCGTATCAAGCAAATTAAAATATAAAACACCAGCAGACTCAAACTGCTTCTGCTCAGCCATTTCATCCAAATAAGTAAGTAACTGTATTTGAATACCTGAAACCACCTGATTTAAATCAACATCCTTAACTGAAGATTTGTAATCAATTATTCTAACATAAGTATTATCAGCAGTTTTAGCAACATCAACTCTATCTATTTTTCCTGTAACAACAACTTGATTACCATTATCCAAAGTTATTTTCATTGGCTTAAACTCAGCCTTTTCATTAAACTCAATCTCATGGCCATATAACTCAAACTTACTATTTTTCAACTGATCAATAATATAATCAATTGACTCATACACAACTTTTTTAAGCCTTTTCGTCAACGCAATAAACTTTGGTGAACTTGAAAAAATATAATTTTTGTGCATTCCAAGTTTTTCATTAATAATTTCCTCAATAATTTTATACAAATCCTCTTTTGAAATAGTCTTAACATCAAAATCTCTAGCTTCAATCTTAGAAAAAACTTCATCAATAACTTCATGCATAAAATTACCTGTGTCCAAAGGCCTAATCTTAAACTCCTCTTCCTCTTGCAATTTCAAGCCATATTTCAAATGGAAAGAAAAAGGACATCTTCTATATTGCTCAAGTCTTGAAACGCTTGTACGCAAGCTACCTCCATACATTTTCTTTATATTCTCTTCGGTAACTACTTCAGGAACATTTGAATATTTTGCTCCTCTCAAAATTCGTTGCATTCTTGTAGGCTCATTCTTTTCATACCACGAAATAACATTCTTCCATTCATCATCAATCTTATCAGTATCAATATATTCTTTATACTTCTCCACCGCTGAATCCAAAGTTGCCTCTTTTGTTGTTATCTCATAATCCTTCTCAATTACATCACTCTGCTCTTTGATTTTAGGAAAAATCTTTTTAATCTGAGCAATTAAAATTGAATTTCTAAGAGCCTTTCCTTCCTCATCAGCAATTGGATAAGACAAATATAATTTCTTCTCTGGAGTAGTAAGCACCTTGTAAATATTAAATTGGTTCTCATACAATAATTCAATTGAATTTTTCGCCAACTCAACATTATGCTCTTTTAGCAACTCTCTATCATTATCATTCAAAAATCCTTCATCCTTAACAACACTTGGAATTACACCATCATTAAGTCCAATCAAAAATAACGCCTTAATCTCTTTAGATTTTGATCTATCAATATCTCCAAACAAAACTTGATCAAAAGACGTAGGAATCTTTCCAAATTCAGATTTTGAAATTCCAATCTGAAGAATTTTATTAAACCTATCAAAAGACATTTTCTCATCATCAAAAATCAAAATCATTTCATCTAAAACATCGAAAAATAGTTTTATACCATTTCTGTACTCCTCAGCAACCTCAATCTGTCCAGCCTCTTCAAACTCATCAGCCTTATCTAAAATTCTTTGTTGAACACCATTTTTTTGAATAAACTCATACAAACAAAAACTAATTTCTTTAGCTGTCTTCTCACCTTGAAGCCTCTTTCTAAAATCAAGTATTGGCACAATTATCTTATTTTTTGTAGCATTAATTCTCTCTTGAACATCATTTTTTTCCTCATATTCAAAGTCGCCCTTATACCACTTTGTACCTCTTATTCCCCATTTATTAACATAGTTTTCTAGCAAAAACATGTCATCATCAGGCACATCTAAAATACCAGATTTTATATAAGAAAACATCGCTTCATATGAAAAATTCGTTGTAAAAATATTAAGCAAAGAAACAATATATTTCATAAGAACATTGTTATCAATATCCTTCTTCTCATCAATAAAAACAGGAATATTAAACTTCTCAAACACAGATTTAACATTGCTTGAATATGTATCAATATTTGCACAAACAACAGCAATATCTCTAAATCTATATTCATCTTCCTTAACCAATTTCAAAATAGTTTTAGCAACATTCTCAATTTCACTCATTGGAGTTTGTGCTGAAAATATTGAAATATCCTCAGTTTCAGTTTCCCACCTGGTAGGACTAACTGAATATATACTCTTTTCTAGGTTTTGAAGCTCTTTGCTTTGAAATTTCTTTGGCTCTCCCATATCAATTCTATCTATAAAACAACCATTTCTCTCAGCAATTTCAAGCAATCTATCAGCAGTAATTTTATTAAAATAATAAATACTTTCATCCATGTTATCCACTTTTTCTAAAGAATCTGTGCAAATCGTAACAGTAATCTCCTTAGCAAGAGTGCATAACTTCTCTATTATTTGATATTCATTTGGCGTAAATCCAGCAAACTCATCAATATAAATTACAGCATCATTAAAAAAATCTACAAGTTCAATATTTTGTGCAAGTAAATCCAATCTATCCGCTTCATCAATATAATTTCCTTCAATTCTCTTTTGATACTTTTCTAAAATATTTTTTGTATCTGTAAGTTTAAGCTGTAAATACTTATCATCAACTTTTTCAATTGTATCTTCAAGCATTTTATAATTTACGTTATGCTTCTTAAACTCAGTTATCATACGCAAAGCCAATTCCAAATTCTTATCAGAACTACGCAAAAAATTCATATTTTTCTTTAGTGAATCAATCGCATCATACACAATCATTGACTTTCCAATTTTAGATAAATGAGAAGTAACATTTCCAAGAACCTCTTGAATAACCCTATCCGCCATCCTACTAAGCGTAAGCACTTCAGCGTTTATACTACTATTTCCATCAATCGTTTCAAGCAAATGATTCTCCGCAGAAAAAGAGAACTGCTCTGGAACAACAATATATATCTTATTTTTATCTTTAATTTTTTCCTTAATTTCTTTAAAAATTTCCGTGGTTTTTCCAGAACCACTCTTTCCATAAATAATTCGAAATTCCATTTTACTCCTTATTTGCTTCTCTTACTACTTCTTTTAAATCATTCCAAAAATCAATCTTTTTAGACTCATCCCTAAGCAATGCAGCCGGATGAAAAGTTGGCATGTACTTTATTCCTTTTCTCTCAATCCATTTTCCCCTTGAAGCCGTTATAGAATACTCTTTCCCAAGAATCGTCTTTAAAGCCACACTTCCCAATAAAACAATTATCTCAGGCTTAACTAACATCACTTGACTTCTTAAATAATCCAAACAAGCACTAACCTCGTCTTGCTCTGGATTCCTATTCATTGGTGGTCTGCACTTCACAACATTTGCAATATACACTTCTTCCCTATCTATTCCAATTCCTTTAAACGCCTGATTCATAAGTTTACCAGCCTTACCAACAAAAGGTATTCCCTGAATATCCTCGTCCGCCCCAGGGCCTTCACCAATAAACATTATTTTAGCATCCTTATTTCCAACTCCAAGTACAATATTAGTACGATTATTACACAATTTACATTTGTTACACTTTTGTATTCCGTTTTCTAGTTCTTCAAATGTTTCATACATTTCAACATCACCATTTCTCTTCTATTCTGTTGACAAGCTTATAATAGCAGTTGACAATTTATATTCTTTTCCTTCTCCCCTAAAAGAATGAATCACATCATTATTACATAAGCTACAAATTCCACAGTCATAAATATTTATCTTCTCAATACCTTTTCTCTTTAGTAACTCATTATTTATTCCAACCGTATCTATAAAATATTTTCCTTGATTATATCCATTTAAAATGAAATCATTTATATTATCCAAGAAAGAAAATTTATCATGAAACATCTCCTTAACATCTGTATCCACTTCAAAACAACACTTTCTAATGCTAGGGCAAATACACACAATAATATCTTCTGGATTAGAATCATATTTACTCATCATTAAATCAATTGTATTCTCTATAATCCTTTGATATGAACCTTTCCAACCAGAATGAACATTAGCAATAACTTTTTTCTTTTTATCATATAGCAAATACAAAATACAATCTGCATTCGTTGTTGCTAAAACAATTCCATTCTTTTGAGTTATTAACCCATCAACATCTTTAAGCAAAAATGGTTCATAAACAGAATCTATGCACTTTACAACATTCGTATGACTTTGCATTGGTCTAACAACATTTTTGTAATCCACACCAATACATTCACACAAATTCTTATAACTCTGTTTTTCCAAATCTTTATCCAAAGATTTTCCTATGTATTTTAAATTTAAATTATCGCTTTTCAAAGCATATGCATGATTAACACCCAAATTTAATAGAACTCTAAATTGAATATAGTTCATTCCATTTTTGGATGTCTGCACAACAATTTCATTTGTTAAATCTCTCATCTATATTACCTTCCATTAGCACATATCATATCATTAAATTTCAGATTTTACAATTAAAATTTAACATATTTAGCAGACACATTTTGACAAAAATATTATATTTAATTTTTGAAATGACGCGCAGTTTGAGAGTTTTTGTCAGACATACTAAACAAAGTTTAGTTGGCCGTAAAATCTCTCAGCAAGGAATTAAAAAATTAAGTATAATATTTTTATTCTTATACTACTATACTCAAAAAATGAGGGGAACTCCCCTCATTTTCTTAATCAAATCTTGTAACTTGGAAACCATTCTGCCATTTTTCATACCGAACCCTGTTCTCGACTTCCTGCACATTCGCATACTTTTCCTGAACACAGTCCCAATCATCTTTTCGAAAAAACTTCTCCTTGTCCTTAACTCTATCATAGCAATCAAGGGCAATAGCGATAACATAGTCCATTTCATCCAAGAAAAACTTCAAATTTTCAGGATCATACTTGACCTGAATATGCTCAGTGCTGAACGTCTTAACACCTAGTTGATTTTTCACTATCAGATAGGTATTATAAATTTGTATAAGCTCCTCAGCATAAACTACAAAAGTATAGCCATCTGAGACCGTTCTTCCGACATAATAGCGCCAAATCAGAAAAACACCGAGTAACACAATTGCAATAATAATTCCATACCGCATACTCCGTACCTCCTTCAGATTTTTGATATTGGTAATTATATCACAAAAAGGCTGATATATCAATCCTTACGCTCATTTATATATTGATTTCTTGCTTCAATTGTCTGAACATTAATAGTTTTTCCTTTTTCAATTCTTTCCAAAATAGTTCTATTCATACATTCGATAACTGCAGCTTTCAAATCCTTTTTAGCAAGTTCATACACTTCAGTAGTTCCAGCATATTTTCTATCTTTACCCGTAGAATCAGCGACATACAAAATCTCAGCAAGCAAACTCATATCTTTTTCACCAAGTGTATGACTACTTATAGCCTTTACCATATCAGGAGTGTATCCAAATTCTTCTTCACAAATTTTAGCTCCAACAGGCGCATGTAACATTCCTGGGCTTTTAAGTTCGAAATCACTAATAGGCAAATTATGATCTTTCATAAATTTAATTTTATCCTCATGACTCATCTCTTTAGCGATATCATGTGCTATACCAAGTAATCTAGCTTTTTTAACATCAGCACCATATATTTTAGCATACTCAACACATCTTTCTTCAACACATTCAGAATGATAAAATCTTTTTTCAGATAATCTCTTCTTTACTTCATTTTTTACTTCTTCGTATTCTTTCATTTTTCCTCCATTTTTTCATTTTAATTGCTCACTAATATAATTTACTATTTCATCATATATTTCTCCAAATTTCATGGAATTTGACGCTTTTAGCAAAACAGTATCACCTTTCAAAAGCATACCTTTTAAAACTTCAATAGCCTGCTCATTTGAATCACAAGAACACACATCTTCATTAGACATTCCCTCATTTTTTGCCTTTTTGACAATATTTTTTGCCTCCTCTCCGACAGTAATTAATTTGTCAATTTTATTTTTAGCAACCTCTTTTCCAACCTTTTCATGAATCTCTTTACTAAAACTTCCTACTTCTTTAATGTCACCTAAAACAGCTATTTTTCTTCCACGGTCAAGGTTTGCCAAATATTCCAAACTTGGTTTTATAGATTCAAAACTAGCATTATAATAATCCTTAATTAGCAAAACGTCATTTACTTTTTCTATATCTAATCTATTTTTAGTAATTTCAGCATTCGCAATTGCCCTTTGAATTTTGTCAATTGGAACACCATACTCCATTCCAACAGCAATCGCAGACAAAGCATTCAATATGAACACCTCACCAGGCTTTTGCGTAGTAAATTTATATTCCGTTGAATTAAGCTCAACACTAAATTCATTTGACTCCTCTGTCATTTTTACTTTAGAAGCCATATATATACTCTTTTCATGAATTCCAAAAGTTATTTTCTCAGCATTTTCATCCTCTAAATTCCACTTATGTAGCATATCATTGTCATTATTTATTATAACTTTTTTATTTGTCATTCCATCCAAAATCTCAAGCTTAGCCTTCAAAATATTCTCCCTAGAACCCAAATTTCCAATATGAGAAGTACCAATATTAGAAATCACACTCAATGTAGGCTTTGCAATATTTGTAAGCTCATGAATTTCTCCCAAATGATTCATTCCCATCTCAATAACCAAAGCATCATGATTTCTCAAACTCATTATAGTCAAAGGAACACCCAATCTATTATTCTTATTCCCCTGTGTTTTTTGAACATTAAACTTTTGAGCCATAACCTCAGCAATAACATCCTTTGTACTAGTCTTTCCAACGCTTCCAGTTATAGCAACTACAGGAATATCATATAAATTTCTTTTTATTTTTGCAATTTCTACAAGAGTATCCTCAACGCTGGCAACAAGAATAATAGTTGTTTTCTCTGCAAATTTATTTATTTCTTCTTCAGAAAAAATATTATTTTCAATAAAGCACACTTTTGCACCATTTTTTATAGCGTCACTACAATATAGTGTGCCATCTGTTCTCTCACCTTTCAAAGCAAAGTATGCTTCGTCTGTTTTTACAGTTCTAGAATCAATACTTGCTCCAATAAATTCTACATTATCAGAACCGCATAAAATTGTTCCATTAATGCTTTCTAAAATATTTTTAACACATAAACTTTTCATAAAATCACCTTAATTTTAAACCATTTATTTGCTATATATTAATATTCACAAACATAACCTAATATTAGCACTATTTAAACAATTTGTAAATTTTAATGCAAATTATTACTCAGCCATCTTTTAGTTCTTTTAAAATTAAAGAAGATTTCATATTAAAATTTTTGAATCACCGCGCAGGGAACAAGCGAACGGAGTGAGCTCGATTGAAGCATTCTACCCGAATTGAAAATAAAAATAGTAAATTTTTATTTTCAAATTTCGAGGAATGCGACAGCAAGGTGTGAAAAAATTTAATATGCATTTTTCTTTATATATATTAATATGTATAAGCTAAAAGAACATTATATTTATTTTCTCGTTCCTTGCTAAAATATTTTACCACCCTATAAACTTCGTTTATAGGGTTAGGTAAAAACTTTCAAACTGCGCGTCACTTGAAAGCTAAATATAATGTTCTTTTTCTTTTGCAATAAGTTTTCTTCTTATTTACAAATATTCAATTATTTACGTTTTTTGTTGATAACATAAACTCCTGCTGTTAGTGAAATCATTATTATTAAAATGCTTCCTGCTATTTTAACATATGGAACTTCACCAGTTCCTACAGCTACAATCAAATCAGCTTTACTAACATTATCTGTTTCAAATTGTTCATCAAATCCTGCTTCATTTTCCGTAATAATATTTGCAATATTTGTCTTTGTGCCAACATTATTATCACCATTTTGCCATCCTAGAACTACTTGATATTCTTTGCTCTCTCCTGGTTTTATCTCATCTGTTTCAATACTTGCAGTAGTTTCATTTATTGTCCAATCTGGATTGTTGTCTGCTATCATTGTCATTCCACTTGGTATGTTTTCTACAACATTTGCTTTACCAGTTAACTCGCTGTCGTTTGTTACTTTTATTTTGTAAACTACTTTTACGTTTGATGTTGAAATATTCTTTCTGTGTACTTCAACTTTTCCTAAGTTTCCGTTGATTTGTGTTTCTTGTCCATTTACAATTACGCTTGCAATTGTTTTATCAACTTTCAAGTTGAATGTTAATTTTCTGTAGTAGTAATTTACGTATA
>USFR01000006.1 GCA_900553945.1 uncultured Clostridium sp.
GGAGGCCATGGCCCAGGTGGGCGCCGTGGCCATCCTCTCCCTGCCGGAGAACCAGGGCAAGATCGCCCTGTTCGGCGGCGTGAAAAACGCCCGGTTCAAGCGGCAGGTCATCCCCGGAGACGTTCTGGAGCTGGAATGTACCCTCACCAAGCGCCGGGGGCCGGTGGGCATCGGCGCCTGCACCGCCACGGTGAACGGCGAGACCGCCTGCACCGCGGAGCTGATCTTCGCCATTCAGTGACGGCCTCTCCCCTTTCGGATGCTCAAGCTTGTTATTCCAAATTACAGCACAGCAGCGGCAAATTGCCGCTGCTGTTGTTCATTTACGGATAGATGTCCGCCACATTCCGTCCAATGATCCTGCAAAGTGCCTGTTTTCTTCACCAAAATGCACAAAATTTAAAAATTTTAATTTAATAAATTTTTTATACTAATTTTATATTTTAATATTTTTAATTTTTATGATTTTGTTTTGTAAAATTATTATATAGAATTTTTTTGTAGAATTTTAAGTTTAGTTTTGAAATTATATTTATTATTTTTTAAAAATCTCTAATTCTTCAAAACTGCCCCTCTCTCCTATTCTCACATTTTTTCAAATCATTGAATATTATCCAACACTTAATTGAATAAATGACTCATTATTTTTCATACCTTCCTTTATTATTAATTTACCTAATTATAACTCCTCCCTCAGTCAAATATAACAATTTTATTTCTATTTTCTATATCCTTAATTTTATCATAAACATCATACCAACTGTAACATCTATAAATATTTTCCTCATTGCATTCTTTATTATATCTTGCATTAAAGCATATAACTGGTATATTTTTTGATATATTATTTATATTCTCTACTTTATCTTCTATCATTATATCTATGTTATTTTGTAAACATATATCTAATTTATCTTCTGGACTAAATATAATTTTATCATAATATATTTTATTTTCCTCTAGCCATTTTTTAACTATTTCTCTCATTCTTTGTCCTTCAGCTGTATCTATATCGGTTAAGTACCTAGCAGTTATTATATATATTTCTTTTCCTTCATCATTCAATTTATTTATTACTTCACTAGCAAATTTTCTTGCTGGTTCATTTTTAGCATATTCATATAAATATTTTTCCCAAAATTCGTCTTCTGCTTTTTCGTCCACATTAAATATTTCTTCGATATCATATCTACAAATTATAATCCAAAATAAAATTCTCATTCATTGCATAAATTTTCAAAAAAACTTTGCTACTATTTTCTATATCATACGAAATGTTAAAAATAGTTTCATAAGGATCTTCTTTCGTTTGCAATATTGAGTTAAAAAATTTGTTTTCGACTGATCTGTATTCTAAGATTTTATTTATTTCTTCTATATCTTTATTAAACCTATGTAACATTTTTTTTGCCATATCAAATCTAAATATGCTATTGCTACCATTATCTGTAACCTGTTTAAATATATATTGACCATGAATAAAATGATTAGTATGAACATAGCTATCTTTTATATATTCTACATCTATATTGTCATTATGTACTTCAATTGATACAGCTATATTATTTTTTGTATCTATAGCATTAACATTATAACCAGATGCTACTTTCATCTCTTTACATCTTTTTATTAAATCATTGATAGATTTAGCTTCTGAAATATGTCTTTGTGAAAAATATCTAGGTATATAATTAATATTCGTGTCATCATCATGGCAGTAATTAATTGTTTTTAATATTCCGTAGCTATTCCAACTTACTCCGTTCCCAAATGGCATATTATACATATCATTTGTAATAAACCAATTATCATCATCAATTTTTACTTTACTCAAACAAAAATTACCTTCCATATATTTGTCATCTTCATTGTGTGAAATTATAAATTTTCCATTATTTTTTTTGCAAATAATAGTAGTACAATGTTCGAGATTTAAGTTCATTATTTCAGGACATAACATAGCAAAATAAATTATATGTTCTATACCTAATCCATCTGCTTTTCCTATAACTTCATCATAATATTTTGGAAAAGTTAATTTTAAGTTGTTAAATTGTTCTTCTATCTTTTCTTTAATTTCTATATTTTTATCAATTTTAATTTTTATATTTTCTATATCTATTTTTACATTCTTTTTGAAATATTCACCTGAAATTTTGCCATTTTGATAAGGCGAATATTGTAAATTTAAAATTTGCATTTAATTTTTTTCCTTCTAAATATATTTCAAAATTTTTTATCTATATTTTTTTATTCAATAATAAATTTTGAATGCTTATCTGACAAATATCTATAATTGTTTAATTATGCTTATATTATCATAAAGGAGAGAAATTATCAATTTCTCCCCTTCAAATTATAATATATTTTATTTAATTATCTTTAATGCTTCATTAGTCGTCTTATCTTTATAAGCCACCATAACACATTCCTGCTAATATTTCTATTGGTTCTCCTGGCACGATTATTAAAAATATTTGTGCAACTTGTAATCCAAATAATGATAATATTCCCAATATTCCAAAATCTTCTACTTTTTGTTTAAATGCTACTTGTCCTTCAAGAGAAGATAAATTTTTCATTACTGGAAACAAGTAAGCTATAATCCCTATAATTAATATTAATACCATTATAGTTAATATAATTTTGAAAATTTTTACTTTATTATTTTTACTCATATAATACCTTCTTTTTTTCTATATGCTACTAATTTGTTTTTTCCATTACATTTATCATAATATTTTTTATTGCGGATATAGCATTTAATTTTGTCTTACATATTTATTTCTTAATATTTTATTCTTCTTATATAATTTAATTGTTTTTATTAGTTTTTTTATTTTTAGTCATAACTTATTTTAATTTTTTATTCCAAAGCAACAAATTACACATTTTATATAAAAAACGTCTTAAAATCCATTTTGCGATTTGCTCTTAAAATGTTCTTATTTTGCAACAACAAACTATATGCTTTGAAAATAAAAATGGCTTAAAATCGATTCTCGTACGTCATTATTTTGGCACTTTTTCAGTATTTTCAATAGCTTCAGCATTTTTTTAAATTTTATAAGAACAAGTGCAATTTTTAGTTTGTATATAAATTTTTTATATGAATTTTATAAAATCAATTATAAATCTAATAAATCCATAAGCTATAATTTTTATAATTATGTATTAACGATTAACTTTATTAGTTTATTATAAAAATTGCTTAAAATTGATTTTAAAGCTTCATATTTATAATAAAATATTATTTGTATAATAAACTAAATTATATTTACAAATTCATATTGGAAGCTTTTTAACTAGAAAATTTAGTTTATTAATTTAAAACTAAAAAATTTGTTTTGTACAAATGTTCGTTTTTTAAATTTGATTTTTAAAACTCTTGAATTGTTTTGATAATGTGATTACCTCCAAAAGCACTTATATATTGTCATTTTTCGACTCTTATGATAATATAAACCATAATTATAATATACAGAAAAATAGGAGAAAAAATATATGTGGTTATATTGGTGCTTATTATCAACAATTATTAGTGGTTTTACCTCAATAGCATTAAAGAAATGTTCAAATAATGATTCAAAACAAATTGCAATAGCAGGACTATTATTATATCATTTGCTTATGATTATAGTTAGTTTAATTGTTTACCCTCAATTTTTAACACAATTAAATATTATTGATTTTGTAAAAATGTTACCCGGAATTTTACTACAATCAGCAGGATTTTATTGTGCTATTGCTTCTGTAAAATATGGAAAAATTTCAATAACATCATCCATAAAAAGAGCTAGAGTTGTTATAACATTTTTGTTAGGAATTATTATATTAAAAGAAAATTGTACAATATTACAATTAATATTTTCTATTATATTAATAATTCTTTCAATAATCATAGCCAAGAGTAAAAACAATGAGAGCGTTAATAAAAGCTCAGAAAGAAAAGCTGTTTTATATTCTTGGGGTTTTGTATTTTTTAATGGTACATCTAGCTTTTTAAATAAAATATATGTTGCAGATTATCAAAACCCTTTATATGTTGTTTTCACTTTTGCAGTAGCAACTGTTATAGGAGTATTAATATATTGTTTGCTAACTAAACAATGGAATTATATAGATATACGAAAGATAAATAACAAAAAATATTTTATATTACAGTCTTTATTGGATGTATCATCATCTATATTTAATAGATTTTCTTTGTTAGATGGAAATGTTTCAATAACTTCTGTAATAAATTCTAGCTCTATTGTAATTACTCTTATAGCTGCTAGATTTATTTTAAAAGAAAAATTAAGTTGGCAAAAATATATTATGATATTTGGAATAACTATATGTGTGTTTATTTTAGCTATATTATAAAATTTGCCCATTCTTTAAATTTTTTAATCAAATACACATAGTGCAATTATCATCTCTAATAATTATACTATGTGTATTTTATAATTCTATAAAAGTTCTTTTATAAAAGCTTTTTCTGCATTCATATCATACCCTAATCTTTTATAAAATGCGTGTGCTCCTACATTATCACTTTTAGATGTAAAATAAATTAATTCACAATTATTTTCCCTAGCAATTTCTTCTATTTTCTCAAAGAGCTTAGTGCCAATTCCACTATGCCTATAATCTGGATGAGTTCCAACCCACCATAAAGTCATAAAAGGATTTTTTCCATCAAACAAATTATAAGCCATAGTTACAGATGTGTATCCGACAATTTTTCCTTCCGATTTAGCTACTAAAAATCTATACATATTTTTATTTTTATATAATTTTAAATATAAATCTTTTACATCATCTAAACCGTATTCTTCATTAAATATAATCTTATTAAGGTTGTAACATTCTTCAATATCCTCATACTTTAAATCTTCAATAATTATTTCCATAAATCAATCCCTCATTTCAACAAATTATTTATCTTTTTTAAATTTTCATCACCATTTATAACACATCTTATAGCTCATACTTCTTTATTTCACAGTTTTTTAGTCCTCTATTTAAAAATTCACCATCTTTTATCCCTTCAAAATATCCATTAAATGCTTTTGATACTCCACTATGAGCAACTATCAAAACATTTTCATAATCCTTTGTTTTTAATTCATCTAAAAAATTATATACTCTATCAAAAAATGATTTTATATTTTCTGAAGTTCCATATTTTATTGTAGTGTTGTAGTTCCAATACTCTTCTCTGTTTGTTACGGCTAAAGGGTATCCACTTAAATCTCCACATCCTCTTTCTTTAATTCTTTCATCATATATAATCTTTTGATTGTTTACATTTATTATATCTGCAGTGTGTTTTGCTCTTTTAAGTGGTGAACATATAATCACATCAAATTTAATACTGTTTATTTGTTCTCTTAAATTTTCAGCTTGTTGCACTCCCAAAATAGTTAAATCTTCATCATTACTATTGTATTGTCCTAAAGCATTGTGAGGAACTTGTCCATGTCTTACTATATATACATTCATATTTTTCTCCTTGCTATTAAATTCAATATTCCAAATAAAATTATCATAACTCCAATTATTATATACATAAAACTAATACTTATAAATCTTAATAAAATAGTCATTAAAAAACTAAATATAACACCAAATAAATTTAAAACAAATTGATTAATTGATTCAACTGTAACTCTTGACTTTGATGAAATATTGTTATGTAGTTCGGACATCATAATGTTTTCAAAACTTTCTGAAAAAATATAAATTAACAATATAAATACTATCCCTATGTAGTTATTTAATAATCCAACTAATAATATACAAATTCACGATATAATAGGATTTATATTTAATACAAATTGATATTTTTCTTTATTAACTTTACTACCAATATAACTTCCTATAATGCAAAATAATAATATAAGAGAAGTATAAATTCCAATTATAAATACCGATATACCAATATTAGCAGAATATTCAGGATGGCTTTCTTCCATTAATTTTATCCCTGAGAATAAAACTGCATTTATTAACATTAATTTTAATAAATATTTATTATTTACTACTTCTTTAATTCCATTTTTTAAAATCGAAACATTATTTTCAATATTTATATTTTTTATGGTTTCATTTGTTTTTATCATAAGCAAGATTAAAAAATCAATAACAAAAGGAATTATGGTAATATAATATGTATATACTAAACCAAATTTTTGACCGATATATCCTCCAATTATCATTGCGATCATATATGAAACATTATAAAAAAATGAATTATAAAATAACAATTTCTTAAACTTATGTTTATCACTAAGACTTTCATACAATATTGAATTTACAATTCCTGAATTTAGCGAATTATTCATTGCATTTATTACTATTGCTATTAAGAATGAATAATAACTATATGAATTGATAAAAAAAATAGTTGATGTAATAAATAATATATTACTAATTAGTAACAACATCTTTTTACTATATTTGTCTGCAATAATTCCAAATGGAATTTCTAGTAATAATCTAATACCAAATGCTATTCCTACAAAACTAATATATTGACTTGATGTCAATCATCTTTCTATGTAAAATAATGTATCACAAATATAATACAAAATGAAAGTGGATAAAAATGTATGTAAATTAAAATTATATTTCGTTGTTTTTTTATAGTATCCATTCTATAATTTCATCTCCATATTAAGTTTATTTTTACTAATTATATACTGCATTGATACTAATTGGTATATTGCAGATACCGCTAGTCCAATTGATGTACAAAATGGAGATGCAATAAAGGAGCAAAATATTCTTAAAGTATTTGCAATTTGCTTACTTATTGTTGCTTTCATTGCAGAATATTCCATCTGTACAAATGTTAATTTAGTTATATAAAATGGATATAAATACATGCATATCAATTCTATACCTGCTACAATTAACGTTGCTATTATATCAACTTTATAAAATGGATATAGTATAATCCACATTATAATACTTGATATAATCAATAGCCATACTAATTTTCTGCTATTTTTCATATGCTCTTTATACGAAAATTCTTTTTTTGCAATATCAATTTGTGCCACTGTTTTTATTGCATCTGAAATATCCCATTGCGTGTCTGTTATTAATGTTCCAAATGATATTGCCAAAATGTATTTTTCGCCAAAATCAAATGAATTTTTAAAGCCAAATAAATAAATTATAAACATGCTGATTTCTGCAAATAAATCCACAGAATCATATTTTATACAGTTAATAATATTTATTCCAAATTTCGTTTTTTCTATTGTTCTAGACATCATAATAATAACAAAAATACTTGTACATATTAATGAAACCATAACAATCTTCATTTGTTCTTTTGTTATTATACTCATTACAATTAATGATAAAAAGTTTATCAAATTGAATAATAAACTGTATTTATTCGCTCTTTTGTTTTCTTTTTCAAAATATAATTTGCATAAAGATAATTTTAATAGTAACTGGAAAAACATTTGTATAACGGCATATACTCCAAATATTTTATATGTGTCAATATCCATATTCATAAATGATATGTATTTATCTATATTTATTGCGATACTTCCTAATATTATTAATCCTGTACCTGCTCCTAATACTACTCCTGAAAAAATGCTATTCTCATTTTTATCCTTAATCGCACTTATATTCGCACCTGTTCCAAAAACACTTTGTATAGCAGTTATAATAAATTGCGTTGGATATATTAATGAAAATATATTAATTAGGTTTTTATCAACTAATATTCCAAGTAAAAACCAACCTAAAATTGGAGTAACAGAAGTTACTAATGTATCAAAGCCTATCCTCAATAATCTGTTCATTTCTTGTTCCTTTTTTATTATTTTTAATTTTATAGCTCATGTTTCTTTATTGCTTTGAAAAATATTAAATTTTGCTATTTTTACAATTATTTTTAATTCTACCATAAAGCCAGTCAAAAAGAAAGTAAAAATAAATAAAACAAAAAGTTGAGACTTTAAATTATCTCAACCCTTTGCTTTATTTAATTCTGTTCAGGTCTTGCGTCCAATTTTTTGTACTCAGGCCAATTCTCAGAAACTGGTCTTTCAGGATGAGTTTCTCTAGCTCTCTCCCAAAGTCCTTTAATTCTTTCTGTCGGATCTTCATTTTTGCTGACTTTTATACTTCCAATGTTGCACTTCTCATTCCGATTAAATTTTACCTTCGCCATGTTGTAATCCTCCTTAAAATTTTTTGGAGTCTTGAAACCATTATTTTTTGGTTTCTAAAAATTATCCTTTATTATTATAGCATAATTTTACATAATATTCAATATTTACAAATTATCCTTTATTTCTGGGAATAAATCATATAAATTATATCCTAACAATTCATCAAAATATTTCTTTAATTTATAAGTTTCTTTAATATGATACTGTGTATTTGAATATGCTCCTCTTCTAATCATAATATCTATCAATCTTTTATCAATTGTAAATACTCCTCCACCTTGAGGACACATTAAATCACATAAATTTACTATTTTTTCCTCTATTGTATATTTATGTTTTTTTACAAATTCAGCTATTAAAGGTTTATCTTTTGGATTTGGAACTCCTCCAGCAGTACAAATAATATCATTATTCAAATATGAATGTGTTATACATATATCGCAATATTCCTCGTCATACCCTTTATCTTTTAAATAATTATAACCTGTCATCTCATGTCCATGAGGCTCTCCGTTGTATTTACCAATATCATGTAAATATCCTAGAGTTATTGTTTTATCTATATTTACATTATAACCTTTTTCATTTAATGCTTTTGCTATCTTTCCTGCACTATTGCCAACACTTATACAATGCTCTATCCATCTATCACTTTCAGTCTTTCCTCTAAAACTTTCTAATATATTTTTTGCTTCATTACTTGTTAGTTTCATGTTTTATGCTCCTTTATTCATGAATTTTTTGTATACATCTTAATTTCTTCCTAATTTTTCAAATAAATCTTTGTATATTTTATCAACATTCAAATAATTCACTACTCTTATTTTATGGTTACTTTCTGTTAATTCATATGATGTATCATCCTTAATATTAGGGCAACTAATTTCTTCAGTTTCAAACCATTTCTTATTTATCATATAAGCTATAACACTTATATCCCAAATTACTCTTCTTTCTTTGATTCCATGTATACCATCATTATAAAATCTTTGGCATAGATAATCACACAATTCACTTTTTCCTTTTAGAAAATGTTCCAGTTCATATATCGAAGTTCTTAAATTCGATGCAACATTTTTACAAGGTATTATTGTTAAATTTACTTTAGATTCCAAGACAGTCCTTACGGCTTGTATATCTTGTTTAAAATTAAATTCTTTGTTATCTTTACTTAGCAAACTATTGCCACCTAGCCATATTACTTCTACTTTATCTACTATATTAGGTGCTTTCTTTAGTGCAATAGCTACATTTGTAATTGCTCCAATAGCTAATATATAAGTTTTTGCATTTTTGCATGCAATTTCTATAATTTTATTTACCGCATCATTATTTTCACTATATTCATCTTCAATATAACCCGTTGAACCTTTGAAAACTTTGTTTTTTGAATTAGAGTTTAACCAATTACAAATTTTAATTATTTCATTATAGCTTTTATCTAATCCTTCTTGTATTGATATACCATTGTCATGGTGATATGGTGCAACAGTAATTGCTTCTATATTAAATCTATCTTGTGATTTTAAAAGATATGCAAGTGCAAATTGGTCATCACATTCATTATATGTATCTGTATCTAGAATCACATTTATTTTTTGTTTTTCCTGTTTTGGATACTTGCTAGAAATTTTATAATATATTTCTTTCCATGTTGAAACTCTATTTAATGGTAAATCATTTTGGTTAAATCTAGTATTCATAGTATATGTTTCTATTCCCTCATTAATTAAGTTAATACATGTTTCGATACTATCTTCAATCATTATATCTATATTATTTTCTAGGCATATCTCTGCTTTTTCATGTTTGTTATATGCATTGGTTAATATTAGTTTATCATATATAATATCGTATTTTTCTAGCCATTCTTTAGTTAATTTGTATGGATTTCTATATTCTCCATTTTCTCTTCCTGATATTATATATATTTCATTCCCATCTTGCTTTAATTTTTTTATATAATATTCTGCATTATTAATTGGTTTGAAAGCATTAGCCCATTTTTCTATATTGCTATAGTAAAAATCTTTTTCCTCTTCCTCTGACCAATCAAACATTCCTCGTCTAAATACTTTCGCTTTATCATTTATAATTCCTGTATTTCTTAATTGTTTATCATGTTGTAAATATGCTTCTACTATTGTATCATTAAAATTTGAAATTACATTATCTATGTCTATACCTATTTTCATATATCCTACTCCTGCTATATTAATTCTTTTATAAATTAATTTCTTCGAAATCTTCTAAAACTTTAATTCCCTCTATGCTACTATTTTCTTTTATATATTGTCTTGTTTCATCTCTTAAATGTGTACATATAATTAATTTACCATATTTAGTATTTAGATATTGTAAATTATCAACTCCCATATGACATTTGTCTCCATTTATCAATGAAGAATCTGCTATTATTATTTTGGATTTTTTTACTATTCGTTCCACTCCATCACAAATTCCTGTATCTCCTGTTAATCCAAGTTGGTTATTTATTACATATCCTAAAGCTGGTTTTTCTTCTCCATGTGATACTATATATGATTTTATTTCATATCCATTTACATTTATCTCATCTTCTAATACTTCAATGAATTTTAGATTAAAATACTTACTAATTTCTTCTTCATTTTCAAAATTATATGCATTAAATAACTCTATGATTTTTCTTTTTATTCCATTTTGTCCTATTATTGTTATTTCTCTACTGTCTTTTATTCCATTAAATATGTGTTTAAAAAAAAATGGAACATCTGCTGTATGATCTCCATGTTTATGTGTAATAAGAATTGTTTTTATATTTTTACAATCAATTCCCTTTTTTAATAATTGCTTTAATGTTCCATTTGGCATATCTACTATTAACTTGTTATCCACTAAAGTACATGCTCCATTATATTTTGTATATATTGCACCTGTTCCTACTAATTTTACATTCATTTCTATTTCCCTTTTTTATCTACATTTTAATTTCAGACTTCTTACTATTTTTTGAAAATCCTAATACTTTCAAACCTTTTTGAACATAGTCATTTCTCATAAAATAATTCCATATAGACCCATTTAAATAATTTTCTATCATTATCACTTCAATTCCCTTATCAATGCCAATATATTCCTTTGCAAACCACGGTTTTACATCTTCTAAATTATATCCATCTTTAAACCCATATTTTCCCCATAAATTAGGATAATTGTTGTAATAATATTCCATTGCACTTATACTTTCTTTCGGAGTAAACACTATTGAACCAATTGCACCACATGGAGTTACTGTTCCATCATTTTCTATATTCAAATCCACACCACATGGTTTAGCACCACAACTTATATATCCTTTTGGAGATAAACATGCCGTTAGTCCCCACGAGTTTTCATTATATGTCTTAAATTTGTCTTTATTATCTATGCAATATTGTCTATTAGCTTTTGTTGCTTTAATTGAATTTTTAAACCAATCAACATTATTCTCATCTTTTAAATCTTTTAAATTTATCCATGCATGTGAAAATTGATATGTAAATAAAGTACCACAATATGTGTATATTATATCCTTTATATTTTTATAATCTTCTTTATTTCTCTTAAAATCATAATATATTGATTTATCTATCGAAAATGTTTGAGATCCAGCTCCTAAAACATATAACATTAATTGTTCAGCATACATGTCCCAATGTCCCCAAAAACCTTTTTCTGGTGTATATCCCATATAAAAATAATTTGTTTCTTTATTTCTATACCATTCCCAATTAATTTTTTTATATAATATGTCTGCTTTCTGTTTTATATTTCCTCCAAAATATTCCCCGGCAGTTATTGCACCACATATAAATATCGCTGTATCTATTATTGATATTTCACAATTCCATTCTCTTTTTCCGTTTTGTATATTTACAAAATGATAATAAAAACCATTTTTACCTTCAACATAATTTATAAATGTATCCAATGTTTTTTCTATTCTTTCATATGCTTTTCTATAATCAATCCATTTATGCTCTACTCCAATTATTAATGCTCCTAAACCGTATCCTACTGAAGCAATACTTGCTACATCATTAGCTAATATTGTTTTGTCTCTTATTAATCCATATCCAATACTATTTTTATTAGTATTAGCTTCTTTAATAAAAAATTTATAACTACTTTTCAATTCTTTTAGTATAAGTTTTTTTCCATAACATTTAATTAATCTCATAAGCATAACACATCCTCTATGCTTATTATATAAGATTTCTGCCATTAAATTCAATGGCTAATTATGGTAAAAACCAACCATTTTGAAATATCCTTAAAATTTTATTCCAAATTTTCTTAAATATTGATCTATTATATTGTGTCATTATATTTTTTACCATCTTCAGCAGTATGCTCAAAAAATGAGCATACTGCATTTCTTCATTATTTATACTACTTCCTTAGATTTATTAGCAGCAGAATAAACTGTACCCATAATACCAATAATTATATAAAAGATGCCATTACATCTTATATAAAATAAAAAATTATCATTTTCTCTTTCAACATTATTTGCAGTAGTTACAGAAGCTTGTTGAATTCCAGTATACGCATCTCCGCCATATTTTTCAGCAGACGCACTATGTCCACTATTAGATGAATCAAGCGAATAGGAAATCATTGATATTCCCAAAATAATTAAACAAATAAAACCTAGAATTAATACATTATTTTTCATTTTTCTTCCTCCTAAAAAATTATATTTAATAAAATAGTTAAACTATTTATTAACAATATTTTTACTTTTTTTAAAATGTACCAAACTGTGACATAGCAAGCAATTCCAATCATCGTCACAATCGAAACTACATTTGCAATTCTCATTGCTATAGTTCCTTTATATTTTAATATCAAAATTCCATTTGAATTAATCTTAGTCTCCAAAAAACCTCTATCATTCATATATAAATCTAACTTTTCTTTATTTCCGTTTTCTTCTAAGGTTGCTTCATAACCTAAATAATAAATTCTAGGCAATTCAATAGTTGTTTCTCCTTGACAGTCTTTTATTTCAGCTTTCAAAGATGGAACATTGTTTTCTTGAACAGAAATCGTTGCATATCCGTTTTTTACTAAAACATCTTCAGTTCTCCAATCATAATAATTTAAATTATTTTGAGTATTCATTGGCAAATATTCTCTCTGCCAACCAGTTCCATATGATGATATATCAATATCTTCTAATTTTCTCTCAACTAAAATATCAAAATCATAAGCTTTATATACAGTAAGTCCATTAAATAAAAGTATTGCAATTAGTGAAATTACACGTATTTTTTTACTTTCAATATCTTTAAATACAGAACCTGCTAAAATGCTTAATAAAAATAATAAAATAGCTTCTAATCTCCAAGCAAACTGTATCATTATAAGTGTTTTAGGGAAAATAACCCAAGGACATATTTTTGACATTAAAAAGGTACATATTATAGTTGCAATCAATATAAATTTAAAAAAGTTTTTTTGATCATTTTCTACAAATATTTTCTTATTCATTATAATAGCAAGAACTGCTAATGCAAATCCTAATAAATTCAAATAATATGTTATATCTGAATATGCAACACAAGGTTCTTGAATAAAGAAATCTCTAAGCCTTAGTGTAGATCCAGCTACAGAACCCTTATTAGCCATCCCTTCATCAGCAAAAACAGTATATATATTCAAAGATTTATGTTGTAACATAGGAATTGTAAATGTTGCAGTTAATAATAAAATAAGTATAGAGGACGTTATTAAAGCTCTTAAATTTGATTTATCAAACACCTTTTTAATATTCAATAATAAATATATAAAAATAAATAGTGTAAAGTAAACCGCTAATACCAAGTGTGAGTTCATTATTCCAACATAGCCTAATATAAACCATAAATAAAAATATTTTTTATCTCCATAAAATAATTCATATAATCCAAGTAATATCATTGGCATAAAAACAAATATAAAAGATTCTGCAACCGCATCCCTTACAAAAACTTCTGTTATCATATATGGAAATGATAAATAAAATATCGCTGATATAAGCGCAGAAAACTTGTTTTTAAGCACTTTATTTACAAGTTTATACATCATGACTGCAGATAGGAAAAATATGATAAAATGGATTATCTTTAATCCCCATATCACCTTTCCATTAAGTATTAGTGTAACTAAAGCTGTAGAAAAATGTGCCAATCTTGGATAAAAAATTCTTGTAGCATATCCAAAATTATGAGCAATAATCGGTAGAACATTAGATATTGTTCCTTGTTTCATTCCAGTATATATAGAAAAAATATTACTGATATGAAAGTTTGAATCATTTCCATCTATATATCTATTTGAAAATATGTAAGGAATCATTATCAAAAAAGTTACACAAAATAATATTACATATGGGTTTAATATTACATTATTATATATGCTTTTCGCTATTTTCTTCATTTTAATCTCCTCTATAGTAGTTTATCTAATTCTATTCGAAGTTCATTTATTCCATTGTTTTCATGATCTAAAACAAATCCAGTCATACCAAGTTCTTCACCAGTTTTATTTAATATCAATTTCATTGAAAACTGAACCCAATTTCTCATTAATAACTAAATCCGCCAAACTATCATAAATCGTTTTATCGTTATTAATCAAAACCAAATGTTCGCCATGAAAATAATTAATTAAACTACTTGCAGGCTGAACCGTTAATGATGTTCCCGCAACTATTAATAAATCAGCATTTTGAATATTATATATTGAATTATATAATATTCCATCATCTAATCCTTCTTCATACAATACAACGTCTGGTTTAATAATTCCTCCACAAGCACATATAGGAACACATTTCGAGTTAAATACATATTCTGCATCATAAAATTTATTACATTTCATACAGTAATTTCTCAAAACACTGCCATGCAATTCCAAAACATTTTTTGAACCAGCCTTCTGATGCAAACCATCAATATTCTGAGTAACAACAGCTTTCAATTTTCCTATCTTTTCAAGTTCTACAAGTTTTATATGTGTAATATTGGGTTCATATTTTAAAGAATTCATTTTATCTTTATAAAACTTATAAAAATCCTCAATATGGTTCATAAAAAAAGTATGACTTAATATTTCTTCTGGTGGATAATCATATTTTTGATTATATAATCCATCTTCACTTCTAAAATCAGGAATTCCACTTTCTGTTGAAACTCCAGCACCGCCAAAGAAAACTATGTTATTACATTCAAATATATATTTTCTTAACATTTCAATTTTATCTTTCATATTTTAATTTCTCCACTCAAATTCAAATCTATTATATTATTTAAATTATCTAAAAGCAACATCATAATATTCGTAATTCAAAAAGAAAAATATCTATTACGTTGCTTAGTATATATTATTTTAAATATAAATGACTAATTGGGAAGCACATTATGTGCTTCCCAATTAGCATTATTTTTTGTCCATAAGTTCTCGATATGCCTTTTCGCCATCCTCACGTTCTTCCTGAGTAACCGCTGTCCGGAAGTCCTGAAACACCCAGAAGAAACGATCAAGCTCAGGTGTATTCTCGAAAATAAGTTTATCGCAGTTTGGATATAATTTCATCCATTGTTCTATATATGCCTTATCATCTGAAAACTTTACTCGCAATTCAACTTTTAGACCTGACATATACTCAGTCTCAACCTTTACCATACCAAGATACTTTTTCATTTTGTAACCTCCTTAATAATTATACAAGACAGTTAACTGTTACAAAAAACATATTCAAATTTTATCATAAATTTACATAAAAAGCAACTTGCATTCCTAAGCCTAATCTCTATTATATCTTTCACCAATAACTTTACCAGTATACATGTCCACATAGTCTATAATTTAGCAAATATTATACTACTTAATTCTGCTTCAACATCATATTAATTTTCTGAATAAACTCAGAATTCGATTTTGTTTCAGCAATTAGTGCCATAACTTTTTCTGTCATTTCAATTGTATTCATTCTAGACATTGATTTTCTTAAAGCCATAACAGTTAGGTATTCTTCTGTTGAAAGTAATAAATCCTCACGTCTTGTTCCAGATTTATTTATATCAATAGCAGGGAAAATTCTTCTTTCTGATAAGTTTCTATCTAAATGTACTTCCATATTACCAGTACCTTTAAATTCTTCGAAAATAACATCATCCATTCTGCTTCCTGTTTCAATAAGTGCTGTTGCAAGAATCGTTAAGCTTCCTGCATTTTCTGTGTTTCTAGCAGCTCCGAAAAAACGTTTTGGTTTATGTAATGCTGCTGGATCAAATCCTCCTGATAATGTTCTCCCTGATGATGGAATTGTAAGATTATATGCACGTGCTAATCTTGTTATACTATCTAGCAAAATAACTACATCTTTCTTTTGTTCTGTAAGTCTTTTAGCTCTTTCTAAAACCATTTCAGCAACTTTTATATGATGTTCTGGTAATTCATCAAATGTTGAATAGATAACATCACCTTTTATAGAACGTTTCATATCTGTTACTTCTTCTGGTCTTTCATCTATAAGAAGAACAATTAATTCTACTTCCGGATTATTCTTAGTAATACTATTAGCTATTTGTTTAAGTATTGTAGTTTTACCAGCTTTAGGTGGTGCAACAATCATACCTCTTTGACCTTTGCCAATAGGTGAAAGCAAGTCCATAATTCTCATAGTATAATCTGTTGCTCCAGTTTCTAATTTTAATCTCTTATTTGGATAAATTGGAATTAAATCATCAAAGCGTTTTCTTCTCATTGCATTTTCAGGATGCTCTCCATTAACTTCACCAACATAAATAAGTGCTGGAAATCTTTCGCCTTCTTTTGGATTTCTCATAACACCTTTTATTCTATCACCTGTATCTAAGTGAAAACGTCTAATTTGAACAGGTGAAACATAAACATCTTTACTTGTAGATAAATAATTGTCACCTCTTAAAAAGCCATATCCATCTGGCATTACTTCCAATATTCCTTCTGCAATTTCATCATTCTCATTATTTGGTTTATAAGATCCTTCAACTTCTTTATTGGCAATTGGTTTAATCTGTTCTTCATCATTTTTCTCATCGCCAATTACTTCTTTTAACGCATCAATTAGTTCTTGTTTTTTCATCTTAGAAACATTTTTTAATTCTTTTTCTTTTGCCATTTCACGTAATTCTAATAATGACATATCTTCATAATTCATAAAAAGCCCCCTATTAAATTATATATTTTTTTGGATTTTTTTATCAAGGATAAAATTATTAAAAGAAAAAATAAAGCAACTAGACAGAAAGTGTAGTTACTTTATTTTGTACCGACATCAATATATACACGTTCATTAGGTAAATACATTCCAAGCTTATCACGTGCTAATTCTTCTATGTATTCAGGCGAATTAATATTCTCTTTAAGAGCTTTAAGTGATTCTTGATATTGCTGAGCTTCATCAGTTTTCTCACTATAATAAGCCTGTGATTGTTTGTATGCATTCAATTTAGTCTGTTGATTAATTAATACAGAAACAAAATATATACAAAAAATAATAACTAATACTTTAATATATAAATTTTTTATACTTAAAAAATTCTTCATCAGTGTTCTCCAATACATTTGTTTAAAGTATATTCATACATTTATATTATTCTACAAAAGATTTGTATTTCCTTCTTTTTTTATTATTTTTATCTAGAAATAAGTCGATTTTTACTTTTTTAAAAAACTTTATAAGTATTTTTATTAATTTTATAACTAGATTTATCAATATTTTTGTCGCTTTTTGTAAAGGAATTATAAAGATTTTATTAAATATGTTAAAAATTTTTAATCCAATTTTCATTACATATTTGCTTATAACAGCAATATATAAAAAGATACCTGCTATTAATCCTAAAAACAAATATGCGCGTATTTTCCCTTCATTTAAAACAAATATACCAAGCAATATAAGTATTCCAGATGTAAGCCAAAATATAATGTCTTCAATAATAGTTACAGCATCAGGAGTTTTGTAAGAACGGCGCAAAATTCTAAAAAAATCAAATAAAAAACCAATAATTAGACCAATCAAAACAAAAGATAAAAAAACATTAAACTCATTGTTCATCATTTAAAAATCTTACTCATTAATCCTTGTTTAGGAGATAGATCTTTGTCAGAATATTCAATTGCTCTAATTGTCCCTTCAACAATAACATCACCAGTTTCTACAGAAATCTTATTTACTCTTAAATCAGCACCTTTTATGTTTAATAATCCTAATTCAGATTCTACAATTACTATTTCGTCATCAAAACTCAAAACATCTTTTATTCCTGTTAGTGTTAATTTCTTTCTGTTTTCCAATATAACATTTTGCATTATATTAGTTTGCACCTCATCAAATTGCATTATAAAACACCTCCCACTCCCTTTTTCCTATCTAAAATATTATATGCTTAAATAATAAATATAGAACTAAAAAAGCGGAAAACTTAATAGTTTCCCGCTCATTTACTTTTTAAAAGAATTTATCGTGTATCGCTTTAACAGCTACTTCTGCTTCATCTTGATTTACTAAAACTGTAATTTTAATTTCAGAAGTGCTAATCAAATGCATATTTATATTTTTTTCATATAACGCTTCAAACATCTTAGAAGCAATTCCCGTTCTGTTTGTCATACCTATACCAACAATAGAAACTTTTGATAAATTATCAAAATGAACAATTTCTCTTGCTGTAAGATATTCCAAATTATCATTAAGAATTTTTAATGCTTCATCTAACTCAGCTGTTTTAATTGTAAAAGATAAATTTTTATTAATACTTTCTCCAAAAGATTGAACTATAGTATCTACATTTATATTATGTTCAGATAGTAATTTAAATACTTTGTATGTTTTTCCGATTTTATTTTCAAGTCCCATTACTGTAACTCGTGAAATATTATCATCTTTTGCAATTCCGCTGATTTCCATGTTTTCAAGTGATTCACTATTTTTAACAATAGTTCCTTGTGATTCTTCTAAAGCTGTATCTTTTACCACAATAGGAATATCATATTTTTTGCCAATTTCAACACATCTATTGTGAAGAACTTTGGCACCTAAGCTTGATAATTCAAGCATTTCCTCATAAGAAATTTGATCAATTTTTTTAGCCTTATCTGTTATTCTTGGATCAGTAGTGAAAACTCCATCAACATCAGTATAAATATCGCACTTATCTGCATTTAAACTTGCTGCAATTGCAACTGCTGTAGTATCAGAGCCTCCTCGTCCAAATGTTGTTATTTCACCGTTTTCGGTAATTCCTTGAAATCCAGCAATAATTACAATATAACCTTTTTTAAATAAGTCTAATATCTTTTGTGAATTAATCGATTTGATTTTAGCATTTCCAAAATTATCATCTGTAACTATTGGAATTTGCCATCCCGTTAACGAAATAGCTTTATATCCCATGTCATTAAGCATCATAGCTAATTTTGAAATAGTAATTTGTTCACCAGTTGAAACAAGAACATCATGTTCTCTCTTACTTGGGCTTGCTGTAATTTCTTTTTCTTCAGTTATTAATCGATCTGTTGTTTTTCCTTGAGCTGAAACTATAACTGCTACATCATTTCCTTTCTTAAATTCTTTTGTGATATGATTGCAAACTTTTTTTAACTTTTCTGTAGTTGCGACAGAACTTCCTCCAAATTTTTGTACTATTATGCCCATAGCTTGGCACCTTCTTTAGAATAATATAAAAGCAAATTTAAATTTAAATTTTGCAACTAGTAATTTAATATATTATATAAAAAAATAATATATTACGTGAATATATTATCATTTTTGGTAATTAATTTCAACTATTTAATTTTAATTATAATTTTAGCTTTTTTCCTAACAAATATTAATTCATTTTAGAAAAAATAGTAATATTATATATTAACCATTTTTAAATTTTATTACAAAGTTTAAGAGAGAGCCCATTCGAGCTCTCCCTTCTTGCTTATTCCGGCTTTTATCTTACAATTCTGTCAATGATGCCAAATGTACCAGGAGCGACCATCTGCAGTCTATATGAATCATTCATATAGTTGGCAAAACTCTCTGCAAAATATTCCTGCAAATTCATAGTACAATACTTATATAATTCATAAGTAGTATTTTCTCTCATAAGGTAACCTTTTTCCTTTTTGAAAACTTCTTCAAATTCCGGACTCTCACTTGGATAATCACATTGGAAATCAATGAAATGACCAACCTCGTGCCAGAGACTGCTTTTGAACTGCTCGGCAGCTGCTTTGAAGAATATCTTCTTTACATTTGGATCACAATATCCTTCGCAATCTGGATTATCCATAAGATATTCACTGGAAATGCGAATCTTCCAGCCATTGCTTACAAACACATTCTGAACATTCTGAGGTAATTCAGAGAAACATTCAATAGTCTTGAATATGTTTTCATCTACCACATCGTTGCCTACACTAATATATTCTGGTATGTGTTTTAAGTTTCTTGTAAAAATGTCTCCTGTCACCCATCTATTAACATGTTCATAAATAGGATCAATATCCGTAAATGGGTTTTTGCCTTTAGTTTCAATAGCAAAAGAAAAAAGTTCAACAAAAAGTATCGAAGGGACTTTTGAATGTGACACATGCCGTTTTCTAAAAAACTCTTCCATTTTATCATAGTTTTCATCTACCAGTACCTGAAAAACGACCGAGTCATCAAATGTCATATGCTGTGCAATAATATATCCTGCAATCGCCTTGTATACTCCATTGCGTAATGCATCTGATGATGAACTATTCAGATATATAGTCATCTCATCAAAAGAGACATTAAAAATCAATGGAATTTCGTCTTTAACATCAACTAACTCATCAACAACAACTATTTTCCAATTATACCGTGACATTCTTTTATACCAATGTTGTGGCAAATTGTTAAATTGCTTTTTCAGAGCTTCTCGACTTTCGGGATCGATTTCAGCATCAGTAAAGGAATACTCTAACTGTGCATATTTTTTCATATAGCTATCCTCCTTTATAAAATAAGCATAATTAATGTTACTGTTTTATTATAATACCACCACAAACGAAATATGTCAAAAAAAATCCCCCAATTCAAATTGGGAGATTTTAAAAACATTTACAGATTTCTATTCATAATCAACAACATCAATCCATCTTGATAAGAATTCTCTTTCTTCATCTGTTGCTCTAGCCATTTGTGAGGCAGCAACAATCGGTATCCATCTTTGGATTAAACCTTTGCTTATTCCACTCTTTTCAGCAAACATATCAATATATTTATTTGCTAAATCTTCTCTTTTATCCATTGAGAAAAGTAAAAATGTTTTTGCAGCATCAGCAGAAGCATTTCCTTGTGTAACGTGAGCCCAGTCTATTACAAATGCTGTTCCATCTTCTTTTATAATAACATTACTTGGATTGTAATCTCCATGGCAAACTTTATTATGATTTTCCATTCCATCTAATCTTTGTAGCAATTCATATTTAGCATTATCATGTATTGATTCTGTTTGGTTAATCTTTCTTGTATATTTTTCTTTTATTCTATTTAGTAATGGAACAGTATGATCTAATATATTAAGTTGAACATCAATAAATAAGTTCATATATTCATCTAATTTTTCTGGATGTTGTTCCATTAATTTATCAAGAGGTGTTCCTTCAATATGTTCTGAAACTAAAGCCCATCTATTATCAACCTTACTAACTTCTATTAACTTAGGAATATTAAGGTCTGTACCTTCTTCAACTCTTGCTTGATTTAATGCTTCATTAAGAATATCAGCTTTTGAATAATTCTCAACAAATAATTTTATTGTTTTGTCACCATCTTTATATACTGTTTTAGTTCTTCTTTCCATAATTGGATTATCTAAATTCAAATACATTATTGTTCACCTCCATAATATGCTTTTAAATACATATCTTTAATTTCACTAATAAGTGGTAATCTTGGGTTAGCTCCTGTACATTGATCATCAAATGCTTGTTCTGACATTTCATCTAATTTCTCTAAGAAATATTGTTCATCAACACCATAATCTCTAATTGTTTTCTTTATACCAATCTTATCTTTTAATATATCAATTTCTCTAATTAAATTATTTAAACTCTCCTCATCATTAGAGCCACCAAATCCAAGTGCTTCTGCAACTTCAGCATATCTTCTTAATGTATGTGGATGATCATATTGAGGGAATGTTCCCATTTTTTCTGGTACTTCAGCTGCATTAAATCTTAATACTAAATTAATCATTAAAGCATTTGCAATACCATGAGCGATATGATGATAAGCACCTAATTTATGAGCCATTGAATGACATACTCCTAAAAATGCATTTGCAAAAGCCATACCAGCCATTGTAGCTGCATTAGCCATTTTTTCTCTTGCTTCTGGATCATTTGCACCATTTTCATAAGCTCTTGGTAAATATTTAAATATATTTTTTAAAGCTTCAATTGCTAAACCATCTGTATATTCAGTTGCCATCATTGACGCATATGCTTCTAAGCAGTGTGTAACAGCATCAATACCAGAAGCAGATGTTAATCCTTTTGGAGCATCCATCATCATATTTGCATCAACAATTGCCATTTTAGGTAATAATTCATAATCAGCTAATGGATATTTTGTACCAGTTTTCTCATCAGTAATAACAGCAAATGGAGTAACTTCTGAACCTGTACCAGCAGATGTTGGAACAGCTATAAAATAAGCTTTCTCTCCCATTTTAGGGAAAGTATAAACTCTTTTTCTTATATCCATAAATCTCATTGCCATATCTAGGAAATCAACTTCTGGATGTTCATACATAACCCACATAATTTTTCCAGCGTCCATTGCTGAACCACCACCAACTGCAATAATTGCATCTGGTTTAAATTCATTCATTGCTCTTGTTCCTTCAATAGCGCAAGCTAAATGTGGATCTGGAGCAACATTTGAAAATGTTGTATGTTCAATACCTAATTCATCTAATTTATCTGTGATTGGTTTTGTATATCCATTTTGGAATAAGAAACTGTCAGTTACTATAAATACTTTCTTTTTATTCATTACATTTTTTAATTCTTCTAAGGCTACAGGTAAGCAACCTCTTTTAATATATACCTTTTCAGGTGCTCTAAACCAAAGCATATTTTCTCTCCTTTCGGCAACTGTTTTTATATTTAATAAATGTTTTATTCCAACATTTTCTGATACTGAGTTACCACCCCATGAACCGCATCCTAATGTTAAAGATGGATTAAGCTTAAAGTTATAAAGATCACCTATACCACCTTGTGAAGATGGAGTATTAATTAAAACTCTACATGTTTTCATTGTACTATAAAATTTTTCAATTTTATCTTGACCACTAATTGTATCAATATATAAAGATGATGTATGTCCTAGTCCACCATCATTAATTAGTTGAGATGCTTTAGCAAGTGCATCATCAAAATCATTTGCTCTATACATTGCAAGAACTGGAGATAATTTTTCGTGTGCAAATTCTTCAGATATATCAACACTTTCTACTTCTCCAATTAAAATTTTTGTATGTTCTGGAACTTCAACACCAGCTAAATTAGCAATTGTGTGAGCTTTTTGACCAACTATTTTAGCATTTAAGGCTCCATTTATTATAATTGTTTTTCTAACTTTTTCTGTTTCCTCAGGATTTAAGAAATAGCATCCTCTTCTTTCAAATTCAGCTCTAACTGAGTCATATACATTATTTAATACAATAACTGATTGTTCAGATGCACAAATCATTCCATTATCAAATGTCTTTGAATGAATAATTGAATTTACAGCTAAAACTAAATTAGCAGATTCATCGATAATTGCTGGTGTATTTCCAGCTCCAACTCCTAGTGCTGGTTTTCCACTTGAATAAGCTGATTTAACCATACCAGGTCCACCAGTAGCTAATATTGTATCAGAAGATTTCATTAAAGTATTTGTAAGTTCCAAAGATGGAACATCAATCCATGCAATAATTCCTTCTGGAGCACCGGCTTCAACAGCTGCTTCCAAAACAATTTTTGCAGCTTCTATTGTTGATTTTTTTGCTCTAGGATGTGGACTTATTATAATTCCATTTCTGGTTTTTAAAGAAATTAATGTTTTAAATATAGCTGTTGATGTTGGATTTGTTGTAGGAATAACAGCAGCAATTAGTCCAATAGGTTCAGCAACTTTTCTTAGTCCATATGCTGAATCATATTCTAATGTTCCACATGTTTTGGCATTTTTATATTTGTTGTAAATATATTCTGCAGCATAATGGTTTTTTATAACCTTATCTTCTACAACTCCCATTCCAGTTTCTTCAACTGCCATTTTTGCAAGTGGTATTCTTGCTTTATTTGCAGCAATAGCAGCAGCTAAAAAAATTTTATCAACTTGTTCTTGTGTGTAAGTCGCAAATTTTTTCTGAGCTTCTTTAACACTATTGATAGTTTCTTCCAAAGCTTCAACGCTATCTACAATTTTGTATTCTTTTTCCATATAGCAATCTCCTCCATATATATTTTAGGTCCAAAAGCAATAAATTATTCTAACCTTTACTTTATCGAAGCCATAATATCATTACGGATTTTTTTTTTCAATATAAAAAGAAAAATTTGTAACGAAATATATAATTAACATTATATTTCAATTTCAAGTAGCACGCAGTGTAAAATTTTTATTTATTTTATACATAAAGAAAAATGCATATTAAATTTTCTCACACCTTGCTGTCGCATTCCTCGGAATTTGAAAATAAAATTTTAATAATTTTATTTTCAATCCGGGTAGAATGCTTCAATCGAGCTCACTTCGTTCGCTTGGTCCCTGCGCGGTGATTCAAAAATTTTAATATGAATTTTTCTTTTTCGTATGCAGAATAGATTAATACTAATTTAATAGAAAAGTTATACAGTTTTTGACTTTTATCCTAAGCACTTGTATAATATTAATATTTGAAAGGAAAATAAAATGGAAGAACGATATTTAAGATATAAACATTTAAATCAATATTTAAAAGAAAAATTTGGCGAAAGAACATTAAAAATCTGCATAGACGGCAACTTCACATGCCCAAACAGAGATGGAAAAAAAGGTTATGGCGGTTGTATATTTTGTAGTGAAAAAGGCTCAGGCGAGCACTTGCAACATCTATCAATTGCAAAGCAAGTAAAACAATATTTAAACAGCTACAAATCACAAAGAGCTAATAAATTTATTGTATACTTTCAAAACTTCACAAACACATATGATTCCATAGAAAATTTAAAAGAAAAATATGATTCCAGCCTTATAGATAACAGAATTGTAGGACTAGAAATAGCCACACGCCCTGATTGCATCACTGAAGAAATTGCACAACTTTTAAGTACCTATACTAATAAATACTATGTTTGCGTTGAATTAGGATTACAAACCGCTAATGACGAAACAGCAAAATTTATAAATAGAGGTTATTTATCAAGCAAATTTACTAAAGCAGTAGAAATATTAAATAAATATCATATAGACGTTGTTGCACATATAATGATTGGACTACCAAATGAAAACAAACAAGATTTAGAAAATACCATAAAATTTATAAACAAACACAATATTCAAGGAATAAAAATTCATTCAACCTACATTGTAAAAAATACTAAATTGAATGAACTATATGAAAAAGGACTATACTCACCTATCTCATATGAATATTATATGGATTGCCTAGTATACGTTATTACACACATTTCTCCAGAAATAATTATCCATAGAATTTCAGGAGATGCTCCAAAAGATTTACTTGTGGCGCCTACATGGAACTTACATAAAAAGAAAGTTTTAAACGGATTAGATAAAATTTTAAAAGAAAATGACTTATATCAAGGAAAATTTTTTTGACAATTTAATTCTATTATGATATAGTATTGAATACTAGATAATATAGTTTTAAAAAACGGAGGTATTCAAATGAAAAGAACAAAATTAGATGACAGAGTTTTACCGTCATATACTAAGGGAGAAGAAATTTTTAACATGGTAACACACATTTGCGGTGGAGTTTTAGGAATTGTTGCCATTGTGTTACTATCAATTTTTGGAGCAATCCATCATAATCCATACTCAGTAGTAAGTGGCGTAATATTTGGAGTATCAATGGTTATATTATACACAATGTCAAGTATATACCACGGACTAAGTCCAAACTTGAAAGCCAAGAAAATTTTTCAAATATTTGACCATTGTGCAATATTTTTATTAATAGCAGGTTCATACACACCATTCTGTTTATGTACATTACGTAGCTACGATTCAGCCATGGGATGGACAATTTTCGGAATAATATGGGGAACTGCATTATTAGGAATATTATTTAATTCAATAGATATTAAAAAATATAGATACTTGTCTATGGCATGCTATTTATTAATGGGCTGGTGCATAATTATAAAAGCATCTATCTTGCCACAGTTATTAACTAACTTTGGTTTCGGTTTACTACTTGCAGGAGGAATTGTTTATAGCATAGGTGCTATTCTTTACGGATTAGGAAAAAAGAAAAAATATATACATTCTGTATTTCACATATTTATATTCTTAGGAAGTCTACTTCACTTCTTCTGCATATTATTTTACGTAATTTAAATACTTAGTTTTCTATGTAATATAGTAAAAAGCTGGCAAACCTAAATCATAGTTTGCCAGCTTTTTTATCGTAATTACTTACTCGTTGACGAAATCAGCTTTCCGCCTAAATCATAAATATCTTCTGTAGCGTCCTCTAAAAAGTTCTGAGCATAAATAATATTGCCACTTACTTCAACCTTTTCATATTTCATCGGAACAATTTCATAAAATCCTTTATCTGTATCATATGCGTACACTCCGGTCTTTTTAGCATAAGTAAACAAAATTACTTTTCGATTACCCTTCTTCAGTTCAATATTAATTTCAATTGCTTTTATTAAATCAACCTTCTCGTGTAAGCAGTCATATACGTCGTATCCGTAAATAATCTTCTTAATAATCAGATCATCCATGCAGTATATCGGATCAGAAATAGGTGCAGTAAAAATCAATTCGCCATTTTCATTGTAAATCCAGTTGTTTTGATCAAAATCTTTCAGTACATAGTATCCCTCGCCTATTGCCACAATAGTTTTAAATCCATACCATTCTGAAATTAATTCACCTTTCTTGATAGAAAAAACACATATCAAGCTTGGATTATCTGGACTGGTACCAAAAATTCCGCACACCAAGTATTTATTAGATTTATCAACAAAAAGCCAATCGAAAAATTTATTTGCATTTTTTTTGCCTGAATAATCAAACAATTTCCATGCTTTACTTTTAGTCATCAACCAGTTTTTTTCACTGCCTCTCAAAGCAAGTATAGTATCAGTTTCAATTCTCTTGAAATCAGAAACATTACCATCTTCATCATAGATAATTCCTGTATTGTCAATAAATTTTCCATCCAATGTATAACACTTAGCTACAAATTTTCCATAGCAGGTTTTTTCTCCAATATTCCAAGTTCTTTTACAAACAGCAAAATATTTTTCGCAAAGCCATAAAACATCATTTGTTCCTACCTGAACATTGTTAAATAAAGTCAATGAATATTCTTGTTCATTTTCTTCATTCACTGCTTTTTTCTCAGTGTCCTCTTCCTGTTTACTATGAGCATTCAGAAACTCATCAAGTGAAAACTCTGCAGTTATATAGAAATCGCCAACAAACTCTCCCTTTTCCAAATCAAATACTTTAGTATAATTTGCTATTTCGAGTACTGCGTATTTTCCATATATAACAACGTTCTTGTAAAAATCTCTTTCGAGTAACAATTCTCCATTAATTGACCAGATTTCTGCCTCATAATCATTTAAAATTATTACAACATACTTTCTGTCCTCTGAGATCTTCACATTTTTGATTGAATAATCGCAAATAATTCTTGCCTTATAGTTTAATACTACCCAAGAACCATCTTTTCTCATCCAAATGCGATCTTTACCAAAAATACAGTTTTCATCCGGATTGGACTGAATTTGTTCTTCAGAAAAAGAACCAATATAATTGCCATTTAAGCCATAATACCGGTACATCTTTTCCGTTTTAGAATGAACAAAAACATATCTTTCTCCAACTCTTAAAGTTTCACCAGGTTTTAAGTCAAACTTATTCATAATGTTCACTCCTTTTTAAAAAAAGCTATATTTATGAGTTACTATCAAAGCATTTGCTTTATGTCAACATATTCTATCACGGATGTACTATACTGTCAAACGAATTTAAGCTTTTATTTGTAATTATTTAGCCATATGTATCAAATAGTTATACATAGCTGAATGTCTCAACTCATCAGTCATAATTGACATTAATAAAATATAGCTATTGCCACTTGGCATAACTCCCATTATTCTTCTATATTTAACAACCGCTTCTAGTTCTCCAAACAAAGCCTTCTCCAATCCAGCTTTATACGTAAAATCACTCTCGCAAGAATCATTAGAAGAATCAACCGGAATCATTTGCCCAGTAAAATTAAAATACAACTCTCTCAAAATTCTATTATGCTTTCTCTCATCATCACGAATACCAGTAATAATCTCTTTATCCCTATCATTAGGAGCCATTTTAATCAAAGCATCATAAAATACCTCATCAGAACGTTCATCACCAACAGACTTTCTAATCATATCAATAGCTTGACTAAAAGAAATTAATTCATCACTATTAAAACCAGTCATTCCAGTTGTTCTAAAATCAAAACCATTATTTAAATTACTAGGATTAAATCCCTGATTAACAAACGGGCTATTATTCATTCCATAATATTGAGTATAAGAATTTAAATCTGAAAACATATAACAAATCCTCCTTTTTGGAATATAATATGCAAAAAGGAGGAAAAATGTTATACACTAAAACACTTTAATAAATTTATTTTTTCCAAACTGAATTACTTTTTCACCTTCAGACAAATCAATAATCCCAGTAACATCATTCACTAGTTTAGAATCAATTTTAACTCCATTTCCAAGAATCATTCTTTTAGCTTCACCCTTGGATTTAGCAAAACCAACCTTAATAAGTAATTCACAAACATTTATTTGCTTGTATTCAACATTAACCGCTTCTATATTATCTCTTATTCCTCCATTAGCCACATCTAGGTACTTTTGTTTAAGCTCATCAAAAATAGAAACATCATCATACATCTTTAATAATTCTTTAGCGAACTTAAAATGAGCATCTATAATATCGCCATTCATAATCTCATCAATTCTATCAGAAGGCAAATCAGTAGCCAGCTCAAAATATTGTCTTAATACATCATCAGGAATCTTCATACTCTTAACTACTTTATCAAAAGGATCATCATTAAGACCAATGTAATTATCTAAAGACTTACTCATTTTCTCTTTTCCATCCAAACCAACAAGTAAAGGAAAAGTCATAACAATTTGAGGATCTTGATTATAATCTCTTTGTAGTTCTCTGCCTACAAGTAAATTAAAAGTCTGATCTGTACCCCCAATTTCGATATCAGCATCTAAAGCAACAGAATCATATCCTTGCATTAATGGATATAATAACTCATGCATAGATAAAGGTAATCCATTTTCAAATCTATTCTTAAAATCATCTCTTTCCATAATTCTAGCAACAGTATATTTAGAACATAATTTTATTACATCTTCAAAGTTCAGCTTAGAAAGCCATTCTGAATTAAATACAATACGAGTCTTATCCTTATCTAATATTTTAGTTGCTTGTTCTAAATATGTTTCAGCAGACTTTCTTGTTTGTTCAAAAGTAAGAGCAGGTCTTGTCTTATTCTTACCAGAAGGATCTCCAATCATTCCAGTAAAATCACCTATAACAAACACAACTTCATGCCCCATATCCTGAAAAGCCTTTAGTACTCTTAATACCACACTATGACCAATATGTAAATCTGGTCTTGATGGATCTGCTCCAAGCTTAATAGTTAACTTCTTTCCACTATTCAATTTTCTATCCAAATCTTCTTCTGAAAAAATTTGAACAGCCTTTCTTTTAATAACATCTAAATTATTCATATTAATACCTTCCTTTTCTTCTATATAATATTCGTATAAAAAAATAGCTCATCCATATAAAAGGACGAACTATCTCGTGGTACCACCTTTATTCACAATAAATTATTGTCTCATTAATAGCGTATTCGAACGCAACCCGTTAATCACTATAAGATTTGTAATTCAAGAATTATCCGAAAATAATTTTCACCAGCCATTATCTCTCTAAATTCAAAATAAAACTCTACTAATATCTTTTTAAAACGCAATTAAATTTAACTTATGTAAACATTGTAACATAAATCTAAAACAAAAGTCAACCACTAATTTATAGCGCTACCATTAACATATAAAGTAAATCCATTGAAATCAATATTTGAGTAGTTCTCATCTTCATCATCTAAATATCTAAAATCTTCATAAATTTCAATACAATAAGATAAAAAAAGAATAGCTCATATAAGCCATTCTCTTTAAATCTTTTTTCTAACTCTATGTGTTTCAATCACAGTATCAATTGCAATCAATACTTCTGCAATTCTCTCACAATAAATATTATTATAAATTAACCCAAATACAAATAGTAATCCAATTACAATATAAATAAACTTTTTAATAATCTCCCATATACTATCAGGTTCTAAAATTGTAACAGCAATAAATTTTAGCAAACATAAAGCAATTATAACTACAGAAAGTACCTTAACAGAAGGATTAAAATAATATGCAACCATGAAAAAGAACAATAGCAATGATGTAATAAATTTAATCAATTTATTTTTTAACATTTACTTTCCTCCTCATCTATTCCCTCGACATCTTTCTTTTTTATATGATTAATAGCAGTAACTATTCCTGAAATTAAAACATATAAATAGAAATTAATGCCTCTATTTAATAAAACAGCACTTCCCATTACATTTTTAGGATATACGTTTCTAAATATTTCTGTAAATGCTCCTTCACTAACTCCAACAGCACCTGGAGAAGGAATTCCAGATACAGTAGCAAAAAGAACAGACTGCATTGTAACAATTTCCGCTACATTATGATCATTAAATCCTAATGCTCTGTAAGTCCAATATGTAATACTATAATAAATTGTAAACTGAACTAAAGTGGTAAGTAAAATCTTTATCATTAATAATCTATTATTTCTAATATAAACTGCACTCTCTTGATATCTAGCAAGTTCACTTTCAAATTTTTCTTTTTTAGCATCTAAATTTTTAACTCTAAAAAATTTTAAAACTTTAAGTGCAAATTCAATTAACCACTTTGATAACCTTCTAGAATATACACCTATTATAAGAAGTGATAATGCAGTTGCATTTAACAAAATTCCTACAATAAAACAAATAATTAATACCCTATTCAAATATTGATAATTAAATATCAAACTAAATAAAGCAAATCCAATTGTAATAATCTGCATACTCGTCAAATTAATAAGCAATGCTAATGTTGAATTAGCAACTGAAATTTTGTCCTTATACATATAATAAACTTGCATAGGTTGACCACCACTAGCAGCAGGCGTAATAGAGCTAAAGAAGAAACCAATAAATGCATACTTAACATTTTGCCAAAAAGATGATTTCTCATTCAAATTCTTTAATGTTCTTCCTAAATTAACAGCTTCTAATACTAAATACAAAAACATACAACAAATAGCAATCATTACAAATGGCAATTTTACTGACTTTAAAATTCCAAAAATATCAAATAAATTTTGATCTTTAAATAAGATATAAAAAGTCAAAAATATAAGAAGCGCAAACACAACAAAATTTTTAATAAAATTACTTTTTTTCTTCGTTTTCATTTTTAATCTTCTTTCTTTTAATTACTTTCCTATAATATAAATATTTTGCAAATTTCACGCACACGCAAAGACGCGGACTATAAAATACTATAATTTGTACCAATTTTATCTATGTCCGCTTTTGTTCTGCAACAATATCGGCTACATCATATTTAATAACTTTACTTAAATCTTGTAAACGAATTTCAACCTGATATCCAACTTTTCCTCCACTAAACAAAATCTTATCAAATTCAGAAGCAGATTCATGAATAACAGTTTTAAAAAACTTTTTCATACCAATTGGAGAACAGCCTCCATGAATATAGCCAGTTAACAAAAATAACTCTTTAGATTTGATCATTTCAATATTTTTCTCACCAACACTTTTAGCCGCTTTTTTCAAATCAAGTTCCTTATTAACTGGTAATAAAAAAACATAGTGATTTCCACTTTTGCCAACTGTAACTAAAGTTTTAAAAACCATGTCTGGATTTTCATTTAAAGCTTCCGCAACTTCCATACCGCTGATAGCACCAGATTCTAAGTAATTATAATGATTATATTCAATTTTCTTTCCATCTAAAATTCTCATAACATTTGTTTTTTCATCAATTTGTTTCATTTTAAACCTCTATTTCATTTTCAAGTAACTTTCAATAAAACCATCTAAATCGCCATCCATAACAGCTTGAACATTTCCAACTTCATAATTAGTTCTATGATCTTTAACTAATGTATATGGACAAAAAACATAAGAACGAATTTGGCTTCCCCATGCTATATCTCTTTGAACGCCTTTTAAATCTTCAATTTTTTCTTTTTGTTCTTTTTCTTTTAAATCTAGCAATTTAGATTTTAACATTTTCATTGCGGTTTCTCTATTTTGAATTTGAGAACGTTCAGATTGACATTGAGCAACTATATTTGTAGGAATATGAGTAATTCTTACAGCAGACGAAGTTTTATTTACATGCTGACCGCCAGCTCCAGATGCTCTATAAGTATCAACCCTTAAATCATCAGGATTAATATCAAGTTCTATATCATCTGTAATTTCAGGCAAAACTTCAACAGAAGCAAAAGATGTATGTCTTCTACTATTACTATCAAAAGGAGAAATACGAACAAGTCTGTGAACTCCCATTTCGCCTTTCAAATATCCATAAGCATTTTCGCCAATAACTTCAAAAGTAACACTCTTTATACCAGCTTCGTCACCTTCTAAGAAATCTACTTCATTTACTTGATAATTAGACTTGCTAGCCCATCTAGTATACATTCTATATAACATTTCAGTCCAGTCTTGAGATTCAGTTCCACCAGCACCTGGGTGAATTGTAACAATCGCATTATTTTTATCATATTTTCCAGATAAGAAAGTTTGTAATTCTAATTTTTCTACCTTATCTGAAGCAAGTTTAGTATTATTTAATATTTCTTTTTTTAAATCTTCATCAAAATCAGCCATAACCAAATCAGTCATTTCAATCAAATTAATAACTTCATCATAAATTTTAGAATAATTTGAAACAATATCTTTTAAAGATTTAATCTTAGCTAATACTTTTCCAGATTCTTTGCTATCATTCCAAAAATCCTGTTCTAAAGTCTTAGCCTCTAGGCTCTCTAGTTCTTGCTTTTTCTCAGCAATGTCAAAGAGACTCACCTAAACTTTCTATTTTTTCTTTTAATGCATTTATAATCTTTTTGTTCTCTTCTAATTCTAACAAGAAATCACACCCTCTCTAACTTAAAATAATTCTTTCAATATTATAATATTACAACTCTTGATATGTCAATTTTAGAATAAAAGAAAAATCCATATTAAATTTTAAAGCACCGTTTAAAATCCAAATGGACCAAATACATTTAAGGTGTAAAAATTAATATGAATTTTTTCTTTTTATAAAACTTATGTTTTTTAATTCTTGCTTGAATCTACAACCCCATATTCTTTTAATAACTTCTCAACATCAGTTCCTTTAATCTTCTTAAGAGCTTTATTTAAAATAACTTCTTGAGGTAAACTCAATTTCATATCAGTTAATGGCTTTCCATCACGTAATTTAATAGTAGCATTCAATAAATCTCTTATATCATACGTACTACCCCAAACTTCTGGAACGCCTCTATCAATGTCCAATAAAGTATAAACCGCTTCCATAGCTGTACGAATTGAATACTCAGTTGTAAATATTGTATCTCTTGGTGTTTCTGCAAATTGGCCTAAAAATGCAAAGTTAACACTTTTTTCTGGAACAACCAAAGGTCTATCCCCAGCCTTTCTTGGCATAAAGAAAGCAGTAATATATGGCATCATAACAGGAACAGTATTAGCACTGTTTGAAGCAAGTTCTTCAATTTGATCAGTTGGTACTCCTAAGTGGTATAACCATTCCATACATATTTCTTTTCCTGTACACTCAATCATTGGTTTCTTAATATAATTTCCAGGTTTATCACTAAATAAACCATAAATCCATCCAACAAGCTGATTTTTAGGTTGATCCCTGAACTGTGGCTGACGATTAAACGTCCAACTTAATAGCCAATTAGAATCTTTGACAGTAACAATACCTCCTGTTACAACCTTACCGCTAAACGGATCTCTCTTACATATTTTTTCAATGTATGGCGGAATTTTATCATCTAAAGTTGTAACTGTTGCACTCATCCAATTTGTTTGCTTTGGATCATAACAGAATTTATCTGGATTACCAAAAGATTTATCCTGCGCTGCAATCTTTCTCCACATATCCCAACCGCCACCTGGCTTAATATCAGGATTGAATTCAGCTTTCTCATTTTGAGAACCATGTGTAGAATTTTCAACGCATCCGCCATTAGTAATAAATACTAAATCATTTTCAGTTAAATCTATATATTTTTTCTTACCATCTACTTCAACTTCAATAGTCTTAGCTTGCTTCTTCTCATTAGTAATATCAAATAAAACATTGTCTACCTTCATTCCATAATGGAATTGAACACCAAAAGACTCCAAATATTTAACCATTGGTAAAATCATTGATTCATATTGATTATATTTAGTAAAACGTAAAGCTGTGAAATCAGGTAATCCACCAATATGATGAATATATCTCTTAATATAAAGTTTCATCTCTAAAGCACTATGCCAATTTTCAAAAGCAAACATAGTTCTCCAATATAGCCAAAAATTAGAATTAAAAACTTCATTATCAAATACTTCATTAATTCTTTTATCATATAAATCTTCATCAGGCGTAAAAAACAACTTCATTATTTCCATTGCACCTTTATCTGAAATTGAAAACTTTTTATCAGTATGAGCATCTTGACCACATTTTTCTGTTGCTCTCATTAAAGAATAATTGGGATCAGCTTTATTAAGCCAATAATATTCATCTAGAACACTTACGCCTTCTGTTTCAATTGATGGAATAGAATGAAACAAATCCCACATACATTCAAAATGGTTATCCATTTCTCTTCCACCACGCATTATATATCCAACATCATTATAATAATATCCATCACAAGCTCCACCTGGAATTTTATCTTTTTCCAATATATGAACATTTTCACCTTTCATCTGTCCATCACGAACTAAAAAGCAAGCTGCAGCTAATGCCCCCAATCCAGAACCAACAATATATGCAGATTTATTATCTACATTTATAGGTTTTTTAGGTCTTGCAAAAGCCTCATAATTACCACTACTATAATACATAACTAACCTCATTCCTTTCTTATGTAATTCTACCCAAATGATACTCATAAAATACCCGTATTTCAATAAACAAAAAAAGTAGTTTGTATTTTTTTATTACAAAACTACCTTTTTGTTTATAAAATTTAATTATTATATTGAATTTACCGCTATACAGCAGATAAATTATCAATAAAAGTATCAAAAGATCCATCTAGCATAATACTCAATTTATCAATAATATCTTTTGGTTCTTCTTTCATTCTTTTAACTATCCAATCTTGGATTAGTCCAACAAAAGCAAACTTATAAAAATCTGATACAAATTTTTTATCCGCTTCTGAAATATTTTTTCCACTTGCTTTACTTTCTATTACATTAGAAAATAAAATATCAGTCTGTTTATACATAAACTTCACAAAAGCATCTTTACTAATTGAATTATACGTATTATAAATAAACCTCTTATTTTTTATAATATAATCAAAGACATACAAAAAGCCTTGTTGCCAGTTCTCATCAATTTTGCTTTTCTCTATTTTCTCAATAACCTCATTCATATAAATCCATTCAAGCAAATCATAAATATCTTTAAAATGATAATAAAAAGTTTGTCTATTAAGTCCGCATTTATCTGTAATATCAGTTATTGTAATCTTATTAATTTCTTTTTTCCCCGCAATTTTCTTTAAAGATTGAGCCAAAGCTCTCTTTGTAATTGTACTCATACCACCCTCCTTTCAGCAACATTAAGCATTATAGCATAAGAAAAATAAAAACACAAAAAATCACATATAATAATTTTTCCTTGTATTCAAGCTAAAAAAATAGATTTCTGACATTATTTTCTATGAAATTTGTCAAAAATCTTTTTTTCTAATCTATATTTTCTTGTTTTTTCAAACCATCTTCATCATAATTATCCATAAAACTATGAACTTCACCATCTTTAATATATGAAATAATTGTATTTAAATTAACATTTTTAGTACTATTATAAATATTCATATCGACATTATCATAAACACTACGAAGTTGTTTAATAAGCTTTTTCATTTCTTCTCTCTTAGAACCGCCACCACCATTATCACACATTGTACAATGTTCAGTAAACCTACAAGCACATTGAATAAAATGTAAATCATTTCTTTCTCTCCATTTTATAATATCCGCTTCTTTAACATAATACAAAGGACGAATAAGTTGCATACCCTTGTGAGAAGTACTATACAATTTAGGCATCATTGTTTGAGTTTGTGCACCATATAACATTCCCATCATAATAGTTTCAATAACATCATCAAAATGATGACCAAGTGCAATCTTATTGCATCCAAGCTCTTGAGCTTTTCTATATAAATAGCCTCTTCGCATTCTAGCACATATATAACAAGGATGATCATCAATTCGCTCTACAGAAGCAAAAATATCAGTATCGAACATAGTAATAGGAACATTAAGTAGTTTAGCATTATTAATAACCTTTTGTCTATTTATAGGATTATATCCTGGATCCATTACTAAAAAAACAAGTTCAAAATTTACCTTCCTGTGTTTTTTTAATTCTTGCATACACTTAGCCAAAAGCATAGAATCTTTACCGCCAGAAATACAAACAGCAATTTTGTCGCCCTCTTCAACCATATTAAATTCTTTAATACCTTTTATGAACTTTCCCCATATTCCTTTACGATATGTAGTAATTATTGACTTTTCAATCTCTTCATATCTTTCCATACAAAACCTCTTTCTTTACATCATTTCTTTATAACATTTATCAAAAATCTCTAAAAATTTATCTATATCTTCCTCTGTTACTAAATGACTCAAACTAATTCTCCACGAAGCAAAAGCTCTTTTCCATCACTAGTAATTCCAACAATGTCAATTTCATAGCCTTGTTCTTTTAAATATGAAAGTGGACTACTAACTGATGAATGTTCCAAAAAAGTTGAAATAATATGCTTTCCATTTTCTTTATATGATTGTGCAACACCTTTAATTGCTAGATTATTTGACTCGCTAGATCCTGATGTATATACTATTTCCATATTATCATTTAAACATGTGTTCTCTTTAAATAAATTTATTATTTCATCAGTTGTTTTAATTATTTTTTCATTTACTTCTACACCTAATCCATGAGTTGCATTAGGATTAGCAAAATACTTTAATGTAGCATTATTAAAAGTTTTTAAAACTTCCTCATCAACAGGCGTATTAGCTGCATAATCTAAATATAAATAATCCTTCATATAATCCTCTCAAAAATTAAATATAATATTCTAATCATTGCAATTATAAAGTATACACCCTATAGAGGTATACTGTCAATAATGCAAAAAGTAGAAAAAGGCGGGGATTTCTCCCCGCCACATACATGCCAAGTTATTTAGTCAAAACCATAACACAATCTGTACCTGTATTGTACATAACCATTCCTTTGCTAGTCTTAACCTCAATCACTTCGACACTGTTGAAAAGTTCGAGCATGCTCCGGTAAATATTCATTGTTGTTACGATCTGGCTCTGCACACTGATAAAAATCTGTTCGTTCATAAACTCCCAGTTTAAATCATCCATAGGCAAAATTGTTCCGCCTTTTTTGGAAATGTCAAACCAGCATTTTCTCATACCCATACAATAAATAATTACCTTAGCTCCCGGCTTGAGCTTATCATGAAGTGCTTTCAACTTGCTGCAAGTAAAAGACTCACTCATAAAGTTATGAATATTGGATAAATGCACCACATCGAAGTTACCGCAGAAGTCAATATCAAAAATATTGGAATTCTGCAAATAGATACAAGTAGAATCCAAACTTTCCTTAACTTTAGTGAAGTTGTCTTTTCGGTAATATTGATAATTCATCTCCCTGCCCTCAGACGAACCAATGAACTTCTGCTCACCATACAGATAATTTCTTCTGATTTCTAATGGTGAAGTCTGCTCATAGATTCTCTTCCAGAACTCTTTCATGTCACCATCTGGAACAAAGTCCAACACAGATTTCATGATATCAGTATCCAGCATTTTTTTACTAGTAGGATTCAAGATAAAATCCATGTAATCTCTACACGAAGTAAAAAAGCAAAAACTCCAATACTTCAACCAACATATAGGAAACTGTAACTCATTTATATCAACTGCCATAATGTTTTTAGCACCATGTAAGACCATATCAGCTAAATGATCAAAAGCCCCCGCAATCGCAAGTACACTATCACCATTTTTTATAACCTTTTTCATATAAGAATTGGTTTCATTAGATGCGATAAGTGGTGCCATCTCCGCATACAATGATGTAACATCTTCCTGTGCTAATACTACAGCTCTCTTCTTAGAGGTATAAAAGCAATTTACTAACTCATCTAGTGTCCGATTTTTTAAAACTTTAAGCATATTTTTTCCTTTCTACTATAATAATAGTTCAAAATCTTCAACAGTTGCTTCTGCTATTATACCTCATTTACATAATATCGTCAACATAACACTATTTAGTTAAAACTTGTAATTTTTAGCAGATTTTTAAAAATAATATATACTTTTTTAAATTATTCCGTTGGAAGCTTGCCTGTGTATTTTATATTAAGAATTTTTTCACATGTCATTATTATTTTTCCAATAATTTCTTCAAAAAAGTCCAAGGACCTGTCTTAGTAGTCAATCCATCTAAATTATTATCTATTCTTTCTAATATTTCTTTCTTTGAAAAATAACGAACCTCTGAAACCTCTTCTTTTTGTAATTTTATTTCTGATATGTCTACATCTTTTAAAATTAAATAACACTCATTATAATGTTTATTAATTCCCTTAGCTGTATCAATAGATGTAGAACCAACTAAATATTTTATATCATCATCAGTAATATCTAATCCCAATTCTTCTTTTGCTTCTCTAATTAAAGCTTGCCTTCCAAACTCGCCAGCATCAACATGCCCGCCAACTGTTACATCCCACATATTAGGCCATGCTTTCTTGCTTGCACTTCTTTTTTGCAATAAAACATTTTTATTTTTATCTATAACAAAACCATACACCGCTCTATGCCATAATCCTTCTGTATGACATCTATCTCTAGAAGCAACCTCACCAGTATACTCGCCCCATTCATTTAAAACATCAAACATCTCTTCCATAAAAACTCCTCCTATACTTAAACATTGTATGAATTATATAATACACCATATATTAAAGTCAATTATGCTTGGAATATTAGGTAAATGTGTTATAATAGACTCATCTTTTAAAAATTACGGAGGTATTCATGACATTCTCAGAAGCATTAAACAAATATATAGAACAAATTAATTGCTCATCAAAAGACCTATCAACTACTTCACAATTATCATCCGCAGTTATTAGTCGTTACAGAAAAGGAGAACGAACACCAACACTAAAAAGCAAACAATTTGATCAATTAGTTGATGGCTTGTACGAGCTTAGTAAAAATAGCAATATAGAACTATCTAAAAAAGAAATTTCAAGTAAATTAGCTAGTTCATTAAACGATATAGATATTAATTTTGAAGATTTAAGCAAAAATATAAACGCAATTATTTCTGCATTAAACATCAACATTGCTGAACTTTCACGTTTTATTGGATATGATGCATCATTCATTTCTAAAATTCGTTCAGGAAATAGAAATTCATCAAAACCTACAGAATTTATAAGCTCAGTTTGCTCATTTATAGTAAACAAATATAAAAGCGCTGAAAACAAAGAAACCCTTTCTATTTTAATGAATTGTTCCATAGCTGACCTAGAAAATGAAGCAAACTATTCTTTTGAACTTAATAAATGGATTTCAAATAACTCATATTCAGACAGTACATATGTTAGCAATTTTTTAAATCATTTAGATAATTTCGATTTAAATGAATACATAAAAGCAATTCATTTTGATGAGATAAAAATTCCTTTTGTGCCATTTTACAAAGCTTCCTCAAGAAACTACTATGGTCTAGAAGAAATGAAAAAAGGTGAACTAGATTTCTTCAAAGCAACTGTACTTTCAAAATCAACTGAACCAGTCTTCATGTGTAGCGATATGCCAATGGAAGATATGGCAGAAGACGTAGACTTCGGCAAAAAGTGGATGTTTGCAATTGCTATGACTCTAAAAAAAGGATTACATTTAAATATAATTCATAACCTAGATAGACCATTTGAAGAAATGATGCTTGGACTAGAAAGTTGGATTCCAATTTATATGACAGGTCAAATTTCTCCATTCTACTTTAAAAATGCAAATACAAATATTTATGGTCACTTAAACTATGTTTCAGGAACTGTAGCTCTTAATGGCGAAAGTATAAATGGCTATCATTCAGATGGAAAATATTATTTAACTACAAATAAATCAGAAATTGCCTACTACAAATCAAAAGCCGATCACTTATTGAAAAAAGCTAACTCACTTATGGATATATACCGTGCAGAAAATCAAAATGAATTCAATGCCTTCTTAATGTCAAATTCCAAATTAGAAGGAAAACGTAGAAGAATTTTATCTTCGCTCCCCATTCACACTATGTCAAAAGAATTATTAGCCAAAATATTAAAAAGGAATAAAGTTTCAGAAGCGGATATAAACTCAATCTATTCAGAACTAGAAAAAAAGAAAAAAATTATATCAGATATAGTTAAAAATGACATTTTAGAAGATGACTACTTTGAGTTTTCAAAGAAAGATTTTGAAAAACATTTAATTTCTCTATCTCTTTCTACCTGTTTTTTTGAAAAGAAAATTTATTATACATATGATGAATATAAAGAGCATTTAAAATTAACTCACGAATATGAAAAAAATACACCTAATTATAAATTAACAAAAAGTCCAAATCGTACATTTAAAAATATTCAAGTAACTTTTCATGATCAAAAATACATTATGATTTCAAAGGATAATAGCCCATCAATTCATTTTGTAGTATACAATCCAAAATTAAGAAATGCTATTGAAAATTTCATTCCACCAATTATTGAAGAATAATTTATATAAGCGAATCTACAAAAAATAGATTCGCTTATTTACATATTAAATAAATTTCCCATTAGTATCCGATAACCTAGCAATTCCTTCATATGGACTATGATACTCTTCCTCATCATTACAATACTCCACTATTTGATTTATATTCTCTTTAATCTTCTCAAATCCCTGTATATACAAATCTATGACCTCATCTTGCATAAAATAAAATGGTGCAGAACTTTTGTTTCCAATTGCAAACGTATTATCAATTACATTCAATGTCTGTACATGACTATAATTTGAATAATTCTCTTTATATAAATCCATATACTCCTTATTAAATTTCCAAGGATACTCTTCTCCATCAAAAATTTTCTGGAATATCAGTTGCTTATAAACAGGATGAGTTTGATACAATCTCGTAGTCAATCCCTCTGCCTTCAATACCTTCATAATTGTTTCTCTAAACTTCCCGAACATTTTTTACTCCTAATTTTTTCACATCGCAATTAATTCTATATAAATGATATACATGCTCGCAGTCGTTTTCTATTTTAGGTGGATTCAAAAAATCAATATTATTTTTCAAATATTCTGTTAGTCTATCTGCATTCTTTTGAATCTTTTTAATCACATTATCAAAGTTTTCTAATTGATATTTCAAAAACAAACAATTAAGTGCACTAGGCTTATAATTATATCCATAAGTAAAAGAATTATAATAAAAATTAGGATCACCTTCTACAATCTTTTGAGCATATGTTTTAACAGAATTAGCCTTATTAAATAAATCTACATTATTAGTACAAAGTCCTCCTAGCTCTCCACATGAAGCCAATTGCTTCACAGACATAAAACTAAAACATCCTATATCGCCATATGTTCCAACATATTTATTATCAATTTTTGCTCCAAATGCCTGAGCACAATCTTCCACTAATTTAACTCCATATTTATCAGCAATTTTTCTAAGTTCTTTCAAGTTACTTGGATAGCCTTGCATATTAACAGCAATAATTGCCTTTACCTTTTTGAATTTATTTAATAATTCTTCAACTTGTCCTTCATCTATGTTATATGTATCTTCTTTAACATCTGCAAATATAGGAATCGCACCTGTTCTAATTACTTGAAATGCTGGCGCTGCAAACGTCCATGCAGGAACAATTACCTCATCTCCATATGAAACATCACAAGCAATTAAAGCTGAATGCAATGCTGAAGCACCTGACTCAAAAAAAGAAAAGTATTTAGTATCTAAATATTGTGCCATTTCTTTTTCAAAATTACCAATTTCGTCGTTTTTATTTGACACAAAATTTCTAGATTCTAAATACTCATTTAAAAAATTTTTATCCTCTACCTTTGGTGGCCATACTCCTCTTAGTTCATCAACATCATTACAAACCTTTGAAGCTTTTTCATTAAAAAATACTAATTCACGCATACACATATCCTCTTTTCTCTTTTTTATAATCATATGCTTGTACTTTTCAATTTATTCGGGAAAAATTAATTGCATAGAATAAACTTGTATTTAAAACAACCTTATAATATGATTTGAAATTAGTCATTAAAATAATACCAGTATGTAAGTATAACGAACTACATACTGGTATTTTCGTAATTATATCTCAAATGCAATTACTGGAACTAACATTTCATTTCTCGTAAGCCCGCAATGAGTAGACTTCTTCTCTGATTTTCTTTTTCTCTCCATATTAGAATAATTCTCAAGTGCAATAATTGTATCAGAAACAGCAATCGCAACATAATTTCCAATAAAATCATCTATCTTTTTATGTTGCTTTCCATTACCCATCAAACCGGATTTTATAAAGTCTTCCTTTGTATATAAAATATATGTATCTTTAAATCTTTTATTAAATTCATTTTCAAAATCTTGTTTTCTATCTTCTTTTACATTAAAGCTAATAGCTCTTGCTTCTAATGAAGGTAGCATAATTAAACAATCTTCAATTTCAGGCAAATCCATAATACTAATCTTTTCTTTTATATCATTATGACCATGATCAGCTGAAATAATTAAAAGTGTATTCGTTTCTCGTAACTCATCAATCAATTGCTCTACTCTGTTTTCAGCCATCTTGATAAACTCTTTCGTCTCTGGCGAGTAGCAACCAGCCTTATGTAAAATACCATCTGGATTATCACAATAAGCAAATACAAAATTCTTCTTTTTGTTACAAGAACAAATAGTTGAAATTCCATAACAAACTTCATCAATATTATTAGCGCTAATTGTTAATTTTGTTTTCTTTCTGCAATATTCAGGCATAATTTCGCATACCTGTACATCTTTATTCTTTTCAAGGATTTTTTCATAAATAGGTTTATATCCTATTATATCAGCTATTTTTAAATCCTTTTGTTTCAACATTTCACCACTTAAATCATCTTCTTCAGCAAGTACATTAACATATTTTCCATACTCTTTAAAATATTGCGTCCATGCTATCCAACCTGTTTCTATAGGCGGTTTTCCAGAATAATACGTAGTCATCGCAGCAGTTGTTGTTGAAGGAAAAACACTTGTAATATCACACACTTTATTTTTTTCAAAAATTCCATTTGGAGAATTATATGACAAAACATTCTCTCCCATTCCATCTAAAATAAGCATTACAACATTATTATATTCTTTATTAATTATCTCTTTAAGCTCATTAAGTTCTGAATAATCAGATTCAACATCATATTTTTTCAAAACAGATGTTATTAAATTTAATATTGACTTCTCATAATTCGGCAATAGTATTTCATTTGACATATCAATCACTTTCCTCTCTTTTTAAATAAATATACCACATATATAATATTATAACTTGCATAAAATCGCAATAGCTCTCATATACATATTTTACCAAGTGGTTATCGTTTGACTTTATCATGAATATAAAGTATAATAGCCTCTGTTTAAAATATTATAAAGGTGGGGTTTTTATGTTTACAGAAAAAGATTTAAGAAAAGTTGCATTGGGTATTGCAATAAAGGATAACAAAGTTCTTGTTGAAAAAGGTCATGACAAAGTTGAGCAAATTGACTTCTATAGATGTCTTGGCGGTGGAATTGAAGAAAATGAGACTCCACTAGAAGCGGTTAAAAGAGAATTTAAAGAAGAACTAAATATTGATATTATAGTAAATAAAGAATTAGGCACAATAGACAGTCACTTTGTATACAATGGAAAAAATGGTCATGAATTAGTTTATTTATTTGATATAACAATACCAGAAGAATCATTAAAAGAAAATTATACAATACTAGATAATGATATAGCTTCTCCAGGAGAATGGATTAGTATTGATGAATTTAAATCAGGAGAAAAAATTATTTTTCCCAAAGGAATAATTGAATATCTATAAAATTAAAAATATCACTAACTCTTTTTTAGAATTAGCGATATTTTCTTCTTACCCAATTAGGTAAGGAAACGGTATTTTTTACTTATTCACTCTCTTGAACACCTGACTGCTTTTAATCCATGGTGCAAAAATAACAATCTTCTCTTCTGTATCCAAATCAATATACATTGGCGCATTAATAAACACCTGATCCGACTGACCTGCTTGATTCATATACACCGGATCATAGCATTCAATCTTCACAATACCATAGTGCTTATTATAAGCCATGTAATAAGTCGGCCAAAGGAAAGCATTTGTATCATCTACAATTTCCACATTCGACTTAAATTCTCCCAGCCTGTACAGTCTTCTCTTTTCTTTCTTTTCCAAGAAATTGTTTCCTAAAATAGGCTGCATCCAAAATCTCCTGCCATTAATCAGCCCAACTGTCCGTTTTTTCTCTTGCTCAATCATTTCATCCAATGTATCAAACGATGCATATTTTTTTCTTCTTGAGAATATTAACTTAAGATCAGATTTGTCATACAGTTTAATTGCCGGATTTCTCTTCAAACCGTTAAAGTTCTGCCTCAACATGCTTACTGATTCTTTTCCCTTAACAACAATATCGATATCCGAACAGTCCATATATCCTTCGAGCAAAATACTTCCTTCTATTCCTATGTTCTCTAATAAAATTCCTAGTTCATTTATCATTATATCTATTATTTGTTTTGTATCCTTCAAAATTGTTTCATTTCCATCGTAGTTATATAACTCTTTTGTTTTCTCAAAAGGATTGTATATTCTAGCAATCTCTTCTGGTTTAAACAAGCACAGTTCTTCTCCGAATCTATCAACTTTGTCAACCTGTATATTATTAAAAAGCTTTGAGTATAAAATAGATTCTTCAATAGAATTATTCCTTGCATACTGATATCTGTTAATAAGACGTGTATCCCTTTCAGCACCTGTAACTTTAAAATACTTAGGTATTCCAATAACTTTTCCATTCTCATAACAGTGTTCAGACACTGTATGACAATAAGTACCGTCCTTAAGCATGAAATAATCAGGAAAGTTAATTATGTCTTCAGCAGACTCAACCTTGTACAAACACTTGATTTCATAATACAATCTATTCTCATTTGATGAATGAATTGTATTCTCCAAAATGTTCATACCATATTTTCTTCTCAAAGTACCTAGCTGGCTGTGCTGTGGATTTGTAGAGCCGACAAAATTGTTAAACCTTTCAACAACATTGTCATCACCATTTATCAAGCAAATCACCACTTCACCAGACGTCATATACTTCATCAGATTTAAAAAAAATGGCTGATCTCTACTCTCATAGTATAAAGTACAAACTTCATCTACAGTAAGACGTTTTTGAATAAAATTTCCTACTTCATACCCGTTTTTCCGAATATCATTGATTATCGAATCAACAATTTTTCTCTTAAGTGCATCAGGTTTCAATACACATAAAGTTACATTCTTACATTTTTCAGTTTTGCTCATAATTACCTCCCATCAAATAGATATATTAATATCATATCTTTACATATTTTGGTAACGACGTTATTATAATATTATTTCCACTATTTGTCAATTAATATTAATTAAAAAGAAAAATACATATAAAATTTTTGAGCCACCGCGCAGGGACCAAACGAACGAAGTGAGTTCGATTGAAGCATTCTACCCGATTTGAAAATAAAATTGTCAAATTTTCATTTTCAAATTCCGAGGAATGCGCCAGCAAGGTGTGAAAAAATTTTATATGTATTTTTCTTTATATTATATGTAAAAGACCAAGACAGCAATCGCTATCTTGGTCTTTCATCAAATACTCACATTCAATTAAAATTTACCATATTCGTTTTTTCAGCCTCTTTATCGGCTTCAAATTCTTCCATTTCTTCAAATTCGAATATGCCAGCAACTATATTACCCGGAAACTTATTAACCTTCTTGTTATAAATTGCAACCTGTTGATTATATCTATCTCTAGCTGTTGCAATTCTATTCACAGATCCAGCCAATTCATCCATCAAAGCAGTATATTGTTTACCGCTTGTCAACTCTGGATATTTCTTAGCCACAGAAATAATTCCGTTTATCTCTGTACTAACTTTCTCATTAGCCTCACTTATCTCTTTCGGATCGCCATTTATCCAACTATTTGAAAGTGCTGTACTAGCCAAGGCAATATCCTCAAAGATTTTTTCTTCATGCTTAGTATACATTTTAACTGTTTCTACCAAATCAGGTATAAGTTCCAGCCTTCTTTGCATCATATTCTCAACGTTAGATTTTGCCAATTTAACGTTTTCATTTGCATCAATAAGGCTGTTGTAGGTTGCAATACATTTACCAGCAAAAGCAAACATGCTCAGTAACCATATTATTACAATACCTACACACACTGTTTTAATTATAGGTATCCGTGGATCGCTTTTAAAATTATCTTCCATATGTCATTTTCCTTTCTGCTTAAAAACCTCTACTTGCTCCACCACCATTTGATATGCCTCCACCGCCGAAGCTACCAAATGAACTACTTCCGCCATGGTATCCACCACCGCCAAAGTAATCATCATCATCTCTTCTTTTTCTTCTTCTTTCACGTTCTCTCTGATCTTCCTCTGCTTCTGCCAACATACGTCTTGCAGTTTCATAAACATTCCTATCAAAATAGTTACGTTCAGAAGAACTTAATGAATCATACATTCTAATAGCTTGTTTAAGCTTATTAATATCATTTTCATCAGGTGTACCTATATAATCAGTTATTCCTTTAACTGCCTTTTCTGTTTTTTTAGCTTTTTCATAGTTAGAATGATCTTCTTGAGATATTTCAAACTCTCTTTGGAATTCTCGTAGCCATCTACTGTCAGGGAAAAATCTTTTCTGTGCACCAGATAATCTCACATATAAATTATTAGCCTTTGCTAATGTTTCATAAGTAGACTTGTTACCTTTCACACCATCTGCAATTTTTCTCATCTCATCATATGCTACTTTTGCAGCATTCCTATCAGCCTTTTCCTTTTCTGATTTTTGAAATTCTTTTTGAAGTGTAGACGACTGCCCGTACAACTGATTAAGAACTTTTATATCAGATCTAACATATCCTTTTGCTTCCATGCTTGCCGAATTATATTTAGCAAGTGCATTGCCAAATACATCAACATTTTCTTTGCTAGCTTTATTAGTTAATGCACTTTGAATAGCATCATCAACTTTTTTAGCTTCGGCTTTGTGTTCATTCTCAATCATTTCAATAATTTCATCTTCAAGTCTAGGATGAAGTACAATAGCTCTCGCATGAGTTTCTTGCATTTTTTCAATTAACTTTTTCAGTTCATCTTTTTCTCTTTGACAGTTTTTCAACTTCTTTTCATAGTCATTATACTTCTTCTGATACTCAGCTTTTATATCCCATGCATCTTGTTCCATTTCATCAATTGTATATTTATAATGTTTAATCTGCACAGAATTTTCATTTACCATCTCTTCATTTTTTCGTCTTAACGCTTTATACTTTTTCACAGAAGAATATAGTAAACCTAAAGCAATACCATATGGTACAACAATTACAAACATCCAAAATAACATTGGAAGTCCAGAATCTGATTGTTCATCAGCAATCGAACTATTTTTCACATCACTATTATCAACTGCTTGTACTATATTGGCACTTTCATCAATCGACTGAGCAACATCTGAAGTATTTTTAGAAGTCTGTTCATCTCCTAAAGCTGAATTCCATTCTACAGGTACTTCGTTCTTAATAAAAGTAACAACAGCCTTTTGTAAAACAACTATACCATCAGCAAATTGATCATTCTTAAAATAATCAATTGCATACTCGTCTATAAGTGCTCCTGCATCTGCATCAGTCATATATTCTTCCATACCACGTCCAACTTCAATTCGAACCTGTCTATCTCCCGAAGAAAATAATATTAATGCTCCCATATCCTTTGTTCCAATTCCAAACTTATTGTACATAGCAGTTGCGTACTCTTCAATAGAATATCCATCTAATGACTCAAGTGTAGTAATAACCAGCTGTATACCATTGTAATCTTCATTAAGAGCTTTTGCGCGTTTTACTAGCTCTGTTCTTTGTTCACTAGAAAGAATATTACCATAGTCGTTTACATAAAATTCAGGCGTTGCATCTTTAACTTTTATATCTGATTGATATACATCATTAGTAGAATCCTCATTCATACATCCTGTAAGAGCTGTTATAATGCCGAATAGCAACAGCACTACTATCAGTAAAGAAGCATACCGCTTTTTAATTAAATGTTTCATATTTTTACCTCCATTTTATATAATCCTAAAGTTTACGAGTTACATGCAGTCACAAAAATGGACCATCTCCTTTCCATCTAGAATCTGAGACATTCTTACAATAAAAACATGCTTACATAGTATATCACAATTATGTAAATTAGTCAAAAAAGCACATTGACCATCAATGCGCTTCTCCAAATATATTTCCATATAAAATTATTAATTTTTTCCATCAACTTTATTCTTTACAACATCATAATCTCCATCATCTGAATCATCAGATTTTAAAATAAAAGCTGAAGGTATAGGTCTAGTTCCATTATTTCCTGATAAAGTTGTAGGATTGTTTACAGTTTTTCCTTTAACTGTCATAGATGTAGACGTTCCGCCATCCAAATTTGAAGCATTTATTGCGCCATATCTATCAAAAATCTCAATTAAGTCTTTAATAGTAGCTCCTTTTCCTAAAGCTCTATTACCATCAAGAACTAAGAATAAAACAATTCCATCAGCTCTTTGACCAATAGCAGTTCTTGGAGCTTTTCCCCAACCGCCATTTCCATATATCTTAGATTTTTCTCCATTAAGTATCAATGTTGGACTAAAAGAAACACAATCTCTAATTCTTCTTGATTTTGCCTGACTTAATGTGTATCTTCCTAATATCAATTTATTTTCAGTATTAAAACCTATAATTCCATAAGTACTACTAGAAGCACTTATACCTTTTCCTTTACTCATCGTAATTCCCAATGGTGTAGAGCCATTTCCTTGAAAATTTTCATCAGCAAAGCCACCACCATTTATCGCAACTAAAGCATTATTTTTCTTAGAAATATCAGTTAAATATTGTCCACTCTTTCCAATACTTGCTGAAGTTGCAACTTCTATTCTAGATGGATCATATATAACCGCCATATATCCACTATATTCTTTACCACCATCTATTTTTATAATCTTATAATCATTGTTTTTTTCGTCTTTTTCTAATATCTGACGTTCATATTCATTAGCATATGTAATTGTTTCTTTTTCTTCATAATCTACTATTTCAACAGCATTTTCATCTGTTTCACCATTAACCTCAACTACCTTGTTTTTATCTAAACATTCTTGAATAGTTTTATCATCATAAAACCATGTAGCCAAATACTGATGCCTCATAGAAGACATAGCTGTTGTAATAAGCCAATCTCTAAATCCACTCCATGGTCCATATAATAAAAATAATCCTGATGCAATTCCAAGTACTAATAAAATTGCAAATGCAATTAACAACTCTTTTATAATTTTCTTCTTTGACTTCTTCTTTTCATTTTTTTCTGACTTTGCTTTTGTATCTTTCTTCATAATTTTCTTGTATAATCAATAATATCCTATTAATTGATTAATCCCTTTCTCATATATTAAAATATATAAATATTTCGTATTTAACAATAAATATTTTTCAAAAATATTAAACCATTTCGATTATAATATTATAATTAAAAAGAGTCAATATTCGACAATATACTTTTTTATTTGCATACAATTTATTCAAAATAACAAAAGCAGACTATTTATAGTTTATTCACTTATTATAACATTTTTAAATTTACATCATTGTTCACGAACGACTTTTACAAAGCAAATTTCTGTGCATTGTTATTTTATATAATAGGAAATCCTGAGAATATTCTTATTATATGAAAAAGAACAGAAATCTTAAATATCATATATAACGTTTTCAAAATTTCTGTTCCTTATTTTATATATTTTTATTTCTTATAAAATCACCTGTAAACTCCTCATCAAGTATATCCATCTCAATAGCATCATAATACATACCATCAATAAATCTACACTTTCTTCTACGTCCATATTCTTTAAAGCCACATTTTTTATAGCATTTTAAAGCTCTCTCGTTAAACTCCAATAAATCAAGTTTAATATTTTTTAAATTTAGATATTTAAATCCAAACTCTAAAATAAGCCTAATAGCCTCAGTTCCATATCCGTTATTTCTATAATTTTTATCACCAATGAAAATGCCAAGCGTTGCACATCTATTTATATGGTTAACTTTTTCCAAAGACACTGTTCCAATCAATTTATCATCTTTCAAAGTAACTATAAAAAAAGAAGTTTCATTGTTGCTATTCTCCAAATATTTTTTCTCACCTTCTAATGTTACTACTCCAGCACTTCTACCAATATAATCAGTAGTTTCAAAATCATTCATCCATTCCGCAAATATCTCTGCATCCTCTACATTTCTTGGTGATAAGTAAATTCTATCTCCAACCAATTTCTTAAAATATTTCATTTTTTCATCATCTCCTTTAAATATTTATCCGTAAATATTTTTAAATTATCTTTTTTAATTTCTAATCTTTTCATTAAATCACTTGCCTCTTTTTTTGCCATTTCGTAATCATTAACTTCTGATTTAGCATAAACAACATCTAGTTTTTCAAATCATAAGTATAACTAACTTCCTTATAATCTTTTTCACCTCTGGTAATTATCCCTTCTGAACCATAAATACCACCCATTTTTTCATAAAACATTCTTGCTGGATAATTATCTTTAAAACACCATACAATCATTTTCTTGTAACCTTTTTCTTTAAAATCATTCATCACATAATTTATGATTTTCTTTCCGACACCATTTCCTTTATAAGCAGGTTTTACGTACAAAGCACACAATTCGCAGTCAACATCTGGGAACTTATCTTCATAATCATTTTCAAATCTGTATCTACAAAATCCAACAACTTTATTATTAATTTCTGCGACAACAAAACCACCATCAGTATAATCATTCAATCTTTTTTGATAATTCTGATCAACGGTTAAACTCTCCAAATATTCATCTGCCACAATACCTCTGTAAGCTGTTTTCCAACTTTCAACAACTATTTCAGAAACTCTTCTTAAATCTTCAAAATTTACATCTCTTATTGTTATTTCACTCATAAAACTCTCCCCCGTCAATAAAACATTAGGAAACTTCAAAATCCCCTATAAAACAAAAAAACTTGCAAAAAAATCCATTAAAGACTCCTTTACAAGACATTAATAATCTCAAAGTGTAAACAACTTTCATATAATAAGTTATCCTATATCGCTCAAAGCATTTAGCTTCTTAGATATACTCTTTAAACATATTTAAATTCTACCATAGTATTTAATCAGTGTCAATATATTTATGTAAACCTATTTACTACTATTTCACTAACTCTAAAGGATTTTCAAATAATCCTATATTAGGTGGATAATACGTAAATATTGCAAAACAAAGCAAAATTGCCACTAAAATACTAACAGCTACAGCTGAATTTATTTTACTTTTATTAGAAATCATTATTCTATATGCATAAAATTCTCCTAAAACTACTGCAACAAAAAAACTTCCAATATCCAATACTGCAAAATTTCTTCCTATAACTCCTGTATACGTATAAAAGAAAACAACAATAAAAGACATAGCTATAAATATTGATACAAATTTTGCGTATAAAAAATTTTTAATATCTTTATTATAAAAATAACCTACTATTGCCATAAATAGCATTGGGAAAAATACCAATTTCAAATGTTCCCAAGTACTCTCATTTACTGCAGAAATAATCGAAAACACAACGCTATCAGGGAACCAATCATGTGTAAAATGTAATAATGTTCCAGCAATCCAGACAAAAATTATACTAACAATTTGAAAATTTTTAACTCTCTTCATAAAAAACCTCCATAACTAATTAATATTATAATAAGTTATAAAATATTATGAAAATTTTCTATCCATTCAAAATTTTTGCCTAACCTTGAAAAGCCGATTTTTTTTTGCTATTATTTAAATAAATATTTAATAGCAGAATTGAGGAAAATTTGATATGACAATAAATGAAATAGAAAAAAGTTTACAAGAAAAATTTAATGATGAATTCACAATAAAAGCATTTGCGAATTTTGCCTTTGAATTTCAAGAATGCTTTTCAGACATTCTATCCACTGAAGAATTAATACAAAGAATTAAAAAAAATGTTAAAGGAAATATCATAGTAAAAGATGAATTTGAAAACAAACGATTAGATGGTCAATATAACAAGGATGGATATATATGTTTAAAAAAATCAGTAATCGAAAATGAAAGTTATACAAAATATCTTTTATTTCATGAAATGCTTCACGCAGTAACTTCAATAAGAGATGAAAATGGAAATGAAATTATGTCAGGCTTTTCATATATAGAACACAGCTATGGAAAAGGATTAAATGAAGCTATGACAGAATATCTAACTCAAATAAGAAATGAAAAATTCGAAAAAAACTCTAGCAACTTAATATCAGACTACAGAACAATAGTTGAACAACTCAGACGTCTTATTTTAATAATTGGGGATAAGAAAATAAAAGAATGCTATTTTCATAAGCCAATGGCATTTAAAGATTTATTAAACGAAACTGGCATGAATTATGATGAAGTTGACTCAGCATTCAATGGCTTATGTGAGCAAGATTATGACGTTTATGCAATGGGACATGGGCAAAAGCTCAAAGAAAATAGTAATTATAAATTACATAAATATGCTGAAATACTATTTGAAAATTACTCAAAAGCAATTGGCGAAGTTAGAACATTAGAGGACTTTAAAAGAAAATATAAGGTTTTCGAAACATGCGTGGATGGTAATTTTGATGCTATTACAACAATGTATATACCCTACTATGGTCAAATGGGAAAAGATATAAATTCTCTGTTAAATACAGGTATTCCATTTGAAAAAATAAAAGATACATTACAAATTCTAAAAATTAATTTAGATACATTGTCATCCGCATATGATTTCTCAAAATGTTTTGTACCTGACAAAAACAAATCAGCTACTGAAATATATAAATATTATAAAAAAAATCCAAATAGATATACTGCATTTTTTAGTCAGAATTATGGCATGATATTTGACCATTTTAGTGAACTTACTGAATATACTTTAACGCCTAATGACAACACTTTATATGATTACTATCTATATCCGCTTAAAGGTTTATTAATACAAGATCATCCTGAAATAGATTATTCTGAAATCTCATGTAGAAGAATCAAAGATGAAAATTCAAAGGTTGATTTAGTTATTTTTAGTTCATCTAATAATGAACAATACGGATATACTACAAATGGAGACAAAGCTATACAATATATTGATGACAAAGGAAATAAAATTTTGAGATTTAACGTAAGTAGTCAATACATTTTGAATTTAATATATCAAAAAGATGGCCAAGTAAATTTTCAATTCCAAGCTTCAAAAGATTTTCCACCTGAAAAATTCAAAGCTCTTATGGAAAATTTAAACTTTGAATCAAAATATTATTACAGTGACAAAGAAGATATAGAATATTGGTTACAAGAAAATAGCGATGATAAATTGTTGCAATCCAAATTAAATACCATATCAGAAAGAATTAACACTAGAAGGAAAGAAAGTTCTAAAACTTTGCAATAACTATTAGTTTTCAACTCATAAAAAATCTCATGTTATTAATTAAAACATGAGATTTTTTATATATTCAAAGCAAATCTTTTATATTAATTTAATTTTCCATAGTACATATCACTAAACATTCCGCCTTTGTCAATTAACTCATCAAATTTTCCTTCTTCTTCTATATGACCTTTGTTCAAAACAATTATTCTATCGCAATTTTTTAATGTAGTTAATCTATGTGCAATTGCAATAATCGTTGTATTATTTTCATCTTTCATTTTTTCTATTTCTGCTTGAATATGCTTTTCAGAGGTATTATCCAAAGCAGAAGTTGCTTCATCTAAAATTAATATTTTGGGCTTTCTCAAAAATATTCTAGCAATAGCTATTCTTTGTCTTTGACCACCAGATAAATTGTTTCCTCCTTCTGAAACCATAGTATCAAATTTTTCTGGTAAACTATTTATATAATCAAATATATATGCTCTTTTTGAAGCCTCTTCTACTTCATCTTTTGATACCTCTCTATCTATACCATACGTTATATTTTCATAAATTGTTCCCGCTATTAAAAATGGACTTTGTGGCACTAATGCAATCAATTTAGAAATATCTTTTCTTGATAAATTATTTAAATTAATATTATCAATAATTATCGTACCCTTTGCTTTTTCCAGCTTACATATAGACTTTATCAAAGATGATTTACCGCAACCTGATGGCCCAGCAATACCAAGATAAGTTCCTTTATTTATATCAATATTAAAATTATCAAGAATTACTTTATCTTTACTTTCTGGATAAGAAAACGTAATATTTTCCATATTAATCATTTCATCTGTTTCTTTATTTTCTGATTTCACACTTATAGGAAAATAAGAAAAATCATTTTCTATTTCTGTCATTTTGAAGAAATCTGTTGCTAAAACAGTACATTCAGACACTTCATCGAAAATTCTATGTAATTCTTCTAATGGCTTTAATAATTGATTAAAACACAAATATGCTGTTAGAACACTACCTACTGAGATTATATTCTTAGTTGCTAGATATGTAGATACACCAATAACTAAAACAGTAAATACTGCTTGATTAATAAATTTTAAACAATCATATACAGCCATTGCTTTATGATGTTTCATTTCCTTTGCTCGTAAAAATTCTGATTTATTTTCAAATCTATTTGTTTCAAATTCTAAGCTATCACATATTCTTATTACTTCAATACCATTTATTAATTCAACAATAGTTCCGTCCATTTCAGATTTACTATTTAAAAGTTCAACTCTAATTCCCTTCTGACTTTTAATCTGTTTCAAAACTATAAAAACTCCAATTGGGATTACTAACATCATAGGTAAAGCTAATGCTATTGGTAACGTTATAAAAATAGTAATAATTGCTGCTATACTATTGAATATAGCTGGAGCAAAATCCATAAACAACAATTTTTCCAATTTTATTGTTCCATCAAGACATCTATTTAACCTTCCATGAATATTTCCAGTCATATTTTTTCTGAAATATGATAATGGAGCCATTAAAAGAGATTTTATAACAATTCCTCTTGCTTTTTTTTCTGTCCTAGTTGCTGTATCCTCAACTAAAACTCTTCTTACAATTTTTATTATTTCATTAACTACATTGACTATTAGTATAAAAATAAGAAATGGTATTACTTTTTCAAACGAAATTGAATCCTTAGATAAAATATCATCTGTTAACCATCCTATAGCTTTAGGAGTCATCTGTGCTAATATTGCTGAAATTATCATTATCATAATAATTATTATAAATCTTATTTTCTGCTTTTTATCTAACAATTTATATATTTTCTTTAAAACATTCGATAAATTATTTTTTTCATATTTACTCCTTTTAATTTAAATTACATTATATATTATAACATAAAACTATCTAAAACACCAATTTATCCGAATGCTATATTTTTTTACATTTCATGTCATCAAGCTCTATTAATTACTTTAATATCTAACAATTTATTTCGTATACCACTTGATATATTTTATCAATTTTAGTTTATATCATCATTTTGTATAACTTTTTTCTCTAATTTTTGAGCAAGTTTTTCTAGTTCTTCATCCCCTGTTTCATCAGCAAACTTTCTTGCCATAGTTTTATTTTTAGAAACTAATTTTTTTATAGTTAAATCATTCGCTTTATCATTTGCTAATCGAAGATTTCTGTCACTACTTACAAGAGCATCCTTTATTTTTTGAAGATGATCTATTGACTTATCTATTTCTTCTATTGCCTCATTAAATTTTCTTGATGCTAACATATAATTTCTGCTAAATGCATCTTTAAATTTATTCATATTATCTTCGAAATTTGAAATATCAATATTGGTATTTTTCATTTCAATCATTTGTTTTTTATATTGCAATGAATTCATTGATGCAGTTCGTAGCAAAGTGATAATAGGTATAAATGATTGTGGACGAATTACATACATTTTTTCATATCTATGTGATACATCAGTAATTCCAGCATTATAAAGTTCATTATCTTTTTCTAATAAAGAAACTAACACTGCATATTCGCAATTCTTTTCTTTTCTATCTTTATCAAGTTCTTTGAAAAAATCCTCATTTTTATGTTTAGTAGCTGTTTCATCATTTTCGTTTTTCATTTCGAACATAATAGAAACTATTTCAACACCGTCATCATCATAATCTCTAAATATAAAATCACCTTTAGATCCTGTTTTAGCATCATTATCTTTTTCAAAATATGCATTTGAGAACAAAGGTCTTAATCTATTAAACTCAACATTGCAATGTTGTTCTAAGGTTTCTCCCACCATTTTTGTTGATAATGATGTTTTTAAGTCTTTATAATATTCTATCATTTCATCTTTTTGTTTTAATTGATTATCATAACTTAATATAAGATTTTTTTCGTTTATTTCTTGCTCTTTTTTATTAAGATTAATCTGATTCTTCAAAGACTCTATGTCTTTATCTTTTTCATTTATTGCATCTTTAATAGCCATTTGATCTTTTGATTTCTGAACAATTAAATCAGATTGTAATTTTGTATTTTCATTTGTTAATTCATTTATTTTATCATTTAATTTTTTCTCTACTTCATTTCGAGTAGACATCTCTATATTTCTTTTCTCTTTTTCACTTTCTTGCAATTTGTTTTGAGCTGTTATTAATTCTAGTTTTAATGAATTAATTTCTTCTTGCATTTTCTTTTCTGTATTAACTTCTGCAAGTTTTACTGCATTTTCTTTTTCAGAATTAAATTGCTTAATTCTTATATCTAGTTCCTTCTCAAACTCATGATTTTTTATTTGCTTAACTATTGATTCATAATCTGTTTCATTTATCGTAAATGCTTTTCCACAATGTGGACATTTAATTTCATTCATTATATATTTTCCTTTCTTTAATTATTAAAGTAAAATTTATAATATAATTGTATCATTTATTCAGTAATTTATCATATATTAATTTTGTGTTTTCATTTAAATGTATTTTTTCATCAAAAACATCTACACATTTTGGTTTGCAAAAATTTTTAAATTCAGAAATAGCTAAATCTATATTATTTGCATTAACTTTATCTTCAAATATTTTAATTGCTGTTTTCATATATCCTCTTACAGCACATCCTGCCATTGCTTTAAAATAAGATTTTTCTGGCAAATTCGATTTATATTAAAAATCCATGGCCATCTCATCTGTAACAACTCTAGGATTTGTTATAATAATTTTATTACTTCTAAATACTCCGTGCGGAGCTTAAGTGCTTTCTCAATCTATTATTTCAGCATCATCTGGAATAGCAACATCATATATTGTATCACCACGCACTAACCATCTTAGTATGTTATCTTCTGTACTAAAGTTAAAACCGCCCATTTTTTGTGGGTCATGAACATTAGGATTCCAATTATTAGCAATATTTACTTTTCCTATCTTATACTCAAAATCCGAGGCTCCAGATTTCGTTTTAAACATTACCTTTAAATACTTCATTTGCTTGTTTATGTGAATTTTTTCCTTTTCCTTCTAAAACTTCATAATGGAAAACTTTTAGGGCATTTTCTACTTCATTTTTCCAATCTTCCATATACATTGTTATGTTTCTCTCTGCATTATTTTCAGCAATATCCAAAAATAAGTTTACTAAATTATTTAAATTTTTAATTTCTTGTTCACTTAAATAGTTCTTGGCAATAATTACATCAGATTTTAAAATTTTCCCATCAGGTGAATTTTCCCAGGTAGTAAGTCCAATATTTTCTTTTTTAGAATTCACTCTTTTATAAACTATTTCAGCAGCAATGTTTCCAGTAATTGCATAATGAAATTTATTTTGAATTGTTTTATAAAAAGTTATTGCAGTATCACTATTTTTATCATAATCAATAGAACATTCAGCAAATATATCAGTAATTTTTTGATAAAACATTCTCTCGCTTGTACGAATTAATTTAATTCTTTCGAGTAATCTTTTAAAATACTCTTGATCAGATTTCTTTGCTTTTAAAAATCTTTCATCATTTAAAGCAAAACCTTGAACCATATAATCTTTAATTATTTTATTTGCCCAAGTTCTAAATTTAATTGCTTTTTTAGAGTTAACTCGAAAACCTATTGAAATGATCATATCAAGATTATAATATTTTGTATTATAATCTTGTTTGCCATTGTTACCCACATGTTCCATTTTGGAACATGTGCTTTTTTCTTCAAGTTCTTCGTCTTCATAAATATTATTTATATGTTTCGTAATTGCTGGTCGTTTAACATTAAAAAGTGCGGCTAATGCTTTTGTATTTAACCAAACATCTTCATTTTCTAATAGTACTTCTACTTTTGTATTACCTTCTTCATCATTATAAAATAAAATATTTTTCTCATTTCCAATTAATTTTTCTTTCAAATTAACATCTCCTAATCCAAATATAATAAATTCTTATCTAATTAATATAATACTATTTTTACGAACATTTGTATTGTATCATGGATATACTTGAATTTCAATATTTTTACATGCAATAATTATATTAAAAAAAGTGCATCCAGATTATTACACTGGATTGCACTTTTTTATTATATTATATAATTACGCATTTTTTCCACAACAGTTTTTATACTTTTTTCCACTTCCACAAGAAGACTTTATTTGTGTATTATCAATACTATAAAATACTATCTATACTAATAATATCACGGATTATAGCCATTTATATTTATTGTATTATTAGTATTTATTTTGTATATGTTTTATTATTTTTTGCAAACAAAATGCAAACAATGTTTACATTCGATTTTAAAATTATAATAAAAATGCCTAGATTGCAACGTACTTAACATACGCTTAGCTTGTAGCTACATTGTCTAGGTCTTACTAAAAATATTTTACTATATCGAAACTTGTATGTCAAACATTTTTGCTAAAAAATATTAAAGGTAAAGACCTAAATCTCTACCTTTTTTACCGTTGGTTATTTGGCAGGTGTGCCAAATCCTGCATCTCTTTTGACCTTTTAAAGGTGTGTGGATGGCACTATTGTCCACTTCAAATAACCTAATTATATTGTACTTTTATTATACAACTTTTATTCATTTTTGTCTAGCATTTTTTAGATTTATTTTTCCATATGATTTTTCCGTCTATTTCTTATAGTTTGATTCCAAGTTCTTTTATTTAATTTCATTAATGTTATTATTGAGTTTTTATTATGCTCATCATCTTGTCCTAATGCTAACTTTATAACGACTCTACCATTCTTTCCTATATCATCAATTTCTTTTAAATATATCATTGTATCTTCATGTCTATTATCTTCAACTATATAGTCTGGATTTTCAATTATACTTTTAATATATGGTCTTAACTGTTTATATTCTTCTTCGTGGAATAATAGTATGTGTTCATATAGTCGTTCATCTGTTAAAATAACTTCTTCAGTTATTAACTTATCTTTATATATTCCTAATTTTTCTTTATCTAAATTTGTTATATATTGCAATTTATTACCTTCTTTTTATTATAATATTTATCTTACATATTTTGTATTATTAAAAATATCTAAAGAATATATTTTGTTTTCTTCAAAATATTTGATAAACTGGATGCTTGTATCATATCCTCTTAATTCATTTTCTGTCATGTTTTTAACATCTTTGACATTTAACCATTTTACATCCAATATCTCATCAGTATCAAATTTAATATCTTCTTCTAATATATCAGCAGTAAATCTTACCATTACTCGTGTTTCTCCATCTTCTCCATCAACAGAACATATCGGTAATACCCCTGTGAGTTTTACTTTACAGCCCGTTTCTTCATAAGTTTCTCTTACTGCTGCATCTGTTATTTTTTCTAATTCATCTACATGCCCTGCTGGAAAATTCCATTGTCCATAACATTTCTTTTTTGCTTCTTTTACCATTAAAATTTTATTATCTCTTACTATTATACAACCTGCTATAACTACCATTCTATCTCTCCTAACTATAAAATTACTTCTTCTAAATCATTTGGAACATAAACATTACCTAAAAAGAATTTCTTTGCTTCTTCTATATATGATTTTTTTCTGTTTTTTACATCATTGTCTATTGTATGCCATAAAATCAAATTTTTAGCTTTCATCATTTCCATCTTTTCTGCCACATCCTTAACTACTGAATGATTTTTTTCACGGGCTTTAAAAATAGGTTCTTCTTTTTCTAAACAAAATGCTTCATGTAGTATCCAATCAAAATTTTTTATTCTATCACATATCTTTTCAGAGCAAGGAACATCTCCTAAAAATGCTATATTCTTTCCATTATTTAATATCGTTTTAAATCCATATTGAATACATTCATTAGAGTGTAAATCTATTACATCTATATCATATCCTATAATAGAAAACTTTTTATAATCTTTACAAAAGTTATATATTACTAACTCTTTATATAAGTCTATATGTACTTTATGAAATGTAGCTGACATGAAAGTATCTATTATTTCTTTAATTTCATCATCACAATATATATTTAATTTTCCATTATATCTTTTCATTCTATGTTGTTGCATTATATATCTTAATAGTGGAATAATGCCTAATAAATGGTCTATATGTTTATGTGAGATAAAAATATCATGTATTTTATCAATGTCTATATTTTTTGACTTTAATTGATTTAATATTTGATTACCACTACCTGTATCTACCAACATATACTTATCATCATTTTCTAGTAAAAAACATGTACTATAACAATTTATTGATATTCCTGCCCCAGTACCTAAAACTATAATTTTTTCCATCTATAAATCCTTTCTATTTATTCAAATAATATTCTAATATATTTCTATCCCTTAATGCTATAAATTTTGTGTGATATACAGACTCGTATTTTGATGCAATTAAATTATCAAAACATTCTGTAATTAACTTTAATCCATTTTCAGGAGTTTCCCATAATAATTTAGCACCTTCTTCTTTTTCTTTTTGAGTTACATTCAGTTGTTTTGTATCTTTTATAACTTTTCCTACAAATACATAAGAAATTTGTTTAAAATTATCAAATGTTTTATATTCTTCAGTTGTTCCTAAACATTCTATAATTTCTACTTCGCATCCTGTTTCTTCTAGCACTTCTCTTTTAAATGCTTCTTCTGGTTTTTCTTCTCCTTCTAATCCTCCACCAGGTAATTTATATTCATTTTTATTACTCTTATTAAAAATTGCAATTTTACCATCTTCTCTTATCACAATTCCTCTTGCACCTAATCGCAATCTTGGATTGTCCATTTCAATCGGCTGTTTTCCTATATCTTTATCTGTTATTTTACATATTAAATTCATATTTTTTATATTCTCCTCTTTTGGGATATTTTTAAGGAATTATATCATACTTTACTTTATTTGTCTCAATTTTATAAAAATTTTATATTTTTCTTATATTTTAAAGAGCCAGTAATTATACTAGCTCTCTAATCTAATAAGCAATTTCATATTTAATAATATCTTCAATCGTTTTAGAACTCATTAAATCGTCAAATACATTACTTACATCTTTCTTGTTTTCATCAGTACTTGTTATATAAAAGTTTTCAGTAGTTTCTATATATTTGTGTCCCAAAATATCAGCAACATCTCTTATTTCTATACCATTTCTTAAATTAATTGTTGCATAACTTCCTCTTAAATCATAAAATCTACAATTTTTAATACCAAGTTCTTTATGAATTATCTTAAATGGATAATTTAAAATATTTCTGCCAACATATTTACCATTAGGTCTTGTAAATACCATATCTGCTTTGTTTATTTGAAGGATATTACTTTCATTCTGCACAATTCGTTGTTCTACTACTTTTCCATATTTATTGAGTACATCTTCAAAATGATAAGTGCAATATTCTTTACCATATAACTTTTTCATATACTGTTGTTTCTTTTTATAATTCGTTAGAGCATTATATACAGTTTCACACATATTAATTTGTCTTGTGCCTTGTTTAGTTTTAGTAGTGCCAATATACCATCTTCCTTTATCATCTTTTGGCTTATCATATACTGTATGCCTAACTTTTATAACTCTATTTTCGAAATCTATATCGTCCCAAGTTAAGCTACAAACCTCTCCTGTTCTCATTCCAGTAAAACAACTTGTAATAAATGCACAAGTAAAAGTATCATCATCTTTAAATCTATCTAAAATTAAATCAATTTCATTTTTATTATATAAATGTTTCTTAAAAGCCTTTTCATCTTCTATTTTTGGTAGTTTTAAAGTCAATGTTGGATTATATCTTATAAATCCATATACATCTGTTGCTATTCTAAAACAGTTTTTCAAAACTTTTAATATATTTTTATAATATGATTTTTTATAGTTATATTTGTTGCATAAATCAACGATATATGAATTTAGCTTTACACTTGTTAATGAACTTAATCTATACTTGCCTAGTTCTGGTTTTAAATATTTATCCATTATTGTTTTATAAGTTCTTCTTGTATTATATTTCAAGTTTATTTCACAATAATTTTCATACCAGTAATCTAAATAATCACTAAATGAAATTGCTTTTTCTTTAAAACTCAAACCAGTGTTTAAATATTCTGTATAAGCAATATTTCCTGCTTTAATTGCTTCATCTTTTGTTTCAAACCCAGATTTATTTATAAATTTTCTTTTGCCATCTACTTTAGCTACTTCAAATTTATATTGATAATATTTGCCTCTTTTCTGAATTGTAACATTACCCATAACTTATTATCTCTCTATATCTTCACATATCGATATTTTTCTTATATTATCAATATCTGATAAATCATTTCCTTCATTTTCTTTTAAAAAATCTTCTAAAGTAGATTTAAGAATCTTTATACTTTTCAATTTTACTGCTTTAAGTTTTCCTTTTTTAACTAATTCATATATATAATTAGGGCTTGAATGTAATATCTTTGCAGCTTCTTGAGCTGAATATACTATTTGTTCTTCTCTTATTTTTTCTGACATTATAGTTCCATCTCCTTTTCTTTATTGTGTTCTCGTTCCCTTTCTTTAGCTTCAATTTCATCTAAAATTTCTTTTGGAACTTTTTTTATATATTTTTCATACTTTTTAACTTGATTTTGCATATTTCTTAACTTTACATCAGTTTCAAAATCCTGATCTACAATTTTATTCTTTAATTGTCTATTTTCATTCATTAGATCTTTATTATTTGATTTCTGAAAATTTACTCTTTCTTCTAGTTCTTGAATATATTCATTATAAGAATTTACTTTTGATGTGTTCCAGAAATTTTATTAAATACATCACTATCATCTTGTTTTCTTAAATGGTGCACTAATATAATCGCAATTTTATTTTTATCAGCAAATGCTTTTAATAATGAAATTTCTCCATAGTCTGCTGAATAATTAATATCATTACTTTGCTTTCTTATTTTTTGTAAAGTGTCTATAACAACTAATCTTATATTTGAATATTGCTTTAATGCTTGTTCTAATTGCATTACCAATCCATTTGTAATTTTGTTTGACTCTATTGCTATATGAAAATTAGAACCTATTTCATCAGTTAACCTAAATAATCTTTTTTGCAATCTTTGATGGGTATCCTCTAACGCTAAATACAAAACATCACATTGATTAGTTTTTAAATTCCATAATTCTTCGCCTTTTGAAACTTTAATACATAAATCAAGCATTAACCAACTTTTACCTACTTTAGGTGCTCCACAAAATATATGAAGTCCTATAGGTAATATTTCTTCGATTATAAATTCTGTTTCGCCTAAAGATGTATATAGTAAATTGTCTGCATTAATAATTTTTAAATCTTCCAAGTTTTCCTCCTTTCTAGCAAGTAGCATTACATCAAAAAAGGCTTCGCTTTTTTAACTCAAACGAAACCTTATATCAAATTTATACATTAAAATAAATCCCTATATAAGCCATTAAATGATACAGAAGTTCCGTTTTCTCTTACTGAAAAATTCTTGTGCTTACTTGCATAAAAATTTTTCTTGACTTTTCTATAAAAAACAGAAAAGCCATAAGAGATATTAGAATATCAATTTAATTTACAGCTAACAAAATTCCTTATACAAGGCATATTTTAATAAGTCCATTAAATATACAATTTTGGACATATCAAAAAATATTTTGTCTACTGCAAATTAAATATGATATTCTGTAGCACTTACGACTTCTTATTACATCTATCTATTTGTTGGACCAAATTACATTATAACTATAAAAACCAACATAGGCCTACGAAACTTAAAAGGGCCTCATATCATTTCTGGCTTCCGATTAGTAGGGAAAGTATTTTCTTGCGAAGTACTTTTTGGATTATTTCTAATCAACCACTATTTTATCATTAAGTTACATAGTGGCTCAACCTACAACAGGGAAATATCTATATTTAATTTTTCAGTTGTATTCCTAATGAATACATTTATTTTATATCACCATTTTTATGGTTTGTCAATCGTTTTTACAGAAATTTACAAATCTTCTCAAATTTATTTGCTGTCTCACTTTCCATCTTTTCTGTTACTCTCACATATATATTATAAGTAGTATCAATATTTCTATGTCCTAGCCTTTTTGAAACTGCTTTTATATCCGCACCTGATTCAATAAGTCTTGTAGCATGAGTATCTCTAAAGTCGTGAAATCTACAAGGAATACCTAATTCATAATGTATAACTTTGAATGGATATTTACAACTATCAGTCCCCTCATATACTCCATTTTTCTTTACAAAAACAAAATCTACTTCTTCCAACGCAACATCAATTTCAGAATATGCATTTATTATTTTTGTTTCTGTTTTATTATTATATGGATTAACAACACTCTTTTTATAATGTTTCATATATGTATCGCCATAATTAATTTTATTTTCTTCTTGCTCTTTTTTATAAGTTTTAAGAGCATTTAATAAAGTATCTCCTATTGGTATAGTTCTATAGCTTGTTTCTGTTTTACAAGTTCCAAAATACCATACTGTAGTTGAATTACCACTTATATGTCTTTTCTTTGTACCACCATTTTGATTCTTTTTTAGTATGTTTTTATTTACACTAATTGTTTTATTTCTAAAATCTATATCATTCCAAGTAAGTGCAAATACTTCTGCAATTCTTAATCCTGTACAATATGCAGTTAAAAAAGCATAATATATACAATGATTATTTTTAAACCTATCTAAAATAAGATTTATTTCTTCATTTGTAAATATATGAGCTGGATCATTTGGTGGAACATCATATTTTGGAAGTTTCAATCCTATTGATGGATTTGTCTTTATTAAGTCATTTTCATAAGCATAAGTAAATGAGCCTTTTACAACTTTTTTAATATTATTTAGAAAATTCTTACTAAATGATTTTTTGATGTAAATACTATTTATAAACTCTTGTAAAGTTGACCTAGTAATTTGTGATATTTTATAAAAACCAATATTAGGCTTTATATGATTTTTTACAATACTACTATATGCTTCAATTGTATGATATTTTAAGTTTATATAGCAATAATTTTGTATCCAATAATCTAACAAGTCTGCATAGCTCATATCACTTGGCTCAAAACCGTGTCCTGTATTAATATAATTATTATATGCAATTATCCCCTCTCTTTCTGCTTCTGCTTTTGTTTTAAATCCTGATTTGTTTGCAAACTTTCTTTTACCATCAACCTTTGCAATTTCAAATTTGTATTGATAGTATTTTCCTCTCTTTTGAATTGTTACATTCGACATTTTTCATTTCTCCTTTCCTTTTTCGAATGTAAACATTATAATTTAATTCAAAAATAAAAATGCTAACACGAATGCTAACATTTTTATTTATTATATTCACTTTGTTTGCAGGTTTAAACTTCTTTATTTTCAAGCATTCCAGAGATTTTGTCCACTTATATGAAAACATTTTGCAAACAAAATGTAAACAATTTGGCATGTTTTCATATTTATGTTTACTTATCTAATCTCTGAAAGTATTGATATTATGCGTTTTTTCCACAACAGTTCTTGTATTTCTTTCCACTTCCACATGGGCACAAGTCATTTCTACCTACCTTAGGTCCTTCATTAACTATTGGTGCTTTCACTTTTTTCTTTTCTTCTTGAGCAAGCTCAGGATTAATCATTCCATCAATATCTTCTCTACCTTCACCAGTAATTTTAACTGTGCTTCTTCTTTCATATCCTTCACGTTTCTTTACGCACATTAAAATTTTAGCTACCTCTAATTTGATGCTATTGATCATTTCTTCAAACATATCTGAACCTTCAATTTGATATTGAATAACAGGATCTTTTTGTCCATAAGCACGAAGTCCAATACCATTTTTTAATTCATCCATGCTATCGATATGATCCATCCATTTTGAATCAACAACTTTTAATAAAACAATTCTTTGAAGCTCTTTGAATGGTTCTTCTCCGATTTCTTCTTTTTTGGCTTCATATATTGCTAATGCTTTTTCTTGCATTTCAGCTAGTACTTCATCAGCATCAACTTTATCTTTCTTTAATGAATCTAATTCTTTTATGTTTAATCCGTTTTGTACTTCAATTAAGAAAGCAGCTGTATCAGGATTTTTCTCTGAAAGCTCAGCTCTATAAGTATCAACTATTAAAGCACAAGCTTCTCTTATCATATTTTTAATTGATTCTGTAACATCTTCTCCATCAAGAACTTCTCTTCTTTGTGTATAAATAATCTCTCTTTGAGTATTCATAACATCATCATAGCTTAATACATGTTTTCTTATTGAGAAGTTTCTACTCTCAACTTTCTTTTGAGCAGATTCAACAGCTTTTGAAATTGGCTTAAATTGAATTGGCATATTTTCATCAGCTTTTAATGCATTATATACAGCAGTAACTTTATCACCACCAAATATTTTCATTAAATCATCATCAAGTCCAATATAGAATATTGATTCTCCTGGATCTCCTTGACGACCACTACGTCCACGTAACTGGTTATCAATTCTTCTTGATTCATGTCTTTCAGTACCAATGATTTTCAAACCACCAGCAGCAATAACTTTTTCTTTTTCTTCTTTTATTTGTTTTTTGAATTTCGTTTCTAATTCGTTAAATGTTTTTCTAGCTTCAATAACTTTTTCATCTTTTGTTTCATTATGAGCAGAAGCTTGATTTATAAGATCGTTAGTATATCCAGCTCTCTTCATTTCTTGCTTAGCCATATATTCAGTGTTTCCACCAAGCATAATATCAGTACCACGACCAGCCATGTTAGTAGCAATTGTAACAGCACCATATTTACCAGCTTGAGCAATTATTTCAGCTTCTTTTTCATGGAACTTAGCATTCAACACTTCATGAGGAATTCCAGCTTTTTTAAGTAATTTACTTAATCTTTCTGATTTATCAATTGAAACTGTACCAACCAATACCGGTTGTCCTTTTTCATGAGATTTTTTAATATCCTCAACAACAGCATTAAATTTAACTTTTTCATTTTTATATATAATATCGTTTTTATCATCTCTTGCAACTGGTAAGTTTGTAGGAATACAAACAACATCCAAATTATAAATCTCTCTGAATTCTTCTTCTTCTGTTTTAGCTGTACCAGTCATACCAGATAATTTGTTGTACATTCTAAAGTAATTTTGGAATGTGATATTTGCTAAAGTTTTTTGTTCATCAGCAATCTTTACACCTTCTTTAGCTTCAATTGCTTGATGTAAACCAGCATTATATCTTCTTCCATACATAATTCTACCTGTGAACTCATCAACAATTAAAACTTCTCCATCTTTAACGATGTAATCTTTATCTCTCTTCATAACGCCATGTGCTTTTAAAGCTTGGTTAACATTATGAACTATATCTGTATTATCTAAATCATTGAAGTTTTCAACTTCAAAGAATTCTTCAGCCTTCTTAATACCTTTTTGTGTCAATGTAGCTGTTTTGGCTTTTAAGTCTACAATGTAATCATATTTTTCATTATCTTCTAATTGAGCTTCATCTTTAATATCTTCTTCAATAATAACTTTTGCTTGTAATCTTTTTACAAAATCATCAGCTCTTTTGTATAAATCAGATGATTTATTTGCTCTACCAGATATGATAAGTGGTGTTCTAGCCTCATCAATCAAGATACTATCGATCTCATCAACAATTGCATATTCTAATCCTCTTTGAACCATATCTTCTTTGTGAATAACCATGTTATCTCTCAAATAATCGAATCCATATTCATTATTTGTTCCATATGTTATATCACATGCATATGCTTTTTGTTTATCTTGTTGATTCATTCTTGAAATATTTAATCCAACAGATAAACCTAAGAATTTATATAATTTACCCATCCACTCACTATCTCTCTTAGCTAGGTAATCATTAACTGTAATTAAATGAACACCTTTTCCTGTAAGTGCATTTAAGTATATTGGTAATGAAGCAACTAATGTTTTTCCTTCACCAGTTTTCATTTCAGCAATTCTACCTTGATGTAATATAATACCACCAACTAATTGCACATCATAATGTCTCAATTCTAAAACTCTTTTTGATGCCTCTCTTACAACTGCAAATGCTTCTGGTAAGATATCATCAAGAGTTTTGCCTTCAGCTAATTGTTTCTTAAAATAATCTTTTTTAGCTCTTAGCTCTGCATCTGTTAACTTTTCCATTTCAGGTTCTAAACTATTAATTTTGTTTACTATAGGTTGAACTCTTTTTACTTCTTTTTCACTATAAGATTTAAATAAACCCATCTGATTTGCCTCCTAATTATTAACTATCGATAAATATATCATTAATTTTTTGAAATAGCAAGGAATAATCTATAAAATATTTCATAGTATTTAATAAATTTATTTTTAGGTAGGATTTTGCTATGCGTATTTATAATTTTAAAATCAATAAAAACAAGTTATTTAAAGGGATTCTCCTTTTTTTCATTATGATTTGTTTGGTACTTTTAATTCTTTCTGTTTATAAACTTTTTTTTGAAATGAAACATTATAATTCAGAAAATTTTGTAGTTAATGATACTTGTATTTCTGATAACGATACTACAGAACTTAAATCCAATCAATATACAAATGTCTTAAAAGCAGTTCACGAAAATATTGATGATTACATTGGTAAAGAAATTACCTTTGTAGGCTATATCTACAGAATCAACTATCTACAAGCAAATCAATTTGTTCTAGCAAGAAATATGATTGTTAATCAAGCAAATCAAACGGTAGTTGTTGGATTTTTATCTGAATATGACAAAATAAATGACTTTACGAATTGCTCATGGGTTAAGGTTACAGGAAAAATAAAAAAAGGTTATCTAGATGGAGACATTCCAATACTAGAAGTAACTAAAATTGAAAATGTTGAAAAACCTACAGATGATTTTGTTTATCCACCAGACGAAACCTATATTCCAACAAGTGCTACCTTCTAAAAATAGCTTTAGAACTAGAAAAGAAATTCATAACTATAATTAACACAATTGGTCCAATTAAAAGTCCAATTATCCCACTAAATTTAAATCCAATGTACATAGAAATTAACGTATACAACGGATGGATACCTAAATGAGTTGAAACAATTTTAGGCTCTAAAAATTGTCTTACAAGCGATATAAAAACTAATAACCCAATAATACAAATTCCCAGTGTAACATCGCCCATAATAATCTCAATTATTCCCCAAGGCAACATTACTGTTCCAGAACCGAGTATTGGAAGTAAATCAACAAAACCAATTCCAAGTGCAATCAAAAACGGCGATTTTACGTTCAACCCAACAAATTTAAAAATATATAATCCAATCAAAACTAATATAAAAGAAATAAAAATCAAAATTAATTCAGCTTTCAAATACTTTCCCATTACCAATGTTGTACTCTTAAAATGTTTGTTAGCCTTTCTAAGCCATCTTTTAGGAACCTTCTGTTCTAAATCATCTAATATTGACAATCTATCTGTGCAAATAAAATAAGTAGCCAAAATAGTAATAACAAAATAAATAACAAAAACAGGAATCTGGGTTATCATATTCAAAATTCCAATTAAAAAATTCTTAAAATACTCAAGCATATGTGATATTAATCCATTAGTCGCATCATTTATGATATTCTTTACCTGAGGAGAAACATTTAAGCTTTCTATTTTTAAAAAGTTACTTATCTCCGCCACACCATTAAAAACATTATTTCCAAAGCTACTAAAGTCTTTTAATAAATTACTAGTTTCAGAAATTGTAGCAACACTAATTAAAATAATAACTCCTATTAAAATCGCAAATATCAAAATCAAAGAAATTACAGCCGATGCTTTTCTCACTAATTTAGTTTTTTTACTTATAAATTTTATAATTGGATCTATTAAATTAGCAATTATCAAAGCAATTAGAAAAGGCATGAAAAAACACGCTAATTTTAGCACAACAAACACCATAAAAAATGTGAAAATACTATATAAAATCCTTTTTATAATTTTATTCCAATAACACATATCGATAATCATTAAACATACCTCTTTTGGGTAGTATGTTTAATTTCGAATATAAATATACTTAACTATAGCAGAAATCAACTACTTTATTTTTAAATGACACGCAGTTTGAAAGTTTTTACCTAACCGACTAAACAAAGTTTAGTTGGTGGTAAAATCTTTTAGCAAGAAATTTAAAAATAAAGTAGTTGATTTCTTTTTATTAATAAAAGGAAAATACATATAAAATTTTTTTACACCTTACTGTCGCATTCCTCAGAATTTTAAAATAAAATTTATCAATTTTATTTTAAATTCGGGTAGAATGCTTCAATCGAACTCACTTCGTTCGTTTGGTCCCTGCGCGGTGATTCAAAAATTTTATATGTATTTTCCTTCAGATTACAAATTAATAAAAAAACTCATCACCAAAACTGACGATGAGTTTTTTAAAACGGATCACTTTTTAAAAACTAAAAACACAATAGCAGCAACTACTACTCCAACGACAGCACCTGTGATAATCAGTTCCGCCGATTTCAGGATTACTCCCCAGAAAATCAGCAACATCAACGATGCCATGAATAATATCACCACTATCAAAATAGCTGCAACCTTAGCATCGTTTTCCTCGATTGCCGTTATGGCTACATATGGACCTACCAAGAGCGAAAAAGCTAAATATCCATATGTCAAAAAGCCAACCAGCAGTGCAGCAATCAAGCCAACACGGGTTTCATAGCCTACCTGGTAGACTTGTATTTCGTAGAATATAAATCCTACAAATACTGCAATTGCTAAAACACCCTTCCAAACTTTCAAGTTCCGTTTTCTTTCCTGCATAAAACACACCTCCATATTGTTATTATCTATAAGATGAACCGGTCATTAGACCAGATTGTGTTTCTTCTACAAGCAAGTACATCTATTATACCTCTTTTTTCTAAATTAATCAACCATCTCGCGTACTGCTGTCTTGAACTTATCTCCTCTATCATAAGCATTTTTAAACATATCAAAGCTAGCACTTGCGGGAGAAAATAACACAATATCTCCTTGAACAGCAACTTCATTTGCAACTTCAATAGCTTCTTTTAATGAAAATGCTTCATATATATCCAATTCTTTGTGTTGATTAGCAAGTTCTTTTGTAACAGCATCATATATCTTCTTTTTAGTATTTCCCATAAGAATCAAAGTTTTAACGCCTTCTACAATTGGCTTAGCAATTGGCGTATAATCCAAATTCTTATCATATCCACCAGCTATCAAAATAACCTTTTTATAAAAAGCTTTTATTCCTGAAATTGTTCTTGTGGGTGATGAACTAGCTGAGTCATTATACCATCTAACATCATTTGAACTAATTTTTACAAGTTCTAATCTGTGGGCAACACCAGTAAAATTAGTAACAATTCTCTTAGCATCTTCCTCTTTAACAAGAGTATCTGTTGCAGCCAATGCGGCACAAATATTTTGATAATTATGCTTTCCAATCAAAGCAACATCTCTAACATTTAGAATATGCTTTCTTAATTTATTCTCACAGAATTTAATAGTTCCATCATCTACTATATACCCATTATCTAGTCTTTCTTGATCACTAAAGAAAATAACTTTTCCTTTTGCTTCTTTTGCAAATTCACGAGTAACCAAATTATCATAATTCAATACTAATATTCCGTCTTCATTTTGATATTTAAAAATAGATTTTTTAGCATCAATATATTCTTCTAAATCTGTATGATAATCTAAATGATTTGGTGTAACATTTGTAACAACAGCTATATCAGGGCTTACAGTCATATTCATAAGTTGAAAACTACTCATTTCCAATACAACAATATCATCAGGATTCATTTCATTAACTCTTGTGAATAAAGGTGTTCCAATGTTTCCGCCTAAAAACACATTATATCCAGCCTCTTTTAAAATCTCAGATATCAATGTTGTAGTAGTAGTTTTTCCATCACTGCCTGTAACACCAATTACTTTGCAAGGGCATAACTCAATACACATTTCAATTTCAGTAGTTACCAAAGCTCCTCTCTCAGATTCGGCAACTAATTCAGGCCTATTAGGTAAACAACTTGGTGAACGGAAAATCAAATCAAATCCCTTTAATTTAGATAAACTATCTTTTCCTAAAGAAAACTCCATTCCATACTCTACAACTTTATCCATAATTGATTTATCAATATTATCAATTGTTCTGTTATCAAAAACTGTAACATTTGCCTTATATTTTCTTAAATAATCAATTAAAGGTACATTACTAACACCTAAACCAATAATTGCAACTTTTCTTCCTTTTAAATATGTATTAAATTCATCTAATTTCTCATTTACAAAATTCATAAATAATATCTCCTCTTATTGTAAAATATAATTCAATTCTATAATATTCTCTGCCACCATTTTTGTTGACTCTTCTATGCTTTTCGAATCAGACACATCAACAACAATTGTATTATCATATATTTGATAATATCCTGATTTCTCTTGAAGTTCATCTCTTTTCAAAATATTATCTTTTAACTCTTTCCTACTAACGTCTTCACCATATTGTTTTGCTTTCCATTCAACTCTCTTATTAATATCAGCAGTAATAAAAATATGGTAATCTAAATCCGGATAAATTTGCATTGTATCCCTTCCAGAAAAAATTACAGTATGACTCTTTTTATAGCCATCTATATATTCTCTTACAATCTTATAAGCGTTTTCATTATTAGCAATATTCGAAATTTTCGAAACAGCCATCGAGTTTTCTAAAGACTGTAAATCCTTCTCCTCAATCTTTTTTCCATGAGCATACACAACGCTTTCTCGATTTTCAATACCAATAGAAATTTCAAATTCTTTAAATAAATCTTTCAAATCAATTGAATATAACTTTTCAAACGGAATTTCTTCTTTAATAATCTGATATGTAATTGCTCTATAGATATTTCCAGCATGTAAAACAATTGCATTAGGAATATATTTTAATAATTCATGGCAAATTGAAGTTTTTCCCGTTCCCACAAGTCCTTCAATACCAATAACTAGATTTTTATCCATATCGTCTTCCTTTCATACCGCAAAAACAAAAGCGGACATTAATATCATTTGCATTTATTATAAATTTTTAAAATCCATGTCTTTATTCGCATGTGTAAAATTTGCTTTACAAATTTCTATGTCATACTTCTAATAAGAATTTTCTGCAAATCTTCTATTACACAAAAATTAACAAACATATTATACTACATTTTTTAATAAATATGAATATTTTTACGAAATTTTGAAAAAATAAATACATAAACTTTAAATAATTACTTAATTTACCGGAGGTGTTTTAAATGAGTAAAGAAAAAAAGAATAAACAAAAAAAGAATTCTTCATCAAATACTAATGAAGAAAAATAATTTACTTTATATACAACGTTAAAGGCGGATTTTGAATCCGCCTTTTCTTAATTTCCACCTTTACCTATTGTATTTTCAAAATACTCTACATCTTCTGAATCCAAATTATGTTGTACCTTTTTCAAAGCATTAGCTGACTTCACACAAAATTGTAAAATCTCGCCTATATTATTACTCTTTATTCTATTTTGCAATGATATCAATGCTTCTTCTTTTTGTTCTTCAGGAACCGTATATTTAATCAAATCAGAAATTGTAGAAGAATCTAATCTATAACAACATTTATATAATGTCTCAAGCTTTCTCTTTTCAGGTACATAATACTGAATAATATCAGAAATCTGTTTACTAGTTAAACTATTATAAACAACATTCAACACATCAGGAATTCTATCTGTTTCAGTTGAACAAACAATATCATATAAATCAGTTTTATTAAGTTCTTTTTGATATTTACTAAGTGCTGTAAATTTTCTATCTGCATCCAATTCTTTTATAATATTTGCTTTTGATGAACCATCTAATCTAGTATGATATAAATTCAAGCAATCAAGTCTATCATATAAAGGCATATACTTTTTTATAATTTCTGAAAGTGCAAATGAATCAAATCTATCAACACATTTTTTCAAAGCTCTAACTCTTTGATCTGGCGGAATGTTATTAAATAACTGATACATATCCTCCAAATCCAATCTGTTTTGGAATTTCTCAAGTACACAAATTTTTCCATTATAATCGAGCTTTCTTAAAGCTAAATCAGATAAATCATATGGTGTAATATATTTTTGTGCAATTTCAATACCCTCAACTCTTCTTTTCATAGGTAAATGAGCAATTATGTGAACAATTGAATTTGAATTCATTTCAAAACAATATGTTCTCAAAATATCCAACACTTTCTCTGGATCTCTTTCTTTTACTGCTAATAATACTACCTTCTCTGTTTCGATTGAAGCTTCAGGCAATGCTTTAACTTTATTTTTAAAAAATATACTCTTTATTTTTTCAAATAACTTCATTCTTTTGTACCTCGTCTAATACTTCAAAATTAGTATATCACTAAATACAAAATTTTCAGTTACAATTCGTTTACATTTTGAACACAGTTATATATCATTTTTAATCTAAATACTTTTTCAAGAAAATCCCTGTTTGTGATTCAGGATTTCTAGTAATTTGCTCTGGTGTACCAACAGCAATAATTCTTCCTCCTGCTTCTCCGCCTTCTGGTCCTAAATCAATAATATGATCAGCTGTTTTAATTAAATCCAAATTATGTTCAATAACAATAATAGTATTTCCAGTGTCTACAAGCCTTTGTAAAATATCAACCAATCTATGAACATCATCAATATGAAGTCCTGTAGTTGGCTCATCTAAAATATATAAAGTCTTACCAGTTGCACGTTTTGAAAGTTCAGTTGCAAGTTTAACTCTTTGTGCTTCACCACCTGACAACGTTGTAGAAGGTTGTCCAAGTTTAATATATCCTAAACCAACATCAAATAATGTTTGCATTTTTGTTTTTATCTTAGGAATATTTGAGAAGAATTCTAAAGCTTCTTCGACAGTCATATCCAAAACATCTGAAATGCTCTTTCCTTTATATTTAACCTCTAAAGTTTCTCTATTATATCTTCTTCCATGACAAACTTCACAAGGCACATAAATATCAGGTAAGAAATTCATTTCAATTTTAATTATTCCATCACCTTGGCAAGCCTCACATCTTCCCCCAGAAACATTAAAACTAAATCTTCCCTTTTGATATCCACGCATCTTAGCTTCATTGGTATTAGCAAAAATATCTCTAATTGTATCAAATACACCAGTATAAGTAGCTGGATTAGAACGTGGAGTTCTTCCAATAGGAGATTGATCAATATTAATAATTTTATCAATATTCTCTATACCTTTTATCTTTTCACACTTACCTGGTTTAACATTTGATCCATACAATTCTCTAGCTAAATAATTATATAAAACTTCATTAACTAATGTACTCTTACCAGAACCTGAAACACCTGTAACGCAGTTAAATACTCCAAGTGGAAATTTAACATTTACATTCTTTAAATTATGTTCTGTTGCTCCAACAATTTCAATACTCTTTCCATTTGATTTTCTTCTCTTTTTAGGAACAAGAATCTTTTTCTTTCCACTCAAATATTGTCCAGTAATAGAACCAGGAATTAATTTAATTTCATCAGCTGTACCTTGTGCCACAACATTTCCTCCATGAACACCAGCTCCAGGTCCTATATCAATAATTTGGTCAGCTGCATACATTGTATCTTCATCATGTTCAACAACAATTAAAGTATTTCCTAAATCTCTTAGTTTTCTCAAAGTAGCCAATAATCTATCATTATCTCTCTGATGAAGACCTATACTTGGCTCATCAAGAATATATAAAACCCCTGTCAATCCTGAACCAATTTGTGTTGCGAGACGAATTCTTTGTGCTTCACCACCAGATAAAGTTCCAGCAGAACGAGATAAAGTTAAATAAGACAAACCAACATCCATTAAAAATTGCAATCTTTTATTAAGCTCCTTAAAAATTTGATCTGCAATCATCTTATCTTTTTTGCTTAATTCCAAATTATCTAAATATTTCTTAATCTCATTAATTGGCATATCTGTAAGCTCATTAATATTTTTATCTCCAACCTTTACAGCCAATACCTCTTCCTTTAATCTAGCTCCATGACAAGTGCTACAAGGCTTTTCACTCATATAAAGTTCATAGAAATCTCTCATACCTTGTGATTTAGTCTCTCTATATCTTCTATCAAGAGTAGGAATAACACCTTCAAATGGACAACTAAACTTACGAACACCACTTGCAGATGCAAACTCAAAATCAATAATTTCACTTCCTGTACCATATAAAATTTTATCTAAGAAATCCCTAGGAAGCTTTTTAATAGGCTTTTTAATATCAACTCCATAATGTCTTGCAATAGATTCAAAATACATTTTAGCCATAGTTTCGCCCTTTTTCATTGTGCTTGAACCAAAAGCTTTAACACCATCATACAAAGTTTTGCTTTTATCAGGAATAATTAAATCCTCATCCATTCTCATTAAATATCCAATACCTGTACATTCAGGGCAAGCACCTTGAGGATTGTTAAAAGAAAACATTCTAGGAGACAATTCCTCAAAACTTATTCCGCAATCAGGGCAAGCATAATTTTGACTATAAATTCTTTCTCCTTTTCCAATAGCATCAATAGTAACTAAGTTATTTGCATATTTTAAAGCAGTTTCAACAGATTCAGTTAAACGATTTCTAATATCTTCTTTTATAACTAATCTATCAACAATAATATCAATATTATGTTTTTTCTTTCTATCAATCTCAATATCATCAGATAATTCATACATAGTTCCATCAACTCTAGCTCTAACAAAACCATCTTTTTGGAAATCATCTAATAACTTAACATATTCACCTTTTTTACCCCTTACAACAGGTGCTAAAACCTGAATCCTAGTTCCTTCAGGCAATTCCAAAATATTATCAACAATCTGGTCTATTGACTGTTTCTCAATTTTCTTACCACACTTAGGACAGTATGGAACACCAATTCTAGCATATAATAAACGAATAAAATCATAAATCTCAGTAACCGTTCCAACTGTAGAACGAGGATTTTTAGACGTAGTTTTTTGATCTATAGAAATAGCTGGTGATAACCCCTCAATGCTCTCAACATCAGGCTTTTCCATTAATCCTAAAAATTGTCTTGCATAAGAAGATAAACTCTCAACATATCTTCTTTGCCCCTCAGCATATAATGTATCAAAAGCAAGAGATGATTTACCAGAACCTGAAAGTCCAGTTATAACAACTAATTTATCTCTTGGTATCTCTAAATTAATATTTTTTAAATTGTGTACTTTTGCTCCCTTTATAACAATAGAATCATTCATTCTAACCCCTCCAAAATAATTTCTACACAGTTAAATATTTTATCATACTTATTATAAAATGTCATCACTTTTTTATGTTTACATAAGTATTTACTTTTGAACCTTAATATGATATACTTTTAAAAGTTCCGCTTTTGAATAAAGGACACTCGCAATTTGTGTCTTAACAGGAACTGTGGAGAAATGGTTGTTTCTATATAGGAGGTATTTTATATGAAGAATACAAGTATTATAGAAAGAATCGAATACGCAGCGCAAAATGGAGTTTATGAAATTCCATTATACGTTTGGAACAAAACAGCCAAAAAACTGCGCAAAGAAGGTTTCATCCTTACTGAAACCAAAATCAAAAATGTTCGGAAAGGCGAAGGTCACTATCTGATTAGCTGGAAAAACGGTTATCATACTACCAATCCAGAAATGAACTTGAAGGAACTGCTTCAAGAAACTGTTATGACAGTTGTTAGCAGCTTACCAGAAACAGTAAATAGTTGGGAAACACTTTTAAAAACATATAGTGAAATTGACAACAAGCTGTGCGTAAAAGTATTTCGTGAAAAAATATCGAAATACAACATCGAGCTCACTGAAGCCAACAGAATGTGGCTCATTGCAGCAACAAATCAAAAATAATTAAACAGTCAATCCGTTAACCGAACCATTTTTCCACAAATCTATGAAAAAACTCATCAAAAAACATTGATGAGTTTTTTCTTTACTTTAATTTATTCCTCAATTGAATAACAAATAACTATTAGAAAAAAGTTTGTATAAAACACTATAACATTTTATGTCACATCATTTTAAAACACTAGTTTACTTTAAAATTTTCTATTTCTTATTTATTCTCTATAAACTTCTCTAATTCTTTAATCTTATCACGCAACTCCGCAGCCTTCTCAAATTCCATAGCCTGTGCACATTTAAGCATTTCATCAGTAAGTCTATTAATAATATCTTCAGGCGTTTCATTCTTATCAATTTGATATTCCGTTGAAATATCCTCAACAATAGTTGCCTTAATTATATCTCTTACAGACTTCTTAATAGTCTTTGGAGTAATTCCATGTTCCTTATTATATTCTTCTTGAATTTTACGTCTTCTATTAGTTTCTGAAATCGCCTTTTCCATTGACTCAGTAAGTTCATCAGCATACATAATAACCTTCCCCTCAGTATTTCTAGCAGCACGACCAATCGTTTGGATAAGAGATCGTTCTGAACGTAAAAATCCTTCTTTATCCGCATCTAAAATAGCAACCAAAGAAACCTCTGGGATATCCAAACCTTCTCTAAGCAAGTTAATACCAACTAAAACATCAAACTCACCTATACGCAAATCTCTGATAATCTCCATTCTTTCCAAAGCCTTAATCTCAGAATGCATATAACGAACACGAATACCAATGTTTCTTAAATAAGCAGTTAAATCCTCAGCCATTTTCTTAGTCAAAGTTGTAACAAGAACTCTCTCCTGTCTCTCAACTCTTTCATTAATTTGAGTAATCAAATCATCAATCTGATTCTCAACAGGCTTAACTTCTATCTTAGGATCCAAAAGCCCAGTAGGACGAATAATCTGCTCAACAACATTACTTCCTGAATGCTCTTTCTCATAATCAGCAGGTGTAGCACTAACAAACACGCATTGATTAATTCTCTCTTCGAACTCCTCAAACTTCAAAGGTCTATTATCATAAGCAGAAGGCAATCTAAAGCCATAATTGACAAGCGAATCCTTTCTAGCCCTATCGCCATTATACATAGCCCTAACCTGTGGAATTGTTGCATGTGATTCATCAATCAAAAGTAAAAAATCATCAGGAAAATAATCAAACAATGTAAATGGAGGACTACCAGCAGCTCTACCACTTATATGCCTTGAATAATTCTCAATTCCTTGGCAGAAGCCAGTTTCCTTAAGCATCTCAATATCGAAATTAGTTCTCTCTTCAATTCTCTGTGCCTCAATTAATTTTTTATGATCTTTAAACCATTGAACTCTCTCTTCCATTTCCTGTTCAATCGTTCCAAGAGCTCTTTCAAGTTTGTCCTTACTAGTAACATAATGAGAATTTGGAACAATCATAACATGTTCTCTAACACCAATCGTCTTGCCAGTAAGCGGATTAATCTCGCTAATCTTCTCAATCTCATCACCCCAGAACTCAACACGAATTGCAGACTCTTCTTGGTTAGAAGGATAAATCTCTAAAATATCGCCCTTAGCCCTAAAAGTACCTCTCTTAAAATCCATTTCATTTCTTGAATACTGCATATTAACAAGCTTTTTCATTACTTCATTTCTTTCAATCTGCATACCAGGTCTCAAAGAAACAATCATATTCTCGTAATCAATCGGATCACCCAAACCATAAATACAAGAAACAGAAGCAACAACAATAACATCTCTTGCTTCAAACAAAGATGCAGTAGCTGAGTGTCTCAACTTATCAATCTCGTCATTAATAGAAGCATCTTTTTCTATATATGTATCAGAAGATGCAATATAAGCTTCTGGTTGGTAATAATCGTAATAAGAAACAAAATACTCTACTCTATTTTCAGGAAAAAATTCCTTAAACTCACTATACAACTGTCCAGCCAAAGTCTTATTATGAGCCAAAACCAACGTTGGACGTTGAGTTTTCTCAATTATATTAGCCATTGTAAATGTCTTACCAGAACCAGTAACACCCAAAAGTGTCTGAAACTTCTTTCCATCTTCAATTCCTTTACTCAAATATTCAATTGCCTGAGGCTGATCCCCAGTAGGTTTATATTCTGAATGAATCTTAAACATAACTTTTCAAATACCTCTCCATCTCTCTATCAATCTTATGTATTATATCAAATTATCTCATATATTTAAACACCAAACATAAAATTACATAAAAAAGTACCTACAACTTTTCATTGTAAGCACTTTTATTAATATTCAATTCTATTTATTTTTTCTTTTTTGAACTACTATCATTGTAACTAATCCAGCTAAAGATACACCAGCTATTGCTACATATAGAATTATATTATCATAACAAGATTTAATACTCTGCATTTTTACCAATTTTGCCATGCCAATTTGGTAATCAAAAATTCCAATTACAATATCATTCTTATAAAAACCTTAAACAGGAGTACTTACAGTAATTTAAATCATTCAATAATATTTCTAATCATTTCATCAATCATATCATCATCTAATTTTAAATCCGTATTTATCAAACCAATTTCCGGACGAATGCCATCTTTAAAATGGAAATCAGAACTAACAGTAACAAATAATCCATTTCTTTTTGCAAACTCACACCATCTCTCAGATTCATCATGTCTTTGATTATTACAATCCGTATAAAAATAATAAGCTTCAATTCCATCAGGTTTCATATCATCAACAATTTTCTGGATATCATCTTCTGTCAAACCATCCTCATTAGCATATGCAATTGGATGCGCCAAAACAACTTTTCCACCAGCTCTTCTTATAATTTCAGCAGCTTCACATGGCGTACATGTATTTTTCTTAACATAGGCAGGACACCCTTCGTTCATAATTGTTTCTATAAATTCACCTTTAGTAGGAATATGTCCAAAATCATTCAATAATTTCTTTTTATTTTTTTCACAATTTACTACATCAAGTGCTATATGAGCTTTTGTAACTGCCTCTATTTTATCTAATTCTTCAACATTTAGATAATAACCTAACTCATTCAATTTCTCAGCAACATCATGTAAATAAATGTGTCTAATATTTCTTAACTTATTCAAACTCTTTCTAAAAGATTTGTCGTTTAAATCAAAATTATATCCCAAAACATGAATACCACATTTTTCCCATTTAGTTGATATCTCAACAGCATTTATAAGCTGTATATTCTTACTCTTAGCATACAAAAATAAATCCTCATTATAAGCATCAACCGTATCATGATCAGATATAGCAATAACTGACACATTATTTCTCACAGCCTCGTCAATTACCTCTTTCGGACTAAAAGCTCCGTCAGACACATTTGTGTGGATATGTAAATCAATTCTTTTCATAATAAATCCCCCCTTAATAGAACAAAAACGGACTATTTATAACATTTATACCAATTATAACATTTTCAAGCCCGCGTCTTTGTTCGCACGTGAAATTTGCAAAGTAATTTCTGTGCATTGTTATTTCATATAATAGAAAGTTCAGAGAAATTTTCTATTATACAAAAAGAGATGAACAAAAAGTCCATCTCCAAATATAGATATTACATATTAATAATTTTCTGCTTTGATTTCAAAGAAAGCTTTTGGATGAGCACATACAGGACAAACTTCTGGAGCTTTTGTTCCAACTACAATGTGTCCACAATTTCTACATTTCCAAATCTTAACTTCTCCTGCCTCAAAAACTTTTCCATCTTTAACATTTGCTAATAATTTTCTATATCTTTCTTCATGTTCTTTTTCAATTTTTGCAACTTCTGAAAATAAAAATGCTATATGGTTAAATCCTTCTTCTTTAGCTTCTTCAGCCATTCTCTCATACATATCAGTCCATTCAAAATTCTCGCCTTCAGCTGCAGCTAATAAATTTTCTTCTGTTGAAGGAATATCACCACCATTTAATAATTTAAACCACATTTTTGCATGTTCTTTTTCATTATCAGCTGTTTCTTGGAATATAGCAGCAATTTGCTCATATCCTTCTTTTTTAGCTTTACTTGCAAAATATGTGTACTTATTTCTTGCTTGTGATTCACCAGCAAAAGCATCCATCAAATTTTTCTCTGTTTTTGAACCTTTTAATTCCATTTTATAACCTCCTAAAATTTTATTTTTTCTCCCCTTATTTGTTTCATTTTATATCATAAACTTAATATAATTTCAAGGCATTTTTGCTGCATGCAAAACAATTCTTTCTTTATTATCATTAGTGCATGTTGACAATGTTAAAATCTTGCTTTGTGCTGATAGCTCTGTTCCAAAATTCTTTACACTTCGAGACTTCAATGTATTTAAAAACTTCAAATATTCCTCATCAGATTCAAAATAATTTTTTAAATAATATTCTTCTGGCTCAATCTTATATACAGAGAAAACTCGGTAATAATCAACACTATCTTTAGTTGCAAGAACAACTGTCATATTCTCCTCATTATTTTGCCAATCGGCTGTTAGCATATTGTTCATTGTACCAAACATAGAATTATCTCTCATATTATGTCCAAAAATAGAAATATTTTTATCAGTGCCATCAAACTTATTAATATAATTTGCAAATATCCACCCAGCACGATTATATTCCTTATAAAAATTATGTCTTAAGTAAAAATCATTGTTATCTGTTTTCACAACAGGGAAACTAATATCTGTACCATTAACAATCAAATATGCAATCGTATCAGGATTTTTCTCTGTCAATGCTGAAAAATCAACAATATATTCTTTTTCATTATTATCATCTTGAGTAACTTGAACATAATGCTGAACTTCACTAATAACTTCACCATTCTTCTTATTGTCCATAAACCAAGAATATATCTTCACTCCAGAATATATCAGTACAATAACAAATGTACATTCTATTATAGAAAATAGTATTAACTTTCTTTTTTTATTTTTTTCTACTCTTTTTTCTCTTCTATTCATGCACATAATTATACTATTTCAAAATTTAAGAGTCAAATACATTCAATATACAAAACTTTACATTTATCGTTGAAATTCTTTGAATCTCCTTCCTTGCTTGATTTTCTGTGATTTTTGAGATATAATTACTATAGATGCTTTTTTATTTATATGTGAGACATTATTTACCAAAGGAGGATAAACACAATGAAAATGTCAAATACTTTAAAAGATGTCATCCATCAAAAGTACGTTAGTGCAGCACAGGCAGCAAGCATTAACCCAGTAGAGGTTGAAGAAAATCTTCGCAAAGAGCTCGAAAACATTGATTTTTCTGGAAATGATGCTATAATTATGGATTATTTTCTGGACAAACTTGACAAAAGCATTCTTGCTCGGAAACAAACCCACCAAATGACAAACGTCAGCAGTGATGTATTGCACACAGCAATGTATATTATCAAATGGTTGAATCACGAATTTGATTACAATATTGATACAAACATTGTTGCAAGACGTAAAGGTCTTGATTCAGAATTAGCTAAAATGCTTAGCCTCGCAGATGAACAGGATCCAACTCAGATTATGGATCGATTTGGTATAAGATTTGTTCTCGAAAACAACATCTCAACCGTATGCAAGTTCATGGTAAAATTCGTTAACATCATTTGCCACTTGAATCGTCAAGATTTAAGAAACTTTATGAGTTTCGTGGAAACATCAGAATATGTTGATGATGTAGATGCCTACAGAATCAAAAACTTATTAAGAATTCCGTTTTCACTGAAACCACTTAGCAGAAAAAGTGATGGCAAACAGTTTGACCACGAGAAATATCCTGATATCGAGCTCCCGACACAAGCCGATATTGAAATTGTTAAACATCTTCTTGGAAACATGAAATTCTATTTCATTCCGAAATCAAATGGATATCAGTCCATTCATGTTTTGATTGAAATTGAATCTTCATCTCCAAAGTTGCCAGGTTTCCAGATTGAAGTACAATTCCGTACTCACAAAATGGATGACTTTGCAGAAAATAACATCAACGCATCTCATATTCTTCATAAGGGTAAATTTAAGGAATACCTTAATGTATTTACCCTTACAGATGAGGAATTGAAAGGAACTAACATTAGATTCTTCCGTTCATATAAGAGCGAGCAGGATGACCAAGACGGCATTCACTTTGGGAAGAAATTCTACAACCGTCGTATCAACACAATTTCATAACAAAAAAAAAATTGTCTCACATCAATATACCACCGTTCCGAATTGGAACGCAAAACAAAAAAACGACCATGCAGGCCGTTTTTTTGTTTTATTTAATTTTAATGATACCCCTCAACTATGCTAGGGGATAATTGTAACTTTAATAATCTACTCAACTATATTGAGAAATAATTATAACTTTAATATTTCTCTGTTATACACAAAAATAATTATTTTTCCTCAGGTAAAAGGTTCAACAATTTTAGTATCGCAACACCAATCTTTTCACCTTTTCCCTCATAAGGCCATTCGTTAATTGAATAGCCAGGATTATCATTAATCTCAATAATTGAATAATTCTCCTCATCCAAATCTTCAATAATTATATCAACACCGCAAATTTTTGCATCAAATGCACGAGACGCTTTCTCAGCAACCTTTTTAAAATATGTTGGCATAATCTCAGTCATATCAACGCTCTCACCACCAGTAGAACAATTTGAATTTGTTCTCAAGAAAACTCTCTTTCCAGCAGGTAAAACCGTTTCATAATCATAGCCTTGAACCCTCAAATACTCAACAACCGGTTCATCCATCTTAACAGGAGTTCCAGTCAAGAAATGCCAAGGCTCTTTATTTTTCGCATCAATCAATTCCTTAATTGTACTCTTTCCATTTCCAACAACACTAGCAGCCCTCCTATGAGCGACACTCAAGCATTTACCATTAACAACTAAGAAACGATACTCCATACCCTTTACATACTGCTCAATTAAAACATTTTCATCAAACTTAAACGCATAATCAACAGCATTCATAATCTGAGCTTTAGAAGCACTTTTAGCAAATACAGTAATACCTGTACCATAGTTCGTATTTCTAGGCTTTACAACCAAAGAGCGATTATAAAATTCCTTCAATAACTCTTCTCTATCCTGAGCATTCATATTTCTATTTAGCAAAATAGCATTTGGAACATTCAGACCATGCTCTTTCATTATCTGCTTTGAAGTAAACTTATCATCAGTAATAATTGGGAAAATATATGTATCTTTATCAGTCTTATTTCCCTCAATTACAAACTCCTCTCTGTCCTTATAATAGAATTGAACAATACTCTTTAACTCATTCAAAACTTCATAATCAACACCATTAGCAATAGCATCTTTAATTAAAACTACAGATTCACTAACTAGCTTCTTATAATTTTGAAGACAATATCTAGCATTGTGGCCTTCATTAGTATACAAACTCAAAAATTCTTCAACTTTTTCATCTGTTAAAGAATCCTCATCAAATCTACACAATCCAGCTTTAACCTCAGCTTCAATAGATTCAAGACCTGATTTAGTCTTCAAATTATACTTTTTCTCTACCTTATATAAATACTTAATCTCCTCTTTTAAACTCTTTGATTCATCATTTCCTAAGCAACCAAAAATAAATGTTAATAAAAACATTGCATCAGCCTCTGACAAACCACACTTTGAACGATAATTAATACCTATTGATGAAATCCTCAACTTATTCTTTCCAGCAATAATCTTACACTTACCAAACAACGGCTGAATAAGTTCTAACTTACGCTCAAACTCCTTCTTAATCTTCTCATTAGCCTCTTCAATATCATCTGGTAAAAAATCCTTTTCTCTAATTTCATCATAAAACTCTTCATCCAATATAATTCCCATTTGAGCCTTTAAGTTTATCTTTTCATCCTTCTTCTTAAAAGTTCCAAACGTCCATATATATTGATTAATCTTATATAACTCTTCAATAACAACATTTGTTATTTCATTAAATTTATCATACGCATCAAATAAATTTTCTTCCATTGGCGTTTTAATTTTAAAAACAACATCATCGTCATCAGCCGTAATTAACGGATTTTTTTCCTTACAGCCAAATGCCTTAGGAAAACTTGTTTCAACCAACTTATTTTTTGAATTAATTCTTACAAACTCTCTTTCGAGACTAATATTATATTTTTCTATTTTCATAATAACTCACTTTCTTACAACTACAATATATTCATAGATTCTACCTGAACTTTTCCAAACCTTGGTGTTCTTTCATTACCAACTGCCGTACTTCCAGGCTCTATGCTCATATTAAGTGCATTTACTGGTTTAATTTCATGGTATACAACAAAATCATGTTCATACATATTCAAATAACTGCGTTTTTCATATGTATTTCTTTTTATAATATGAGACAATTTTTTAAACAAATTATCCGTATCCAAATCAACATAAGAAAAAACTTTTTCAGAACTCTCATCACCTTTATTTTGAAAATCAATTTCAAATAAAAAAGTTGGAGCCTCTTTTAATTCTATGTTTTTATTCATAATTTCATAATAACCTACCAGCTTTAATCCTACATTTAATTCATCCTCCTGCAACGATTTAACCGTTTTGCACAAAGCATCAAAACTATTTTTATTTCTACAATCAATCTCACACGCTAATCGTATTTTATTCTCCTTATTTAACTCATAAGCGCCTTTAATTGCAGACCTATATAGTTGCTTACCAATTCCTTTTACTTTATTTCCATACACGTCAAAAATATTCTGCTTTGCAAGAACCCCTGTTATAAACATCACATTTTCATTTGAAGTTGGGAAAAACGGATTATTAGACTTTTTTAAATTATTTTCAATTTTAACTGTTGTTGCTCCAATAATATCATTTTCACCAAACTCATTTCTCTGCGTTGCAAGTATAACAGGATACTTAGTCACATTTTGATAAACCTGTGAAACATCCGGCACATGCATAAAATCTTTGTTACCAATAAAATTCTGGTCATAAAAATAAGTTAATTTCAAAATGCCATTTAAAAAATCTTTTTCTGGCAAAGATTGAAACAAATTAAATTTAATATTTGATTTCTCTTTCAGTTCCTCCATTTCTTTAAAATATTTTTTGAATACAGTCTCTTCAAGAGACATCTGTATTCGCGGTTTTGCTTTTTTCTTTTTCTTCATATGATTCTCCTATAACAAGCAATCCGAGCTAGTTACAACCGATTTGCTTGCTCATAAAAAATAGTGCTAACCACTTTTAAGGCTAACACAGTAATAATACGATTTTTCAAATTAAAAAGCAATTTGATAAACGAGTTAATTTTAACCAATTTCAGTCAAATTTAACCATTTTAGCTCAAATTTCATTTCCAATATATGTTTATCTTTTTAAATATTGTTCTTAATCATTTTATTGCATTTTCTCAATAAAAGTCCCAGTAACTCAACACTTTGCAGAATTTTGTAGTTCTAAACTCCCATTATGTTATAACCATTATCAGCATAAAGTACATGTCCCGTAACACAACTTGACATGCCAGATAATAAAAACGTTGCAACATCACCAACTTGACTAGTAGTAACATTTTTATGTAATGGTGCCTTTTCCTCAACAATACTTAAAATACTTTCAAAATCTTTTATTCCCTTAGCAGATAAAGTTTTAATAGGTCCAGCAGAAACAGCATTCACACGAACACCTTCCTTACCAAGATTTTCAGCTAAATATCTAACACTCGTCTCTAACGCAGCTTTAGCAACACCCATAACATTATACCCTTCTAAAACTTTAGTAGAACCGTGATAAGTTAAAGTAACTAAACTAGCATTTTCATTTAACAAATCCATTTGTTTAGCCATTCTAGCTACTAGCACAAATGAATAACTACTTACATCACAAGCATGTGCAAATCCCTCTTTACTTGTATAAATAAAATCATTGTGTAAATCTTCTGTATTTGCATGCGCAATCGCATGAACAATTCCATCAACCTTGCCATTTTCCTCTTTAATTTTTTTGAAACATTCTTCAACTAATTCATCTTCTGAAGCACCATTCAAGCAATAGCACTTACTTCCAGCAAAATCAGAAACCAATTCTTCAATTTTCTTTCTATTATCCTCACCCATAAAAGTAAAAATCAATTTTGCCCCATTTTCATAAGCAGACTTTGCAATTCCATACGCAATGCTCCACTTATTCCTAATTCCCATTATTAATATTTTTTTATTTTCTAATAACATATCAAAATCCAACCTTTCAATCATTATAATTAATATTAAACCTTCTTATACTCACCAATATTTCTAAACTTAGCATATCTATCTTCAACAAGCTCCTCATCAGATAATTGCAACAACTCATCTATAGCCTTGCAAATCTCACACTTTAAAGTATTTGCTGTTTCATCAGACTCTTCAATTATTTTGTCAATAACCTTTAAATCATACAAATCATAAGCAGTAAGTTTCATTTTTTCAGCAGCTTCCTTAGCCTTTGAAGAATCCTTCCATAGAATACTAGCATATCCCTCTGGTGAAAGAATCGAATAAATTGCATTTTCTAACATAAAAACTCTATTTCCTACACCAATAGCTAAAGCACCACCACTTGAACCTTCACCTATGACAATAGAAATAATCGGAACCTTAAGTCCAGCCATTTCAAGCATAGAACTAGCAATTGCTTCACCTTGGCCTTTTTCTTCAGCCTCAATTCCAGGATACGCACCTTTAGTATCAATAAAAGTTATAACAGGTCTACGAAACTTTTCTGCCTGTTTCATAAATCTTATAGCCTTTCTATAACTTTCAGGATTAGGCATTCCAAAATTTCTTTCAATATTCTCCTTAGTATTTCTACCTTTCTGTTCAGCAATAATTGTAAAACTTTGATTACCTATTCTAGCAATACCACACACAATTGACTTGTCGTCATATCCCATTCTATCGCCATGCAATTCAATAAACTCATCAAAAATTTCATCAATATAATCAAGAGATGTTTTTCGATTAGGTGACCTAGCAATTTCAACCCTTTCCCATGCAGTAACTTTTTTCATTAAACATCACTCCTTTTATGAAATTTAACCAATTTATATAACATACTTTTCATATCTTTTCTTTCAACTATTTCATCTATAAAACCATGTTCTAGTAAAAATTCTGAAGTTTGAAAGCCTTCTGGCAACTCTTGTCCAATCGTTTGTTTTATTACCCTTTGTCCTGCAAAACCAATCATTGCACCAGGCTCAGCCAAAACAATATCAGCAATGCTAGCAAAAGAAGCAGTGACACCACCATAAGTTGGATCAGTCAATACAGAAATATACAAAATGCCAGCTTTATTCAATTTTGCGACAGCTGCAGTAGTTTTCGCCATTTGCATTAAAGAAATAATTCCTTCCTGCATTCTAGCACCACCTGATGTGCAAAAAATTATAAATGGAATACCCAATTCAATAGCTTTCTCCATAGAATATGTAATCTTTTCACCAACTACACTTCCCATGCTTCCCATTAAAAATCCACTATCCATTACACATATTACAACATCTTCACCATTAATCTTTCCTGTTCCTGCACTAACAGCCTCCTGAATTCCAGTTTTAGCTCGTAAAGTTTTTATTTTCTGTTCATAGCCATCTAAATTCAATGGATTAACATTATCAATATTTAAATCGAACTTTTTATAAGACCCCTCATCAAGAATTGTTTCAAGTCTTTTATTAATATGCATTCTAAAATAAGCACCACAATTAGGACAAATACTCATATTCTCTCTTACAGTTTCTTTATAAACAATTTCTTTACATTTATCACATTTAACCCATTTACCAACAGGAATATCTATTTTAGACTTTATATTCTTCGCAGTAGGTGGTCTTTTCTTCATCTTATCAACAATCATAATTTTTACACTCCTAAAAAAGCTAATGTATAATACAGTTTCTAAAATGCTACAAAGCACATTAAAAATAACATTTTAGAAACTAGTTATTATTTATTTAAAATTTCTTTTTCAATAAATGATGTGTCAAACTTTCCTCTAATGAAATCCTGATTTTTTATAATCTGAAATAAAAAATCAATATTAGTATCCACTCCCTCAATAACAATTTCCTCAAGAGCTCTTTTCATTTTGCTGATTGCTTCATTTCTTGTATCACCAAACGCAATAATTTTTGCAATCATAGAATCATAATTTGGAGGAATAGTATATCCCTCATAAATTGCGGAATCAATTCTGATTCCCTTACCACCTGGAAAATTCAAACCAGTTATCTTACCAGGACAAGGCATAAAATTTTTAGAAGGATTTTCAGCATTAATTCTACATTCTATACTATGCCCTCTAAACTCAACATCCTTTTGTTTTAATTTCAATTGTTCACCACCAGCAATCTTTATTTGCTGTTTAACAATATCAATACCTGTTCTCATCTCAGTAATCGGATGCTCCACCTGAATTCTTGTATTCATTTCCATAAAATAAAATTTCTTATCATCATCTACAAGAAATTCAACAGTTCCGCAACTACTATATCCAGCTAATTTAGCAGCCTTCACGGCAGTTTCTCCCATTTTATTTCTTAGCTTTTCATCAACAATAGTTGAAGGTGTTTCCTCAATTACCTTTTGATTTCTTCTTTGAATTGAGCAATCCCTTTCACCCAAATGAATAACATTTCCATGCTCATCAGCTAATATTTGAATCTCAACATGTCTTGGATTTTTAATAAATTTCTCTATATAAATTTCATCATCATTAAAAGAAATTTTTGCCTCTTGCTTTACAATATTATAATTTTTCTCTAATTCCTCAGGTGAATTTGCAACACGAATTCCTTTTCCGCCACCACCTGCAGCAGCCTTCAACATAACCGGATACCCTATTCTTTCCGCAACTGCAAGTGCATCTTTTAATCCTTTTATGCTTCCATCCGAACCAGGAATAACAGGAATTCCCGCATTCTTCATAAATTCTTTAGCATTAGACTTGTTTCCCATAAATTCAATAACCTTATGAGAAGGACCAATAAACTTAATATTAGATTCTTCACACATTTGGGCAAACTGACTATTTTCTGATAAAAAACCGAACCCAGGATGAATACTATCACTTCCAGTAATATTAGCTGCTTCAATAATATTTTTACAATTCAAATAACTTTTGGTAGAATTTGCAGGGCCAATACACACAGCTTCATCCGCTAAATGAGTATGCATAGCATCTTTGTCAGCCTCAGAATAAACGGCAACAGTTTTAATATTCATCTCTTTACATGCACGTATTACTCTAACTGCAATCTCACCTCTATTGGCAATTAATATTTTATTCATTATAAAATCTCCTTTTTAAACAATTGCAAAAGTAAGTTCACCTTTAGCAACAATTTTTCCATCACAAGTTGCTAAAGCCTCTCCAACACCAATTGGACCTTTTTGTTTTATGATTTTTACTTCTAATTTTAAAACATCCCCAGGAACAACTTGCTTTTTAAAACGCATCTTATCAATTCCAGCAAATAAAGCATTTCTACCTTTATTTGCTTCTAAACTCAATATTGCAATAGCTCCTGTTTGGGCTAAACTTTCAGTAATTAAGACTCCAGGCATTATTGGATTTCCAGGAAAATGGCCCTTAAAATACCATTCATTTTCACTTACATGTTTATATGCAATAGCTGATTCGCCAGGTACATATTCTTCAACTTCATCAATCATCAAAAAAGGTTCTCTTTGAGGTATGATTTGTTTTATCTCATTTTTGTTTAACATACTTTACTCCTTTTTATTTATTTCATTATCCTTTACGTCAGAAATATAAAAATAAAATTTATGATTGCGACGTGAGAGATGGTAGTAGAAAATCTTAGAAAAATCAATTAGGGAATCTCACAGGAATGAGGGCGCTGATTGATTTTTCTTAGAATTTCTAAACCACGAAACGAGCCAAAATAAAATTTATTTTTATATTTCTGACATAATTGTTAATCTATATAATTCTAAATAAAGCTTTCCCATATTCAACAGCTTCACCATCTTTTATAAAAATCTCTGCAATTTCGCCATCAAACTCTGATTCAATTTCATTCATAAGTTTCATGGCCTCTATAATGCAAAGCACATCCCCCTTTTTAACATTCTTTCCAACCTCAACATAAGGATTAGCACTCGGATTAGGTTTGATATAAAAAGTACCAACCATCGGAGACTTTACAATTTTTCCTGTATCTTCATTACTTGATTGCTCTGACTTAAGCTCCTCTTTCTTAACTTCTTGACTAGAAGATTTCATTGCTTTAGTTGATATCTCAACATTTTTATTTTTCTTCATACTGATCTTTGTACCATCAGGAAAATCAATATGAATAGAAGATAATTTTGAGTTTCCCATATCATCCATTAATTGTTTAATTTTCTCATACTCCATTTTAATTCACCTCATAATTAATTCATTTTTCTAAATATAATACTTGCGTTATGCCCACCAAATCCTAAAGAATTAGACATAACTACATTTAAATCTTTTTTTATAACCTCATTTTGAACAATATTTAAATCACATTCTAGATCTGGTACTTTATAATTAATCGTTGGTGGTACAATTCCATTTTCTAAAGCCATAGAACAAATAACCGCCTCAACACCACCAGCAGCACCCAGCAAATGACCTGTATTACCTTTAGTAGAACTAACTAAAACATTATTCCAATCTTCTCCCATAACTTTTTTAATAGCCATAGTTTCGCAAGAATCATTCAAATGAGTAGAAGTTCCATGAGCATTTATGTAATCAATATCTCTAGCTAAAATACCAGCATCTTTAATTGCTCTATTCATAGCATTTACAGCTCCTGCTCCATCAGGGCAAGGAGAAGTAATATGATAAGCATCCGAAGTAGCGCCATACCCAATCACTTCGCCATAAATTTTAGCACCCCTTTTTTTAGCATGTTCATATTCCTCAAGAACTAAAATTCCAGAACCTTCACCCATTACAAAACCAGATCTCTCTTTATCAAAAGGAATACTCGCTCTATTTTTATCAGTAGCACTAGAAAGAGCTTTCATGTTTTCAAAACCTCCAATACCAACTTCACAAATAGAAGCTTCAGCGCCACCAGCTAAAATTACATCTTCATAACCATGTTTAATAGTTCTATAAGCCTCACCGATAGCATGAGTAGAAGATGCACACGCAGTAACAATAGAAACAGATTCACCCTTAAGTCCAAGTTCAATAGCAATATTTCCAGCAGGCATATTAGCAATAGACATAGGTATAAACATAGGTGAAATTCTATTATGTCCCTTCTCCAAATTAACCTCACATTGATTTTGAATTGTAATCAAACCACCAATACCTGAACTAACAAAAATACCAACATTATTAAAATCTGTATTCTCCTCAGAAATACCAGAATCAGCAAACGCTTCTCTAGCAGCAATCAAAGCAAATTGAGAAGACCTATCCAAACGTCTAGTCTGTTTCACGTCAAAATAATCATGTGGATTATAATCCTTAACTTCAGCATCCATCTTGGTTTTAAAAGTTTCTGGATTAACTAACTTCATAGTATCGACACCACAAACTCCATTTTCAATTCCATTCCAAGTCTCTTCGACATTTTTTCCGATAGGAGTTATACAACCTAATCCTGTAACAACAACTCGTCTATTACTCATAGCACTCACCTTTCACAATTTATTTTTAAACAATTAATTTTTAAAAATATTATATTTATTTTTTCGTTCCTTGCTAAAATATTTTCCCGCCTACTAAACTTCGTTTAGCAGGTTAGGGAAAAACTTTCAAACTGCGCGTCACTCAAAAATCAAATATAATATTTTCTTCTATGATTAATAATTGTCAAAACGATTTATTAATTAAATTAATCCCCCTGTAACTGGAATAACTGTCCCAGTAACATAACTTGAAGCTTCGCCGCATAAAAACTCCACAACACCAGCCACGTCTTCAGCTGTTCCCATTCTTTTTAAAGAAATTTTCTTAGCAATCTCATCTCTAACAGAATCGCTCAAAACAGCCGTCATATCTGTTTCAATAAATCCCGGTGCAACAGCATTTACTAAAATATTTCTAGAACCAAGTTCTCTTGCCAAACTCTTAGTAAAACCAATAATGCCAGCCTTAGAAGCAGAATAATTAGCTTGTCCTGCATTTCCTTCTATTCCAACAACAGAAGAAATATTAACAATTTTACCAGATCTAGCTTTAACCATATATGGGACAACATTTCTAGTCATATTGAAAGTACCAATTAAATTAACATCAACAACACTTGAAAAATCTTCAGGCTTCATTCTCATAAGCAACATATCTTTTGTAATACCTGCATTATTAACTAAAACATCAATTTTACCGAACTTATCAAATATTTCTTTTGCAATTCTCTCACAATCCTCGAAAGAAGAAATATCTCCTTGAACAGGTAAACAATCTACTCCTGCTTTTTCAATTTCTGATTTTGTATTAGTTAAGTCATCATTTTCTTTTCTATAATTCAAAGCAATATCAAAACCAGCATTAGCCAACCTAATAGCAATTGCTTTACCAATTCCTCTTGTAGCACCCGTAATTAAAGCAACTTTAGCCATACTAAAACACCTCCATATTCTTTTTTAAACTATCAATTGTAAATTCCAAAGAATCAACATTATTAATATTAAAAATATAAACAGGTCTTTCAAATTCCATTCTCTTAACAAATCCAGATAATGTTTTACCAGGACCTATTTCAATAAATGTATCCACTCCATCAGCATACATATTTTTTAGCACATCTGAAAATTTAACTGGATTAACAATATGCCTAGCTAAAATATCAGACATATTGTCATTGTTTTTATATTCATATCCATCTATATTCTTAAAAACTTTAGAATTAAACTCATGAAATTTTATCTTTTTCAAATCTTTTCTCAAAGCATTTGCAGCATCTATTAATTTTTCCGTGTGAAAAGGACCAGCAGTGTTTAAAACTCTAACCTTTTTAGCGCCATATTCAGTAGCAATTTTTTGTAGCTCACTAATACCTTCTGCATCGCCAGACACAACAATTTGTCCAATTGTGTTAAAATTTACTGGAACAACAAAACCATTCTTCACACTATTACAAGCAGAAATAACACTTTTTTCATCCAATCCCAACACAGCAGTCATTTTCCAATCGCCCTCTGGCAATAAATTCTGCATATATTCTCCTCTTTTTTTAACTATTGATATTCCATCCTCAAACGAAAGAGCACCACTATAAATTAATGAAGCATATTCTCCTAAGCTCAAGCCAGCAGAATCCTCAGCTTTTATATTCTTGTCTTCCAAAACATTCAAAATTGCTAAACTCATTGTTAAAATACATATCTGAGTATACTTTGTCTGATTCAAAATCTCAGCAGGCTGATTAAAAGTAATATCAGCCACATCAATCCCAGTAATTTTCTCAACCTCATCATACACTTTTCTAGCCACTTCATATTTTTCATAAATATCTTTTCCCATTCCAACAGATTGTGAACCCTGTCCAGAAAATAAAAATCCTATCTTCATTTATTTAATCCTTTCATAAACTTTCTTCTCAAATAAATTACAAAATTCTGAAATTATTTTTCCATTATCGACACTAAATCCAAACTCATTTTTTATAGACGTAGCAATATCATGTATCTCATCAGCAAACTCAGTTTGATTCGTATTTATTCCTATACCAACAACTAAATCTCTCACACATTCACCAACTAACTTTGTCTCTGTAAGGATTCCTCCAATTTTCTTCTGATTATAAACAATATCATTTGGCTTTTTGATTTCTAATAAAATATTGTATTTCTTTTCAAAAATACTTCTTATAATCTCGGCAATCTCCAATGTAACTCCATCAAGCTTTTCAATTTCAACATTCAAGTTCAAATAAAACGAAAAAGCAATATTATTCTTCTCATCAGTGTGCCACACTCTGCCATGAGTTCCAACACCACTCTCTTGAACTTCAGCACAAATAACAGTACCATTTTCAATTCTATTTTCTGCAACTCTTGACCAAATTTCTTTTTGCGTTGAATCAATCTTTTCATAATATTCAAAATTTCTCCCAAGCACTTGGGTATGTAAATTATTTAACTTCATAATTTTTTAAAACCTTTTTCAAATTTTCATTTCTTTTTATTTTTCCAGTAGTAGTTTTTATTAATGATTCCTTAGTTAATGTAATCCCTCTAATTGCCTTGTAAGGTGGCATCGTTTTATTAATCTCTTTAACCTTTTGAAAAATTGCATCATATATACCATCAAAATCTTCAACCTTATATGCTTTCATAACAATATCCTCGTTATAAACTACTTCAGCAAAAATCTTCAAATCATTAGGATCTTCTGAAATAGGCATCCCATAAATAAAAGACTCCTCAACACCCTCAATTCTATTTAGTAAATTCTCCATTTCTTCTGGAAAAATATTTTTGCCATTCTTCAAAACAATAACACTCTTTTTTCTGCCACAAATAAAAATATAACCATCGTCATCAATTTTTGCTAAATCTCCAGTATAGAACCAACCATCACGTAAAGCATCTTTTGTAGCTTCTTCATTTTGGTAATATTCAAGCATAATACTTGGCCCCGAAACCACAAGCTCTCCCATTCCATCCTTATCAGCATTAACTATCTTAGCCTTCACATGAGGAACAGTTTTTCCAACAGAACCAACCCTATTAAAAACCTTATTTCCAACAGCAACAACAGGAGACGTCTCTGTTAAGCCATAACCTTGAACCATATTCAAGCCCAATTTTCTATATTTTTCCTCAATTGTAGGATCTAAACTAGCAGCACCAGAAATCAACAATCTAACATTACCGCCAAGCATCTCATGTATTTCAGCAAAAACTTTCTTTTTCTCTTCCATAGAAGATCCCTTATGCTCCTCTTCTAGCTTAAGAATATTTTCTCTTAAATTTTTATTCTCCAACTGCTTAGAAATCATTTTAAAAATTCTTTCATAAATAGCAGGAACAGAAGCCATAACCGTAACATGATATTCATTCATATTCTCAACAATATGTCTAATTCCATCTGCAAAAACAGTTTGAGCCCCTTTATAAAGAGAAAATAAAAATCCAACAGTACACTCAAAAACATGATGCAAAGGCAAGAAAGATAAGAACACATCTTGGGCATTAATATCTAAAACAGAAGCAATATCCATCAAATTAGAACAAATATTTTTATGAGATAACGCAACAATCTTAGAAGCAGACGTTGTTCCAGAAGTAAATAACATTACACCCATTTTCTCAGCATCAATCTTAGCATCAACAAAATCTCTGTTACCATCCTCAACTAAATTCTTTCCATACTGAACAAGTTCCATTTCAGAATAAATTCCATCAGTATGCATATCCAAATCCATATTTATCAAATGCTTTAATTGGCCAACACACTCATATTTCATTTTGATCAAATAATCTTCATATTTTTTAGTATAAAAAATCGCCTCAACACCAGAACGCTCAATCAAATTTCTAAGTTCATTTTCAGGCAAAGATTTATCCAAAGGAACAACTATACCAGTACCACACGCAATCGCCAAATATGCAATCTCCCATTCATACCTATTCTCACCAATAACAGCAATTCGTTTTCCCTTAAGTCCCATATTAATAAGAGCCGTTCCTAAACCATTAATCATTTTCCTAATCTCTTTATGAGAAAAAGTTATATACTCACCATTTCTCTTTATTTTATAAGCAATATTATCGCCATATAAATCACCTGACTTTTGAAGCATATCCTTCAAATCAGAAATCTCTATATATTCATATAACCCCTCAGCCATATTATAAAATCCTTTCTCAAATTCTTCCCCAAAAATCACTACAACTTTTATACCATTATTCAAAAATAAAATCATTAGACTGGCGGGTCAGTACAAAAAAACACATTACTTTTAAGAAACAAAAACAAGTAGTTTTAAAACTACTTGTTTCATTAATTTCTTGTTTTTTAGTTCGTATTGCAAAATATGTTTGAGCAAGAGCAATAACTTCTTTTCGTGGATCTCCATTTTGTGCTATTAGTTAGCAAGCATAACGAGTTAATTTATAGTTATAAATATAACTCGTTATTTCCTATTAACCGTCTCAATAATAGCCGAATACTTATCCACCATACAAACAAGCAAAGCCTCCTTAGACTTCGGCAACTTCGTAATAGTAAGAGGCCACATATGAGACTCAATAATCTTCTGCTCGCTCTCTGAAATATCAAACATCTCTTTCGCATTCTTAGCAGCCGTCTTAGGATGACTAAAACCATGCCACCTATGCGCCTTATTCTTCTCATGCCAATCATACAAAAAGAAATCATGCAAATAAGCACCAACAATCAAATCATCATAATTAAACTGGATATTGTATCTCTTCTCCAATCTCTTCGCCAACATAAAACTTCTATATGCCACATTCCTAGAATGTTCCCACACAGACGTCTTGCCATGTTGTTTATAATTTTTAAGCAACTTTTTAATATACTTATACTTAGTCAACTTATAAATATATTTATAAAATTCCATCTTACTATTTAACTTCATCTTTAAATCCTTTGTAATCACATTTTATTTTGATAATTCAATTACAGAATTAACAACACTACCATCCTCGCTCATAATAACAACAACATGTTTGCCATTAAAATAAGCATACTTACAAATAACCGTATCACCCAATTTAATCTCATGCTTATACGTTATTCTAAAAGAATCATAAGGTCTTGCATCATAAACATCCTCAGGCAAAGCATCATAAACCAAATTTAAATAATATGTATTATGCATGTGTCCATTAATATCAATATCTTTTCTAGATACAGTATATTTAACCTCATTTGAAAATTCAATGGGAACTTCTGGCTTAGGAAAATTATAATCACCAAAAGAACTATAATCCTCAGGTTTATAAGCCTCTTTTACTTCTGGTCCCATTCTAACAATCTTTCTAGTATCGCTATTAATCATAACCCACTTAGTAGTAGCTTTAATACACAATTCTCCCTTTGAATTGTAAACCTCAAAATCCCTATATGTATACGCCTTTTGGAAACATCTTCCCCAAGTTCTAATCTCTAACTCTTCAGGGTAAGCAGGTCTTTTAATAACCTTAACTGTCCAATCAAGCAAAATCCAACTAAGCTTTGTTCTTTCAATGTCCAATATTCCATATCCCGCTAAATCAGATTGTTCACCACCGACATTCTCAAGAATCTCAAGAATCGCCTCATTTTTTATTAAACAATCTTTGCCAGAATCTCTTAATCCTATTTTAACTTTATCTACAAATATCATTTCTACCTCATCACCTTGTAAATCTTACAACCAACATCTCCATCATCATCAAGTAAAACTTCATAATTTGAAAAGCCAGTTTTCTCAATAACTTTAGCCAAAATCTCATCAGCACCTTTGTACTTCTTTATACTCAAAATAAATTCATTTTCTTCTGAAAGCTTAGAATCATTTTCCAAAACATCTAATTGATTTTCATTCAATATTAAACTCTCACTATATGTCTCAAACTCAGGCATACTTTGAATATGATTAAAAGCTGTGTCTCCAACATACACGAATTTATCTTCCTTATTTTCTTCAGCAATCTCTAAATATTTAGCATAGCCCTTATAAAGAAAAGCAGGTTCACTAAACATTAATCCATAAACTGAAATTACCAATGAAATTCCAACTAAACTATATTTTAGCACATTTTTATTTTTAATAACAGTGTCAATTAACAATAAAATCGAAATAATTATTAACGGTAACACACACATTATATATCTTATAATATTTGCATCTTGTAATTCTGGTGAAACCTTTACAATAACACAAACATAACAAATTACAGAAAATATAATCGCACTTGCACCTAAAACATTTTTATCAATTTTCTTATCAATTACAGATTTAACAGCAACCACCATACCAAATAAAATCAAACATATAGCAATAGCAAAAACAGGAACTGAAAAAGAATATCCAATCATATTCAAATACTCTACTAACTTTTCTCCGAACCCTCTTGTCATCTCAGCTTTTCCAACTCCACGATATGAAAAGAAAATATGATTAATACTCAATGGATAAAACAATACACCTATTACAGCCATTTTTAAATATTTCAAAATATACGTTATAGCGCCCTGTTTTCCTTGTTTTCTTATCACTCCTATTAAAACTAAAACCGCAACCATTCCAGCAACAATGCAAAAATAATATTGCGTCCAAAATCCAAGTAAAACAATCCAAGTAAGTTTATTCCATAATTTTTTATCTATATCAAAATCTTTTTTTATAATATCAATGTTAGCTGAAATAAACATTAAAACAAAGAAATTAAGCATAGAATACATTCTCTGAAAAATAACCGTTGAAATCGCTCCCATACTGAATCCGTACAAAATTAAAGTAGGAATTATTAAATACTTTTTATCCAATTTTTCAAAAATATTTTTTATAGTCCACAAACTTAAAACCATAAAAACAAGATTAATACCAAAAATAATATACTTTGAAAAATGCCCCATAAAAAATATTGAAACTGTATGTACTAAAAAATAAAAAAGAGGCGGATGAATATCACGAGATTGATTATAATAAACCATTCCATAATTTAATGCATCCTTTGGCTGAATAGTTAAATAATCATTTGCCTCATCCGAACTTCTCCATGTTGGAACAAATTCAGATTTAATATCAACCAACGTTTCATCCTTTATATCTCTATGATCAATTAAATAATACTTCAAATTTTGAAAAATATTGCCATTCATAATTTTTTCTTTAACAAAAATATTCGTTTCATCTTCCTTGCCATAAGGTCTGTAAACATTGTCATAAGCGTAATTAGACGAACCATAAGAAAACATTTCATCCTCATGAAAACCTTCCTTTTTTGTCATAAAAAACGTCATAACAACACTAATAACTAAAATAACAATAATATATTTATAATTCTTTTTAAAAAATTCCTTCATAATATTCTTCTCCCTAAACTAACAAATAGTCTACCATAAAAAAAGTATTTTGTTAACGTTCTAAAAATAAAAATAGACACACATTTTGTGTCTAATGTATCCATACTATAAAATTTTCCATCTTTTGATTTTAAAGTGAGTTATCGACAGTTTGTCGATAGCTCACTTTAAAAATATGCATATTAAAAATTACCAACCAAATATAGAAAATGGCTCATCACGCAAATATGATTCTATCCCTTTTCTTATATATGGAATCGTATTCTCAGGCAATTTCTTCAATTCAAAAAATCTCACATCATCACATTTGTTTTTTTCCATAATTTCAATCTTACCTTCATATTTTTTACAAATTAAAAAATAATCTATACTTTCTCTATCAGGTGCTTTTCTTTGCATAACATGAACAATTTTTAAATCTTCTTTTTTTATTTTTATACCTATCTCTTCAAAAGCCTCCCTTTGCATTGCCTTTATAACATCTTCATCTTCTTCAACATGCCCTGCTGGAACACTATAATTTCCATCTTCATAACCTGTATTATACCTTCTTGATAATAATACTTTTTCATTTTCTATCAAAATTAAATGTACTGCTGTTATTATTTTAAATCTTTCCATTTTTTCTTCTCCAATCTTTTAATTTTACAAGAACTTTTGTTTGTATTTTATGTTATATTTTACTCATTGTCAATCACAAAAATTTAATCTTATAATCCCACACAAAAAAATCATTACTTTCTTATTCTCTCAACAATATTTTTATAAAAATATATATTGGTGAAATACTCAGTATGTGTTATAATATTTCTAACTTGAGAATCTCAAGTTATTTTGGTAACTTGCAAACAATAATTTGAATAAGGAGAGCAAATATGCCAAACAGAAAATATGCGTATGCCGACATGCAAAAGTTTCGAAAAACTACAAACGCTCAGAACAAAAGATACTATGGCAAAACTGAGTTTTACGGTCCGAGTAATTGGACTGTCGAACAAGATAAAATGGTTTTGGAGCATCTTATTACCGATACTGAGTTGTCAAAAATCATTAAACATTCTGTTAAAGCAATTCAAGTGCGCCGGTGCAGGTTAAAGAAAAAATAAAGAAAGGGGTCGTATGACCCTTTTCTTTTACCCTTTACAATAAACTTCAAACTATATATTATCCTTCCTTATTGTTTCAATAATATTTTGCTTATTAATTTTCTTCAAAGAAAATCTCATAATAACCCAAATTAAAATTGCAACAACAACAATTGAAATACCAATCGCCTTAAATGGTAGTTCGTATGTCATCTCATAGCTAATGCCAAAAGCCTTAAACAATAAATATGACAAACCAACTCCAATTGGAATACCAATAACTAAAGCCTTACTACCATATAAAACACTTTCCAATCTAATCATCCTGTTAAACTCTTTTTTCGTCATACCAATTGATTTCAAATTAGCAAATTCCTTTTGACGTAACTCCATATTAGTTGTAATAGTATTAAATATATTCGTAACACCAATCAAAGAAATAACAGCAATAAATCCATACAAGAATATAGAAATAGCTAGCATCATAGCGTTTTGCTCCTTAGCAATAGTCTCAATATTCTCAACATAACTACCTATATTTGATTTTCTAACAATTTCTTCTAACTCGTTTGGATTACTAGAATCCATATACAAACTAACACTCATATCTTCCTTGCTTTTGTATTTATCAAAAAACTCATCACTAACTATAAACATTCCATTTGAATAGTAAGGTCCCATTGGAACCGAATCAACAATCGCAGCGATTTCTAAATCAGTGCTCTTACCATCTATACTAGCACTAATATGATCACCTTTTTTGTAATCATAAATTCTATACATTGAATATGCTTTCTTACTATCTATATACGTTTTAGCAGAATCATTTAAAATAACTTTATCTTTCACATCATCATATTTCAAACCGTTCTTACTTAAAAATCTCATATATTCATCTTTCCCAACTGCCACTAAATTTGCATAATCCTTTTCATCATTAGAATTTATCATACCAAGACTTTCATCAGCATTCTTCTTCTCACTTGTATAATGATTTCTTAATTCTCTTCCAGCAACCTCAGCAACTAAATCCCTATTAATAGAATACTTTTTAACAGTATCATTTTTCGCAATCTCAAGCAATTGATTAATCTCACTCGTTCTTCCATTTACAATAAGATTATAATCATAATCCTTATAATATACAGACGTTGTACCAAATGCATATTCTATAAACGCACTCATTGCAATAAAAATTGACACACTAACAATAATTGAAATAACTGTTGTTCTGTACTTTTTTCTATTTCTCTTTAAATTCTTATAAGAAATATCTCCACCAACGCCAAATAAACTCTTTATAATCCTTGGCGTTCTCAATTTCTTAGCTTTAATTTTTATATCATCAGTATTCCTAATTGCTTCAATTGGTGAAATCTTGCTTGCCTTTTTTGCAGACTTTCTAGCAGATAAATAAATAGTAATACCCGCAAGTAAAATAGAAATTGCAATTGCCGAAAGATTTGTTGTAAATATAAATTCAAAACCTAAAAAACTTTTTAAAATATGTGAAATAACTTTAAGTAAAACAAAAATTGCAATCAAGCCACTCAAAATTCCAACAGGAACTCCAATAAGTCCTAGAATTAAACCTTCATACAATACATTCTTTCTAATCTGCTTTGAAGTAGCACCAACAGAAGCAAGCATACCATACTGTCTCGTTTTTTCAGTGATAGAAATTTCGAAACTATTTCTAATACAAAAAACAGAAGTAACAATAATAATCACTATAACAATCGCACTGACAGTATATAAAACATTTCTAGTAGCCTCTTTAAACTCTAAATTCTCCCATCTTATCAAACTATCATTTTCAGAAAATACATACTTAGCATTTCCAAAAATCTCTGTATCTGACTTACTAATCATTCCATTAGACGAGTCAGAAATACGTTTCAACACTTGTTCATCAATTCCAATAATTTGAGCAGTTGTAGCAAGATGTTTTTTAACATCTTTATACCTTACATACACATTCAAACTACCCTTAATATCATTCTCATTCAATATAGTAAGAACCGTATAGCCAGGAGCTGTATAAGGTTCAATATCAAAATTTGGTCTCTCTATTATTCCAACAATCTTGTAATTCTTCTCATTTCTAAGAACAAAACTCTCACTTTTTTCTTCATCTAAAGCCATACCTTGATCTAAACTTTCACCATCACTAATTCTTTCACCTAATTTCAAATCAAGCTCATCACCAATTTTATACTCAACACCACCATTAGATTTTATATGAGATGAAATCACAACCTCATTATCATTCTCAGGAAGCCTACCTTCTTTTAGTTCAATCCCAAGTTTCTCAATCGAACCCTTTGAATACGCTTTAAGATACAAATATGGTTTATCTTCGTTCTTACTACCATCCAATAAACTATAACCTAAATCTTCATTTAAATATACATCCTCAACATTTCTATTATTTTTAATATACTTTAAATCATCAACAGGCACATTATAAAATACATAATGATAATCTCCCGAATCTTGCTTTTCATATTCAATAATCGTGCTCCTAAAACTACTAACAAGAGTTGCAACACCAGTAATTAAAGCAGTAGACAAAATAATACCAATTATAGTAACCAATGTTCTCTTTTTGTTCAACCTCAAATTCTTTAAAGTCAATCTATTCAACAAATTCATATTACTCACCTACCCTTTTACAATTCTGCCATCTTCGATTCTTATAATCCTATCAGCAGTCTTTGCAATCTCTAAATCATGAGTAATCATAACAATCGTTTGATTATATTTTTTATTAGACAAACGTAGCAACTCAACAATCTCTTCACTAGCCTTTGAATCAAGATTTCCAGTTGGTTCATCAGCAAGCACAATACTTGGATTATTTATAAGACTCCTTCCAATTGAAACCCTTTGTTGTTGACCACCAGATAATTGATTAGGCAAATGCTTTCTTCTATTACTCAACCCCAAAGTCGCAATCAACTCATTCAACTGTCTTTGATCAGGTTTCTTACCATCCAACTCACAAGGTAAAGTAATATTCTCCTCAACATTCAAAATAGGAATCAAATTATAAAACTGATAAATAATCCCAACCTGTCTCCTCCTAAAAATCGCTAAAGCATCATCATTCAAAGAATAAATATCCTTACCCTCAATAAAAACTTTACCAGAAGTAGGCCTATCAACACCACCAATCAAATGAAGCAACGTAGACTTTCCACTACCAGAACTACCAACTATTGCAACAAACTCGCCCTTCTCAATTGAAAAAGAAACATCATCCACCGCAACAACCTGATTATCACCTTTTCCATATCTTTTTGTTAAATTTTCAACTCTTAATATTTCCATAACAAAATCCTTTCTTAATAAATTTGCTAAACACATTATATAAATCAAAAGTGACAATCAAATGACAGTATCACGGGAACGTTCTTTTTGACACGTACATCCAACCCAGCAACCAAGCCAAGTTGTCATGGGGACGTCCTTTTTGACACAGATAAAATTGTAATTATTTTTCAACGCTTACTTAAAATATTTAACCGTAAACACAGTACCCTTTCCAACCTCCGAATCCACACTAACAAACCCATTCTGCTTTTCAACAATCGACTTTGAAAGTGCTAAACCAATACCGAAACTATCCTCAGCTGAATTACCTCTCTTATAGAACCTCTCAAAAATATGAGGCAAATCCTTCTCATCAATCCCCTTTCCTTCATCTCTAATTACAATCTTAGTATACAAATCATTCTCCTCAGCACCAATAAAAATATTCTTTCCATCCGGAGTATATTCAACAGCATTTTTAACAATATTCAAAACCGCTTCTTTATTCCAATTATAATCCCCATCAAAACGAACATTCTCTGAAACATCAACATGGACATCAAGATGTTTCAACTCAATAAGCACATCTAAATCAGCTAAAATATCTGCTATAAGCTTATTTACAGAAATCTTCTCATTATCGAACTCAACTACACATGCATCCAACTTCGACAACTTAAGCAAAGAAAAAATCAAAAAATTCATTCCCTTAACTTGTCTTAAAATTTCCAATGTAAATTTTCTTCTCGTATCACTATCCATATTCTCGTTTTCTAAAATATTATCAAGCAAAATCTGAATTGACGTAATCGGTGTTTTCAACTGATGAGAAATATCAGAAACCAACTCCAAAATTGCCTCATTCTGCTTTCTCTTACTTTCCGAATCTTCTTTCAACATAACCGTAATCTTATACAAAGAATCCTTTAACCTATTAAGCTCGTCCTCAGATTCCTTATCAATCCCAATCTCATACATCTTATTAGAAACATCTTGAATATATCTATCTAACTCGTCAATCTTCCTCTTTCTCTTGTTTGTATACACTCCAAACACAATTAATAGTAAAACACCTAATCCAGCTAAAATAGCCAAATTACCAATCACCGTAACTCTTCTAGTATGTTCCATACTCTTAAAAACATATACATCACCAGAAATTCCATAATCCGCAAGCACATCATCCGAACCCTCAACAGTCTCCGCATTAACAAGTTCAACAATCTCCTCTTCACTCACCTCAGGATATTTCTCCCTAACCATCTTAACCATAGCACATGCATATTTGTTCAAAGCTTCCCTATACTCAACATCTTGATAAATATTAAACCCAATCATACATGCCATACATATTAAAATAACAATTCCAGAAAATATTAAATATCTTCGAGCAACTAAATTTTTCATACCAAAACCTTCTCTTAACTTTCACTTTTTAAATCACTCAATTTAAAACTTCAAAATATATTCTAAACAGCAAAATCATACATCATTACTAACCCTATATCCAACACCTCTCACAGTCTCAATAATCTTGCCATCCTTATCACCAATCTTCTCTCTAATTCTCTTAATATAAACCGTAAGTGTATTATCATTCACAAAATTACCCGCTAAATCCCAAATATCATTTAAAATCTCCTCACGCGTAATCAACTTATTAATATTACTAAACAAATTCAAACAAATACTATACTCAAGCTTAGTCAAATCAACCTCAGCTCCATCTCTAAAAACCTTCCTCTGAACCGTGTCAATCGAAACACCCTTACACGAAATCAAATCAGGCTTACCATTTCTCCTAAGCACATTCTTAATCCTAGAAATCAACTCCCTATTTCTAAAAGGCTTTGTAATATAATCCTCTGCACCCAAATCTAAACCATATACAACATCCTTCTCCTCGTCATTAGCCGTCAAGAAAATAATCGGCAACTGCTTTCTATACTCCTTTATATATTTGCCAACCTCAAATCCATTACCATCAGGCAAACCAATATCAATTAAAACAATATCAAAATTCTCTTTCTCAATTTTTTCAATTGCATCCTTTTTTAATTTAGCAAAATCGAACTCAAACTTTTCTTCCTTAAATAAATATTCCAAACCTAAAATTATCGAATCATTATCCTCAACCAATAAAATCCTACTCATAACCCTCTCCTATCATAAAACAATTTTCTCAACGTAAGGTCATACCATTGGAATGTTTTGAAAACACAAACCTCAATTCCAGTCACAGTCTCAAAGTGCCACAGGAGCACCACTTTTGAGGCATCAAACTTCTCATAAAAATTCTCTTTAATGTAAAAATACCATCAAACGCACATTCAAAAAGCAAAAAAGATTTTTGACAAAAAACTATCAAAAATCTCTTTCGTAATTATTTATTTTTTCTAAATTCTGCAAATGCCTTTTGGTTTTCAGGCGTATAGCCAATTAATATTTGATCATTTTTCTCATGAATTTTTTCCATTATTTCTTGAAGCATTTTTTCATCTCTTACCGCATATGCAATTTGAACACTTCTCTTATCCTTCTTAATTGCAATTAAATATCTTCCAGTTGTTATACCTCTGTATTTAGTATTATTAATATATATCCAATACAAATCATCATATTTTATTACATCAAGTCCAGATGCAGTAGAAATTAAATATTCATCTGCTAAATATATTTTAGCTTTTTCATAAGCTACACTGTTTTCTAATGCTTTTTCCAATTCATCTTTATTAAATTCTTTTAAAGTTTTCTTCATTCTTGACTTTTTGATAAAATACGTAATAAGACAAGCAAAAGCAAAAATATCAGCAAATACACCTAAACAAACACATAGTGAAACAGTACCATCATTAGGCAATTGAATTTCATCTAAATAATACTTTCCAAAATATTGATCAAAATCTGCATCTGTGAAATCTTCTTCTGAATATTCTTTTACTCTCTCTATCGCAAGTTTCTTTACTTCATCAGGAATTGCATAAATATATCCTTTTAACTCATAAGAAAAATTTTCACCTTGTTCATCAATTGCACTCTCAATTTTATTAAAAGTATCAACTGTCAATTTAGCAATATACGCATTATTTTCATCACCAACTATATAATACTTATAATCATTCCCACTACCTTCTAATTCAGCAAATTGATCTGGTTCCCATATATCCTTTATTGTAACATATGTCTCTTCTGCATCATTTCCTGAATTTCTTAATGTTCCCCAATCAACCGGAGTTACATTGGCATCTTCATCGCTAACGCTTACTGCCATCCAATAAAAGAATATAGATGCAAGAATTAAAATCATTCCAATAATCAAACTTCTTTTTAAGTTTTTAATAAATCCTTCAATTTTCATTTGTTTCACACACCTTTATATTAAATTTCTAATCTTCATTTAGATTACATCATTACCATGCAAAAGTCAACCTTTCAAAATTCAGTTTTACACTACTAAAATTCAAAACAAATATCATTATAATCAAAATACTAAATCAATTTTTTCTAAATATTTTTAGTATATAAAATTTCATTATGCAAATACTAAATTCAGGTGGTGATAAAAATGACAAATAAAGAACTTTTATATGTTGAAGATGCATTAGGACATGAACAATTTATGAAATGTTGTAGTAAAAAAACATCTGCTCAATTGCAAGATGCTACACTTTCACAATATGTTAGTGAATTAGAACAAAAGCATTGCGAATTATTCAACAAATTTTTAAATTTATTATAAGGAGTGTTTCAAAAATGGAAGACAGAGATTTAATGGAAAAAGAATTATTAGTCATAAAAGGAGTATGTGATTTATACCTACACGGCACAATCGAATCAACAACTCAAGAAGTACACTGTGCATTTAAAGAAGCATTAAATACTTCTTTAGATATACAAAATAAAATTTACAATTTAATGAAAGAAAAAGGTTGGTACACAACTCAAGAAGCAGACCAAATGCAACTTGCAAGTGCTAAACAAAAATTTCAAGCTTGCAATCAATAATTTGGCTCAAAAAACAGGAGAATTTTTTATCGAATTCTCCTGTTTTATAATTGTCAAAAAGCACGTCTCATTGACACTCAGATCATATTTTTAATTGTTCTTACAACATCACCATACACATAAAAGCTTCCAACAACTAAATTAACAGTATTCTCATCAGAACCTTTTGTACTAATTATTGCGTCTTCTAATGTCATTGTACTAATTTTATCTTCATCAACATATTCTTTCATGCATTCATACAATGTATTTCCATCAACATATCTCTCCGCATCATTTCCAGATGTGAAAATAAATTTTCCTTCTTTATCACTTGCAAGGATTTTTAACATTTTTCTATAATCCTTACTCTTCAAAATTGACACAATATAAACTCTATCGAAATCAGAATAATACATAGCCACCATACTCTGCAAATTCTCCATTGCAGGCGTATTATGAGCTCCGTCATAAACTATAAAAGGTTTAGACAATAATTTCTCCATTCTAGCTTTATGAATAACAGTTTTCAAGCCTTCTCTTATGCTTTCATCTGAAACCTCATACCCTTTATCTTTTAATATTTTCATTGCTTCAATACAAATACTTGCATTTCTAATTTGAACCATTCCTTTCAAATTAACAGCAATATCTTTCATCTCGCCATAATCAAAATACTGCAAATCACTATCATATCTATAATTAGAAACATTCTTTTCTCTCACAATATGAAGCTGATTTTCCTTCTTCGAACACTCTTTGGCAAAAACCTCATCCACATCTGGAGTTTGTTCAAAAATAACTGTACTCGAATTAGGCTTAACAATCCCAGCCTTTTGAAAAGCAATCTTAGGTAAAGTATCTCCTAAAAGATTCATATGATCATGTCCAATCGACGTAATAATAGAAACCAATGGACATGTAATCACATTTGTACAATCATACAAACCGCCAAGCCCAGTCTCTAAAACAACAAAATCAACTTTCATTCTATAAAAATATAAAAGTGCCATCATTGTTTCTAACTCAAATAGTGTAATTCTAGATTTTTCTTTTTCACTATACTCTTCAATCAAAGGTTTTAACTCTTCAATCAATCCCTGCATATCTTCGTCAGAAATGCTTTCTCCATTAATACTAATTCTTTCATTATATCTAATTAAATGTGGAGATAAAAATTTCCCAACTTTATACCCTTGTATTTTTAATATATTAGATATAATTTCTACACAACTACCTTTTCCATTTGTACCAGCAATATGGATAAATTTCATTTCTTTTTCGAAATTATTATACTTATCCATAAAATAATGCATAGCTTTTAATGATGGTTCCTTAGTTCCTTTATAAAATCCTTTTAAATATTCATTTACATCAATCATTTCTTTCTCCAAAACACATTTTACATAGTTTTATCAGTTTTTATAGAAGAAGTCAAATTACACTTCTAATAATTTAAATTTTCCGCTTCGTCTAATTAATACTTTAATATCTATTCCGAATAAAATCAATTTTTTCTATAATTCGTAATAATATTATAACTTTAATTTCTCAAACAACTAACAATATCGGAAATTTTATCCTTAGTCTGCTTATACCCAAACTCATAAAGTTCTTCCTGTCTACCTTTAGCAAGTAATCCAACTTTAGGCATATACAATTTTAATAAATAATCCGTGCCGTCCCATTCATAATTCGCAAGCTCTGAACACAATATTGAAAAAGACTTATCTAAAACATCATAAATATTATCACATCTTTTCTTGTCTTTATCAACAAAAACAATACTCAAAACTTTATCAGCACCAGCTTTTTTCGTTTCTCTCCACGGAAGATTTTCTGCAATTCCTCCGTCAACTAGTAAATTATTTTCAAATCTGCAAGGTGAGAAAATGCCTGGATAACTGCAACTAGCTTGAACTGCAGTTCCTACACTAATATCATTTATGTATTTTATATCTCTATCTCTATTTTGAATTATATTATTAGAAAATACATACAGCTTCTCTGTACACAAATTAACTGCAGGAATAACAATTGGCATTTTAATCTGTTTAATATTGCTTATTCCTTTTTTAAAACAATATCTGTCAACAAGATTTTTTATAATTATTCCACTATTAAACCCATCAATTTTCAATCCCTTACCCGAAAAAAAATTCTTTGTAATTCTTTTAATATTTTCAAAATCAACATACCTTATTTTTCTAACATTAGCCCTAAAAATATCATGAATCTCATCTGTCGAATAGCCACAAGCATATAGCATCGCAACAATACTTCCAGAAGACGTACCAGAGATATAATCAAAATGTATTCCAGCTTCCTCTAATGCTTTAATCGCCCCAATATGAGCAAAACCTTTTATTCCGCCACCAGCTAAAGATAAACCTAATTTCATAAAAATCACCTGAAATATAATATTCCAGATGATTTAAAATGTTACTTTTTCAAAATATCCTTAATTACTTCCCCAGCAATAATCATTCCAGCAACACTAGGCACAAATGAAATACTACCAGGCACTTGATTCTTAACCGCACATGTTCTTTTAGCACCAGGAGGACAAACGCAATGATTCTTGCAACTATTCTCCGCACTCTCATAAGGCTTAATAGGCTCCTCCTTAGAATAAACAACCTTCAACTTCTTAATTCCTCTAGCTCTCAATTCTTTTCTCATAACCTTAGCCAAAGGACAAACACTAGTCTTATAAATATCTGTTACTTCAAATCTAGTTGGATCTAATTTATTTCCTGTTCCCATTGCAGACATAATTGGAACACCAAGCTTATCAGCCTGCATAACAAGCTCAATCTTAGCCGTAACAGTATCAATAGCATCAACAATATAATCAATACTATCATCAAGTATTTTCACCTCAGAATCAGGCATAAAAAACTCTTTGAAAACTTCAACCTTCGCATCAGGATTAATCTCCAAAATTCTATCCCTCATCAGCTCAGCCTTATACTTTCCGATCGTCTTTCTAGTAGCATGAATCTGTCTATTTAAATTAGTTAAACAAACCTCATCATCATCAACCAAAATAAAATTACCAACACCAGCTCTAACAAGTCCCTCAACAACAAACGAACCAACACCGCCAACGCCAAAAACTGCTACTTTTGCATTATGTAATTTTTCTACGCCATCTTTTCCTATTAATAACTCTGTTCTAGAAAACTGATTCATATATGTACCCCTTTCACATCTCTGCGATTATCACTAATCGCACTCATTTTTATTTAACAACTCTTAACCTCAATGCATTCAATACTACAAACAAGCTACTGAATACCATTGCAAGTGCCGCAAGCATTGGATTCATACTTACTCCTAAACCAACGAACACACCCATAGCAATTGGTATCATACAAATATTATAGAAAAAAGCCCAAAACAAATTACCACTAATATTTCGAATAGTTTTAGAACTAATTCTAATCAAATCATTAATTCTATCCAAATTATCATTCATAATAACAACCTGTGCAGAATCCATAGCAATATCAGTACCTGAAGAAACAGAAACACCAATATCTGCTTTAACTAAACTAACACTATCATTAATTCCATCTCCACACATCATAACCAAGCCATCTTTTTTAAACTTCTCAACATACTCAGCCTTTTGACTTGGCATAACATTAGCTACAACAGTCTCAATTCCAACATTTTCAGCTATTTTCTTTGCAGTTACTTCATTATCTCCTGTAAGCATAACAACATTTATATTCTTCTTTTTCAAAGAAGAAATAACCTCAGAAACATTTTCTTTAACAACATCTTTAACGCCAATTAAAGCAACAACTTTATTATTCGAACTTACATATAAAATACTATTTCCGTCATTTACTAACTCATCAAAATCAGACTCATTCACAGAAATATTATTAGCATCCATTAATCTCTTGTTTCCAATTAAAACATCATAATTTTCAACAACAGCAAAAACGCCTTGACCTGAAATAGCTTTAAATTCCTTTACTTCATCAAAATCAATATTTCTCTTTTCAGCCTCTTCCACTATTGCTTTTGCAATTGGATGTTCAGATTTCTTTTCAACTCCCGCAATGATTTTAAAAATATCATCATCATTCAAATCACTATAATTGTACATTTTTGAAAAACTCAATGTTCCTTTTGTTAAAGTTCCAGTTTTATCAAAAATAACAGTTTTAACTTTGTGCGCATTTTCTAAGCTCTCACTATTTTTTACTAATATCCCTTTTTTACTACAAACACCAGAAGCAATAACAATAGCAAGTGGTGTTGCCAAACCTAAACTACATGGACAAGCCACAACTAAAACAGTTATAAAATAATTTAACGCAACAGCAAAATTTCTTTCAATCACTAACCACACAATAAAGGTAATAATAGCAATTGCAATAACTATAGGAACAAACACACTACTAACTTTATCAGCCAACTTTGAAATAGGAGCCTTTGTATTTGTAGCCTCAACAACCATTCTAACAATTTCAGAAACAGTTGATTCTTTGCCTATTTTTTCAGCTTTATATTTAATTGCCCCCTCATAATTAATACTACCAGCAATAACCTTAGAGCCAATTTCAACCTTAGCTGGAACACTTTCTCCTGTTATAAAAGACTCATTTACATGAGAAATTCCATCAGTTACTGTACCATCCACTGCAATCTTTTCACCAGGTCTGCAAATAACAATATCTCCTTTTTCTATTTCATCTAATGTGACATTAGTTTCTTTGCCATCTCTTTCAATAACAGCAGAATTAGGAGTTATTGTCATCAACTCTTGAATTGCTTCTTTAGTTTTATCTGTATTTATTCCTTCAACATATTTTCCAATCTTTATAAAGAAAATAACTATAGCTGCTGATTCATAATAAAGCGAATGCACAAAACTCGCATCACCTAAAAAAATCTGTACAGTTTCATATAAACTATAAATAAAACTAGCAAATACTCCTATTGTTACTAATGTATCCATATTAGGAGTTCCGTGCATTAAATTTTTAATACCATTTTTTAAAATATTATATCCCAATCCTAATACAATGGTTGTTAGAACTAGCAATAAAACAGCATAATTTAATGGATGTTCCATCATACTAATTAAAGAAATATTCGGTAATCTAATCATATGAGCCATGGAAACATACAAAATTAAAATTGAAAAAATTGATGTCAAAATTAAATTAATTTTTTCTCCAGATTTTTTTCTCTCTTCCTTTTTCAAATTATCTATTCCTAAACTTTCAAAACCAGCTTTATCAACAAATTTTTCTATATCTTTTAAAGATAATTTTTTATCATCATACTCTATACTAGCATTATTCATTACCAAATTAACATTAGCTCGAACAACGCCATCTTGCTTATTCAAGTATTTTTCTAATCCGCTAGAACAAGCACTACAAGTCATTCCTCCAATTTTTAATAAAACTTTCTTCAAAGTAATTCTCTCCTTTATTTAACTTTAAATCCAGCATCAACAATTGCAGATTTTATATCTTCAGCTTTTAATTTACTATCATACTCTATTTTAGCAATTCCTGTTTCAAAACTAACCGCTGCTTTTGAAACGCCATCTAAATTACTTAAAACCTTTTGTAGTCTTGTACTACATCCTGTACAATGCATTCCTTCAATATTTAATTCTATACTTTCCATAATAAAAACCTCTCTTTCTAATAACAATATTTTTTATATAATAACCAAAAACATTTATCGTACTTGTACTTATTCTTTTTAATCAACAGCTTTGATCACATACAAAAATTACAAAGTAAATGCTTTGTTATTTTTCAATTAAATTGTCTTAATTACAATATTTCCTATCTTAATCTTTTTATTAAATCCATTACTTCTTCAATAATGTCTAAATTACCAGATTGAATTTCATAAGTCACACATGTTGCAATATGACTCTCTAAAATTGAATTTTCCAAGCTTTCCAAAGCCTTATTTATTGCAGATAATTGAGTTAAAACATCATCACAATATCTGTCATTTTCAATCATCTGTTTAACTCCTCTAACTTGTCCTTCAATAATATTTAATCTTTTAGTAAGTCTTTTCTTCTCTTCATCAGTCCTATGTGTAGACTTTTGACACCTCTGACATTTTTCACACTTACTACATGCCATACTTTAATCACCTCGCAAGAAATTATATACCCCCATAGGGTATTTGTCAAGACATTATTATTTTCTATTCCGTCACGTTTTATCATTAACACAAAAAGAACGTAAAACCTTATCTAGTTTTACGTTCTTTATATCTTTAATTATCTCCAATAAAAATAATTATCTATAATTTTTAATTATTCCTCATCATCAGAATATGCTGAACTTGTAGTTTTATTTGATGTTTTATTTGAAACCTTATTTGATGTATTTGTTACATTTTCATCAGAATCATCTGTAGAATTTGTAGTATTTGATTTTGTAGAATTTGTTGTATTGTCAGCTTCATCTTCTTTTTCCTTTAAATTCTCATAAAAAGCTTCCATGCTATCTTCATCTGAAACTAGTACTAATTTATCACCGCAGAAAATAGCTGCGAATTTAGATGTATCACCATCATTATCAACAGTAAATCTTACATCACTCCACATATCTATTCCTATCTCAGACATTTTAGTTGGTTTTCCAACTTTCTTTAATGTCAAATTAACAGTTTCATCGACAAAATCTGAATATAATTTTTTTACAGTATCCACATAGTCCTTGTAATCTTTTTCTTTAGTTTTATTATATTCCTCTTCAAAATCTGAAGGTGTATCAACTTGATCAGCTACATACATTGATTTTACATCAACATAATCCTCAACAAATTTATTCATATCATCTTCTGATTTGCATGCATCTAAAAATTTCTCTAAAACGGCTTCATAATCAACGTCTTCTTCGACATCTTTTTCATCATTTTTTTCTTCAGCCTTAGCTGTATTTGTTTTTTCTGTTTTATCTTTCTCTTCTTTATCAAAAGGTTTAAAGATCAAAACTCCAGCAATTGCTGCTACAACTAGTATAAATACAATAACAATTGCAATTATAACTTTTTTGTTTTTCATTTTTATTACCTCCTCAAACTTTGGCTATTCTATCACTAAAATTATTAAATGTAAAGTACACATTTTATTTTTTATATTGCCCTTAATTTTATTTTTAAATTCCACTTTTAGTGTGTACTGAATTTAGTTTTATAC
>USFR01000007.1 GCA_900553945.1 uncultured Clostridium sp.
TATCCAAATCATCTAATCCTGGTAATGTGTTTGATGGTTGTTGTACTGGTCTTGCTTGTGGGATATTATCCAAATCATCTAATCCTGGTAATGTGTTTGCTGGTTGTTGTACCGGTCTTGCTTGTGGGATATTATCCAAATCATCTAATCCTGGTAATGTGTTTGTTGACTGTTGCATTTGAGTTGCTGGTCTTTGGCTTGGACGATTACTCATTGCACTTATTTCTTCATATGAATATACTTTTCTCTCATTTCTTATATTCATATTATCTGGAATAATTACATTTCCAGTCATTCTTTGTTCTCTACGTTTATTATCTAATAAATCTATTCCGCTTGGCATTTGAGGTCTTTGAGCTGGAGTTTGCTGAAATTGTTGTTCTCTTTGAGCATTACGTGCTGCTTCTCTTTTATCTCTTTCAATTTTTTGTTTTAATTTTCTTTCATTTTCTATTTGCTCAATTCTCTTTTGCTCTTGCAATTTCTCTTTTTGTTTTCTTTCTTCTTCTGTTTCTTCAGCATATGTCACTAATTCTTGATATTTAGGGCATTCCGCCTCTAAAACAGCTCTAACATTTATTGGCAAACATTTTATTATAATTTTTAATTGTTTATCTGTATATTGTGCAGCTATGTTATTAAAACTATCTACATATCTGTCTTCATTTCTACCCAATTTTTTATAATGAATTAAGATATTTTGAACCTCTTGTTCTGATACATCATCTACTAAACTAGTATCAACTTGATTTTCTAATCCATAATATTCTTTAGCTTCTTGTGCTGTACGAGGTGAATTCAATAAATTACAGATATTATCTATTCTTCTATCTGATCCTACTAACGCATTGTAAACTCCATATTCATACATTTTTGATAATACATATCCAGATTTTGTTCTTCTGTCTGTGCATATTACAATAATGTCTATGAATTTTTCCTGTGCGCTTATCTCATTTGTTATTTCTTTAAATCTTTCAAGGATAAATTTGTCAATTACGTCATAATTGCTATTTGAAAATGGTTCTAAATCTTCACTTATAACTATTCTATCATAAGTTTTATCTTTATGTATTTCTCTTATAATTGCATTAAAGTAAAATACGTTTTTAAATGATACAGCTTCGCCATATCTTTTCTGATAACTGTCCACAATTTTATTTGAAACATTCTCATTACTTACTGCAAATAAAATTTTCATCTGTTAACCTCCAGTCTTTTCTATTATAATACCCAGCCTTTTGTTACTATTGTAAATACTAATGGTAATACTTGTGCTATTACCAAAATTGTAACGAAAGCTATAATTAAATTGAATCCTTTATCACGCACATCCAATCTTCTTATTCCTATTATATATTGATATATTGCTCCTACAGCAATTCCTAATAAACAAAATGGTATACTATAAATTCTTACTGTGTCTAATATCATTGCCGTAATACCATATGCTTTTGATCCATATTTTTCAGTATATTGCTCTAATCTTCCACTAGCATCCTCTTTTATCTTATAAAAATCACTTGCATTTTCTGATTCAAGTACTTCGTTATTTTCCTCTAAAATTTCGGTTGCTGCGTATACTGGAGTGATTGTTGCTACTATTAATACTAATAATATAGCTATAAGTGATAATACTTTTTTCATTTTTTATCCTCCCATTTTTTCCTTTTCTGCCTAATTTTATACATATATTATAATACAATAAATATTAAAAAATATCAACTAATTTTTTATATTTATTTCTTATAATAAGAGGAGCTTATTTAGCTCCTCCTACATTTATAATCTATTATATAAATATGTCATCCACTTGAATACCGCATTCGCCCAATTTTTATCACTTGCATATCTTGTGTTAACTCCTGTTAATGTTGGTCCATTATAATACATACCTGTTGCAGCTTGTCCATCATATATTTCTGTTCCTTTTGGATTTAAATAATTTTTTACTAAAACTCTGGCTACTAAGTCTATTCCTTCTGCATATGTACTAAATGAATATGAACCACCATAAGGATTACTATCATATGCTCCATATCCAAATAGATTTTTTTTATCATTTGCGATTTTTGAAGTTCCCCAACCTCCTTCGTGAATTGCCATAGACGCTAAGTAAATTCCATTTATTCCGTACTGTCTTTCTGCATAATAAAAAAATTCTGCATTTGATGCAAGTACTCCTTGTTTATCAGCGCTATTTCCAGATAAAACCTTTTGAAATTGCGCTAAAGTTAATCCACTTGGTTTTGTAAGATCCATATTGAAGTCTAAGCTTGCCAATAATTCTTCTTTTGAATATTCAACTCCGCTTTCAAAGTTTTGATTTGTTGTTCCATTTGGATTTATGTTTGTAAAACATGCACTGTCTGCGTATCCTATAACAGTTGCATATTGTACCTTAAGCCAATTGCTGTTTACTACTTCCATTATTGTTGCTTTTTCGTCTTTTCCCATGGTATATACTTCTGAAGATTTTCTACTTGGTGATTCTCTTAATTTTACTTTTTCAGGTGTTGCCCATATGCTATCTCCTGCTTTGGGAGTATAGTTGTTTACACCTTCTCCTGTACCAATTTCAACTACTTTGTTAATTGAATTTGCTGTGATTTTTCCAGGTATTCTTTCTTCACCAATATATTCGTTTCCTTTGTATGATTTTACAATTATCATTGTTTGCGTTCCATCTGTTCCTTCTTGTTGCACTCTTATTGTACCTGTTGGAAGATCCGCATTTTCTATGTATTCCGTAGTGTAGTCTAAATCTACTTCATCTACACTTAACGTTTTTTTGTTTACTTCGTCAGTTTTTTCCTTTATTAGTTCTGTTACGTTTATTTTATTTTTGTTTTCTTCCATAGAAACTCTTTCGTTTACTTTAACTTCTTTTACTTCTTCTACTTGTGAAATAGCTTCTACTTTTTTAAACGAACTAATACATAATAATAAGGTTGCTATCAAAACTACAATTGCAACAAAATATACAATTATTCTTTGTTTTATTATTTCTTCTCTGGTTTTTACTACATATTTTATTTTTCTCATTTTTCACTCCTTAAATTATTTTAATATTTGCGTCTTTTTTTGTCAATTGAAGTTTTTGGATTTATTTACTTTCAAATATTGAATATTCTTGAATTTTATTATATATTAGATAAGTACTTTGAATAATGTTTTATAATGTTAGAAAGGATTTTAAATTTATGTTTCAAGATAAGCACATAAAAATAGTTATAGGTGTTTCTATATTAATTTTTATTGTTTTAATTTCAATTTTTCTTTTTAATACAGTAAAAAATTACAGTTCAAAGCATGAAGATACAAAAGATGAACCAGTACTTTCTTTAACTACTGATAGTAATATTTTTAATGTTAGTTCTATTCAGATTTATTCTTCTGCAAATGCTTTGAATAATTCTGAAACTCAAAAAGATTATTGGGATTTAAACTTATTTCAATTTTCAGATTTGGCTATTACTATTGATAATCATGTTTCAATAGATGGACTTACAAAAAAAAATACTGTTAAAGATTTATATATTGATAATATATCTTACCCTTCTATGCCTGATAAAGGTCATCCTGTTCTTTATTTTAAAGACTCTAATCTTTTAGGTGTTGGGGTTATTGATGAAGAAAAAATCATTAGCGATAAGGTAATTTTTAATGTTGTTTCTTCTAATAACAACGATCTTCAAGAACCAACATTTTATGCTGATTGTTCTAATCCTATTTTACTTTCTTCAGTAAACCAAGATATTGTTTCTAATTTCGTTATTAGAAACACAAACTCAGCTGTTACTTTTGATGGTAATTTACTTTTAGATGCTAATATTTTGCTAAGCAATATTGAGTATTCGATTTCATTTTCTATTCACATTATTAATGAACTAGACGAAGAATATATTTGCAACTTAGAATTTCCAATAAAACTTAGTGATGATAATGATATAAATACAATTTATGATGGTTCATACCATATAGTTATGACAAATTTACCTACTAGTAAATTTTATAAAAAAGAGAATTAATTTTAGAAAGGACACTTAGAAATGAAAAAAAATAATAATCCAATTCTATATATGCAAAATCACTATTTTCATAGACACGATTTTTCGACATTGCAAGAAATGCTGTACTTTGTTGGCAAAGAATATAGTGATAAACCTGCTTTTATTTTAAAAGACAATTCTGGATATCCTTACACTGTTTCATATTTTAATTTTGTTAAAGATGTTGAAGCTATTGGGATTTCTCTTATTAATCAAGGTTTTGCAAATACAAAAATTGCAGTTATAGGTCATAACAGTTATAAATGGGCTATTACATATCTTGCTGCTTCTATCGTTGGTGTTGTAGTTCCTATTGATAAAGAATTACATTCTGATGATGTTATTAATTTTCTTAATATAGCTGATGTTTCTGTTATTTTAGGTGATGACAAAAACTTATCTGCTATTCATGATTCAGCATATAAAATTAATCATAAGATTACATATATTAATTTCGATTTAAAAACTAATAATGATTGTTACTTAGGATTTGATTCATTTAGAAATGCTGGTCTTTATAATTTAGAAAATGATCAAAATCCTTTTGTAAATGTTAAAGTTGATCCTGATGAAATGCACTTTTTATTATTCACATCAGGAACTACCGGAAATTCAAAAGGAGTTTGTTTATCACATAGAAATATCTGCTCTAATATTTTTTCAGTTGGTAGCATTGTTAAGGTTGATACTTCTACTTCAATTTTATCTATATTACCAATGCATCACACATATGAATGTACATTAGGATTTTTACTTGTCGTTTCAAGTGGTGGTTCTATCGCATTTTGTGATGGTTTCAGACATTTAGCAGATAACTTTTTAGAGTACAGTCCAAATATTATTTTGAGTGTACCTTTACTTTTAGAAAAATTGCATAAGAAAATTTATAAGGCACTTCAAGCTTCTCTACCTGAGAAATATTTTAAAACAGGTAAGCATATTATGGATTCAGTTCCATTTTTCATGAAACCATTCATTAAAAGAAAAATTGTTAAATCTTTTGGTGGAAGATTGAAAAAAATTATTGTAGGAGCTTCTGCAATTGATCCTAAACTTTTGGAATCATTTAATAAATTTGGAATCCTTGTTTTATCTGGATATGGATTAACTGAATGTTCTCCTCTAGTTTCAGGAAATAACGACTTGTTCCATAACTTTGAATCAGCAGGACTTCCAATTCCTAATGTTGAATTTATTATTGATTCACCTAATGAAGAAGGCGTTGGTGAAATTTTGGTAAAAGGTCCAAACGTTATGCTTGGATATTACAATAACGAAGAAGCTACTAAGGAAACATTTAAAGACGGTTACTTCAAAACTGGTGATTTAGGAAAAATTGATTCAAATGGATGGTTATACATAACAGGAAGATGCAAAAGCGTTATAATTACTAAGAATGGTAAAAACGTTTATCCAGAAGAGTTAGAAGAACTTTTAAATAAAAATGACTTTATTGAAGAATCTTTAGTTACTGGTGATTTCAATGAAGTTCATGATGATACTGAGGTTACAGCTCTTATAGTTCCTAATATGGATATTATCAAGAAAAAAATTAAAAAACCTACTAAAGAAGATATTGCAAATATTATAAATTCCGCTATAAAAACAATTAATGAAAAATTACCTAACTTTAAACATATAAAAAATGTTTCAATTCGTGATAAGGAATTCGAAAAAACAACAACACAGAAAATCAAAAGATTCGGAAACAATTTAGAACACAATACTGATGATAAAAAATAAATTTAAAAAGAAAACTTTCATATTAATTTTTTCACACCTTGCTGTCGCATTCTACCCGATTGAAAATAAAAATATAAAATTTTTATTTTCAATCGGGTAGAATGCTTCAATCGAACTCACTTCGTTCGTTTGGTCCCTGCGCAGTGATTCAAAAATCTAATATGAAAGTTTTCTTTATATATGTGATTTTATATTATTTATTATAACTATCTAAAGTTTCTTTCAACTTATCAAGCTCATCTCTAGTTAAAGTAATCCCTTTTCCCATTTTATCATGATTCTCATTCCAATCACGTAAATCATATTTTGGCTCTCTATCATTCCAACTTACTAAATTAAGCTCCTTACTCCATCCTTTATCAGTTGTTGATAACACTCCTATTTTTTCTACTATTTCGTACTTAATCTCAGGCATAATTATTCTCTCCTTCTCTTTTTTTTATTATATATATCTTTTTTATTTATTTGTAAATACCTTTTTATTAAATTCTAATTGTTGCTCCAATTATACCTGCATCATTTTTTAATTTAGCAAGTTCAATTTTAGGCATTGCCATACTATTAAATCTACTATTCTTTTGACTTATTTTTTCTATAAGTCTATCATAGACTGGATTTCCTTCATAATATGAGAAGCTTCCTCCAAGTACTACTATTTCTGGTTCAAATATATCTATTAAATTGCAGATTCCTATTGATAGGTCTTCAATAAATTGTTCTACTACTTCTTCTATTTTTTCATTATTAAAATCTAATAATTGTTCTCTTAAATATTGTCCAGAAAAATCATTGTCTATATCTAATACTTCAGCTATTTTATTCCTAAACGCACGAATTGATGCATATGTTTCAAAACATCCTCTTTTTCCACAAGAGCATTGTCTTCCACCTTTGTTTATTACCATGTGTCCAAATTCAAATCCTGAAAATCTTTTTGGCACTAGCATTTGCCCATTTATAAATGCTGCTCCTCCAATTCCTGTTCCTATACATAAAAACACACCATCATCATAATCTCTCATTGCTCCATAATGTTTTTCTGCTAATGCTGCACATTTTGAATCATTTTTTATTTGCATTGGTAAGTTTATGTATTTTTGTAATTCTGCTATTAAATCAAATTTTTCTAATCCTAAATTTGTTGCTTGTTTAATTATGTTGTCGCTTATTGTTCCTGGTGAAGCGATTCCTATAAATTCTATATCATTTAAATCTACATTTGCTTCATCTATTACTCGGTTTAGTAATTCAATTATTATTTTTACAATGCTTTCTTTTACATTTACTCTATCTTCTCTTGTTAGATTTCTTTCTTCTATGCTTAATATCATTCCGTTTATTTATTAATCCAACTCCTACATGACTTCCGCCAATATCAATTCCTATTCTCATACTTACATCCTTTCTATATATAAAGTCAAAAAGAAGACGTATACCACGTCTTCTTTTTTTACATATATGAACTACTAAACATAATTCCACTCATATATACCTGAATACATGGTACTAATACCACACATATGAAAAATATTAAAGCAACTCCAACAAGTATGTAACTTACTTTTGATAGTTCTTTCGTTATTTTTTGTAATATTGTATCAATATCTGATTCTATAAATTCAATTAACTTGTCCATAATCTTTGTTAAATCTGTTTGCATACCTGTTTTTAACATTTCTACAGATATTTCATTTACAAATTTCGATTTTTCAAATGGCTCTATCCAAGATTTGCCCTTTAAACAATTATTTATTGATATTTCTAAAATAGATATCATAACATTATTTTTCACTACTTTTTTACTAGCTTCTAATGCTTGTTGAATTTTCATTCCATTTTGTAAGTTTATTGAAATTACTTTCATTACTTTTAAAAAGTCTATAGTATACATTAATTGTCCAAATATTGGCACTTTATATTTAAATAAATGCCATTGATACTTTCCTTTAGGTGTTCTTATATATGCTATTATTGTCACTATAACAATTACTATAATAATTGCTGGATAATACCACCAATATTTCAAGTTATTTAAAGCCTCTAGGAAATTTCGTGTCAGCCATGGTAATTCAACTATTGCTTCGTTTTGCTCAACTATTCTTTGAATTACTGGTATAATAAATATTGTTCCTATAATTAATAATAATATTATTCCTAAAATTTGTATCACATTTGAAAATATTATTTTCTTTATTTTTTTTTCAAGCATATTTGACTTTTCAAGATATTCTATTGCCTGCTCTAATGATTTTTCTAATGAATCTGTTAACTCCCCAGCCTTTATTATATTTACATATATTACTGGAAATATATCTGCATAATATTCCATTGTTGTGTACATATATTCTCTGGATTCAACTCCAGCTAAAATATCTTCTAATATTGATTCAAACCTTGCATTCTCTGTTGAATTTATAACTGTTTCCAAAGCATGCTTATTATTAAAATTTGCTTTTTTTAATAGTAAAAAATTTTTTGTAAATATTATAATATCTCTTGTTGTTATTTTACATTCTCTATTTTTAGAATTTTGCTTACTACTTTCTTTCTTGTTATCTGCATTTTGAGCAATATATTCATTATTGTATATTAATCCGGCTTGATCTGATGATAAATCTCTTAATATTTCTTCTGATGATCTATGTTTTTTTATAAGTTTTTTGTTTGACATTCCTCCAAAAATTGTTTGAATATCTATTGGAGTTAATCCATTATTTTTAAGCATCTTGTATAATTCTTGCTTCGTAACACCATTTACTGTATTTTTTATCATTTTTCCTGTTCTATTATCTATTGCTTTATACTGAAAAGCTGGCATATTTTACCTCCACAAATTCTATTATCTTCCTAGTTAAATTATCTGTGTATTATTTTTTCTTTATACCTAATTGTTTTTAATGTCTCTATTAAATACTTGGTTTTGATTAAACAAATCTGTAAATGCTGTCGGGAACATCCAAGAATTTTCAAGATTCCAATCATCGGTATTTTGCGTTTTTGTATACACATTTAATATTCCATTTTTTTCGTCTGAAAATAATCTTTTATTATTAATAATATATTCTTTTAATTTAGTTGAACTTTTTGAGTATCCACCTGTACTTGATGGAGTATATTTATAGTTTGTAGATTCTACTGCATACTCATAATTATTTTGTGTTCCAACAATTCTTGGTATCCATGCATAAAATTTTACATTATTTATATTCTGAGCTATTACATTATAATTTATAGATTGATTATCTTTTTGTGCTATTGTTAAACTTATATTTTTTATTGGTACATCAGATTTTATGTATATTGGAAGTATCCCAGCTTCATATGAATACCATTCTTTGTCATCTTCTGTTGTTGTTACCCAATATCCTTCTCTTTTTTCAATATTTGTCCAAATAAATTTAACAGGTATTATTTTTTCTCCTTCATAACTTCCTCCTGTTACTGGTGGATTATAAGGATACTGATATACTTTTTTTGATAAATCTGGCGTTGCTTTTGTATCATTTATACTTTTTTGTTTTTTTAACGTTAAGTTTACTTTGTTTGATGCAAATTTATTTGAATATTGAGCTATTAGTGTTATGTTTTTGACTTGTATATGCGTATTATCTTCTGTTGAAACTTTATATGTTATATCTATATTTTGAGGATTTTCATAATTAGATAATCCTTGCATTTCACTAATTGGCTTTTCTTCATCAGTATTCTCAAATGTGTCAAAACTCATTTGATCTACTTTATCTGCTAATTGTGTTAATGCATATGTTATTTGACGTGTCTTCTCAATTTCATATGTTGTATTTGATAATTTTATCATAATAGCTGAAATTATAGACATAAATGTAATTGTTAAAAAAATCGCAATTAAAATATCTTGTCCTGTAAACCCTTTATTTTCCTTGATTTTTTTTAATAACATTTTTATCATATATTCTCCTATAGTTTTATAATTTCAATTCCTTGTATAAGCATTGCTAATATGTTTGATAAGCATAAACAAAATCCTATTGGCAAATCCATATTCATATTTTTTTCTGCAAGAATATCGCTTTTATCAATTTTATTTTTTCTTTTCCTAATAATTATTCCTACTAATAGTGAAATCATTGTCAATACTGCCGTAATTAGGAAAACCTCTGCTATAACAAACATATTTATATATATACATATCATCATTATTTCCAAAAGATAAGAATATTTGAAATATCTATGTTTTGTTGTTATTAATGACAATACACAGACTATAACAAAATATATAACATATTTATATATACTAATTATTGTTACATTTTTTATTATATATAAATATATAATATGTATAAAACCAACTAAACATCCCCAAAAAATAATTGGTTTATAAATTTTCTTGTTATTCTTATCTATTCCTGCTATTAGTACTAATGTTGTTACAAAAATCATTAAATATAAGTATTCTATTAATGTAAGTATTGACATTATTTCCCACGTTGCATGTAATGACATATATATGCCTACAGATGTTAACCCCATCAAAAGTTCCATTATAAAATAACTGTTGCTAATTTTTTTATGACAATATCTACATTTTCCACCTAAAAGAATATAACTAATTACTGGTATTAAGTCAAAAAAAGCCAACTTGTGTTTGCAGTTAGAGCAAATAGATTTTTCATTTATTATGTTTTTTTTCTGTGGAATACAGTAAATTGCCAATGTACAAAAACTTCCAAAAACTGTTCCTATTATAAAAATTAATGTATATAATATTAGCTCCATTTTTTCTCCTTTTGCATTTTTAGGAAAAGCATATATAAACATTTTTTATGCCCATATATGCTTTTTTATTCTCTTACTTTGATAATGTATTTCCATCTTCAAATTTTTGAATTGACAATGTAGATGTTATTGTTGCTGTATATTCATTGTTTTTTGTTTTATCTTTCATAACTACTTTTTTAGTTGTTGTGCTCTCTGATTCTGATTTATTTTCTTCAGTAATAGTATATTCTTGTAACAAATTTTCTAAATTTGTTTTGTCTACTTTTTCCAATATATCTCCTGCTTCACCATTTGCATTGTAATCAGTTGATAATGAATTCAAAGCTGTTGATAAAGCATTATATGCTTTTTCTTTTGCTTCACTTTCTTTTTCTTTTTTTGAATTAGATAAAACTCCATTTGGTCCTATAACCATAGAAACTGTAACCGCAGCTAAAATTAATAATACAATTATTGTAATAACTAACGCAACTAATGTAATCCCTTTTTGATTTTCCATTCTTTTTCCTCCTTAATTTATGAAAATGTATTTTATATGTATATAACAATATAATCTATTATTTTCCACCATTTCCCTTTGTTAGATTTCCACTATTTGTTGATGGAGCAGTAATATCTTTCTCTGGTTCATAAACAGTATTATTGTTTACATTGTTACTATTATTGTTACTATTATTGTTAACACTATTACTGTTATTTTTTTTCGTTGAGTTATCCGTTGTTTTTTCTGATGAAATTCCTGAAACTGATCCCTTAGTGGATGTAGTATTGGTTTCATTTCTTGAAGTTACTGACTGATAATATGCATTTCCTTCTGCATCATATATTATATCTGTTAATGGCACTTCATCAAATGGATTGCTTTGTCCTGTTTGTAATTGACTTGTCGTTTTATATTGTTGTAAATCACTTTCATCTAATTTATGCGCTGATGAAAGAACGATTTTATTTTGTGATTCATCATAGTCTTGCTTCTCTTTTAATATTGCTACTTCATTTTCTGACATCTCATACACCGCCGCTTGTGGTTCATTTGATTCTGCTTTTATATAATCAAAGAAAAATGTAAGCATTAATAATAAAATTGCAGCTACTAAAATTACCATTGCAATTACTTCTCTAATAACTTTTTTCATTCATTATACTCCTTTTACTAATTCACTTTATTAGTTGTATTTTTTGCTGTGTTTGATGTACCCGCTGTATTATCTGTTGTACTTTCTTGAGTTATTTGTTTTTCTAATGATTGTTTATTTTCTATTTTTAATAATGATGCTTTTGAAATTGGAATATTTGTTTTATAAAATTCTGTTATTAGCATCAACTTATTTGTTGACACCGCTTTACCAGTTTCTGAATCTAACACTTTAATTTCTTTTAACTGTGAATGTAATTTTAAATTTTCTGGAATAAATAAAAGTTCAGAATCTCTTCCTATATCTTCAATAAAACTTGTTATTCCATCATATCCACTAGTTGTTTCAAACTTTAAGTCACATAATACATATTTGTCATTTTCTTTTGTATCTTTTTCTTGTGAAATTTCTAATGTTAAATCGCAATTATTTTTAGTAGCATAATTACCTAGTTTTACCCATAAATAACTTATATCGTAATCTTGGCCTAATAAAGCTTTTTCTTTTTGATCTTCTGATTTTGTACTAGAAATTTTATCATAATTAGTTTTTATTTCTAAGTGTTTTTTTACAGATGTTTGTAAAGATGATTCTGTTGCTGCATATGTTGTTGCTTTCATTTTTGTAAGATCATCCATTTTTGTATTTACAGTATTACTCTCTGTTTTAAGTTCTTCATAACTGTAAACTTTAATTGGAAATGTTATTCCTTTTTTTACACACAAAAAACCAAAAATTATTGTAAATATTAATACCACTGTGAGAATTGTTTTTCTCATTTCTTTTCTCCTTTTTGAATTATTCTGTTAAATCTCCTTCTATTGTAACTAATATATAGTCTTCATCTGCTGTTTCATCATGATATCTTATTCCTGTACTCGCTTTAACATTTTCTAATATAGCTTTATATGATGTTCCTTCTGATGTTGGTGTTTCAAGTAATGCTTTAAAGTATCCTAATTGTTGATACTTTATTGCTCTTGCTTGAATTACAAAATGTCTTTCTTGAGTATTTTCCACACTTATAAGCTTAACTTCAGTAGGAATTATAGTTTTTAATTTTGTTAAGAAATTATTTATTTCATCTGTTCTATAAACATTTTCTCCATTTTGAAGTGATTCATTATTAAGTTTAGAAATTAATGATTCATATTCTGATGTTAGATATTCAACTGATGTTTTAGTCTTTGTCATTTTCTCAATTGATGCTGTTGTATCACTAGTCTTTTGATCTGTGTCGCTAATTTTTTGCTCCATATTTTTATATAAACGTGTTGTTAATGTCGAATATATTATTATACAAATTATTGCTAATATAAGCATTCTAACAATAAGTTTTTCAATCGCATCTAACTTTTCATCTGTTGTTCCTTTTAACGACTTTACATTTCTTTTTGGAAGTCCTGTTATCTCAAGTCCTTGTATATTTAATTTTCCTTTAGTTGCAAAATTTAATTCATTTCCACTTTGTAATCCTGACAATGCTAATGAAATAGCACTATTAACTTCTATATAGTCTTTGATTCCTATCTTTAATGATTGAGAATCCAAAAAAGATGGTTTTACTAACTCGCATTGAATGTTAATTCTATCTTGAAAATACATGTCAATATTATTTATTACAATACCTGTTCCAGTAAAGTATATTTTATTTATCTGTCTTCCATATTCATTTATTTTCTCTTTTATTTCATTTGTAATTTTGAATAATACTGGAACTATAGTGTCCATATATTCATTTCCGTCTTGAAACATATCAAATTCTTGTGACGAAATTGTAGTATTTTTCAATATTTCATATGCTTTTGTTTGTGAATTTTCTAATTTACTTATTTCTTTAATCGTTTCTATTATACTTGTGTTTATTTCATCTATTTTATCTATTTGTCCGTTTGTGCAAAATGTTAGTGTTGTTTTTTCTTCCATATTAACAATCAATTCATTTGCATTATTATCTAATTTGACAAGATTCATTATGCCAATTGGTAATGGTTCCATTGTAGCTAAATTATATTTTTCAAATAAAGCTTTTCTTGAACTCAAATTTTGTCTTTCAATAGATACATTTATTGCCTTCATTTTTTGCGCATCATCTGGATCTAATACGAAAATATTTTTTCTTTCTATGTTATCCTTATTTGTACCTTTTTCAGCGCACAACATTTCAAAATCAATATCTATAGATTTCTTTAAAGCACTCTTATTTAATAATGCAAAATAACTAAAATAATCATAATATTCGTCTGATATATTTATTGAAATAGGAATTTTTCTGCTATTAGTTTCTGCAACTATTTGATCTATGGCTTGTTGTAAATTTTCATAAAATTTTGTTCCAAAAGCTTCCACTTTTAAGTTGTCTCTATCTTTTTGAACTTTAGCATATTTTATTAAATTATCTTCTATATAAACTCCTAAACAGCTTTGCATCTTTTTCTCCTTTTACTGCAAATCAATCGACTTTTTAATTCTTTACAATCACTTACATATATATTTTTACCTATTTCAACATTAAAAGTCAATATTTTTAATAGAAGTGTTAATCAAAAGTAATAGTAATGTAATATATTTTTTATGAATATTATTTCTTTATTTGGAAAATATATGTAGTAAAAGGAGGCTTTTATGGATTCAATTAATACTAATAAAGATTATCAAAAATATGTTGATAAAAAATCACCTAATTCGCCTATTTTTAAGAATTGCTTTAATGCTTTTTGGGTTGGTGGTTTAATTTGCGTTATCGGACAATTAATTTATGATTATTTTATTTTTAGAAATTTTTCTACCGAATTAGCTGGTACTATTGTTTCTATTTCATTAATATTTTTAAGTGCTTTTTTAACTGCTATAAATGTTTTTAATAGAATAGGAAAATTTGCTGGAGCAGGTTCTCTTATTCCTATAACTGGCTTTGCTAACTCAATTATTTCACCTGCGATGGAATATAAATCTGAAGGTTTTGTTATGGGTGTTGGAGCAAAAATGTTTACAGTTGCTGGTCCTGTTTTAGTTTATGGTATTTCTTCTTCTGTAATAGTTGGACTTGTTTATCTTCTTTTTAATACTCAGGCAATCATGCTTGTTTAATTTTATTTGTGAGGTGTTTTTATGAAAAAAATTGGTACTCAAACTTTTAAATTAGATAATCCTGTAACTATTTTTGAAACTGCTAGTATTGTTGGTAAAAAAGAAGCAGATGGTCCACTGGCTAAATATTTTGATGTGTGTCTTCAAGATGAGTTTTTCGGTGAAAAAACTTGGGAAAAAGCTGAGTCAAAGATGATTAAATTTGCTATTGAAACTGTTATTAGAAAATCTAATATTGCTGTTTCAGATATTGACTATTTACTTGCAGGAGATTTGTTAAATCAATGTATATCTTCAAGTTTTGGAATTAGAGATTTTGAAATTCCCTTTTTAGGAATTTTTGGAGCATGTTCTACTTTTGTTGAAGGAATGATGATTGGTTCTATGTTATTAGATGGTGGAGCTGGAAATTATGCTTTAGCTGCAACTTCAAGTCATTTTTGTAGTGCTGAAAAGCAATTCAGATTTCCACTTGAACTTGGAAATCAACGTCCCCCTACTTCTCAATGGACGGTAACGGGTAGTAGTGCTGCTGTTCTTTCAAAATCAGGAACAGGTCCATTTATTACTCATGTTACTCCTGGAAAAATTGTTGATAGAGGTATTACTGATGCAAATAATATGGGAAGTGCTATGGCTCCTGCAGCAGTTTCAACAATTTTAACTCATCTAAAAGATACTGGTAGAAAACCAACTTATTATGATGCAATTATAACAGGTGATCTTGGTCATATTGGGAAAGGTATTGTTTTGGATTTATGTAAGGCTGAGGGATTTCAACTTTCTTCAATTTACAATGATTGTGGCGTTCTTATGTTTGATAAAGAAAAGCAGGATACTCACTCAGGTGGTTCAGGTTGTGCATGTTGTGGTACTGTTTTTTCTGGTTACTTTTTCAATCAACTTAAAGAAAAGAAAATTAAAAAGATGTTACTTGTAGCAACAGGTGCCTTGATGAATTCTACTTCTACACAGCAAGGCGAAAGTATTCCTGGTATTGCTCATGCTATTAGTATCGAATTATAAATTTATGAAAGGATAGCTTATGGGAGAGTTTATAAATAGTTTAGATTATATGATGCTGTTAAAAGCTTTTGTTGTGGGTGGTGTTTTATGTATTATTGCTCAAATTTTAATTGATAAAACTAAGCTAACGCCTGCCAAAATTCTTGTTTTGTATGTTACGTTAGGCACTATTTTAGGTGGGCTTGGAATATATAAATACTTAGTTGATTTTGCTGGATGTGGTGCTACTGTTCCACTGACTGGATTTGGCTACAACTTATCTAAAGGTGTTATTCAAGAAGTTCATCAATCTGGTTTTTTAGGTGCATTCATTGGTGGAATAAAAGCCGCTGCTGGCGGTATTACAGCTGCTATCTTCTTTGGATATATTGCTGCTTTAGTTTCAAAACCTAAAATGAAAAAACAATGATTTACATTATGTTAATAATATGGTATAATATTTGTCGTAAAAATTTTAAGGAGGTAGTAGCTATGATACAATTGAGTTATACTACATCAAGGTTGAACTGTCGGCCTTTAAACAAGCTGGATTATCCGGCATTTGCAGATGGTGTGATTCAGGACAAGGATATCCAAAAATACTTTCGGATGGGTAAGTCTTATGGAGAGGTCTGTGACTTCTTAGAGGAACTTCCTAACACCGACTGTATACCCGTTGGACTATTTAAGAAATCTACCAAACAATTAATTGGCTATATTAATGGCTACGTATTCGGTAAAGATACTCTGCTGATGGAATTCTTTGTTTTTGAGTACTACCGATCTTGTCGGTACATTACAGAAGCGTTAGATGCGTACACTTTACAATGCATAAATAAATGCGGTGTAAAAAACTTCCGATTCGAAGTTGACGCTGATAACTTCAAGTCTATCTCGGCATTAAAGAAATTCCATGCACGTCATGTCGTAGAAGAAGACTATGACAACGACGGACGTAAGTTTCTGATGTACATTATGCAGTTTTGAATTTTTACGGAAAAGAGCAGCATTCGCAATTTGAATGCTGCCTCTTTCTTTTTATTGGTTTATACTATATGTTATTTGGTAACTGTGCCTTTTGACTTTCATCGTTATTTTACAACTATGTTGAAGATTTTTCCTTTAACATATATTTTCTTAATTATTGTTTTTCCTTCTGTTAATTTTGATATTGTTTCATTTTCTTCAACAGTTTTTGTTACTGTTTCTTCGTCTGCATCTTTTGCAACAACTACTGTTGCTTTTAATTTTCCATTTATCTGTACTGGTATTTCAATTTCATCATCAATTGTTTTTGCTTCGTCATATGTTGGCCAAGGTGTTTGAGAAATTTCTTTTTCTTCTCCTAACTCACTCCAAATTTCTTCTGTCATATGTGGTGCAAATGGATTTAACAATTGTAAGAATGTTTTATATTCCGCTTTGTTAATATGTTTTGCCTTTGTAAATTCATTTACCATTGTCATAAACGTACTAACTGATGTATTAAATTTCATTTCTTCAATATCGTTTGATACTTTCTTTATTGCTTTATGCATCATTGACTCAAATTCTTTTGAGTATTCTGTTCCTTCTGTTAATATGTCTTGTAATCCCCATACTCTATCTAAGAACTTGCTACATCCTCTAATACTTTCCATTGACCATGGTGCTGTTTGATCAAATGGTCCCATAAACATTTCATAAACTCTAAAGCTATCTGCTCCAAATTCTTCTACTATATCATCTGGATTTATTACATTACCTTTAGATTTTGACATTTTTTCACCATTTCCACCTAATATCATCCCATGTGATGTACGTTTTTGATATGGTTCTTTAGTTGGAACTACTCCGATATCGTATAAGAATTTATGCCAGAATCTTGAGTATAGTAAGTGTAATGTTGTATGTTCCATTCCACCATTATACCAATCTACTGGTGACCAATATTTCAATGCTTCTTTTGAAGCAAATTCTTTATCATTATGTGGATCCATATATCTTAAGTAATACCATGATGAACCCGCCCATTGTGGCATTGTATCTGTTTCTCTTCTTGCATCTTTTCCGCAATGAGGACATTTTGTTTTTATCCATTCTGTTTGTTTTGCAAGTGGTGATTCTCCATTTTCACCTGGTTCATAATCTTCTATTTCAGGTAATTTTAAAGGTAACTCTTCTTCTGGAACTGGTACCCATCCGCAATCTTCACAATATACCATTGGTATTGGCTCTCCCCAATATCTTTGACGTGAGAATACCCAATCACGCAATTTATAATTTACTTTTCTTTCACCTAATTTATTTTCTTCTAGGTATTTAATTGTTGTTTCAATTGCATCTTTAGTTTTTAATCCATTTAAGAATCCTGAATTTACAGCTATTCCATCTTCTTTACTTGTATATGCTTCCTTCATTTCGCATTCTTTTCCTGCTTCTGTTCCAGCAAACAAGTAATCAAATCTAGCTTCTAACTCTTTTTGAGCTTTTTCACAATTGTCTTTTGTATCTGGCATTATTACAGGTTTTATAGGTAAATTAAACTTTTTAGCAAATTCAAAATCTCTTGTATCATGTGCAGGAACTGCCATGATTGCTCCCGTGCCATATGTAATTAATACATAGTCTGAAATCCAGATTGGAATTTCTTCTTTGCTTAATGGATTAATTGCTTTTACGCCTTTAATTTCTACACCTGTTTTTTCTTTATTTAATTCAGCTCTTTCAAAGTCTGATTTTAAAGATGCTTTATATTGATAATCTTTTACTTCATCTAAATTTGTTATTTTATCTGCATATTTTTCAATAAATGGATGTTCTGGTGAAATTACCATATATGTTGCACCAAACATTGTATCTGGTCTTGTTGTGTATATTCTTAAGTAATCTTTTTCTGAAGTTTTATCTTCTGTTATTACTTCAAAGTTTACTTCTGCTCCTTCACTTCTTCCAATCCAATTTATTTGTTGTGCTTTTATTTTATCTAAGAAATCAACATCAGCTAAGTCATCTATTAATCTTTGAGCATATTTTGTTATTCTTAACATCCATTGTGATTTTTCTTTTTGAACTACTGGACTTCCACATCTTTCGCACACACCGTTTACAACTTCTTCATTTGCCAAACCTACTTTGCATCCTGTACAGAAGTTTATTGGCATTGTTGTTTTGTATGCTAATCCGTGTTTATATAATTGAATAAATATCCATTGTGTCCATTTATAATATTCTGGATCTGTTGTATTTATTTCTCTTGACCAATCAAATGAAAATCCTAATGATTTCAATTGTTGTTTAAAATGACTTATGTTTTGCTCTGTTGTTATTCTTGGATGTACATGATTTTTTATAGCATAATTTTCTGCTGGTAAGCCAAATGCATCAAATCCAATTGGATATAAAACATTATATCCTTGCATTCTCTTTTTTCTTGCTATTATGTCTAGCGCTGTGTAGCTACGAGGATGGCCAACATGGAGTCCTTGTCCTGAAGGATATGGAAACTCAATTAATCCATACCATTTTGGTAATGTGTAATCTGTTTTCGCATTAAATGTTCCTTCTTCTTCCCATTTTTTTTGCCACTTATGTTCTACTTCTTTAAAATTGTATGACATGTTTTTTCCTCCTTTTTTGCTTACCACTCTTACGTGTGATATAAAACTCGTGCAATATACACGTTGATGTATATTATATACCACGTTTAAATGTTTTTCAATAATTTTAATTCTACTTTTTATCATACTCAGATAAAATTGAAATTTTCAGTGTAATCCAGTTTTATATATTTCTTTTTCAATTAAAGATTCTAAAGAAACTGTTTTATTTAGGAAACCGCTTACTAATGTATCATTTATTATTTGTAATGAATTTGTTGTATTAAAATTATTAACATCATTTGTATTGAATTGCTCTGTTTCAGCAAAAAAATTCTTATCCATATTGGACCTCCTAGATTTCTTCATAGTTTAATTTATTACTGGAATCTGAATTATGCAATAAATATTCTGACAGTTTACTTAGATGTTTTTTGTGATTCATCATTTTAAATAATACACTTAAGTCCTGATGATATTGTATGTTATTTTCAATGTCAATTCTATTTCTTATATGAAGTAAATAGTTTTCGATAAGTGAAAAGACATCTTTATTCTTTAATATAAAATTATATTTTCTACTTGCTAGTATATATTCATATTCTTTATTAAAATCATTAATAAATTTTTCTGAATATTTCTTAGGGTTATTTACTGTAAAATAATACAATTTGTTATTTAAAAATTTTCTCCATAATAAAACATAGTTTATTACTTCTGAATTTCTTTGACTAATATGCGTAGAATATACGAAATAATTTTTATTTTCATCTATATAAGTTTTTATTCTGTCATTAATTTCGAGGATATTACATACTTCTGCCTCAGAGAAAATATCAATTACATTAGAAAAATCTCCATCATAATCAGGGTAGCGACCATTTCTATCCTCAATATAAAAACTATTAGAAATAATTTTTCCATTTAAGGTATAAATATTTGTAATTATTTCAAACTCTTTATACATCATTATTTTAAATTCTTTAATAATAAATGCTTTCTTTCGTTCAAAATTTAAGGAAGTGCTTTTTATTTTTTTATAGTCATTAGTCATATAATATTTTAGACTTTTTGCCTTGAAATCATATTTTGCATAAATAGAATGATATTTATCTAGTTTTTTAAAGTCTTTAATATTATTTTCTAAATTATATATGTATTTATCTAACATATTCAAAGCACTTTTATAACCTACGATATGTTCTATATAATTAGTTTTATCAAATAAAAAACTGATTACAAATATTTTTAGAAGACTTTCTGGATTGGTCTTAATAAAAAAATTTTCTAATTTCTTTGTTATTAAAATTTTATCTATCATACTTTTAACTCCTGTTAATCATCATAATCCCTACCATTATCTTGTTCATAGTCATCATAGTCTGATCTATCTTCATATTGCTCTATAGTTGGATTCCCATCCATTGATACATCGTATACAAGTTCAGGATTATAATCACATAATTCTGGGTCAACCCAATCATGTAACGTTGGATCTTCCCATGGATATCTATCCTCAGTACATAAGAAATATGGTATCTTATCTTTTCGACATAAATTAGCCATTTCACAAATAGAAGATAAACCATCAAAATCAGCAAGTATTACAGAAAATTCAGCTTCATTAGCCATTTTTGCTGCAGTTTGTGGGGTAGGGCAAGCTATTTTGCTTACTTTTCCAGTTTTGTAACCTTCTAGTGTTTTTCTAGTTCCATAATATTCATCTTCAACCATATCTCTTTGATAAAATCCGTTTCCACAAGCTGCAATAAAACATTCATAACCTTGTCTTTCTAACAAACTAATAACCTCTGGCATAAGTTCATGTAATATTTTGTTAGAACCACAGCCATAAACTCCAGACGTATCAATAAAAAACTGAACATATCTTGCATCACTTAAATCGTATTTATCACTTAATAATCTATAATTTTGATATTTTAACATATGCCTAAGCATCTGTTTTTTATCATAGGTTTCTGAACCATCTTGTTTATCTATTCCAGCATGTTTTGCAGCAATTTTCTTTATAATTTCAAATATGTATTTTTTCAAATATTCTTGCCTGTTTTGACTCTTAAAATCATCTTCTTTTTTCTTTTTTTCTTCAAATAATTTTTCGACAATTTGTTGTAAATCTTTGGGAGATGTTTTGGGTTCGTTTTTACTAGGATTTTTGCCATCTGTTGTTATAAAATAATCTTCATCTTGTTCTTCTTTAGATTTTTTGTCATCAGATTCTTTCTTTTCTTCACTGGAAGTTTGTTTATCTCCAGTACCCGAACCATCACCTTTGCCATCTTCACCAGTATTTTTTGTTTTTTTACTTTTATTTTCTTTATCTGGATTTTCACCACCATCTACAGAGTTTGGAGAATCTTTAATTTCTTTAGATGCTTCATCTCCGCCATGTGTATCTTCTGTAGTCTTTGATGTAGCAGGTGCAACTTCTTGCGTTTGTGGAGCATCTTCTGGTGATTCAATAGGATCATTCTCTTTGGTTGGATCAACTTTTTCATGTTTTTTGCTTTTTTTTCTGGCTTGTTGTTCAAGTTCTGCAAATATTTTATTTATATCATATTGAAGAGCCATTATTATTCCTCCTAATCATCATAATCTCTACCATCATCACCATATTCTGTATCTGTATCATATTCTTGTTCGATTTCATTTTTTTGTTGACCTAAGAATGATTCTAAAGTATTAGGAGAAGCAGAATCTAAATATACGAATGTATTTCCTTTATTCATAGCAATTCTAAACATTTTATCTCCCTCGATTTTTATTCCAAATCTTGTACCATCTTTTTTACTCTTATTTCCTGCCCATATAATACTATCTGCTTGTATTTCTTCATCTGATAATGAATATTCAAACCAGCCTTTATATCTATTGTAATAATCATCAAAATCCATATATTGACTAGCCATTTGTAATTGTTCTATTGTATCTATATCCACATACATTCTATCTTGTTCATTATCATCTGAATATAATCTAAAATTTCCTTTGTTTCCATCTTGAAAAAGTTTAACCCACCCCTCTTGATTATCAGAAGTAATAGTAATATAACATCTTTCTAAATCAGGTAATTCAAATTCTAAATCTCCATTTTCCATTTCAGAAATTCGCTGTAAATCAGCTAATGACATTACGTCTAATTCATCTAAATTGATATATTGAGATAATGCTTCTTCGTCTATTTCTGTTCCTAAAACTTCCAAATCTTCAATGTATTGTCTGGCTTGTCTTATAGAAAAATTAGGACACTTATCATAAATATAACCTAAATAGTGATTTTCAGGTAATCCTAATATTTCTAAAAATAAATCTTTGCTAGGTCTAGTAACTTCAACTCTTTTACTTCTATTTATTAATGCTTCATCTATTTCTCTTTTGTCATTCGATGTAATAAAAGTATAAATTGGAAATTTTCCTTTTTCGTATGTATCTGTTCCTGTTGTTAATCTTCCATTTTCTAAAAAATCTAATAAAAAAGAGTCGACTTCAGGTCTTGCTTTATCTAATTCATCTATAACAAGAACCACCGGGCTTTCTTGTGATTGTTGTAACGCTTGTAATAATATACCAGCTTTAATTGAACTGTCTGCATCTTGTTTCATTACTCCCTCAATATTAACATCATATTGAAAGTTCTCTGTTCCCATTCTAGGAAAGCATTGTACAAATTTTTCATCAGCACTAACCATTTTTGAAAAAGTTTCAGCTAAGAATGTTTTTCCAGCTCCAGATTTTCCTTGTAATAATAGTGTTGGAATACTCTTTTTATCTTTTTTCCCTGCTGCATCAAATAATAATACTATTTTTGCTAAATTTTCTGATGCAAAGTACCCTAATTCCTTTAATCTTGATTGAGTTTCTTTTATTTTTTCTGACATAATTACACTCCTTTTATTTTTAATAAATATATACTGCATTTTGAAAATAACTCATTTTTAACAATCATATCATAGTAGCAAAAAAATAACAATTAAAATGAAATAATATTATCTAGTTTGACAGTTTTAAAAGAACCAAAAGTTTGCAATGCAGTATATCATGTTAAAGAAAAAAAGAAAAACAGTATAGTATCAACTATACTGTTTAAAATGCTCATAAGGTGCATCTTTTTTTCATATTCTTACGCTTTTTTTGCTATTTCAGCTATTTCGCTAAATGCTTTGCTATCTGAAACTGCAAGTTCAGCTAACATTTTTCTGTTTATTGCAACATTAGCTTTCTTCAATCCAGATATTAATTGGCTATATGTTAATCCGTTCATTCTAGCTGCTGCGTTAATTCTAATTATCCATAATTTTCTGAAATCACTTTTCTTATCTTTTCTTCCAACATATGCATACATTCCAGATTTCATAACAGCTTGGTTTGCCATTCTGAATCTATAATGTTTTGCTCCATAATATCCTTTTGCTCTTTTTAAAACTTTTTTATGTCTAGCTCTTGTTGTTCTTGCTGTTTTTACTCTTGCCATTTATTTATTCACTCCTTTTTTTCAAAACTTCTAAATATTAGTCACCATATGGTAATAATTTCTTTACATGTGATAAACATGTTTTATCCATAATTCCGTCTTGTACTCTTGCTGTGTGTTTTGTTCTCTTTGTTTTGTTTGCTAATAAGTGTCTTCTATTAGCTTTTGTTCTTTTTACTTTTCCTGTTGCTGTAAATCCATATCTTTTAGCTGCTGCTTTATTTGTTTTTAACTTTGGCATAATAAATTTTCTCCTTTCTATTTCTTAGCTAGTATTAAAAACATACTTTTTCCTTCTAAATGAGGTTTCTTTTCAATGTTTGAAATTTCAGATAATTCTTCTGCAAATTTATTAAGAACTTCTTCTCCTAATTTCACATTGTTAAGTTCTCTTCCTCTAAATCGTACTGTGAATTTTACCTTGTTTCCAGATTCTAAAAATCCTCTTGCATTTTTGCATTTGAAAGAAAAATCGTGATCTCCTATATTTGGAGTAACTCTTATTTCTTTTGTTTCAACTGCTTTTTGATTTTTTCTAGATTCTTTTTCTTTTTTAGCTTGCTCAAATTTGTATTTTCCATAATTCATTATTTTAGCAACTGGCATTTCTGGATTTGGTGAAACTAGTACTAAATCTAAATTTTTGCCTTCTGCTATATCCATAGCTTCTTCTAAACTTAGCTTTCCTAATTTTTCTCCAGTTTCGCTAATTACATTAACAAAGCTAAATCTTATCTGCCTATTAATAGGTAATTCTTGTTTTATAGTAAAACACCTCCGATTTTTTATAATTTCATTTTCTATCGAACATAAAAAATGACTTGTTGTAAAACAAGTCAATTCATTCGCAAAAATAACATTTTTATATTATATTATTTTTTAACCTGTTGCCTTAATTGGCTAAGGTGAGAATTGACTTCTTCTTTAGAACAGTAATATATTACCACGATTTTTTTGTTCTGTCAAGTTTTGGGCGTTATTTTTTCAATGTTTTTTGAGAATATTATACTATATTTTATTTTTTATTCCTTGCTAAAATATTTTCCCACCTCCTAAACTTCGTTTAGAAGGCCTGAGGAAAAACTTTCAAACTGCGCGCCCTTAAAAAATAAAATATAATATTCTGATACAAAAACCTCGGTAAAAATATTACCGAGGTTTGTTTTTTGGAAAATTATCTCTTTGAGAATTGTGGAGCTTTTCTTGCTTTTTTAAGTCCGTATTTCTTTCTTTCTTTCATACGTGGATCTCTTGTTAGGAATCCATTTGATTTTAAGATTGCTCTGTATTCACTGTTAGCTTCTAATAAAGATCTTGATATACCATGTCTGATTGCACCAGCTTGACCTGTATATCCTCCACCTTCTACTTTACAAATTATATCATATTTATCAGTTGTGTTTGTAACTGATAAAGGTTGTTTAACTATAACTTTTAATATTTCTGTTCCGAAATATTCATCTAAAGGCTTTCCATTAACTGTGATTTCACCTTTACCTTCAGCTAATCTAACTCTAGCTATTGATTTTTTTCTTCTACCTGTTCCGCAGAAAACTATTTTTTCAGATTTCTTAGCCATTATTTTACCTCCCATACTTCTGGTTTTTGAGCTATATTTTCGTGTTCGCTACCAGCATATACTCTTAATTTTTTGATCATTTGTCTTCCTAATTTTGTATGTGGAAGCATTCCTTTGATTGCTAACATCATTGCTTTTTCTGGAGTCGTTTCCATCATAACTCTAGCTGATGTTTCTTTCATTCCTCCAATGTATCCTGAATGATGTCTGTACATTTTTTGGTCTAATTTCTTTCCTGTTAAAACTGCATCTTTACAGTTTATAACGATTACGTGATCACCTGTATCAATTGTTGGTGTGTATGTTGGTTTGTGTTTTCCTCTTAATAATTTTGCTGCTTCTGTAGCAACTCTTCCTAAAGGTTTTCCTTGAGCATCAATAACATACCATTTGCTTTCGATTTCGCTTTTCTTTGCGCTATATGTTGTATTATTCATGGTAATAATTACCCTCCATTCAATTTTTTATTTATTATATAAAATCTGCTAGATACCACCGGGGAGAAGTATTTAACAAATTTATACTTACATACAATGCGTTAATATTTTAATACAGATATTTCAAAAAGTCAACTATTTCTTGACAATTTGTGCAAAAAAAGCATTTTTCTTTTAAATTTTCTTTCATTTTTAAGCTTATGGCAATAAGTTTAGTTGGTCTGAAGGTGTCATTGTGTCTATTTTATAGTAATTGTCTGGTGTGTTTCCTACAATTACTGATTCTGATAAAAGTATTTTATTATTTATACTTTGCGAAACTGTTTCAAATGGAGATAATATACTTGCGGTGCAATCTATGTTTAAATATATTCTGTGCAATGATTGATTTACTCCTACTGAATAAAACTCTGTTTCGAGTGTACTAGTTATTGTTCCTGATGGGATTACTTTTATTTTTATTTTTGGTCCTACGTTTGATACTAGTCTGCTACCTGTTAGAGCTCCTAACCTAATTTCTATATTAGTATCTTTTTCTTCTATAAATCTTTTTTGTATATTATTTACTATATTTGCTTTTATTTGATTTATTAAAACTACATTCGATTCTAAAAAAGTTACATTTCCTTCGGAATCTTCTTCTATATGAACTAAATCTTTATATGTATAGTTTTGCATTATTTTTTCGGTTTCTTCATTGCTTACTTGTGTGACTATCACTTTTGCTTTATACACACATTTCTTTGAAAACAATGGATATATAACTTCATTTAACAGATATGCTATAAGTAAAGTAATAACTATTATTAGTATTATGAATTTATATTTCTTATTTATTCTTTTGAATCTTTTTCGAGAATATATTTTTTCCATTATATTGCTCTTGGAATATATAATTTATCGCCAATGTTTATATTATCTTCGTTTGCTATTTCATTTAATGTTGCAATTTCTTTTATTGTACTTTTGAATCTTTTAGCTATTTTCCATAATGAATCTCCTGGTTTTACAAAATAAATTACCATGCTATATCCTTCATCATTTTCTTCATCATTTAATTTTATTTCATTTATTAATTCTAATTGATTTGTTTCACTGCTGAAAATCTGAATTTCTAATTGGCTATTAATACTTGAGTCTGGCATAATTGTTGCGGTGTTACTTGATATTTGAACGTTTAGTTCTGAAACATTCTTTTCTAATTGAATTGTATTTTTAAATGTTTCTTCTTTTCTATTTAAAGACTGATTTTCAAATGAGCTATACATATAAACTGCTCGGATTTCTATTTCTAGTGATTGCTCATTTCTTGACATATTTGTAATTTGATATTCTGCATTATAGATTTGATTTATTTCTTCTATTATAGTTTTTTGATTTATTGTTGCTGTTTGCATTGGAGTGCTATTGCAGTTTTCAATTTGTAACTTTCTTTTTGTGAATTCTGTTTTATAATTTAAATCATATAAATCTGTTAATATATTTACTTCTTTTGCTTGATATGCATCTCCTGTTAGATTTAACTCCATTTCAACATTTATTCCCGGTTTTATGTCATTATCAATATTGTTTATATTTATATTCTTTATACTAAATGATGTTGTAACTTCATTAGTTTCTTCAACATTTTCTATATCTAAAAATCCCATTATTGGAACTTCTTTTTTTGCAAGATAAATATGTCCATTTTCTGTCTGATACAAACATTTTAACTCGCAATCTGCTTTTATTAATACTTTGTTATAACTAATTTTCTTTTCTACATTTCTTATACTATGTGTTATTTGCACTACTTCTATAGTTTCTTGCAAATTTTCTGTTTCAATTTTTTCTTTCAAGCCTATTTTAGATTCTCCATGTCCTATAAAAGTATCTATTGTTTGTTTTTGTGTTAATGTTTGTAGGTTGTGTACTTTATTTATTTCATATATAAATTCTGTTTCTTCTTTTTTAGATGCCTCTGCTCTGTAGCTTATTTCTGCTTTATAGTGTATTTTTCTTTCATTTAATATGCTCACGCTTGTTGTTCTAACGCTTGCGTTATCGTTTATATAGCTTTCTGTAGTTAGTCCCTCTATTTCCAGTACTTCATTAAAAGCTTCCTCAATTTTTAAGACTCTGCTCTTTCCTTCGCCTGTCAAATATGTTATTCTTGTTACTATTCCGCCATCAACTTTTAGTTTACCTTCCATTTTTTCTTTTTTATTCATATATATATTACTGCTTTGAGTTTGTATTTTTATTATATCTGGTTTGCTATCTGGAAGAATAACATCTTTTTCAATTATGATTGTTTTATTATTCTCTCCTATTTTCTTTTTTATATTTATTTTTTCTCTCTGAATTTGTAATTCCATCCTTAACCTCCTTTTTATTATTACTAATATATATTAAGAGGCAAAAAAAAAATTCCTCTTTCAAGGAATTTTTTGAAAAATAAACTTTAAAAGATTTTTCTAGAGAGTCATCTATATATTCTATTATGCAAATTCTTCTCTATTCTTTTTAGAAATTATTGCTGGTGGTTCTAATGCTTTGAATTGTTCTCCATCATATATTTGAACTTCTACTGCTTTTGTAAATATGTCTGTATAATTATAAGAACTTCTTCTTTCGTTTTCTTCAAACTTTACTCTAAAGTAAGTTGGATATACTTGCTCAATAATAGCTGCTTTTTCTAATGGTTTGCTTCTTTTTCCTGGTGACTCTTTTACTATTATTTTATGACCAATTTGTTCTTCCATATCCTTTTTTAAACTACTAATATCTGACTTATAAATCATTTCATCACCTACTTCATTTTTGATAGGCTAAGTATATCACCCTGGTCGTTTTTTGTCAAAAATGTAGCAGATATTCATCATTCAGTTTTTGGCTTTATTTCAGTACTTTCCTGCCTTTTTTTCTATTCTTTTTCTTTTCTTTTACAATTATATTACAAAAGTGTAACAATACGTATTTTTGTCATTTTGACAATGTATTTTTCTTGCCTCTTGCTTTAGTTCCGCCCATTCCGTTATAGTTACTTTTTAAATATGGTAGTAAGTCTTTCATTCTTACATATTTGCTTGAATCGGTATATGCTATTTTGCTAGCAATTATTAATGGATCTCTGTATTCTACCATAATTCTTGCAGGTGATGATGCAAAGTTTGCTCCTTCTAACATTATTGCTTCATAAAAACTCTCACATGCTCCAGCTATTATTATTAACTTTTCCTCAGATTTTTCCCACATGCGCGCATTTTTAACTGTTTGCACAAAATATTTTGAATTTTTATAGTTATCTAACCTATATAAATCTTGTCCCTTTTTTAGCATAAGGTCGTGTCCTGTTGCAACCAAAATATCTGGCTTGTATTTTTCTAATAAATATACAACCTCATTAGGTTGATTTCTTTCTGAAATGTTTTCAACGATTGACTTTAAATTAAGACTGTTATAATAGTTTATAGCTCTTTTAGAATATTTCCTATCTCCATCTAAGTGTAATATTACTGCTCTACTACTACTTAATTTTCTATTTTTTAATACATCTGTAAACATATTTTATCACCTAATATAAAATATGTTTTTGTGGTGTACAGTGTGAGTGTAAAAAAAGGCAGTTTATTCAACTGCCTTTTGGATTATAAAATTTCATTCTTGACTATTAATTTTTATACTTCCAGCTCCAACTTCTATTGTTACAATAAATCCATCATCAGTAATTTCTGTTTCTACTGTTATCAGTTCCTCTGATGGGCTAGCAAGTTGTCTTTTATTTTTATCATCTATTAACATTTCAATATAATTTCCATTGTCTTTCAGATAATCCATATATTTTTTTACTGTATCTTCCTTGTTTGCATCAATAAATGTTAATTTTAATATATCATTATTCATTGTGCTATGAGAGTATTTTTTTATTTTCTTTTCTCCAACTGCTGATTTTACTGAAGGTATTTTTTCACCACTAACTACATACTCGTCAGCTTTTGTATATTTGTTTATTTTGCTTTTTCTAACGACTATGTTTATGCATTCTGCAAGAATTACTATTATTGCTATTGTTGCGATTACTATCAATATTTTCTTGTTTTTCATACTTCATTTCTCCTTTGTGCTTTCTATATAATTATTTTAGCTAAATCTCATATAAAAAGTCAATAAAATATATGTTACATTTTCATTTTTTCGTATTTCTTTTTTGTTGCTAACCCTCCTCTAATGTGTCGTTCCGCTTTGTTTTCATCTAATACTTCTCTTACTTCTAAATATAGTATATGATTTATTTTTTCTAGTCTTTGACTTAAGTCTTTATGTACTGTGCTTTTACTTACTCCATATTTTTTTGCTGTCCCTCTTACTGTATCTTTAGAATCTATTATATATCGTGCTAATTCTACTGCACGCTCTTCAATTGATATTCCTTTCATAAAGAAAACCTCCATACGAATACTTTGTTTAATAGTATTCTGTATGGGGTTGTATTAGAACAGCCATATTTAATTTATTTTTGGTTTTCCAATATATCTTTATTTATGTTTGCTATCAAGTCTTCAGCATCTGGTACTTTTTTTGTAAATATCCCTATTAAGTATTTTTGTTTTGCATAGCAAATTCCATAATCATGAATGTTACCTTCATAACTTCCATATTTGTGCGCAATTTCACAAGTAGTTATATTCTTTTTTAAGTATCCACCTCCAGAAGATTTTTTCATGAGTTCAATTAAGGCTTGATATTTTTCTTGATTTTCATATAGTTTCTTAAGAATATCTAATGAATAGTTTGCGGATGTTATATTTTGTTCATTAAACTCTGCTGGCAGCTCCTCCTTTGTATATTGCTTTATTAATATTCTATATGCTTTTTCTCCTCCAAGTCCTGTTTTCAATATATTGGTTGCAGTATTATCAGAATTTACTATCATTTGTTCTAACAAATATGATAATGGTACATCGTCTCCAACTTTGTACAATGTTGCTGTTGTTCCAGAGCCTTCTTCATAATTTCCTTCCATATATTGAATTGTTGAATCTGAATTAAAATCTCCATTATTAATTTTATCATAATATATCATTGCCAGTGGCACTTTGATTGTACTCGCTGCTGTAAAATAGCTTCCACCATTATATAAATATGTCCTTTTAGTTTCTGGTTCATAATAGAAAAATGCAAAATTGTCTTCATTTAAGTTTTTATCCCTTATGTATTTTTGTACTATTTTCTCAACTTCATCTGCATTGTTCAGATTTTCTTCTATGTTAGACTCTACTACTTCTGTATTATTCTTTGCGTTTGTTGATATTGTCTCCTTTGTAATGATGTTATTTATTTCAATTTCATTTTCTTTAGCTGACGCCATTTGGTTTTCGGATTTTAATATATTCTGAAATTTTATTATATTATTTTTACCACAGAAAAATCCTATAATAATTATTAATATGGTCAGTTTTAATCTAGTTTTTCTTTTTTTTTTCTTTTTTAATCGCTCTAATTTTTTTGGTTTTCTTCTATTCAAATTTATTTCTCCAAATTCATTTTATAATTATTCCTAATAATTTTGATAGCTCAATTGCTTGAAAATTGTTTACAATCATTCCTTTAATATCTTCAAATGTTGTTATTATTCCACCTATTTCACATGTTGATATATCTATTCCTTTTAGTTTAGTTTTGAAAAATTGTGTTTGTACTAATTTGGACAACTCAAAATATGTGTTTTTCAATTTACATTCTGTGAAACTACTATTTGACAAATCACATCTTTCAAATAGTACTTCTTCTAAGCTTGCTGATGAAAAGTTAGCATATCTGAAAATAGTTTCTTTACTCATTAAATGATATACTCTTGAATCTGAAAAATCACAGCCTACAAATTTGCTATTTCTAATTTCCACACGTATAAAACTTCCTTCTCTAAACAAGCAATTTGATAAGTCACAGTTTTCAAATATTACATCATGAAAAACTGCTTTTTCAAATGTTCCTGTTATTTTGCAATCTTTAAATTTACATTTTTCGAATTCTACATCCTCTGCATTAAAATCTATTTCTTCTAATTTTGATATTAATTTATTTTCTATTGTTATTCCTTCTTGTTTATATAGATCAATTGATGAGTGTATATTCCCTATTTCTTCAAGTGTTCCTATTATTGGTTTGTATATATTCATCTTTATCACCTATCCTTTATAGTATGTATTATATAATATTTTTAGTAATTAGTCTTGTTTTCCCTTGAATTTTTTTATTTTTATTTGTATTATTTTTATATATTTTTTGCACAAAAATTAATTTTAAATTTTGTGTGTAAACAAAGAGGCGGACTTTAAGATATTATATAATTATATTAATTTTCGTTTTATTTTGGAGGTAATTTACATATGAAAATTAAAAAAATATTATTTTCACTTATTATTTTTTTAGCTGTATTAGTTCCAACTTCTAATGCGAATACTGAAAAAGCTAATTTAGATCTTTCAAAAGTCGTTGACAAATTCAATAAATGTTACTATACTTCGGCTTTATCTGATATTGGAGTTTCTGTAAAAGCTACTAAGATCGATAATTCCTTTGTTTTAACTTATAATAATTCTGAATCTATTACCTATGCTTATGACAAATCTGCAGGTGTTCTTTCTACTAGTTATCCAATTACAGATGACACTAATAAAGATATTCTTAGCGCTCTATTTATAGACGCTATTTCTACGCTTGAAGGTAACGAAGAAGGAAGTTTTATTTTTCCTGCACTAAATGATACTTTTTGTTACACATCTCTAAAAAGTAATGGTGTAGCAAAAAATTATATTTCATCAGATGGTGGTACTACTGTCATGACTGAATTTCAGATTAGTACTTCTCAAAGGCTTTCTCCTGCTTTAGATTCCTCAATACTTTCAAAATCTGATTTCAATAGGGTTTTGGAGACTTTTATTTCAGATAAAAATTGCATCGTAAAAAATAACAATTTAATTTTGTTGAAATCTACTGATGGCTCTGGAAATATTGTTTTATATATAGGACAACCTACTGAACTTTTAGATAATGCTTATGAGTCAATTCTTAATGCAATCTCTTATATAATTTCAATGGATAAAGATGATGAAACCGCATCTAACGTTGTTTCATATATTAGACAAAATTATTCTGGACTTTCCAATGGTAATTCAGTTTTTGATGGAGTTAATATTAATACAGATATTGACTCTTTACCCGATAATACTCTTGATACAATATTGGTAAGTCGTAATATGAAATATGCTAAATTTACAATAAATACTGATACTGTTATATCGAACTCAAAAAATATTTCACCTTCTTCATCTATAAATGATAGTACAAGTATTTCTAAAAAACATATTTCACCTCTTTTAGGTATTACCATTGGCATTATCGTTTTAATAGTAATTATTATGGCTGCTGGATTTTTTATAAAAAAACATACTAATTAAAATTTTTATTATATATGAAAAAAGAAACAGATGGTTTTTGATTATCTGTTTCTTTTTTCTTTTTGGCACTTCTCTAAAAAATTCATAAGCTAAATATTTGTATAAAGTCCTCCTCGGTCATTTCTTCTACACCAATATACACTTCTAAGTACTCGGCCAGTTCCACTGCATTCGTGTTTCCTACTTCTCTTAGTACTTTAGCCATCTGGTGCATGTCATGAAATATTACTTCATCTTTAATCAACCGCTTCGGATCGATTGTGTTCATGACTTTTATCAGGAAGCAAATCTCTACGGGGTGATCAGAAACTTTAATGTCTTTTTTAAGTGGATAAATCCAGTCTGTTACGAACATTTCATAGCATTTGTTTTTCCAGCTTAAGCATTCGTTTTTGTATTCTCCCAAGATTCTCTTCCATTCTTTTTGTGCTTCTTCAGGAGTTTTTCCTTTCATACGGTATGCTGTTTTTTGGGTGTACAGTTTGTCTACAAGCCGTTTGAACCCCTTTCTGAATTCTTTCATTTGGCATTCCTCCTAATCAATAGTTTTAGTGTAAACTGTTGTTTTTTAGTGCCTCCTATCTTTAATGCATTAAGTATTATACTACATTTATCGAGTGTTTTCAAGTTTTATGTTTACTTATATTTCCATTACTTTTTTAAATTCATCTAAATCTTTTTTGAAGTTTTCAAATGCTTCTTTATAAAGATTTTCATCTAATGGATTAACTCCTGCCATTGTTAATGCTTCGACTGGGCTCTTAGTTGATCCTGATTTTAAAAATTTCAAATAATTTTCTATTTGTGTTTTATCTCCACTTGAAACTCTTTGGGCAATTACTGATGCAACGCACATTCCAATTGTATATTTATATACATAGTAATTGTAATAAAAATGAGGTACTGCAAAGCATCTATATTTTGTTAATTCGTGAATTTCAACTCTTCCTTCGTATTCATCTTCTGTTACTTTCTGATATATATCTGTTATTGTTTGGCTTGATAGTCCTTCATTGTTTGCAACTTTTTGATGCAATATATTTTCAAAGTTTGCAAAGAATGGTTGTGTATAGCAACAGCCTATAAATTCATCTAATTTTTTGTATAGTAGATATTTCTTTTCTTCAGGTGTTTTAGCTGTTTTTATTAATAGGTTCATTAATAAGTTTTCATTTACTGTTGATGCAACTTCTGCTACAAATATTCTATAGTTACTGTTTATATAGTCTTGATAATGGTTTGATAAATATGAATGTGCTGAATGTCCTAATTCATGGATTAATGTAAATACTGATTCTACGTCATTTGTAAAGCTCATTAAGATAAATGGTCTACTGTCATAACATCCATTGCTTGAATATGCTCCTGGTATTTTTCCTTCATGTGGCATGTAATCAATCCATCTTTCCGATTTTGCTTTTTGAATAATTTCTATATATTCTTCTCCTAAATTTTTAGTTGCTTCAAAAATTAATTCGAATGCATCTTCTACTGAATATTTTTTATCTGGTTCTTTTACGATTGGATATCTTAAATCATAAACTTGTAAAATGTCTTTATTCATTATCTTTTTAAATGCCTCTAAATATTCTATATAATATTTATGGTATTTGTTATTTGCTGCATCTAATACTTTATAAAATAGTTCTTCTGTAACTTCGTCTCCAAATGTGCTTGCTTCTAATGGGCTTTTGAATTTTCTTACTTTACTATAGAATACATCTCTTTTCATTGTTCCTTCTAGTGTTGATGCATATAGGTTGGCTAATTTTTTGTATTCTATATTTAGTTTTTCATATGCTTGTTTTCTAACACTTTCGTCTGGATTTCTATAGAAGTTTCTTACTGTTTCTTCATTTAAGAAATATTCTTTTCCGTCTATTATTACTGGTTCGAATTCTGGTTTTATTTGTTTATATGTTCCATATGATGTTCCTAAAACTCCGCTTGCTTGTGCAAGTACTTCTTCTGTTTCATCACTTAAAATGTGTGGTTTCATTCTAAGTATTTTGTTTATCATATTTGTGTATTTCTTGCATCTTTCGTCTTCTAGTATTTTTCTTGCTTTATCTTCATTTTTTAATATTTCTAAGTCTATGAATACTGTTTCATTTCTGTATGCTTCTTCTAGGCCTTTAATTTTTGAGTTTAAGTCTTGCACTTCTGCATTATTGGGCTCAACATCTACTGATTCTGAAGCATATGAGTACATTTTGTCTATTCTTCTATCTATTTTTTCTATTATTTCCATAAATTCGATGAATGTATCGCTTGTTTCTAAAAATTTTTCTTTATATTTTGCTACGTTTGGAAGTTCTTCTTTTACATAATTAAAATCTTTCATAAAATCTTCATTGGTTTTGTATGCTATTGTTAAGTCCCACTTATACTTTTCTTCAATTTCTTCTCTTTTCATAATATTAACCTCCTTTTTAATATTGGTTATTCTATCATATTTTTTATTGGTGTTGAATATATTTTATAAAAATTATTATTCGGAGGTATGTGTGATGGATGATTTTCAGGATACTTTTAATCCTGCTTCTCAGTATGAGCAGGGATATTGGTATTATAGGTTTATGACTCAGCAGATGGAGTATCGTATTAAGTGTAAGGAGTTTGAGTTGCTGGGAAAGGGTTCAAATATTAATAAGTAGTTTTCACTTTTTTCTTAGTATATAAAAAAATATATTCAAATTTAGTGACGCGCAGTTTGGAAGTTTTTACTCAGGCCGACTAAACGCAGTTTAGTGGGCGGTAAAATCTTCCCAGCAAGGAACTAAAATTTGAATATATTTTTATTTCAGCAGCAAAAAGAAAAATACATATTAATTTCCTCACACCTTGCTGGCGCATTCTTCGGTTCTTGAAAATAGAAATTTATTATTTCTATTTTCCAACCGGGTAGAATGCTTCAATCGCAGTCACTTTCGCTGTGCTCCGTTCCTTTGGTCGCTGCGCGGTGATTCAAAAATGTAATATGTATTTTTCTTTTACTTTTGCAATAAGTTTTATTATTGTTTTTTATCAGCTTCTAGCAATTTGTCAATCAAGCCACAGCACTCTCTTCCTTCACCACAATAACGATCCGTCATACATGTAGCACCAACACCTTTACCAAGTAGTGGAGCAATCTGCTTTACCTGACCTGCAATATCTTGTGCAATTTTTCTAATCTGCCATTGAGCTTTGTTGCAACAACGTAATCTCAAAATCCATTTTAAGTTTCTTGCATCAATTGTAGTTACAACATTCAACATTTGTGCACCTATGTAGAAATAAATTAAATCTTCTTGAGCTATTTTTTCTGATTTAAAATATTCAAACATCTCTATATTCTTTCTAGCAGCTTCTTGATATATTTCATTAGCACCTGCTTCAACTGTTGCAGGAGTTATATAATTTTCCATGTTCCATAAAGGTACAAATTCTGGAATTAATAATGAATGCATTCTATGTCTTGTTAAATGAGTTAGAATTGATAATGAAATAGGAATTTGAAGAGTGAAATTAACTTGTTCTAATTCTCTACACTCATCTTTATGTAATATATTATCCATTATCTTTTCTCTTGCTTTTTCATCTTTTGCTTCTAATTCTTTTAAAATTTTTTCCGCTTCTTGTTCAGAACATTGATAATGATACATGATATTACTTTTAATTATGATATCATCTGCATTTGGTGTGTATGATAATATTCTTGGTCTGTCTATTATTTTTATTTCTGGTCTTTTTGAATTTGCTTCCAAATATTCAAATTGATTTTCAGAATTTACATTTGTATTTTCTATCATTTCTGTTAAGTATGGAACTTTTTCTTTAGCTATTTCAAATAATTTATCGCCTAATTCTTTTAATTCTTGAATTCTACTTAGTCTTCCTGATCTAAGTGAAGTTATCATTTTTTCTAATTCTCTAGCATCTAGTCCCATAATTAAATTGCTATGATAACTGTATGGTAAAATGAATCTTGCATCTTCAACGCTTACTCCACTATCAACTATTTCTCCATATACATTAAATAAATATTTCATATGTTCTTGATATTTTTCTTTTAATTCTTTATTTTTAGGATGAATTTCTAAGTTTTCATCTCTAAATTCTGGTACATAGTATCCTACTGTTCTGAAGTCTACTTCTCTTCTTGATTTTACAGTGAATGATGTTAATCTGTTTCCTATAATTGTTTGTTCAATAATTGGTGTGACATCACATAGTGCAAATACTAGGTAATCATGTTCTATTATTGATTTATGTCCCATTCCTATTATTCTTTTTATTAATTTTAGATTTTTTTCGTAATTATTACAGCTTTCTAATACTTCAAATACGTTTCCTTTAAATCTTGATAATTTTCCTGCTGCTGCTACTGTTTGTATTCTTCTTTCTAGTTCTTCTTGATTGCAACTTCCTAATAATTCAACTTTCATAATTTTTGTACCTCTTTTTTTATAATTTACTAATTTATATCATACTGAATTTTAATTATCAATATCTAAAAAAATATTATAGTATAATAAAGAAACATTCATATTAATTTTTTCACACCTTGCTGTCGCATTCTTCTGTTCTTGAAAATAGAAATTTATTATTTCTATTTTCAAACCGAGTAGAATGCTTCAATTGCAGTCACGAAGCAAAGCTTCGTTCCTTTGGTCGCTGCGCGGTGATTCAAAAATGTAATATGAATGTTTCTTTATATCAATCTATGACATTAAGAACATTATATTTATTTTTTATTCCTTGCTAAGAGATTTTACCGCCCACTAAACTTCGTTTAGTCGGTTAGGTAAAATCTCTCAAACTGCGCGTCATTCAAAAATAAATATAATGTTCTTTCTTTTGCAATAATTTTAATCTAATTTTATTTCATCGATTTTTTCTAATGTTTCTAAACTATATTTTGTAATTTTTGTCTCTGATAATATATAGAAATTATCTCCTATATAAATTCCTCTCTTGATGTTTGTTCTCCAGTCTTTTTTGTTTTGTTCAATTTTTCCGTATTCGACAAATCCTTTTTCTAAATCTATTGTATATAATGCAAATTCTTCTTTAGTTGTATTGTAATCTGTTATTGTTACTGGGAAGCCTATTAAATTTTTAGCTTTATTGTAGAATAGTGCTTTGTGGTTTGATGTGATTTCTGAATATGCATATTTGTTTCCTATGTCTACACTAAACATTTCTTTTGGATTTTCTAAATCAGATACATCAAACATTGACATTTTCATTGAAGTGTTTTGTGTGTTGCCATATTGTGTTGTGTCTGTGTTATATCCAATTCCTATAATATGTGTTTCGTCATATGGATGTAAGTATGAGCTATATCCTGGTATTTTTAATTCTCCTTTTATCTCTGGTCTTGTTGGGTCTGATAAATCAATTACAAATAGTGGATCTATTTCTTTGAATGTTACTATATATCCAACTTTTCCAATAAATCTTACTGAATATATTTTCTCTCCGTTTGCCATGTTGTCTATCTTGCTGATTTCATTTAAATCTTTATCATATATATATAATCTATTTTCTGTTTTGTCTCCGCTTCCAAGTGTTGTTGCTACACGAAGATTTCCGTCATATTCATCTATTGAAAATTGGTCTTTGATGTTTCCTTCCATTTCTGTTTTACATTGTAATTTTATTTTTGCATCTTCTAAATTAAATTTATATATAGTTGTTTTATAAGTTTCTCTTTCTATAAATCCATTATAAGAATAGTCTACTGATGCTATATATAAGTTGTTCTCGCTTGCATATACTTCTCCGCTTGCTCCATAAAATGTTTCAGTTGTTGCTGGTTCATTTTTTTCTGTGTTGAATCCTGCTACCATTGTGAATAAATTATTTTTTGTTCCTTCAAAATATGCAATTTTTGTGCAATCGATTTTTTGATTTTCTTCGCTTACTGCTGTATCTCTTGCAAGCGGTAGGATATTATCATCTTTTATTCCATCATAATACCATACATTTTTAGAACTTATGAAATACAAATTATCTCCTATCATTCTTGAATTAACATAGTAACCATCTATTGCAACTTCTCTTACTTGTTTAGGATTTTCTTTATCAGAAATATCATATACAATCGCTCTTGCCATTTGTTCTAAGTTGCTACTAATTCTCTCTGTATATTCATCATCCGTTGATACCACATCAGTTTGCATAGTTTTTACCATGTTACCGTTTACTAATACAATTAATTTGTTTTTGTTTATATATATTTCTGATGGATAAATATTTTCTTTATCTTCTTTTAATGTTATAACACTTTCTTGTTTTAAAGTTTCACTATTTATTATATATACTTTTTCTTGAGCTACATAATAAATATATTTTCCATCTGTTTTTACAATGTCTGCCTCATCAACATTGCTTACTTGTGTATTAGTTTGAGAAAAATCGGATTTAGCTTCATTTGTTGTAGAATCTGCTGTTGTTGCAGCATCTGCTATTTCTAATGTTGATCTTGCATTTTTATATATGTCTTTTGAACCTTTTGTCTTGATTACTTCTTTCAATTGTTCCATATCTTTAAATCTTGGTAAATCATTTTCTGCATTAGCAATTGTTTGTGGTTTTTTGTCAATTACTACTGGATTCGTTACTTGTTTTTCTTTAACATAGAATGCTCCTACTGATAAACAGATTGCAAATACTGCACATGCTGCTACGTATCTTGTTATTGCAATTCTTTTTGATTTCTTCTTTTGTACAATTTTTTCAAATGTTTGATTTTTTAGTTCTTCACTTGGATGTATTTGATTAATTGCATTTTTGTAATTTTCTTTATTCCTGTTCATCTTCAAAACCTCCTTTTATCTTTTCTTTTAAAATATTTCTAGCTCGCAAAAGCCATGTTTTTATTGTTCCTTCTCTTTTTTTCAAGATGCTAGAAATTTCTTTTACTTTATATCCTTCATAATAAAATAGGTATATAACTGTTTTGTAGTTTTCAGGTAATTCACATACAATTGAAAAAATGTCATTTTCCTCTTGGTTTTCAAATTTTATATTTTCGTCTAATGTTACTACTTTTCTATTCCATGCTGTATTTTTCATGTTTTTACTCATATTTATTGTAACTCTAATAAACCATGCTTTTTCGTGTTCAGCATCTTTGAAACTTGGTAATTTCTCGCTGAATTTTGTAAAAACTTCTTGGAATATATCTTCTGCATTTTCTATTGTATCTGTTCTGGTTAGCGCTATTCTATATACCATATCAGAATACTGCTCAATTTTTTCTTTTATATACATTTCATTTTGCATGTTTTACCTCCATTCTACTTATAAAACAAATCATCTTTTATTATGGTTTCAAATTAATATATTATTTCGAAAATTTTATTTTTATTTCTACTAATATAATTATTTATAAAACTATTTACTATAAAACTTAGTATTACTATTGCTATTAAGTATGCAAATTGATTTTTTATTAATTTACTTATTAAATATAATATTACTAATGTTATTAAAGTTTTAAATAATACATTCATTATATTAGTGTTTTGTTTCATCATTGAATATTCATTGTCCCAATCTACTTGTGGCTTTCTTGAATCAATATATAGTTTTATTTTTTCTCCTATTGAATCTAATAAATATAAAATTGTAAACATTACTATTGTTTGAGTTAAATTTTTAGTGGCTTGAAAATATGCAAATGTTATTATTAACACAGATAATAAATTCATTGTTTTTCCTAGATATGTTTTCAAATTAAACTGTGTTTTGAATCCTATTGGTATTGTTTTGGTTAATATAGCAGATTTACTTTCTTTTGATATTCCTATTATTGAGCAAAAATTCATCATAAAAAATACTTCTCCAACTGCAATAAAAATCATTGCCATTTGTGATGTGTTCATTTTATTCATTAAATCTGATATCAAATCAACTCCTATTATTTTTGAGATTACTACTGCAAATGCTACAACCATCATTATCGCTAATGGATAGATTATTGGAATGATTAAGCATTGAATGCAAAAAATTGGAGTTCTGGCTATTACTTTTATTTCTTTTGATAAGTATGTTTTTTTCTTATCTTTCTTTTTAAAGTCTTCTATTGTTAATCTTTTGTTTGCCTTATTTGCTTTTTGACTATTTATTGTTGTTCCTATTGCACCCTTTAAATAAACTTTAGAAATTATAAATACTCCAACGATATATGTAACTATACTTTCTAAAATATATAAAATGCAATTTCTAAGTCCTACTATATTATTGTAATTTATCAATGTGTTCATTGTTGACTTTATTAGTACGAATCTGTTTGCTATCTCTTCTGAAATTCCATTTATTCTAAAAACTGTTTCTTTAAATTCTGCTATGCTGAAATTTATATTATGGTTAAATCCTGTAAATAATAAGTCTAGTGCTATTAGTGATGCTATTATTGCTATATACATTACTTCTGTTTTGTTTTTTATTATGTTGGTAAATCTCATTATTATTGAAATTATTGTTGATATTATTACTATTGGAATTATTGGTAATATTGCTAATATTATTATCATGTATGTGTAAAATAGCGCACCTGCTTTTGTTAAAATCCCGTATACTATCATTGGTATTGCTAACATTATTGTTTCCATTTGATATTCGGAAAGTATCATATTTATTAGCTTTCCGTTTACTATATCTTTCGATTTTATTGGCATTCGCAATAAAATTTTCAAGTCTTTTGAAAAGTATAATGCGTTTAAACTTTCAAATATGCTTTTTCCAAATAGTATTATAAAATTCATTAATAGTAGTATGTTTATAAATGTGTATTCTTGATTGATTTTGGCTAGTTCTTTTGTTACATATATTGATGTTACTATCATTGTTATTGCTAATGATAGAAATACTATTAGGAATGCTATTACTGATAGTATTTTTTCTTTTATTGTTTCTTGTTTTTCTTGTCGCTTTGAATTTTTTATAATTATACTTGTTATTTTTTTCATATTTCTCATCCTTCGTGAATTAATATTTTTATGTATTTTATAACTAATATCAATTTAAGAAAAAAGCGCATTGCCGAGTGATTTGTGCTAGAAATTCTTGTAAATTTTTTTGGAAATAGTTCGCGCTTGCCGTGAAAGGGTGCCGAAAAAATTTACTAGAAGTTCTGTGCAAATTAGCTCAAACGAGCATTTTTTCTTAAATTGATATTAGTTATCTATACAAGTTTTTAAATATTTATTCTTCAATTATTTCTAAGAATGATTCCTCTAGTGTTGAATCCTTCTTCATTTTTTCTTTTATTTCTTCAACAGTTCCAACAAATATAATCCTTCCTTTATTAATAATTGCAATCTTATCACAAAGTTTTTCCGCAACTTCCAAAACATGAGTAGAAAAGAATACAGTGTTTCCTTTTTTACTATGCTCTCTCATAAGATTTTTTAGTGTATATGAAGCTTCTGGATCCAGCCCTGTCATTGGTTCATCTAAAATCCAGTTTTTAGGATTATATAAAAGAACACTAATTATTAATAACTTTTGTTTCATTCCATGTGAATAACTTTGAATTCTATCTTGTAGATGATCATAAATTTTAAATTCTTTAGCAAGTTTTTCTACAATTTCTAATCTTTTCTCTGGACTTACATCATACACATCACCAATAAAATTCAAATATTCTAAGCCTGTCAATTTTTCAAAAACTTCTGGCGAATCAGGTACAAAGCCAAATAACTTTTTCGCTTCAATTGGCTCTTTTATTATGCTTTTTCCATCTATTAATATGTCGCCTTCATCAATTTGAAGGACACCTGTTACCATTTCTAAAGTAGTAGTTTTTCCTGCTCCGTTTGGACCTATGAATCCAAAAATAGTTCCATCTTCAATTTTTAAATTCATATTATCAATTATTTTCTTACCTTTAGTATAGGATGTACTTACATTTTTAATTTCTATCATTGCGTCTCCTTTAAAATTAAAGGCAATATTTTTTCGAATATTGCCTTCTTGTTTTTTTATTTTATTATTCCTATTATAGCTTTTTGTTTTGCAACTCTTTTTGGATCTAATTCAAATGCATTTTTAATATTTCTCAAGGCTCCATCAATTTTAGTTTCATCATTAGTATGAAGATATGCTAAAACTTGCCCAACTTCTACAACATTTCCTATTCTTTGGTTCATCATTATACCTGCTGCATGGTCGATTTCATCTTCTTTTCTCATTCTACCTGCACCTAAGTATACTGATATATTACCTATCATTTCTGTATCAATTGATTTTAATGCTCCTCCTTCTTCTGCAAATACTGGAATAATGTGTTTAGCTCTTGGGAATTTATCAGTATTTTCAATATAGCTTATGTCTCCACCTTGCTTTTGAACTAGTTCTTTAAATTTCTCAAATGCTCTTCCTGAATTTACAGCATCTACAATCATTTTTTCTGCTTCTAGTGAATCCTGTGTTATTCCTGCCATTAGGATCATTTGTGTTCCAAGAGTTCTTATTATTTCTTGAATGTCTTCTGGCATATCACCTTTTAATGCTCTTACTGCTTCTATTACTTCCAACGAATTTCCTATTGCATGTCCTATTGGTTCATTCATATTTGTAATAACACATCTAACTTCTCTTCCTGCAAGTTTTCCTATTTTTATCATCATGCTTGCAAGTTCTTTAGCTTCTTTTGGATTTTTCATAAAAGCACCTGCTCCACATGTTATATCTATTAATATTTTATTTGCTCCTGCTGCTATCTTTTTACTCATTACACTTGATGCGATTAATGGAATATTTGCTGTACATGCAATTGTATCTCTTAGTGCATATATTTTTTTATCTGCTGGAGCTAAATTTAAATTTGCTGCTATTAAGCTTATTCCTATGTCTTTAACATTTTCTTTAAATTCATCTATACTTAAATTAACATTATACCCAGGTATTGATTCTAATTTATCAATTGTTCCTCCTGTAAATCCTAGTCCTCTTCCTGACATCTTTGCAACAGGTATTCCAAGTGATGCTATTATTGGCATTAGAATTAATGTTATTTTATCACCTACACCTCCTGTAGAGTGCTTATCTACTATGTTTGGCGAAATGTCTGTCAAATCAAGTGTATCACCTGAATGTGCCATTGCTAATGTTAAATTTGTTATTTCTTCATTGTTCATTCCATTTATATAAATAGCCATTATTAAGGCTGCTGCTTGATAATCTGTTATTGCTCCTCTTGTGTAGTCTTTAACAAAAAGTTCAATTTCTTCTTTACTCAAAACTTTCTTGTCTCTTTTTTTAGCTATTATGCTTAAAATATTCATTTGTTTTCTCCTTTATTTTATAAAGTTTTTTATGAAGGTTTTTCTATGTAATATGCATGGTCCATATTCTTTTATAGCTGCTATGTGTTTTGCTGTTCCATATCCTTTGTGTCCGCTAAAGCCATATTGAGGATATATTTCATCATATTCTCGCATCATTCTGTCCCTTGTTACCTTAGCTAGTATTGACGCAGCTGCTATAGAATATTCTTTAGCATCACCTTTTATTATTGATTTATAAGGTATTCCTTTTGTATCAATATTTGTAAGAGCATCTACTAAAATTAAATCTGGTTTAATTTTTAATCCTTCAATTGCTCTAGTTAATGCTAATTTGGTTGCATTTAAAATATTAATTTCGTCAATTTCATTTTGGTCTGCCATTCCAACATTCCATGCAATTGCTTCTTGAGTTATTTGATCATATAATTTTTCTCTTTTTTTCTCAGAAACTTTTTTAGAGTCATTAACTCCTTCAATCATAGAATCTTTTGGCATTATTGCAATTCCAACTACTACAGGTCCTGCTAAAGGTCCTCTTCCTGCTTCATCAATTCCTGCAATTAATTCAACTCCATCTAAATGTAGTTTTTCTTCATCTTTTTTTAATTCTTTTAATCTTTCTTCTTCTTTTTCTTTCATCTTAATTACTCACTTCATCTGTTTTTATTTTTATATCTTTGAATAGATTTTATTATTATAAAGCTTTTAATTTATATCTTGGATTTTTTAGTATAAATCATTCAAAATTTAAGCTTTTTTTAATTTTATATTTTTATTATATATATAGATTTTGTATTTTTCAATAACAAAATTTTTTTCTGCTATATTATAGCTTATAATAAAATTAAATTATATATTCAAGGAGGTTATTATGGATAATAACAAAGAAAAATCTGAACATGGCTTTGTTAAAGTTTCTTCTAATAGTAAAAATACAGAAACTTCTCATAACAAAGTAAACAAAACAAAAAACTCAACATTTAAAGTAGTTGTAACATCTTTTATTTCAGGAATTGTTGGAGCTTCTTTAGTACTAGGTCTTTGTTTTTATGTTCCCGCTGTAAGAAATATTTTTATTTCTTCTGATTCTGATGATACAAAAAAAGAAGTTTCAAAAATATTTACTTCCGAAGGATCTGTAAACAAAGGTGTTAGTATTGAGGATTATTCAAGCACAGCTATATCTGTTGCTAATAAGGTTTTACCTTCTGTTGTTGGTATTGAAGTTGACTTCTCTGTTTCAGCAAACTATCCTACTTTTTCAGCAGCTACTCAATCATCAACATCTAAGGCAACTGGATCTGGTGTAATTATTTCAAAAGATGGTTATATCTTAACTAACAACCATATAATTGATACTTCCTCAACTACTACATCAAAATACTATACTGTATCTGATGCAAATAAGGTTTTAGTATATTTATATGAAGAAGACAATCCTGTTGAGGCTAAAATCATTGGTTCTGATAGTGTTACTGATTTGGCTATATTAAAAATTGACAGAAATGATTTAACTCCTGTTGAAATTGGTGATTCTGATTCAGTTCAAGTTGGTGAATTTGCAATGGCTATTGGTAATCCACTTGATATGAGAAATACTGTTACATCTGGTATTATAAGTGGTGTTAACAGAGAAATTGAAGATGATAATGGAACTATGTATACTTTAATTCAAACTGATGCTGCAATTAATGCTGGTAACAGTGGTGGTGCTTTAGTTAATGCTGATGGAAAATTGATTGGTATTAATACTTTAAAAATGTCTGGTACTGGAATTGAGGGTATGGGATTTGCTATTCCTATTAATTCTACTTTAGATATATCTGAGCAATTAATTTCTACTGGAAAGGTTAAGAGACCTTATATTGGAATTAGTGGTACTGACGTAAGCGAAACATTATCTGAATACTATAATATTCCTGTTGGTGTTTATGTTAGAAGTATTCAATCTGATGGTCCTGCTAAATCTTCTGATTTAAAACCTGGAGATGTTATTGTTAAATTTAATGGTGAAAAAATTGAGACTATGTCTCAGTTAAATAAAAAGAAAAATGATTGTAAGATTGGTGATGAGGTTACATTGACTGTTTCAAGAGGTGGCGAAGAAGTTGATGTAAAGGTTACGCTTACTGAACAGCCTTAATTTTATTGAAAATTGTATAGACGAAAAAACATATTAAATTTTTCACACATTGCTGTCGCATTCTTCGATTTTTGAAAATGAAAATTTGCTATTTTTATTTTCAAATCGGGTAGAATGCTTCAATCAAACTCACTTCGTTCGTTTGGTCCCTGCGCGGTGTTTCTAAATTTTAATATGTTTTTTCTTTATCTTATGCTCTTAAAATATAAAAATAAACTCTTCTTAATGAAGAGTTTTATTTTTATATTTTAAGGCTTCGTTTGCCTTCTACTATGTTTTCGGATTTTACTTTGTATATTTCTTTATCTCTGTTCATAAATGAGTATATGATTGCTGTTATTGGGACTGTATATACTATTCCAATACTTCCTGCTATTGCGCATACGGCTTCTGTTGCAATTGCTTCAATATTTATAACGTCCGTAAATTTAACACTTGATGACATATATAATAAAACTAATACTAATGATGATCCTATAAATGAAAGTATTAATGTGTTTGTCATTGTTCCTATCATGTCTCCACCTATGTTCATTCCACTTTTAAATAATTCTTTTCCTGTCATACTTGGATTTTTCATTTTCAATTCGCTTAAGCTTGATGATATTGACATTCCTACGTCCATGCATGCTCCTAATGCTGAAACTATAATTTCTGCAAATAATAATTCTCTAAAATTAAATACAACGTCTTTTGATGCTACACTTAACATTATTGCTTCTTCTTTTCCTGCTCCTGATAATTGTGCTAAATATCCTGTAATGCTTGCGATTACTCCAGCTAATACAACTCCACCAAGCGTTCCAAGTGCTGCTGAAAATGTCTTTTTATTCCAACCTCCAATTATTGCAAATGTCAATACTATTATTAAAAAACTAGTTCCAATTGATACTAAAATCGCATTATATCCTTTAAATATTGTTGCGACTAATATAAAAAATATTGCTAATACCGTTATAACTAATCCAATTATTGATTTTAGACCTTTCTTTCTTCCTATAAGAATTATACTAGCAAAAAAGAATATAACCAATCCTATTAAGTAGTTTTGCCTAACTATATCTTGGATTGACACTTTCACTTTTCCGTTCTCTTCAGAAAAATTTACAAATACAGTATTTCCTTCTCTTAATTTATATCCTATTATTTTATTATCTAAATCATACGTTAATACATATGTAGTACTAAATTTTTCGTCCTTGTTTTTTCCTTCAAGTATTTTTACTTTTACATCTTGAACAGTTTCTTTTCCCCCATTACCATTATCTCTTTCATATGACTCTCCAGCTTCAATTACCTTTGCCTTAAAACTTTCTTCTTTTAAATTTGTTTCATCTTTTTTTTCTTCTGTACTTGTTACTGTTTGTTTAGATACATTTTCTTCTGCTTTATTCTCGCTTTCAACTACTTCTGTTTTATTTTCACTTTCTGTTGTTGTAGTGGCTTCTTCTTCATCTGCTTTAACAATGTAAAAGCTAAACATCACAATTAATATAAGAATTCCTAACAGTATTTTACCTATTCTTTTTTTCAAAATTTTGCCCCCTATTCAAATATTATTACATCCATTTTATTTGTGTTCTCAGTATTTCCATATGCGTAAATCAAATACAAAAAGCCATTATCATTAACAATAAAATTTTCTGTATTTTCAATTTTATACATACTACTAGATAAATCTCTTAAACGTACATCGGAAAACTGATTTTTTAATTCTTCATCTTTCTTCTCAAGATCTTTTAATTCAGCATCAATTTCTTTTTGCAAATTTTTCTGTGTATATCCTTTAGCATCTACTAAATCTAATATTGAAACTTCTGTATTATTGTTCAAATTATAGTTATACGTTTTTATTTTTACAGCTTGTGTATTTTTTCCTTCTCTAATTGTTTCTTTTATTATTAAAGATAGTAAATCTCCATTTAGATAAGCTTTATATGTAACGCTGTAATCTGTTTCATTTTCATTTTTTCCTGTTATTATACTTTCTATCTTATCTGTGTAATTTGATTTTATTTGTGCATTTATTTTATCAGCATAATTTGCATCAATATTTATTTTAGGAATTGTTGCACTTATATTGTACTTATTTGTTTCCTTTTGATTTGCCGTTTGTACTGTGAAAACTACATCTTTATTTTCTTCTTTTTTCTTTATATTTTTATTGGTTTTTCCTGATAAATCACTTGTAAAAATTTTATTAAAATTATTTTTTAATTCTGTAATTTCTGCTGCATCCTGAGTTTTTCCAACTCCAATACCTAGCATAAATGGATCTGTATCTGAGTATCTATAAAATATTTGAGCATAAATTCCTATACTTAAAGATAATATGCATAATAAAATTACTATTATGAAAAACATTACTCTATTCATTCCTAATATTTTATCTGTATCTTTTTCTTTACTTTTTCCCATATTTACTCCTCATATGATTCATATTTTTTTAAATTAAAAATAACTTATTATAGTATAACATTAAAAAGCTTTAATTTCAATTATAAAATTTATTTATTGGAAGCTTCTAACCTTGACTATTCCGTTTTTTTGTTGTATTATATTTTAGTATATTTGTTCTCATTTTTATGGGAATATTTAGAATTATTTTTAAGGAGAGATTACTTATATATGTTATGTTCAATATGTAAAAAAAATACAGCAGTTATATTTATAAATAAAATTGAAAATGATAAAAGCTCTGTTGAAGGTTTATGCTATAGCTGTGCTAAAGATAAAGGCATTAATCCACTTGAAGTTCTTGCTAAACAATCCAATCTTTCAGAAGAAGAACTTAATGATATGTCATCACAGTTGGAAAATATTTTTAGTGATATTACTGAAAATATTTCAGATATGGATAGTGAAGATATGCAAGCTTTAGGTCCAATGCTTGGTAGTATTTTGGGATTAAATAAAAAAGATAATTCTTCTGAAAATTCTGCATCTGCTAACTCTTCAGAACAATCTGGCAGAAAAAAAGTTAAAACTGAAAAACGTCCAAAAGATAATAAAAAGAAAAAATTTCTTGATTCCTTTGGAACAAATTTAACAGATAAAGCTAAACAAGGAAAACTTGATAGAGTTATAGGTAGAAATAAAGAAATTCAAAGGATTACTCAAATATTAAATAGACGTTCTAAAAACAATCCTTGTTTAATTGGTGAACCTGGTGTTGGTAAAACTGCTATCGCTCAAGGCTTAGCTATAAGAATTGCCGAAGGAAATGTTCCTGCTAAATTACTTAATAAAGAAGTTTATTTACTTGATATGACTTCAGTTATTGCTGGAACTCAATTTAGAGGCCAATTCGAATCAAGAATGAAAGCTTTGGTTGATGAGTGTAAATCTTATGGAAATATTATATTAGTTATTGATGAAATTCATAATATTATTGGAGCTGGTGATGCTGAACATTCAATGAATGCTGCAAATATCTTAAAACCTTCTCTTTCTAATGGTGAAATTCAATTAATTGGTACTACTACTCTTACTGAGTATAGAAAATATATTGAAAAAGATTCTGCTTTGGAAAGAAGATTCCAACCTGTTATTGTTGATGAACCTTCAATTGATGACACTATTGAAATTATTCAAGGAATTAAAAAATATTACGAAGATTATCATAAAGTCTTAATATCAAATGATGTTATTGAAAAAACTGTTAAAATGTCTGAAAAATATATTCATGATAGATTTTTACCAGATAAAGCAATCGATTTAATCGATGAGGCTTGTTCTAGAATAAATCTTAATAATAAAGAACTTTATGAAATTGAAGTTATAAAAAATAAATTAGCTAAAATTGCTGAAGAAAAAGAAGAAGCTGTTTCTTCAGATTCAACAGAGGATTATCAAAAAGCTGCTGATTTAAAAACTAAAGAATGTATCTTAAATGATCGTTTAGAAGAATTAAATAAAAACTTACAGTTAAAAGCTTTAACTGTTCAAGATATCGCTGAAGTTATTGAAAATTGGACTAAAATTCCTGTTACAAAAATTACTGAAGCCGAAACTCAAAAATTATTAAACTTAGAAGCAAATCTTCATAAGAGAATTATTGGTCAAAATACTGCAGTTTCTGCTGTTGCAAAAGCAATTAGAAGAAATCGTGCTGGACTTCAAACTACAAAAAGACCACCTTCATTTATATTTGTAGGTCCTACTGGTGTTGGTAAAACTGAACTTGCAAAGGCTCTTGCTTCTGAAATGTTTGGAAGCGAAGATTCAATTATAAGAATAGATATGTCTGAATATATGGAGAGTCATTCAACATCTAAATTAATAGGTTCTCCTCCAGGATATGTTGGATATGATGATGCTGGTCAATTAACTGAGAAAGTTAAGAGAAAACCTTATTCTATTATTCTTTTAGATGAAATAGAAAAAGCTCATCCAGATGTATTTAATATTTTACTTCAAGTTTTAGATGATGGTAAATTAACTGATTCTCAAGGAAATACAGTTAATTTCGAAAATACAATTATTATTATGACATCTAATGCTGGTTCAAATTTAAATACAAATTCAATTGGTTTTGGTAAACAATCTGTTGATAATGGAAAAATAAATTCGGCATTAAAAGAATTATTTAGACCTGAATTTTTAAATCGTGTTGATGAAATTGTTACATTTGATAGTTTGACATCAGACGAATTACTTCAAATTATAGATTTATTACTAAAACATACTGATGAAGCATTGGCTAATAAAGATATTAAACTTTCAGTTACTGCTTCTGCTAAGAAATATGTTTTAGAAAAAGGTACTGATTTAAAGTATGGTGCTAGACCTTTAAGAAGAGCAATTCAAAAATATATTGAAGATGAAATTGCTGAAATGCTTTTAAGATCTGAGGTTATGCCAGGTCAAACTGTTAAAGTAGATTGCAAAAAAGATGAATTAAAATTTACAGTAGTTTCTAAAACTTCTAAATCAAAAAAGAGCGAATAATCGCTCTTTTTTTACTTTAATTATTCACCAGTGTACTGAAAAATAATTATTAAAATTCCAATTAAAATGATGATAATATTGTAAAGTAAAGTTTGTGTTAATTTTAATGTTCTATATACCCACTCATAATAATATTTATAATTCTATTACTTAACTTTCTAAATTTTCTAATACAGAATTCAACTCTTCTTCGCCGATAATCTCAATTCCATTCTCTAATTTTATTTTCTCTTCTTCAGGTAAATATTCTAATGATATATTTGTCATCTCATACAGTTCTTCTTCTCCATCTTCATCTTTTCTATATATGTTTATTACTCCATCTGCCACTCCTATCTTATAATGCTCTGGACACATCTTATCTACTTCATTATATATTGATACTTGCTTATCTGAAAATTCTTCTATTTTGTATTCTTTATATTTTTCTTCAAATTCTTTTTCATCTAAATTAACAATATCTGTTGGAACCTTGTTACTCTTTGCAATTTCATGTCCACATTTTTTATACAATACAACTTCTGTTAATTCTGCATTTGGAGAAATTTTTTCTTCTGTTGTTTCTGTTGAAATTGTTTCGTTTTCTACATCATTTTTTATTACAGTCACACCTTCATCTACTTTACTATCGTTTCTTTGATCAGCCCTTGTATTTAAATAAAAATATCCAATACCACAGCTAGCTAAAAAAATTAATAACATTATAATAAAAATAATTAATTTCTTCACAAATATACCACCTTTTTCTTTTGTTGGTAGTATGTACCTTTTTTGAAGAAATTATACACATAATAAAAGAAGAGACCTAAGTCTCTTCTTTTATTCTCTTTAACATAGTTTCCAATTCCTGTCCGAAGACTACCTGTCCAATATATTCATCTGGTGGTGTTTCGCCAAGATTTTCCCACACGTTAGTAATAGGAATTAATGAATATACTATTATTTTAGGCATTTTCTCTTTGTATAACTCTTTCAATTTTTTTATAAGTTCTGATCCTGCATTTCTAAAAATAAGTCCTTCTTTTTCTTTTGGAAACTGCATATCTGTTATTAAGATATCGTACTCTTTCTGCATTGCTAACCGCATTGCATCTGTTTCGCATACAGCTACGTCGTATTCATATTCTGTTTTTATAATATCCAGAACTGTATGTAGCTTTATCCGGTTGTCTTCAACGATTAATATTCTACTCATAGTATTTCCTCCTATTCGCTGATATAAATACGTTTACAAACTTCTATTTAACATATTCCATATTATAGCATCTTTTTATGCTTTTTTCAAGAAATTTTATTTACATAATTTCCCTTACTATTTATTTTAATATTAACTTCTCCCTCTAAATCAGTTCTATAAATGCATATATTTCTTTTTTTAAACCTATTTATTACGCCATCTGAAGGATGTCCGAACTTATTATTTCGTCCCACTCCTATTAGCACTACACTTGGATTAACATTATCTACAAACTCTTGTGTTGAGGATGTTTTTGAACCATGGTGAGCTGCTTTTAAAATATCTGCCTTTAATCTATATCCATATTTTTTTACTAAGTCTTTCTCAGCTTCTGCCTCAATATCCCCTGTAAATAATATGCTTGTATTTCCATAAATTAATTTAGCTACAATTGAATTATTGTTTAGAGGGTTATCTTCTATTTTCATTTTTTCTGTTGGCCATAATATATCGATATAAATGTTTTTTTCTATTTGAATTTTATCTCCTGCTTTTACTACTATTGTTTTAATATTTCTTTTTTCAGCAATTTCGAGAAATTTTTGAAAGTTTGAACTATCTTCTTTTTGCTGTGATATTATGACTTGCTTGACTTTTAATTTTTCTAAAACTTTCAATGTTCCGCCAACGTGATCAGTATCAAAATGTGAAATCATTAAATAGTCTATTTGGTTAATTTTCTTATTTAATAAATACGGTATTAACACATTTTCACCTATATCATAATTTTCATTTCCACCGCCATCAATTAGTATCTTTTTATTTTTAGGAGTAACTATTAGTGTACTATCTCCTTGTCCTACATCTATCAAATTTATTTCAAATTTTCTAAATAATATAGAATACGAAGATTGTATTAATTGACTAATGATTAAAATTACTATAAAGCTGGTTAATATTTTGTTTACGATTTTTCTTTTAGGCTTAAATAGAAATTTAATAATAATCGTATAATATAAAATAATTTGAATTATATTTGGAACTTTTAAATAGATTGTTAAAAAATTAATTGATGATAAAAAATCAAATATTGATATAAAAATCTCAATAGGTATTTTTAAAAATTTTAAAATAAAATTTGGAATAATTATACTAAAAATCCCTATTACTTCTATTACAAATATAAAAGGTGAAATTATTATTCCCATTATAAACATTGATAATGAAATCTTTTTGAAAAGACATATTACTATTGGTGCTATTAAAATATTTGCGGATATTGTTAATATCAAACTGTCTGAAATTGATTGAATTATCTTGTTTTTACTTACTTCTTTTCTTAATTTTTTGTACACATATACAATACTTATTGTTGCTGTAAATGAGAGCAAAAATCCTGTATCAACTAAGTAATAAGGACTTATTATTAATATTATAAAACTTGATATTGAAATGTTTACTAAAAAGTTATCCTTTTCTAATAAAATTAATGCTGTCTGATGCATAATCGCCATTATTATTGCTCTTGTAGCTGATGGCGTAAATTCTATTATTAGTCCATAAATTACTAATGCAATAATTGTGGTTATCTTTCGAATTTTGTATGAGTTTATTGTTTTATTTACGATGTATGTAATTATTAAAATTATGCAGTTGATGTGCATGCCTGAAATTGCTAGTAAATGTGAAATTCCACCACTTTGAAAATTCTCTTTTATTTGCTTATCTAGTTCTGATTTATCTCCTAAAATAATTGTTATAAAATAATTTGCTGTTTTCTCTTCAAAATTTTGTTTAAATTTTTCCTTTATTTTTGAAGAAATTCTAATTTTGTTTTTAGTTTTCTGCTTTAGAGTAATTGTATTTGCTTTGATTTTTCCATATATATTATCTTTTTTGAGATAAGTTTCATAATTAAATACTCCTTTATTTTTGTATGAACTTATTTTTTCATACTCACCTTGAATTTGTAGCATATCTCCTTTTTGATATTGAGTATTTTTTGTGTCTGTCATTTTTAACTTTGTTTTTTCTATACTTGGATGATTCTCACATTTTACTATTTTAATTACGTACTCTGTATAATTTTCTTTTTGTATAGTATCTGTTTCCAGTTCCACAATCGCTTGTATGTTCTCAATATTTTCATATGCTTTTTTAAATTTATTTTCTTTTTGAATAACGATTATTCCTGATATAATTTGTGCAATTAAAAATATAATAAAAATCTTTTTATTTATTAATAATTTTACATATCGTTTTGTTTTTCTTGTATTTGAGATTACTATGTATATTAATATTTCTACACATAAAAATAGAGCTATACCCTTGTTTATGTATAGCCCCATTAATATTCCTAGTATATACCCAAAATTTACTACTAGTAATATATTTATTTAATTCACCTCATTTGAATTTTATAATCTTCTTGCTCCTGCATAATTATCTGCATAATATCCTGATTCTATTGAATCATATACAACTCCTCTATTTGAGTTTGCTGCGTGTATAAACTTACCATTACCTACGTATATTCCAACATGACCTATTGAAGAACTTCCGTAATAATGGAATAATAGTAAATCTCCTGGTTGTAATTCTGATTTGTTTACTGCTGTACCTTGTATAGCTTGTGTATATGAAGTTCTTGAAAGTGTAATTCCACATTTTCCATATACATATTGTGTAAATCCTGAACAATCAAATCCTGATGGAGAACTTCCTCCAGAAACATATTTACTTCCTGCATAGCTTTCTGCAACTTGAACTACACTGTTGCTTGATGCTGATGTTGTAGTTGTTGTAGTTGCACTTCTTGGCTCTTCTTGACTTCTTGATGAAGTTGTTGCAGGTGGTTCACCTTCTGTTACTAATGATTTTGATATATATCCATCTTTTCCATTATAAGATACTTTGTACCATCCGTTTTCTTCACCTGTAATTGTTATTTTTGTATTTTTAGGTAACTTTCCTAATGATTGTGATGAAGTTGATGGACCTGATCTAAAATGTGCTGATGCATTAGAAGAAATATATGCTGCTTTATTAACAGCAGGTTGTGTCGTTTGTTCTGGTTGTTGTTGCTGTTGTTGTTCATTTTTCTTCTCTTCAGTCGTTTTTTCTGGCTGTTGCTCAGTCGTTTTGTTGGTTTCTATACTAACCTCTTTCATTAAAAATGTTTTTGGTATCCATGCTTCTTTTTGATTTATTTCTATTTTTGCCCAATTTGCCATTGTTGTTATCAATTTTATTTCTTGGTCTTTATTTACTTTTTCTATTTTAGTAGATGTAAAATTAGGAAGTAAATATACTAATGTTTCTTTATTAACTACATTTCCTAATTCCATTGCTTTATCATTAGTTGTTTCTGTAGGAGTTTCTGATGGTGTTGTTTCTGGTGTTGTTGTTTCTGGTGTTGTTGATACCTCAGGTGATTGAGTTGCATCAGAAGTATTTTCATTACTTTTATCTGATGTTGTAACCTCACCATCTGGTGTTAGATAATCTTTATAAATATATCCTGTTTTATTTTTAAAGCTAACTTTATACCAGTCGCCTTCTAATCCAACTATATCAACCTTCTCTCCAGCATTTCCTATTTCAATTATCTTTGAATCTGTTGTTGCTTCTGCTCTTATTCTTATTGTTTCTGCTGTTATTTTTCCTGTAACTCCTAAAGAATATTTTATATTTGTTAAAATAAACAATATTACAGCTAGTGCTATTGCTACTTTTTTTAGTTTATTCATTGAAAAAAGACCTCTCTATCTTATATTTTCGCTTATAGTATATATGCTTTGCTTGATGTTGTCAATAAATTAGTCTTCTTTTTCGTCTAAGTCTAATTTTATATGAACATCTTTTAATTGTTGTTCTGATACTTTAGATGGTGCTCTCATTAATACATCTCTTGCTTTTTTGTTTTTAGGGAATGCAACGACTTCCCTAATGTTGTCTTCCTTCGCTAAAAGCATTACTATTCTATCAACACCTGGTGCAGCACCAGCATGTGGTGGTGTACCATAACTAAATGCATTATATAAAGCTCCAAATTTTCCTTTTACATCTTCTTCAGTATATCCAGCAATCTCGAATGCTTTTATCATTATTTCTTGATCATGATTTCTTACGGCTCCTGATGCAAGTTCATATCCGTTACCAACTAGGTCATATTGATATGCATAAATATCAAGTGGATCTTTATTTTCTAAGCTTTCCATTCCTCCTTGTGGCATTGAGAATGGGTTGTGATTAAAGTCTATTGTTCCTTCGTCTGATAATTCATACATTGGGAAATCTACTATCCAGCAGAATTTGTATATATTTTTTTCTATTAAGTCTAATCTTTTTCCTAATTCAATTCTTACTCCACCAGCTATTTTTTGAGCTTTTTCAAATTCATCAGCTATGAAGAATATTGCATCACCCTTTGTAATTTCAGCAATTTCTTCTAATGCATTTTTATTTTCTGGTGTTATGAATTTAGAGATTCCACCTGTTAGTTCTCCATTTTCATCAACTTTTGTCCAAGCTAATCCTTTAGCATCTAATTCTGATACTGCAAATTCAGACATTTGATCAAAGAATTTTCTTGGCTTATCTGCCATGTTGTGTGTTACAATCGCTTTAATTGTTTTCCCTTTAAATGCATTAAATTCAGTGTTTTCAAATACTTTTGTAACATCTATTATTATCAATGGATTTCTTAAATCTGGTTTATCAGTACCATATTTCTCCATAGCTTCTTTGTATGGTATTCTTTCAAATGGTGCTTCTGATATTTTCCAATCACTATTTTTCTTGAACACATTTGAAATAACTTCTTCTCCAACTGCTAATACATCATCTTGTGTTGCGAAGCTCATTTCAAAGTCTAATTGATAAAATTCTCCTGGTGATCTATCAGCTCTTGGATCTTCATCTCTAAAGCATGGAGCTATTTGATAATATTTATTAAATCCAGATATCATAAGCAATTGTTTAAATTGTTGTGGTGCTTGTGGTAATGCGTAAAATTCACCTGGATGTAATCTACTTGGTACTAAGAAGTCTCTAGCTCCCTCTGGTGAAGAGTTTGCTAAAATTGGTGTTTGGATTTCTGTGAATCCTAATCTATCCATTTCATCTCTCATTGTTTTTAATATTTTAGATCTAAGTAAAATATTTTTATGAATTTTATCGTTTCTTAAATCTAAAAATCTATACTCTAATCTTAAATCTTCTCTTACTTCTTGTGCTTCTTTTTGATTTATTTCAAAAGGAAGAACTGCTCTACATTTTCCAAGAATAATGATTTTTTCTGCAACAATTTCTATATCTCCAGTTTCTATCTCTTTATTTTTATTAGATCTTTCAGCAACTTTACCTGTTACAGTTATTGCACATTCTGTTTTTAAATCAACTATTTGTGATTTTAAATTTTCATCATCAGAAATTATTATTTGTGTAATTCCAAATTCATCTCTTAAATCAACAAATGTCATTTTTCCTAAATTTCTTATTTTTTGTACCCATCCAGCAAGTCGTACTTCTTTTCCAACATCTTCTAATCGTAATTCATTACAATAATGTGTTCTATATTCGTTTGCTCTCATACTATTCCTCTTTTCCGTTAAATAAATTTGTGTACAAATTATATAACTTTTTTCTTAATATTTCAATACTTTTCGATATCTTGGTATAACAAATGTTACATTGCTCTTTATAATAGGAATTTCAAAAAACTTTTCTATTATATAAAAAGAGGTGCGAGATTTCTCGCACCCTTTTCTTGCTTTGACAAAATTCTACATTTGCAACTAGATTAATACGAATACGGATAAGGCATCTGTTTCATTATCTGATCCATCTGATTACAAATCCGTTGAACTTCCTTATCATACTTCTCAGTAATCTTATTAAGTCCAGCTAAATCATGCTTATTGCACGCTTCTATGATTTCATCATAAAGCCCTAATTCTTTAATCTGATGACTTAATTTTTTCAGCCGCTCTACTCCTTCTTCGTAAGTCATTTGGGGACTTTCAATCGCAACTGTTTTGCCGTCATCGTCAACCACCTGATCTTCAACAACAACTGTTTGATGTCTGTTACCCACCAAACTCTTAAAACAAGTTTCGAAGTCCACATCACTTTTTCTTGCCATAAAGCACCTCCATGAAAATAACAACAACTTGCTACTCCATAAGTATACAGCTTTTGTTTATTTATGTCAACTTGTTACTTTATTGGCATATTTATTAATTTATCTAAATATCCGTCTGCAATCTTTTTTAGTTTTTCAAATTCTTCTGGTTTATGATATTTATTAACAATTTTGTCAGCTGTTTTTCTTATCACTTGATAATCTGTTTGGTCAATTTCTCCCATTTTAAAAGCTTCTTCTAACTCATTTTCATCTAAAAATATAACATCATTTTCTTTAGTTAAAACAATGTCTAAATACCAATCATCTGTATATGGCACTCTAGCTTTATAATTTATCTTTTTTGCAATATCAAAATAAAATTCTATTAATTCTGATTTTACATTAAACATGGCAATTATTGCATAATTCTCATTGCGGGGATAAAGTGTTATCCATCTATATCCCATGTCTAATATAACTTCTTCTTTTCCATTATCTCTTGGAACCCTCCATTTATTTAAAACTTTTTTTATGTATGACATACATACTGCACCAAAGAATTGGTCATTAGGTGTTTCCAGTTTTACGAAATCACTATCTATTATGTCTTTTACCTTTGATAAATCTCCATATTTCTTTTTCATGTATTCTCCTCCGTTTACTATTATGAAATATTTATACCTTTTCGTACAATATGTTTATTATACATAAATTTTTAAAAACCTTCAAATATTTTATTTTTTATTTTTTATTTCTTTAGCATTTTTTATTAAACCAACAAACAAAGGGCCTGGTCTGTCTGGTCTTGATTGAAATTCTGGATGAAATTGACCTGCTATGAAATATGGATGATCTTTTAATTCGACAATTTCAACTAGTTTACCATCTGGTGATGTTCCTGAACAAATTAATCCTTTTTCCTCTAACATCTTTTTATACTCATTGTTATACTCATATCTATGTCTATGCCTCTCAGAAATTTTTTTAGTACTATATACCTTTTCAGCTAGTGTATTTTCTTTTATAACACATGGATATGCTCCAAGTCTCATTGTTCCACCTTTTTTAGTTACACTTTTTTGTTCTTCCATTATATGTATTACTGGATTTTTTGTTCCATTGTTAAATTCTGCTGAATCTGCATCTTTTAATCCTAGTACATTTCTTGCAAATTCAACTACTGCCATTTGCATTCCTAAACAGATTCCTAAGAATGGAACTTTATTTTCTCTTGCATATTTTATTGCAGCAATTTTTCCTTCTATTCCTCTATTTCCAAATCCTCCTGGAACTAATATTCCGTCATAGGCTTTTAAAATTTCTTTAGCAGTTTCTTCTGTTACATTTTCGGAATCTATAAATCCTATCTCCACATTAACTTTGTTTGCATATCCACCATGTCTTAAACTTTCTACAACTGAAATATATGAATCTTCTAATTTCATATATTTACCTACTAATGCAATTTTCACAGTTTCTGTACATTCTGATATTTTTTTATTAAGCTCTATCCAATTTTCATTATTACATTCTTTTTCTAGTCCAAGCTTTTTGCAAACCGCTTCTGCTAGTCCTTGTTTTTCTAGTAATAAAGGAACTTCATATAAACTATTTGCAGTTATATTTTCTATAACATTTTCTTTGCGCACATTACAAAATAGTGCTATTTTATCTCTCATTTTTTCCTCAATATGTCCATCTGCTCTAGCTACTAAAATATCAGGTTTTATTCCAAATGATTGTAATTCTTTTACAGAGTGTTGTGTTGGTTTAGATTTAATTTCTTTTGAACCTGAAATATATGGTAGCAACGTTACATGTATGTAGCACACATCATTAATATCTTTTTCTAGTCCAACTTGTCTTATTGCTTCTATTAAGGCAAGCCCTTCCATATCTCCTACTGTGCCTCCTAGCTCAGTAATTACAACGTCTATTCCTTTATTCTCAAATGAATATATTTTATCTTTTATCTCATTTGTAATATGCGGGATTACTTGAATTGTTTTTCCTAAATATGCACCTTTTCTTTCTTTTTCAATTACATTTGAATAAATTTGCCCCATTGAAACACTAGAATCTTTTGTTAGTGCTTCATCTATAAATCTTTCATAATGTCCTAAATCAAGATCTGTTTCTGCTCCATCATCTGTTACAAATACTTCTCCATGTTCATACGGGCTCATTGTTCCAGGATCTACATTTATATAAGGATCAAACTTTTGAATTGTTACTTTGTATCCTCTGTTTTTTAGTAATCTTCCCAATGATGCTGCTGTTATTCCTTTTCCTAGTCCAGAAACTACTCCGCCTGTTATAAATACATATTTAGTTTTCATTTTTCCCTCCTTAAAACGAAAAAAACAGATTAAAAAAAGGGTTTTTTTTTAATCTGTTTTTCGTCTCTTCAAATTTATGAAATTATTTTATCATTATCTTTTATTTTATGCAAGTATTATTTGTTTCTTTGTTTAACAGCTTCATACATTACTATACCAGCTGATACAGAAGCGTTTAAAGAAGTAACTTTACCTTTCATAGGAATTTTTACAAGCATATCCGTATTTTCTTTTACAAGTCTGCTCATTCCAAATCCTTCACTTCCTATTACAATTGCAATATCTCCTTTTAAATCTTGATTATAGTATAATGTTGTTGCAGAACCATCTGTTCCTATTATCCATAATCCGTTTTCTTTTAATTTTCTTATTGTATCTGTTATATTATTTACTCTAGCTATTTTCATATGTTCTACAGCTCCTGCTGAAACCTTTGCAACTGTGCTATTTACGGTTACAGTTCTTCTTTTAGGAATTATTATTCCATGAACTCCAGCTGTTTCAGCTGTTCTTATTATTGAACCTAAATTGTGTGGATCTTCTATTCCATCCAAAATTAAAATAAATACATCTTCATTTTTGCTTTTAGCATATTCTAATATATCTTCAACTTCACAATAATTAAATGGTGGAACTACTGCGATTACTCCTTGGTGATTTTTAGTTTTTGACATAAAATCAAGTTTTGACTTTTCAACTTCTGTAACAACTACTTTATTTTCCTTTGCAATTGCAATTATCTTGTTTATTGATCCGTGTCTTTCCCCACTTTGAACAAATATTTTATTTATATCTCTGTCAGAATCTAATAACTCAAGTACGGCATTTCTTCCTTCGACTATATCGTCATATTCGTTCTCTTCTAATTGTTTTTCATTTTTAAAATTTTTATTTGGGTTCTTTTTAAAATTTTTCCTATTTTCATTTTTTCTAAATTCTTGTTTCATTTTTATTTCCTTTCATGCTTTTCTTTAACTGGTCTTAGCATCTCTATTTCTTCAGCTTTACTAGTTACTCTTCCTAAAACATACAATATTATTGGCAAGGCAATCAATACTATTTTTAAAATAATATTTCCTGATATCATTGGTATATTTTTTATTATATACCACATTCCACATAAACATATTGGTGCATATATTAGTATATTTTGATTTTTGTAGATATAAATGCAGGATAATATTACTAGCACCGTTCCTAGTATTTGAAGTAAAATATCTAACATAAATATTATATTTCCTATAACACTATATCTTAGTACATATGCCAAGATTCCTAATATTGCTATTAATAATCCTGATTTTGTTGAAGTATCTATTGCTGTTGTTTTTACTGTCATGAAGATTGCAATAAAGAATAATATTCCTTCTAATATACAGAATTTTTCATATCCTTCTTTGATTTCTACAAACTGTTTAAATCTCATTTTTCCTTCTACTGAAATCATATTATAATTTGTTTCATCATCTTCTACAGCGTTTTCTGTTGCCATTACATTTGGCAAAGTTATTAATGTTATTAAACTTAATATTAATACTATTTTCTTTAATATTTTCATCTTTTGCTCCTATTCTTCATCATCTAATTTTAGTACTGCTAAAAATGCTTCTTGAGGTACTTCAACATTTCCTATTTGTCTCATTTTCTTTTTACCTTTTTTCTGTTTCTCTAAAAGCTTTTTCTTTCTTGTAATATCTCCTCCATAGCATTTAGCCAATACATCTTTTCTCATTGCTGATAATGTTTCTCTTGCAATTATTTTTCCGCTTACTACAGCTTGAATTGGAATTTCGAATAATTGTCTTGGAATAACTGTTTTTAATTTTTCTGCCATCTTTCTTCCTCTAGTATAAGCACTATCTTTATGTACAATAAATGATAATGCATCAACAGCTTCATTATTTATATAAATATCTAATTTCACAAGTTCTGATTGTCTGTATTCCTTAAATTCGTAGTCTACAGAAGCATAACCTTTTGTTTTTGATTTTAGTGTGTCGAAGAAATCATATATAATTTCGTTTAGAGGCAAATCATATTCTAATGTAACTCTGTTACTATCTAGATATCTCATATCTATATATGTTCCTCTTCTTTTTTGACATATATCCATTACGTTTCCAACAAACTCTTTTGGAGTCATTATTTCGGCTTTCATGATTGGTTCTTCTATATATTTTATTTCTTGTGTTTTGGGTAAATCTGTTGGATTATATAGTTCTATTGTTTCTCCGTTTGTTTTATGAACCTTGTATATAACTGATGGAGCTGTTGTAATTAAACCTAAATCAAATTCTCTTTCTAATCTTTCTATTACAATTTCCAAATGTAATAATCCAAGGAAACCACATCTAAATCCAAATCCTAATGCTATTGATGTTTCTGGCTCGTATTCTAATGCAGCATCATTTAATTTTAGTTTTTCTAATGCGTCTTTTAAATTTTCATATTCGCTTCCATCTAGTGGATACATTCCGCAATATACCATTGAATTAGCCTTTTTATATCCTGGTAATGGCTCGTCTGCTGGATTTTCAAAATGAGTTATTGTATCACCAACATGTAAATCAGAAACATTTTTTATACTTGCTGATATATATCCAACTTCTCCTGCTTTTAACTCATCTGCTGGGATATATTGTCCTGCTCCAAAATATCCAACTTCGGTAACTGTAAAATGTTTTCCTGTTGCCATGAATAATATTTCATCTCCAATTTTTACAGTTCCTTCTTTTACTCTTACATAACTAATTGCGCCTTTATAATTATCATAGAATGAGTCAAATATTAAACATTTTAATTTTCCCTCTCTATCTCCTTGTGGCGCTGGAATATCTGAAACAATTCTTTCTAAAACTTGATCAACATTTAATCCAGATTTAGCTGAAATACATGGTGCATCCATTGCAGGAATTCCTATGATATCTTCAATTTCAGCTTTAACTTCATCAGGTCTTGCATTTGGTAAATCAACTTTATTTATTACAGGTAAAATTTCCAAATTGTTATCTAATGCTAAATACACATTTGCTAAAGTTTGAGCTTCTACACCTTGACTACTATCTACAACTAAAATTGCACCTTCGCATGCAGCTAAACTTCTTGAAACTTCATAGTTAAAATCTACGTGCCCTGGGGTATCGATTAAGTTTAGTTCATATGTTTGTCCATCTTTAGCTTTGTAATTCATTCTTACTGCTTGAGATTTTATTGTTATTCCTCTTTCTTTTTCAATATCCATGTTGTCTAATACTTGACTTTCCATCTCTCTTTTGGTAAGAACACCTGTCATTTCTATAAGTCTATCTGCAAGTGTAGATTTTCCATGATCTATGTGAGCTATTATGCTAAAATTTCTTATTCTTTTTTGATTGTCGTTCACTCTTAAATCTCCTTAAATAAATTTATATTATTTTATCAAATTAATCCTTTTATTTCAATATATTAGCATATAAAAAGGCATCCGCTTTTACGAATGCCTTTGACTTAATTTTTAATCTTATATTATAAACCATATTGCTCCTGAAGGTATTGCTGCCCATACTAACATTACTGCTACAAATAGTTCCCAGTCTTCTCCTTCAACATGTACCGGTTTAAATCCATCTTTTAATTTAGTTGCTATTCCGCTTGCTCCATTTTTTACTCCATCTGCTGTTCCATCTAAACTTACTCCATCAAATTTTGATACGAAAGCTTTAGCCTTATTAAATACCTCTACGGCTTTGTCTATCGCTTTATCAACAATTGTTCTATTTGATGGAATTTCATCAACATAAGAAACTCTAAATTCATCAATTTGACCTAATGAATAAAGCAACTTAAATTTTCTTTCTTCTCCAGGTTGCATATTCTCAAAAGCTAAATACTTTTCTTGCATTAGTTTTCCTTTAAAATATGAATCAACTTTTACATATTGTTTTTCAATTACTTTATCTGAATTATTTTTTACTGTTCCAGTAAAATATGCTTGTCTTCTATTTGAATTTGCCTTATCAACTTCTATTTCAAATCCATTATTAGATTGCTCCATTTTTATCTTGTCTTGTTCTACATCCTTATATGAACTACTTATTCCAAAATCTATTAAAAAATTTGAAAAAAAGTAAAATCCTATAATTATTAAAGCATATGTAAGAAACGTTTGCATTCTTTTCATAGCTTCCTCCTATTATTTCCTTATTTTCTCAATCAATACTATTATACTACACTTTACATAACTTGTAAATACTGAGGTTGCTACCTTTTTTCTAAATTTATAGCTTTATTTGCATAAATCGAATACATATACGTTTCTTTTACAGGTATTTTTAGTGCTTCTTCTAATGCCTTTTTGTAAATTTCTAATTGAACTTTATATTTATCAACTAAGTCTTTTCCCTCGTCTTGAGTATAATCTGTTTTGTAATCTACTAATATTAATTCATTGTTTTGATTTATGTAATACAAGTCTATAATACCTTGTACAAGTATGTTTTCAGAGTTTTCTGTATTATAAATTTCTTTTGTATTTATATATGTATAAAATGGTGTTTCCTTGTGAATTTCTTTAGCTGATTTCAAATTCTTTATAAAATCAGATTCAATAATTTTATATATTTTATCAATATCTATAACATTTTTTTGATTTTCGGTTATCAAATTCTTATTGCACATATCTTCTATAAATTTTGATAATTCGTTTTTAGTATAATCTTTTGTGAAATCTAATTTTTGCAAAATTAAATGTATTATTGTTCCCTTTTCTGTTGCTGAAACTGCTGTGCTTTCAATTGTAAATTTAGGTTTAATTTCAACTTTCTTTTTCTTTACGTTTTCTTTTAATTCTTTAATTTTAGTTACACTCATTTTGCTTTGAATATTTGTCATTTCTTCATATTCATATTTCCAATTTAGTATTTCATTTATTTTCTTATAATCAATGTCTTCGCTAAATTGTAGTTTGTTATCGGCTTTTTCTTCAAGCTCTTCATCTTGTTTTATTATATCTTTTTTGTTTATCTTTTTAAGTTCTATATAATCTTCAATGTTTTCTTGATTCATGTATGTAAGCTCTATCCATCCTAAATAGCTCAAATATTTCTTTAATAGTAAATGATTTATCTTGCCATTTTCTCTTTCATATATTTGTACTAATTCTTTTTTCTGCTCTAGTGATTTTTCTAAATCGCTTTCTACACCTGTTATTATCAGCTTTTCTTTTGCTCTAGTTAATGCAACGTATAATATTCTCATCTCTTCTGAAATGGATTCTTCTTTTGTTTTTATTTTTATTGCTTCTTTGCTTGCTGTTGTATATTCAATCTTTCTTTCATAATCTATGTATTGCATTCCAAAGCCCAAGTCTTGATGTAGCAATATAGGTTCATTTAATTCTTTTTGGTTAAACTTTTTATCTGTTCTTGAAATTATCGCTACTGGAAATTCTAGTCCCTTACTTTTGTGAATACTCATTATTCTTACAACATTTTCGTTCTCACCAATTAGCTTTGCAGATGATAAATCGCTATTACTATTTTTTACTCTTTCTAAATATCTAATAAAATTGAATAATCCTTTAAAACTAATTTTCTCATAGTCTTTTGCTCTGTCTAAAAGCATTTTCAAATTAGCTTTTCTAACCTGACCATTTGGCATTAAATTTACATAGTTATAATAATCTGTTTCATTATATATTTTTAATATAAATTCATTTAAAGGTAAGTATTTTTCTTCTTCTCTCCACTTTTCAATCTTTTGAATAAATGTTAATATTTTATTTTTCAATTCATTTTTTATATTTGGAGATTGGCTTGCTTCTTTTAATGAATCATAGAAATAACCATCTTTTTTTGCTAGTCTAATTTCTATTAATTCATTATCTGTAAAATCTCCAATCGTTGATCTCATAACGGTTACAAGCGGAATATCTCTATATGGATTATCTATTATTTTTAGTAATGCTGTTATTGTTCTAATTTCTATAGACTCTAGATAATTTTCCGCTTGGTCGCTAAATACTGGTATATCTATATTTAGAAGCTCTTTTTCAAAGATGTTTGCAACATTTGAAGTGGCTCTTAGCAAAATTACTATATCTCTATATTGAATATCTCTGTAACCAAGATTTCTATCGTATACTTGATATTTTGAATCGATTAATTCTTTAACTTTAGTTGCAACAAACTTTGCTTCAATCTCTGTCTTTTCAAGTAATTCTGCTGAGTTGTCAGTTTCTTCTTCATCATCTGTTTCTTCTTGTTTTAAATCAATTATATCTAACTCTGCTTTTCCTGCAAATTGTACATTGCTATCTGCTGGTGGTTCATAATTTGCTCCTAAATTCAAATATTCGCTTTCATCATATTCTATTTCACCAAAATCTTTTCTCATTATATCTTCAAAAATCAAATTGGTTGTATCTAGAATATTTTCTCTACTTCTAAAGTTTTTGAACAATTTTATTTTTTGACCAAATTCATTTGGTGTCATTCCGTATTTCTCATATTTATCTAAGAACAATTCTGGCTTCGCCTGTCTGAAACGATATATACTCTGTTTAACGTCACCAACCATAAAAATATTTTGATTATTTGAGATTGATGTTAAAATATATTCTTGAACTAAATTACTATCTTGATACTCGTCTATTGCTATTTCTTTAAATTTTCCTTCATATTTCTTCGCAACTTCTGTTTTTTGATATATTCCATTCTCATCTTTTTTCAATAATATTTTTAATGCATTATGTTCGATGTCGCTAAAATCCATTATGTTTTTATTTGCTTTTTTCTCTGCAAATTTTTCAATAAATTTTAGTGTAACTTCTTTAAGTTTTTTTAGTGTTGGATAAATATTATTAATGTCGTCTATCGCTTCTGCTGTAGTATATACAAAAGTTTGAGCAATTGCTTTGCTAACTCTCTTTTTAGCATTATCCCTTACTTTTTTCGTTTCTTCTTTCAAATTACTTACAACTTTTTTATCTGTTGGCCAAGTTTTGAACTTTAAATTTTGAGTTATTTCATATGCTTTATCCCAATTATCTAAATTCTTCTCTAAAAATTCTAATTGGTTTACATCGTCTTCTATAACTAGTGAAAATTTTGATAATTCTGAAATCATGTCTAGCTTGCTTTTACTACTTTTTAAGATTTGAATTGAATTTAAAATTTCATCTCTAAAATTTCTTAAAATTATTTCTCCCCATTCTGTTTTCGCAAAATCTTCTATTTGAGGATTATTAAATTTTTCTATTTTTTCTTCAAGCCAATCTTCTGGAAATGGCGCACTTTGAATGTAATTATGTATTTTCAAAATTATGTTTTTAAGATTATCGTCATCTTTATAGCCAGCATATAGTTCTACTAGTTTATTAAATTCTTCATCATTTTGTATATATAATTCTTCAAAAGTTTCTTCAATTGCTTCTTGTTTTAATAGCTCTAGCTCTGTATTATCTGCAATTCTAAAATTTGATGATGCATCAATTTCAAAAAAATTATTTCTTATTATATCTAAACAAAATGCATCTATTGTACAAATACTAGCTTTATTCAATAAAACAATCTGCTTTCTTAATTGCTGATTTAATGGATTTTTATCAATTTCTTTATATAATGCATTTAGTATTCTTTCTCTCATTTCTGAAGCTGCTGCATTTGTAAATGTTACGACTAATATTTTATCTATATCAACATGATCTTCTATTATTTTTCTAATAATTCTTTCAACTAATACTGTTGTTTTTCCACTACCTGCTGCTGCTGCAACTAGTATATTATTTCCTTTTTGAGTTATGGCACTTAACTGTTCTGGTGTCCATTTATTTCTCATTATTTAATTCCTCTCTTTATTTCATTAGTTTCTTCATCAAATTTTCTATATATTCTTTTCTATTTTCAGTCTCTTCTTCGTCGATTCTAAATGTATCATTTTCTCTAATTACAACATCGCCATCTTTTATTTGTTCTGGGAACATGCTTTTATCAAAATTCTCCATCTTTTTTGTTTCTTGATTTTCACATATTACCATATTGTTTTCGATTCTATCTATTATATATTTCATAATATAATTCTCCTTTTCTCTGCAGAAATTATACCAATTTTTTTCGTATGTTACAAGGAAATTAATCTTAGATTATTAGATACTATTTTGCATTATTAAAGCTCCAACAGTTGTTGGAGCTCTTCGCTTTGTATTTTTATTTTATAAAAGCGAGTACGTTTTCCAGTACTACTACTGGAACCATTTCTAATCCAAGTTCTTCAGCTATTTCATATGCTATTCTTCCATCTAAAAGCACACCATTTTTGGAAATCACTAATACTATCGGCAATTTTCTGTATTTTTTAACAAAATCATATATTTTCATATATGTTTTTCCTGATTTTGTTCTTGTCCCCTCAAAGTTTTTAATAATCTCCAACCGTTGGTATCTAATCCATTCTTGTGGAATATCGTAAGTTTCTTTAATAGCAATACTATATTTTTTGTTGTTTTTTCTCAGCGAATTTTTTTCATAAAAAACTTTTCTTTGAACTTTGTCATCCATGCTTAACCATTCTCTGTACTCTTGTTCATTCATGTCTGCTTTTGTGTTGTTGCAAAGTTTACATGCTGGTACTAAGTTGTTTGTAACTGAAATTCCTCCATAAGCTTCTGGATAAAGGTGATCAATTGTTACTTCTGAATCACATAGTGACTTTTTACAATAGTAACATTGGTGTTTTCCTTTTAACTCATATGCAATTTCAACCATTAACCTTTTGAAACTCCAAAAGCCATGAATCTCAAGAATACCATTTTTTACTTCGGCATATTTGTTCCGTGCCTTTCTTTTATAAAATTTTTCAGGTATTTCTATAATCATATAAACACCCCCTGTAGCAACTGCATCTACGAGTTGGTTTTATACTATCATCTTTTTGTTCCAAAATCAATATTTTTAAATATAAACATGAAAAAGACCACCATATTGTTGGTGGTCTTTTTGGAGAATAATAACAACTAGTTACTAACAACATGATACTCGGAACCTATCTAGCCCGCAGATCCTCCAGGTACTCAATGCAAGCGTACATAAACTCTGAATTGGTAAGCTTGCCCTTTGTGGCGCTAACCTTGCTACCAAATACCTCATTTATTACATCATAGTTGCCTCTCTCGAATGTTCTCTCCACAGCATGACGAATGGCCCGTTCAACTCTTGATCCTGTTGTGGCAAACTCTCTAGCAACTTTTGGATATAATCCAAGGGAAATCTTCATTTCTTTCTCCTTTGACAGGGTTACAATAGCATTGATGAGGTATCTGTATCCCTTAATATTCAGAGGGACCCCCAGCTCTTTGAGAAGTTTTTTGACGATTCTTTCGTCAATTTCTCTTGGAGTTGAGTCGCTTTCAGTCTTAGAAGCTGTTACAGTTACATCTGCAGCAGGTACACTCGACTCTTCATCCTTTTCAATTACTGTCCGCAATGTACTCATCGCTGACTGGATTGTGTCGATAAGTTCCATAATCATTTTCTTGTCTTCATTTGTCATAATGCAATCTCCTTTTTTTATGAAAAACTTTTAACTGTTTACATAACAATATTACCATTTTTTACGCTCTTTGTCAAGAAATCTACCTTTATGGTTTGTTGATTTTTATTTTTTACTATATTATAATATAAATACTTTGTGCAAGATTTTTGCACATAAATAAAGATTAGAACATTAAATGTCATGATAGATTTGTATTATGTTCGCTTATTTTTAAATTATATGGAGATTTTATTATGATTTTATTTGATTTGCCTGTGTACCAATTTATAATGTCCATTTTGGGACTTACATCTACAATGATGCTAATTATGAAATTTATTACAACACTTGGCTCAACTCTTGTTATTGTAACAAGTATTTTATGTATAGCCGTTTTAGTAAAAAATAAAAAATATTTTTTAATCTTTACTTTTGCAAATTTAATTGGAGTAATTTTAAACAACATTTTAAAAATAATAATCAGAAGACCTCGTCCTGCTGAAACTCTTGTATTAACAGCTGAGTCATCTTATTCATTTCCAAGTGGCCATTCAATGATGTCTATGATTTTTTATGGATTACTTATTTACTATGTTACTAAATTTGTTAAGAAAAAGTGGCTTAAAAACACATTAGTTGCTATACTTTCAGCTATTATATTATTTGTTGGAATTAGTAGAATTTATTTAGGAGTTCACTATGTTACAGATGTTTTAGCTGGCTATATCATTGGAATTATTTATTTAATATTTTTTATAAAGTTCCTTAAAAAGAAAAAATTAGATTAAAAAACTATGAACAAAATATTTTTATATACTTTGTCAGCAATATAATAAGACGTATAACTAAAAATTATACGTCTTATTTTTCCCAATATGCTGTTGGGTTTACATTCATATCATCTTTTGTCATTTCAAAATGCAAATGCGGTTCATCAGCAATTTCAAAAGCTGCGTTATCTCCTACAGAACCAATAATTTTTCCTTTCTCAACAGTTTGTCCCTCTGAAACAAATTCAGCTGTTTGAAGATTAGAATATATTGATTTAAATCCATTTGCATGTGCAATTGTTACTGTTAATCCATATCTCGGATCATTTTTTATAGATTCTACAGTTCCCGCTTCTGAAGCAACAACAGAACTTCCTTTATCAGCCTTTATATCTATTCCTAAATGAACTGTCCATTCTTGAAGTGTTTCAGAATATGTTAAATTTGAATCTGAAAAATCTTTTGCAATTTCGCCTTGAACAGGTACAGAAAAATGTAGCTCTACTACTTTAGGCTCTTCAACCTTTTTCTCTTCAACTACTGGCTGACTTTCTGTTTTTGCTGTATTTGTTGGTTGAGTGGTGTTAAGGATAGATGTATTTATAGCCACTTTTTCTGTTTGAGTTGTATTAGATTCATTTTTTACTTCATTTATTGTTTTATCCTCTGTTGAACTTACCATTGTAGCATCACTTCCGCCAGATTCCTCCATTTGTGCAATTCTTGCATCTGCATCTTTTTTGCTCTTATAACCTGATAACGCAAATATAAAAATTAGTAAAACTGTTAATGCGCATACTCCAAGTATATAATAAATTTTTTCTCTACTTAAAGAGTTGCTTGTGTATCTTTTTCCTCTACTCATATGTTCCTCCTATATATCTTTATTTATTACAAGTATTTCCATATTTTAATTATTTATACAAAAGTGCATGCAGAATCTAATTATTTTTTATATTTTCTATTTGTATATTCTTAAAAAAATGTTCAATTATTTCTTTATAATTTTTTCCTTCTTTAGCTAAAGTATTGCTTCCTGTTTGGCTTAATCCAACCCCATGTCCATATCCTATTACTTTAAATTTAACCTTATCTTCTGTAACTTCAAAAGTAAAATTTGATGATTTTAATTCAAAAATTTTTCGTGCCTCTACACCTGATATATTCTTATTACCAATTTTAATTGTTTTTATTCTCGAACTTTCTGTATATTCTAATATTTGTATACAATCTGCTTGACTCCAATCTATCTGAAAATCGTCGTAACTCGATTTCATTTTTTCCTCTAATTCACTTTTAGTGTATTCTTTTTCTGAATAATATTGATTGTATTCGTCCTCTCCACTTGTTTCTACAACTTGCAAATATGGGAAATCACTTCCACCCCAAACATTAACCGGAATCTCAGTAGTTCCTCCACTATTAGAATGAAAAAAAGCATCTATTGGTTTTCCTTCATATGTTATAATTTCACCTGCTGTTGAATAGACTGCTTCTTTTAATTTATTCCATTTTTCTTCTTTATTTCCATCCCATTTTTCAAATCTATTTTCCTTAGAAATCCATGCTTGACAACATGTACTACTATCACAAATATCTGCATTAGCATGCTTGTGTCCATTTTCTATTTGATATAAAGTATATGTTCTTGCAACTGTAGCTTGTGCTTTCAGTGCTTCCTCTTCATAATCTACAGGCATTTCAGCTGCTACAACATTAACTAGATAATCTTCTATATTTAATGTTTCTACCACATTATCATTATTATGTAATAAATTAATATCTTTATATCTAACACTAAAATCCAACGTCGGTTTTTCAACATTAATTTCTATTTTTTTAGTATCATCATTTATTTGAAATTCTTGTGTAAACCACATTGGAAGTAAGACAAAAGCTCCGCACGGTAGATAAGAAAAAAAATAATGTATAATGTTCTTTTATTTTCTCAGTTATACTTTTCACATTTTCTCCTTTATGTTTTCTCTCATTTTTAATAAAACTCTCTTTTCAATTCTCGACACTTGCACTTGACTTATTCCGTATTGACTTGCGATTTGACTCTGTGTTTTATTGTAAAAATACCTTAAGATTATAATATTTCTCTCCTTTTCATCTAGTTTCTCAAGTTCCTGTTTTAATATTATTTTCTTAATCGTATTTTCCTCATAACTTTCTACTTTTACTTTATTAAATAATATATTCTCATTACTATCCTCAAATTCCTCATCAATTGATTTAATTTCCTTATTTGCCTCCAATGCCAATAAAATATTTTCTTTACTTTCCTTTAATTCTTTTTCAATTTCATTAATACTCAATTCTTTTCCTAACTTTTCATACTGTTTTCTTAGCATTTCAATTTTAATATTCAATTCTTTTAAACTTCTACTAACCTTTATCATTCCATCATCTCGGAGATATTTTTTTATTTCTCCTATAATGTATGGAACTGCAAAAGTTGAAAGTTTAACATTATATTGATTATCAAACCTTTTTATTGATTTAACTAATCCCATTGCACCTATTTGAAACAAATCATCTGTTTCATATTTATTATTTTTAAATCTTTTTACAATACTCCATATTAATCTTGAATTATTTTCTACAATATCATTTAACATTTCCTGGTTTCCGCTCTGTGCTTCTAGGATTTCTTCTATTGTAGTTTCATGCAAAATTAATTCTCCTAACCCTCTAATAAATTTTGATCTCTTCTTATGATTTTTTTCATAGTAACTTTCGTTCCTAAACCTAAAATTGACTCAACTTTTAAATCATCCATAAAAGTTTCAACTATTGTAAATCCCATTCCAGACCTTTCTAACTCTGCTTTTGATGTATATAAAGGCTTTCTTGCCATTTCAACATCTTCAATACCTTTTCCTGTATCAGAAATCTCTATTGTTATACATCCTTCTTGAATATAACTATGTATCTTTATAATTTCTTCTGTCGATTCATATGCATGTATTATTGCATTTGTAACAATTTCGGAAACTGCCGTTTTTATGTCTGAAATTTCTTCAATTGTAGGATCCAATTGTGATGCAAATGCAGCGACTGTAACCCTTGCAAATGACTCATTACAAGATTTACTTAAAAATTCAAGACTCATCTCATTTTCATATTGTTTTTTCACTTTTTTCTTCCTCCTCTATTATTGGAATTATTTTTAATACCCCTGTCATCTCAAATATCTTTCGTATGTTTTTTCTTACATTTTTCATTTCAAGTTTAGCTCCAACCATCGATGCAGTTTTATATCTTCCTATAACCATTCCGATTCCGGCACTATCCATAAAATAAACGTTATTAAAATCAAGAATAACTCTTTTAGGATTACGTCTTTGAATTTCATAATCTGCATTCCTCCTTAAAATTTCAGCCTTATGATGATCTATCTCTTCATCAATTTCCAAGTTTAAGAGCTTGTCCTTTTCATTAAAATTAATTTTCATACGATACTCCTTTAACCTATTCTACTTCTTATATTCTTCTTTTTCCTAAATTTTCCTTTGACGAAAAATGAGAGGTTTTCGACACACTTCGACACATATTTTTTTAGGAATCTCTTTCCATCAAATACTGCTTAATTTATTAATTTTTAAGCATAAAAAAAAACATGCTATCTCTAGCATGTTTTTACCATTTTTTTTATAAAAAGAGCCATGTTTTCATAGCTCTTTTTTCTTGTTATTTGGTCGGTGTGCCCCTTCCGACATTTCTTTTGACCTATTACTAGGTGCATAGCAGCACAATCTCTACTTCAAATAATTATCTAAATTCATAGTAACACAATTATTAGTAATTGTCTATGTTGCAGTTTATTTCATCTTCTCTAGCTTTTGAATTACGTTTTCTAGTAGTTCTTTGTAGTTGGCTAATTTTTCTTTTTCTTCATTTATTTTAGCTTCTGGAGCTTTGTTGATGAAGCCTGGATTTGAAAGCATTTTCTCTCCTCTTTGTACTTCTGATTCTAGTCTTTTCTTTTCACCTTCTAATCTCTTTTTCTCTTCTTCAATATCTACTAATTCTTCAAAAGGAATGTGTACTTCCATATTTTTAGAAAGAATTGCTACAGCATTTTCTGGTATATTTTCTGTTGTTTCTTGTATTTCTATTTTGTTGGCAAATCCTAGTTTTTCTAAGAATGCTTCTGATTTTTCTATTTCGTCTTTTGCTGTTGTTGTTACAAATATTAATTTTGTTTTCTTACTTGGGTGTACATTCATTTTGCTTCTAATGTTTCTGATTTCTGTTATTATATCCATTATTTCTATAGCAAGTTCTTCTTCGTTTTTAAAGTCTAATTCTTCTTTGTATTTAGGAAATTCAGTCATCATTATGCTTTCTGGTTTGTGATATAGTTTTGAATATATTTCTTCTGTTATGAATGGCATAAATGGATGTAATAATTTCAAACTTGTACTTAATACATAATTTAGTATAAATTGTACGGTATATCTTGATTCATCTTCTTTGTTGAATAAACGTGGTTTTACTATTTCTATATACCAATCGCAGAAGTCGTTTCTTATGAAATCATATATTTTTTGTGCTGCAACTCCTAAATCGTAGTTTTCTAAGTTTTCTGTTACTTCTTTTACTAATGTGTTTAGTTTTGAAATTATCCATTTGTCAACGTATATCATTTTTGATAAGTCTAATTCTGTAATGTCGTTTTCTTTGAATTCTTCAATGTCTTCTAATTGCATTAATACGAATTTTGATGCATTCCATAGTTTGTTTGCAAAGTTGCTTGATGCTTCTACTTTATCACTACTGTATCTTATGTCGTTTCCTGGTGTTGTTCCTAAAATTAATGACATTCTTAAGCTGTCTGTACCATATTCGTCTATTACATCTAATGGGTCTACTCCATTTCCTAATGTTTTTGACATTTTTCTTCCTTGGTTATCTCTTACAATTCCATGTACTAATACGTCTTTAAATGGTACTTGATCTGTTAGTTCAAGTCCTTGTGTCATCATTCTTGAAATCCAGAATGTTATAATATCAAATCCAGTTACTAATGTTTGTGTTGGATAAAAATCTTTATAATCTTCTGATTCTGTATTTGGCCAACCAAGTGTTGAGAATGGCCATAATGCTGAACTGAACCATGTGTCTAATGTGTCTTCATCTTGTATTAGATTTGTACTTCCACATTTTTCACATTTTTCTGGTGCATGTTTTGCTACATTTACGTGTCCACATTCTTGACAGTAGTATGCTGGTATTCTATGTCCCCACCATAATTGTCTTGATATACACCAATCTTGGATATTATCTAGCCAATGGAAATATTGTTTTTCGTATCTTTGTGGTACAAATCTTGTTTCTCCATTTCTTACGCTGTCTGCTGCTCTTTTAGCCATTTCTTTCATGTTTACAAACCATTGCTCTGAAATTTTAGGTTCGATTGTATTTTTACATCTTTCGCATTTTGCTACGTTGTGTGTGTAGTCTTCTGTTCTTACTAATGCTCCAATTTCTTCTAGTTTTTCAACTATTTTCTTTCTTGCTTCTAATAAGTCCATTCCTTTATATTCTGGTACTAAGTTACCCATTTTAAAGTTTTCATCAAATACTTCTATTATATCTAAATTATGTCTTAATCCTGCTTGATAATCGTTCATATCGTGTGCTGGTGTTATTTTAACACATCCTGTTCCAAATTCTTTTTCAACAAATTCATCTGCTATGATTGGTATTTCTTTATTCATGATTGGTAATATACAATTTTTACCTACTAAGTGTGTGTATCTTTCATCGTCTGGATGTACTGCTACTGCTGTATCTCCAAGCATTGTTTCTGGTCTTGTTGTTGCAACTTCTATATATTCGTCTTTTGTTCCAACAATTTTATATCTTATATGCCATAAGTGTGATGGTTCTTCTTTGTATTCAACTTCTGCATCTGAAATTGATGTATTACAGCTTGTGCACCAATTTACCATTCTTTTTCCTTTGTAGATTAGTCCTTTATTGTATAATCTTACAAATTGTTCTAATACTGCTTCTGACATTCCTTCATCTAGTGTAAATCTATTTCTCTCCCAATCACATGAGCATCCTAGTTTACGTTGTTGTTTTTGAATTATTCCTCCATATTCTTTGGTCCATGCCCATGCTTCTTCTAAGAATTTTTCTCTTCCTAAATCTGATTTGTTTATTCCTTGTGCTTTTAATTTTTGAACAACTTTCATTTCTGTAGAAATCGCTGCATGATCAGTTCCTGGTAGCCACAAAGTTCTATATCCTTGCATTCTTTTGAATCTTATTAATATATCTTGTATTGTGCCATCTAATGCGTGTCCCATATGTAGCTTTCCAGTTACGTTTGGTGGTGGCATCATTATGCAATATGTTTCTTTACTTTTATCATTTGATGGTTTAAAATTTCCACTTTCTTCCCATTTTTTGTAGATTTCTTCTTCAAAATCTTTTGGGTTTAACTTATCTTTTAGTTTGTGATCCATTCTTATCTCTCCTTTTTATTTTATTTTTTCTATTAAATAAATATTATATTCTGTCTCTTTGTTTTCGGCTTTTTCTTTATTATATTTTGTAAAATATTGCTTTTGTGCTAGTAACCTATAGTTTTCATTATTAAATTTTTCATTATAATAATCCACTTTGTAGAAGTCTAAAATAAGCCATATTCTTCCTTGACATTCTTCATCGTTTAAGAAGTCATCTGTTATATATGTTTGCATTCCCGGTCCAAACGCTTTATATGCCTCTTCAACTCCCCAATCTTCAGCATTGTAAAAATATTGTTTATATTGAGGAAATTTTGCTGCCATTATAGCCCCTGTGCCTATTCCTGGATATACTATTACATCATTTTCTTGTATATTATTTTTTATAAAATCTATTGGTTCATTATTTGATTTATCATAGTTATGACTTATCATTATTATGTTACTTGGTATTGTGGTTAAAATTGTTAATGCTATGAAGCCGTATATTATGCATTTTTTAGCTGATTTTGCATACATGTATGATATTGCAAACATCATAAGTCCTGCAACTACTGTCATATATCTATAATATATAATTGGTGATTTTAGTATTGCTGACATTATTAGTGCAGCTACTATTATTAAAACAATCACCAATAATGCATATCTTGCAGGTTTTGTGTTTTCTTTTCCTTCAGTTCTAATTAAATATATTAAGTATCCATATACAAAAAGTGAAATTACAAATCCTATCCATGGATATAAACTTCCTGAAAATAGTAAGCTTCCCATTTGTACTATTGTTTTTGGGCCTAAGCTAATCCAGAATCCATTATCGTGCATTGATTTTAGCTGTGATGAAAAATAAATTAACCATGGTAAATATAATAATCCTTGTATCACTCCTAATATTATTTGCTTAATATATACTTCTTTTTTCTTATTTTTTATTAAATATACTAATAAAATTAAGTTTATTAATCCTGCTGCCATAAGTCCATAATAATGTATGTATATGCTTCCGCAGACTGCTTAGGAAAAAAATTATATAGTAATGTAACTTTTCTTCATGTGCTAATCGCCATGCATATATTGCTAAAACAGTAACTAATAGTAGTGCCCAGCTGTACATTCTAATCTCATTTGCAAATGTTGCTGACATTGGCGAAAAATATGCCAAAAATGTAAATAGTAAACCTGTTTTTTCTCCAAAATCTTTTCTAATGTGTGTATATCCTAATATTCCTAGTATAACTATTGGTATGGCTGAGAATATTCTGTAAGCCATGATTGATCCATTTGTTAATAGGTAAATAATGTGTAATGCCCAGTAGTACAGAACTGGATGAACATCGTGCCCTCCTATGTTCCATATTTCAACAAATGTTTTGCTTGCCATTCCTACTGAATAACACTCATCAAACCATACGTTTGAGTGGAATATTCCTATATTTACCAATATAATTCCTGCAATGATTGTTAGTATATGTAACTTTTTTATTTTCATTTTGAATCTCCTTTTCCTTAGAAAAATTTGATTTTATATTTACATTTAAATTTCTCTTTTGGATTTAATCCAATTATTTTTTGTTTTTCTTCAAATATTCCTGTTGATTCTTTATAATCAGCTGTATTATACCATGGTTCAATGCAGACGAATGGTGCTCCTTTTTTAGACCAAATTGCTAAGTATGGAAATCCTGTAAAGTCAAACTCTAAAATTGGTTCTTCTTTATCAATTTCTTTTAAATATATTTTATTTGACAGTATATTTTGCATTATTATTGCATCTTTTTCGAATATATCCTTAGTTAAGTATATTTTATTTTGGTCTAATATCTCCTCTTTTAATCTTGCTTTGCTGATAAGTCCTTCTTCTAATTGTAATATTCCGATATCATTTTCTTCTTTTTCAAATTCAAAATAGTATTTTTCTGTTGAATAATCACATTTAAAAGCTGGATGTGCTCCAATTCCGAAAAATATATTTTTAGTATCTGTATTTTCTACTTCATATGAAACTGTTAATATATCTTCTTTTACATGATATTTAACTGTTAATTTAAATAGATATGGATATTTTTTTAAAGTTTCTTCATTAGCTTTTAATACATATTCTTTCTCATTTTGCTCGTCTTTTACTACTTCGAATTTCATATCTCTAGCAAATCCATGTTGTCCCATTTCACAGACTTTATCATCAATTATTGCTTTATTATCTTTTAGTTTTCCTACTATTGGGAACAAAATTGGACTTTGTCTGTTCCAAAATTCTTTTCCATCATGGAGCTTTTCTATTCCGTCTTTTTTTATGCTTGTTAATTCCGCCCCTTCTGGTTTTGCTTTAATTTCTAACATTTTTTCCTCCTTTGCGAAGTATTTATATTGTTCATGTGTGAAAATTTATGTAATAAATTTTCTATGCACTGTGGTTTAATATAATAACAAAGTTATATAATCTTTTTATTATACCAAAAATCGCCCTTGCATTATAGCAAGGGCGACATATCTTCGCGGTACCACCTTTATTTTAAATAAATTTCTTTATTTCCTCATTAGACTCTAACGTATCTTACACGGATATGACTATTTTTAATTTCTCATCATATCAACTCAGAAACTACCTTCCATTTATTTTTTATAAGAAGTCTCAGCCATTCTTCTTTTCTCTGTAATAAATACAATAAATGTACTCCTTTTCTTCATCGCTTTTCATTTGACATTTATAATTATAACATATTTTTTCATTTTGTCAAAATTATCTATAGATTCTATAGATTACTTGGTTTACCTCTTGATCTCCTTCATATATAAGTTCATAGTTTGTAAAGCCTGTATATTCTAGTATTTCACTTATAACTTTTTCTGGTTCCATACTTCTATGTATACTTAAAATAAATTCATTTTTATCTGATAATTCTTCATCATTTATTAACTCATCTGTTTGATCATTATAAATCATGAATGTTTTTCTGTAATTCATAAATTCTGGTAAGCTTTGTATGTGATTAAAGAATGTATATCCTACATATACTAAATCATCTTCACTATATTTTTTTGATATATCTATGTATTTAGTATAATCCTTATATAAATATAGTGGTTCTTCTGTTAAAAATCCATATCCTATTAATAAAACTAGTGCTACAGTTGCGATCATTATATTATATTTTTTATTTTCAAATATTGAGCCAATTGCCATCATTATCATTATTGATACGATTGGTAAAATGTTCATTACATATCTTAATTCTAAAAATTCTGCTAATTTTGCAACTAACATTATGTATATAATTGTTGGGAAAATTATTAAAGCAGTTACTCCTCTTTCTGGCTTTCTTCTTATAAGTATTGCAAGTAATGCTATTGCAAACAATGCTAGCATTATTTCCCACTTGCTTCCGAAATATCTTAAAATCATATTAAAATATGTTAGTACTCTATCAAAATAATTTGTAGCTTCGAAACTACCTATTTTTCTGTCTGAATATAACATATGGTTTATTGCAAATGGGAATAATATTATTCCTATAATTGCTGATAATGCTAAACTTCCTATGTATTTAAACATTTCTTTATATTCTTTATTTTTTATAAATAATATCACCATCACGATTGTAACTAATGCTGCATAGATTGCATAAAAATATTGTGTTAAGAATCCTAATATTGATGTTATTATAAGAAGTACTCTTGTTTTTTTGTTTACCTTATAATCGCTTTTTACTATAAATAGATTTAAGTATAAAAATGCGGTAGTGAAAAATGTAAGCATCATGTACATTCTTAGGAACATCATTGTTGAAATTCCTCCAATGCTTAATCCATATAGTAAAACAGATAATATTGAAATTGATTTTCTCCCGGATTAAGTTTAAAATTTTCCATATTAAAATACAAGTTCCTATAAAAAATGGTAGGTTTATAAAGAAAATCATATATTTGGAGAATGTATTATTAAATATTGATGAAACTGTATGTACTATCATATAAAACAATGGTGGATGCACATCTTGAATTTGATTATAGTATACAGATGCATAATTAAATCTATTGTCTTTTGCTTCAAGATAATCTATTGCTTCTTCACGTGTTCTCCATATCATTTTTTCTTCTGCTATTTTTTCAGAAATGAATTCGTCTTTTTCATCTACATGGTCAACAAAATAATATTTAACTCTTTTTATCCAATCAACTACATTTCCATCTTGGAATATCTTTGCTTCTAAAAATTTATGCATTGGCGTTTTATCTCTATATGACCAAAAAACATTTTCATAAGCGCTATTTGATGAACCATATGAGAATATTTCATCACAATGGAAGCCTTGTTTTTGATTTACAAAGAATAACATTACAAAGCACATTGCTATAATTGCTATTGCTAATTTAATTTTATCCCTTTTACTTTCTTTCATTGTAACCATTTCATTATCTTCCAGATTTATAGTTACTTTTTCAGTTTTTAATGCTTCCTTTTTGTATTCTGATATTGATTTTTTTGATATTTCTTGGATCATTTGCTCAAGTTTTTCTCTATTTAAAACTTGAAGCTCTCCAGTTTTAAATTGAACTACATCTTTGATGTCATCTGGAATATCTATCTTATATTTTTCAATTAATTCTTTGTTTAATATATCATAATCATTATATTGCTTCGTTTGATTAATTGTGTTTTGAAAATATTGATTATAAAATAAATAATCAACTACCAAATGTAAAAAATATCCTTGCATATATGCTGTGCTTATAGAATTATGTTTTAAAAACTCTTTTAAATTAACTCCCGAACCGCCATTTTCACTATAATGCGTTGCCTTTTTATCTCCATGTGAAAGTAAATCTGGTGCTATTGTTCCTCTTAAAAATTCTTTTTCATCTTTAATTCTAAAATTTCTTAAATATTCTTTAGCTACTGCTAAATGGATTACATATCCTGCCATTTCTTTTTCTCCTCCAAATCGGCTCTATCTGGTTATTAAAATCTTTATAATTTTATCATCTTTTGTAGTATAATTCAATATTTGGATAAAAATGTTATTTCAACATAACATTTTCTTCTCCAACGATTTCTTTGAATTGATTTAATATTTCTTCTGTTAAATAAATTGCCCCACATGGCTTTTCTTGTGCTTTATCTAACACACTAATTTTCATGTTCACTCTGTCTCCGGAAAAGAATCTTATTGCTCCTTTTAATCTTTCTTTTTGTGTTTCATTTAACTCAGTAATGTCAATTACTACAGTGTTTTTTCTGATATTATCTCCAGTGTTATTTTCTTCAGAAAATTCTTTTATGTTTTGAACAATAATTCTTGCATCTTCATCTTCTTTTATACTTAATCGTCCTTCAACTATTACTATATTTTCTTCAACTAAGATATTGTCACATCTTGAAAATACGCTATCAAATACAACTATTTCAGCACTTCCATATAAATCTTCTACTGTTACAAATGCCATTATTGTATTTCTTTTTGTGTATTTTTTCTTAACACTTGTTATTGTTCCTGCATATTTTACATTTTGCCCATCTTTAAAATTTCCTGCATTTTCTCCGTTTAAATCTTTTATTTGAATTGAATTTATATTTGTCTGTCTTTGTATTGCCTCTTTAATTTTTTCTAGTGGATGACCTGAAATATAAATTCCTATCATTTCTTTTTCCTGAGCCAATAATTCTCTTTCATCAAGTTCTTTTAATACTGTATATTGGTATTTTACTGTTTCTTCAGGTTGTACTAAATCAAACATTGTAACTTGATTAGCCATTGAATTTCTTCCTTGGTTGTTTATTGTATCTAGTATTCTTTCATATGATGCAAGTAATGTTGCTCTAGTTTGATTCATCTCATCGAAACATCCTGCTTTAATTAAACATTCAATGCACTTTCTGTTAACAGTACCACTTTGAATTCTTTCGCAAAAGTCTGTAAATGACTTGTACTCTCCGTTTTTTTCTCTTTCTGAAATAACTGTTTCAATTGCTGATATTCCAACATTTTTTATGCTTCCTAATCCAAATCTTATTTTGTTATCTTGTACTGTAAATTTTGTAAAACTCTTGTTTATGTCAGGTTTTAAAATTCCAATATTTAATCTTTTACATTCGTAAATATAAATTGGAACTTTATCTAAGTTTCCTAAAAAGCTGTTTAATGTTGCTGCCATAAATTCTTCTGGATAATAAGTTTTTAAATATGCTGTTCTATAAGATACAACTGAATATGCTGCTGCATGTGATTTGTTAAATGCATATTTTGCAAACTCAGCCATTTCATCAAATATTTTATTTGCTGACTCTTTATCTATTCCATTTCTTACACATCCTGGTACAAGTACATTTCCGTTTTCATCTACTTGCCCATTTATAAAATATTCTCTTTCTTTTGCCATTACGTCTAGTTTCTTTTTTCCCATGGCTCTTCTTACTAAGTCAGCTCTTCCAAGAGAATATCCAGCTAATTCTCTAACTATCTGCATTACTTGTTCTTGATATACCATACAGCCATAAGTAACATTTAGAATTGGCTCCAAAGCAGGGTGAGTATATTCATTATGCCCTGGATTTTGTTTTCCCTTGATATATCTTGGAATTTGATCCATAGGTCCTGGTCTATAAAGTGAAACTCCAGCTATGATATCTTCTAAGCAGTCTGGTTTTAGCTCTTTCATAAAGTTTGTCATTCCTTGACTTTCAAACTGAAATATTCCAATACTTTCTCCATTTGCCCATAGTTTATACACTTTTGGATCATTCATTTCTTTGTCATATTCCACATCTATTCCACGATTTTGCTTAACTAATTTTTCCGTATCTGAAATTACTGTTAGTGTTCTTAAACCTAAAAAGTCCATTTTTAGTAGACCTAGTTCTTCAAGCAAGTTCATTGTATATTGTGTTGATATATTTCCATCATTTACATATAGCGGTACATACGTATCTACTGGATCTTTTGTAATTACTATTCCACAAGCGTGTGTTGATGCCTGACGTGGTAGTCCTTCTAATTTAATTGCTATATCTATTAATTGCTTTACACTTGGATTAGATTCATATAATTCCTTAAATTCTCTATTTTGTTCTAGTGCTTTTGGAATTGTTATATGAACTTCCATTGGTATCATTTTTGCTAGTTTATCTGTTTCAGAATATGGATAATCTAAAACCCTTCCAACGTCTCTTATTACCATTCTGGCAGCCATTGTTCCAAATGTTATAATCTGTGAAACATGGTCTTTTCCATATTTTCTTTCAACGTATTCTATTACTTCTCCACGTCTTTCATAACAGAAGTCAACATCAAAATCTGGCATACTTACTCTTTCTGGATTTAAAAATCTTTCAAAAAGTAATCCATATTTTAATGGATCAATATCTGTTATACCTATCGCATATGCTGCAATTGAACCTGCTCCTGAACCACGGCCAGGTCCGACTGGGATTCCTACTGATTTTGCATAATTTATATAATCCCATACAATTAAGAAGTAGTCTACATATCCCATTTTGTCGATTACTGAGATTTCATATTCTAATCGTGACATTACTTCTTCTGCTGGTTTTTCTCCATATCTATTTTTTATCCCTTTGTAACAAAGGTCCTTGAAATAATCTAAATGTGTTGCATATTCTTCTGGTACATCGTAGTTTGGTAATTTTGTTACTCCGAATTCAAAATCATAGTTGCACTTTTCTGCAATTTTCACTGTATTTTCTATTGCATCTGGAAATTCAGAAAAATAATCTGCCATTTCTTCCGGTGATTTTATATAAAATTCTTGTGTTTCAAACCTCATTCTATCTTCATCTGACATTCTTTTTCCAGTTTGAATACACAATAATACTTCATGAAAATAGCTATCTTCTTTTTTTAGATAATGTGCATCATTTGTTGCAACTAATGGAATATCAAGTTTTCTTGCTAGCTGAATTAGTTTTTGATTTACCATTATCTGTTGTCTTAAACCATTATGTTGTATCTCTATATAATAATCATCTTTAAATACTCTTTTATGCCAGAGTGCTATTTCTTCGGCTTTTTCCATATTGTCTTGTATGATTGCTTGGCTTAAACTTCCTGCTAAACATGCACTTAGGCAAATTAGTCCTTCGCTGTATTGTTCTAAAATTTCTAAATCAATACGTGGTTTATAATAAAAACCTTCAACAAATGATAATGAAACTAATTTTGACAAATTTTGATATCCCGTTTTATTTTTTGCTAATAAAATTAAATGGTTATATCCATTATCTCTTCCTGCTTCTTTATCAAATCTGCTGTGTGGTGCTACATATACTTCGCATCCGATTATTGGTTTGATATCGTTTTTCTTACATTCTTTATAAAAATCAACTGCACCGTACATAACGCCATGATCTGTAAGTGCTATTGCTTTCATTCCTAGTTCTTTTGCTCTTACTGGTAAATCTTTAATTCTACTCATTCCATCTAATAAACTATATTCACTATGGACATGCAAATGTACAAAATCAGCCATTTTTCTCTCCTTTTCTATAATGCTTTTTATATCACATTTTGGTGTCTTTATCAATATTGATTTTTGTTAGCGAACAAAACTTAAAACTTTCGATTCTACTTTTTATCATACTCAGATAAAATTGAAATTTCAACAAATTTTCTGTACAATGTAGTTTTCTATAACAGAAGTAAAGCACCGCTTTTGCGATGCTTTTATAATAATTTTATTGTTTCTTCTAATTTTTTCCCTTGTGCTTTAGGAATATTTACAATTTCAAATTTTGATGCCTTATCTCCAAATTGTATCTCGATAATATCCCCTACCTTAACATCATAACTTGGCTTTACAATCTTCCCATTTACACTTACTCTACCACAATCTGCAACTTCATTTGCAACTGTTCTTCTTTTTATTACTCTACTCATTTTCAAAAATTTATCTAATCTCATTTCTTTCTCCTATTTATGTATTAAAATATTCTTCTCCTATTACTGCATCCGCAACTATTATTGTTAGAATTTGCTTCTTGAATTAAATCCTCTAACGACGTTCCTGAACACTGATTTTGTGTCCATTGTTTTGTAATCCATGCAACAACATATGATAATATCGTATATAAAATTGTGAATATCAAAAATGTTTCATCTGCTACTGCAAATGTAAAAATCAGTAATATAGAAAATGTTATTCCTGCTATTTTTATTGGGCAATTTATTAATGTCTCAAATATAATAGATAATATTGTTATTGCAACAGGAAGTGCAAAATATAATAATAAAAAATTGTTCATGTCATTCTCCTTTTTGCTATATTGTATTCTTATTTATTATTATTTGTTCCTGTTTTAATAATTCACTTGCAATAAATACAGCCCATGTGCTGGTAATGTTTTTCCAGCTTTAGTTCTATCTTTAGATTCTATAATTGAAGGAATGTCTTCTGGTTTTATTTTGCCTAATCCAACATCTAATAACGTACCAGAAATTATTCTAACCATATTATATAAGAATCCTGTTCCTGTTACTTCTATTATTACCCTTTCTCCTTCTTTTCTTACGCTTCCATCAAAAATTTTTCTCACACTGCTTTTACTACTTGTCCCACTTGCTTTGAATGCTTTAAAATCATGTTCTCCAATAAAATATTTTATTGCTTCATTCATTTTTTCATAATCTAATTTCATTGGTACATGATATTCTAAACCTCTGTAGATAGCTGTTCCATTTTCTGAATTATTTATTATATATCTATATGTTTTTGATTTTACTGAATATCTGCTATGGAATTTTTCATCAACTTCTTCGGCTGATTTAATAACTATGCTTTTTTTTAATCTTGAGTTTATCGCTTTAGCAAATTTTTCTGTTGGAATTTTTGAGTCTGTTTTAAAATTTGCTGTTTGCCCTAAACTGTGTACTCCAGCATCCGTTCTACCTGAAGCTGTTAGGTCAACTTTCTCTCCTGTTATTTCTTCAATTGCTTTTTCAATTTCTCCTTGAATATTTAGTCTGTCGGGTTGTTTTTGCCAGCCATTAAAGCCTTTTCCATCATATTCTATTATTAATTTTATATTTCTCACTTTAATAAATTCTCCTCACTTTCGATATTATACCATACTAAGCCGTCTATAACAAGCAATTCAGCCATTTTAAGTTTCATTTTTAAAAAGGAAAAATTAAGTATTTACTAACATTTTCTTCTATCTTATACTTATATTAAATAGATCGCATTTATTATCCTGAAAAGGAGAAAAAATAGCCTAATTTTTAAAGAATGGTCTATTTTTATTTTTTAATTGATTTAATCTTTTTACTATTGTATAATTAGAAAAAAATTAGGAGACTATTTCTATGTCTATAAAATTAGTGGCAAGTGACCTTGATGGTACTATTGTTAGTGAAAATAATTATATTAATAAATCAAATTTTGAAGCCATTGATATGATGAATAATCGTAATATTGATTTTGCTATTTGTACTGGAAAATCTTATTCTGTGAGTCAAGATTTGTGCAGAAAATGTCATGCTACTTATGGTATTTTTAATAACGGTTCTCAAATTTATAATTTAAAAACAGGAGTGCCTATTTTTAAAAATTTTCTTTCTACTAATGAGATAAAAAAATGTTATGAAATTGCTAAAAAATTTAAATTACATGTTCATGCATATAGTGATAATCAACTAATAACTGAAAAGCTTGAATTTCTGGACTTTAGGAATTTTAAACTTCAAAAATTACCTGGATTTAAATTTATTATTGTCTCTGATGTTTTAGATTATATTGAAAAAAATAATTTACCTATCTATCAATTTATTATTTCTAGTTATTCTTCTTTGGATAATGTAAAAGAAGAAATTTTGTCATCTTCAAATGTTTCTATTTTAAAAATTTCTAAATTTGGTCAATATATGGATAAGATTGTTGGAAAAGAGTATGAGTATTTGTCTGTTGTTCCTTCTAATACAAGTAAAAGTAATGCTTTAAATATTCTTAGTAAACATCTTTCTATTAGTAATGATGAAATTATGGCTATTGGAGATAATTTGAATGATATAGATATGGTTAAAAACTCTGGTGTTGGTGTTGCTGTTGCAAATGCATATTCTGAATTAAAAAATGTTGCAAAATATACAACTGAAAATGATGTTTCATCTGGTGGATTTGCAGAAGCTGTTTATAAATTTATTGAAAGTCCAAAACGGAAATTAATTTATAACACTAGCTGACTTAGCATTTACACTTATTATAGCATTTTTATGGCTGTTTCTTTGTTCGTGTGAAAAATTTGCATATCAAATTTTGGGGCATTGTTATTTTTATATAAAAAATGAAACATGACAATAAAAATTTTTTTCAATCTTTTCTTTATAAAAATATAGCAACCTTTTTTATTTTAAGGTTGCTATTTATTCTTCATCTTTTTTATAAAACTTTTTGAATCTCTTTATTTTTTCTTTTTTCTCTTGTTCAATATCTTTTATAGTAATCAAATATTTTATCAAGATTTTCTTTAAAGTTTCTTCTTTAACATCTGCTATAAGTGTACCTTCTTTTGCAATTGAGATTTTTCCTGTTTCTTCTGAAACGACTACTGCAACGCAGTCTGTTTCTTTTGAAATTCCAATTGCTGCTCTATGTCTTGTACCTAATTCTCTTGCAATATCTTTATCATCAGCTAAAGGTAGCATACATGATGCTGCTGCAATTTTATTATCAGTAATTACAACTGCTCCATCATGAAGTGGTGTTCTTGGAGTAAATATATTTACAAGTAACTGTGGTGAAATCTCTGAGTCCATTAAAATTCCTGTATCTATTATATCATTTAATTTTATGTCTCTTTCAATTACTATTAAAGCTCCCGTTCTTGTTTTTGAAAGCTCAGTTGCTGCAATTACTATTCTATATATATTTTCTTTTGTTTTAACTTCTATACTCTTATCTATTCCAAAGAATTTTCCAAATTGGTTTGTACCTAATTGTTCAAGACCTCTTCTTAATTCTGGTTGGAATATTATCATTAATGCTAAAACTCCCCAATTCATTATTGCTGTTAAAATTGCATTGAATATATATAAATGTAGTAATTTAGTTAGACCTGTTATTACAATCAAAATTAAAATACCTTTTGCTAACTGACTGGCTCTTGTGTGTCTAATTGATTTAAATAACTTTACAACTAAGAATCCCACTATTATTAAATCTAATATTAGCATAAACAAATCAAGTGGATGATCTTGTAAATTTTCTATATAACTTACAATATTGTTTTCATAGAAGTTTGTAATATCTAATTTGAATCCTTCAAAACCTTCCATATTCTACCTTTCTATTTCATAAGTAAATAATATATTAATGTACTTGCTGTTGCTAAAAGCATTGCAACTATCATTACTATTGCTACTATTTTTGTTATTATTTTATGTTTATCCATTTTAATTCCCTCTTTCTTTAACAATACTGTTAATATTTTATATCATATGAAAAATTTTTTCAATAGCATTTTTTACTATATTTTATGTTCCAATAAAAGAACAGTATATTTATTTTCTTGCTCCTTACTAAAAGATTTTACCACCTACTAAACTTCGTTTAGCAGGTTAGGTAAAAACTTTCAAGCTGCGCGTCGCTCGAAAATAAATATACTGTTCTTTTTTTATAGTACTTGTTTATTTTTCAAATTAAATACGTTCATGAATAGTACGATTAATAACATCCAACTGTTGTTCTCTAGTTAACTTAGTAAACTTAACAGCATAACCAGAAACACGAATAGTTAATTGAGGATATTTTTCTGGATGATCCATTGCATCTAATAGCAATTCTCTATTAAACACATTAACATTAATATGATGACTCAACTGAACAAAATATCCATCAAGTAATGCAATTAAATTCTTAACTTTTTCGTCCATATCTTTTCCTAATGTATTAGGAGTAATAGCGAATGTATAAGAAATACCATCTTCTGAATATTTATATGGTAATTTAGCAATTGTATTTAGTACAGCTAAAGCACCGTTTTGATCTCTACCATGTAGTGGGTTTGCACCTGGTCCAAATGGAGCTCCTGCTTTTCTGCCATCTGGTGTATTTCCTGTATATTTACCATAAACTACGTTAGATGTGATAGTTAAAATTGACATTGTTGGTACTGAATTTCTGTATGTTGGTTGTTTCTTTAATTTTGTCATAAATGATTTTATAACTTCTACTGCTAATGAATCAACTCTGTCATCGTCATTACCATACTTAGGAAAATCTCCTTCTATTTCGTAATCTGTAACTAATCCATCTTCATTTCTAATAGGTTTTACTTTTGCATATTTAATTGCTGATAATGAATCTGCAACAACTGATAATCCAGCAATTCCACATGCCATTGTTCTTAAAATATCTTTATCATGTAAAGCCATTTCTATTGCTTCATATGAATATTTATCATGCATGTAATGAATTATATTTAGTGCATCTATATATGTTTTTGCAACCCAATCCATCATTACATCAAATTTTTGCATTACTTCATCATAATCTAGATATTCTGATGTTATTGGTTGGAATTTAGGAGCAACTTGTTTTCCTGACATTTCGTCTCTACCTCCATTGATTGCATACAATAATGCTTTTGCAAGGTTTGCACGAGCTCCAAAGAATTGCATTTGCTTTCCTATTCTCATTGCAGATACGCAACATGCTATTCCATAATCATCTCCCCAATAGTTTCTCATTAGGTCATCATTTTCATATTGGATAGAGCTTGTATTTATTGATAATTCTGTTGTAAATTTCTTAAATTCTTCTGGTAATCTAGTTGACCAAAGTACTGTTAAGTTAGGTTCTGGTGATGAACCTAATGTGTTTAATGTATGCAATACTCTGAAAGAATTCTTTGTTACTAATGTTCTTCCGTCTATTCCCATTCCACCAATTGATTCAGTTACCCAAACAGGGTCTCCACTAAATAATTCATTATATTCTGGTGTTCTTAAAAAACGAACTAGACGTAATTTCATAACAAAATGATCCATTAATTCTTGCGCTTCTGATTCTGTTATTTTTCCTTCTTTTAAATCTCTTTCTATATATATATCTAAGAAAGTAGAAGTTCTTCCTATACTCATTGCAGCACCATTTTGATCTTTTATAGCTCCTAAATATCCAAAGTATAACCATTGAATTGCTTCTTGCGCATTTTTAGCTGGTTTTGAAATATCGAATCCATATTTTTCAGCCATGATTTTTAAATCATTTAATGCTTTTATTTGATCGCTTATTTCTTCTCTTTCACGAATAATTTCTTCTGTAAAAGATGTTGATACACAATTTGCAAAATCTTTTTTCTTTTCTTCTATTAAGAAATCAACACCATAAAGTGCAACTCTTCTGTAATCACCTATTATTCTTCCACGTCCATATCCATCAGGAAGTCCTGTAATTATATGTGAACTTCTTGCTGCTCTAATCTCTGGAGTGTATACTGAGAATACTCCATCATTATGCGTTTTTCTATAGTGATGATATATGTCTTCTAATTTATCAGAAACTTTTGTATTGTATGCTTCACATGATTTCTCTACAATACGTATTCCTCCATTTGGCATTAATGCTCTTTTTAATGGAGCATCTGTTTGAAGTCCTACGATTTTTTCATATTCTTTATCTATATATCCTGCTTCATGGCTAGTAATTGTAGATGCAATATCATTTGAAATTGCTAAAACTCCACCATTTTCTGTTTCTTTTTTATATAACTCTAAAACCTCATCCCAAAGTTTTTTTGTATTTTCTGTTGCTGGTGCAAGAAAGGAATCGTCACCTGTGTATGGTGTGTAATTTTTTTGAATAAAATCACGTACATCTATTTCTTTTGACCATGTTCCTTCTACAAATCCATTCCATTCATCAAATTTCATAAATTTATCCTCCATTCTTGAATTCTATATCTATATTTTGACCATAAAAGATAGTCTTTTATACGTCATTGAAAGTATAGCATAAAAATTTTTTTCATACAACATTAATATGACAAAATCAAACAATTTTCATGCAGTATTTAACATTGTTTTTTTCTTTTATTATGCTATAATATTTTTGGTTAAAATCAATTTGAAAGGGTTATAATTTATATATGATGGAAAATAATTTAGGTAAAGTTCATTCAATTGAAACTTTTGGAACTGTTGATGGTCCAGGTATAAGATTTGTAATTTTTATGCAAGGTTGTCCTTTAAAATGTTTATATTGTCACAATAGAGATACTTGGGAGGTCAATGCGGGAAATTTAACTAAAGTTGAAGATTTAGTTTCTGAAATTAAGAGATATCTTCCTTATATTAATTCATCTGGCGGTGGTGTTACTGTTTCTGGAGGCGAACCGCTTCTTCAAGCTAATTTTGTAACTTTTTTATTTAAAGAATTGCATAAAATTAATATTCATACATGTCTTGATACTGCTGGCAGTTTACCTATCAATGATTCTATTGAAGAACTTTTGAAATATACTGATTTAGTTTTACTTGATATTAAACATATAGATGATGAAAAAGCTAAAGTTTTAACTGGTTTATCTAATAAAAATAACTTGGCTTTTGCTAGATATTTATCTGATCATTCTATTCCAGTTTGGATTAGACAAGTTTTAGTTCCTGGATATACAGATGATGAAAATGATTTATTACGTTTAAAAGATTTTATTTCAACTCTTTCTAACGTGGAAAAAGTTGAACTTCTTCCATATCATGACTTAGGTAAATTCAAATGGAAAGAGCTTGGTCTAGTATATCCTCTTGAAAATGTTAGACTAGCAAATAATGATGATATTTTAAGAGCAAAAAAAATTCTTAATATTAATTAGTGTTTCACCATTATTTTTATAAAAACTTTTAATACAAATAAAAAGACATCGATATTATCGATATTAATGTTCACATTCTGAATTTTTCAATACAGGTGGCCGAGATAAGATAACCTTCTTTATTGATATCAATATCTGCCACTAAATTTACATAATATTGACTTTTTTTTTATTTGTGCTATAATATTAGTGTACTATAAATTTATTATAACACAAGGAGGTAGCTATTATGGCTAGAACAGGTATCAGTTATTCACAGGAAAAAACATTACGAGAGGTTGCAGCAAATAAACTGATTAGACAGAAAAAGTGCTCTCGGACAAAAACAAATGTTTACACTCATCCTTGTTACGGGGACGATATAAACACATTGGATGGATCACGCAGGTGGTTATATGAAGAGGGGCTTGAGCACCACATGACTGTAGAGCAGGCGCGAATCTTCGCAAACAAGTTAGTCTTGTACGTTGATCCGGTTGAGCTTGAAAAAGAATATGAACTTCTGGTTCATTCTAAGTCAGGTATTGCTTAATTAGTTGCAGCAGTTTTAGGACTCTCATCGGTAGATAATTTTACCGTATGAGGGTCCTCCTCATTTTTATATACTACATTCCTGTTACAGGCAATTTATAATTTTTTTCTGTATATGTTTTTTCTTTTTTGGATTCTTTCTTCTCTTTTTTAGGTTCTTCTCCTTTTTCATTTGTAATTGTTACTTCAACTTCTTCGTTTAAATCTATATCAAATTCCACTTTATTATTTAATTTTATATATCCTTGTTTTGTTGATACTTCTTCTATAAAATATTTTCCTGGTAAAATTCCATCTATTATTATTTCACCTTTTTCATTTGTTTTTACTTTACTATATTTTATTTCTCCATTTTCATCTATGATGTTGAACTCCACACCTTCTAATGCTTTACCATCATTATCATCTTTTTTTATAATTTTTAATCTGTTTGTATTTTTATTATAATTCACTTTTATATCTCCTTCTCCGCCTTCATATATTTCGCCTGCTAATGCATAATTTTGATATGTACTATTATTTGAGTTTCCATATAATACTGGCTTTGTTTCTAAATTTGCTTGTACTTTAATTCCTATTATTCCGTCTTTTTCTAATAAATTTATTGGCATTTTAATTTTAAATTTATTCTCTTTTGTTTCTTGGATTTCATTATCGTTCATATCCGTAATTTTTATTTGATTTTCTTTTGTATCTTCTAAAGATATAATATATTTTTGTACTGAACATTCTGTTTTGATTTCTAGTGTTTTTGTTATATATGTTTTATTTTTTTCATCTATCTTCCAATCTTCATTTTCTATAATTTTTATTTGATTACTTGGCTTTGTATCTCCTGTGTTTCTTGCAATATCTACAATTTTTTTAATTGCATTTAATGTTCTTTCACCCGCATCTCCTATTGGTAAATATCTAGACAAATCATATCCGTAAAGTACACAGTATACCGCTTGTTTTGTTGCTGCATAAGCTTCATCTTCATCTAAAACTCCCAAGCTTTCTAATGATTTATATGGATATCCATTTGTTATTGCTCTCCATACTTGTGGATTGCTAACTGCTTCATTTATTGTTACTGAATAACTTCCATATTCACCTACTCCACCTAATTCTTTATTTACGCAATATGCTGGATATTCTTTTCCGTTGTTTTTATAAAATACTTTTGTTACTGTTATTTCTCCTCCATTACTTGCTACTTTTAGCAATGGTTTGCATTTTCCTTTAGAATATAATTGTGTTTCACTAATAGTGAATGTAGCATTTGCTATGCTTGTTGCTAATACTAAAATTATTGTTAATATTCCTACTATCTTTATTAATTTCATTTTCTTTTCTCGTATATTTCAAAATTATACGAATTTCTCCTTTCATATTTTTAATATTCCTTGTATACATCTTCTTAATTCTGGTTTATTTTCAACGCAGGTTATTAATGTTATTTTATTTTCTTTAGTTGGTTTGATTACATCTATATCTGTGTCCTGGATTATTTTTATTACTTTTACTATATATACTAATTTCATATTTTTATATTGATATATAATTTTATCTCCTATTTCTAAGTTTTTTAAATTCTGAAAATAATTTACTTTATATCCTCTGTTATGGGCTGCTAAGCATATATTTCCACTAATATATCCACTTTCTTCGAAATGACCTACATATTTATTTAAATTTTCTTGGTCTACACCATCTTTTATTTCTGCATTTAAATTTATTTTTGGTATTTCAATTTTCCAAATCACTTCTTCTTTTTTATTCAATTTTGTTTTATATATTTGAAAGTTATTTTGACTTAAATTAAACGCTAGTGGACAAAATATTTGTGTGATTGTCATTAAAATGATAGTAAATCCTAAAATTGCTTGATTTTTCAACATTTTTCTCCTCTTTTTCATTTATTTTTAATGATTTTTCTGTTATACTATATTTGATGGATTTATTATTAGAGTAGCAAATAAGAAAAGGAGGTAATTGCTTTCATGCGGGATTTCTTGAAAATTATCAGCTTAATTATCATTTTTTTAGTTGCTTGCGTTTATGTTGTCAACTATGAAGCAACTGGTGATTTAGAATTCACTACTCAAAGCACCAAGTTGTATTCTACTCCAGAAAAAAATGAAGTCATTTGTACTTTAAAAACTGGCTCAAAAGTTTATAGTCTAACCTACTATACTGATGATGGTATGGATAAGGTGAGATATACAGATCCAAAGACCAATAAGAAAATCGTTGGATTTGTTGAGGAAAAATATGTGGCTTGGTATAGCTTTCCAGATCAGTCTGTAGACACCCTTGGCAAGCCCATTGTTTTGTCTACTTATAAGGATGCTTCTTTAAGCACTTTTATAAACAGACTTGTTTCATTATTAGATGATAATTCCTTAATTGGAGTATATGTGGAAACAGATTCTGATAAACTGTCAGAAATTATTAATTTCTGTGATGAACAGCACATTCCATATGGGTATATCACAACATTTGATGATACTGCTTATGAAGTATATACATCAAATGAAATGTACTCAACTGCCACTTACAACATCCTGCCACAGGTTTTCAGAATAACATCTAACAACATTCTAAAAAAATATGATTTACAAAATTGTATTTTGTCTGTAACTGATTCATCCACTCCCGATGATTCTTATAATTATTGGGTAACAATTAATTCATCTTCACGTAATGCAAGCGTGTTTAATGAGAACTCATCCATCATGGCGTATAAATATAATTTTGATTCAAATTTTGGGTATTCTTATATATCTGACGAATTTGAAGCACAAATTGAACGTGCGTATGATTAAAAAAAATGCTACTCGGAATAGGGGCTTTGCCCCTTTTTCTTTTTGGAATTTTTTGAATTAAAATTTTAAATTGCAATTTATGTTTTTATATTAATACGATTTTCTCTTTTTGTAAAGCTTTTTCCATCGTGCCATTTCGACATTTTTTTCTTTAAATTAAGTTTTCTTTATTTTTTTCTATTCTTTTACAAAATTCTGTGTTATAATTACGATAATTGTTATGCTAATTATGAAAGGATTGTGATTTACTTTATGAAACTTACTGAGGATAGTTCAAGCTTGGCTGAACATAAATTACTTGTTTTATATATTTTAAATAAAATTGGAAAACCTATTAATCAAAAAGCTCTTTTAGAACTAGTTACTTCTATTACTGAACTAAATTATTTTTATTTTCAACAATTTTTACTTGATTTGATTGAAAATAAATATGTAATTTCTTATAAAAAAGATGATGAAATTTTATATAATATTACTCCTGAAGGAAAACGTGCAATAGAACTTACTGCTGATATGATTCCTGGAATTTTAACTTTGCAAGTTGATAATAATTTGAAAGAAAATCTTGATGATATTGAAGATAAATTTTCAATTTCTTCTGATTATACTCCAATTGATGAAAATCATTTTACGGTAAAATGCAAGATTGTTGAAAATAATAATATTGTTTTTGAGATTCAAACTTTTGCTGGTTCAAAAGAACAAGCTAAAGCAATTGTAGATAATTGGAATAATAAAGCTGAAGATATTTATCCTAAGATATTGGAATTACTTACTGAATAAGAATATTATTAAATAAAAAAATTGAGCATAGCTTTAATTTTTTATGTTGAATTTATTTTAAACTATAATTATTAATTTTAAGAACAAAATAAGAAAATATTAAATTGATTTTTGAGTGACGCGCAGTTTGAAAGTTTTTCCCTAACCTTCTAAACGAAGTTTAGTAGGTGGGAAAATATTTTAGCAAGGAATGAAAAAATCAATTTAATATTTTCTTTTTCTATAATTAGTATAAGCGAACTATTATAACATTTGCACTTTTTATTTTAATTTATTTCTCATTGCTTCATATAATATTACAGCTGTTGCCACAGAAGCATTTAAGCTTTCTGTTTTCCCTGGCATAGGTATTTTTATTTTTTCATCTGCTAATTCTAAAATTTCTTTTTCTACTCCATTTGCTTCATTTCCTATTACAATTGCTGTTTTTTCATAACTTACATCATACATTGATTTGCTTGTTTCTAAGCTTGTTGCCATTACTTTTATTTTATGTTTTTTCATTTCTTTGATTGTTTTTACTAGATTATCACTTTCTATTATGTTTATTCTAAAAATTGCTCCCATTGTTGATCTTACGACTTTAGGATTATATGCATCTGCGCAATCTTTTGAAACTATTATTTGTTTCATATTTAAGCTATCTGCAGTTCTTAATATTGTTCCCATATTTCCTGGGTCTTGTATATCATCTAAAATCAAATATAAATCTTCATTATAATCTATTTTTTCAGCTTGCTTTTCTCTTTCTATTACGGCTAAAATTCCTTGAGGATTTACTACATTTGTTAGGCTTAAAAATATTTTTTCACTTACAGATATACATTCATATTTGGCTATTTCATACTTTATTTCGCTCTCTAAGTCGTTTTCTTGCTTACAGTCATCACATATAATTATTAATTTTATTTTAGCATTTTCTTGAATAGCTTCTTTAATTAATTTTACGCCTTCAATTATATAGCAGTTTTCTTGGTCTCTGTATTTTTTCTCTTTTAGCTTTTTTAATTTTTTTATTGTTTCATTATCTTTACTTGTTATTACCATAGCAATTTCCTTTCACTTTTTATGTATTAAACGTCTTGTAAAAATTCTTTTATTTCTTTAAGTATATCATTAATATTTTTTAATTTATATGTTACATATGGATTTTTTGCTGGTGAGAATTTTATTCTCATTCCATATTTCTTCAATAGTTTATCTACAACTGAGAAGTCAAATGTTTTTTCATCAAAATAGAATATTACTTTATCTGATTTTTGTGCTACCTTTATTATATTCTTTGCTCTACATGCGTTTCTTATTCTTGCAATATCTAATAATTTTTCAATTTCTTTTGGCATATTTCCATATCTATCAATTATTGAATCTGTTATATCTTTTATTTCATCTTCATTTTTACATAGTGCTATTTCTTGATAAATTTCTATTTTTTGATTTGAATCTTCTATAAATTCATCTGGTATATAGCTTGATACATCTAAATCTAGTTGAACATCTATCTCTTCTTCTACTTGTATACCTTTCATTTCTTTTACAACTTGATCTAGTAGTTTGCAATACATATCATATCCAACTTGTTCCATATGTCCATGTTGCATTTCTCCTAATATACTTCCTGCTCCTCTTATCTCTAAATCTCTCATTGCTATTTTAAATCCTGAACCGAATTCTGTAAATTCTTTTATTGCTTTTAGTCTTTTGTCCGCTACTTCTGATAATAGTTTGTCTTTTTTATACATAATATATGCATAACCTTGTTTTTCACTTCTTCCAACTCTTCCTCTTATTTGGTATAACTGAGCTAATCCTAGTCTATCAGCATTTTCGACTATTATAGAGTTTGCATTTGGAATATCGATTCCTGATTCTAGAATTGTTGTACATACAAGTACATTTATTTTTTTATCAATAAAATCTTGCATTATTTCTTCTAGTTCTCTACCAGACATTTGCCCATGTGCCACTCCTATTTTGGCTTCTGGTACTAATGCTTGAATCTTATTTGCCTTTGCTTCTATTCCTTCTACATTGTTAAATAAGTAAAATACTTGACCATCATGCTCTAATTCTTTTGTTATTGCTTCTCTTACAATTTCATCGTCATACTCTAAAACATATGTCTGTACTGGTTTTCTGTTTTGTGGTGGTTCATATATTACTGACATATCTCTTATTCCTAAAATTGACATATGCAATGTTCTTGGAATTGGTGTAGCAGTCATTGTTAAAACATCAACATTTGTTTTTATTTCTTTTATTTTTTCTTTATCTTTTACACCAAATCTATGTTCTTCATCTATTATTAAAAATCCTAAATTTTTAAATTTTACGTCTTTACTTAAAATTCTATGTGTTCCTATTACAACATCTAATTCGCCTTTTTCAAGTTTTTCAAGAATTTGTTTTTGTTCTTTTGGTGTCCTAAATCTGTTTAAAACATCTACTCTTATTGGAAATTTTTCCATTCTTTCTTTAAAGCTTTCATATTGTTGCTGAGCTAAGACTGTTGTTGGTACTAAATATGCTACTTGCTTTTGATCCATACACGCTTTGAATGCTGCTCTTATGGCAACTTCTGTTTTACCATATCCTACGTCTCCGCAAAGTAGTCTGTCCATTGGCTTTTCCGCTTCCATATCTTTCTTTACTTCTTCAATGCATCTTAATTGGTCATCTGTTTCTACATATGGAAAACTATCTTCAAATTCTTTTTGCCATATAGTATCTTTAGAAAAACTATATCCTTTTGAATGTTGCCTTTTTGCATATAATTCTATTAATTCTCTTGCTACTTCTCTTAAATTATTTTTTACTCTTGCTTTGGTCTTTTCCCAATCTTTGCTTCCAAGTCTATTTATTTTAGGTGCACCTTTTTCTGCTCCTATATATTTTCTAATATTATCTAAAGAACTTATTGGCACATATAAAATATCATTATCTTTATATTTTACTTTTATATAATCTTTTGTTACTCCGTCTGCTTTTATAGTATTAACACCTATGTATTCTCCTATACCATGTGTTTTATGTACTACATAATCACCTATTTTCAAATCAGAAAATATTACTGTTTCGCCTTCTTTAAAACTTTGTGATAAACGTGTTCTTTTCTTTTCTCTACTTACAAATAATTCTGATGCTGAAATGACAAGTAAGTTTAAGTCATAGCTTTCAAAGCCTGTAGAAATAGTCCCAGATGTAAGAACTGTTACCCCTGGAACTATGTCTGTTTCTAAATTTTCATCTAATGTATATTTTATATTTTTTTCTTCTAGTAATTTTGATAATTTTTTAGCATTATCATAATTACCACATAGGACTACTGTTTGTTTTGATTTTTTATTTGCTTTTTGTAATTCCTCAAACAATAAATCCATTGAACTACGAAAAAAGTTGACCTCCCTATAGCTAAAGCTATATCCGTTTCTTTTTGCATGCATACTTTGGACGTCTGTAAATCCAATCTCTTTATTCTCTAAATATATTGTTTGTTTTTCTTTGGTTTTATCTATTACTTTAATGTAATCCATTGTTTGTTCTAAAATTTGGATTGGTATTTTTCTTTTTTCAACTAATCCTTTTAATATTGTTTCATTGTCTTTTATTATATTTTCTGATCTTGCTTTTATTTTAGAAATTTCGTCTAAAAAGACAATACAATCTTTATCTAGGTAATCTAATATACTTTCTTGTTTATTATAAAAGAACGTAAAATACTTGTCTATTTTGCTGATATAGTCGCCACTTTTTATTTGTTCTATATCTTCTTCAGCAATATCGTTTAAAACTCCTGCATATTTGCTTTCTTCTATTTTTTTACAAACTTGATCTATTGAATTTTCTAGTACATATTCAAAAGCAGGATATATTGATGTTTCTTCAAGCATGTCTGTTGAACGTTGAGTAAGAATATTAAACTTCCTTATCGAGTCTATTTCATCTCCCCATAATTCTATACGTACACCGCTTTTCGAATTGACTGCTATATCTACAATTCCACCTCTAATGCTAAATTGTCCTTTTCCTTCAATTACATCATATCTTTCATATCCTAAATTTATTAATGTTTCTTTTAATTTGTCTAAATTTAGTTCTTGACCAACTTTTAATTTTAATAAATTTTTATATAATGTTTCTTTAGCTATCATTGGTTGCATAACTGCTTCTACAGTTGTTACTATTATTCTAGCTTTTTTATTTACTATATTATTTAATACTTCTATTCTTTCAAAAAGAGAATCTTTGCTTTCAGTTAAATAGTCATATGCTAAAATTTCTTTTTTAGGAAAATATTCTATACTATCTTCAAAATATGCAAGATCTTTTATTATTTTTTTAGCTTGCAATTCGTTATATGTAACAATGCATATTGGTCTTTCTGCATAAAAACATGTTGAATATGCCAAGTGCACTTTTCCGCTATCAGTTAGTCCTGAAATCATCATTGGATTTATTTTATTTTTTACATCCTCTAAATAGGTTTTGTACTTTTTTACATTTGGTACAACCTTAACAAGTGAATTCATATGTACTCCTTTATATATCTATTATTTTCGTATTAATTATATTAAACTCAGTTTATTATTATATCACAGGGTTTGCTTTTTTTCAACATTTAGGATTTGCTAGCATATTTGCTTTTTTGTATGAATATTTTTTACTATGAAAAAAATTAGTAACTACTTTTTAACTTTTATTATTATACTTTTTGGAATTGGATTGATTTTCTTTTCTTCTTCCAATATTGTAGCTGTAAGAAAGTCTTTAGACTTATTTTTAAATTCAGTTTTTCCAAGTTTATTTCCATTCTTAATTGTAACTGAATTACTTTCTTACACATCACTTGTCCCTTGGATTTCTTCTAAATTTAAACGTGTAATGCCTACTGTATTTAATGTATCCGCAATTGGAATTTACCCTTTTATTATGGGAATTATAAGTGGATATCCTGTTGGTGCTAGGATTGTAGCTAGTTTGCGAGAAGAAAACAAAATTTCAAGAATTGATGGTGAACGTCTTTTAGTTTTTACCAATAATGCTGGTCCGCTTTTTATTATTGGGTGTATTGGTTGTAGTATTTATTTAAATTCTTCGATTGGCTTTATTTTATATTTTGTTCATTTTTTATCATCTATAATTACAGGTTTTGTTTTTGGACATTTTTATAAAACTTCTTATAGAGAAGAATCTGTTAATAGTCAAACTTTAGATTTTTCTTCTCTAGGTGATATTATAGGTAAATGTATAAAAAAAGCTTTTTATACATTAAGTACTGTTTGTGGATTTGTTATAATTTTTTCTTTAATCGTTTCTATGATTGATGCATCAAAGATTTTGAATATATTTAATAATATTTGGATTAAAGATATTTTGTTTGGCATTCTTGAAATTACTACCGGAATTCAACTCATTTCTTTAATTAAAAATAGTACTCTTTTCTATCATTTGATAGCAACTTCTTTTTTACTTGGAATTGGTGGAATATCTGTTTTACTTCAAGTTTGGAGTGTTATATCAAAAACAGATTTATCTATAAAACCTTATATTATTGGAAAAATTTTTAATGGATTTGTGTCTGCATTTATTATGATTTGCTTATTAAAATTTTTTTCTATATTCCAATTTGCATTATAAAGAGCGATTGAATATTCAATCGCTCTTTCATTTTATTTTTTCAAGGCACATTCTTCTAGCATTTTTATTTCTTCGATTTGATCTAATCTTAAATCATAATTTTCTTCGCTTACTTCTGTTATGTAATTTTTATCTTCCATTCCATGCTTACATAGCCAATCATATTCTTTTCTTAATTCTTCCTTGCTTTCGTGTTTTCTTCCATGAGTTTTTTTATCTATGTAACCATCATTTTTTATTGCTGCTGCGAAATGTACTTGTTTCACATATTTCTCGCAATCTTCTGCTTTTAACGCTTCATTGACCATTTCAATAAGATCTTTTTTGTAGATTCTTGCTTTGCAATTAACATGTGTTGTATCTATACATGTTCTTAAATTTGGATGATCCATATATTTAACAATTTCTAATGCTGAACATTTATTTTTCTCATCTAGTATCATATAAATATTTTCTATAAGCATTGTTACTTGTGTGTTTTCAATTATTTTTAAAAGCTTTGCTAATTCGTCAGCTAAATGTGTTGATATATATTGTTCTTTTGTCCAATATGTATGATATAACAATGTAGTTTTCATATTTAGTTCTTTTGATAATTCAACCATTTTCTTTAATTGCTTTTCTACTATTGTTTTATCTTTCATAACAATCATTTCTAGATTGTAATTTGATAATGGTGGATGTACTACAATTTCTTTTAAATTAGGGTACTCTTTTTTTCTTCTTCTTATTTCATCTTCAAAATTAAACTCTGATGTAATTCCATTTTCATCAAAAAATTGAATTTCAATTCCTTCACTATTTTTTATAATTTTATCCATTTCTTCTCCCACTATTCCTGGACTAATCTTTGGATATATCTTCATTTACTACTCCCTCTTTCTTCTTATTAATTTTTTGATTTATATATTTTGAAAATATTTTTTAAACTCATTTTAGTTCCATAATTTAATATTGCATCAGAATAAATTTTTATTGATACTTTAGCTATTATTAAAATACTTATACATAATATTACAACTGAAGAGATTATTTCTGGCAATTTAGCACTTCCTACTAATATTCTAAGTGGCATACAGAATGGTGCTGAAACTGGAAATATTGAAGCAAATAAATTAATATTGCTTGCTGGATTCATCATTGAAAAATATGCTAAATAAAATCCAATTACAGCTAATAATGCTACTGGTGTATTTGCAGATTGTATATCCTCTGGTTTACTTACCATTGAGCCTGTTAATGCATACAATAATGCATACATTGCATATCCTAAAAGGAAGTATACTATAACTGATATAGCAAATGTTGATGTTATTGCTGACATATCAAATACATTTTCTAATATATCAGCTGGTAAGAATGATTTAGCAGAAAAAACTGCAACTCCAGCTATTATTATAATTTGAAATAATCCAACTAGTCCTATACCAATAGTTTTTCCTAATACTATTTGTTTTGGTGACGTTGATGTTACTAATGTTTCTATTATTTTTGATGTCTTTTCTGTTGTTATTGATGTTGATATTTGATATGCACAGAAATAAATTGCATAGAATAATACTATACTTAGCATCATTGCCACAAATGTATTTCCGGATGCTGCATTATCATCTGTCTGAATTACGTTAACATCAAATTGTGTAAACATTTGTTGTAATTGTTCCTGTGTTAAGCCTGCTTTTTGAATTTGAATAGCTGTATATTGTGTTGAAAAATTTTTGATTAAATCTTCTGGAACTGATTGCCCCATCATTAAACTTTCAACTATATAATCTATTTTTATTTTTTCATCTTCTTTGCTAAATTTTAAACATGAATCAAATTCATTATTTTTTAATTTTTCTTTTATTTCATCTTCTGATAAATTTTCTTTAATAATTGTATATTCATAATTTGTATCTTCATTGTCAATTTTTATTAATGACTCTCCAAATATGTTATCATTGTCCATTATTAATATTTTTTCTTTATTATCATTTGGATTTGAGAAATGATTTATTATATTTGGTACATTAAATCCTATTACTATTATTCCAATTATTATTATCATTGATATTATAAATGATTTTCTTTTAATTGCTTCTTTTATCGTAAATTCTGCAACTGTTAATATATCTCTCATTCTTGTTCACCTACCTTTTCTATGAAAATTTCATGAAGTGTAGGCCTTATAAGCTCAAATTTATTAATTGGTATTTTTCTATTTACTATTTCTTCTAGTAATTCATTAGCTTGTTCTTCATTTTTTATTGCAACTATGTATTTTCTATCTGTTTGTTCTTTTATTTCTAGTCCTTTATCTTTAATTAATTGACTAATATCTAATTTAGTATCTATTTCAATTTTGTTTATTTTATATGAATCTTTTATTTCATTCAAGTTTCCTTTTAATACTGTCTTTCCTTTATTTAATATAACTACGTCTTGGCAAAACTCTTCTACTGAATTCATTTGGTGACTTGACATTACGATGTATTTGCCTTCATCTACTAGTTCTAATATTATATTTTTTAATAATTCTGTATTTACAGGATCTAAACCACTGAATGGCTCATCTAGAACAACTAATTCTGGATTGTGCATAACTGCGGTTATGAATTGGATTTTTTGTTGATTTCCTTTTGATAATTTTTCGGCTGTTTGAAATTTGTATTCTGTCATTTTTAATTTATCTAACCAATAATCTATACTTTCATCTGCTTCTAATTTTGACATTCCTTTTAGTTTTGCCAAATACTCTAACTGGTCAACTATTGTTGCTTTTGGATATATTCCTCTTTCTTCTGGTAAATATCCAAATTTAACATTTTTTCTATCTACAGCTTTTCCATTCCATGTTATTGTTCCTGTATCTTTTTTGATTATGCCTAGCATCATTCTTATAGTTGTTGTTTTACCAGCACCATTTGTTCCTAGTAAAGCGAAAACGCCAGGTTTATCAATTTTAAATGAAATGTTGTCAACTGCTTTTTGGTCTATAAATGTTTTGCTAACATTTTCTAATATTAACCCCATATCTATCCCCTTTTTTTTAATATCAGTTATCTATTTTCTCAATAAATTCTGACATAAACTCTATAATTCTATAATATTTATACATATATTCTTTTGTTTCTTTATCGTTTGTAATTGGTCTTGTTAAAATTTCATTATCAAAAAATCTGAAGAATACTAATTCTTTATTTATCATGTATTCAAATTTTACTTTAGTTTCTTTTGCAAAATCTTCTACAAATTTAAGAACATCATCAGTTAGAATTTTTCTTGCATTATCTATTTTTTCTGCATACATATATAAGTCTTGATTTGGAATTTCATATTTTTCTTTTTTGTTATTCTTACTATTAACTCTCATAACATCAATTTCGTCTACTGGTTTGTTTAATGTTCCATATACGAATATCCCTCTAAATAGTTCTTTACTATTTGATTTTACAACTATATTAGATAATGATATTGAATGTCCATTTCTTGTTCCTGAAATTACACCTTGTGACTCTAGTTCTTTGTATATTCTATTAAATCCAGATTTTCTATAATAGCTTCCTGATAATTCTTCGTCTTTTTCATATATAAATCCATCTTTAATATGAACTGCTAACTCAGATAATGCGACTTCACTAAATTGATTTTGTTTTTCTATTATTCTTCTTTCATGTTTAAAAGAATAAAATGTACAATATAAAAACATCATTGCAGCTACTGTGATAAAAACACATTTTGCGTTTGATGATGGAGCAAAAAAAGCAATTATTAAACTTACTATAATAATTCCAATTATAAGTCCTTCTGATTGTCTTATATCGTTTTTATATTCTCTTAATTTTTCCTTTTCTTTTGCAATTTTTTCATTTGTCCATTCATAAATTTTCTCGAATTCTTCTCCCATAACATACCTACCATCTTTCGTAATATTTTGATGAAATTATATCATACAAAAAATTTTTTTACTATAGTTTGTTTAATAAAATAGAAAAAGGTAGTTTTAAAAACTACCTTCTTTATAACTTTTTTATATTAGAATCCACTATCTATTATTGACTTTAATGCTTCGACTGATTGCAAGTCTTTTAACAATTTTTCTGCTTTTGTTTGTGCTTCTTCTTGATATTGTTGTAATCCTTGTTCATCTTTTATATCTATTGATTCGCTTGATGAAACTTTTGGTATTGATACTCCACCAATTTTTATATTGTTTGTCATATCCATTGACATTTTAGTTGTTACATAATCTGGTGCATCAACATCTACTGAAATTGTAGTGTGGTTAGCATATTCTTTATCTTCATTTTTCTCAACATCACTTGAGATTGCTACTTTACCATTTCCATAAGATCCTGCATTTACAGCTAATGCTATTTCAGCTTTTGATTTTTCTGTTGAATACTTAAATTCTAAAGATATATCATCTGATGATTTTTGTCCAAGTTGTTCTTTTATAAATTTAGATGCTTCAATTTTTAAACTTACATCATTTTTTTCTTCTTTTAATGTTATAGTTGCAATATCAGCTGAAATACCTTGTGCATTAACTGATATTGTTGTCGTAGTATCGTCTTTATTAAATGTTGTTTCTACGCTCACTTCTGTGTCTTCAACATCTAAGATTATGTCTGTTCTATATACATTTGTATTAGATGAATATACAACTAATTTAATATTTGCTGTGAAATCTGCATTATCTATTTCTTCTTTTATCTTGTCTATATTGTTGTATAGTTCATCAACTGCATTAGTTATGTTTTTTTCTGAAGTAGTATCTCCAGCAGTTTTCATTACTTCTGCATATGATTGAGCTGAATTAGTTAATATTTCTTTTAATTGATCATCTTTAGCAAATGCATCAAGATACTTTTTAGCTAATTTCTTTATGTCTTTTTCATTTAGTTTTAATGTTAATTTTGTACATTTCTTCTCTTTTCCGTCAACTTCTACTGTACCTTTTTCAGATTTTATATCTTTGCTCTTTTCGTTTATGTAGTCTTTTAAGATTTTTGAATATTTTTCATTAATTTCTTTTTGTGTTTTTTCATCTATTTGTACAGATTTTGATATTTCACTAAATTGATTAATGCTTTCTGAAATTGTGTCTTTTAAATCGTCAAGATCTAATCCATTTTCATCAGCTAAATCTTTTAAATCATCTTCTGAAATAGTAATCCATTTAGAACTAATTTCTTCTGATCTTAATGCTGCTTGTGATCCATCATATAATGCTTCACCTGATATATCAACAGAATCTAATTTTCCATTCAATTTAACATATGCTGATTCTTTTCCATCATATCTAACATTAGTAGCTATTTTGCTCTTATTAATTAAATCTACTAATGATTTTACAGTTGATTTTTCTGATGATGTTAGACCGTCAATTTCAAGTTTATCAACATTTGCTGATAGTTCTGTTGAAGTTTCTATTGCTGAACCTTTTTCAAGATTGTCAAATAATTTTACTTCTAAATTATTCTTCTCTGTATTTTTGCTTAGCTCATCAAATGGTTTTGTATATGCTTCAACTAATTTTTCTATACCAGAAACCATTTTGCCCTTTTTGCTAAAATTAAGATTAATCTTTCCAGTTGCAGCTAATATTCCAATAACAATTGCTATTACTGCTATTATTGCAATTATTATTGCTATAACTTTTACTGCTTTTTTTGGTTGCTTAATCTTAGTTTCTTTTTTTTCCTCTTCCATGTTCCCCTCCATAAATTTTATATTTTTTTATAATGCTATTTTTTATGCATTACAAATATTAAAAACTATATCTAAACGTATAATTCACTTTCTTACATTTTTATAGTACACTTACTAAAATATTTTTTTATATCAAATGTTCTCTTTAATAATATATTAAATATACTTTTTTAGCAACTCTTTTATGAACAAATTTGAATTTTTTCAATTTATGCACTTATTTTTATAAAAATTAATACATATAACATATTTTATGCTATATACTTTTTAAATATTGTAAAAAAAGATATGGTTAAATAAATTTAACCATATCTTTTAAATTGCTAGCTTAAAGTATTTTAAATTATTGTAATTCAACAACTGCTCCAGCTTCAACAAATTTAGCTTTAATTTCTTCAGCTTCAGCTTTTTCAGCTCCTTCTTTAACTGTTTTTGGAGCTCCTTCAACTAAATCTTTAGCTTCTTTTAATCCTAATCCTGTAACGTCTCTTACAACTTTGATTACAGCTATTTTGTTAGCTCCTGTTTCTTTTAATACAACGTCGAAGTTTGTTTTTTCTTCAGCTGCTGCAGCTGCTCCACCAGCTGCTGGTGCTGCAACTGCTGCTGCAGATACTCCGTATTTTTCTTCAATTCCTTTAACTAATTCTGATAATTCAATAACTGTTAAGCTATCGATTTCTTCTAATAATTTTTCTATTTTTTCCATTATAAAAATCCTCCTAAAATTTTATTTTTTTAATTATTTTTTCTGCGATTATTCAGCAGATTCTTTTTGTTTTGCTACTTGATCAAGTGCAACTGCAAGTTTTGAAATATTTCCAAGTAATGCACCAGCAAGTTGTGCAATAAGTACTTCTCTTGATGGAAGTTTTGCAAGAGCAATTAATTCGTCGCAAGGAACTACTTTTCCATCAATTACACCAGCTTTGATTTTGTAGAAATCATTATTCTTTGAATATTCATAGATTGCTTTTAATGAATCTAAATATCCGTCTTCTGACATAATTACAGCTGTAGGTCCAGCTAAAAATTCATCTAATCCTTCAATTTTGCATTCAGCTAATGCTCTTCTTGTAATGTTATTTTTTATAACACTGTAGCTTCCATTAGCTTCTCTTAATTTTTTTCTTAATTCTGTAACATCTGCTACGTTAATTCCTCTATAGTCTGTTAAAAGAATTAAAGATGATTTTTGCATTTTTTCAGCTAATTTCTTAACTTCTTCTTCTTTTTGTTTTAAAATTACTTCGCTAGCCAAAATTACACCTCCTATTTAATTTATTAATTATTATTTATTACAAAAAAACTTCAATTCGCCAAATCTCGAGGCAAATTGAAGTCATTTATTTTATACTTCACAATTTAACCTCGGTAGGACTTATTGTTGCCTACTGTCTTTGGCTAATTAATTTTATTATTTTTGGTTTATGTATAAACCAGGTCCCATTGTAGTAGAAATTGACACACTCTTAATATATTGTCCCTTGGCTGCAGCTGGTTTTGCTTTGATTATTGCATCTATAATGCAGTTATAGTTTTCTAATAATTTGTCAGCTCCAAATGAAACTTTACCAAATCCTAAGTGAATTATATTAGTTTTATCTAATCTGTATTCTACTTTACCAGATTTAATTTCAGCGATTGCTTTTTTAACGTCCATTGTAACTGTTCCAGATTTAGGGTTAGGCATTAATCCTTTTGGTCCTAATACTTTACCTAATCTTCCGATTACACCCATCATATCAGGTGTTGCAACTATAACATCATAGTCAAACCAGTTTTCTTTTTCTATCTTTGGTACTAATTCTTCTGCTCCAACGAAATCTGCTCCAGCTTCTTCAGCTTCTTTAGCTTTGTCACCTTTTGCAAATACTAAAACTTTTTGTGTTTTACCTGTTCCATTTGGTAATACAACTGTTCCTCTAACTTGTTGGTCAGCATGTTTTGAATCAACACCTAATTTAACATGTAATTCAACTGTTTCGTCGAATTTTGTTTTTGGCATTTTTTCAATTACTTCTAAAGCTTCTTTAGCTTCATAAGCTTTTGCTGCATCTACTAATTTAGCAGCTTCTTGATATCTTTTTCCTTTTTTCATAAATTCCTCCCGTGGTTCTAACGAATTAAATAATTAATTCTCCCAATTTTTTATAAATTTGAATATATTAGTCTATTACAACAACACCCATAGATCTTGCTGTTCCAGCTACCATACTCATAGCTGCTTCTACTGAAGCTGCGTTTAAATCTTCCATTTTTTGTTCAGCGATTGCTCTAACTTGTTCCTTTGTTATTTTTGCAACTTTATCCATATTTGGCTTTCCAGATCCTTTTTGGATTTTTAAAGCTTTTTTGATTAAAACTGCAACTGGTGGAACTTTTGTTACAAATGAGAATGATTTATCTTTATAAACAGAAATAACAACTGGTATGATCATACCTGGTTGGTTAGCTGTTCTATCATTGAATTCTTTAACAAATTGCATGATATTAACACCGCTAGATCCTAAAGCTGGTCCAACTGGTGGAGCTGGTGTTGCTTTTCCTGCTTCAATTTGTAATTTGATTACATTAACTACTTCTTTCTCTGCCATTTTACTGCACCTCCTTTAAAATGATTTCTAATCAATTTTTTGCACTTGTGAAAATTCAAGTTCTACTGGAGTTTCTCTTCCAAACATAGATACTAAAACTTTTACTTTATGCTTTTCTTTATTAATTTCTTGTACTACACCAATGAAGTTTTCAAGTGGTCCATTCATAACTCTTACGTTATCATTAACATCATAGTCGATATTAACTGGAACATCATCAAATCCCATATTTCTAATTTCTTCATCAGTAAGTGGAATTGGATCTGTTCCTGACCCTACGAAACCTGTAACACCTCTCGTATTTCTAACGATATACCAAGATTCTTCTGTTACAATCATTTTTACTAAAACATATCCAGGGAAAACTTTTTTCAAATTAGTTTTTCTTTTTCCATCTTTAATTTCAACTTGTTCTTCCATAGGGACAACAATATTAAAGAAGAAATCTTCTAATTCTCTATTTTTAATTGTTTTCTCTAAATCTGTTTTAACTTTATTTTCGTATCCAGAATACGTATGAACTACATACCACTTTGGCTCTAAGCTATTATCACTTTGAGACATTTTTGAAGCCTCCTTTATTTTAGATATTATTCAGCAGTTCCTTCTTCTGTTGTTACATTTTCCTCAGCATTTTCAACTGCGTTATCTTCAGTAGTTGTTGTTTCATCTGTTGAATTTGTATCTGTAGCTTCTGCATCTGTTGTGTTATCTTTATTTATAGAGCTTGATGCTTTTGTAACTATAAATTCATAACCTTTGTCAAATGCAAAGTCTAATACAAATACAATTGCAGATATTATTAAAACTATAGCGATAACCACTGCTGTTTTAGTTGCAAGTTGTTTTGCTGTAGGCCAAGTAACTTTTTTTAATTCTGCTTTAAAATCTTTGAAGAAAGTTTTGTTATCTTTCTTTTCTTTCTTATCTTTAATCTTTTTTGTATCTTTAGCCATTCTTTTTCCTCCTTAAAGGACTATTTTGTTTCTTTGTGTGTTGTACGTTTTTTGCAAAATTTGCAATACTTAACTATTTCTAGTCTGTCTGTGTTATTTCTCTTATTTTTTTCTGTCATGTAATTTCTTCTCTTACATTCTGTGCATTCTAATGTTATAGACTCTCTAGGTCCTTTTGCTGCCATCTACTACACCTCCGTTTTATTTTTGTGAAGTTTTTTATATTTATTTCTCAACGATGTGATGCATAAATAAATCATGCTTTAATACTTTATCATAAAACATGTATATTGTCAACATTTTAGCGATTTTTTTGCTTCTTTTTTTTCTTTTTTTCAACAGAGAAACCAAATTTTCCTATTTTACGTCCTAATTCATAATATCCTCCGTTTGCATATGCTATTAAATTGCATTTACTTATGTCAAATGAACCTTTTTCATTTATGTATTTTTCATCAGCATCTATTGACATTACATCTGCTATGAACATGTGATGAGAACCAAATTCTTTTATATCTGTAACTTTACATTCGATTGATACAGGTGATTCTTTTATTGCTGGTGCACTTACAAATTGACATTCTTCTTTTGTTAAATGCATTTCTTTGAATTTATCAACTTTTGCTCCTGTTTTTACTCCGCACCAATCTGTTGCATATGCTAAATCTTTATTAGTTAAATTTATTACAAATTCTTTTTTCTCTTTAATTATATTATATGAATATCTCTCTGGTCTAACAGATATATATACCTTAGCTGGATTTGTATTTAAAATTCCTGTCCATGCTACTGTTATTATGTTTGAATTCTCCATATCTCCACAAGATACCATTACAGCTGGTATTGGATATATAAATGTTCCTGACTTCCAAATTTTTTTAGCCATCTATCTTTCCTCCGGTTGTTTTGTTCTTTTTTTATCTAATCTTATTCTTATTGCTTTATCTTCTGGATTTTCTTTTCCTTTTTCTTTTTGGTATTTTTCGAATTCTTTTGCTAAACATAATTTATCCTGATCATCATATACTACATATTCTCTTGATTGTCTATCAACATATACTTCTCCAATATATCCACCATTATGTTCTATTGCTTCATCCATATTTAATGTTGATAATAAAACATCATTATTATATCTTATATATTCTATATCAACTTGCTTATTTGTTAATAGTTGTGTATTTATATTTCCATACACAACGAACTCTTCTCCATTTCTTTCTTCGTTCCATTTGTTCTTATTTAAATCTCTTCTTTTCTTAGCAACTTCTTCATTTTTATATGTTTTTATAACTTTATATTCTTTTAATTCATATGGGCTTCTAACAGTAACATCTCCGTCCTTTTTTCTAAATCTACCATATCCTAAGTCTCCAGTTTGAATTATAAATATTTCATCGCCATCTGAATTATGTGCTAAGTAACTTGGTGTTTGATAACTTCCATTTTTTCTTTGTACATATTTCTTTTCTGGAATATATGTTATTTCCGCAAAATTCTTTGGTATGTAACGTTGCTCTTGATTTGGATCAAAATTAAATAGTAATATTTCATCTAACTGTAATTTATAATTTTCATCTTCTAAATTTCTGTGTGCATCTTTTAGTATATCAAATAATGTTTTATTTTTTATTACATATTCTTTGGTAATTTTATTATTTTCAATTTGATTTGTTAATTCACTATTCCACCATGATAACTTTTTTTCATACTGATCATTCACTTCTTGAATTGTTGATCTAACTGGTACTTTTAAATCTTTATATTCATTATATTTTCTAGGATTTAATTCTCTTTCTTCTTTTTGTTTTACATATTCTTTTTTTGATTGTTGCTCGATATTATGAGCTAATTCAATAATTTCCTGCTTTTCGAATAATCTGTCTTCATCTGCATTTGTTTCCAGATACTTTTCCTTATATGCAATGTACAGCATCATATATGCCATTTTGATTTGTAAAATCTCTTCAAGTTTTAAAGTTTCTGAATCTGCTTTAAAGTTATTCTTTAGAGATTTTTCCATCATATTCATTCTGCTTTTTATTTCATTTAATGAGATTAAGTGTTGTCTTTCAACCTTGGCTAAATTTCTTGTTAGTTGTGTAATGTAATCTTTATTAAGCCCCATTTTTTTCATCTTATTCTCCTTTTATCTTAAATGTTTTTCGTATTCCTTACATGCGCATAATTTATCTTGATAATGATATACGTCATATTTTCCGTTATCATTTTGTACTATTTCCCCAATATATCCACCATTATGTAATTGTGCTTGTTCTAAATTTAAATCTGAAAATAATATATCTGCGTGTAGTGCTGTAAATTCTGGATCACTTGTTAAATGAGCTATATTTAAGTCTGTAAAAATGTTAAATTCTCTTTCTGGTATATCTTTGTCATATTCTAAATCAATCATACTTTTATATTCTTTTTTTACTCTATAATTTTGTAATGTGTAATTATCTCTATATGTATTTTTTCCTGATCTTGTATTAAATTTTTCATAACCTAATGTTCCTATTTTTTGAAACATTATTACATCATTAAATCTATTTTTCATTTTATATATATCGCCATTTTGCTCTGGTATATATGATAATCCATTTATTCCTACACGTGAGTATAAGTCTTCTTGGTTTGGATCAAAATTTATCATAATTTCTTCATCTATACTTCTTTTTAGCTTTGGACTAGATAGTATTTCAAATGACTGTTTTTGTAATAAAAATGTAGCAAAGCATTCTATTATTTGTTTTGGATCAATTTCTCTTTTATTTTGTTCTGCATCTAACATTCTGCTTAATACGTTTAATTGCCTTTCATATCCTAATATTATTTCAACATGTGTAGCTGAATTTCCTAATAATAAATTTTGATATGGATTTATATGAGAACATTTACTTTTATTTTTTTCTCTAAGAACTTCTTTATAGCTTTCTGCACTTTTGAAAACTTGTCTAGCCATATCTCTTAAATCATTTTTTTCTACTTCATAGTCATCACTATAGTCTTCTAATATTTTCTCTAAGCATAAATATGAAAATTTCAATTTTATTTTATCTTCTAGTTTTTCATATTCTGGTCGGCTTTTTCCAAATAAAAATGCTGAATCTATTAATGTTGTATATGATTCTTTTATTTGCTTTTTATTTATTGAATTAGCTTCTTCTTTTACAGCTTTTGTTGTTGTTAATTGTTTTACAAAATCTAATTCTATTGACATTTTCTTTCTCCTCGCGTTTTCCTAGTTATTATATTTTATCACATGGTGAATATTATTCAATATTGTTTTTATTACATATTTATTACATTTTTATAAATTTTATAAATAACTATATATATTTTTATTTTAGATATTTTTTATATTTTGAATTTTCATCTTGCTTATTTATATATATTTTTTTATTTCTTATTTTTCTCATTTTTTATACTTATATTTACTACTTTCTTTTTATTGATTACTAATTTTATACCTATTTACTACTTGCTTTTTATTGATTACTAATTACTTTTCTAATTTTAAATTGATTTCACGAAAAAAAATCAGAAAATAAATAAGTTAATATTTACTTTCTGATTTCTTTTATAAAAATAAAAAATCTGGCAACAACCTATCTTCCCAGCAAGGTAACTCGCAAGTATTTTCGGCATCTAAAGGCTTGACTTCTGTGTTCGGCATGGATACAGGTATTTCCCTTTAGATCTAATCACCAGAAATTCTTTGTGCACTTCTTACAAATTCTAAACTTCGTTCTACTTCGTATAACTCGTTTTTAATTCGTAACTATAGTACACTCAAAAATACATAGACAAATATCTTCTTCCGAAGGTAAACCTTTC
>USFR01000008.1 GCA_900553945.1 uncultured Clostridium sp.
TTCTTGCATACATCTAATTTTTCTTAGTATATGGACTTTACTTTTTTAATTAACCTTTTTATATTTATTAAAATTATTAAAAGAAAAACATCGTTTATTAACTAAACGATGTTTTCTGTTTATATTCTATTTTGTTTTTACATCAATTGATTCAATTATTATATCTTCAACTGGTACTGATAGTTCTCCTGAGCTAGATTGAGTTTTTTCTACTTTAGCAATTTTATCAACTACATCCATTCCAGATACAACTTGTCCGAAAATTGTATAGCTCTTATACAAACTTAAGTATCCACCATATTTTGAATATGCATTAATTAACCCTTCTGGATATCCATATGACTTTAAACTCTTAGCTTGTGTATCATCTGCATTTGCTTGTACAATAAAGAATTGACTTCCTAATGTTGATGTACCTGTTCCAGCACTTGCCATACAAAGAGCTCCTCTATATGGAACTAAGCTTTGATCAATTTCTTCTTCAAAACCTTTTCCCCATATGCTCTCTCCTCCAGTTCCATCTCCTTTTGGATCACCACCTTGAATCATAAAATCTTCCATTACTCTATGAAATTTAACACCATTGTAATATCCTTCTTTTGCATGTGTTAAGAAATTGTCAACAGCTTTTGGTGCTTTATCTTCGAAAAATTTAAATGTTATATCACCATAATTTTTTACATGCATTACTGCAATAGTTTCTCCTTTTTTTGGTTCTGCCATTTGCTCTTCTGCTGCAGCTTCATAATCGAAAGAATCCTCATCAGTTGTATTAGCTGTACTATTTGAAGTATTGTTAGTTACACTATTGTTAGTTACACTATTGCTGCTTGAATTACTTGTGTTACTTGTATTTTTTTCTTTCCCATCATCAGATATTATTACTCCTGCAATTATAACGAATGCAATAACAGCAACAATTCCGATAATAATATACGTTGTTTTACTCTCCAAAATAACCTTCTCCTTTTCTTTGGATTTGTAGATTTCTACATATAAAAAATAATATATCAAATAAATTTTAATGTCAATTATAAGATTTTTCTTCTAGAAATCCACATATTTCTTTATTTTTGTTGACAAATTATACGCCCTATGTTAAAATATGTAACTGTAATCCGCTTAATTAAGGTTCCATAAATGTTAGATTTATTCTAACTACCTATATGTAAGGATTAGCGAGTATACAAAAAAGGGAGGTGTACTTAAATGTACGCAATTATTGAAGCATGTGGAAAACAATACAAAGTAACAGAAGGAGATGTTGTATTTTTCGAAAAATTAGATGCTGAAGAAGGTAAAAAAGTTACTTTCGATAAAGTTATTCTTGTATCTGATGACAAAAAAGTACAAGTTGGAAATCCTTATGTTAAAGGTATTAAAGTTGAAGGAAAAGTAGTTTCTCATGGTAAAGGTAAAAAGATACTTGTTTTCAAATATAAGGCTAAAAAGAATTATAGAAGAACTCAAGGTCATAGACAACCATATACAAAAGTAGAAATTACAAATATTAAGTTACCAGCTGCTAAAAAAGAAGCTACAGCTGAAGCAGCAAAATAATTTTGATTATATTAAAGTGTGTAACATATAAAAATCTTTATGTGAAGGGAGTGAATTTAAGTGGCACATAAAAAAGGTCAAGGTAGTGTTAAGAACGGTAGAGACAGTGAGTCAAAGAGACTTGGTGTTAAAAGAGCTGATGGACAATTCGTTCTTGCAGGAAATATATTAGTTAGACAAAGAGGTACTCACATCCATCCAGGTATGAACGTTGGAAAAGGTAGTGATGATACATTATTTGCATTAGCAGATGGAACAGTTAAATTCGAAAAATTAGGTAAAGACAAAAAACAAGTTAGTGTTTACCCAGTAGATGAATCTGCAAAATAATTAATAATAAATACATAATTATCCCCAAGCTTGGCTTGGGGATTTTTTATATACTATGATAATTTTTTGAATTTCTTATTGTATTAAAATAGTAATGCATAGGAATTTGCTTCTCTAATTTTGCAAGCAAACCAAAAATTGAAATTAAAAAATTATAGTAAGTGCAAATATTAAAAATATCTACTTTTATTCTTTATAAAAAAGAGAATTAGATTTTGTACTAAACTTAAAAAGTACAAATCTAATTCTCTTTTTATTATTTATTTTTATATTCTTCTAGTTCTTTTTCTAATTCATTAACTCTTTTAGATGTATTATAAAATTTTTCTGCATTCTCTAATGCATCTTTTGAATTATTTTCAGCAATTTGTTTATACATTAGGTAAAAATGAGTAATAACAATTGCATATATAATTATTGCTATTATAATTACTATTTTAATGATTTTAATAATATTTTCTTTTTTCTTTTCATCCATTGTATCTTCCCCCTTTTATCTTTTCCTAATAATTACTATATTTGTATATTTTTAGTATATATATATATCTATCTATATTGTCAATACGTTGAATTTTTAGCAAAAAAAAACTTCCGATAAATTGGAAGTTTTGGTAGCGAGAGGGAGATTCGAACTCTCGACCTACTGGGTATGAACCAGTTGCTCTAGCCAACTGAGCTACCTCGCCATAACAGTTAATATTATACTTGCTATTTTATTCTTTGTCAATACTTTTTATAAAATTTCTTATATGCCTGAACACAATTAAATTGTGCCCAGGTATATAAGATTAAATACTTATTTTTTATCTTCTTCGTCCCTAGTTTTGGGGATTACTATATCTTCTTTTTTAGGTTTTTCTTTCTTTTCAACTATATCATTTATGTGATCTTCTGCTGGAGATATATTTAAATCTCCGTTACCTGGAACTATTTCAATATGTCTTTTTTCCATTTCTGCAATCACTCCTTTTCTTTAGCTCATATAATCTTTTAATCTCTTGCTTCTACTTGGATGTCTTAATTTACGTAATGCTTTTGCTTCAATTTGTCTTATTCTTTCACGTGTTACTTTAAATTCTCTACCTACTTCTTCTAGTGTTCTTGCTTTTCCGTCTTCTAGTCCAAATCTTAGCTTTAATACTTTAGCTTCTCTAGGTGTTAAAGTTTGCATTACTTCTTCTAATTGCTCTTTTAATAATGTGTATGCTGCTGAGTCTTGTGGTGCTGGTGATTCATCATCAGGAATAAAATCTCCTAAATGGCTATCATCTTCTTCACCAATTGGTGTTTCAAGTGAAACTGGATCTTGTGCAATTTTTTGAATTTCCATAACTTTTTCAACTGGCATATCCATTTCTTTTGCAATTTCTTCTGGGGTAGGCTCTCTACCTAATTGTTGTAATAAGTGTCTAGATGTTCTTATTAATTTGTTTATTGTTTCAACCATATGAACTGGTATTCTTATTGTTCTTGCTTGATCTGCTATAGCTCTTGTTATAGCTTGTCTAATCCACCATGTTGCATAAGTACTAAATTTAAATCCTTTTGTATAATCAAATTTTTCTACAGCTTTGATTAATCCCATGTTTCCTTCTTGGATTAAGTCAAGGAATAGCATACCTCTACCAACATATTTCTTAGCAATACTTACAACCAATCTTAAGTTTGATTCTGCAAGTTTTTGCTTAGCTTCTTCATCATTTTCAAGAATTCTTTTAGCTAAATCCAATTCTTCATCAAATGTTAATAATGGTATTCTACCTATTTCTCTTAAATACATTCTTACTGGATCATCAACGCTTATACCTTCCATTGATGTAGTATTCATGTCGTCTAATTTGATTTCTTCAACTTCTTCTAAGTCTTCTATATCTGGCTCATCATCTGTATCGTCTTTTAGAACGTCAACACCCAATTCTTCGAATACATCAAATACTTTATCTATTTGATCTGGTGTTACATCTCCTAATTGACTTGCAAGTTCGCCATATGTTATTTTTCCATTTTCCTTCGCTTTTTTTAAGATGTTGTAAACTTTATTGTTTGCAATCTCTTCCTCAGTTTTTGGATTTTCTATTTTTTTAATTTCTTTTGCTTTCTTTTTTCCTTCTTCTTTTTTATTTTCAGCTTTATCTTCTTTTTTTTCTGTTGTTTCTTTTTTATCTTTTTTATCTACTGTTTTTTCTTCTTTTTTTACTTTTGGAGCTTTTTCTGTTTTCTTTTTTGGTGATAACATTTCTATTTCTAATTGTTCGTTTTCTATTTCTTCTTTTTTAGATGCGCTCATCGTTAACCTCCTATTTCATTTTCGCTAATTTCAATATAATTTCATTTAGCTCTTTTTCAAGACTTGCTGTTTCTTCTTTTGTGCTACTTCTTTCATCTAATTTTGTTAATATTTCATTTCGTCTTCCGAATAAGTTTATCTTTAGTATAACTATTAATTATATCTTCTATGCACTTATCTATATCTGATATTTCATAATCATCTGCCATTATTTTTGTTAAATGACTTATTAATTCTTTTTCTTCCATAGAATCTAGTATATTAGTTATTTCTTTTTTATTATCAATTGCTTCATAAATTTTTTCTATAATTTGTTGATTCAATTGATATTTTAAATCTTCTTTTTTTATATTATTTTTTATTATTTGTCTGTTTTGATCATTTCCATTTATAAGCAAGTAAATTATCACATTTTCTCTTCTTATTGTGGCTTCATCAACATTTTTTTCTTGTTTTCTGACTATGCTTGGTTTAACTTTAGTTTCTGTTTCAATTTCTTTGCTTTTATTTACATATTTTATTTTATTAATTTCTGCATAAACAGCTTCTTTTGAAATACCATAATCTCTTGATATATTATCAATTTGAATTTCTAACTCTATTTGGCTTTCTACATTTACTAATATCTTAGCGATTTCTTGTAAGAATTTTATTTTATCGTTTGTGTTTTCCAAATTATATTTGTTTTTCAACACCTTTACTTTAAATTCAACAAGTGAAATTGCTTTTTCAATTAATAAATTAAAACCGCCACTTCCATACTTGATAACATATTCATCAGGATCTTTTGCGCCTTCCATTTGAAGTATTCTAACATCACATCCTAAATTTTTAAGAATTTCCAAACCTCTCATTGTAGCTGCTTGTCCTGCTGCATCCGAATCATAGCTTATTATAACTTGTCCTGCATATTTTCTAAGTAATCTTCCTTGTGCTTCAGTTAGCGCTGTTCCAAGTGAAGCTACAACGTTTGTTATGCCTCTTTGATACAATGAAATTGCATCCATATATCCTTCAACTATAACAATTTTGTCAAGATTTCCTTTTTTAGCTATGTTTAGTCCGAACAAATTTCTTCCTTTAGAGTAAACTATATTTTCTGGTGAATTTATATATTTAGGTAATGACTTATCCAAAACTCTTCCACCAAAAGCTATAACTTTCCCTCTTATATCCATTATTGGTATCATTAGTCTATGTCTAAATCTATCAATAAATTGGCCTCTATCGTTTCTGTTAACTAAACTTGAGGCTAAAATTTCTTCATCTGTAAATCCTTTTTGTTTAAGATGTTTATATAATTCGTTATATGTTCCTGAATATCCAATTAGAAAAGATTTTAATGTTGTATTATTTAGCTTTCTAGTTTTTACATATTCCTGAGCTGGTTTAGCTGTAGGTTTATATAAATTTTCATGATAAAATTTTGCTGTTTCTTCGTTAATTTTGTATACTTTATCTTTTAGAAATTGACGCTTGTTATATTGATCGTTTTCTGAGGTTGGTAGTTCTATGCCTGCACGCTCAGCTAAAAATTCAAGGGTTTCTCTAAAATCTAAATTCTCAATCTTACTTATAAAATGAATTACATTTCCTCCAATGCCACATCCAAAGCAATGAAATATTTGCTTATCTGGTGAAACAGAAAAAGAAGGAGATTTTTCTTTATGAAATGGACATAGTCCAAAAAAATTTCTTCCACTTCTTTTTAATGTTACATATTGTGATATTGTATCTACTATATCATTTGAGGATCTAATTTCATCAATTAATTCTTCACTATATCGTACCATTTTATTCCTTTCTTTTAATAATATTCGACACAAACCTCTTAAATCCTTCAAAGGTTACATAATTTTTTACATTTTTATTTCATTTTTAATACAAAGTATAAAAATCAATATAATATCTATAGTGTTTACACAGAAAAAATCATATTAAATTTTTGAACCACCGCGCAGGGACCAAACGAGCAAAGCGAATTCGATTGAAGCATTCTACCCGCTTTAAAAATAAGAAAAAAATTGGATACATATAGCATCCAAATTGATATTTTCTTATTTTTAAATTTCGAGGAATGCGACAGCAAGGTGTGAGAAAATTAATATGACTTTTTTCTGTTAGAATTCTATCTATAAAAATATTATATTTAATTTTTTCATTCCTTGCTAAAAGATTTTACCGCCTACTAAACTTTATTTAGAAGGCTAGGTAAAAACTTTCAAACTGCGCGTCATTCAAAAATTAGATATAATATTTTTTATTCTAGTATTGGATATGTAATAAATAAAGGCATATTAGCAAATTAATTTGCCAATATGCCTCGAAAATAATTATATATCTAAACTAACAACTTTATGAACCTTCAATGATTCCGGCACATTTATAATTCTTTGATTCTCTGAACCTCTGAATTTTAAATTAGGCTTTTTCATACTCTCTACAAATCTACCATCAACCAAAACATCAATATCCTTTAAAGCTCTATTAGTAGTTTCATCATTTCTAGATTGTAATTGTTCCATTGTATAACCACTGTAGCACCAAACATTGAATTCTGGTCTTACCTTTTTTACATCTTCTATAAAATCAGCTACTTCTTTGATATTCTCTTTGCAAAGAGGCTCTCCACCGCTTATTGTAATACCTTTTAAAATTGAATTATCACAAATTCTTTTTATTATTGATTCTTTGTCAAATTCTTGTCCATAATTATAATCTTGTGCTGCTTTATTATGACAATTAGGGCAATTATGAGGGCATCCGCTTACAAATAAAACCGCTCTCCATCCTAATCCGTTTGATATACTTTCATCATAAAAACCTGCCATCTTCATTGTTTTTTTCCCCCTAGTTCTTCTCAAAAAATTTATTCTGCGCCTTTCATTCCACAGTCTTCTCCACCGATGTGTGTTACTCTATCTCTTAATTCAGCTAATTTTCCATTGTTCCATCTTGATGTTGTTCCAACAAGATATCCTGTAATTCTTTGAATTGTATCAATTTCTGTACTTCCGCATTCTGGGCAAACTTTTAAGTTTGCATCTGCATTTTCAAATCCACAGTTTAAGCATCTTGATCTTGTGTGGTTTACACTTCCATATCCCATATTGTATTTATCCATTAAATCAACAACTGCTTCTATTGAATCTGGATTGTGTGTTGCATCTCCATCTAATTCAATATAAAAGATATGTCCACCTCTTGTTAACTCATGATATGGTGCTTCAACTCTAGCTTTTTGTTCAGCTGTACATTTATACCATACTGGAACGTGGTTACTGTTTGTATAATAATCTCTATCTGTTACTCCTAAAATTGTTCCATATTTTCTTCTATCCATTTTTGTAAATCTTCCTGATAATCCTTCTGCTGGTGTTGCTAAAACTGAGTAGTTTAAGTCATATCTATCTGAAAATTCGGTCGCCATTTCTTTTAATTCACTAATAATTTCTATACCTAATTTTTGTGATTCTTCTGATTCTGCATGATGTTTTCCTGTTAATGCTGTTAAAGCTTCTGCTAATCCGATAAATCCAATTCCTAATGTACCATGTTTTAATACTGGTTCTATTTCATCGTTTGGTCCTAATGCTTCACTTCCTACCCATAGTCCAGACATTAATAGTGGGAATTGTTTTGCAATTGCTGTACATTGGAATTTATATCTATCATATAATTGTCTTGCTGCTATTCCTGCAACATTTTCTAATTTTCTCATGAATATTTTCTTAACTGTCTTTTTGTATGTTGCTGTCATGTTTTTCTCACTGCCTTTTCCTAATTCAAATTTTATTCCACATTTTTCTTGCGCTTCTAATGCAGATTCAATTGCAATTCCTGGTAAATTTATTGTTGTAAATGAAAGATTTCCTCTTCCTATTGATGTTTTTTCTCCATGTCTATCTTCAAATACTCTAGTTCTGCATCCCATTGTTGCACATTCATATTGATATCTGTTTGGATCATCTGCTTTCCATTTTTCGTTTTGGTTAAATGTTGCGTCTAGATTTATGAAATTTGGAAAGAATCTTTTAGCTGTTACCCTACAAGCTAATTTATATAAATCATAGTTTGGATCATTTTTTAAATAGTTAACTCCTCTTTTCTTTTTCCAAATTTGAATTGGGAATATTGGTGTTTCACCATTTCCAACTCCTCTTTCTGTTGAAAGAAGAATTTCTCTTATGATACATCTTCCTTCTGCTGATGTATCAGTTCCATAGTTTATTGAGCTGAATACAACTTGGTTTCCACCTCTTGAATGGATTGTATTCATATTATGTATGAATGCTTCCATAGCTTGGTGTACTCTTGAAACAGTATTGTTTATTGCTGCTTGGATATCTCTTTCTTCTCCTTTTAGTCCTTTTAAATCTTTCTTTATATAGTCTTTTGGTTGATAATCAAGTAGGTTAGATAAATCTTTATCTAATAATTCTGCAATTTTCTTTATTTCTTCTTTGAATGTCAATTTAACATATGGTGCTAAGTAATAATCAAATGCTGGAATAGCTTGTCCACCATGCATTTCATTTTGTACTGTTTCCATTGAAATACATCCTATGATACTTGCTGTTTCAATTCTTTTTGCTGGTCTTGATGAACCGTGTCCTGCTCTGAAACCGTTTTTTAGTATTTTATCTAATGGGTGTTGTAAGCAAGTTAAAGATTTTGTAGGATAGTAATCTTTGTCATGAACATGTATGTATCCATCTTTGATTGCTTGTCTTGCTTCATTTGATAGTAAGAAGTCGTCAACAAATGGCTTAGTTGTTTCTGATGCAAATTTCATCATCATTCCTGCTGGAGTATCAGCATTCATATTTGCATTTTCTCTTGTAATATCATTTGCTTTTGCTCCAATGATATCTAAAAATACTTCTTTTGTTTTTGATTTTCTTGCAACATCTCTGTTGTATCTATATGTAATATAGCTTTGTGCAACTTCCTTTCTTGATGATGCCATTAATCTTTTTTCTACTAAATCCTGTATTTCGTATACTGATGCTTGATTTTTGTCTTCAAGTTTCTTTTGTACATCTGCTGCTATTTTATTTGCTAGATCTATATCTACTCCTCCTGGTGTTTGTGACATTGCTAATGTAACTGCTTTTACTACTCTTTCTGGATTAAATTCTACTACTCTTCCATCTCTTTTAATTACTTGCATGATTTTTCCCCCTATTTGTTTTTCATATTTTCTTCGTCGACTGTATGTATTTTACCACGCAAAAATATAATGTCAAATGCATAAAGGTTATGTAATCTTTGCTAAAAAATCCTTATATTTCAGTATATTCGTCGTCCATGGGTTGTCTCCTATTTTTTGGATTTGTTTCCTACATTCCATATCTCTCTAGTATTTTCTCTTTTTATATTACAATCGTTTTACATTTTTTATTTTTTCAAAAAATCATTTTTTATTTTTTCTTCTTTTTTATTATTTTTTCTGATTATTTATTTTATTGTTTTCAAATTGTATACCTTATATATTATGCTTTTGCTCTGTTTTTTGTGTTTTTTATTTTTATTTATTTTTTTATTTTTCTGAAAAATCGTTTTTATTTATTTTCTCTCATCTATGCATATTTTTCGTAGTTAATTTCAAACTATTTTGCCTATATTACAAATTTTTATATTAATTGCATAAAAAAATACGCCTTACTTTTTTATAAGGTGTATTTTTCGATTTATTTCGTTTTTATGAATTAAAAATTGCATCAAATTCGTCGCCTTCAATTTTTTCTTTTTCAATTAAGATGTTAGCAACTTTTGTTAATTTATCCATATTCATATTTAAAATTTGTTCTGCTGTTCTATAAGCTTTATCTATTATAGCTTTTACTTCTGTATCAATTTCTGATGAAGTAGCTTCGCTGTAATTTTGTGTATGACCGAAGTCTCTTCCTAAGAATACTTCTTCTTGACCTGTTCCAAATGTAATTGTTCCTATCTTACTGCTCATACCATATTTTGTAACCATATCTCTTGCTATTTTCGAAGCTCTTTCAATATCGTTACTTGCACCTGTTGAGATGTCTCCTAAAACTAATTGTTCTGCAACTCTTCCTCCAAGTAATGATACTATATTTTCTTCCATTTCTGTTTTTGACATAAATGATTTATCTTCTGTTGGTCTATACATTGTATATCCACCAGCCATTCCTCTAGGAACAATTGATATTTGATGAACTGGATCTTGTGTTGGTAAGAATTTACTTACAACTGCATGACCTGCTTCATGGAATGCAACAAGTTTTCTTTCTTTGCTACTTATTACTTTTGATTTTTTTTCAGGTCCCATTGTAACTTTTATCATTGCATCTTCAATATCTTTCATAGTGATTTCTTTTTCATCACGTTTTGCTGCAACTAATGCTGCTTCATTTAAAATATTTTCAAGATCTGCTCCAACAAATCCTGCTGTATTTTTAGCTATTGTTCCTAAGTCAACATCTTCAGCCATTTTTTTCTTTTTAGCATGTACTTTTAAAATTTGTTCTCTTGCTTTTACATCAGGTGGTGCAACAACAATTTGTCTATCAAATCTTCCAGCTCTTAATAAAGCCTTATCTAATACATCTGGTCTATTTGTTGCTGCTAATACAATTACACCTTCATTTGGTGCAAATCCGTCCATTTCAACAAGTAATTGGTTTAATGTTTGTTCTCTTTCATCATGTCCTCCACCAAGTCCTGCTCCTCTTTGACGTCCAACTGCATCAATTTCATCTATAAATACTATACATGGTGCATTTTTCTTTGCTTGTTCAAATAAATCTCTAACTCTTGAAGCACCCACACCAACGAACATTTCTACGAAGTCTGAACCACTTATTATAAAGAATGGCACTCCAGCTTCTCCTGCAACTGCTTTTGCAAGTAATGTTTTACCTGTTCCAGGGTGTCCTACTAATAAAACTCCTTTTGGAATTCTAGCTCCCATATCTGTAAACTTTTTAGGATTCTTTAAAAATTCTACAATTTCTTCTAATTCTTGTTTTTCTTCTTCAATTCCAGCAACATCTGCGAATGTTATTTTATTTTTATCAGCTGGTGTCATCATTCTAGCTTTTGATTTTCCAAAAGACATTGTTTTGTTTCCACCTTGTGAATTTGGATTCATAAACATTACCCATATAAAGAATATAAATACCATTAATAAAATTGTTGGTCCGAAAGCTTCTAAAATATTTAAAAATTTAGATTCTTCCACTTGTGAAAGTTCAATTTTTCCATCTGCTAATTGATCAGATATTTTATCAATGAATGTGTCTAGACTTGGTATTGTAACTGTTTTTTCAATATCATCATCTTTTATTTTTACACTTGCTGTTTTGTTATCTTCCTCAATTTGAATTGTTTCAACTTTTTCTTCTTTTATATTTTTTAGTAGTTCTGAATATGTCATTTTCTTATACATATTTCCGCTAATAGCTGATATTATCATTATGAATATAATCAATAATACAAGCCACATTGCAACTTTTTTAATTCCGCTTTTCAAAATATATTTCCTCCTTAGCATGCTATAAATATTTATTCTATTTTAATATAGCATAACTGTTTTTTATTTACAACTAGATTTTTGAAATTGAAATATTATTGTAATCTATATAATATTTTTGATATATATTCTCTTGTTCTTTATGCCTATTTCTAGCTGTTTTGTTGGACGAATCAGTTTATTTCCAATGTTATTATTACATAATTTTATAATGTCATCTATGTTTACTTTTTCAATTCCTTGAGTTGAACCTTTTACTTTTTTTATAGCCAATAAAATCAAATTTTTTTGAATTACCTTTTCTTGTTCATTAAACTTTCTTGGATCAAACTCTATTTTATTTTTCTCATCTGTTAATAATATTTCTTTAAATATTTTCTCCGTTTCGCTTTGTACATATTCATCTTCTTCTTTTATAATTTCAGATAGTCTATTTAAAGTTTTAATAATATTTGGATTGAATTCATTTTTTATATATGGAATTACAATATTTCTAATTTTATTTCTTGTGTATGTATTGTCATCATTTGATTCATCATGTCTTGGATTGATTTTATTTTCTATGCAATATTTTTCTATTTCATATCTTTCTATTTCAATTAATGGTCTTATATATTTTTTCCTTTTTGCTTCAATTCCTTTTAATCCTGAAACTCCACTTCCTCTTAAAGTATTCATTATTATAGTTTCTGCCTTATCATTTAAATTATGTGCTATTGCTATTTTATTTGATTTTGTATTTTTTAGAACTTCTTCAAAAAAATTATATCTTATATTTCTTCCTGCTTCTTCAAGTCCAATTTTTTCTTTTTGAGCAATTTCAGATATGTTAGCTTTTTTTATAAAAATTTCAATATTATTTTTTTTGCAAAATTCTTTCACATATTCTTCATCTTTAATGGCATTTTCTCTTAGCATATGATTAACATGTGCTACATAAATTTTTAAATGAAACTCTTCTTTTAGTTTTAATAATATTGATAATAAAGTCATAGAATCTGGTCCACCTGACACTCCTACAACAATTGAATCGTTTTTTTCTATTAAATTAAATTCTCGAATTGTTTTTCTCACTTTTTCTTCTAACATTTTATTGCTCCTTTTAATATGTAAAAATGGACGCTGTGATTAGCGACCATTTTTACAAATTTTATTTTTTAAAACCCTTCTTCTCTATGTTTTTCAAGGTTTGCAAATTTCGTGTAATTTCCAAGCCATAATAATTCAACTGTACCTGTTGAACCACCTCTGTGTTTTGCCAAAATTACTTCTGCAATATTTTTCTTTTCGCTATCATCATTATAATAATCATCTCTATATAAGAACATTACTATATCAGCATCCTGCTCTATCGCTCCAGATTCTCTCAAGTCTGAAAGCATAGGTCTTTTATCATCTCTTTTTTCAGCACCACGGGATAGCTGTGATAGTGCTATTACTGGTATGTCTAGTTCTTTTGCTAATATTTTTAAAGAACGGCTAATTTCTGATATTTCTTGCTCACGACTACCATTCCTTTTATTGCTACCTTGTACCAACTGCAAATAGTCAATTACAACTAATCCAATGTCCTTTTCTAATTTTAATTTTCTGCATCTAGCTCTAATTTCCATTATTGAAATACCTGGTGTATCATCTATGTAAATTGGTGCTTCTGCCAATCTTCCTGATGCATTTGCAAGTTTTATCCATTCATTATCATCTATTTTTCCAGTTCTAATCTTATTGCTGTCAACCATTGCTTCACTACATAAAATTCTGTTTGCTACCTGCTCTTTTGACATCTCTAAGTTGAATATTACTACTGGAACATTATTGTTTACAGCAGCATGCGTAGCTATATTTATTGCAAATGCTGATTTTCCCATGGCAGGTCTTGCTGCTATAATAATCAAATCTGATTTATGGAATCCTGACGTTTTAAAATCCAAATCATTAAAACCTGTTTCAACACCAGTAATATATCCTTTTTGATTATATAATCTTTCAAGTTCTGCAAATGTTCCTATTAATACATCCTTTATTGGAGTATACCCTTTTGCATTTTTATTTTGCATTATGTCAAAAATCTTTTTTTCTGCAATGTTCATGATATCTTCTACATCTTCTGTTTGATCATATCCTGCTGCTATCATATCATTTGCTGTTTTTATTAAGTTTCTTAATACTGATTTTTCTTCTACAATTTTTATGTATTTATCTACATTTGTAGTTGTTGGCACTTTTTCCGGTAATACAGCTAAATATTCTAATCCACCAACTTGGTCAAACTTTCCGTTTTCAACTAATTCAGCTTTTACTGTAATTATATCTATTGGCTCTGCTCTTCCATATAATGAAAGCATTGCAGAATATATAGCTTTATTATCTTCTCTGTAAAAATCTTCTTCTTTTAATTTTTCCATTGCTGCAATTACAGAATCTTTATCTGTTAACATGCATCCTAAAATTGCTTGTTCAGCTTCTACATCATTTGGTGGTATACGTCCTAATTCCATTTTTTTAGCTTCCTTTCAATTGTTTTATGCTACTACGTTTAATTTTAGTTGTGCGATTATTCCTTCATATAGTTTTATATCAACTGTAAATGTACCTATGTTTTTTATTGTTTCTGGTAATAAAACTTTTTTCTTATCTATTTCAATTGAATACTCTTTTTTCAAGTTTTCAGCTATTTCTTTTGAAGTAACTCCTCCAAAGATTTTTCCATTTTCTCCTGCTTTAACAACCATTTTCATTGTTATTTTTTCAATTTTTTCTTTTACAGCTTTTGCTTCTTTTATATCCATTTCTTTTTTATATGCTTTTGATTCATTTTTTGCTTTTAATTTTGCCATATTTTCGTTGTTAGCTTCTACAGCTAATTTCTTAGGAAATAAAAAATTTCTTGCATATCCATCGCTTGCATTTATTACTTGATCTTTTTTTCCTACTCCTTTAATGTCTGCTAAAAGTATTACTTTCATATCAATTCTCCCTTCTATTCACTTATTTCAGAAAAATATTCATTGATTCTGTTCATTAATTCTGTTTTAGCTTCATCAATAGTTACACCTGTTAGTTGAGCTCCGGCTAATGTTATATGTCCGCCACCGCCCATTTTTTCCAATATTATTTGAACATTTATGTCTCCTATTGATCTACCACTTATGCAAATATTGTCTCCATTATTTCCAATTACAAATGATGCAGTAATATTGCTAATTGTAAGCAATTCGTCCGCAGCTTTTGCACAGATTGTGTTAGCATCTTTACTAACTTCATCATATGTTGATATTGCAATTGTATCTGAAACCATATCTGCCTTTTTTACTATGTCAGCTATTACATTATAGCTTTCCAAATCTGCTTGGAACCATTTTTTAACTTTAATTATGTCTACACCAAATCTTCTTAAATATGCAGCTGCTTCAAAAGTTCTAACTCCAGTTTTAAATGTGAAGTTTTTAGTGTCAACCATTATTCCGCCATATAAACTTTCTATTTCAATTTGTGTTAATTCAACTTTTCTTTCAACATATTGTAAAATTTCTGTGACTAATTCGGCTGCTGATGAAGCATATACTTCTTGGAAAGTTAAACTTGCATTTTCAATAAAGTCTGGTCCTTTTCTATGATGATCTATTACAACAATTTTTTCTGTTTTATCTAATAGTTCTGGTACCTGAACAAATGATTTTTTATGTGTATCTACTACTATTAGTAATGTATCTTTATCAATTAAATTTAAAGCTTCTTTTTTGTCTATTATTATTTTTTCATATTCTGTTTCTTTTAATGTATCAACAAATTTTCCTAAGTTCATACCTAAATCTGTTGCTACAATATAAGCAGTTTTTCCCATTGTAACTGCTAATCTATACATTCCCATAGATGAACCTAATGAGTCTATATCAGCATTTTTGTGTCCCATGATAATTACATTTTTTGCTTCATCAATCATGCTTTCAATGGTATGAGCTACAATTCTTGCTTTAACTCTTGTACGTTTTTCAACTTCTAATGATTTACCACCATAGAATTTATATTTTCCTTCTTTTCTAACGATACATTGATCTCCACCTCTTCCAAGAACAAGTTCTAATCCATCTAGTGCAGATTTGTATCTATCATAATAAGTATTTTCTTCATTTGATATAGATATACTTAATGTTATTGGAACTTTGGCGTCTATCTCTTTTACTAGGTCTAATATATTAATTTTGCTTTTTTCAATTTCTGCTAAATATCTTTGTTCAAATACATATACGTATGTGTCTCTTTCATTTTTTATAACAAGTCCACCTGTTGAAGAAGCCCAATCAAATACTGTTTTATCAATTCTTGCTAAAACTCCTGGTTTTTCTTCAGGTGATAATTTTTGAATTAATTCCTCATAGTTATCTATAACAGCAATTCCAATGCATAACTTTTCATTTATATATCTGTCAAAAAGTTCGTTATATTTTGTTTCATTTATAAAGTTAAGTGTTAGCATATATTCTCTTTGTTTTCTTTTATCTCTTTTTTTACTTACTGTATACTCGCATAGAACTTTATAAACTCTGTTACCAATTGTTAGCTGTTTTGTTAATTCTTTTTTATCTTTATTGTTTTCAATTTCTAGTTTTATCTCTTTAATTATGCTGTCTACATATGTTATTACATCAACATCTTTGAATTCCTTGTTGAATTTTGGATTTCTAAATATAACGTTACCATCAGTTTCAACAACAAGTAATGGTATTGATGATTTGTTAAGTGTACTTCTTACTGTTGAATTCATTCCCCATGCGACTTCTTCAATATGAGACTCAATCTCTGTTTTCTTTTTGGTGTTTGACCATATTGTATAAATTATTATTAATATATAAAAAATTACAGATGGAATAATCCATTTTATATCGTATGTGCATATCAAAATAAAGAGTAAAGCTATTATAACTAAATATATCTTTACCCTTGATGTTAATTTTTCAATTGTTTTCTTTTCATTACTCATAAATTTTAATCCCCTCAATACTTTAATATTTTACCTCATTTTGCTGTAAAAGTCAAATATTTCAAGGGATAAGGCTTTTTTCAAACTTCTATGTGTATGTGTTTATATTGTAGGATTTTCTGTTTTTATTTAGATTCTTATCAAATTATTCTTATTATAAAAATAAGGTCTAAATTTTTTTGATTTTAGACCTTAAATATTAATTATTTTATTTCATTTCTTTTATTCTTCTAATTGCTTCTTTTGTATTCTCTTTTGTTCCAAATCCCGTTAATCTAAAATATCCTTCTCCACTTGGTCCGAAACCAACACCAGGTGTTCCCACGACATTTGCCTCTGTTAATAATTTATCAAAGAAATCCCATGATTTCATTCCATCTGGTAATTGCAACCATACATATGGTGAATTTACTCCACCATATACTGTGTATCCCGCTTCTTCTAGTCCTTGCTTAATTATTCTTGCGTTTTCTTTATAGTAATCTATATTTTCTTTTATTTGCTTTCTTCCTTCTTCTGTATATACCGCTTCTGCAGCTCTTTGTACTATATAAGAAACACCGTTAAACTTTGTACAATGTCTTCTATTCCATAGTTTATTTATTGATACTTCTTCTCCTGATTTAGTGAATCCCTTCAATTCTTTTGGTACAACTATAAATGCACATCTCATTCCAGTAAAACCTGCTGTTTTAGAATAGCTTCTAAATTCTATTGCAACTTCTTTTGCTCCTTTTATCTCATATATAGAATGTGGCACATTTTCATCTGTTATAAAAGCTTCATATGCTGCATCAAATAATATTAAAGCTTTATTTTCTTTTGCATACTTAACCCATGTTTCTAATTGCTCTTTTGTTAAAGTTGTTCCTGTTGGATTGTTTGGATAACATAGATATATAATATCCACTTTTTCTTTTGGAAGTTCTGGAACAAAATTGTTCTCTGACGTTGCAGGTATGTATACTATATTTTCATATTTTCCTGTTTCTTTATCATATTTTCCGCTTCTTCCAGACATTACGTTTGTATCTAGATATACTGGATATACAGGATCTGTTATTGCAACTTTATTATCTTGTGCTAAAATGTCTACGATATTTCCGCAATCACATTTTGCTCCATCTGACACAAATATTTCGTCAATGTCTATATCAACATTTCTTGATTTGTAATCGTATTCTTTAATTTTCTCTCTTAAAAATTCATACCCTTGTTCAGGTCCATATCCTCTAAAAGTCTCTGAACTCGCTTGTTCATCTGTCGCTTTGTGAATCGCTTGCAATACGACTTCTGGTATTGGTCTTGTAACATCTCCTATTCCTAATTTAATTATTTTTTTGTCTGGATTTTCTTTTGAGTATTTTGCTACCTTTTGTGCTATTGTTGCAAATAAGTAGCTCTCTTGTAATTCTAAAAAATTTTCATTAATTTTAATCATTGTAGCCTCCTAAATGATTACATATCATGATTACAATAAATTATTATCGCAATTATTATAAGGTACTTTTTGTTATATCACTTTTTTTAATTTTTTTCAAATTTATTATGTATTATTCTGTATTGCTTGAAATGCTCTTTTTATTATTTGGTTTTTCCTCCATTCTTTTAAGGCTATTGACCACAAGTATAATATAACTAGAAATATTCCGACATTTTTAATGTACAATATTACTATACTTGAAATTGCAGTTATTATTATAAGTGTATCTTTCGAAATTTTTTCAGTATATCCAACTACTTGTTTATAATTATGGCTTTTTAGCAATAAATTTTTCACTATTCTTCCACCATCTAGTGGATAAATAGGCAATAAATTTATAATTGCTAGCAGTATATTTATATATGCAATCTCTTCATTTTTAAATATAACTGCTATTATAAAAGTAATTATATTTATAGCTGGTCCTGCCATGTCTATAATTATCTTATTGTTTAGTCTTTCTTTTCCATAGTTTTCGAACTCTATGGATAATCCAAAAACATTTATATTTATCTTTTTTATTTTTAGTCCTAATATTATTCCTGTTATTGCATGTCCTAATTCGTGTAATAGAATAAAAATAAACGATATTGCAAACACTTTAATGTTTTTGGTTAATATGTATAAAATTATTATTAAAAAGATTTTCAAATCAACTTTTATTTTCAATATTCTCACCTACTTTTCTATTACTGTTAAAGGATCTATATACTCTCCTTGTTTTATTATTTCAAAATGCAGATGGTTTCCGGTTGAATTTCCTGTACTCCCTACAGTTGCTATGACATCACCTTGATTTATTTGACTTCCTTCTTGTACAAGTATCTGACTGCAATGTGCATATACCGCTTCATATTCGTCATTAACAATTTTTACATGATTACCTAAATCTCCTTGATTTGACACCAGTGTTACTGTTCCTGTTGTTGCAGATACAATGTTATCACCGCTCGTTTCCGCCAATGTCAACTCCTGTATGGTTTGGAACTACTCTTTCATCTGAAGATTCTCTTTTTCCGAAATTTGAAGTTATAGTTCCATGGATTGGCCATATTACAGAATAGTTTTGCGTTGCTCCTGATTGCTGTTCTTCTGTTTGTGGTTCTGCCTGTTGGCTTTCTTCTATCTTATTTTCTTCAATTTGTTTTTCTTCTGTAATTTCATTTTCTGTTTTATTTTCTTCTTTCATTTCCTGTTTTTTAAATATAGAATTGACATCTATTTTGGTATTTAGAAAATCTTTTATTTCTTTACTAGTTTCTTGTGTTAAAATTTTTTCTTTATTCTCGTATGCATATACTGATGCTCCTATTAGAATTATTATAAGAAACATTTTTAATGGTGAATATCTTTTCTTCTTTTCTTCCCCACGGTAACTTATTCCATTTCTTCTATAATATATTTCTTTTGCTCTTTGTATTTTTTCTTCATCAGTAAGCATATACATACCTCACTTTCATGGAACTTTATGTCCAATTTTCTTTTACTAATGTATATGCTTTATTAATAGAAATAGAAGAGAAAAAAATGTAATTATTGCTATGGAAAAATATATTTTTTTCTTTTTTAAACTTCGTTTATGTTTTTCCTCTTTCAAATAATTTTTAACAATATCCATTCCTTCTAACTTAGCATAATCTTCTATCTTTTTCTTATTTAATGAATTATTTGATTTCAAAATTATTATTGCCTCATCAATTAAGTTTGATGGAATTTCTTTTAGAATAACTATGTTGTTTAATTTTTCTTTATTCATAATTATAAATTTCCTTTCTTTTAACTATGAACTCTTTAAGTTTTGTTTATAATAATTTTCACATCTTTATTTTTTGAATATTTTTTTATTATATCTTCTGAAAAGCCAGCTAGCTCTTGAGTTATTACAATTGTGTCGTTCTTATTTTCTATCAATTCTCTAATTTTCTGATCTACATTTTCTTGGTTATCTAATTTAATAACTTCAAATCCCAGTCTTTCTACAAATTTAAAATTTTTAGAATCTTTGTTTGATTTTAGCCAACTTATTTTCATATTTCTCCTTTCACATTATCAAAAGTTTTACATATTATTAATTAGAGGTGTGTATAATGAATTCAAAAGGTCTTGATTTTAAACATAAAGAAGTTATTAATATTAATAATGCTCAGCGACTTGGATATGTTCAAGATGTAAATGCTGAGCTTGGTAGTGGTATAATAACTTCTATTATTGTTCCAGGGACAAACAAATTCTTTAATCTTTTTACTTCTGATAATGATATTGTTATTCCTTGGGCTAACATAAAGTGTATTGGTGAAGATATAATTTTAGTTGATATTTAAGTTTATTTCCATATTCTTTTTATTCTCTCAATTGCGCTTTTTTCGAGCCTTGACACTTGTGCTTGCGAAATTCCAATCTCTTCTGCAACCTCCATTTGCGTTCTACCGTCAAAAAATCTTTTGTTAACTATTAATTTTTCTTTATCGCTTAATTTTTTCATTGCCTCTAATATTGTTATATTTTCTGCCCATAGTTCATCTGTATTTTTTACATCTTTTACTTGATCCATTATATATATGCTATCTGCTCCATCATTGTAGACAGGTTCTTGTAATGATACTGGATCTTGAATTGCATCTAGACTAAATGCTATATCCTCTGGTGTTGTTTCTAGTTCTTTTGCAATCTCTTCTATTCCTGGTTCTTTTCCGGTTTCTTTTGTAAGTCTTTCTCTTACTTGTATTGTTTTATATGCTAAATCTCTCACCGATCTACTTACTCTGACTATGTTATTATCTCTTAAATATCTTCTAATTTCTCCGTATAATCATCGGAACTGCGTACGTACTAAATTGCACATTTAAACTTGTATCGAAATTGTCTATTGATTTTATTAATCCTATACATCCTATTTGAAATAAATCATCTGCGCTCTCATTTCTTCCTGAAAATCTTTGAACCACACTCAAAACTAATCTTAAATTACCTTGTATAAATTTTTCTCTTGCATCTGTATCTCCATTTTTTATTTTTTCTAATAATTCCTTTTTTTCTTCATTTGATAATATAGGTAATTTCGAAGTGTTTACTCCACAAATTTCTACCTTGTTTATCAAACTAAAATCTCCTTTCGTTATTTCGTTATTTTAATTATTTCCATTTTTGAGTTTTATATGCAATTTGTAAACTTTTCTTTAGCTTATATTGATAATTTTTCCTATTTGTGGTATTATTTATGTGTTAAATAATTTATTGAAGAAGGGAGAAAAATGATGTTTGAAAAATTGTATAATCCCAATTGCATGATGAGTAAAGTTCTTTTTCTTACTGCTATAATTTTAGCCGTTTTAGTTTTTATCTTCGTTTTTCTTGCTTCACGGCATGACTTTATAGTAATAAGACTTTTGAAGGCTCTTTTTTGGGCAGCACTTACTTGCATTGGCAGTTACACAGTACTTGCAATCATATTCTTTATTTTAAGAATATATGTACTTATTCTCTTTGCTATTTTAGGGGTGTTTGGAGCTTTCTTTAGCTCACTAGATAATTAAGCCAAAAGGCAATTAAAAAGTATTTAATAATACTTCTTAATTGCCTTTTTATAAATCAATCTCACCTTCAAAAACGTTAATTGCCATTCCTTCCATATATACTTCTTCTGTTTCTGGGTTTATATATATTCGCAAACTTCCGCCATCTAAATCTACTTTAACATCATTATTTATTTCTTTTTCTTTGTACATTGCATACGCGCTAGCTACTGCTCCTGTTCCACAAGCTAATGTTTCGCCAACGCCTCTTTCCCAAACTCTAACTCTTATATTATTCTCATCAATCTTTTCTACAAACTCAACATTTGTTTTTTGAGGAAAAAATTTATAGTTTTCTATAATTTTTCCATATTTAACTACTGGTATTTCTTTAACATTTTTTACTTTTATAACTGTATGAGGATTTCCAACACTTAAGAAAATTCCTTCTAAATCTTTATCAGATGCTCGAAACATTACTTTGCACATATTATTTGTGTTGTAATATCTTTGTGGCAAATATATTGGTAGTTTATTAGCAGATGTTTGAGGTTTTCCCATATTTATTCTAACTGCCATGATTTTATTGTTTTCCACTACTAATTTTACAGTTTTTATACCTGCTAATGTTTCAATCGTCATTTCTTCTTTATTTGTATATTCTTTTTCATATAAATATTTTGCCAAGCATCTTATTCCGTTTCCGCACATTTCTGCTTCAGTTCCATCATTATTAAAAATTCTCATTTTGAAATCTGCTACTTTGCTATTAGCAAATAAAATTAATCCATCTGCTCCAATTCCAAAATGTCTATCACACACAAATTTTGAAAATATTTTTAGATTATATTGCTTTGTATTTTCAAATTCTGTACATATAAAATCATTACCTAAACCTTGCATTTTTGTAAACTTAATCATAAAAAAATTCACCTCTACTCTACTGTATGAGGTGAATTTTATTTTATTCTTATATTTCAATTATATCTCCGTCATTTGGAAATTCTATATTAACATCTTCTTTATATACATCATCATTTCTGTGTATTGCATAAATTTTTGTATTAGGATATTCTTCTGAAAGAGCTATTACTTCTTCTAGTCCCATATGTGATTTGGTTGAAAACATTCTTGTTGCATCTAAAAAAGCATAATCAGACTTTTCACATATTTTTCTAACATTGTCACATAACGTTGTGTCTGTTGCATAACCGACTGTTTTATTGTCTTTCTCAATTGTAAATCCTAATATTGGTTTGCAATCTCCATGTTCTAGTTCATATGCTGTAATTTTCATTTGATCAGTTGCAAAACTTTCTCCATTAGTTAGTTCTATAAATTTAACATGATATTTTTCTTCGAAATTTTCATATTTTTCTTTGTTTCCATCTCCGAAGCAAAGTTCAAAGAGCTGAATTACTTTTTCTTTTATGCCTTTTCCACAAATTATATACAATAGGTTTGTAGTTTCTCCTCTAATGCTTCGTCCTATTAGATAATTTGGCAAATCAACAAAGTGATCTGCATGTACATGTGTTATAAGTAAATAATTAACTGACTTTGTATAAATTTCTAATTGCTCTATTTTTTTTACTACTCCTGAACCGACATCTAAAAGTATGTCATCAACCATTATGCTTTGATTTCCTCTTTTGACTGATCCCATTGTGCCTGTACCTATGCACCTAATTTTCATTCGTTTTACCTATCCTTATTTTCTTTTTCTTCTTTGTATTTCATAAGCAAATTCACTTGTTAGAGAACTTGGTAATAGTTTACTTGCAACATGTACAAATTTCATTTTGAAACCTGGAATTATAACAGGCTTTTCTTCAAACATTTTGTTTATTCCATATTCTGCAACATATTCTGCACTATATGATTTCATTCTAAAATCAACTTTTGCTACTTTGTTAAAGTTTGTTTTTGTAGGTCCTGGACATAATGCACTTATATGAACTTCTGATCCTTCTTTTTTTAGCTCTGTATAAATTGCTTTAGTATATGATAACACAAAGTTCTTAGAAGCATAATACTCTGCCATAAGAGGTCCAGATAGAAATCCTGCAATTGATGAAACATTTAATATATATCCTAAATTTCTTTTCTTCATATCTTTTAGGAATAATTTAGTTAGCATATGTAATGCTGTAATGTTCAAATCTATTAACTCTAAGTCTTTTTCCAAATTTGTTTCTGTTACAAGTCCATGTACACCAAATCCAGCATTATTTACTAATACTTCTATTGGTTCATTTTTGTACATCTCATGTAATTTCCAAACATTTTCTCTATCTGTTAAGTCCATTGAAACGACTTCAACTTTTGTTTTTACTTCTCTTTGAATATCTCTTAGTGCAAGCTCATTTCTTGCTACTACTATAATATCGTATCCTAAATCACTCAAATAAAGAGCTATTTCTCTTCCTATTCCAGAAGATGCGCCTGTTATTAATGCTTTCATTTTACTTCCACCATTCCTAATATTTTTTCTCTTATCCTTTTCAAAATCTTTTGTATATTATTAGTGTACTATATAGATTTAAGTTGCCCATTTATGAAAAAATATTGTCCCTGGGTTTATACTTTTTTAATTAGTATTTTGTCTTTTATTCATTGCAATTACTGCAAAAATAATATGTACTTACATATTATTTTTTGAATATTAAACTCATTTTACATCCTTTTAATAATTTTTACTAATATATTATAAACTTAAATCCAAATTTATCTTCTTTCGTTTATATTTTTCTACTGTATTTTTTATAATATACTTAAATGCGAATTATTGCAATATAATTTTTTATTTTATATTGATTTCATGTATACTTTTTGTGTTGGATACACAAGAGGTATATTTTCTCTGTCTAATACAGATAAAATATCGCAATTAATTTGTTCTTTTACTTCTAAGTATTTATTATAATCTGCTGTATTTATGTACGCATATACTAAAATTATATTAGCATCGCTTTCTATGCTATCAAAATGTACTCCTATTGTTTCATCAATAATATTTTCATTATTTCTTAAAACTGTTTTTATTCTTGAAATACATCTATTTACTGTTTCAGAATTTGCTTCTAAGCTTATTCTAAGATTCATTTCTATTCTTCTATTTTCTATTTTGCTCCAGTTTTTTACATATTCAGTTACAATAACAGAATTAGGCATTGATATTTCCGTGTTGTTTACTGCTTTTAATCTTGTACTTCTAAATGTTATATCTGCAACTGTTCCTTGGAATTTTCCAACTTCTATAAAATCGCCTATTTCAAAAGGTTTATCTGTTATTATCGTAAATCCACCTATTAGGCTTTTTACAAAGTCCTGTGCAGCTAAAGCAACAACCGCACTTCCTAATCCTAAACCTGTTGCTAATCCTCCTAAGTCATAATTAAAATCAGAAAGTATCATAAATGCTGCAACTATATATGTTAAGGATTTTAAAATCTTTCCAATAAATGAATTTAGTGCTTCATTTCCGTTAAACCTAGTAGCGGATTCAAGTTTTGTGAAAAATGTTGAATCTGGTTCTAAACAATTTGTTATTGCTTTTGCAATTGTTAATATAAGTAATATTTTAAAAACTTTGTTGTATAAATTAATTACACCTTTTGGCAAATCTAAAAAATATATTGCTATTCCAAATCCAGCCACAGTTATAATAAATTTAAACGGTCCGTAAAATCCACTTTCTGTAACTTTTGTATCAACCTTAAATAATTTATGAAAAATTAATATAACTATATGAGCAATTACTGGGCTTATAATTTTGCCACCTAAAATTATAGCTAATGCCGTGCTATATTTTAATACATTATTTACATCCATTGACGCAATAATTTCGTTCACCATTTTCTCTCCAATCTTCTTTTGTTTTAACGATTGTATTATATATTATTGTAAAACATTTTTCAATATAATTTTTTAAGGCTAAAGAATAAATACAAAATGTATAAAAGAACATTATATTATTAAAGCTTTTATTTTCCCTCTTCTCTTGCTTTTATTATGTATCTATTTGCATTGCTTTCGTTCGTACATGTTATCAATGTTATTTCTCTTTTTCCATGTGTTACTTGAGATGTATCTTTTGTATTATCCTCACTTACAACATGTTTATCGTATACAATATAGTTTACTTTTCTTCCATAATTGTCTGTTATTTCAATGCTATCTCCATTTTCTAGTGTTGGTACTTTACTAAAGAAAAGTGAGTTTCTATAGTTATGTCCAACTATACAAAAATTTCCTACTTCGTTTGGATCTGCTCCATGAAATTTACAAGGTGAAATTTTTAGTAATGCCACTGACCAATGATCTAGTATTGGATATGGTTCAGACCAATTCAATTTTGGAATGTTTATTGTTGCTATAGCATAATATTCTTCACCATTATCTGCTTTCATAACATTTTTTGCTGGTACATTAGTTTTTCTAATAGCATTTGCATTATTTAAGTTTGATGTATCAATTGTGGTAGTTGAATCTTCATCATTTAATATTACTACGATTTTTTCATTATCTTCTACTTTTACTGTTGTATCATCATATACATATGTTTCTTGTGCAGAGTCTGGGACTTGCATACTTGCTAGTATTTCTTGGGATTTTTTCTCATCTGCATATTTATCATACTCGGCATATATATAGTATGAAAAAAGAAGGCACAACAAAAAAACAGAAATTATAAAATCAATTTTATATAATTTTTTCTGTCTTTTTAGTTCAGGTGTTATATATAATTTTTCTGTTATCAAAATCTGATTCAAATTATTTTGCCCTCCTATCTTTTTTTATTATAGCATCTACTAATTTCTTTGTATATATATGTAATTTATTTGTAATCCATTTTTATTATAATTTTTATATCCTTCATATAATAGAAAAAAGAGGTGTTTCCACTTCTTTTCTATTATATATCCTATTTTATGAGTTAAATTAATTTAAAGGTATAAATTTTTTAACAACACTTTCTTCTCCTGTATGTTGTTCCAATGATGCTAAATGTACTTCATAAGAAGCATTTATTTTATTTTCTACTATTGATTCTATTTCATTTAAATCTTTTTGTTCTGCTAAAACTAACTCACTAACTAAAATTTGTTTAGCATTTAAAAGCATTTTCTTTTCACCAGTAGATAAACCTTTTTCTTTTTGTTTGAAACTTAAATTTCTAACAATATCTGCTACTTCATAAATGTTTCCTGTTTTCATTTTTTCCATATTGTCTCTATATCTTTTGTTCCAATTCATAGACATTTCTGTGCTCTCTTGTTCCAAAACTTTAATGACTTTCTCGGCAGATGCTTTGTCTATGATATTTCTAACTCCAATTTCTTCTGCTTTTGCAGTAGGAACCATAACCTTTACCTCACCTGGCATTTTTATAATATAATAAGATTGCTTTTCATCAAGAATTGCTTTCTCCTCTATTGATTCTATTACTCCAGCGCCATGCATTGGATAAACTACTTTGTCACCTACATTAAACATGTAAGACTCACTCCTTTCAGGTAAATTTTATTTTTTAGCACATAATTATTATACAACAAAATCTTCCAAAAGTCAAAATAAAAATTTTTATTTTTTATAATTATGTTTATTAACTATTGATTTTTTTATTTGGTTATTGTATAGTTTTATTTTTAGTTTTTTATTAAAAAAATGCCTAAAAAAGTAGCAATTTAAAATTGCTACTTTTTTATTGGGTTATTATTTATTAGTAGATCCAAATCCTCCAACTCTGTCTCCTTCAGCTTTGTCATTATCTACTGTATAATATTTTAGGAATATTCCTTGTCCTAATACATCGCCTTTTTTTATTTCTAAATCATGCTCAAAGAAATTGAAAAATGCAAACATTATTGCTCCATCATTATCTGGATTTCCATAGTAATCACTATCAACAATTCCTACACTATTTGCTAATATTAATCCTTTCTTTCCTGGGTTAGAACTTCTGTTGCATAACATTAAATATTCATCATCTGGCATGTACGCTTTTAATCCTGTTTTTACTAGAGTTGGTTTTTGACCAAATTTGTATGCTGGAATTACGCAATCTTCAGCTGCTTCCATATCATACCCTGCTGATTTTTTTGTTTTTCTAACTGGTAAATTTATATTCTTATCTTCAAATCCTTTTGCTACTTCAAATCCTCTTACTTTTCCCACTATATTCTTCTCCTTTTCTAATATAAATATTCTTTACCTTTTTCAAAATAATTACTTGATAATTTTTTTGAAAAATCACTTCTTTTTTATAACATATTTTTTTATTTTTTACAATCAATTTATCAAGATAATCTTTTTTCTATTGCATAGATTTTAAAAATATATTTAATACATTTCTTGATATTCTACAAAAAAAGAAGCTACAATTTAGCTTCTTCATTTTAATTCTTATTAATACCATCCTGTTGCTTGTGAATGATATAAAGCAACTGTTGGATTTCCATATCTTCCTTTTATATAGCTTATTCCCCAGTTTACTTGTGTTTGGTAGTTTGTTAGATAATCACTTCCTGCGCTTGCCATTTTACTACCTGGTAATGCTTGAGGTATGCCATATGCACCAGAATATCTATTTTGTGCATACATATTCCAATGACTTTCTTTATTCCATAATGCAACTAGATTGTAATAATCGTTTTCACTCCATCCATATGCTGCGCATCTTTGTCTAGCATATGCTTGTGCTTCAGCAGCACTTGCTGATGATGCTCCTAAATTTCTACTTGCCATTGTAGATCTGTTACTTACTTTAACAGTTACTTGGACAATTTTATCAACAGGTTCTTGTACAACTTGTTCAGATATTTGTGTTCTTTCAACTTCGACATCGTTTTGGTATTTTATTTTATATGTTATTTCTTTTATTCCGTTTTGTCCTTCTTGAAGAACTTTGTCAACTTTTTCTCCTTGTGCTGTTGATGACACTTCTTTTGTTATTGTTTCAAATGGTATTTCAACAGTTTCTTTTACTATTTTTTCAACAATAGTTTCGTTATTTGAATTTAAAATTTCATTACTTTCAATTACTTCTGATGAAGTTGATTCTGTATTTTTTTCTTCTGTTACTTCTTGAGCATTTTTTGTGCCTTTTCTTGCAATTGTAATAGTTTTGCTTGAATCAATATTTTCTTCAAAACTTGGTGTAACTATTTCTTCTTCAGAAATATAGATATTATTTTCTTTTAAAATATCGTTTACATTTGTTTTTGATGTTATTACTGTTAATTCTGTTTTATCTGAAAATTTTATTGTTACACTATTAACTGATTGTGTTCCTGCTAAGACGCCTACTCCTAGTAATATTACTAGAACTAATGTTATAAAAACAATCCTTTTAATTATCCCTTTGGATAAAGTTTCTTCTGTTTTCATATATTCCTCCCTTTAGAAATAACAATTAGATTATACTCCTTTTAGTTACATTTGTCAACTTTTGTACACTCTTTGAAAGTAAGTGGCCGTAAGCTTTTCCAATTTTAAAGCAAAAAACGTATATATAATAATATATGTTTCTCATTTTAATTTATTACTTTTTTGTAATCATTTTTCTTGTTTTTTTTGCTTTCATATGCTATTATCCTTTTATAAGTTAATATAAGGAGGGACAATTATGCTAGCTTTACTTATTATCATTGTTCTTATTGTTTTCATCGCTATTTTTGTAATGTCTGTTTATAATGGACTTATCTCTTCAAGAAATCAAGTTGAAAATGCTTGGTCAAAAATAGATGTTGAATTACAAAGAAGATTTGATTTAATTCCAAACCTTGTCGAAACAGTTAAAGGATATATGAAACATGAAGAAAGCGTCTTAACTAAAGTTACAGAACTTCGTACTTCTTGGGCTAGTGCTTCAACTATTCAAGAAAAAGCAAAGCTTGAAAAAGAATTATCTTCTGCTTTAAATTCAATTAAAGTAGTTGCTGAACAGTATCCAGATTTAAAAGCAAATACAAACTTTTTAAGTTTGCAGGAAGAACTTTCTAATACAGAGAACCAAATTTCTTCTTCACGTGCTTCATACAACAATATTGTTACAGCATATAATACAAAACTAGAAATTTTTCCAAATAATATAATTGCTAATATGTTCAATTTTAAACAAGCTGAATTATTTAAAGTTGAAGATGAAGCTATAAAAAATAATGTTAAAGTTTCTTTTTAATTATATTAAAAAATATTAAACGACAAGTATAGCTTTATTAATTGGCATCTAATTAGATTTTTTGCAGGGAAAAGAGGCGTTCTGAATGCAGAACACCTCTTTTTAATTTATCTATTGTTTACTTATATATTTTCTTCGTCTTCATTTGTTTTCATTAGTTTTTCTTCTTTTCTCATACTCTTCCCTCCTTAACTTCTATTTGCTTAAAGTATACTATTTCATATTTGTTTTGTCAGTTTTATTTACATTTTGTAAAGTTTACTTTAATTTTAAAGTTGATAAAAATATTTTTTAATTAAAAAGAACTCTAATTATTAGAGTTTTTCAATAATTTGAGTTTAACTTAATATTATTGTTTTATTATTCTTATAATAAAAAAGAGATATTCTAAAACTTAGAATACCTCTGGCTTTTATTTTTTCAACTCTTCTATAAACATTTTGTTAAGCATTTGCGGATTTGCTTTTCCTTTTGTTTCCTTCATTGCTTGTCCTACTAAGAATCCTAATGCTCTATCTTTTCCAGCTTTGTAGTCAGCTACTGATTGAGGATTATTTTCTAGTACTTTTAATACAACTTCTTTTATTGCTCCTTCATCAGAAATCTGAATCCATCCTTTTTCTTTTATTATTTCACTTGGAGCTTTTGGATTTTCAAATAGTTCATCAAGGACTTTCTTTCCTATGTTATTGCTTATTGTTCCTTTATCGATTAATTCTACTAATTCTCCTAATTCTTTTCCTGTGAATGGAATCTTATCAGCCTCTTCTTCTTTTTCATTTAAGATTCTTGCTATATCTGACATTAACCAGTTGCTTACTGCTTTTGGATTTTTAGATTTTTCGGTTGCTTCATCAAATATATCTGAATAATATTTTGAAGAAGTTACAAAGTTAGCAGCTTTTTCTGATAACTCAAAATTATTGATATATCTTTCTTTCTTAACTTCTGGTAACTCTGGTAGGTTCTTTCTAATGTTTTCAATGTACTCATCAGATAATTTTATTGCAACTAAATCTGGATCTGGGAAATATCTATAATCTTGTGCATCCTCTTTATCTCTCATAGGGAATGTTTTTCCAGATACATCATCCCATCTTAATGTTTCCTGAGTAATTGTTCCGCCATTTTCTATTACTTCTACCTGTCTTTCAGCTTCATAGTTGATAGCTCTAACAATTGATCTGAATGAGTTCATGTTTTTCATTTCTGTTCTTGTTCCGAATTCTGTTGCACCTTTTTTTCTAACTGAAACGTTAACGTCGGCTCTTAATGAACCTTCTTGCATTTTACAGTCTGATATTTGGATATATTCAAATATTGATTTCAATTTTCTTAAGTAATTTTCAGCTTCTTCTGCACTTCTCAAGTCTGGCTCTGAAACTACTTCTATTAGTGGTACTCCAGCTCTGTTTAAATCTACAAAGCTTCCTCTTCCATATTCGTCATGGTTTAATTTTCCTGCATCTTCTTCTATATGAATTCTTAAGATTCTTATAGTCTTCTTTTCTCCGTTTTCATCTTCTATATCTACATGTCCATTTTGACATAATGGCATGTCATATTGTGATATCTGATATGCTTTTGGTAAATCAGGATAAAAATAATTTTTTCTATCATTTTTACTATTTTTTGATATAGTACAATTTGTTGCAAGACCTGCTTTTACGGCATATTCTACTACTTTTTCATTCAACACCGGTAATGTTCCTGGCATTGCCATACATATTGGACAGCAGTGTGTATTTGGTTCTCCACCAAATTCTGTAGGACATGAACAAAATATTTTTGTTTTTGTTGATAGTTCACAGTGTACTTCTAGTCCTATTACTACCTCGTAATCTTCTAGTGACATCTTCATTTCCTCCTTTATTTTATAGATTAGCGATCTTTATTTTTTAAATTCTGGTTTATATTTTTCTCTAAATTTAACTTCTTGTTCTAATGTATATGCTGCTCTGAATATTGTTTCTTCATCAAAATGTTTTCCAATAAGTTGAACTCCGATTGGCATTCCTTGTTTATCTAAAGAAACTGGTAAGCTCATCCCTGGTAATCCAGCAATATTAACAGGTACAGTACATATATCTGCTAAATACATTTCAAGTGGATTATTAGATTTTTCCCCTATTCCAAAAGCTACTGTTGGTGATGTTGGTGTTAGGATTAAATCATATTTTTCGAATAATTTTTGATATTCATTTCTTATTACAGTTCTAACTTTTTGAGCTTTTTTATAATAAGCATCATAGTATCCTGATGATAATACGTATGTTCCTAATATAATTCTTCTTTTTACTTCTGGTCCAAATCCTTCTGTTCTTGAGTTTATATATATTTCTCTTAAATTATCGAATTTTTCTGATCTGTATCCATATCTGATTCCATCGAATCTACCTAGGTTTGAACTTGCTTCTGCGCAAGCAATAATGTAGTAAACAGCTAATGCTTCTTTTCCGATATCTAGGCTACATTCTTCAACTGTTGCACCTAATTCTTCATATTTTTTAGCTGTTTCTAATATAGCTTGTTTTACTTCTTCATTTATTCCTTCACCTATGAATTCTTTTGGTAGTCCTATTTTTAATCCTTTAACATCTTTTACTAGGCTCTTTGTATAATCTTTTTTCTCTATATCTACTGATGTTGTATCTTTTTCATCATGACCTGCTATTATGTTTAATAACATTGCACTATCTTCAACGTCTTTTGTTATTGGTCCTATTTGATCTAATGATGATGCAAATGCAACTAATCCATATCTTGAAACTAAACCATATGTTGGTTTTAGTCCTACAACACCGCAAAGTGAAGATGGCTGACGAATTGATCCGCCAGTATCACTTCCAAGTGCCCATGGTACTAATTTTGCAGCAACTGCTGCTGCACTACCACCAGAAGATCCTCCTGGTACTTTACTTAAATTCCATGGATTATGTGTTGGGTGGAAATATGAATATTCTGTTGAACCTCCCATTGCAAATTCATCCATATTTAATTTTCCTAAAGAAATCATATCTTCTTCTTTTAATTTTTCTATAACTGTTGCATCATATGGTGATACAAAGTTTTCTAACATTTTTGAACTACATGTTGTTTTCTCACCTTTTGTGCACATATTGTCTTTTATTCCTATTGGAATTCCTGCAAACTTTGGAAGCTTTTCTCCTGCCTTTCTTTTCTCATCTATTTCTTTAGCTTCTTCTAAAGTTTTTTCTCCTGCTTTTGTTACAAAAGCTTGTACATCATTTTCTTTCTCATCTATTCTCTTTAAATAACTCTCAACTATTTCTTGAGAAGTAATTTCTTTTTTCTCTAATTTTTCTAACAACTCATGTACTGTAAGTTCATAGATTTCCATTGGTTTTCTCCTTTCGCTTGAAAATTTATTTCTAATTTATTACCTTTGGTATTCTAAACATTCCCTCATCTTGGCTTGGGGCATTTGATAATAATTCATCTTTATTACTTTCTTGCTTTATCTCATCTTTTCTAAATACATTATAGTTTTCATTAATACCTATTGTTTCTCCGATATCATCTGTATTTACATGGTTTATAGTATCTGCAAAATCTAATATCTCTTGTAGATTTTTCTTATAGTTTTCTAGTTCATTATCAGCTAATTTTAAACGAGCTAATTTTGCTATATGTAGAACGTCTTTATCTTCTATTTGCATATATTCCATCTCCTTTCAAATATTCCTTATTATATAACTATATCCGCAAAAAATCAATATGCATGAATTAAGGGACGATCTTTTTAAAAAAAAGTTCGTCCCTTGTTTTTTAATCTTCTTTATCAAAAATACTATGTCTTCCATCTGATAACATTTTTATTTGATTTGTTCTTAGCAATTTATCTCTTAGTATTCTAAATGGTTCTATAATTATATATTTAGCTTTTTCTGTAATTTGTCTTATTCTATTTTTTATGCTTCTTTCCTCTTTTAATCTTTCTATTTCTTCTATTTCGTAATTCTCAACATATTCTTCAAGCTTTGAAAAGTCTAAATTATATTTCTGATATTTTGCTTCTTCAATATCATCTTGTCCATTAACTTTTAGTACTTTTAAAGTATCCTTTTTTAGAAGTATTATATATTCAGAAACATCATAAATTCTTGTTTCAATATCTTCTATGTTTAAAATTTTTCTTGTTTTTGCAACATTAGGTATCTTTTTTATTTTATAATTTAAATTTTCGGATATTGGTAACTTTTCTTTATTTGAATCATATTCAAATTCATCTTTAAAATTAACTCTATCTATTGCAAAGAAATCGTTATCATAAAATAAAATACTAACAGTTTTTTCTTCATCTTTAATTATATAAGATTTCACATTTTCTATTTCAAAACTATCTAATGTTTTTTTGAATTCAAATATTGTTTTGCTATTAATTTTTTCTAATTCATCTTTTACGTTTATTTTTGTTTCTGTTTTAACAATTTCTTCAACATTTTTCTCTTCGATTATCTCATTATTTTTTAACTCTTCCACTTTTTTACCCCTTTGTGTTTAAAGTGAACTCATTATAGTTTTGATTTTACTATAAGTCAATTACAAAAGATTTTCATTTTAGTAACATTCTACCTTATTTTACATTTTGTCAATAATTTCTTGTAATTTCTTCTTGTCAAATATGTATTTTTTGTTGCAAAAATGGCATACTGTTTCTATGTTTTCTTCATGTTCAATTAAGTCTTGTAATTCAGCTTTCCCTAAGGAAATTAAACCTTTTTCAAACTTTTCAAAACTACAATTACACTCGTATACAAGAGATGTGTTTTCTTCTATTTCTTTTATCTTAGAATCCCCTGTTATTATTGTAGCAATTTCCTCTAATTTCTTGTTTTCTAATAAAATTTTACTTATTGAAGGTACTTTTTGTATATTTTCTTCTAGTTTTGTTACAATTTCGTCTGTAACGTCTGGCATTAAAGAGATTAGATACCCTCCAGCCTTCTCAACACCGTCTTTATTTACTAAAACTCCTAATGAAATTGCTGATTTTTTCTGTTCAGACTCCACAAAATATCTTGCGAAATCTTCTGCAATTTCTCCACTTGTTAATGGTACAATTCCAATATATGGTTCTTTCAATCCAATATCTTTTATTATATTTAGGTAACCTGCTTTTCCAACTGCACCGCCTACATCTATTTTTCCTTTATCATTTAATGGTAGTTCTACATGAGGATTTTGTATATATGCTCTTACTTTTGGTGTTTTATCTGTTACGGCTATCATTGTACCAATTGGTCCATCGCCTTTAATTTGGGCACTTATACTGTCATCGGTATTTTTTAAATCTACTCCCATTAATGTAACTGCTGTTAATAATCTTCCTAATGCTGCTGTTGTTGTTGGAGTTAAATCATGTATTTCTCTTGCTTTTTCAACTATTTGAGTAGTTTCTGCTACTGTTATTGCAACTTTACCATCATATGCTAAGAATTTTTTAATTTTATCTCTATTCTCCATTTTTATAACCCTCTTTCTTATTGCTTTTCCGAGTTTTTATTATACCTTTTTTTCTTGCTTTTATCAATGTTTTTTAGAACAAAAGCGGACATTAATAACATTGGCACTGATTATAATATTTTCAAGTCCGCGTCTTTGTTCGTGCGCGAAATTTGCAAAGCAAATTTCTGTGCATTGTTAATTTTATATAATAAGAAGTTCGAAGAACTTTCTTATTATATAAAACAAAAAGATGCTATACTTTTTGGTATAGCATCTTTTATTTTTATTATTCTTCATCATCATTTTCTTGTTCCTTAGCTATTTCATCAATTCCATCTGCTTTGTCTAAATCAACTGCTTCTGGTTCTTCTTTTTTTATAAAGTCTGTATTAATTTTTAAGTTTTTGTATTTCTTTAAACCAGTTCCAGCTGGGATTAATTTACCAATGATAACATTTTCTTTTAATCCTAACAATTCATCTGTCTTACCTTTGATTGCTGCTTCTGTTAATACTTTAGTTGTCTCTTGGAATGATGCAGCTGATAAGAAACTATCTGTTGCAAGAGATGCTTTTGTGATTCCAAGTAATACTCTTCTTCCTTTTGCTGGTTTCTTTCCTTCTGCTATAGCTTTTTCGTTTGCTTCTTCGAATTCATACATATCCATTAATGAAGCTGTAAATAATCCTGTTTCTCCAGCATCTTCAACTCTTACTTTATTAAGCATTTGTTTTGTTATAACTTCGATGTGTTTATCGTTGATATCAACACCTTGGTTTCTATAAACTTTTTGAACTTCAGAAATAATATAGTTGTAAACTCCTTCAGGTCCATTAATTGCAAGTATGTCATTTGGATTTATACTTCCTTCTGTTAATGGAGCTCCGGCTTTTATTTCATCGCCCTCTTTAACTTTTAGTTTTGAACCAAATGGAATTACGTATGTCTTAGCATCGTCTTTTCCAACTACTGTTACTTCTTTTCTCTTCTTGTCATCATTTATTGTAACTTTACCATCTATTTCAGTTATTGTAGCTAAACCTTTAGGGTTTCTAGCTTCAAATAACTCTTCAACTCTAGGAAGACCTTGTGTGATATCTCCTCCAGCTACACCACCAGTATGGAATGTTCTCATTGTAAGCTGTGTACCAGGCTCACCAATTGATTGTGCAGCTATGATTCCAACAGATTCTCCTATTGCCACTCTTTGTCTTGTTGCTAGTCCCATACCATAGCACTTGCTACAAGCTCCGTATTTACTTCTACATCCAAGAATTGATCTAACTTTTACTTTCTTGATTCCGCTATTCATTATCTTCTTAGCTAAGTCATCTGAAATCATTGTGTTAGTATCACATAATAATTCTTTTGTTTCTGGATCATATAAGTCTTCAACTAAATATCTACCAACTAGTCTTTCATCTAGTTTTTCTAGTACTTGGTTTCCATCTCTAATTTCTTCAACTTCAATTCCATCATGAGTTCCACAATCGTCTTCTCTGATGATTAAGTCTTGTGAAACGTCAACAAGTCTTCTTGTTAAGTATCCAGAATCGGCTGTTCTTAAGGCTGTATCAGCAAGACCTTTTCTAGCACCGTGTGATGAAATGAAGTACTCTAATGCATCTAGGCCTTCACGGAAGCAAGATTTGATAGGGATTTCAACGGCTTTACCTGATGTATCGGCCATAAGTCCACGCATACCAGCAATTTGTCTTAACTGGTTCATGTTACCTCTGGCTCCTGATTGTGCCATCATGTAAATTGGGTTCAAATCATCGAAGTTATCTTTCATAGCTTCTGTAACGTCTTTAGTTGCTTTTTCCCAAACTTTGATAACAGCGTCGTATCTTTCTTCGTTTGTTATCAAACCACGTTTGAATTGTTTTCTTATATTTTCTACATCTTGATCAGCTTTTGCTAATATTTCTTTCTTAGCTTCTGGTACGGCAACGTCAGCAACAGACACTGTGATAGCACCTTTTGTTGAGTATTTGTAACCAGTTGCTTTGATATAATCTAGAACTTCAGCTGATTTTGATAAACCATGAACATTTATACATTTTGCAATGATTGTTCCTAAGTTTTTCTTGATTACTGGGAAGTCAATTTCAAGATCAAATGCTTTTTCTGGATCTGATCTATCTACAAATCCTAAATCTTGTGGGATTCCTTCATTATAGATAAGTCTACCAACTGTTGCATCTATTGTCTTTGTTTTGATTTCTCCATCTATTTCTTTGCTCATTCTTACTTTAACTTTGCAGTGTAATCCAACATCTCCGTTTTGATAAGCCATTAAAGCTTCATCTTTATCAGAGAAGTACATTCCTTCACCTTTTTCACCATCGATTTGAACTGTTAAGTAGTATGCACCAAGGATCATATCCTGTGTAGGTACTGTAACTGGTTTACCATCTTGTGGTTTTAATAGGTTATTTACTGAAAGCATTAAGTATCTAGCTTCTGCTTGTGCTTCTGGTGTTAATGGTACGTGAACAGCCATCTGGTCACCGTCGAAGTCAGCGTTGAAAGCTGTACATACTAATGGGTGTAGTTTGATAGCTCGACCTTCAACTAGTACTGGTTCGAATGCTTGAATACCAAGTCTGTGTAGTGTTGGAGCACGGTTTAATAATACAGGGTGATCTTTTATAACATACTCTAATATGTCCCAAACTTCTGGTCTTAATTTTTCAACCATTCTCTTTGCATTTTTAATGTTGTGTGCAATTCCTCTTCCAACCAATTCTTTCATAACGAATGGTTTGAATAATTCAATTGCCATTTCTTTAGGAAGTCCGCATTGATAAATTTTCAATTCTGGCCCAACAACAATAACTGAACGTCCAGAATAGTCAACTCTTTTTCCTAATAAGTTTTGACGGAATCTACCTTGTTTACCTTTTAACATATCTGAAATAGATTTTAATGGTCTGTTTCCAGCACCCGTTACTGGTCTTCCACGTCTTCCGTTATCTATTAAGGCATCTACAGATTCTTGTAACATTCTCTTTTCATTTCTTACAATTATTTCTGGAGCACCTAATTCTAATAATCTTTTTAATCTATTATTTCTGTTTATTACTCTTCTATATAAGTCGTTTAAGTCTGATGTAGCAAATCTACCACCATCTAATTGAACCATTGGTCTTAATTCAGGTGGAAGTACTGGAACAACATTCATAATCATCCATTCTGGTTTGTTTCCAGATAATCTAAAGCTTTCTACTGTATCTAATCTTTTTGCTATTTTAGCTTTCTTTTGTTCAGAAGCTTTTACTAATTCTTTTTTTAGTTTTTCTGATAATTTTTCAATATCTAATTCAGCTAGTAATTTTCTTATGGCTTCAGCACCCATTTCAGCTTTGAATGAACCTCTACCATATTTTTCTACTGCATCATGATATTCTTTTTCGTTTATTATTTGGCATTTCAATAGTCCAGATGTTCCTTTATCTGTAACTATGTATGATGCGAAATAAATAACTTTTTCTAATTCTCTTGGTGAAATGTCTAATAATAATGCAATTCTACTTGGTATTCCTTTGAAGTACCAAATATGAGCAACTGGTGCAGCAAGTTCAATGTGTCCCATTCTTTCACGTCTTACTTTTGCTTTAGTTACTTCAACACCGCATCTATCGCAGACAATACCTTTATATCTTACTCTTTTATATTTACCACAATGACATTCCCAGTCCTTTGTTGGTCCAAATATTTTTTCACAAAAAAGTCCATCTTTTTCTGGTTTTAAAGTTCTATAGTTTATTGTTTCTGGCTTTTTAACTTCACCATGAGACCATTCTCTTATTTTCTCATCTGATGCTAAGCCGATTTTAATTTTGTTAAACTTCTCCAATTCTTCCATACTTTTTTTGGTAGCCCCCTTAATTTATTTTTGCTATCCATTTACTTAATAAAATTTTACACTGCTGTACAATCTAATTTGCTAATTTTATAAGCTTTTGAATAATATTCAATTGTTTATATTTTTTGGTGGTTGCCTGGGCGATATTTATATTACCGCCCTTTGCATACAACCTTTATTTTATATTATTCGTCTGTGTCGACATCTCCTAATAAAGCATTTGGATCTAAATCATCATCTTCTAATAATGTATCAAATAATCCATCTGTTTCTAAATTGTCCATGTCTACATCGTCATCATCTAAATCGCTATCTATTTCATCTTCTGAAACTTCTGTTAAATTTTGTTCATCTAACATTTCTTGTTCCATCATTTGTCTACCTTGTTCTTCTGTAAGCTCTATTCCTTCATCAACATGTTCTTTTAATTCTAATTCTTCGTCATCATCAGAATATAATCTTACATCTAATCCTAGTGATTGAAGTTCTTTTACTAGAACTTTAAATGATTCAGGGATTCCTGGTTCAGGAATATTTTCACCTTTTACAATAGCTTCATAAGTTTTTACTCTACCTACAACATCATCAGATTTTACTGTTAAAATTTCTTGTAATGTGTAAGCTGCACCGTAAGCTTCAAGTGCCCAAACTTCCATTTCACCAAATCTCTGTCCACCAAATTGAGCTTTACCACCAAGCGGTTGTTGTGTAACTAATGAGTATGGTCCAGTTGAACGAGCATGTATTTTATCATCAACTAAGTGGTGAAGTTTTAACATGTACATTACACCAACTGTGATTGGCTTATCAAATGGTTCACCAGTTCTACCATCATATAAAACTGTTTTTCCGTTTGACTCTAATCCAGCCATTTTTAAACATTCTTCAATATCTTCTTCTGATGCACCATCAAATACTGGTGTTGCAACCTTCCAATTTAATAATCTTGCTGCAGCTCCTAAGTGAACTTCAAGCACCTGTCCTAAGTTCATACGAGAAGGTACACCTAATGGGTTTAACACAACATCAACTGGAGTTCCATCTGGCATGAATGGCATATCTTCTTCTGGTAATATTCTTGAGATAACACCTTTGTTTCCATGACGTCCAGCCATTTTATCTCCAACAGATATTTTTCTCTTTTGAGCTATGTAAACTCTTATTACTTTATTTACACCAGGTCCTAATTCATCTGAATTGTCTCTAGTGAATACTTTAACATCAACTATTGTTCCAGCTTCTCCATGAGGTACACGTAGAGATGTGTCTCTTACTTCTCTAGCTTTTTCACCAAATATAGCTCTTAATAGTCTTTCTTCTGCTGTTAGTTCTGTTTCTCCTTTTGGAGTAACTTTTCCAACTAGGATATCTCCTGGTCTTACTTCAGCACCAACTCTGATGATACCATCTTCATCAAGATCTTTTAAGCTATCTTCACCAACGTTTGGTATATCTCTTGTGATTTCTTCTGGTCCTAATTTTGTATCACGACATTCGCAGTCATAATCTTCAATATGTATAGATGTTAATACATCTTCTTTTACTAATCTTTCATTTAACAAAATAGCATCCTCGTAGTTATAACCTTCCCAAGTTGTAAATGCGATAAGTAAATTTTTACCAAGAGCCATCTCACCTTTATCTGTAGCAGGTCCATCGGCTATAATGTCTCCTCTTTTTACCGTCTCACCTTTCTTTACAATTGGTCTTTGGTTTATACATGTAGCACCATTTGTTCTTTTAAATTTACGTAGGTGATATTTCTTTTCTTCACCTTTGTTATTTTTAATTGTGATTTCATCAGCAACAACTCTTGTTACTTCTCCATCTTCATCAGCAATTACAACAACTCCTGAATCTTTTGCAGCTCTATATTCGATTCCAGTTCCAACTATAGGTGAATCTGTAATCATAAGAGGTACGGCCTGACGTTGCATGTTTGCACCCATCAAGGCACGGTTAGCATCATCATGCTCTAAGAAAGGTATCATCGCTGCAGCAACTGAAACTAATTGTTTTGGAGATACATCAACATAATCAACTTTTTCTTTTTCAACTTCAATGATTTCATTTAAGTATCTAACTCTGATTCTATCATTTACAAATCTTCCTTCTTCATCTAATGGTTCAGAAGCTTGAGCTATTATGTGTTCGTCTTCTTCATCAGCTGTCATGTATTCAACTTCATCTGTTACTTTTCCTGTTTCTTTATCAACTTTTCTGTATGGTGTTTCAACAAATCCATATTCATTGATAATAGCAAATGTTGTTAATGCAGAAATAAGTCCTATGTTTGGTCCTTCTGGAGACTCTATTGGACATAATCTACCATAGTGAGTATAGTGAACATCACGTACTTCGAATCCGGCTCTATCTCTTGATAATCCACCAGGTCCTAATGCTGAAATTCTTCTCTTATGAGTTAATTCAGACAATGGGTTTGATTGATCCATGAATTGAGATAATTGAGAGCTTCCAAAGAATTCTCTTATTGATGATGTTATTGGTTTTGTATTAATTAATGTTTGTGGTGTTACAACATCTAAGTCTTGAATTGTCATTCTCTCACGAACAACTCTTTCAAGTCTTGTTAAACCAATTCTAAATTGATTTTGTAATAATTCACCAACACATCTTATACGTCTGTTTCCTAAGTGGTCGATATCATCTATTTTTCCGATTCCATGATCTAAGTTAAATAAATAACTAATTGATCCTAATATATCTTCAGTTGTAACATGTTTTGGAACTAATTCATCGATTCTATCCTCAATTACTTTTGCTAAATCTTTTTCATCAGTGTTTTCTAAAATATTTTTTAGCACTTCATAATTAACAAGTTCTTTGATTTGTTTTGCTTTTACGTTTCTTAAAACTTCTTCGCTAACATAAGCTTTGATATCAACTGTTCCGTTTCCTATGATTCTAATTTTTTTATCTTCATATTTAACATCTACAACGTTTATTCCTGAATTTTGAATTTCTGTAGCAACATCTTTGGTTATAACTTCGTCTTTTCCTACAAAAAGTTCACCTGTTTCTGGATTGATTACATCTTCGTATGCAACCATGTTTGTAATTCTTGATGCTAAATTTAATTTTTTATTATATTTGTATCTACCAACTCTAGCTAAGTCATATCTTCTATCGTCGAAGAATAATCCATTAAATAAGTTTCTTGCAGCATCAACTGTTGGCAATTCTCCTGGTCTTAGTTTTTTATATATTTCTATTAAAGCATCTTCTTGTGTTTTTATTGGGTCTTTTGCAATTGTTGCTATTAACTTGTCTTCTTCCCCGAAGAAGTCTATCATTTGGTCATCTGTTAATAAACCAATTGCTCTTAATAATGATGTTACTGGTAATTTCCTTGTTCTATCAATTCTTACCCAGAACACATCATTGCTATCTGTTTCATACTCTAGCCATGCACCTCTTATTGGCATAACTGTTGATGTATAGATTTTTTTACCTGTTTTGTCATATGCTGAATCATAATAGCATCCTGGTGAACGAACTAACTGACTTACAACAACTCTCTCTGCACCATTAATAACAAATGTTGCACTGTCTGTCATAAGTGGGAAATCACCTAAGTAGATTTCTTGTTCTTTAATTTCACCTGTTTCTCTGTTTATAAGTCTTACTTTAACATGTAATCTTGTTGAATATGTCGCATCTCTTTCTTTTGCTTCTTCTAATGTGTATTTTGTTTTTTCTTCCATGTAGTAATCGAAGAATTCTAAGACTAAGTTTCCTGAATAGTCGATTATAGGTGAAATATCTTTTAATACTTCTCCTAAACCTTCTTTTACGAACCAGTCATAAGAATCTTTTTGAACCTTTATAAGATTAGGGATCTCTATACTATCGCCAATCTTAGAGAAGGTTTTTCTTGTACATTTTTCGTGCTTAACATCTTTAACTTTAACCAAAAAAAATCACCCCTATTTTCCGTTTGTGGTTAAAACAAACTTTTTTAAAATTAAAGCAGGTATGTGATATATCCTTAAGAAAGTCCCTCTTAAACAACAGGTTGTTATTTTCAAAAAATGTTCCCTGCTAAAAAACATCTTTAGAAAAATAGTGCCACTGAAATTTAATTCCTCTTTCTTTATATATTAAAATTGTCCTAATAAGTATATCATAGATTTCCGTAAGCAGTCAAGGTTTATTAATACATTTTTTATAGTTTTTAATCCTACTATTTTTTCTATTCTTTTCACCTCTTCTCTCTTTTGTAAAAAAGTTAATAAAAGCACTTGCGTTTTGCATATTCTTGTGTTAGAATATTAAAAGTAAAATTTACTTATTTAGCTAAGAGGAGGTGCAAATAGATATGCCAAACATTAAATCAGCTATAAAAAGAGTTAGTGTTATCGAAAAGAAAACTTTACAAAATAATATGATTAAAACAGGATACAGAACAGCTGTTAAAAAGTTTGAAGCATCTGTAGAAGCAGGAAACAAAGAAGAAGCTACAGCTAATTTCAAAGTTGCTGTTAAAAAAATAGATCAAGCTTGTACAAAAGGTGTTATCAAGAAAAATACAGCTTCAAGAAAAAAATCTAATTTAGCAAAAAAATTAAATGAAATGAAATAAAAAAAGATAGAGCGAATCTATCTTTTTTTATTATAGCCGGAATCATATATTTCATTTTTAAATGATGCACAGTTTGAAAGTTTTTACCTAGCCAACTAAACGAAGTTTGATGGGTGGTAACATCTTTTAGCAAGGAATTCAAAAAAGAAATATATGATTCATTTTTTTTAATTTTATTTATGCATTTCTTCTTTTACAATCCATAAACCGCAACTGCAAACTATTACGGAAATAACACCTATTATCCCTATTTTAAAAACTTGTATTCCAATTTTATATAATTCAGCTGATATGTACAATTTATAATGAACAAATAGTATAGCTATTCCCAATAGACATATTAAGAAAAATATCCACTGTCCTATATCAATTAATTTTATTATCTTTTTATCCATTTTTTTTATCTTTTTTATTATATTTTGCATCTTTATACTTCCTTTCCGTTCCATCTTATAAACTAATATTAACAAATTTATTCTCTTCATTCAATTGTACTTTTTCCCACTTTTTCCTATTTATAGGTACTTGTTTTTTTTCTTTGCTTAAGTTATAATTTTTCAAGTATTATTAAGAAATTTTTTGAGGAGTTTTATGGATATATTAGTTTTAAAAGAAAAATTGCTAAATAAAAAAAATATTATACTTATAGTTATCTTATTAATTATGATAATTGTAGCTATTTCTTTATTTTTTATTTTAAATAAGACTAAAAAGGAAAAACTAAAACCAATTAGTTTTTCAAGTAGTGATGGTTCTGTATCTATTACGGCTCCTTCAGAATATGAATTTTCTGTAATTGATGATGCTTCTTATTTATTACTACTAAAATCACAGATTACAGGTTCAAGTATCTATGTTTCAGAAACGTCAACTACAAATATTAGAGATATTTCTAAATTTATTGAATATGATAAAAATGATTATATTTCTAAATTTCCTAACATTAGCCAAGTTTCTGACGTAAACGAATTAACTATTCAAGGATTGCAAGCATACAACTATAATTTTTATTATAAAAAAAATATGTATGTTGATGTTTATTGGATTTTAAAAGATTCAAAATTTATTATTGTTGATTTTAATATTAATAAAGATAAAATTGATTTATCATCACATGTTGCTGAAATTTTAAATTCTTTAAAATTAAATTAGGAGGTTTATATGTTAACATCTTTTTTTATGACTTTAAAAGGCATTCCTTTTATTGCTAAATGTTTAATAACTGTTTTTGTAGGTATGATGCCAATTATTGAAATTAGAGGTGCTATTCCTTTAGGATATGTAATGGGATTGAATTATTGGGTTGCTTATTTATGCAGTTTCATTGGAAATATTATTCCAATATTCTTTATTGTAAAATATATTAGACCATTATTTGATTTCTTTGGTAGATGGAAATTCTTTAAGAAAATTATAGATTGGGCTACTAATAAGGCTACTAAAAAGATTCAAGAAAATACTAAGCTTCAATCAGCTGTTGCTTTTGGATTGTTCATTTTTGTTGCAATTCCTATTCCTACAACTGGTGCTTGGGTTGGTTCTCTTATTGCTAATTTCTTGGATATTCCTTTGAAGAAAGCTTTTGTGCCTTTGGCTTTAGGGGTTGCAGTGGCTGGGTTTATTGTGTTGTGTGCTACGGGGGCTGTTGCTGCTGTTGTCTAGAATTTTTATATAAATAATATTTTTATAGTATATAATAGAAAACAATAAGAAACTTTAAATTTCACAACTCAAAGTGAAAATAAAGCATTAAATTATATTTTATTTTCTAAGGAATTTTGCATAACTTTCCTGTTATAGAAAAAATCTCAAATTCTATAGTACATAAATGTACATTGAATTTGAGATTTTTTTAATATGCACATATATCAAATTTGCATACAATAAAATTTCATCTACTGATTCTGTGACTTAACTAATTCTACTTTTCTCTTTTCTCTTATTTCTATGAAATCTACTATTAGTAATTTTAGGATTGCAATAACTGGTACTGATAAGAACATTCCGATTACTCCGAAAAATTCTCCGCCTATTGTTACTGCAAATATTACTAGTATTGGACTTATTTTAAGTCCGTCTCCTAATATTTTAGGGTTTATTATGTTTGCATCTATTTGTTGTAATATAATAACTGTTACTGCCATTATTAATGCTTGTTGAACTCCTCCTGTAAATACAGTTATCAGAACTGCTACGGCTATAGCAATTATAGCTCCAAAGTATGGAATGATATTGAACAATCCAATAAAGAATCCTAGCAATATTGAATATTTCACCCCTATAATTGTAAGAGCTATCGATACCAATATTCCAATTATTATTGCGTCTATGATTTGGCAATAGATAAAATCTAATAGAATTTTATTTGATGTTGTAAAATATTTGCTTAATCTTGTATATGCTTGTTCATCAAACATAGATTTTCCTAGTTTTTTCAAAAATTCTTTAATATCTTTTCTTTGCAATAAAATATATATTGAAATTACTATAGTAACAAAAATGTTAAATACTGCTCCAAATACTCCTATTACTGTGTTTATATATCCTAAAATTCTGTCTGTGCTTAAATATGCTCCTATATCAAATGATTGTACTTTACTTATTGCTTCTTCAATATTTACTTTTTTCAATATTGAATTTTCGTTTGTATTTGATACATAATTTTTGGCATCTTCTATGTAATTTGGAAAATTATTAATAAGTTCTCGAATGCTTTCTTTTACTGGTGGCATAACACAATTTATTAATAAAATTACCAATAGAATTGCTATTATATAAATTGCAAATATACTTATTGGTCTTGCTACTTTCTCTAGCTTTTTATTCTTATTTAATAATCTTTCCAAAAATGTAACTGGTCTATAAAATAAATATGCAACTATTACTCCCATTATAAATGGCATTATAACTGATACTACTCTTTGAGCAAAACTCCATAGTGCTCCAAAATCACTTACAAATTTGTAAACAAATATTAGTGCCATTCCTAATGTGAAATAGTATAACCATTTGCTTATACCTTTTCCTCTTCTTATTCTCATTTTTACTTCCTTTCATTTTTTAGTTATGCTAGTATATCACTTTTGGGCCTATTTTTCAATGCTTCTAGGAATGTAGTTTATCTGCCAGCTTTCTTTTTCAATATATATTTCTATTGCATCAAATTGTATTTCCATATCTCTTATTTTATTTATATATATATAATATTCTGCTGTTTTCCAAATATGTTCTTGCTTTTGTTTATTTATTGCAAGTCTTGCTTCTATGAAATGGCTAGTTCGTGTTTTTACTTCAACAAAGTGAAGTGTGTTGCCTCTTCTTGCTATGATATCTATTTCTCCAAGCTTGCTTCTAAAATTACATTTTAAAATTTGATATTTATTAATTTCTAAATAAATCTTTGCTATTCTTTCTCCTAAATCTCCTAGTTTTTTGTTATTCAATAATTCTGTATCCTTTCCCATATTCTTGTGTTATTATTTCTTCTAATTCTAATATTGTGAGTTCTTGATTTATTTCTGATATGCTTTTGTTTAGTTTTATTGCTAATTCTTCTTTGGTTAGAATTTCTTTTGAAAGTAGTTTTAAAATTTCATTATCATATTTTTTCTTGTTTTCTTTTTCTATAAATTCTATGTTTTGATTTTCGTAGTATTTTATTATGTCTTGAGCTTTTGTAACTAATATTCCACCTTTTTTTATTATACTATTTGGTCCTGTTCCATATGAATTACTTATGCTGTGTGGCAGGCAAAACACTGGTTTCTTTTGTTTTATTCCGTATTCTGCTGTTATTGTTGTTCCGCTTCTATGCTTTCCCTCTATCATTAATATTCCATCTGATAGTGCGCTTACTATTCTGTTTCGTTTTGGAAAGTGTAATGAATCTGGTTCTGTTTCTGGTGGATATTCGCTAATTATTGCTCCTCCGCTTTTTATTATTTTTTCATATAGTGGTTTATTTTCTTTTGGGTATACATGATTAAATCCGCTTCCTAATACTGCAATTGTTATTCCTCCATTATTAATACATGTTTGATGTGCTATACTGTCTATTCCTTTTGCTAGACCACTGATTATATTTATATTCTTTTTACAAAATTGTTTTACGAATTCTTCGGTTATGTGTTCCCCTTCTCTTGATGAATTTCTAGAACCTACTACTGCAATTCCAAAGTTGTTTAGTATTTTTTCATTTCCTTCTACATAGATTTCTGTTATTTTTAGTCTTTTTAATTTCTTTGGAAATAAAGAATCTTCTTTTCTTATTACTTTTATTCTATCTTCTCCTTGTATAAAATATATTTAGGTTTTTAAAGGTTACCCATAAACCTTTATAATAATTAACTCATGGTACGTTTTTATGTTAACTTTACATTTTTTACTTTTTCTTTTTAAAAATATTTTTTATCTAAGCTTCTGTATTGAATCGCTTCTGCAATGTCCTGTTTAGAAATATTCTCTCTTCCTTCTAAGTCTGCTATCGTTCGTGATACTTTTAATATTCTATTATATGCTCTCGAACTTAAATTTAATTTTTTAAATGCTATTTCTAATAACTTTTTGCTGTCTTCGTCTACTTGGCAATATTTTTCTATTAATTTTGGACTTAGTTCTGCATTTGAAAATATATTATATTGTCTATATCTTTCTTCTTGAATTTTTCTTGCTTTATTTACTCTTTCTTTTATTTCATTTGAGCTTTCTTCTTTTGAAATATTCATCATCTTGGAGTAGTCTACACTTTGAACCTCAACTTGTATATCTATTCTGTCTAGTAATGGTCCGCTTATTTTATGAAGATATCTATTTATATCGTTTGATGAGCATGTACATTCTTTTTCGTTCGAGCCATAATAGCCACATGGACATGGATTCATGCTTGCTATTAGCATAAAATTTGCTGGGTATTCGCAGTTTTTGTTTGCTCTTGATATAAGTACTTGTCTATCTTCTAATGGTAATCTTAATACTTCCAGTGAACTTTTATTAAATTCTGGGAGCTCATCTAAAAACAATATTCCTCTATGTGCTAAACTTATTTCTCCTGGTTTTGCTTCTTTTCCCCCTCCTATTAGTGCTACTTTTGATGCAGTATGGTGTGGATTTCTAAATGGTCTTTCTACTATTAATTTATTTTCTTTTGTCATTCCTGCTATACTGTGTATTTTAGTTACTTCTAATGCTTCTTCAAAGTTCATGTCTGGCAAAATTGTTGTTATTCTTCTTGCCAACATCGTTTTTCCTGAGCCCGGACTTCCTATTAATAAACAATTATGCCCTCCTGCTGCAGAAATTTCTAATGCTCTTTTTGCTTCTCTTTGGCCTTTAACTTCAGAATAATCTATATTATTTTGTTTATTTCTGTTTAATATTTCTTCTAAATTTGTTTCTGTTTTTGGTATTTTTATTGTTCCGTTTAAAAAATCTACCGCTTCTTTTAATGTACTAATTCCATATATTTCAATATGTTTCACAATTGATGCTTCTAATGCACATTCCTTGGGTAATATTACTTTGGTTATTCCTATTTTTTTCAATTCAATACACATTGGCAAAATTCCTGATATAGAATTTATTTTTCCGTCTAAGGATAATTCTCCAATAAATGCATAACTTTCGATTTCTTTGTTTTGTATGTATTCTAAATTATTTAGTATTCCTATTGCAATCGCTAAATCAAATGCAGAACCTTCTTTTTTTATTTCTGCAGGTGCTAAATTTATAAGTATTCTTTTGCTTCTAAGGTCGTATCCGCTATTTTTTATTGCTGTTTTTACTCTTTCTTTTGCTTCTCTTACGCTTGTATCTGGAAGTCCAACAATTTCCCAGGTTGGCATACTATTGCTTACATCTACTTGTACTTCTACTTTATAACCATTTATTCCTATTAATGATATGCTATTTATTATTGTTAAAATTTTATTTCTCCTTTCTTGTCTTTTTTTGTCGATTGCATAAAAAGAAAAGGACCATTGTTTGGCCCTTTCTTATCTATTTATTCACTTTTTTATGAATTTACAAACTTAGTTTAAAATTTATAACTATTTTTTTATTAACAAATATATATTTGTTTCCCCTAAAAAATCTTTTTTAGTTTTACTTTTTAAATTATTTCATAAATCTCTATAAAACATATTTCTTTATAGCATAACATCCTGTTGCTAATATTGTCATTATTGTTATTGTTAATACTATATATGTTGGTGCAGAACCTGTTGTAATTGATAAAATAACTGGTGCTATATCTTGATCATCTTCACCGTCTATATTGTTATCTGGTGTTGAGTCTATATCTGGTGTGTTATATTCATTTTGATCTTTACTAATTTCTGCAGTGTTAATTTTTAATCCTAAATTGTTTTCATTTCTTTTCCATCTTAATGCTATTTGTACTGTTGCACTTTCCCCTGGTTTTAATAGTGTATTAGCTAATGCATCTGTTGTTACTATTCCGTCTTCTAAGATCTTCCATTGTGGGTTATCTTCTGCATAGAATTCTAATCCTTCTGGAATTCTGTCTTTTACTTCTTTAGCATATCCTTCAATTTCACCTTCGTTTGTAACTTTTATTGTATATATAAATGTTACTGTTGTTTGATTAAATTTCTTTCTGTTAATTTCAACTTTTACTGCTGGCTCTGGGTTTTCTTCACCTGTATGTCCTGTTTCAGTTTCTTGAACTACACCGTTTTCATTTACTATTACTTTTGTTACATATTTTAATAATGATAGGTCGAAATATTTTAATTCTACTTCTTCATCATCTTGATCATCTTCATCTGGATTGTCGTTATCTGGTGTTGAGTCTATATCATCCCCATTGTCTGCTGTTATTTCAGCTATGTTTTTGATTTTTCTATCTGATACTTTCATCTTAGATTGATCTATTTTAAATGCAACTTGTACATCTCTGTAATCTGGGTTTGAATCTGTAATTCCTAATGCTTTATCAAAAGGTTTTAATTGATTATCTTCATTTCTTTCTTTTGATTTTGCTTCTGATAAATAATCAGTTCTTACATATTTTGCTTCATCAACATTTGTTGTTTCTTTTCCATCAGCATCATATAATTTCCATCCATATTTTTGGTTTATTTCGTTATCTGGTAAGAATACTAAACCGTCTGGAATGTTATCTTTTACTTCTTCAACATATGCTGATAATGTTCCTTCGTTGTATACTCTTATAGTATACACTATTGTGCTTTGATTTACAACTGTTAGCGGTTCATCTGTATGATTATATGTTATTTTTCCGTCTTTATCTACTGATACTAATGGAACTCTTGAAGTTATATCTTTATCATTTAATTTTGTAATAAATTTTTGTAGTGCTAAATCGTATACTGCTGGGATAATGTTATCATAATCTTGATCATCTTCACCGTCTTTATTGTTGTCTGGTGTTGAATCTATATCATCACCATCGTCTGTTTTTATTTCTGCAACGTTTGTTATAACTTTTGCTTCTTTGCTTACTACTTTAAATTCTATTTTTACTTCTTGATAACTGATTTCTCCAGTTTCTTTATTGAATGCTTTTATTTGTTTATCTGGATTTACGGCTTTTGATAAATAATCTGTAACTACTTTTCCGTCTACAACTTTCCATCTGTATGTCTTATTTATCTCGCTGTTTTCCACATATTCTAAACCTTCTGGGATATTATCTTTTACTTCTTCTGCGTATGCATCTTGTTCGCCTTCATTGTAAACTCTTATTGTATATACAACCGAATTTCCTGTTGCTACTTTTACAACTGATTTATCCATTGTATATTCAGCATCTTTTTCTCCAGCTTTTAATGGCGCTGTATTAACTTTTTGTAATCTTGATGGTTGTATTTCTGTTCCTTGAACTGCTGATAAAAATTTCTTTAATGCTAAATCATATTTTTTATTTACTAATATTAATTTTTCAAAATCATCATCGTCTTGGATATTACTGTTGTCTGGATAGTTGTTTATGTCTATTTCTGTTGGTTGAGAGTCTCTATCTTTTATATCAGTATTTCCGGTTTTATCACTGTGTTGTGTAACTGCTGCTATGTTTTTGATTGTTTCTGATGAAACTTCATCTGCTACTACAACGCAAGCTACTTGAACTACTTTACTTGATGGTTCTTTTTTTGTTTTATTAAATGCTTCTATTAAATTTTCTGTGCTTCCTTCTTCATATTTTAGTTTGTTTGTTTTTATTGTTGCTTTTCCTGTTACAACATCTACATCGTCTAATGAAGTAATTCCTTGGAAGTCAGATAAAGATAAGTTTTTGCTTGCATTTTCAATTGTATTTAATTTTATAATTTTGTTTTCTGTTGATGTTACTTTCCAGTTGTTTGCATAGTTTGTTTTGTGGTTCATTAAGAATCCTAATCCTTCTGGAATGTAGTCTGTTATTTCATTTGCGTATGCATCTACGTCACCTTCGTTGTATACTCTTATTGAGTATATAACTATATCACCTTTTTTAACTTGTACTGGAACTTTTGAATGTTTGTATATAGCTGTTGTTGATGTTCCATTTACTAAACCTGTTACATCTACTTGTGGTTCTCTGTTTTGGTTTTCTCCATTTACTGTTGATATGTATTTTCTTAATGCTAAATCAACTTCTGGATTTTCAACTGTTACTTTTTCAAAGTCATCGTCATCTTCTTGTCCTCTATAGAAGTAATCTTTGTCTGTTAAATCATCTTTGTTTGAATCTTTACCTTTATAATCTGGTAAATTAATTTTTGAGATTTCAATTGATCCTGGTTCTGAATCAATATCATCTATGTTATCTTCAACTATTTCAGCAACGTTTGTTAATATTCCTGATGTAACTGTTTCTTTTACTTTACATTCAACTTCTACTGTTACACTTGATAATTTGTTGTTTACACTGTCAAATGGATCTAATTCATAATCTTCTGTATATGCTGTAACTATGTATGATCCATCTTGTGAAGATATCCACCCGTATTTTTTGTTTATTTCACTGTTTTTAACGAATTCTAATCCTTCTGGTAAATAATCTTTTACTCTTGTTGCTTTACCTTTTTGATTTCCTTCATTGTATACTGTTATTTTGTATACTACTATATCTCCAGCTTTTAGTACTACTGGATCTTTTTTATGTTTATAATTTATTTCTTTATCTTCTTTGTTATATGTTATTTGAGGAGTTCTATCTGTGATTTCTTTGTTTCCTACTTTTACAATATATTTTCTTAATGCTAAGTCATATATTTTTTCTGGTTTTTCAATTATTGCTTCATCTTGGTCTTTTCCAGGAATTTTTTCTCTGTTTACTTCAAGTAATGGTTGAGAATTTATTTCTCCATTTTCCCAAAGTGTTGTTGTTGTTTTATATGAAGCATATTCTAATTTTAATATTACTTTTGTTGCTGTTGTTTTTAATGGGACTTTTACATAAAAATCTTTGTCAACTGTATTTTCTAATGTTGTTGACAATCTATTTCCATCTTTATCAACTAATTTGTAGTTTGTTAATTTTGTTCCTGATTGATCTTCTATTGAAACTGTATAATTTGTGTTTGTTCCAGATTTTATATGGAAAGGTCCAACTATATATCCATCATCAACTTCTGTTGATGTTTTTGTATTTTTTATTAATGATGGATTTGTTAATGATGCTTCGCCTGTTAGTTTATCACTTGTTAAGTAATTGTATATTTCTTGCATAAATGCAAATCTTGCTTGTCCTACATTTGATATTTGATACCAATCTGAGTCTGTCGGATTTTCTTTGTTTGCAAGCCAAATTGAAGCTCCTTGCCACTCTAGATTATTTGTATATTTCCATATTGCACATTGTTGAGCAAAGAATATATCATCTTCATTTATTGTTTTCTTTATGAAATCTAATGTTACAGGATTTGCATCTGTTGATGTTTTAGCAATTAAATCTGCAAATATTTTTGATAATATTTCATCTTTTTCTTCATCGCTCATGCTTGTTAAATACATATTCTGTGCAATTAATTCAATTTTATCTTTGTTCTTAATTGAACTTGTTAAGCTTCCTTTGTTTGTAAATGTGTCTTTATTTGAATCTTCATTTGGGAATTTTTTCGTATAATCTAAGCAATAGATATCTCTACTATAGTCTTTTGTAGAGTTTTTTGATTCATATACTCTATATGTTAATCTATTTTGGATTTTGTATCCCCATCCATTTTTATTTAGAAAACTAATTCCAAATTTAGCTGTGTCTCCAGTTTTGCTTGCTGTTTCTGTTGCAGCTATTAATACTTGTGAGAAACTTGGCATTGCAATTACCAATAAACAAAATATTGCAATAACTTTGTTTAAAATATTTTTTCTTTCCACAATATCCTCCTTAAACATCCTTTTTAATCATAATTTTATAGACTTCCCAGAATTATTGTATATTCTGGCACCGTACATTACAATTATATTACATTCTAGTTACATTTGCAAGTTTTTCGTGTAACATTTTCTGTGAAATTATTTATATTGCATCTAATCAAAAAACACATATTAATTTTTTCACACCTGGTTATTCTTTTTTATATTAGAGCTAAAATAAAAATAAAAAATACATATTATATTTTTGAATCACCGCGCAGGGACCAAACGAGCGAAGCAAGTTCGATTGAAGCATTCTACCCGAGTTTAAAATAAAAATTTATAATTTTTATTTTAAAAATTCGAGGAATGCGACAGCAAGGTGTGAAAAAATTAATATGTGTTTTTTATTTTCTTCAGTTATAAGCATAAAAAAAGTGGCTTTCGCCACTTTTTCATTTAATTTTATTTTTTAATAACATATTTATAAATCATATAGAATCCTGTTCCTAATAATGCAGTTATAAATGTTATCAATGCAATATACATTGGTGTAGAACCTGTACTTATTGATAATACTACAATTGCTAAGTCTTGATCATCTTCACCGTCTTTATTATTATCTGGTGTTGAATCTATATCTGGTGCTCCATAATCATTATAGTCTTTGCTAATTTCTGCTACATTTACTTTTTGTCCAAGATTTTTTTCTGATCTTGTCCATCTTAGAACTATTGGTACTACTGCACTTTCTCCTGGTTTTAATAATGTGTCTTTTAAATAATCTGTTGTTACTATTCCGTTCTCTAGAATCTTCCAATTGTATTGTGTGTTATCTTCTTCGAAGAATGCTAATCCATCTGGTATTCTATCTTTTATTTCTTTTGCATATCCTTCGATTTCACCTTCATTTGTTATCTTTATTGAATATACATATTTTACTTCTGTTTTGTCTAATTTCTTTCTGTTTAATTCAACTTTTACAATTGGTTCTGGATTTTCTGTTCCGTCGTATCCTGTTTCTGTTTCTTTTGTTACGCCATCTTCTGTTACTATTACTTTGCTTACATATTTTAATAATGATAAATCAAAGTATTTTAATACTAAATATTCTTTATCTATATCGTCTTCGTCTTCTTTGTTATTTCCTGGTGTGGAGTCAACATCTTCAATGTCTTTTCCCTCTTTATCTGTATTTTTTGAAATCTCTGCCGTATTTATTATTACTTTATTTCCTGCTGTTACATTATCTTGTGTTACTTCGAATGCTACTTTTACATCTATGTAGTCTGGTCCATCTTTCATTGTTGATTTATCATAAGCAACTAATAAGTTTGTATTTGATTTATAATATGGATATTTTTCTTTTGTATAATCATCTGGTTTTGTTGTTTCTTTTCCGTTTTCTTTTGCTCCATAATTTGTTTTTATTTTTACTGCATCTGCAACTTTATCTGTTTCTTTACCATCTTTATCATACATCTTCCATTTATATGTTTTATTTGTTTCATTGTTTGGTAAGAATGTTATTCCTTCTGGTAAATCATCTGTTATTTCTGAAGCATATCCATCTATTGTTCCTTCGTTGTAAACTCTTAATGTATATATTACTGTTTGTCCTTTTACAACTACTTTGGGTTCTTTTGTATGTTCATATTTTGCTGTTGTTGATGTTCCATCGTCTAAAGGTGTTGTATTAACTTTTGGAACTCTGTCTGTAACATCTGTGTCATCTATTTTTGTTATGAATTTACGTAATGATAAGTCAAATTTCTTTGGAATAATTACATCGAAATCTTCGTCATCTTCTTTTTCATTTTTGTTATCTGGAGTTGAATCATTATCATCTCCATCGTCTTTTGTTATTTCTGCTATATTCTTTATTACTTTGGCTTCATCTGTTGTTACTTTAAATTCAATTTTTAATTCAACATAACTTACACCCATGTCCATTCCTATTCCAGTTTGTTCACTAAAGCTTGGTGTATCGTTCTTTTTGCTTGCATCAAATGCTGGTATAACTGTATCTTTAAAATATTCTGTAACTAATCCTTCATTTGCTGTCCATCCGCTTGTTGAAGTTGAAGTTCTTTTTTTCCAACCATATTTAGTATTTATTGCACTATTTGAAATAAATTCTAGTCCTGTTGGTGTTGTATCAAATATTTCCCCAACAACTGCATCTGTTGCTCCTTCATTGTATATCCTTAATGTATATGTAACATAATCACCTTTTTTTACATCTACTGGATTTTGTTCTTTGTCAACTCCAAATGAATATGTTGCATCTAATTTTTCTGTTGAATCTTTTCTTTTTTCTAATGCATCTACACTTGTTACTTTTAAATTTCTCTTTTGGCTATCTTCTATTGTCTTTTTGTTATTTGCCGCATCTGTTACTGCTGATACATATTTTTTTAATGCTAGGTCATATGCTGTTTCTTGTAATGTTAATTTTTCAAAATCTTCATCATCTTCGTGTTTATTCTCATCAAAGTTTGTTAAGTCATTGTCTGAGTTTGAATCAATATCTTTTTTCACTACAGTTTCATTTTCATCTTTGTATTCTGTAATCGCTGCAATGTTTCTTAAAGAATTACTTGCTTTTGCTTCATCTAATACAATACATGCAACTTGAACTGTGTGAATATCTAATTTTTTATTTGTTTTATCAAATGCTTTTAATAAGTTTTCTTTTCCTGTTGATAGCTTATCCGTTGTTATTGCTACTTTTCCTTTTATTATATTTACATTTTTAACGTCGTCCTGTGATTTGATAGTCGAATTATTTTTAAAATCTGCTACTGAAAGATTTTTTGTTCCACCTGTTATAGAACTTAATTTTACTGTTGTTAAGTTTTCACTTGTAGGTAATTTCCAAGATTGGTTTATGTCGCAACCTTCTATAAATCCTAAACCTTCTGGAATATAGTCAGTAATTTGACTTGCATATCCATCTGCTGTTCCTTCATTAAATACTCTTATTGTATATACAACTACATCTCCAACTTTAACTCCAACTGGTGTTTTAATATCTGTGAAATTAGAAGTAGTTGTTGACTCATCATTATCCGTTAATGGTGATGTATCTGGAGCCTTTGCTCTGTTTTTAGCTTCTCCATTTACTGTTTCAATTGACTTTCTTAATGCTAAATCTATTTTCTTTTCTGATGGAACTGTTATTTTTTCAAAGTCATCGTCGTCTTCATATCCTTTATAATAGTAATTTTTATCTGTTAAATCTGATTTGTTATTATTTCCTTGATAATTTTGCCATTCTTCTTCTGTTGTTGGTAATTTTGCATTGTTTGGTGCTGAATCTATGTCGCTGTCTAGTGGATTTCCTGATGTATCTGTCATTCCTGTTATTTCTGCAATATTTGTTACTATTTTTCCTTTTGCATCTGCTGTTACTTCAAATTCTAAATATATTGCTTTTGATTTTGATCCTTTTGTTAATTCACATATATATGAATTCGTTTTTTCATATACTATATTTTTTCCTGCTTGTGTACATTCTGTATTTTTTGACGCTGCATATTGTAGTTGTTTTGTTTTTCCATCTATGAATTCAATTCCTGATGGAGGTAGGTGATCAATTACTTGCGTAATTCTTACTGTATCTTCACCTTCGTTATAAAGTACTATTCCATAAACTACTCTGTCTCCAACTTCTACTTGGATTGGATTTTTTGAATGATAATACTCTTGTTGATTGAATGGATTTGCATCTGTTGGAGTATGTACAACTGGTTCTCTTTGATTTTTTTCCTCTCCATCATAAATTAGGTTATTTCCTCTATATATTGCCGCTATATATTTTCTCAATGCTACGTCATAATTTGTAGTTGTTGTTACATTAAATTTGTAATTTGATTTTACGCTTTCTCCTGGTGTTTCTGTTCTATTAACTGTTAACAAAGGTTGCATATTATTTCCATCTTTTGCTACCCATACTGTTCCTTCTGATGTTGTTGTTATGCTTCCAACTGATAAGTTAATATTTATTTCTCTAATCTTTGTATTCAATGGAAATGCAAAGTAAAATTCTTTTCCTTCTAAGCTTTCTTTTGTTGGACTTAATAATGTTGTACTTGTTGTGTTTGTTGTTGTTAATAAATATCCTGTAGAGTTCATATTAACTATTAAATCTTTTCCATTTCCATCTTTAAATGTAATATCTACAGCATAATCTGATGTTTGCTTTCCAGATTCTGATGATTCTATTTTGAATGGACCTACAAAAATCTTTGATCCCGCTTTCTCATAACCTGTACTTGTTGGAACTGTTATTCTTGGTTTTACAGTTGTATCTGTTGATGTAGAAACTATGTTATTTGAAGTGCTAAAGTTATTTATATAAAATCTTATCATTTCTTTTATATATGTTCCTTTTCTTCCTCCATATCCCCATCTGTCATTTCCTTCTAATCCATCCCAGTCACTATCATTTCCTGTGCTGTTTCCTTGATATACTTTATTTAATATTTCGGCACTATCTGCATTTGTTACTGTTGAATAATTTGTTGCTTGCCAAATTGCACATTGATATGCGAAAACTAAATCATCTTCTGTTAAATATTGTTTAATTTGACTTAGTGTAACAGGGTTTTCTGTTGATGCTGTTGAATCAATTATTGATTTATAAATTTTACTTAATTTTATATCCTTTAATTCAGATGAATCTTCTGGAAGTACAGCATTTTTTATAAGCCATAATATTTGTGATGATTTGTTTGCATCTATATTGGCATATGCTTCTTTTAAAGTTCCTGCTGTTGCAGCACCTAAACTTTTGTAAGTTCCTGTACTTGCTCCATCTTCTTGTGGGAACTTACCATCTTTATTTAAGCATACTATCGTAGTTTCAAAATCGTTTGTTCCTGCATATACTCTATAAAAGTTTCTATTATCTATTCTATATGCAAAGCTTACTTTCGAGTTTGAATCGTTCAATAGGCTACTTTGATGTAACAAAGTTATTCCAAACTTTTGCTCTGTGTCTTTTGCTGTTTCTGTAATCTTAGCTAATACTTCTGATGATATAGGTAAAACCATTGCCATAATACAGATAACTGCAATTACTTTTTTTAAAATTCCAGTTCTCATATCTTTTCTCCTATCACTTTTAGACATAATCATCCTAATTATTCTATTATATAATTTTATTTTATCTTTTATAGATTTTTTGTCAATCCTCAATTTTATCCGCAACGCCACGTATCTCAGTGTTTTCAGGTATTTTGTCTTTTATTACATTTATATTATATTTTTATTAATTTTTCTTGTCATATTAATGGTTTGAGCGCATATTTTTATTATAAAGGATTTTTCCAATTTTATAATTTAAAAAAAATTAGAAAGTAACTTGTATTTATAATAATTTGCCATCATTTTTGTTTCCAGCAAAGCTACTGGTGGTAAGCAATTATAAAGCAAAAGAATTTGAGGTTATTGTGTAAAATGAAAATTTTTAAATCTTTGATTATTACTATTATAATTTTTTCCTGTCTTTCTTCATTTTCATATGCTGATGATATAACTGAAGAAATTTCTCCAATTCCAGTTAGTACTGATTTAACAGATTTGAATTTTGAGATTTTTTCTAGACGAGCAATTGTTTATGAAAGAAATTCAAAATGCATATTATTTGAAAAAAATATCGATGAGCAATGTGCTATGGCATCTACAACAAAAATTATGACCTGTACATTAATTTTAGAAAATTGTAATCTTCAAGATCAAGTTACAATTTCTCAAAAATCTGCATCTACCGGTGGTTCTAGACTTGGATTATCCATTAATGATACCATTTCTGTGCAAGATTTATTATATGGATTAATGCTTTGCTCGGGAAATGATGCAGCAGTCGCACTTGCAGAACACTGTTCTGGCTCAGTTGAAAATTTTGCAAATTTAATGAATTCAAAAGCTCAAGAATTATCTCTTTCATCCACTCATTTTGTAACTCCACATGGGCTTGATAACCCTGAGCATTATACAACTGTCAGAAATTTCGCAGTTCTAACTGACTACGCCTTAAACAATCCACTTTTTCTTCAAATTGTGGGGACAAAATATTATGATGTTACTATAAATGGTGTTCCAAAATCTATTCACAATACTAATGAGCTTCTTGGATATCTTCCAACTGTTTATGGAGTAAAAACAGGATATACCAGTCAAGCTGGTAGATGTCTTATTTCATCTGCAAAAAGCAATAATCTTGACATTATTGTAATTGTTCTTGGTGCTGATACTAAAAAAATTAGAACTACTGATTCTATAAAACTAATTAACTATACTTTTGAAAATTATGAAACAATCAATTTGGCTGACTTAATAAATCAAAAATACACTGAATACTTAACTGCTATATTACCTTATCTTGACATTCCAAAACTTTCCGGAACTATATCTACTGAATTAGAGCAAAACTTTCCTACTTATTATCCAATAAAAAAAGAGCAACTAAATTCAGTTTCTCTTTCACTTTCTTATAGTCAATTAAAGGCACCAATATATCAGGGAGAGCAATTATGTTCTATAGATTTTTTTATTGAAAACAATAAAATTTTTAGTACTAATATTTACTCTTCTGCATATATTAATAAAAAACAGCCATTAGATTATTTAAAGTTTTTTATTTATCAGTATAAAAATTTTTATAAAGTTCATTAATTTTTGATGTTTGATATTGACTTTTGCTATTTTTTTTGTTATTATAGTTTTGCTTTGTTTTGCGGGAATAGCTCAGTTGATAGAGCGTCGCGTTGCCAACGCGAAGGTCGCGGGTTTGAGCCCCGTTTCCCGCTCCATTTTATTATATGGCGATATAGCCAAGTGGTAAGGCACGAGTCTGCAAAACTCTGATCCCCGGTTCGAATCCGGGTGTCGCCTCCAAAAAAAGAAAGTGAAAAGTTTTTACTTTTCACTTTCTTTTTCGTCTTCATCATCTTCAATTATCACCATATTCTTTAATGAATATTTTATACACTCATTAATGAATTCATTTACTGATGTTAAGTTGTAGTCTAGTACAGTTCTTTTAACTTTTTCTAGCAAATCTGCTTCTATTCTACAAGTAAATTGTTCATAATCTTTCTTTTTCTTTTGCTTTATAACAAAATCTGGCATTTTCGTCACCTCATTTTTATTTTAGCATACCCCTTAATTCTTTAATATATTCGTCTGTAACTTATTTGCCAGATTATAAATTTCTATAGATTGGCTAGTCTTCTTAGCACTTCATCTATATTATATAGTTCTTCTCCCGTTATCTCTGATGCTTGCACATTCAATTTATCAAGTTCTTCAAGTGATTTTGCAAATGCTATTGCCTTTGGAGTTATTGTTGTTGATTTCTTACTAGAAGATCCTTTTGATGCATTTTTAATATTTTTAACTAATCTTTCAACACTGCTTCCAGATGTTACTTGACTTGCATTTCCGCTGCTTTGAGCTTGTTTTCCATTTTGGCTTGGATGAACATTAATATCTGTTCCATATGTACCTTTTCCGCCTTCTGAATTTCCAGCATTCACTCCTCCATTTTGTTGTGGTGCATTTGCACTACTATTTGGATTTGCTCTATCTATCGCTGATAATTCTTTAATTTGTTCTTTTAATGATTTACCTTTTCCTTTTGATGCTATATTATTACCAATGCTATCGTTATTTCTTGCTTTTTCTCTTTTTTCAACTGTTCTTCTTTGGTTATTTGCTAATTCCTTTTCAACTTTTGCAATGAACGTATTGCTCATTGTTACGCCTTCACCTTTTTTATCTAATATTTCATTAATTTCTTTTGCAATACCTTCTATATCTCTAGGCGTTATTCTTTCACTTGATGGATCAAAACTAGGTACTTTAGTTTTGTAATTTTGAATTGCTTTATATATATCTATTTCTGATAATGGTTTTGCCAATATTCTTGCTTCTTTTAGCAATTGTTCTTTTTTCTTCTCTTCCATTTTCTTTGCAAATTCAGGACTAATTTTCTTCATTTGCTCAATCTTCTCTGCTGTTGTACCTGATAGTTCTTTAAATTTTTCTTCAAGTTCCTCTTCTTTTTCTTGAGCTAATGCTAAAACTTCTGCATACATCTCAGTTGTGTCTATATCGTCTGCTTCAGCAATTTCTTTAAGTGTCGTTTTTGCTGATGAATATTTTAAATTGCCTATATCTAATTTTTCTAATACCTGTTCTAATTTTGACTGACTAAGTTCTCTAAATCTTTTATTAAATTCTTCTTGTGTAATTTTTTCATAAACATCTGATCCTGGCATATATAGCATTCCTATATCTGTTGGATCATATGGTGCCCCTCCACCTGCTGGATTTATTCCTGAACCTAGTGTTGTTAAATGATAATTAATTCCTAATGCTTTAAATCTTGATACTAGTTTTTGGTGTGATGCACTATTTCTTGATGCAATACCTTTCATTCTATAACTTCCAAAATATAATGGATTTTTGAATGCACCTTTTATTTTTGCTTTTCTAATTAAATCTGCTGTCTTTTCTGTTGAGCTAAATGTCGAATCTAGTACTTTAATTCCTGTTTGTGGCTCTGCTACAAGCAATGGAATTGCTGCCATTCCCTTACCTACTACCTTAATTAGTTCTTTACCAACTCCAACACCTTCTTTTATACCTTTTTGAACTTCTTTTCTTCTTTGTTCCTTTTCTTTTTTCTTTTTCTTCATTTCAGCTTCTTGTTCAGGTGTTCTTTGAATATTAGTTCCATATTTTTTAACTATTTCTTCTTCAATATAATCTATACCATTTGAAATTTGCGTAGCTGCAGCCATTGCTGGTCTTCCAATTACTTTTCCAATAATTTTTCCTTGACTCTTTACTGTTCCTTTAACTAATCTTGAATTTGCTACAGCTTTTATTTGTAGAGCAGTTGGTGCTATTTTATCAATAGTTAGCTTATCAATTCCACTTCCACCTTTTCCTGAACTAAATCCAAAAATCTTTCTTATTATTGGATCAACTTTTAACATAAAATTCATAAATATAAATGCTATGAATATTCCGACTACTGAATTTTCACTTAAGTCTAATGCCGTTTTCACAAAAATTGTATATATCAGTGCATGCATTGATTGTAGTATTACTGAATACATAAAATCTTTCATCCAGTTTCCATACATCTCTCCGCCTTTTCCGCTTTTTATTTATTTTTTGCACTGCATACGATACTGAAACAAATGGTGATATTATTGCTAGTATCATAATTGTTAAATATCTCTTGAAATATAGTAATAAAAATCTTATTGAGTAATATACTAAAACTGCATACATAACCAGTCCAGCTGTACCTGTTGTTGCTTTTAGCGAATATGCTTTTGTACGTACACTCTCATATAAAGATAATTCTGTTCCATCTTCATATTTTGGAATAATCCAACTTATAAATGTTTCATTTACACTAATTATAAAATACATTATATAGTGTATTGTAAATACTAATATAAATCCAGCAATCCAGCTTACTAGCATTTGTTTGTAAACAGCTTTTTTCTCTGCTACAGTTGTTATTGCCATTCTTATTCCTAAGTATAATAATATTATTAGCATAATCAATATTGCCATAGTTCTAAAAACATAATACCAAATTGCTACATTTTCTTTTATTATATAAACGATACCATTTTCATCAACAACAGCACCACCTGCTGATTCAAAGTTGAAAAAGTTTGCATCTAAAATTGGAATCTTATTATATACAATATTTTCAACTGTAACATCTGCTTCTGATGAAGTTGTTAGCTGTACGTTTCCTCCTATGTCTGCTATTCTTTGCATTCCTTCACTTACATAATCATTTGCATCGTTTTCGTCTCCGCTAGCTTGTGGTTGCTCTTTTGTTTCATTGTCTGCTTTTGCTTTTTCTTCCGCTTCTTTATCAATATCATCTATGCTGTTTGGATCTTGTTGCCATTCATCATCTCTTTTATTTGTAACACCTGTTATAGCATTTACAAGTCCATCCATAAAAAATCTTTCAAAAATTGCTGTCCATCCTACAATTACTGCTCTTGTAGCATATGTTAGTATTCCAATTAAGTAATCTAAAATTTGTAATAAACTTTTCAAAATCCATTTTCCAAATGGAACTGATCCTTTATATCCTTCAATCTTTGCGACACCTGTGTATATAAATCCATTTTCATCATATATATTTAAGTTTTCATCTTCTATTTCGTCTAAAGGAATTGATCCAGCTGGGTTAACTTGAACAGATTTTTTTAGTCTAACTGCAATTGCACCTTCCCCACTTTGTCCTGGTGTCATTCTAGAACATGCACTATGTATATTCATTGGTGTACTTCCAAAATTAACGTGTTGACCATCTCCAGCATACATTTCAGCATGTCCCTTAACAATTAGTATATCTCCTGCTTGTAATGTTTCATTTGTTACATCATCAAAATATTGATTTCCTCCTTTTAAATTACTATATGCTTCATTTGAGCCAGGACTGAAACCGAATTCATATATATCTACTCCTAATGCATAATAATATATCCAGTGTACCCAACACGTACAACATCCATAAAATGTCCCTTTTCCATATCCGTTATCATCTGTAGATGTTGACCACTTACATGTTACACCTCCATTTACACTTCCTAATATATCAGGGTCAGTACTATATTGACTTTTCCCTGCATTTTTGTTGATAAAGTCTATCGCCCATTTTGATGCATATTCTCCGCATTTTGCATCATATCCTCTAGCTTGACATGATGTCATTGATGATAAGGTAATAAATATTATTAAATATACTATTAATATCCTTTTTAATACTAATTTTAATTGTTTCATCTATTTTCCCCTTAAAAATTAATTCTAGCTTTTGTATCATCATATTCTATTACATTAGTTTCTCTGTTGTATCCTGTTATTTTATATGGTTCTTCTCCTGATAAAATTTTTTGGTTTGTACGTTCTTCTGCATCATAAACATAAAGCCCATCATTTGCTATTCCATAAATTAAATGCGAATCATCTGCCCAAACATATGATGTAATTACTACTTCTTCCCCAAACTCATTATCTGGATAATTTTCGTCTAAAGATTTTATTTTTATATTTTTATATCTTTCATTATCTAATGTGAAAAATAAATAAAATTTATTACTATAGTGAATTGGATCATATTCTATTCCAGTATTATCATACATTTTTCCCATAGATCTACTGGTTTCGTTTTTCATAAGTAAATTTTCATCAATTTTATAATATACATCTGTATAATTTTTTTTGTCATACTTTAAATCACCTTGATAATTTTCGTATATCTGTATTCCTTCTTTTTTATTTGATGTAAAATTGATTTTTACACCTTTTAATGCATATTCGATTGATACATAATTTGTATCATATGCGTAACTATTGTAATCTGGCCATATGTCAGTTAGTTTGTCCATAAAATCATTTATATCTTTCTTTTCATCGTATTCTTTAACTAAATTTTCAAATTCTGTGTAATCATATTGATAATTTGGATATATTGATATTTCATCTGCTGTAAATATTACATAAAATGTATCTGTTTTATATCCCAAAATTCCTATATTTTTGTATGATGTTCCTAGCGCTGCTTCAATTGTTTCTAGACTTTCTCCTACTTTATAGTCACCAACAACTTCCTTTTTATATTTATTTGTAAATATTATATTAAATACCTTTCCTTTAATTGTTCTAACTCTATATCCTTCATCAAAATAAATATCATATTTTTCATATTGGCTTTCTTTTGAGCCAAGATTTACATTTGATGTATTCCATTTTGCATTAATTAAATTTTGTAATATTTCTGAATTAACTTTTAAATCAATCATTTCTACTTTTAATTCATTTGCTTTACTATTTTTAGATGTTTGATTCTTATAATAATTTATATCTCCATTTATCTTAACTTCTGAAATTCCATTTGATGTACACTTAACTTCTATTGTTATTTTTTTACTTGAATCTATTAATCTAAAACTTTTAAAGTTTGTAACCATTGCAATTTTTTCATAAAAATTTTTAAAATAAGGTTCTTTTGAAATATTTTCTTCATATAGATCATATTTAAAATTTAAATATATATCTATGTCATATCCATCTGTTTTAGAATCCTCCATTGATATAAAATCACTTTCCAAATATTCTACAACATCTTGAACCGTTTCAAGACTTTGGTTTAAATCTATATCTTCTGGATTTACTTTTTCTTTATTATTCTTTTTAGTTGGCATTAATGCTAATGATAATATAATTAAAAATGCCAATGCTCCAGCACAAAATATTATAATTTTTTCTTTTTTTGAAAGAACTTTTCTTTTTTTCTTTTTCATGACTTTATACTCCTTTTAGAAATTATTCCTCAGAATACACTAATCTAATTTTATTTTATCATATATTTTTTAATCTCCATAGCCTTTTTCCCAAAAAAAATACGAAATAATTAAATATTTCGTACTTTTCTTGGTTATTCGATTGGTGAACCACGTGTATATGGACTTCTACTATTTTCTAATTGTTTATTTAATTTTTCCTGTTTTTGATTATCATTTTCTATTTTTGTATCATCAATATCAAATGAATACATTATTGATGTTTCTTTTTCTTTAACTTCGTTTGATAATTTAGTATTAAATATTATTTCTTTGTTATTTGAATATGTAATTCCTAAATATGCTGATGTAAAATCATTTTCATTTATAACCGTTGTTCTTAATATTCTATAACTTTCAAAAGTTAGTTTATCTCCTTGTAATTGTTGCAAAATTTTTATAAATTGTTTAAATTCCTCCTGATTTGAAAAACCTAATTCTATTTTTATAATTTTTTTGTTCCTCTTATAATATTTTTCTACATCTTTTTCAGATAACTTCCTACATTTTCTATAATACTTTGGAATTATGTTTTCTGCAAAATTATTATACGTTTTTGCTATTATTTGTGTAGATAGTTCACCATTATATTTTCCAACTATTTCATTTAAATATATTGGCAATTGTAGGCTATCATTCATTTTGTCTGGAACATTTATTTTTTTAATTGTTCTATATGCTTTTTGTGTTGGATTAGCTAAGTATAGTGCAATAATAACAATTATGGAAATTAGTATTATAAGTAATTTCTTTTTTGAAAATTTAAATTTTCTTTTTTTACTTTTCTTCTTATCCATATATTCCTCCTAAAAATGTTCTTTTTATATCAGCAACATACAAATTATCAAATACTCTAAAGTACATTTTTATTACTCCTAGTGCACCTTCATTCTGACCTGTACTATATTTTCCTGGTTCCTCTTTTCTTATCCAATTTTCAACTTCTGTAAAATCTCCATTTAATATATCTCTTGCTAATACATATTGTGAATTCCATCTTGTTTCCAAAGAACCACATGTTGAGCCAATTGGCAATGCTTTGGTTAATAAATTTCTAACAATTTCTATGTCTGACATTGATGAATCAATTACACTTTCCCATCCAAGATAAGGTCCCCAGTTTTTAAGTGATGCATATGTACCTTGTGTAACTAAATCTTTATCTAATAACCAGTCAACGCCTGCTTCCTTAACCCATTCAGTAAAATCTACTTCATAGAAGTACTGCATTTGTAATTCTAGAAATCTATCTGTATTTTGTTGATTTACACTATGCCATGCTGCTTTTAAACTTTCAAAATCAGATACAAATTGCACTGAAGAATAGTTTCCAAATGCTTTTAAGCTTCCACATAATGAAGGATCTTCATCTGCTAGCCACTTACATAATGGAGCAATATTGTTTGTACTTCCATATACTGTCCACTGTGCAATACCTACTGCAATTTCACTTGGTCCAGAAATAGTTGCACATGCTCCTTGCCCATCATCTGAAGGAACTCCAGAGTCTCCTATTGGTCCACACTCATATGGTAGCCAATAGTAAAAATCCCAATCAACTTGCATTCTTCTGTTTTTTGTCTTTTTAGGCACTTTTATATAATCTTCAATATTTTCAATTACCGCTTTATCTCTATCTATTAAAATTAAGCAAATATCTGAATTTAATGTCTTTCCAATTACATCTCCTGTATGTATTTCTGTTCCAATTGAAAGATTACCTTCTAGTTCAAATCCATACATAACTAATACATAACCTTTTAATGCTGTATCAGTTAATTTAATTCTCAATCCTTTTAATGTTTGCTCTCTTCCTTCTACTGTGTCTTCTGTATCTTGAACTGTTGCATTTTCTCCATAAATTCTCTTGGCTAGTGTTTCATCTGAAAATATATTGTTGTTGTCATCAAATATTTCTGTTATTCTTCCATTTCCCATTGCTGTAACATCTAAATCTTCTTTAAATCCGGTATTAATAACCCCATCACCTGTTACTCTATATGCACAAACAAAATCTGATTCAATATCTTTTTTTATTGGTTGTTTATCTCCATTATTTATCTGATCTTGTGATGTGCATTCATATCTCTGACCATCACCAGCACATATAAATACATTTTGAGCTTTCTTTTCATTATTATTAATTTTTCCTGTAAATACAATATCTCCAGCTTGTACAGAGTCTATTGATTCTATTCTTGTCCATTCTTTGCTTTCACAATAATCTATAAAAGTTCCATCTTTTCCTGTACACAATCCTTCTTCTGGTTGATCAGTACATCCAGCCTTATATAATACCCATGAAACATATCTATCTGATGAAATTAGTTTTTTGCCATCTTCTGTTGTTGAGCCATCTTGTTTAGCTGGTACATAATCTGGTGTTCCATATTCGAATTTATTATCCTTTAAATATTTTGATAATTCCTTAGCTTCATCTAAAATTTTAGCAACAAATTCTTCATCAGTTGGATTTGAAGAAACATCCCTTTTATCTCTTATTCCATAATAAATATTTTGTGCAAATTTATCATATTCACTATCTGCCAGTATTGTTCCTGAACCATCTGAATTAATCATATATCCTGCTGATACTAATCCTGTTGATACGCTTAAGAATTTTGTTCGTTTTGTAACTTTACATTTTTCTCTTAAATGAGAATTAAATGTATCTATTCTTTTATTTGCATAATCTGCTTTTGCGTACCCTTTATCTAAATGCAATAATTCCAACATATATATACGTGTATCTTCATATTTTTTTAATAATGCATCTATTAAATTTTCTGCTGCCTTATAATCATCTAAATCATTTAATCCTAAGTATATAACAATTGTTTTAGGCTCTGAAGGTAAAGAAGCTATATTATTTATCCAATATTGCGGCGTTGCTCCTTCTTTTACATAAAAGTTCTCTGGCTTCAAATTTGTATTGTCTCTTAATCCAATAAAATATTCATCACCTATAAAAGTAAAATTATTTAATGTTGATTCATATTCATTATCATCATCTTTATCTTTATCATTGTCATCATTATCTGTTTGAGTCATTTTTCTCAAGTCTGTAAGTGATATTCCAAGTGAATTTGCCATTGTTTCATCACATGCAATTAATGTTCCATATTCTAAAACATTTTTCTCAACTTTTTTATTTGGCCATTCTGCTGGAATATAATCTGGTATTGGCCATTCAAGTACTCTTTTCTCAATCTCATAAAAATCTTCTTTTTCAAAATATCCTAATTCTATTACTAATTCTTTTAAATCTCTATAAATGTATTGGGCATCTAATGTTTCTGTTTCTTCCAATATTGTAAAAGCTTGTAATGAGTTTTTAGTAAATTGTACTTTTTCTTTTATGCTGTCATCTCCTGCTTTTCTTGCTCTTTGGATTTCTTTAGCTTTTGAAATTGTTCCATCATATATATAATATTTTTTGCTAAATAAATCTTTTGTTGTTTGATTTGTCAATCCTCTTACTGCATCTTTTACTTGTACAACACCGTTTTCCATTGTTCCAACTAAAGTAATTTTATCATCAGGATCTATTCCAGGAACGTTTTCCTCAATATCCTCATCTATATAGTCCAATGTAGCTTCTATATCATCTCCAAAATTATATGCATTGTATTTTCCAGATGAAAGTGTTGTTGATTTCTGTGTTTTTACTCCAGATTTTTCATTGTAATTTTCTAGTCCGTCATCATCTGTATCTATACCTATTTCTGTACTTCCACTTGCTCCTATAGAGTCCTCTCCTTCAAAGTATACATTTCTAAACCAATGGTTTGTAACACTTGAAATGTAAGGAATTGATGTTCTTACATCTTCTGCTCTATCTTTTTGAATTTTTCGTAATCCTTCTACTGTTTCTTTTGAATATGATTTACTTCCATCTGTGTAATCAACATAGTCTACTACTTCTTTTCCATTTTCATCGGTATGCGTGTGTTCAACTTCTTGTAAGTCATCAATTGATGTTCCATTTATGTGTACAGTACCTCCAAATGATGTATCTCGTAGTTTGACATGTACTTTTGCATCTAAGTCTTTGTTCATTGCAAATTCTTTTACAAGATCTGGTGACATTGTTGCAACATGCATCGTTAAAAGTAGTTCGAATGGTTTTCCATATCTTCCTGACCAACCTTCTAAATTAAAATACGTATAATCAATATGTGCTTTCCACCATTTCCATCCTATATTTAATCTTTTTATTTGCATTGTATTTGTACTTCTGTCAATTTTTACTTTTTGTGTTAATTCACCTACTACAGGAATTGAATCAAAAAACATGTTAAATGCACTTAAAAATCCATCGTCCAAGTCTATAAGCCCAGTTCCCCATGCATCTGATCCATTCTCCCAGAACGTTCCATCAAAAAAACTACTTCCAAAGCTTTTCAAGTTAAATGTATAATTATTTACTAAATATGTTCTATTTTCAGCAACTAAGTATGCTCTCAAATATGGTGCATCTATTGATTTTATCTCATTTTTCACATGTCCTTCTGTTACTTCAACCATATTTCCGTCTTCATCTGGTTGACCATATATTGTAACACTTTCAGCAAATCCCATTCCAACTAAATCATACCCCATATCATAAAGATATTGCGCTGTATCTATTACGTCATCTTTATTAACAAGTGCATCATCTAAACCTATTAAATATCCTTGTACTCCATCCCACAAATTAGTTGCAATTTCTTTCATTCTATTGAATAAAAATTGTGGCATTGTTACAAAAAAAGCTAATATTCCTATTAAAATTAATGCAATAACAATTACTACTATTACAATTCCGACATACAGCAGCTGCCGAAACTCCTCCAGCCGCTGCAGCTGCTGTTCCTGCGGCCTCTGCAGCTCCTGTAGCTGCTCCAGCTGCCCCAGCTGCAGCTCCTGCTCCTTCTGCTGCTGTTGCACCAGCTGCTCCTGCTTCTGCAGTGCTTGCTGCTCCACCTGCTTCAGCTGCTACTGTACTGGCACCAGCCGTTCCTGCCTCAGCACCTGCAGCACCTGCTTCGGTTGCGGCTCCTGCTGTTCCTGTTTCTGCACCAACTGCTCCCGCTTCAGGTCCGACCGTACTCGCCCCCGCTGTTCCTGCTTCTGTCGTCCCTGTTGATGTAGCTGATGGTGGTGTATATACATCACCTGATTGTGTTGGTTTATTTGGAATGTCATTTGTCTCTGGTTTGTTTTCCGGACCTTTAGCAGCTGAATTAATATCTCTAGTATTACTTCCATTACCTTCTTCTGCTTTGGCTATATTATCTTGGTTTTGTTTTTGTTCATCAATCTTCTTACTAGCGTTTTCTTCAGCATTTTTTGAAGCATCTTTATCTAAATCTTTTTGCTCGTTTTTTTCATTTTCTTTTGATTCGTCTTTTTCATCTTTTTTTTCTTTTTTTCTTCTTAGACGGTTTTTCTTTTTTTCATCATTTTCTTCTTGCTCACCATCATTTCCTATATCCATAGAGTATTCATCAGGTCCTTCGCTACTGCCGACCTCCTTGAGCACCTAGTTCTTCTTCTCTTTCATTCTCTTCATTCTGCAGTTGTTCCTGTTTTGCTTTTTTTCTTCTTTTTTCTTCATCTTCTGCCACAATTTCACCTTCTTTCTGCTATTTATTTTAATTGATTGGAATACTTATACTATATGATTTTTCTGCTTTATTTAATTCTTCTTCCTCTGTTTGTTCTTTTCCTGTGTATTCATTCATTATTCTTACTTTATTAAATGTTATATTTGTTGCTTTTGTTTTTTCGTCATAATATTTGGCAAATCTAACTTTAAATGTTTTTGTTTCTCCTGGTTCTAAGGCCATTGTAGCACTTACAGTTGAAGCATCTCTTGAATCATTTTCTGATTCTATTGCTAGCTCATTGCTTGCTATTCCATCATACAAAACTACTTCTTTTTCTGTTTTGTTTGTAATTCTTATTGTATATAATTGACTATTATAGTAATTTTCTCTGCTTTCAATTCTGATTTTTAAATAATCATCTTCTGCTATTTTTTTAAGATCTTCATGATCCATATAATCATCTACACTCATTTTTAATGTATTTCCATCTTGCTTTATTGCAATTTTCTCTTCATAATAAGCATATGTTTGATTTGTTAATCCGGTTTTTATGATATTATCAATAATTTTTATATTATAAATATAGTATTCTCCATAGTTTGAGTAATCTTGTATGCTATATCTTTTTTCATTATCAAATACTTCATCTACATATTCTTTGTAATTATCTAGAGAATCATTAAATACATAAGTTTTACACTCTTCTGTTAAAAGATTAAATGCTCCTGTATAATCTTTACTATTACATTTATTCACATAATTGTCAATTAAGTCTTCTATAGGCATTTGTAATTTTTCTGGTACCTCTGTATCGCTTTTTAGCAGTACTTCATGAGGTGTATATGTAGTATTTAATACTTCTGGTTCTTTCTTGTTTTTTAAATAATAATTTATTGCAATTATCACTGCCCATACTACTATAACTATTAAAATAACTTTTCTATATTTTTTGAAGAAATTTCTTATTTTAAGTCTCCACTTTAAAAACATCTTTTCCTCCTATCTTACTCTACGCCATTTACGCTATATGACATTTCATAATTATCATAATCTTTTTCAACTATTACGAAATATGTTTGTGGTAATTTTTCATCTTCATTTAACTTTTTCTGAAATACATTTGATATGGTTACCAATATAACATACATATTTCCAGTTTTGTTATTTCCTAATCTTTCAATGTTATCGTAGCTTATTCCTACCATTGAAGAACCAAAATTTTTCTTAGCATAAGTTGTAAATTCATCTAGATTTGAAAAATATCTTTTTTTAAAATCTTCGTTAAGCACATCATATGCTGATTGATAATCTCCATCTTCTATACTATTAAAAAAATTTCCTATATATCTTTTCATCCTACTTGATTCAGATAATTGTTTTATTTCATCTAATTGACTTGTCTGTTCATCAACTGTCTCTTCACTTGATGCATTTGTACTGTTTGCAGTAATATTCGTATTATTTCCTTTTTGAGTTGATTTAATAATTGCATTTATTACAAAGCTTAAAACTCCAATCATAATTATTGCAATTACTATAATTGCTATTATTATATATTTTATATCATTTTTCTTTCTTTTTATAACAATCATCTCCTTACTCTAATTATGATTTTAGCGGACATTATATTATTTAAAATATTGATGTCCGCTCTTTTTTAGCTCATTCTATTTACAAAATCATCTACATCTTGAGCTGGATTTCTACTTCCAGCTGCTTTTCTATTTTCATATAAAGCATTTACGGACTTAGCCATATTCTTTGTTTGAATTGCTGTTACAACTCTTCTCTCTTCAGTTGTCCATGCATGTCCTAATGGATTTGTTGCTGGGTTAGTGAAATCTAAGGTTGGATCTAATGCCATATCTTGAATAGCTTTTAAATGTTGCAATCCAGCTGCGGTAGTTGTGTTGTAGGCTGTTGGATTTGATCTGCTTAAATCTCTTAATGCATCTTGTATATTTGTATCTAAGTGATTCATATTTGTTCCAATTAAGCTTTGCACATATGCTCTTAATTGATTTCTTGCTGTTCTATTTGTTGTATAGTTATTAAATCTAAATGTATTATTGTGCGAAATTAAATCTGAGAATCTCTTTAAATCTTTTTGGCTTATTTCCATCTCTTGTTTGCTTCCTGGGCCACCTCTATTTCCGTACATTATGCCACGGGCTGTGTCATATGCTTGCATTCCAACTTGCATTGCATTAGCTTTTGTATTAAGTCCCATTTCATATGATGCTCCTGCTATACCAGCTCCAATAGGAATACTTTCTGCTACCACTCTTTTTACTGCTTTTCCTGTTTCCGTGTTACCTGCTGCCTTTGCTGCTGCTGCGACTCTACTATTTTTAACAGCTTGCACTGGTTTCATATTTCCAACTTTAGTAGCAACATTTTTACCAAATTCTGTTTTAGCTACCGCACCAGCTGCACTTCCAGCAATTTGTCCTGCTCTTTTTGCAACATCACCTATTGCTTTAACTGTAAATCCAGCTGCAACAGTATCTGCAAGGCTTGATGCTTCTTTAAATCCGAATATCTTTTTAACAATTCCTTCTGCAGTCCACATAAATTTCATACAAATAATTGCTAATATCATTTTTGCTAATGATGCTTTTGTTCCTAAAGTATTCATTATTGTTGAAATAAAAACTAAATATATAATACAGTGAAATGGTTGTATTAATACATTAAACATGAATTCTTTCATCCATGTATTTAAAGCTTGTGCTTTTGCATCTTTTACTTTATCAATTGCATATGTAATTGTAATTAGAGGTGAAATTATTATTAAAAATCCTATTGTTAACATACGTTTTATGTATGTTACTAAAAAAGCAGTTGTCATACCAATTAAAGCAATATATACAATAAATGCCGTCCATGAATTCGTTGCTCTAATTGACGTTGCTGACATTATTATTAATTTATTTACAATTCCACTACCTATCGTTGCTCGTGCAGGTGCAGCTAACATAGCTACAAAAGCATTATTAGCTTCGATTGTAAATATTATTATATAATTTAAAAGGAACAATATTACAAAACTTACAATCCAATCAGTTAACATTCTTTTATATTGTGCTTGTTCTGACGCTACTGTTGATATGGCCATTCTAATTCCTATATATATTAAAACTGCCAATAGAACTATAATTGCAAGTATTCTCAAGATATAATACCAAGTTGCTATATTAGTTCTAATTGTATTTACAACACTAGTTTCTCCAGTAAAATTAAAGAAATCTATTTCTGTAATTCCTACTCTATTAAATAAAATATCATCTGGTGTTAAAAAACCTTCAATTTTATCTCCACCTATTTTAGCAATTTGTCCTATTAGACCTTGAAATGCCATTCCAATTAATAGGAACATAATCTGTGGAATTTTACTTAATATACCAACTAATCCATCTACTCCTGTTCCAATTACAGATAAAGCTGATGTTAAAACTCCATCACTTTCTAATTCTTCTTCATCAATTTCGTTTACAACTGTTGCACTACTTGTATTTCCAGTTGCCTGTACTACTGTGGCAGGTGTTGCAAACAGTGAGTTAAAAAGATTAATTAATGTTATAAAAACTATGATACAACTCGCTAGTTTCTTAAATCTCCTTTTCATTTTCTTGCTCCTTTATATTATTTCAATTTTTTAATTGGCACATATTCTGACATTGAGTGAATTGATGACATACTTCTCATTTTGAATATATTCTTAACTATCTTTTCTGCTCTTGATAGAGCCATAAAAAAGATTACTGCTAAAAATGGTGCAACTTTAAAAATTTCATTTGCTGTAACTATACATACTAAATATACTCCAGCATGTAATGGTTGTATAAATGCATTTACCATATATTCTTCTAACCAGTTATTATATGCACCAGCTTTACCACCTTTTCCTGCTATTTGTGTTTTAGTTGCAGAATAGGTAATTGTTATTAATGGAGAAATTACTATTAAAAATCCCATTCCCAAAAACCTAAATAAGTACATAAAGAAAAATTTAACTTGGTAAAACGTCATTACTAGATACATACAAATTACTGCAACATATGACCATCCATTAATTACATTTAGTAAATTTATAGTTTGAGATATTATTGATTTTTCAAATCCTGCTCCTGTTTTTAAAGAGAAGAACATTGCAACTAACGCTTCTGATATGGTATTTATACATATTATTATGTATGGTGTTACAAACAATAGAACCATACTCACAATCCAATCTTTTAGCATGCTTTTATATTTTGCCATTTCTGATGCTACTGTTGATATTGCCATACGTATTCCTAAATATATAAGCATTGCTAATTGAATTACTAAAGCAAAGACTCTCATTATATAATAGAATGTTGCAACAGATGTTTTTATAGCTTGATTTACATCATTTTTATTTTTTTCTATATCAAAGAAATCTGTGTCAAACAAATCAATTTGATTAAAAACTGTATCTTCAATTGTAAACCAGTTAATTGAATATCCGCCAGGTATTCCAATTGTCGAACGCAAATCCTTACTCCACGCTGTTACTGTGTCTCCCTTTATTAAAAGTTGACTTGCTCCTCTTGTTGTTATTGTTAACAAGCCTGAAATAACGCCAACTCTCATTGCAATCATAGAACCAAGTCCAGCAGCTAATGATGATAAAAGAGAAATTGTATTGCCCATTTGCTTGGTCTTTGTTCCATTTTCTGTTGTTATATCTGCTTTTCCATCTTGTATCATCTTATTCCATGAACTTTCACCATAATTTTTTTGAATTGCATCAAAATCCTCAGTATTCACTTCCAACTTTTTTTCTTTGGCATATATGAAATTAGGTATTAAAGTATTTGCTAATAATACTACTATTATCAGCCATACTAGCTTTGTTCTCATGAATTCTCCTTTTCTTGCTATCTATTTTCTGCTCTTAATGCTGCTAATTTATTCATATTTGTTTCTATAAATTCAAATTCTTTCTTTGTAGGTTGTATTGCTATGATTGCTGTATCTTCACCTACTTTTAATAAACCTTCTCCTCTTTGGCATGTTGTCAAGAAATACGCTTCACCATCACTTAGTTTGAATACTTCTTTGATGTATTGTATTTCTGATTTATCTTGTGCTAAAAATAGCTTTGTATCTGAAGATGTAAGAACTGCTTCAACTTCTTTTTTCTCATAGAAGTCTTGAAATCTCTGTGACATAACTGCTAGAGAAACGTTTCTTTTTCTAGCACGTCTTGCCATTGTGTTTAAGAAATCAACAGCTTCTGGATATGGAAGTAACATCCAAGCCTCATCAATAAGAACTCTTTTCTTTGAAGCCTTTGATTTATCTTCACTGTTTTTCTTAACATATTTTTCCCAAATCCATGAAAGAAGAACTTGTTGTGCAAGTGGTCTTGCAAATCTTTCCTCTAATTGTGAAATATCTAAGTTTATAAATGGCATTCCTTCTAACAATTCGAATGTTGATTGTCCATCAAAGTAAGCCATCTGACCATTATATGCTCTAACATATTGTCTCATAACTTTTATTAAATAACTATAATGGAATCTATAATCTGGGTTTGTATTTTCTTCTGCTTTTCTTAAAATTCTTGCATACCAACTTCCTATTGTTGGCATATCTTTTTTCTCTTTTTCTAGTTTGTTTCTAACTAGTCCTGAATTATTTCTATAAAGACTATCTACATTACTGTTTATACCAATTGATTCGTATTCTTCTGCAACAGATTCTGAGATAATCTGTTTTGTTAATTCGTTTACTTCTTTACTTCTTGTACTACCTCTTGCCATTGTTAGTAGAGATTGTGTTACGTCTTCTACTTTATTCTCAACATTTAGAACTACTCTTTCTCTTCCTGTTATTTCATCTCTAACAATTTCTGGCTCTATATCAAAAAGATTAATAATTGTTTTTGAATTTGGACTGATTATTACGTTTACTCCTCCAAGAGCTTCTGCAACCACTCCATATTCACCTTCAGCATCTAGCGCTAAGCTTTCAATTCCCATTAATACAGATGATCTAGCTGTTAATGTTTTTATTGTAACACCTTTACCAGCACCAGACTTACCAAATATAACCATGTTGTAATTTGTAAGCGTTGGGCTGAAATTATCAAATAATATTGGTAATCCTGTTTGTCTATTAAATCCTAGTGGAATACCTTTTTCATGTCCAATTTCTGATGTAAAGAATGGGAATACTGTTGACATTGAACGTCTGTCAAATGTATGTATTTTTCTAATTTTATTATCCAAAAATGGCATATTGCTTCTGAATGCTTCATCTTGAATTGCCCATGCTGGTTTAACACCAATCAAGTTCTTTGACATTTCTGCTGAAAGTAATTCTGTATATTTATCAAGTTCTGCTATACTATATGCAAATAGTGTACATATAATTGATGCATCAAATAGTTTATTAAATCCTGCTGCAATTTGATCTCTAAGCTCTTCAGCTTCAGCTCTTTTTTGGGCTAAGATTCTCTCTCTGTTGATATCTCCTCTATCCCATGCAACAATTCTTTCAGACTCTAACTCGTTAATTGTTCTATTTAACTCTGTTTGAGATGTATTTTCTCCTACTGGATTTATAAATACAGACACATTTAAATCTCCAAATGTATACATTCCTCTTAAGAATTCTGGAAAAGTACACATTCTTGGGATTGTTGAAACTATCATACTTCTTGCATATCTTGTTCTTCCTGCTGCTATTTGTAGATAATTTGGATTTGATGCATCTATTCCTGCTGGTGCAATTAAATCTTTAAGTCCTTTTCTATTTTTTTCTAGAAAGCTAGCTGCTTCTTTTTCTTCTTTTTTCTCTTCTAGTATCTCTTCTTCATTATTGTTTGCTTGTTTTTGGTTTTTCTTCATTACAAATCCTCCTTATCCTTAGTCTTCTTTTTGTGGTTTAATTTTTGCATTCTTAATTTCTTCTTTAGCACCTTTATAAGTAGCCTCATCCATTTGTTCTTTATATTCTTCTACTAATTCAGTAGCTTTTTCTTTTATTCTTTGCTCTCTTTTTAATTGTTCTATTTGTTTATATTTATCAGCTCTAACTATACTTTCTGTTGCTAATTCAAGAGCTTGGTCTGCTATTTCAGCATCTAATTTCTCTTGTTTCTTTTCTAGCACATCTTTTCCTGTTGAATATAATGCATCATATTGACCATCTAAAGCTTTAGAGAATTGTAATAATTCTGAATCATCTCTGTTATAAGCAATATATAATAATTCACATATTTCTTCTGAACTTAAAATTCTACTTGTTACTTCCGAAGCTTGTAATGAACGTATTGCTGTTTGTGCTCTTGTATATAATTCAGAGAAACACATTCCGTCTATTTCTTCTTGTGGAGTATCAGCACTTGCTCCTGCCTCACTTGCATAGTATGAAAGAATTAAATATGTACGTTGTTGTAATACGTTTTTATTTAAACTCATTCTTGCAACATATTCTGTTATATCTAATCCATAATCAAGAACTCTTTCTTTTCTTGTTTTTTCAAATTGAAGTTTTTGTAGCAGTCTTTCATTTTTTGTATCTTTTGCTGCCTGAATTCTAGTTTTTACTTTTTCAATATCCTGTGCTATTTCTGATACTTTATTTTTGTACTCATCAACTATATCTCTTAAGTTTAAGCTTCTTGTTTGTATATATAATTGAATTGGAAATCTTAATGTGTTTAAGAATTGAACAAATCCTTCTTCAACTGCAATTTTCTCATCTTCAGACATAAGATCATAGTTAACACCTGAACATTGAATAATCATTACATATTGTGATCTATTTTTTCTAATAATCATGTTGTCCTTTACTTCATCAAATTCCATAAACTTAAAAATTGATTCTCTTGGCATTCCATTAAAATCTTTTAATTCTTCATTTTCAATTCCTAATGCTTCTTCTTGTTCTTCCTCTTGTTTTCTGTTATTCATATAGACAATCAAACCATATGCTGCTATTAATGCAATAATTATAAAAACTAATATTGCTAAAACTATTTGTAATATAGTGATAAGATTCATCTATTTTTCCTCCTTTGTGTATACGTACATTTTTTTATTTTTATTAAATTTTATCCATCTTGCTATGATTTCACTTACAGGTTCTCCACCTATTTTTTTAGTTACTGGTAAACCAGATATTGTTGGGATTTTAAACGCACCTATCACATAACCTGCTAAAGCACATATCGCAGCAAGTACAATTCCAACTATTTTTAATCCTATTAACATAAATATTAATAAAAATATTAACCCAACTAATAGTCCACATGCTGTTGCTATTAATGATTTAACTGTGAAAATATAAAAGATTCTAGTTTCTCCTCTTAGATTTCTAGGAATATAATATGTTCCCATAATTTCCTCCTTTGTTAAATTTATTATAAATTTGTGCTATTTAATACGTTATATACTATTTTCCAAATTGCTGTTGCACCTAAAACTACAACAGCAGAAACAACTAATCCTATTAATTGTTGTTTAAGTTTCGCCGCCACTTCTGGAGTAGCAAACATATATTTAATACCCATAATTATCGTAACTGCAACAAGTACAAATACGCCAATTACAGTTAATATATTTATTACTGGAATTACAATTGCTTTTAAATCACTTGCATTAACACCTGATTTATCTTGCTGTCCTTTACTTTTCCAATCCGTTAAAGCTGACTTCATTTCATCAAATGATTTTACTCTTACATCATCAGCTGCACTTACAGCAGGTTGCAACATACTTATTAAAATTAATGTTGTAATAACCACAAAAATATATTTAAAGACTTTCATGCCTTTTCCTCCTCATAATACTAGTTACTATCATTATAATATACTTTTCCCCTTCTTTTCAACATTTTTTTACAATTGTAACTAGATTGTTATATATTTTCTTTACTTTATTCTAAAAAAATAAGACTATACCTTTCGTATAATCTTATCTTCTGTCTTTTATTCGTTATTAATTTAATGTTTCTGAAGTAAAGTTCTTTATTATTTGAATTACTCCAGATGCTGTAAATGCAATGCATGCACCTACTATATATACAACTGCATGTTGTTTTATTTTGGCTTTATCGCTTGGTGCTGAAACCATATATTTTATTGCTAATACAATAAGCATTATAGCTCCAATTCCAATTGCCACTACTTGAAATACTCCAATTGTAATTTCAATAAAATGTGTAAAACTTCCTGTTGCGTTGGCATTAGGTTCTATTCTATCAGTTGCCATTGCAAAATTAGATAATATACTCAATACTAATATTATCATTATACAAGAGAGTAAAATTTTATTATAAATTTTATTTTTTCTCATAATTGGTTCCTTCCTATTTTAAAATTTCTCCTGCAAATGTTTCCGCTAATTTTACTAATGATACTGCTCCAAAAACTAACACACCGCCAATTATAAACGGTACTAATTTTGATTTAATATCAGCTTTTTCATTTGGAGAACTATACATGTATTTTATTGCTAGAACTAATGCTGCTATAACAGCTACACCTGCACCTATATATTGAAAAATACCTAATATAATATTACCTATATCATATAGTGAATCAACTCCCTTTAATCCTGGTTTATCATCCACTATTGTTGTTGGATCTATTTCTGCAAAAACACAACTTGTTAAACTTACTAAAAATAATATTACGATTAGTATACCTATTATTCTTGTTATTTTTTTATGCATATTCTCACCTTCTTTTTATAAAAAAAGATTATCATAAGAAAATGATAATCTTTTTTTATTATTCATTCCATTAATCCTAGTTACCATCACCAATTGCTTCTGTTGCAAAGTTCTTGATGATTTGGATAATTCCTGAAGCTGCAAATAAAACAACTGCACCAACTATGTATGCTGTAGCACTTTTCTTAATCTCAGCTTTATCTGATGGTGCTGCAGATATGTATTTAATAGCTAATACTATTAACATGATAACTGCTATTGCGATACCAATAACTTGTGTAATACCTAATATAATATTTAAAATAGTACCAAATTTATTAGATGTTGTTCCACCTTGTCCATTTGGTGTATAGTTTACGTCAGCAAATGCAACATTGTGTATTGCCATTGAAAATAATACAACCATTAATGCTATAGAAAGTATTCTGAATATTGATTTCTTACTCATCTTCATCTCTTTTCTCCTCCTTTTTTATATTAGAATTAATCATTTTTTTCCTTATATAATTTGATTTTAGCACACTTTATTTTTTTTGTACAGCTTTTTTTGATATTTTTTATTTTTCTTGCATGTAAACTTTATTTTTAGTAATATTTATTAATTTTTTGAATATAATTGTATTGACAAGAGGATATGATGCGTGCTATAATAGTTTATGAACTTGGTTATAACATCGCGGGGTGGAGCAGTTGGCAGCTCGTTGGGCTCATAACCCAAAGGTCGCAAGTTCGAGTCTTGCCCCCGCAACCAAACATTAAAAAATACTGAAAACATTAAGTTTTCAGTATTTTTTGTTTTAATTTCTAAAAAACTACACATTGCTCTACAAAGCTATGTGTAGTTTTTTTATTACTAACTATAATACAAAAATTAATTTCAGTGTTATCAATTGTTTAGGATTATTTTTCAATTAATTTTTATAGCATCTAATGATTACATGAGCTATCTTTTCTTTTAATTCTTATTAGAATATTTAATAAAACTAATGCAAAAATAACTATTATTAATAGACCTATAATATTCTTAACTACACCTGTAGCAATTGATATAATTCCTTTTTGGCTAGAATAGTCGTCTTCATTTTTATCATTATTATTTGGTAAAGAATCTACATCCAATGTTTCACTTAAATTATAGTCTTTACTTATTTCTGCAATATTTTCGAATACACCTAAACCACCTTCTGTATTTTTCCAAGTTAATGTAACTGTTACTTTTTTTGTTTCTCCTGGATTTATCAAAGTATTTTCTAATTGATTTGTAACAAGCTCACCATTATCATTAATTACCCATTGTTCATTTTCTTCTTGTTTAGCTTCAAATCCACTTGGTATAATATCCTTAATTTCTTTTGCGTAACCAGGTATTTCTCCCTCGTTTGTAACAAATATATCATAGCAAACTTTAACTACTGTTTGCTCAATGTTTTTCTGTTTAATTTCTACTTTAAACATTCCTGGATTATTTAAACTATTGTCTTTTGTTAATTTTCCATTTTCGTAAACTTGTATTCGATTTATATTTTGCCTTAATGCTAAATCAAAATATTTAACTTTTATAATTGTATTATCTTTTTCAGTAGCTATATTTTCTACAACGTTGTCATACTGATCTTTACACTCTTCTATTTTAACAACATTTTCTAGCTTTTTATTTTTCTCCCTAAAGTCTGATACCTTAAAAGCTATTTGTATGTCCTCATAACTAGTTTTTTCTGATGAATCTGCTGGTATTTTTTTATCACTTAAATATTGGCTCTGGAATTTCACTGCATTATTAATATTGCCAGTTACTTCTCCATCTTTATCTAACATAACCCATCCATATTTTTGGTTAATTTCATTTTGTTGCAAAAACTCTAGTCCATTTTCTGGATAATCTATAATCTTTGATGCATAACTATCGATTTCTCCATGGTTATATATCCTAATATTATATACTACAATGTCCCTTTGCTCTACTTCTGTTTCATTATTGCTTTCTTTTTCATCCCTTTGTATTACATCGTTTACAGAATATATTTTTTCTTCTATTTGGTTTTTAGCATAGTTACTTCTTAGTATTAATTTAGAAGTTGTACTACTTACTTTGTCTTCAATTATCTTATTATTAATGTCTGTTTGAGTTACATTTAATTCCAATTCTATATCTTGATATTTTCTGTCTAAATCTTTTATTTTTAAATATACTTCTAAAGTTTTTCCAGTATCTTCTACACCTTCTTCTGTTTTTTCAGGTATTTCATTTTCTTCACCATTTTCAAAACATAATATGTCTGTTAAAATAGTATTTTTATCATCTTGTGTCCATTTGTATTTTTCATTAGTTTCTTCTTGTGCCATTTCAACATTATCTGGTAATTTTATTTTAACTTTTTGAGCATATCCTGCTCCAACACCTTTGTTCTTTACTTTTATCAATACTTTGACAACATCACTACTAGATACTCTTACCACATCACCAGTTTGCTTATTCTCTTTGCCATTTATCTCTTCTACTTTAGTTTCTAGATACAATGCTGGAACATTTGGTTCTAATATAGTAACTTTTATTTCTCCAATTTCAGGTTGAATTAAATTATAGTTATCTTTATCTACTCCTGTTAAAGATATATCTTCAATTTTTACATTCCAGCTTCCAATTTTTTCACTTTCTGATATTCCTGTCTCAGGTAATTTAAAGCTTACATCTTCACCATATAGTACTCCTATTAATTCACCACCTTGAATTTTTACTATATTGTTTTTATCATATAACTTGTCTACAGCTTTTATGTTTTTAATTGTTATATCTTTCTTTGAAATTTCTACACTTACGTCTTCTTTGTCTGGTTGTTTTAATTTGTAATTATAACTTTCTCTACCAACTAATGTTATCTCTGGTATTTGTACATAATATTGTCCTATATTTTTGCTTTCTACTGTTCCTGTTTTTGATAATATAAATCCTACTTTTTGTTTGTCTATTTCTTCTATTCCTTGTAGTTCTCCACCTAATAGCTCTACTATATTTGTTCCGTTATATTGTCTACTTGTTGCTGTTATTTTTGTTATTGTTATGTCTTTTTGTGAGATTTCTACACTTACGTCTTCTTTATCTGGTTGTTTTAATTTGTAGTTATTGCATTCTTCTCCTGTTAATACTATTTCTGGTATTTGTACATAGTATTGGCCTATGTTTTTGCTTTCTACTGTTCCTGTTTTTGATAATGTAAATCCTACTTTTGCTTTATCTATTTCTTCTATTCCTTGTAGTTCTCCACCTTGCAACTCTACTATATTTGTTCCATTATATTGTCTACTTGTTGCCGTTATTTTCGTTATTGTTATATCTTTTTGTGAGATTTCTACACTTACGTCTTCTTTATCTGGTTGTTTTAATTTGTAGTTATTACATTCCTCTCCTGTTAATACTATTTCTGGTATTTGTACATAGTATTTTCCTATGTTTTTGCTTTCTACTGTTCCTGTTTTTGATAATGTAAATCCTACTTTTGCTTTATCTATTTCTTCTATTCCTTGTAGTTCTCCACCTAATAGCTCTACTATATTTGTTCCGTTATATTGTCTACTTGTTGCTGTTATTTTTGTTATTGTTATGTCTTTTTGTGAGATTTCTACACTTACGTCTTCTTTATCTGGTTGTTTTAATTTGTAGTTATTACATTCCTCTCCTGTTAATACTATTTCTGGTATTTGTACATAGTATTTTCCTATATTTTTGC
>USFR01000009.1 GCA_900553945.1 uncultured Clostridium sp.
TTCCTTCTTTATAAAATTCAGTTCTAGCCATATCAGCTCCACCTAATCTTCCAGATACGGCAGTTTTGATACCTAAAGCTCCTGCTTTCATTGTTTTTTGCATAGCTTGTTTCATAGCTCTTCTGAATGAAATTCTTCTTTCTAGTTGGTTACAAATATTTTCTGCAACTAATTGCGCATCTAAATCAATATTTTTAACTTCAACTATGTTTAAGTTTACATCTTTTCCAATCATTTTTGATAATTGTTTTTTCAATTCTTCAGCTAAGTTTCCACCTTTTCCTATTACTAGTCCTGGTTTAGCTGTATATACGTTTACTTTTACGAATTTAGCTGTTCTTTCAATTTCTATTTTTGAAATTCCGCTAACAAATAATTTGCTTTTTACAAATTTACGGATTTTATAATCCTCTACTAGGTAATCACTAAAGTTTTTGTCATCTGCATACCATCTTGAGTTCCAATCTTTAATAACACCTACTCTTAATCCATTAGGATGTACTTTTTGTCCCATGATTTAAGAATCCTCCTTTCTTATTTTACTTCTCTTAATACTATTGTTATATGACTTGTTCTTTTTCTAATTCTAACAGCTGAACCTTTTGCAGCTGGTCTAATTCTTTTTAATGTAGGACCTTGGTTAGCAAATATTTCTGCAACATATAGGTCTTCGCTTTTCATAAAGTGATTATTTTCGGCATTAGCTATTGCTGATTTTAGCAATTTTTCAATTATTTCAGCTGATGCTTTTGGAGCAAATTTAACTATTGCTAAAGCTTCGCTTACTTTTTTACCTCTTATTAAATCTGCTACTATTTTAACTTTTCTAGCTGAAATTCTAGCATAATTTAATGAAGCTCTTGCCTCGTGAACTTGAGTTGTTTCTTCCATCACTTATTTCCTCCTTTTTAGCTTATTTGTCTCTATTTAAATTTTATTTTTTAACTTTAGATGTTTTGTCTCCTGCATGACCTTTAAAAGTTCTTGTTGGAGCAAATTCTCCTAATTTATGTCCTATCATTTCTTCTGAAATATAGATTGGAACATGTTTTCTTCCATCATGAACAGCTATTGTGTGTCCAACCATTTGTGGGTATATTGTAGAAGCTCTTGACCATGTTTTTAAAACTTCTTTTTTACCACTTTCGTTCATAGCTTCAATTCTTTTCATTAATTCTGGAGCTACATATGGTACTTTTTTGCTTGATCTTGACATTGATATTTCTCCTTTCTTAAGCTTTCCTTTAACTATCTACTTACATTTTCTTTATAGACGAATATTTTTATAATCTCTAATATTTTTAGAACTTTATAATTATTTTCTTCTCTTAACAATGAATTTATCAGTAGTTTTATTTTTCTTTCTTGTCTTATATCCAAGTGCTGGTTTACCCCAAGGAGTAAGTGGTCCTGCGTGTCCAACTGGTGCTCTACCTTCACCACCACCATGAGGGTGATCTACTGGGTTCATAACAGAACCTCTAACAGTTGGTCTGATTCCCATATGTCTTGTTCTTCCTGCTTTTCCTAATTTAATATTTTCATGATCAGAGTTTCCAATAACACCAATTGTAGCTCTACATCTAGCTAATATTAATCTCATTTCTCCTGAAGGAAGTCTAACGTGTGCATATGTTCCTTCTTTAGCCATTAATTGTGCTGATTGTCCAGCGCTTCTAACTAATTTTCCACCTTGTCCTGGATTTAATTCAATATTGTGAATTAATGTACCTACTGGTATGTTTTCTATTGGTAAGCAGTTTCCAGCTTTAATATCAACATTTTTTCCAGCTACTACAGTATCACCATCTTTTAATCCTTGTGGTGCTAATATATAAGCTTTTTCTCCATCTTTGTATTCGATTAGAGCTATGTTAGCACTTCTGTTTGGATCATATTCGATACCAATTACTGTAGCTTCTATATCTTCTTTATTTCTCTTGAAATCTATTATTCTATATTTTTGTCTGTGTCCTCCACCTTGGTGACGAACTGTTATTCTACCATAAGAATTTCTTCCTGCATTTTTAGCTTTTTTAGCTAATAATGATTTTTCAGGAGTCTTTTTTGTTATTTCTTCATATGTTAATGAAGTCATATTTCTTCTTGATGGTGTGTAGGCATTGTAGTGTTTTATTCCCATTTTTTTGTTTCCTTTCCCGAAGTAATGAAAAACTTCGTATTGCGTTGTTAACCTTCGCTTCGAAAATCCTCGACGTACTTTTGTACGCCTGCGGTTTTCTTGCTCGTTTGCCTAGCACTACTCGTTTTTGATTTCTTCTCTACTCTACACGAACTAGGCTTTTGCAATTATTTTTCACTCTTCTTTTTGTATTACGGATTTTTTCCTGCTCCGCTGCAGATATTATTTATTTTCCTGGTATTTTCCAGATATTTTTCTTTAGCTAAAATTATGCTCCCATAAATTCATCGATTGATGAATTGTATTTTTTAGTTCCTTTAGCTTCTTTTCCACCTTTTTTAGTATAAGTTTTAACTTGTGGATCTGTATCTATTGATACTATAGCTTTTTTCCAGCTAGCTGTTTTACCTTGGTGTACACCAACTCTTTTCTTTTTTCCATCAATGTTTATTGTATTAACTTTTAATACTTTTACATTGAATAATTTTTCAACAGCTTTTGCTATTTCCGGTTTAGTTGCATTTTTAGCAACTTTGAAAGTGTATTTTCCTTCTTGCATTGCATCATTACTTTTTTCAGTGATGATTGGTTTTACAATTATTTCTTCTGCTAACATCTTATGCATACACCTCCTCTAATTTTTTTACAGTGTCAAGTGTAATAACTAATTTATTGTATTTTAATAAATCATATACATTAATTGTGTTAACTAATGTTGTTTTTACACCTTCTATATTTCTTGCTGATTTTTGAACAGCTTCATTTTTTTCAGGTAACATTATTAATGTTTTTCCTTCAACTTTATTTTTCTCTAAAGCACTTACCATTTGTTTTGTTTTGATATCTTTAAATGGTAATTCATCAATTACTACTAATTGATTTTCTAATACTTTTGAGCTTAATACTGATTTTATTGCTAATCTCTTTTCTTTCTTGTTTACTTTATAAGTATATTTTCTTGGTTTTGGACCTAAAGTTATACCACCTTTAATCCATTGTGGAGCTCTTATACTTCCTTGTCTAGCTCTACCAGTTCCTTTTTGTCTCCAAGGTTTTCTTCCTCCACCACTAACTTCAGATCTTGTTTTAGTACTTTGTGTACCTTGTCTTTGATTAGCTAAGAAATTGATTAGTACGCTATGTACTATTGCTTCATTTGGTTCAATTCCAAATATTTCTTCTTTTAAATCTACTGTACTAACTTTTTTTCCTTCTACATTATATACATCTATTGTAGGCATTTACTGTTCCTCCTTTCTCTTACGCTAATGCCTTTGTGGCATCTTTTATTTTTAGGATAGCTCCTTTGTTTCCTGGAACACTACCTTTTACTAATATACAATTTTTATCTAAGTCAACTCTAACAACTTTTAAGTTTTGGATTGTAACTGTTACATTTCCCATATGTCCTGGTAATTTCTTTCCTTTGAAAACTCTACCTGGAGTTGATGTAGATCCCATTGAACCTGGTCTTCTGTGGTACATAGAACCATGTCCCATAGGTCCTCTTGATTGTCCATGTCTCTTAATAACACCTTGGAATCCTTTTCCTTTAGTTGTTCCTTGTATATCTACTGTTTCTCCTGCAGTAAATACATCAGCTTTTATTTCATCTCCAACTTTTACATTAGATACATCAGCTAATCTGAATTCTCTTAAATGTTTAACTGGAGTAACTTTAACTTTTGTAAAGTGTCCTTTTTCTGGTTTGTTTAATTTCTTTTCTTTAACTGTACCAAATCCTAATTGAACAGCGTCATATCCGTCAGTTTCAACTGTTTTAACTTGAATAACGCTACATGGTCCAGCTTCAATAACTGTTACAGGTATTACATTACCTTTTTCATCAAATATTTGTGTCATTCCGACTTTTCTACCGATGATTGCTTTTTTCATCTTTCTTTCCTCCTAACTATTGGCTCGTACTATTTGTACTAGCTTGGTTTGATGTTCACAACTCTTTTTGCTTTTGCAACTGTTGTGTGTTGCTTTCATTAATAATTATAATTTGATTTCGATATCAACACCTGCTGGTAACTCTAATTTCATTAAGCTATCAACTGTTTTTTGTGTTGGATAAAGAATATCAATAACTCTTTTATGTGTTCTCATTTCAAATTGTTCTCTTGAATCTTTGTGTTTGTGTGGAGAACGTAAAATAGTTACTATTTCTTTTTCTGTTGGAAGTGGAATAGGACCTGAAACTTTAGCTCCTGTTCTTTTAGCTGTATCTACTATTCTTTCAGCAGACTGGTCTAAAACTACGAAGTCATAAGCTTTTAATCTTATTCTGATTTTTTCGCTTCCTACGTTTTGGTTTGATGTTGCCATTGTTTTTCCTCCTTATTAAATGTAACGGCAAGTTTAAAACGCACCCTGGTGTTTCTTTATACCCCATATATAAATCCAAGTTACATCATTTCTTTTGTATCCTGGATAAGTGTGCATTTATCAAACTTATCGCCCGGTCTAAGCCAAGACATACTCTGCAAGAGTTCCCTCCACAGACATATAATCTGTGTAGCCACATCCTGCTTCATCGCTTTATCTTACGCCTTATTATTATACTACGGTATTTTATGCTTGTCAACACGAAAAATACATTTTTCTCCGACTTTCCCAAAAAATATAGAGCTAAATTATTTTTAGCTCTATATCTATAAATCGTTCTATTATACATTACATTTTATTTGCATCATTTTATCATCTAATTTTGAAATTGTTTTAGCTGCATTTACTAGTTCTTTAGATGATTTTTTACTTATTTGTTTCTTATACTTTAATTTGTGTTCTAAGCTTGCCCAAAAGTCCATCGCTACTGTTCTTATTTGAATTTCAACTTTTACATATATCGTCTTATCCTTAAATGTTACTGGAACATTTACAATCATATGATAGCTTGAATATCCACTTGGCTTCGGATTTGTAATATAATCTTTTCTTTCTAATATTTCTATTTCTTGAAAGTTCTCAATTATTTTTACTAACTTAAACACATCATCTTTGAATGAGCATACAATTCTCATTCCTGCTATATCGTTTACTTGTTCTATTAAATTCTTATAATTAAGTTCTAGTTCTTTTCTCTGCATTTTTTCTATAATACTATCTGGTGATTTCATCCTTTCTGTTATGTGATCAATTGGATTGTATTCACAAAAGCTATTGAATTCTTCATTAAGAATATCAAATTTTGTTCTAAGTACTTTTAGTGCAGATTTATATATTAGCATAATCTTTTCAAATTCATTTGCTTTTTTATCTACTTTTTGTTCTATTCTCATTAAACTTGCAGCCTCGATCAGGTCCGCTTCTCTTTCACTTTCTTTTTTCATATAATCATTCCTTTCTATTATCTATTCTATCCCCCCTTCTTTTTAGATTGATAATATCTTATTTTATTTTCATTAAATTAATATTAAATTTTTACAAATTTGAATAATTTTTCTTTTATACATTTTTCAAAAGTAAAGCTATTAGTCAATATGTTCAACTAATAGCTCTTTTAAAAATTTTTAATCTAATTTTTCTAATTTATTTACATTTACTATGAATGCTATTCCCTCAATTATATCCATAATTGAATATACTAATATTATTAGTCCTAGTGTTGCAATTATTATTCCAGGTGTGAATATAATATAAATTCCACATATCATCATTAATATAGCAATTATTAACATTGGTACCCATGAGCTAGATTCAAATGCTTTTAATTTCAAAGATAAACCAAATCTCATTAAACTGCTATATATTATCCAAATACCAAGTACTATTCCTAAAAAGTTTCCTAATGTTTCTGTGTGTGTAATAATTACTAAACCAAATAATATGCTTATAATTCCATATACTAATTGATAATTAAATAAATCATAGCTTCCTTTTTCTGTAAAGTATCCTATTATTTTTATAATTCCTGTTATTATTAATATTGCTCCTAATATACATGCTATTACTTTTATAGTTGCTTCTGCATATAGAAACATAACTAGTCCTAGAACACCTAATATTATCGAAGTTATTATTGAAGTGTATCCAGTCTTTTTTAAAACTTTTTCTATTTCCATAGTTACCCCTTTCTTTCCGAATACATTTTTATGTATTCTTAACTAATCTTTGGTTATTATATTTATTAAATATGAAATTTATGTGAAATCATGTATATTATTTTTTATATTTCTAAAAATAATTGTATATTATGTCCTTTTTTGGTATAATCTTTTTAGCAAAATTGAAAGGAGTGATTTTTTGGAATATAGATATAGACCTTCTGGAGTGTGTTCTAGCGAATTTGTTATAGTTATGGACGGAGAAATCATAAAATCAGTAAAAATAGTTGGTGGATGTCCTGGAAATACTTTAGCTGTTTCTGCTTTAGTAGAAGGAAAAAATATTAATGATGTAATTGCTAAGTTAGATGGAATTCAATGTGGAATGCGTGGAACTTCATGCCCAGATCAACTTGCAAAAGCATTAAAAGAAATTAAAAGTAAAATGTAAAATAAAAGTGGACATTATTTTATACTGAGTTTAATTTTATAAATCTCAATATATTTTAGTCCACTTTTTATTTATACAATTTTATATATAAAAAATGAAATTATGTATGCAATAATAAATTGGTTAAATATAATTTTTATTGCTTTTTTTATTCCAAATTCTTTTTTTATTATTCCTATAGTAGCTATGCAAGGAGTATACAATAATATGAAAGTTAAAAAGCTTATAGCTGAGCTTCTAGTAAACATATTCCCTATTATAATCGGTAACATATTTGAGCTTGCATTTGTAAGAACGCTTAATGTGCTTAGTATTGCTTCTTTAGCAGAAATGCCAACTATAATTGATGTTGTAATTTTCCAGTCAGAAAATCCAAGTGGTTTGAATATAAATGAAACCTTTTGTCCAATCATTGCTAGCATACTTTCATTTTCAGGCACAAAAAACAATTCTTGGTTAAAGCTTTTCAAAAACCATATTATTAATGAAGCAATAAATATTACTGAAAATGATTTTATTAAAAATTCTTTTGTTTTATTCCACATAAGATGCCATGTATTTTTTAATGAGGGAATTCTATAATTAGGCAGTTCCATTATAAATGTTCCCTCATCATTTTTCCTTTTTCTGCCTACTAATGCTGTTACTGTTGTTCCAATTATTATTCCAACAGCATATATTAATGTCATTGCCATTGCTGGATTATCTTTAAAAAATATTGATACAAAAATCGCATATATTGGTATTTTAGCTGAACAGCTTATGAACGGAACTAATGTTAAACTTAAATCTCTTTCTTTTTCAGATTGTATTGTTCTAATTGAAAGTATTGCTGGTACCGAGCATCCGAACCCTAGTAAAATTGGTACTATGCTCTTTCCTGAAAGTCCTATTTTGCTAAGTGGCTTATCCATTATAAAAGCAATTCTAGTCATATATCCGCTATCTTCTAAGATTGATAAAAAGAAATACAATGTTACAATTATTGGTAAAAAGCTAATAACACTTCCTATTCCATTTAATATTCCATCGATAATCAAGCTTTCAATTATCAAATTATATTCATGTGTTTCAAAATAGTAGATGATCATATTTGAAACGACTTCAATTCCTTGATTTAATAATTCTGTAAAATAATTTCCAATAATATTAAAAGTTAAATTGAAAATAATGTACATTATAAAAAAGAATATTGGTAATCCTAAAAATTTATTTGTTAAAATTTTATCTATTTTATATGAGTTGTTTTTAGACATATTTCTTGGCATTTTTACTACATTGTTACATATGTTTTCTATTTGGCTATATTTCTCATTTATTTTATTTTGCTGTTTTAGATTTGGAATGTTAATGTTATAAATTCTTTTATTTTGGATTGCTTCATATATTAATTGTTCAGTTTCTTTTTTTGTAACTGTACTTAATTTAACAATTGGTAATTGCAGTATTCTTGATAATTCTTGAGTATTTATTTTTCCTTTGTTCTTCTCAACTTCATCTAACATATTAAGTGCTATAATCATTGGTATTCCAATTTCTTTTAATTGCATTGTTAAGTATAAATTTCTTTGTAAGTTAGTCGCATCAACTACATTAATTATTACGTCTGGTTTAACTTTATATAAAAAATCTCTTGTTACTTTTTCTTCGGATGTATATGTATTTAATGAATATAATCCCGGTAAATCAACTATTTTGCAATTCTTATAATTTGGCACTGTGCCAACTACATATTCTACAGTTACTCCTGGGAAATTTCCAACATGTTGTTTTAGATTGGTTATTCTATTGAATATGGTTGTCTTACCGCAATTTTGATTTCCAACTAAAGCTAATATCATAAAATCACCTCAACTTCTATTTTGCTTGCAATTTCTTTTCTTATGCTTAAGCTATATCCTCTTACTTCTATTTGAAGTGGATCTCCGAGTGGTGCTTTTTTGGTTAGCTTTATTTTTGTGTTTGGAACTATTCCCATATCTAGTAATCGGTATTTTAGCTCGCCTATCACGTTTACTGATTGGACTTTACATATTTGATTTTCTTTTAAATTATTCAATGTCATCATGGTTAATTATATGTTGAGGCATTATGAATATGACTTTTTTACAGCTTATATAAATGCTAAAAGCGGTATGAATATTTTTCATCTTAACAACTTATATAAATAAAAAAGCAATATAAATATTTTTTGAAATCATCGCGCAACGACCAAAGGAACGAAGCAAGGCTTCGTGACTGCGATTGAAGCAATCTTTACTAAAGAAAGAGCGGATGCTCAAAAAAGATTGCGACAGCAAGATGTTTCAAAAATATTTATATTGCTTTTGCTTTTATTTAAGTTTGTTTATTATCCTAATAATTTTACTTCAACAGTATTCATTCTGTATTTTCCATTTTCATCTGTTCCAAATTCTATAAGTGATTTGTCTAACTTTGTAGCATTTTGGCTTAAGTCTTGTGTGAAGTAAATTCTCATATTACTTATTTGTAGTCCTTTTGTTATTATTATTTTGAAGATTTCTACCATATGTTTTTCATCTTCTGCTACTAATATAAGTTGAGGTGCTCTTTCATATCCAGAATCGAATTGAACAAAGTTTTCATAGAATTCTTTATATAACCTCATTCTTTCTTCGAATTTCGTTTCCCAATCTTCTTCTCTTCTAACAGCTTCATATATGAAATCTATTGAAACTCCTCTTTTTGTTAATCTAACTCCTGCATTTGCTTTTATTATTTTTCCGCTTTGTTTAGCTGTTATTGCAGGTTTTACAACATAAGAATCAAATGCTTGTACTTTTCTCATGTATGCAATTATAATTTGGTTTCCAGCTAATCTTTTCTTTATCATTGATACTGGTTTTGTGTTGTCTGTTGGTTGCCATTTACATTCAATGTTTCTTGAATTTAATAAATATTTACCCATTTTTTCTAAGCAATATACTCTATATATGCATTTACCATCTTCGCTTGAAAAATAATATCTTGTTAATATTTTTGTTTTTATTAATTGTTCTAATTTGTTATTTAATTTATCTTGTGATTTTATATCAATATTTCTATGAACTAAAATTTGATATATTTGTCTTGATGTCATAAACTCAAATTCATTTACTAATTCTAATATTTTAAAATGAATTTCTGTGATATGTCCTAAATTAATTCTATGAATAATTTGGTTTATTGAAACATATCCATCCTTTCCATCAAATGTTTTGATTTCTCCTTCTTTCATTGCGAAAGGAGAGACAGTTGTTTTGATTTTTTCATCTTCTACCATTGTACTAATACCTCCAATTAAATTATTATTTTAGACGTTTTCTTTTGTTCGAAAATCTTTAGTAAGATTCTCTATGAAACAATTAATAGTTTTATTTTCTTTTTGTCTTTAACTATTCTTTTAATGTATACATCAACTTTTTGTCCATATTCGTATCCATCTTTATATTCTGCAAGTCCAACTAAATTTGGCTTTAACTCAATAAAGATTCCGTTTTTTTGTTTTTCTACTTCCTTAACTGTTCCTTGAACTTTTTCTCCTTCTTGGTAATCTGTAACATTTTCTTCCCAAGTTCCTAAAAGCTCTTTATGAGTTAATTCCACTCTGTTTAAGTCTTTGTCAACTGATTTTATCATAACTTTTATATTTTGTCCAACGGAAAATCTTTCTTCTGGAGATTTTATTCTTGATACTGAAATATCTTCTATATGCAAAAGTCCAACTACTCCATTGTTCATTTCAACAAATGCTCCAAATGGCTTTATGTTTTTTACTGTACCTTCAAAAATATCTCCAGCTTTGGCTTCATTTTGAATCCAATTAATCTTTTCTTCATTTAACGGTTTTCTTTCGTATTTAAAATTCATATTTATACCTCTTCTTTCGTAATTTTATCATTTAAAATTTTATTTTAAAAGCTTTTGAACTTCGTCATCTTTTAGATATCTCCATTTTCCAATTGTTAATCCTTCTAAAGAAATTGTTCCAATTTTGCTTCTGTGTAATGCTAATACTTTTTTGCCTATTGCATCACACATTCTTCTAACTTCTCTATTTTTGCCTTCATGTATTACAATTTCAAGTCTTGTTTTATTATTTTCTTTGTCTTCCATAATTCTTTTTACTTTAGCTGAACTAGTTTTAAATCCATCATCTAAAACAACACCGCTTCTTAACTTTTCAATTTCATCATCAGAAACTTGTCCTTTTAAAGTAACTGTATAAGTTTTTGTAACTTCATTTTTAGGATGAGTTACCTTATAAACAAAATCTCCATCATTAGTTAAAATCAATGCTCCTGATGTGTACATATCTAGTCTTCCAACTGGTACAAGTCTTTCTTTTACATGAACTAAATCTGTAACTTTATCTCTACTAAATTGTTCCTTTACTGTTGTTACATATCCTATAGGTTTATTTAGTAAAATATATACTTTATTATCTTCTGGTTCAACTTTTCTACCGATTAAATTCAACTACATCTTTTTGTGGATCAACTTTAATTCCTAGTTCTGTCTTTGCTTCGCCATTTACCTTTACTTTACCTTGTAGTATAAGTTCTTCGCATTTTCTTCTTGAAGCTACTCCACAACTTGCTAAATATTTTTGTAATCTTTCTTCCAACTTTCTTCCTCTTCCTTTTTATTATTCTTCATCTAGCTTTTCTAAAATATCTTTAAAATACTTTGGTAATTCTGCTGTATATTCAACTTCTTCGTTTGTAGTTGGATGTTTGAATTTAATTTTATATGCATGAAGCATTTGTCCTTCTACATCAAATCTATTTTTTCCATTAGAATATGTATAATCACCAATTATCGGATATCCTATTTCTGAAAGGTGAACTCTTATTTGATGAGTTCTTCCTGTTTCTATAACTACTTCTAATAATGTACAATCGCTATATCTTTTTAATACTTTGAAATGAGTCACTGCCTTTTTACCGTCTTTGTCAACAGCCATTTTCTTTCTATCTTTTTTGCTTCTTCCTATTGGCATATCTATTGTTGCTTCATTTTCTTTAAGTCTTCCACGAACCAAAGCTAAATAAGTTTTTGTTGTTTTATGTTCTTTTATTTGTTCACTAATATTTAAATGAGCTTTATCGTTTTTAGCAACAATTATAATACCTGATGTATCTTTGTCAATTCTATGAACAATTCCTGGTCTAATTTCTCCGCCTATTCCTGATAAAGAATCCTTGCATCTTGCCATTATCGCGTTTGCAAGTGTTCCGTCTGGATTTCCATTACCCGGATGAACTACCATTCCTTTTTCTTTATTAATGATTATTATATCATTGTCTTCATATATAACGTTTAGTGGAATTTCTTCTGCTTTTAATTTTGATTCTTTTGGTTTCTCAAATTCAATTATTATTTTATCATTAATTTTAACTTTATAAGATGCTTTTTCTTTTTTACCATTTACTAAAATCTTGTCATCTTCTATTAATTTTTGAACTGTCATTCGAGATATATCTGGATCTAATTCTGCAATTGCTTTATCTAATCTTATTCCATCTTCTTTTATTATGTATTCTTTCTCCAATTTGTTTTTCCTTTCTTTAAAGCTATTGATTTTCTGATGTCGTTTCTGTTATTGTTTTTACTCCTTCAGTTCTTTCGTATATTACAAATTTTGCATCTTGTGTTTCTTCTTCGGCTGTTGTTGGATATATTTTTTTATAGTCTAAATCTTTTTTCAATTTCTTATTTAAATTTGAATCTGAATATGTGATTACATGTGTTATTCCATATTTATCGAAGATTTCATCATATTTTGCTGCTCCTGTTGCTACATTTTGTACATCCATAAATATATCTTCGCCATCATCTGGGTTTCCTGTTTTTGTGTTATATTGCGGTGTATATAAATCGCATCTAGAATCTATCATTACAGGTATTCCTTCATATATTAAATAACTTCCATAATTATATTCATTAAATAATTTAATATTTTTATAATCTAAATTTTCTTTTATCCATTCAGCTGCATATATTGGGTAATTGGCATTTGTGTAATATTGAGCTTTTAATTTTGGTTTGAAATTTTGTATTGCAATTATTATAACAGCTGTTGATAAAATAACTTTTGCATAAAAATTCGTGACTACTGTAATTATTTTCTCTTGTAGCTTTGGTGAATATTTTTCAAATATTTCTCCTAATAAATCAGCTAATATTGGAGTACAAATTATTAAGAACATTGATACCTGTCTTCTTGAATTAAGTGCTAAATATAAAATTCCTAAATAGTAACATAAGTGTTTTAAATCTATTTTTATATCAATGAATGTTAATACTACAACAAACATCAAGAAAAATGCTACAAAATCTTTATTACTTCTAAGATCTAATGGCATATGTTCATTAATTACTTCCATTGTATTTCCTGACATTGTTTTGTAAAGATATGTGTATGGAGTTGTAAGTCCTGTTGGTGTAAATATTCCCATAAATGCACATATAATCATTACTAAAATTAATTTTTTAACATTATCATTTCTTGTTACTCTAATCTTATATGGATTTTTTTGAGCTTCTGCTCTCTTAATTTTATTATCTTCTATTTTTTCTTTAAGTTCTGCTATTCTTTGTTCATAACCAGCTTTGGCTCTATATTTTTCATAGAATATTTTTAATCTAACTAATAAGTCAACTGTAAAAATATTAAGTGATATGATGTATTCAAAGATATATGGTATAAATAAAACAAAGAAGAATGGCCATACTGCCATATGTAAGTTAACAATCAATAATGAAAATCCTATTAAGCCAAATGCATAGCGCTTTTTTCCGCTCTCTAAAAATTTTTCAATTAAATATATTGTTAATACCATTAATGAAAATGATACAAGTTGTGCTCTCGCCGCTAAGTATGGTTGCATTAAATACATCGCAATAAATGTTACAATTGCTGATAGAGGTGCATTTTTGGATATCTTATTTGAGGTAAAATATATCGAAAGTGCTAAGATACATGTAAGTACTATTGTTGATCCATATATGCCGTCCATTCCGCCTAAACTATAAATTCCATATATTGATAAGTCGTATAACCAATGTGGAAATGTATATGGAAGTTCATGCCATGAAAAAGGATCTTCTTTTAAATTTTCTATTCCATTTTGAGCAATATACTCTCCTACTTTTATTGTATAAAAAGTATCATTTTGCAACCCTTTAGGTGCAATAGATGCACAGTATATTATTAATAATACTGCTATAATTACATGAAATTTATATCTTTTTATTTTGCTTGTGTTTTCCATTGTCTTTAACCTTTCTCTTATACTTCAAATTCTGCATAAACAGCTGAATGATCTGAATATTTAGTTTTAATTGTTTCCATTTTTAATAGTTTTATATTTTTTGAATAAAACATTGTATCTATACATCCATTTCCATTTGCTGAAAACCATGTATCTTCATTATTTTCTAACTTATCTAGATAGTCTTTTAACATTTCGTATTCAGGATATTTATCACTTTTTGTGAACTCATATTTGTGTTTTCCAACTTTTTCAACACCTATGTTAAAATCTCCACCAAGTATAATTATTTCATTATCATCTATTTTTTCTATAATGTTTATCAATTCTTCTGTTGCTAGTTTTCTCTCTTCAAAATTTGTTGGATAATGTATAGAAAATAAATTTAGTTTAGTGGTTCCAAATGATATTTTATTACATAGTAATCCTCTTTGCTCATTTGCAGGATTTACTAATGGCATTAAATAATTTGTTGAATATTCTATTGGAAATCTTGATAAAATTCCATCTCCGTAATATCCATTCTTATATTTAATATTTATTCCCATAGTTCTATATGGCAATTCAATGTATTTTGAAAAAGTATATATCTGATTTTCGCTATATACTCTTTGTGTGTACATATCTATTTCTTGAAGAAATAATATATCTGGTTTATATTTTTTCAAAAATTTTGCTTGTCTTTCAACATCAATAATTCCGTCTAAACCTTCGCCATGACACATATTAAATGTTATAGTTTTTAATATCATTTTACCACCCTCTTTTTCGTGTAAAATTATATCAAACTGTTATATATTATTCAAGAATTTGATTTTAAAAAAAGAAAAAAACGACCAATGCTTTCATTAGCCGTCCTTTCCTTTATTATATTTATATTAGATTATCCAACTTCTTCAGCTTTTTCATCTTTTTTGTCTATAATTTCCATGCTTGATATTGAAACTTCATATGCAACTCTTGTTTCAGATGTTCCATCTTCAAATTTCTTTTCATATTTTCTGCTTTGAACTCTACCAATAATTTTTACTTCTGTTCCTACTTCCATGTTTTGGCAGAATCTTGCATTTCTTCCCCAAGCTATACAAGGAATGTAATCTGATTTATTATATGCTCTGTTTACTGCTAATAATAAATCTGAAATTTCTCTATCAAAAGGTGTTTGTCTGTATATAGGTTTCTTACAAACATATCCTGATAGTGTAACTTCATTTGTTACTACGTCTTTCTTTTCTTCATTTTCTTCTTGCTCTTCTACTTCTACAATATCTTTTGCAAATACTGTTAGTATTAGCTTATTTCTTTCATTTTGATAACTGTTATATGATCTAAATTGACCATGAATGCAAAGTTTTTTACCTATTTCTAAATCTAGATTTGTTAATAATCTTTCAGATACTGTTATAGGTATAATATCAACTGCTGAACTTAATCTTGGTACCTCTAAATCAAATATGTAAAATTTCTCACCATATATCTCATGACTATATGTTTTTTCACTTGTAACTTTTCCAACTAATACTAGATGGTTATTTTCTAATAAATTTGTAACCACTCTTTTTTCCTCCTTATTTTATCTATTGTGTTTTTCACATATATGCCTGTTTTTATTTTAAAATTTCTTTAGAAACATCTACATTATAGCACAATTTTTTCATCTTGTCTACATAAAAAGTTTATGTTTTTACCAAAAAAGTTAAAATTTTCATAGAAATTTCCTCATAAATGCGGTTTTTGTTAAAATTTTTTTCTAATTTTATCTCTTGACTCTCTATTTTTTTCTTTTCCAAATTTTCTATTTCTCTTTGTAAATCTAATATAATTTCATCATTTTCATTACTGATAATAGTTATTGTTGCTCTTGAATTAAATCCAAAAGTTATTACATATTGGTCTTCTGCCATGTCTAGTAATTTCATATTTTCTTTAAAATCTGTATTTATTATTAAATATTTACTTGAATCAAGAACCTTTTTTAGTATGTCGTCATCTTCAATTTGATCAAATATTATAATAATATCGAATTTTACGTTTTTAATATTTTCAATTGTATGTTTGCTTATAATTACAATATTTTTTTCGTGGATGCCATATTTCTCTAAAGTCTTTTCAATTTCAATTATATTATTACTTTTAGTAATTATTCCTATAACGGCCATACTTTTACCTCTCTTTTTTAATTATATGCTCTCTTCTCACATTTTTTCCTTTTTTTCATAATATATACTAAGCGAAAGCTAATTTATATAAAGGAATGATAGAAATAATGGAAATAGAAAAAGATGTATGTCCAGTTGTTAAAGTAGATGGATTTATTGAAAAAGGCAAACAATTCGATATGGAAATAATTGTTCCAGAAGACGATAGAAATGTTATCTACGGTATTTTAAAAGACAGACATGGCGAGCCTATATGTGATGCTGTTGTTAAACTAATTGAAGTTGTTATGGAATGTGGCGAAAAAGAAAGACGTCCAGTATCACACACATTTTCTGACAAACATGGTGAGTTTGTTTTTGGACCTCTTTGCCCAGATAGATCTTATGAAATTCAAATATGGGTTGATAGAGTAAAACACATTAAAGTTTGCGACGAATGTCCTTTTGATAAAAAAAGATGTTTAAAAGGTGTTAAACTTGATCCTTGCCATCACAAAGAAAAACCATGTGAACCAGAATTTCCTTGTCCATGCAAAAGATAGTTTTTTAATTTAAGTCTTTTCAAATGAGTGCAATTTATTTATATTTATAAAGTATAAAAATTCCCCAAGCATTGAAGTTAACCAAACTAGTCTTGCTTCACTACTTGGGGATTTTTTCTATACTAGAAAAGTTCTCTGAACTTCCTATTATAGAAAAATGATAATGCATAGGAATTTGCAAACCAAATTTCGCGCACGAACAAAAACACGTACTAAAAAAATGCAAATATTATAAATGTCCGCTTTTGTTCTAAATAACTCCTACTTTTCTTGCAAATTGTTTGCCCTTTTTTATCATTTTATTTTTTGTTGTTCTGTTCATATCTTGATATAACATCATTGCAGCTACAGTTGCTACTGAGCCTATTACAGCACCTTTTACAAATTTCATTTTTTTGCCCTCCTATTTTTTATTTTGTTTTCTTCACTATTTTTATTATCTGTTTTTTTCGTTTTTATATACGATGTATAAATTTCATATATTTGAAAAATTGCGATTATGAGCAAAAAAATTCCAAAAATTTTTCTCAACTTTTGGTTTGGCAAATCGACTGCTATAAAACTTCCTATAATTGCTCCTATTACTCCATAAATTATTATGTCTTTTCCAGCTTTAAAATCAATTTGTTTATTTTTTATATTTATTATTATCGATGTAATTGCTGTTGGAATAAAAAATATTAAATTTGTTGCCTGAGAAATGTGTTGATCAATATTCATAAATAGAGTTAGCAATAATATTAATATTGCTCCACCGCCCATTCCTAAGCTAGTAATTATTCCCGCAATTATGCCAAATACTACTTCCATTTAAATCACCATTCTTATAGATGTATATAAAAGAAATGCTGTAAACAATATTTTAAGTATCTTGTCATCCATTTTCTTTAATAAAACAGATCCTAATATTCCTCCTATAACTCCTCCAATTGCACATTTTATGCCTATTCCCCAGTCTATATATTTGTGTTTAAAGTATAAAATGCAACTTGTTATAACTAATGGTAATATACAAAATATTGATGTTGCCCTTGCCTTTTTTTCATCCATCTTATTTATAATTGAAAAAGCTGGCACTAATATCATTCCTCCACCTGCTCCAAATAATCCGCTTATTAGTCCAGCTACAATTCCTATTATTTTATTCTTCATATTAATATTTTGTCTTTATTCTTTTTTTATATTCAATTTTATTTAATTTTTTCATCTGTTATTGTTTCATCTGGAATATAATATTTTGTTCCTAGTATCTTATCAGGTAAATATTGTTGTTCAACATAATGACCTGGATAATCATGAGGATATTTATAACCTTCTCCATATCCGAAATCAGACATACCTTCTGCAGGTGCATTTCTAATATGCATTGGTATTGTTCCTGTATCTTTGTTTTCAACATCAGCTATTGCTTTATTTATAGCATTATATGTTGCATTTGATTTTTTAGATTTTGCTATATATACAGCTGCTTCTGATAAAATAATTCTTCCTTCTGGCATTCCAACCATTGATACAGCTTGCATTGCTGATGTTGCAATAACTAAAGCTTCAGGATTTGCTAATCCTACATCTTCTGCTGCAGATATTACTAATCTTCTAGCTAAAAATATTGGATCTTCTCCCGCTTCTATTGCTCTTGCCAGATAAAATACAGCTGCATCTGCATCACTACCTCTAAGAGATTTTATCATTGCACTAATGTTATCATAATGGCTATCTCCATTTTTATCAAACATTGATTTCTTCTTATTAAATGATTGAGCTGCTATCTCGTCTGTTATTTCTATCTGACCTTCTTTATTCATCTTTGTTGTAAGTACAGCAATTTCTAGGCCATTTAATGCAGTACGCACATCTCCTCCAGAAATTTCTGCGATTCTATCTATTGTATCTTCAGAAATTTTTACATTATAATCTCCTAAACCTTCTTTAGACGTTAACGCATTTTTTATTACCTTTATAATATCTTCTTTTCTTAGTGGCTCTAGTTTTATTACCATTGATCTAGATATAAGAGCTTTATTAACTTCAAAATATGGATTCTCAGTTGTTGCACCAATTAGTATTACAGTTCCGTCTTCTACATATGGTAACAATGCATCTTGTTGTAATTTGTTGAATCTATGTATCTCATCTATGAATAGTATACATTTTCCTGATGGGTTCATAAATGGGTTGCTTGCTTCTGTTACTGCATTTTTTATTTCTGCTACTCCTGATGTTACTGCGTTTAGTTTTTTAAATTGGTATTTTGTTGTTTCACTTATTACTTTTGCTAGTGATGTTTTTCCGCATCCTGGTGGACCCCATAGTATTATGCTTGATAGTCTGTCTGCTTTTATTGTTCTGTATAGTAGTTTGTCTTTTCCTACTATGTGTTCTTGGCCAACGAATTGGTCGAGGGTTTTGGGGCGCATTCGGTAGGCTAGGGGTTGGTTTTCGTTATTCATATTTTACCTCCTAATTCAAAAAATAAACTTCGTCTTACTTCGTTAAACTTCGCATCAAAAATCCTCAACGTACCTTTGTACGCTTCCGGTTTTTTCGCTTGTTTGCCTTGTAATACTCGTTTTTTTTCTGAATTTCTATCATATCTCCTTTTAATTTTCTTTTTATTTGAAACAATCTTTTATTCTTTTTTTATCGTGCTAGGCGCTTAAGTGCTTCCTTTATTAACTCTTCTGTAGATAAATTGTGTGTGTCAAATTTATCAAATACTTTTGAAATTTCGCTTTTGTTGTATCCTAAAATTTGAAGGGCTTGTCCTGCTTCATTTATTGATTCGCTGTTGTCATTTGGTGTTGTTTCTTCTTCGTCATCTTCAATTGCTGTTTGCGTTTTTAATTTATCTTTTAATTCTAATACCATTCTTTGTGCTGATTTGTTTCCTATGCCAGGTATTTTTGTTAATGTTTTTAAGTCATTTGAGATTATTGCTAAAGCGAATTTTGATGGTGTTATATTCGAAAGCATTGCAATTGCTGTTTTTGCTCCTATTCCGCTTACTTGTAATAATAATTCAAACATTTTTAATTCTTCATTACTCATAAATCCATATAAACTTATGTTATCTTCTCTTACATGGTAATGTGTATATATTTTTACCTTTTCTCCTATTTCTCCAAGCTTTGCCATTGTATGTTCTGAAACATAAATTTTGTATCCTATTCCAGCTGTTTCAACTACTATTGAATCAGTTGATTTTTCTTCTAAAGTTCCTTTTATATATGCGTACATATCTTCCTCCGTACCAAACAAATTTTCTTTATTCTATCATATTATTTTTTTTTTTCAAGCCCCAATTTAACAAAATAAATAAAAAGTATATCTTGTTTTTCTATCAAAATGTTATATAATGGTTACAATATTTATTTTAGGAAGGATTTTGATTATGAACAAAGATTTTATTTTAATTAAAGACTTATACAGAAATACAGAAAACTATATCGAAAAATCCGTTAAAATTTCTGGCTGGGTTAAAACAGTTAGAGATTCTAAAACTTTTGGTTTTATTGAAATTAATGATGGATCTTTCTTTAAAAATGTACAAGTTGTTTTTACTGATAAGTTAAGCAATTTTGAAGATGTAAAAAAATTATCTATTTCTTCTTCAATTATTGTTTCTGGAACACTTGTAAAAACAGAAAATGCTAAACAACCTTTTGAAATTCAAGCAGATACTGTTGAGATTTTTAATCAAGCTGATAGTGATTATCCGCTTCAAAAGAAAAGACATACATTTGAGTATTTAAGAACTATTGCTCATTTACGTCCAAGAACAAATACTTTTAATGCTACATTTAGAGTTCGTTCAGCTGTTTCTTTTGCTATTCATAAATTTTTCCAAGAACGTGGATTTGTTTATGTTCATTCACCTATAATTACTTCTAGTGATTGTGAGGGTGCTGGTGAAATGTTTACAGTTACTTCTGCTGATTTAAATGATTTACCTAAAGATGATAAAGGTAATATGGATTATTCACAAGACTTTTTTGCTCGTCCTGCTCATTTAACTGTAAGTGGACAATTAGATGTTGAAACTTATGCTTTTGCATTCAGAAATGTTTATACATTTGGACCAACATTTAGAGCAGAAAATTCTAATACTGTAAAGCATGCTGCAGAATTTTGGATGATTGAACCAGAAATATGTTTTGCTGATTTACAAGATGATATGGATTTAGCTGAGGATATGTTAAAATACGTTATTAAAGATGTTTTAACTTCTGTTCCAGAAGAAATGGAATTCTTTGATAAATTTATTAGTCCTGGATTAATAGAAAGACTTACTCATGTTGCTAACTCTGATTTTGGTAGAATTTCTTATACAGATGCTATTAAAGAATTAGAAAAGAATAATGATAAATTTGAATATCCTGTTACTTGGGGAACTGATATTCAAACTGAACATGAAAGATATCTTAGTGAAGTTGTTTTTGGTAAACCTGTTTTTGTTACAGATTATCCAAAAGATATTAAAGCTTTCTATATGAAGCAAAATGATGATGGTAAAACTGTTGCTGCTACTGACTTATTAGTTCCTGGTATTGGTGAATTAATTGGTGGTAGCCAAAGAGAAGATGATTTAGCTAAGCTTGAGGCTAGAATGGACGAGCTTGGTTTAAATAAAAAAGATTATTGGTGGTATCTAGATTTGAGAAGATATGGTAGTATCACTCACTCTGGATTTGGTTTAGGATTTGAAAGATTAATGATGTATATTACAGGTATGCAAAATATTAGAGATGTTATTCCTTTCCCAAGAACTCCAAAAAATTGTGAATTCTAAGAAAATGAATGAGAATGGCGGATTGCTGTGTTAAAAGCCCTATAAAAAATCCTCAACGTACTTATGTACGCTTCCGGTTTTTTTAGGGCTTTTGCCTTGCTCTCCATCCATTCTCATTCATTTTCCAGTGCCTTCTTGGATTTTCGCGCTCTTTTTGCTTTCATTTGATTCTGGTTTTATTACCCTATAAAAAGTTCTCAACGTGCTTATGTACGTTTCTGGTTTTTTAGGGCTTGCCTTGCTCTCCATCCATTCTCATTTCTTTTTCAGTGCCTTTTTTATTCCTCGTCATTATTATTTTATGGAGATTATATTTTTCTTGTGAATTTTATCTTAATTCTGCTTTTATGTCTTTTTCAAGTCCTGCAATAATTTTATTCATTACTTCATTTATTTCATCATCTGTTAAAGTTCTATCTCCTTTACCAAATGTTAATGCAAATGAAATACTCTTCTTGTCGTCTTCTATTCCTGTTCCTGTATATACGTCAAATACTTCTGAACTTTCCAGTAATGATCCTGCAAGCTTTTTAATTTTCATTCCAATTTCTTGTGCTGACATTTTCTTATCAACTACTATGCTTAAATCCTTTTTGATGTTTGGGAATTTTGAAATTTCTTTATATTTCATTTTTCCAACTCTTTTGCTTAATAATCTATCTAAATCAATTTCTAAAACAAATACATCATCTTTTTCAACTTTTGGATGAATCTTTCCTATAATACCTACAATATCATTATTTACAGATATTACAGCAGATTGACCTGGATGTAATTCGTCTGGTGTTTTTTCTAAGTTTCTTACAAAGCTGTATCTTCCGTTATATCCAAGATAATCTAAAATTTCTTCTGCTATACCTTTTATTACATAGAAATCAACTTTCTTTTTGTCTAATCCTAAATAATATTCACCTGACATTAATGCAGCTAATTTTTTAGTTTCTGTGTATTCTTCATCTTTTTTCTGAAAAGCTTTTCCAATTTCGAATATTGAAACATCTTTATTATTTCTTGCTTTGTTATATTCATAGATTTTGTAAAGAGCTACTGATAAGCTATGTCTTAATGTGTTTTTATCTTCTGATAATGGAGCTAATAATTTTACTGTTTCATAATCGTCTTTTGTAAACATCTTGGCGTCTACTTCTGGTACAAGTACATATGATAAAGTTTCATTTAATCCTAAATCAACCATTTTATTTCTAATTTGTCTTGTGCATTTATCGTAGCTTCCCATCTTTGGCAAAATATTAGGCAATTTTCCTTTTATATTGTTTACTCCATAAATACGTCCAACTTCTTCAATTAGGTCTTCTTTAATTGATATGTCTAATCTTCTTCTTGGAACACTTACTACGATTACTCCATCTTTTACTGTTGCTTTAAATCCTAATCTTCTAAATACATCTAATATTTCTTTTTCTGATATTGTCATTCCTAAAATATTGTTTATATTTTCGGCTGTAATATTGATAATTTTATCTTCTTTTTCTGTTGTATCGTATTTAGCAATATCTCCTACAACTTCTCCACTTGCATATTTTTCTAATAAGTGGCATGCTCTTTCCATTGCCATAAATGTTCTGTTTGGATCTAATCCTTTTTCAAATCTATTGCTTGCTTCGCTTCTTAATATTGCATTTGATGTTCTTCTTACTTTTACGCTATCAAATATTGCTGATTCAATAATAATGTTTTTAGTTTTATCAGTAATTTCTGTTTCTAATCCACCCATTACTCCGGCTAAACCGATTGCTTTTTCTCCATCAGAAATAACTATATCTTCTATTTTTAAATCTCTTTCAATTCCATCTAGTGTTGTTAATTTTTCTCCTTCATTTGCCATTCTAACTTCTAAGCAATCTTTTAGGCAATCTGCATCATAGAAATGCAGTGGTTGACCTGTTTCTAACATTACATAATTGCTTATATCAACAACATTATTTATTGGTCTAATTCCTGATGCTATTAATCTTGATTTAATAAAATCAGGACTTTCTTTTATTACAACATTTTTTACTTTTTTAGCTAAGAAAATTGAACAATTTTCTGTATTTACTTTTACTTTGAAAATATCATTTATATTTTCTTTATTTTCTTTGTGAGATAAATCTATGTCTTTTACTTTTTTATCATATATAGCACCTACTTCATATGCCATACCTAATATGCTTAATAGATCTCCTCTATTTGCTGTTAATTCAAAATCAATTACTTGATCATTTAATTTCATATACGCAATTGGATCTTCTCCAATTGGTGCATCTTTTGGTAATTCGTGTATTCCTGCTTTATCTTCTTCTGTTAAGAATTTGTTGTCTAAACCAAGTTCAGCAATTGAACACATCATTCCATTTGAAACTTCTCCTCTTATTTTTCCACATTTAATTGTTCCACCTGGTAATTGAGCTCCATCTAATGCAACGATTACTTTAATTCCTTTTCTAGCATTTGGTGCTCCACAAACAATATCTAGTACTTCTTTTCCTACATTTACTTTGCAACAATGTAAATGGTCTGAATCTGGATGTTCCTTACATTCTACTATTTCACCAATTACTAATTTTGTTGCATTTATTAAATTACCAGCTTCGTCATATTCATTTCCTGCATTTGTCATGTCTTCAGCTAATTTCTTTACATCTATATCTTCATCTAAATCAACATAGTCTTTTAAAAAATTAATACTTAATTTCATTTTCTTCATCCTTTCTATCAAATTGTTTTAAGAATCTAACATCATTTTGATATAGTAATCTTATATCTGTTATTCCGTATTTAAACATTGCTAATCTGTCTAATCCAACTCCAAATGCAAATCCTGAATATTGGCCAGGATCATATCCGTTCATTCTAAGTACATTTGGATGTACAATTCCTGAACCTAATAATTCAATCCATCCAGTTTGCTTACATAAGTTACATCCTTTTCCTCCGCATTTGAAGCATGTAACATCAACTTCATATGATGGTTCTGTGAATGGGAAGTAGCTTGGTCTAAATCTTAATTCTGTGTTTTGTCCTAGCATTTTTTTCATAAATACTTCAAGTGTTCCTTTTAAATCTGCTAGTGATATATTTTTATCAATTACTAAACCTTCAACTTGATTAAATTGATGTGAGTGTGTTGCATCATCTTCTCTTCTAAATGTTTTTCCTGGCACTATTACTCTAATAGGTGTTTTCTCCTCATTTGCCATCATTGTTCTAGCTTGAACTGCTGATGTTTGCGTTCTTAATAAATATTCTGGTGTGATGTAGAAGCTATCTTGCATATCTCTTGCTGGATGTCCTTTGGGAAGATTTAATCTCTCAAAACAATATTCGTCTGTTTCTAGCTCTGGTCCTGAAACAACATCATATCCCATTGATACAAACAAATCTTCAACTTCTTCTATTACTCTATTTAGAGGATGTTTACTGCCTCTTTTAATTTTTTGACTTGGTAATGTTATATCAATTTCTTCTCTTTCTAACTTTTCTTGTAATTCTTTTTCAGCTAATTCTTTTTCTTTTTCTTGAATTTCGTTTTCAATTTCTTGTTTTGCTGAATTTACTAAAGCTCCCATCTTTGGTCTTTCTTCTAGTGATAAGCTTCCCATTCCTCTTAAAAGTCCTGTTAGCTCACCTTTTTTTCCTAAATATTTTACTCTTAAATCATTTAATTCTTTTGAACTTTTTGAATTTGCAAGTTCTTCTAGTGCTTGTTTTTTTAAATTTTCGATTTCTTCTTTCAAAATATTTACCTCCCTTTATTTTTTAATAACGAATATTAATAATTTTTAAATTTTTTCATTGTATATAGTTCATAGAACTTTTCTATAATACAAAAAAGCACTTCATCCTGTTATAGGACGAAATGCTTATACATACCGTGGTACCACCTAAATTTATTAATCTAAACTTAACCTTATTATTGCTGTAACGTAGCAAACGTCTATACTTTTGATATAGCGTCTCCAAAGTGAATATTCAATTTAGAATATATAATAAGCTCTCAGCTAATGCTTATTTTCTCTTTCTATATTTTCTCTAAATCTACTTAGCTTCTTCTTAGACTTTAAACTTATGTTTATTATTGTAACACCATTATTACAATTTTTCAAGCTCTTTTAGCTAATATTAGAAATTATCCAATTCCCATTGTTTTGAACAAACTCAACTTTCATAGTTTTCTCTTCATTTTTATCTTCTGCCATATTCTCCTCCACTAATCCTTAGTAGTAATTTTCTCTAGTGTTTTGGCTATATTTTCTTTCACATATTCATCTTTTATTTTTATTTCAATCTTATTTTTCTCATATTCATCTATTCGCTTTTTTAAATTGTTAAATACATTTCGTTGTATTTGCTTTGTTGGATTTAATTTTCCTAAGAAAAATCTTGTTGCTTTATTAAATATCTTTGGCCCTTTTATACTTTCTTTTTGTATTCCTTTTTCTCTAGTTTCAAAAAGGGATGTTAATTCATCCTCTTTTTGAAGTATTCTTTTTTTGATTGTTGTTTTTGTTCTTCTTATTTTTTGTTCACTCTTAGCTATTTCTTCTTCCATATCATAAATTTTTTCACTTATCTGATCATCGCTATTGTCTACTCTTTCTCTAGCTAAATTTTCTTCTTGTTTAGCATAAAACAACTTGGCAAGTATTTTCTTTTGTTTTAATTCTTCTTCTAAAATTTTAATATATCCCATTACAATCTGTGAATCATGATACTGTGCAAGTTCTGTTAAATCATTTTCATATTTCTTCATGATTTCCTGATATTCTTTTTCCACTTCTGTATATTTATCTATGTTTTCAATTACTTTTTTGTTAATTTTTATTATTCCATATGAAATTGCTGCATTTTCATTTTTCACTTTTTTGTCTATGATTTCTTGACTTTTCTTGTATTGAATTGCAGCAGAAATAATCGTTTGATCTTTTGTTAGTTTTTCAAGTTTTTTACAAAGATTATCTAATCTTTGATTTTCTACTTTTTCCATATTCTCCACAATACTAAAAAGTCCTTTCATTTTAATTTTTTTATTTCTTTTTTTATTTTGTTTTTTTCTTTTTCTACTTTTTCTAATAAAGCTTCTAGTTCTTCCATATTCATTAAATCTAAATTAAATACTTTTTTGTTAACTGCAATTGTTCCTAATCCCATTTTTCCTCCTATCGTAATTTAAGCGGACTCAATTTTATATAAGTCCGCTCTTTCTTTGGATTCTAGATATTTATTTCTTTTTTCTCTGTTCCATTTATTTTTACTCTATATATTGTATAGTAATAAGGTGAATCTTCTACTTTGTCTGTATAATATATCCATTTTCCAACTACTGCAATTATTACATTTGCACTTGATAAATCTGTAACTTTTTCTATTTTCTTTCCATTTATTTTTTTCTTATATATTGCTTGCTCTGATTCTTCATTTACTGCATAATATATCGTTTTTTCATAAATGTTAAATGTCTTTATTTTTCTTTCAATTACCTCTTTATCTGTATTATCTTTTAAATTCAATTTCATTAAATATTGATTAGCTTTACTTATATAATATACATCATTTCCAACGATTTGGAATGAATCAATTCCGTTTTCTATTTTTTCTATTGATGAACCATTCTTTTTCATTCTCTTAAATTCATCATCTTTTGTTGTATAGTATATATATTTTCCTGAGATTTGAAAATATGAAATTTCTTCATCAGCTACTGGTTGTCTCTTTTGGTCTTTTATTCTAACTTTTTCAAGTTTATTATCTGAGTTTAAAAAATAAATCCATCCGTCACTTACATTTAAAGCATCATTTCCAATTGAAGATGTTTCAATATTATCAACTAAAATTTCTTTTTTTTCTCCATTTGGTTTTATTTTAACTACTTGTCTAATGTAGTTTCCTGTTTTTGATGGGTTAATTGCTAAGTAATATAAATTACCTTTATACATATTAATTGATTTTACATATTCATTTTCATCAATTAATGTTGCCCCTCCTTTAGAATTTATTTCATATACACCATTTTTCCCTGAATCAGGATCTGTGATTATTGTACTACTTACATACGTTTTTTTACCTTTTCCAACTGCAAATCCAGAGTTTCTTAAATTTCCCGTAACTTTTCCTGCACTACCAACTGTTTGTCCTAAAATAATTGATGATATAATTGTTATTACAATTAAAGCAATTATTATTATCGTAACTATGCTAAGTACTTTCTTTTTTTGGTCATCCAATGTACTAAATTTTTCTGAAACTTTTTTTAGAAATTCGAATTTTTCTTTTTTCTCTTCCATTTTCAATCCCTCTCTTTTTCTTTTGCATATTAATATTATATATTTAACTTAAAAACAATGTCAATTAAAATCTAATTATTTTAAGTATAATACTACTCTAAAACCTACATCTAGATTTGATCCATCTGATGTTTCTGCTCTTGAAGAGATTGGATACTTGTCACCATCATTCCAATGTCCTCCGCCTCTACCTACGTGATATTTTTCGTGTTCTCCACTCTCTTCTGTTGTGTATTCCCAAACATTTCCTGCCATATCATATATATTATTAGTTTGCCATCTTTCGTTACTAGCTGTCTCAACAACTTTTCTAAGTCCATTTGGACTATTTTGATAATTTCCATATTCAACTGAATCGTCAATATTAGTTCCAGTTTGTCTTAGCCAATTGCATACTGTATCCCAGGCATAACTATTAACTAAATCTGTTTGAAAGCAATTATTTTCATCATACATTTCTTGTGATGCCTTTCTTGCTTCATCCCATACAATTTGAGTCCAAGGTAATATTCCCGCTTTTGAAACTGCTTTGTTTTGACCATTTATACTTTCTTTTCCTGCTTCATATCTTGCTATATAAAATCCTTTGTAATTTCTTATCGAATCATCAAATTCTTCATTATATGCATTTATATCTCTTAAGCTATATTCTTCTAATGTTGCCTCTTCTTCCTTTTTAGTTTTCTTATCATCTGTTTCCCCATTATTGGCAAATAATTGTCTATAGTAAGAATTATAATCCGAAACTGGTACCCATACAAATTGATTCCCCTCTTCATCTTCTATAACAGCTCCACTATCTGAATTTCCAGTTACATATTTAAATTTTGGTGGAATCGGAATTGTGTTTTCATCTTCTGTTCTTGCATATGTATTTCCTTCATTTTCATCTGGTTTTGGGCTTGCTACTACTGTATTGTCTTCTGTATTGGTAACTTGATTTTTGTTTTCTATTGTATTATCTTCTGTTGTACTATTCTCGTTACCTCTGCTCATTGTTGTTCCATTATATACCCTAGTTTCTTTTCGTCCATTTAGTACTATAATTCCTGCTAGTAATAATATTACTAATGCTGTAAGTGAGCCAATAGTAATAATAAATACTTTTTTTCTCATATTCATATTAGTTCTTATGATCCTTTCAAATATATGGTGGAGATGAGGAGAGTCGAACTCCTGTCCAGAATTTCATCCATATAAACTTCTCCGAGTGCAGTTTGTTATTATTTCTCATTCTAAAAAAGTTAACAAACAAACTTGTTTAGAACATATCTTCTAAAATCCCTTTATTACCGAAGAAATAATAAATTCGTTTCCTACTAATCGGCGCCTTATCTAAAGCCGTAGGTTGCTAAAGTAAGACGTTGCTGCAATTAGGCAGCAAATGCTAATTCGTTATTATCAGCGTTTATTTTTAATTTGTACCTTTTTAGGTGGCCAGGTACGTCCACCACTCGCTATCTATACTTCAAAAAAGCTGTCGAAACCTTTACATCCCCATAGTACTTTTTTATTATATCATTATTGCTCTAGTTTATACAATATTTAAATCTTTTTTTTACAAAATTTTAATCAAAATAACTACTTATCTTTTCTAAACCTCCAAAATTTTGTTGTTTAAATATTTCATATGCTACTATTGCAACAGAATTTGATAAGTTTAAAGATCTTATTGTTTCTCTCATTGGTATTCTTATTGTTTGATCTAAATGTGTTTTCAAAACATCTTCTGGTAGTCCTTTTGTTTCTTTTCCAAATAATATATAAACATCTTCCATTTCAGAATAATCAACATCTGAATAAACATGTTTTCCTTTTGTTGTTACAAAAAACATATTGTTTTCTTCTGGTTTGTATTTATTTAAAAATTCTTTGAAATTTGTGTGTTCTTCTATTTCTAGCTTGTTCCAGTAATCTAGTCCTGCTCTTTTCACTTGTTTTTCTGAAATATTAAATCCTAGTGGGTATACTAGATGTAATTTTGCTCCTATTGCTGCACAAGTTCTAGCGATATTTCCTGTATTTTGTGGTATCTCTGGTTCTACCAATACTATATGCATTTTCATTTTTCTTTTTCTCCTTTTATTTATGATTTTATATTTTATTATTTTTACGTTTTAAAATCAAGTTTTTAAATTTTTTTGTTTTAATTTTTCTAGTGTTTTCAAGGCTTATAAGAATTCAAATTTATTTTTTTGAATTTTTTTAAAATTTTGTATTGACAAAGTAAAGTTTAACGTTGTATAATATCACTTGTCAGCAGGACATGCAGGTGTGGCGGAATTGGCAGACGCACAGGACTTAAAATCCTGCGGGACCTAAATCCCGTATCGGTTCGACTCCGATCACCTGCACCAAAAGAGATGATGTTTAATTCATCTCTTTTTTTATTATCTTAATCATCACTATAGCCAACTATGCAGTAGAAAAAATTAAAGTAGCTATAAAATAACTACATATTTCGTTTCATTTTCGAAAAAAGAGCGACCCAAAGTGGGTTGCTCTTTTTCAATTAAAAAATCTTTTGTTAATAAAATTAAAAGAGTGCACAAAAAGGCACTCTTTGTATTTATTATTCTTCTGCTGATTCTGTTTCTGGAGCTTCATAAGCTTCTAAAATAGCTTTTTGAATTTTTTCTCTAGTTTCAGCATTGATTGGATGAGCTATATCTTTGAACTCTCCACTATTTGGGATTTTTCTGCTAGGCATAGCAATGAATAATCCATTTTGTGATTCGATAACTTTGATATCGTGAACTGCGAATTCGTTATCGAATGTTACAGAAGCAACAGCTTTCATTCTGTTTTCTGAATTTACTTTTCTTAAACGTACATCTGTTATTTGCATTTGAGCACCCCTTCCAATGTTTTTAAAAATTATACATACATTATATATTATTACATATGTACAATTATTATATTCGCCAAAAAAGTTTTTTTTCCTTCTTTTAATTACATCATTTTTTATATTTTTTTATCACGATTATTTTTATTACACATATTATGTATAAATCAATAAATTTAGTTGAAATTTTCTAGAAAACATTATATAATTTGTTATGCTAAAAAATAAAAACGGAATTAATATTACTAGAACTAATTTTTTCAATTCTCCGTTTTTAGCATGTGAATGATTTCTTACTAAAGGAAGGGTTAAAATGAGAGTTAGAATTAATAATTTAGAAAATTATAAACATATTCATTTAATTGGCGTTGGTGGTGTTAGTATGAGTGCCATTGCTGAAACATTACATTCTTGGGGATTTAATGTTACTGGCTCAGATACCGCTAAAAGTCCATATACTGATAAACTAATTAAATCTGGTATAAAAGTTACTATTGGTCATGATTTAACTAATCCTAAAAATTCAGATTTAATTATTTATTCAGCTGCTATTAAGGATACAGATCCTGAAATAGTTCTTGCTAAACAATTCAATATTCCATTAGTTACACGTGGTGAATTCGTTGGATTTTTAACAAGAAAATATGAAGAAAGTATTTGTGTTTCTGGAACACATGGAAAAACAACTACTACTTCAATGATTTCATTATGTTTCTTAGAAGCAAATTTGGATCCTACAATTCAAGTTGGTGCTATGCTAAAACAAATTGATGGAAATTATACTGTTGGAAAAAGCGATTATTTTATATTAGAAGCTTGTGAATACATGGAAAACTTTTTACGTTTTTCACCAAAAGCAGAAGTTATTTTAAATATTGATAATGATCATTTAGATTATTTTAAAACTTTTGATAACATAAAAAATGCTTTTGAAAAATATGCTAGATTAATTCCTGAAGATGGTGTTCTAGTTACTAATGCTGATGATCCATCATGTCTTGCATTAAAAGATGCTGTAAAAGGTAAATTCATTACATACGGAATTCAAAATACTTGTGCTAATTATGTTGCAAAAAATATTAGACATAATGCTCTTGGATATTCTGAATTTGATGTATTTTGTAGTGGAAAGTTTTATATGCATGTTAGATTATCTGTTGCAGGACGTCATAATGTATCAAATGCGTTAGCTTGTATTGCTCTTTGCTCTTACTATGGAATTAATAAAAATGTAATTTACTCAGCACTTCTTAAATTTACAGGTGCTAGTCGTCGTTTAGAATATGTTGGATCTTATCATGGTGTTTCAATTTATGATGACTATGGACATCATCCGACTGAAATTGTTGCAACAGCTAAAGCAATTGCAGATAAAGAATTTAGAGAATCATGGGTTATTTTCCAACCTCACACATATAGTAGAACTAAAAATCTTTTAGATGATTTTGCTCGTGCACTTCTTTCTTTTGATCATGTTATTGTTACAGATATTTATGCTGCACGTGAACAAAATATTTATGATATTTCTTCTTTAGATTTAGTTAATAAAATTAAAGAATATAATAAAGAAGCTTTATATATGAAAGATTTTGATGAAATTGTTTCTTACATAAGAGCAAATGCTAAAGCCAACGATTTAGTGTTAACTCTTGGAGCTGGAACAGTTACAAATATCGGACCAGAAATTTTAAAAGCATAAAATTAATTTTATTTTTACTACAAACTTTAAGAATTAAATCAAGTTTAGTTCTTAAGCATATTCATAAAAAATATGTATCTTTTATAAAAATCCTATTAAATAAAATTAATAGGATTTTTATCATTCTAAAATATCTTGTGTAAACTTTATAACATTTTCAGTATATTACATATCTACTTGAAATTTGCTTTATATAGCTATATTATTTCATCATTTCTTTTATCATTATGTCTGCAAAAACTCCATACCCAATCTGAGGGTCTGAAACTAAAACATTCGTTAATGCTCCAACTATTTTATTATTTTGAATTATTGGTGACCCACTCATTCCACAAATTATTCCACCTGTACTATTCAATAAATTTTCATCTGTTATTTTTATTTGCATACTTTTATTATTAGAATTATTTTCCGAATCTATAGATGTTATTTCTACTTTATATTCTTGTGTATCATTATTATTTACTGTTGATAATATTGTTGCCTCTCCTAGTTCTATTTCGTCTCTTAATGCGATTTCTAGGCCTGCGGAATATTTATTATTTGTTATTATGTTTTCATTTAAACTCCCAAATATTCCGAAATTCATATTTTGCATTACTGTTCCGATTGTTGCTTGTTTTGCAATACTTCCTTTTATTTCTCCTGGAATACCTTTTCTACCTTTACTTACGCTTACTATTTTAGAATTAACCAATTCTCCTGTTTGAATATCTAATAATTCTCCTGTATCACCGTCTGAAATTCCATGACCTAATGCTGCAAACTTTTTACTTTCGGGTTCGTAAAAAGCCATTGTCCCTACTCCACTTGCACTATCTCTAATCCATAAACCTAGCTTATATTCACCTTTTGCGGTATTTGCTGGTTTTATGTTTGCTGTATATGTTTCTCCACCACTGGCATATTTTATCTCAATATCTCTTCCGTTTGATTCATTAACAATTTTCTGCAGTGTTTGTGTTGAATCTATTTCTTGATGATCAACTTCTAAAATTGTATCTCCCTCTTTTATATTAATTGACTCATATGGCTTTTCTATCTTATTTTCTATATTTTTTACTTCTGTTGTTCCTATAACTAAAACTCCATTCGTATATAATTTTAGTCCTATTAGATTTCCTGTTGGAATGACCTTTATTCTTGGATATGTTGTTACAGCTATTTCTTTGACTTTCATATTTCCAAATAACATTACATCCATTTTTGTTGTTTCTAAATTTTTATCTTGCCATGTTTCTTGAACCTCTTTATTTTTTCTTTTAAATTCAATTCCAAATACTCTTTTTAATTGTATGTTTTCACCATTTAACAAAAAAATTCTAGAAGGAAGTTGCGTAATATTAGAAGCATATACTAATATTACTAGTAATATTAAAATTATAAAAAAGTATCTTTTTTTCATTGATTACCTCTTTTATAATTTTTCCCTATTTGCATTTTTTATATACTTAAAAAAAGATGAAATAAATTCATCTTTTTATCTATTAACGTAGTCGTTTGTTTTATATAGGTTATCTCTAATTTTTGCTAAATATGTATACATCGATTTTCGTCTTTTATTAAACTCTGTTTCATTTATAAGATATTCTCCACCAGTTGGAACATTTGAATTGTTATATGGATTTACATATTCGCTTCCATCAAAATTTAAGTATTTTCCATTAACGTAAATTACTAAATCATTATTTTCTGCTTTATAAACCCTATATATGTCTCCATCATAATATTTTACTACTGGTATATAATTTCCAGATATTATACAATTATAACATCCTTCATTTTGATGGTCATATATATATTTTACCTCACTTCCTGTTGGAAGATCAATTAAATTAGCCAAAGCCGCTTGGTCTGTTATTTCAGTTCCTATATATAAGTCATCTGCAAATTGTGAAGATTGATCATCAGCCCCGGTATTTACATTCTTAGGCATGTAATACTTGTTTGTTGCATCATCATAAAAACAAATAATAGTCGGATCATTTATTCCCCTTATTCTTGTATTTATTTTATGTGCATCATATTTAAATTCTGCACTTTGGTCTGCTTCATATATATCAGTTGAATTATTATCGCTCAAATCACTGCAATCAATTTTGTGATAACTACTATCACTTTTTTCTTCTCTTCCTATTTTTGAAGTAAAATACAAATTTTCTAAGCTTACAGCTGTATTGTTATTATTACTTTTTATGACTGCATAATTATTAAATGTTGTTGTTCCACATGGTATTCCTTGCATGAATGACACCATTGATATATTATTTAAAATATCATTCCAATCATCACTTTTTAACATAGGTAATTTATAACTTATACCTGATGCTATATCCATATTATGATTTTCATTATATGTTGATATTGCTAAATTTAAATTGTACTGAATTGAGTTTTTTATTATATCCTGTTTATGTTTTACAAATATTGAATTTTCACTTTCTGGATCATTCTCTAAATTATCTGTTCTTTTTTCTATATCAAATATTTTTGAATCATCAGATGTAAAGTCAGCATATGCATATGCATTATCTACTTGATCAGTCATCTCAAATGCCTGATCTTTTATTTGTACAGTTGAGCTTGCTTTAACATCTTTTAAATTTCTTTCTACCCATTTAGAAAAATAATATGCTTTTATATAATATTCTTTTGCATCTCTGTCATCAATTGTTACACCATTATATGTAACACTAATTCCAGAAAATGAACCACTTTTTAACATATATGTATTAACATCTGCACTTTGTTTATCTAGTAATTGTTCAATATCTAAAGTTTCTTTAATTATTTCATCTCCAGTTTGATATCTAACTATAGACATTTTATCTCTCGTATCCGCATTAATTGTGTCTTTTCTATATTTAGCACAATAATAACTATCTCCAAAATCTTTTTCTTTATCATAATCAAAATAATTTATTAGATAATAATCTTCTCCTTGTGATGATTGACCATTTGCTACATTTACAGGAATTGTTACAAATCTCTCATTATTATGTTGATTATTATTTGAATTCTTATTTGCATCTATGACAGCTTGATATGAGTATGTGCCATTATTTGAAGGTCGAGCCATACTTATTCCAGTTTCTCCATCATTCTTTTTAACAACTCTCAATAGCAAATTGCCATTTATTGATATTTTCGTAGGATCTATCAAATATCCTGATTTTGTGAATTCTTTTGTTACAGTACTTCCTGTATCTTCTCTTGTACTTAAATCTTTTTCTCCATACAGTGTTATATAATTATCTAAAGAGTAACTTGCGGTAAAATTAAATTTACCATTATCCTTATCATGATATTGTGCACTATAATAAATAAAAGGTTTTAGCATATAACTTGTTTCATACTGTACATCTGGATCATCTGAATCCGGAGTGAATTTTGAACTATCATAATCCTCTTTAAATTTTTTTCCGTTGACTCCATCTGATACAAAATCACTACTATCTACATTTTTACCTTTTTTTAAATACAACACTCTTTTTTGTTTATCTGTTAACGCAACTCCATCATCTGGATTTGTAGCAACCTTTGATGTATATGTTGGACTATATATATAATATCCATCATATGTTGTAAATAGTATTGCTGGGACATATGGTAAAATCATCTGTTTTGATGCACTTGACATTCCTAAATTTGTTGCCAATGTAGTAAAAAAAGTATTAACCGAAGCTAATACATAACTTTTTACTGATTCGCCACTAACTCTTTGCGTATTTAAAGAGTTCATTTGGTATGCTGCTATAGCATCATATGTAGAATCATTTAATTTTGTTTGATATGTCGTTTGTAATACTAATGTATCTGTTTGTGTTTGTATATAATAAGATAGAACAATAGATATTGGTAGTAAAATTAAAACAAATATAATTGCAAAATTCTGATATTTCATAGATCTACCTTTCTACTAAACTTTAGTGTGTTCCATTGTTTTGAACTACCCCTGAATGAGCGCCTGAAATCTGATATGTTCCTTTTCCTGCAATTGCATAAAATGCATTTCTTAATGATTGTGCTATTGTAACATCTGTATTTGTTGCTGTTACCGAAATTATATCCCCTTCTTTTAATGTATATTTACCACTAGGACCATATACTTGTTCTTCAATTGTATCTGTGTATACTGAGTAATAAACATTTTCACCAACTGTAGTACTTGTTGTCCAAGTTGTCTTTTTTCCAACATTGTCATCAATTTTTTTAACTTCAATATCAACATTAAAAGAATGTCCTAAAGCTGCTATTTCTTCTTTATATTCTGATAAATCTGATTGTGTTATTGCTCCAACATTTCTTTCTTTATCAACAAATTCAACTGTTTTTTGTTGTACTGCTTGTTGCGCAACATCATCATTTCTATCAGCGATTGTCATTAGTGGAAAAACAAACATTAATATTGCTGCAATAAAAATTGCAATTATTGTTACTAATGTATCATTCATTTATTTTCCTCCTCTTTAATTAATTAACTTATATGTTATTATAGTTTTAGTATTTGCAGGAACTGTAACTATCTCTTCACCATATTCATCAACCTGAACATGTCCACTTGTTCTATATTCTATATATGATTCCAAAAAAGTTTCATCTTTATATTTTATTAAATTATTGGTGCTATAATCTAAATTCTTCATATGTTCTGATTTAATTCCATATATATAAGAATTTATTCTTTCTATATAATATGGATTTTTTTCTTGATTAACCCATGGTGCACCAAATAATGATGCTTTTTTTCCTTTTCCATATAGTCCTTCTAGATATGCATAATATTGTACATCTTCCTGACTACTTGGCTGAAAATTATTTTTGGCAATCGCCTCAATATTAGTATCAAATATTTGTAAAATAGTTCCATCACTATCTAATATTCTTACTGTTATATTAGCATCTTGCTGATGATATCTATAGAGGGTAGGTATTATTGTTTCAATACCTACCTTTCTAGTTACATTATTTTTTAATGGATCTACCCTTGAAAAATAATTATCAATTTTTAAGTTATCTAAAACAGCATCTGTTGTTGTTCTAGCTTTACTGAACATAAACATTGCTATTGAAAAGGCTAGTACAAACAACATTGCAGCACCAGCCATTTTTAAAGCATCTACTGCATTTTCCATTTTCGATTACCTTTCATTTTTTATTAAATTATTAATTTTATCCATTATTGCTATCACTAAGGATTAGTTGTAGATGATGATTCATATTCGCTAACTGTAACAGAATATATGATTCCATCTTTTTCTTGCTCTTCCACTTTATAGTTTCTTCCTGCACTTATTTTTTGCTTTAATTTTCTATATTCTGTTCTAGCAGCATCAATGTTATCTTGGTTATTTTCACCTGATTTATCTTCATAAACATTGGCTGCCTTGCCAACTGCTTCTAGTGGATCAGTTGTAGTAGCGAAACCTGAAATATTTAATGCATGTATACTTATAAATTTACCACTTTCATTAACATATTGGCTGTTTTGACTAATTACGTCTTCTATCATTTGTTTTACGTCAGAACCTTTTTTAGAATTTCCCAAATATTTTTTTATCATTGAATTATACATTTCTTTATCTTGTTGTCCCATTTGTCCTGCCGCTGTTTGTATTGTACTCTGAGCTGAATTGTATATATACATACCGATAGCAATAAGTAATATACAAATTAAAATTGCACCTGCAATTAGAAGTGCCTTTGAAGCGTTCTCCATCTTTATTCCTCCTCTTTTTCTTTTGATTATTTATTATCTTATTCCTTCATGGAAATATTAAAAACTTATTTATTCTTTTTCTTTAAATGTTATTGATTTAACTTGTCCTGTTTTTTTATGATATTGTACATCTGATACTTCAAAAATTAAATCACTAAATGCATATTCCACTTTTTCAACTCCTGCATTTTTGTCTAACATTAATTTTTCCATTTCCATCGTAGAATCACTTGATTTAACTTTTAAGTAAACTTTTATAGAATTTTTATCATTTTCTACGTACATATTGTTCTCATCTTTTGAGATTTTATTTTTATTATTTAAATCAATTGCTTTATTCATTAATGACACGATTGTGTTAATCTTTACTATACTTTTTTCATATGCCAAAAATTCATTATTAACTTTTGTAACTTCATATTTCTGTTTTGAATATTCTGTGTACCATGCAAAACAAATTGTAACAATTGTTATTACACATACAAGAATTATGATTAATATTTTCTTCATAAATTCCTCTTTATTATATTATATGTATTTGTAAAATTCAACATTTTTTTTATTTATTGTCTAATATTTCCTAGTTAGTATTCTTAAGACTTTCTGCTTCTTGTAGTTGTAACGATATATCTGTGTCTGGAATAAATGAAGCATGAATTATTCTTCCTGTTTCATTACTTTCTTCTATTTTAATTTTAAATGTTATAATACTTTTGGCATTTGGTGCTGCATTGCTTTGATAATAACACTGGCTTATTAAATAATTTTGTGCTTTTTTTGAATAGTTTTGAACATCTGCTATTATCGGAGTTGATTCATTTACATTTTTAATATCAATATGAACAATAGCTTTAGAATTATTATTTACTGTTTCTTCCGAAAAATTATTATTATAATCTTTTGCAAAATTTGAAAGCGAAATTACATCATATATATTAGCTGATTCTCTCTTTGTATTTCCAGATTCATCTTTTACACCTGCATCTAAATACTTTGTAAAATTTGTATTAAATTTGGTTATTTCTGTTGATTGCATTGTTTGATCATATGTTTTTGCTACTCCAGATGCTGCTCTAAATAACCCAGTTGCAATTGCTAATATTAAAATTGCTATTAAAGTTCCTGCACCAATTAATAGTGCTTTAGATGCATTTTCCATCTCGTATCCTTTCTATTCTTTTGGTTCAAATTTCATATAATATATTCTACCTACCTCGTTATATTTTACATCTGTACATTTATATATAACTTTCTTAAAGTCATTTATTCCTATAGGATCTTTTTCTGTAATAACTGTTTTATCTCCATAACGTTTTGATGTTTTTTCTATATTATTTCTATCTAGTGTTGATAATTTTTCAAGTTTTCTATATTTTTCATCATCTGTTGAACTCAAATTATATGTAGTTCCTCCAGTTAATATAACCTCACCTTGAGTTATTTCTGGATTACTGCTTAACCCTAAACCACGGTAAACTGATGCATTTTTAATTTTAACCATTTGGGTAGTTCCATTTTCATCTTTTTCAGCAATATATGCAGTTTTAGTAACTTTTGACTGCACCGTATCTTTTACTCTTATTTCAATATCCATAGAATATTGAACGTTTTTATTGTACTTTCCATTTGGATTAGCCATAATCTGTTGATTTTGTATCTTATTATTTGAAATTGCCATTCCCAAAACTGAAATTACATCAGTACCATACATTGATGTTTTATCAAAAGCAAGAAATTTTTTGTTAAATTCAGCTGATTCTTGGCTAACTTCCAAATCTCGTTTTGTATTTTCCATAGAACTTACACTACGAAAAACAAAAACAATAAGTGTTATTAGCATAACCGCTATTAATAATCCCCCTGCTATTTGTAATGCATTTACTGAGTTCTCCATTCTTTACTCCTTTTCTACATTTGTGCACTCATATTCTTGAAAGCTTCTGTCATACTTAACAATCCAATTATACATAACGGAGCAATTAAATAACCAATAAACATTGATACCATTGGAGCAAATCCAACAACCTTTCCTATTAATGATTTTCTTGATATTAGTCTTTCATTTGAGTCTTTACGTTTTTCCTGATAATATGCTCTTTCTGTATCTAGTTCATCAAAAGCTTGTCTAATTGGTATTTTTTCAACTGCAGATTGTAAGCTTTCAATAATACGAATTAATTGTGGGAATGCCACATCATTTTTCAATTCTTCCAAAGCTTCCCATGGACCACTTTCAAAGTTATTTACACATTTCGAAATTGGTTCTCTGAATATATTAGAATATCTTTCTAGCCATTCTAATATCATTTCAACATTTACCCTCTCTATTTTCATAAGCATTAGGATAATTGTCTGGAACTGCATTACTTCATTTTCCATTTCCATTTGTCTCATTATCTTTTGGAACATTAACATCCATACTGGGCCATAATACGCTATTGTTGCTACCCCAAATGAAATTAAGAATTCAAACCACTTCAAATACTCATTTTGTATTGTAACCAAATCCTTATGGATCCATTCTGCCGCAGATGTTATTTCTTCATCTGTAGCTGAACTATAAAAATCATCTTTTCTTAAATCTTTTACAAGCATATCCGTTGTCGTTTTTTTATCTGATTTATATTTTTCTATGTATTTATTATGAACTTCTAATTCTGCGTATGCTTTTTTTTCTTCTTTTTCACTCATTGATCCTAGTAAATCGTAATCAGCTCTTGGCTCATCATATATATATTCAATTGTTATGTTATGTAATTCCCAAAACATAAATAGTGCAATAATAAATCCAACGATGGCGCATGCACATCTATCTATGTATAGCCATTCTATTTTAAGTTTTGTAGCTGACTCTTTCATCAACTTTATCTTTAGTCTATATTCTTTTGTACCTTCCTTTGGAACAATTTTATCAATAAAACTTTTTATATATTTTTTCTTATATAACTTTTGCTCCCAAGGATTTTGCATATCTCTACCTGTGTCAACACTTCCATTATCTTTTAATTTTCTAACTAATATATAACATATAAATGTCACTACAATTAAAAGCATTTGAACTATAAATCCTGTTTTTCCATCATAGAATGATTTTGTAAAAGAAAACATTCCAACTGCCCAGTTTTTTATAGGTTCCAAAAATAGAATAGGTAATGCTGAAATTAAAGCAAGAGATTGAAACACATAATCTAATTTCTCTCTTTTTAAAATCTCTATTTGCATTTCTTGAGTTATATTATTTAAGTTTTTCAAATATAATGATGCACCATCAGAGTCTTGTCTATCACCAAATTCTTTTGTTAAATATGAAATTCCAGCAAATTCTTTTAAGAAACTATTTGGCGCTATATCATAATATTTCTCTAATTCCATTTCTGGATCGTCAGAAATTAATATTTCATAAATTTTTTGTGCTTGTCTTGAAACATCAAGTTCATCATTTTGAGCAACTTCATAAACTGCTTCTTCAACTAGATTGAATTCATGATATGCATGTCTCATTTCAGAGAACATATCAATTTGCTCTTTCAAAAGTTTATTATCTACTTTATCAACCATTCCACTTAGCAATGTTTCTGTAAAGAATAATTCAAATAATAATAATGTTGCTAATAATACTACGTTATTTTTTGCAACTACTATAATAACAATTGTTAATGGAATAACAACCAGTATCGCTCTTGTCATCATTTGAGCAGTTTGCATTCTTGTTAAATATTCATCTTCTAGGTTTATAATTTCTAGTCTTCTTCTTATCTTTAAAATATATCTTCTTAAGAATGGTATTCTAACAAGTATAAGATATATTTTTTGATACATTATCTCTTTTGAGAATGACTTTGTTTTTGTACCATCAACTAGTGATGCAACAAACTTCGTATTCTTTTTATTAGTGAACTTATTTATTATTAAAAATGCTACTATTAAAACTCCAAATAGCGCTAGTGCTCCAATTATAAACTTTCCAAGCATTTCATTGGACATTGTTAGTTGCACCTCCTATTTTTTATTTGTTTTATAAATCTGCTGCAGGTTGGATGTTATGTGATGGGCCTGCATTTCTTGCTCTTGCTGCACCTTCTGTTGCTGTTGCACCAATTGTTTGTGGCTTTATTCCCCAATTTCTCTCTAGGAATTTATCAAATGCTATTTGATCATTATCGTCCATATTTTCTCTCATTCCTCTTATGTTTTCATCAGAAATTGGATTTACTAAGACATAAGAATCGTTAACAAATTCAAGAATATTTCTATATTTGTATATCTCTTTGTTTGTTGTTTTTGAGAAAAACATTGTTGCATTATCAAAGAATTTGTCAACTTTTCCTTCCATTGTTTTTTCTCTTCTATGGTCATATGTATATTCGTTTTTCTCTTCTATTGGAATACATTCTGTTATTCTTTCTATGTAACGTCTACCTCTAAAGTCTTTAACCAAGTGAATATCAAAGTTTAAAACTTGAACAACCTGATCTTCGGCAACTTTTTCATCTGTGAATGTTCCAGCTCTTAGCATTGAGTTTCTTAGGGCTGTTATTAAGTTTGGAAATGTTTTAGCATGGTGAGTAAATAATGTAAATTTAGAAGCAACCTGCGCTGACTGAATCATCCAAGATGCTACGGGATCAGTTGCAACCTCACCGATGATATTAACGGAACCATCAGTCTTTTTCTGAACGTCCAAACATTCCTGACCTGCGATTGTTTCTGTTTCACGCATTGAAAGGATATTTCTTGTTGGATATATCTTTCTTAAGTGCAACTCGAACGCAGTTTCAGTGATACGAAGGTTCATAGTTTCGTATATATTTTCTATCATTGCCATCAACATTGTTGTTTTTCCGACAACCTTGCTCTCCTGTTAGAGCTATAATTCTTGCTCCTTTTACAAGGAATTTTAATAATTCTATTGTTTCTTCTTTTCCATTAAATCTTACAATTTGTTCTAGTGTAGCTCTCTTAACATCGAACTTTCTTACGAAGAAAGCCCATGTTTCAGACATACTTGGTCTAACAACAACGACACGAGAACCATCTTTCATTTCATTGATTTTATAACCATTTGTATCAGATAACTGACCTGGGTTATTGTATTTGTATATATTTTGACATACTCTCTTTAGTTCTGCTTCTGTTCCAAATGATAAGAATGCAAGTCTTATTGATTTACCTTGGAACATGATCCAAATACTATCGCAAGCACGTGGTACTTTTGCATCTGTAATTTGTGTTAAATAATCTGCATCTGTTTGTGCAACTTGGCTTAAAAAACTTTCTGGTAAACCAGATACGCCACCAGATACACCATCTATGTTCATATCTCTAACTTCATCTATACTACTATAACCTTTATATTTCTGATAAATTCTTTGAACAACTATTTCAAGTTTATCATTGAATGATAATTTAAAGTTTTCTTTTTCATATATTTCACTAATTTCATCTTCGGTTATAACATAACAAGGTTTTGACTCTCCCTGAACATATTTCAAAACTGCTAAATTATATTTTTTTATCATTTCACCTAATGCCTCATATCCAAAGCTTTTTTGATATTCATGAATTATTACATCAAATTTATCTTGTCCTGTTAATAATGATGGTATGTCAAAAGGAATAGCTTTTGAGATATTAGTTTCCGTAACTCCATACTCTTTTGATAAAAGATCATATATAAGTTCCTTAATGTATTTTTTATCGTTTACATCACCATATGTACAACCTTTTAAAGCTTTTTTCAATTCATACTTTTTATTTTTTCTTCTTCTTAATTCCTCTTCTGATAACCCAATATCATAAAGGTTTACTTTTGTGATTTCATCTAATCTTCTTTTTATAAAAGCAATCATTTTGTCTAACGTATATGTTTGATCATCTTGTTCTATAATATTTTCTTTTTCTGCTTTTTGATTTTGTTTTATTTTATATGCAATATAAAATAAAACTGCGAATATGACTAATATAATAAGTATTGCGTTAACCATTTCTAAAGAAACTCCTTTCTCATTTGCTATTCTTAAATTGTCATTTTTATCCCATCATTAGAACTTCTTGTGCTTTAAATACAAGTCTATCTGCTGCATTTGCAACTTCGTCAATAAATACTGCATTTCTGTCATTACTATTTATTAGGCTTTTTCTGAATTTTAAAAAGTAATTTCCAAGTTGTCCTTCATTTGCACTTTCAAAAAATAAAGTATTATATGATACAGCTGGTATTTCTTTCTTTTCTCCAACATCTCTTGCAATATTTTTCTTTGTATATTTTGAAAATCTATCATATCTTCCTATTAATGGAAGCACCCTACCTGACTTAAAAAGCGGATTTTCCATTTTTAATTTCATATACTCTTCTATATCTCTTTGTCTTTGTGTCATGTTATATACTATAACTTGTGAAATGTTTAATATTTCATCTGAAAATGGATTATCAAGCCCCTTTGGAATATCAACAAAAACATAATCATATTGTCTCCCTGCAATTTTAACTAAATCTTTGTATGTACTTTTTATACGTTGTATATCCATTTCATCATCTGATGAATAACTTAATATTGTTTCTAGTCTTCCTTTATATATAACTTGTGAATAATCTGTTATTACATCTCCTGATGTTTTTCCACTTGCAAGTAATTTTGATAGACCTTCAATTCCTGATCCTATATCTAATTTTCCTTTATTCAACATTTTTACAGCTTTTCTTGTTGAAGTATCACGATCTGTAAAAAAAGCATTTTTTATTGTTGAATTATTAAAATTTGTATCAATTATTAATATTCTTGTGTTATTTTCAACAGCCATATGGCATGCTATTGCTAACATTGATAATGTTTGTGCAGTTTCTTTTTTTGTACTGCTCCAAAAAGTTACAATTGGCATTTTTTTAAGCTCCTTTTTCTATTTTTCTCACAGCTCTTCTTATTTCTCCACTGCCGATACCTTCCTGCTCTAAAATCCCTTCTGTTAAAAAAATCAATCCATCTTTATATTGTGCACTTAAATTTCTGAAATTTATTTTAGATGTTCTTTGATTTTCAATAATCACACTTTGGTCTCCTCTATCAAATGGTAAATATATTTTTTCTTTTTCCCATTCAACATTACATGCCATCGCTAAAAATTCTAGATATTCATCTTCTTCCTGCAACATATCTTTTGAAAATAGAATTTTAGTTAATGTGATTTTTTGTTGTAATCCAGACAAAGCCTCTATTCCTCTTTTCAAGGAATAAACATCAAAAGATGTAACAAAATAATTTTTTATAGCTTCTTGTGCTTCAAAATCACAATATCCATCATATGTATCTATATCAAGTAAACAATAATCATATGGAAATTCTTCTATCGAATTATATCCTAGATAAGCTCTGATTTCATCCATATCAGTAAAACCTACCGCTACATCTATTTCTTCAAATTCTGTTACATATGTTTTTGTTGGATGTATCACAGGAACTACATATTTTGCTTTTTGTATAATTGTTGAATCTATTATTAAAACTTTTTTTCCTAATACAGTCATTATTTTTGCAACATATAATAGAAAATCAGTTTTATCATATGAACCTATAAATGCAATCTTCTTCATTCGTTCCTCCAATTTTTATTAATATCCTAAATCTCCCATTAAAGCTTCTCTTGCTGCTTGAATTGTTGTTTTCTCTGTAGTGAATCCTTCATTTACTTTACTTGTTTTTTCATCATCTGCACATTTTGCTAATACAGAATCAATATATTTTCTTATATCCATTACATCATTTTTTGCATCATCAAGAATTGTTTGATCATATTCTGTAAAATTGTTTGCTTGTATTAGGCTTGCCACAGTTGAATTTGGTACATATGTTGAATTCAATTCTGCTTGTGCAGCATCTATGTATTGTGTTGCATACAATTTTGTTCCTTCTACTATATATGATTCCAATATAGCATTATTTAATAAAAGTAATTGACTTTCTGCTAATTTTAGCCATATTGTATTAGTATTTGCATCCTGTACTTTTACTTTTGATAATACGACAAAATCAGCACTCGTCGGATAAGCGATACGAATATCAATGTAATCATCTTTCTTTAGTTTTGATGGCAATGAAATCATTGTATATTCAGCCATTCTAAATGTACCAGATTTATTGCTCTTTTCAACCATATCTGTTGTTAAAACAGTATTTTTTGATAAATCTAATTTAGCAGTCATTTGATATTCATCACTGCTATCATCTTTATATAAATCATCTATATTAGCAGGTGTTATTGCATTATCAGGAACCTGTTGAGATGGTACTGATATTATTCCTACTTTAGCTGAAACTCCATCTGTTTCTGTTAATATCTCATCTTTTTGAACATCTGTCGTAATTGCATACACCTGTGTTAATGCAACCTGATTTTCTTTTTGTATTTTAACTATTTCTGCTTTTAATCCTTTTACTCTCATATATAGTAGTGCTACTACTACAGCCGCAATAATTACAGCTACTAGAAATCCAAAAAGAAAAGAATTTCTAATTTTTCTTTGCATTGGGTTCATTGCCATTTTATATTCCTCCTTATTTATGTTTTCGCACATAATACTTTTCTTTATATCATTAAAAACTCTTGATATAATTGTACAACTTTATCGGATTTTAGTAAATATTATCGATAAATGTAATCCAAAAAAAATCTTTTTGTAATCTTTTTGTAATCTTTAATCTAGGCATTTATATATTTTTGGAACGTTTCTCTAACACCTTCTTCGTTATTTGTTCCAACTTCAACATTTGCTACTTCTTTGATTACTGGTGTGCTATTTCCCATTGCAACGCCTAGCCCTGCTTCTTCAATCATTTCTTTATCATTAATATTATCGCCTATTGCTACAACTTCACTTCTATCAATATTTTTTTCTTTCATTATATATTCTAAAGCTGTCCATTTATTTACGTTTTTATTTGTTATTTCCGTATAGCAATATTCTACCAAAACTTCTTCTGTACCTGATTTTATTATTTTTTTCGACATATGAGCTACGTCTAAAACATCAATATCATTAATTGTTCTTAGTTTTTTTATTATACTTGTGAAAACAATTTGGCTTTGATCACAGACAGTTACTTTTAAATATTTTTGATCATTTGATTTTAGAATATAATCATATACATCGGTTAAAATATTTATATTCGTTCTTTTTTCTTCTTGCTTATGTGTGTTTTCACTATAATAAAATAATGTATTGTAATTTAACGATTTTGTTAATACTTCATTTTCTGTATATATATTATAGTAAATGCTATTTTCTTCGCATATTTTTACAATATTTAATACTTGCTCTTTACTTAAAAATTTATCATAAACTACTTCTTTTTTATGCATATCATATACTATTGCACCATTTCCTGAAATCAAATAATGATTTGCTTGCAATTCGTTTGCTAAATCTTCTACTGAACTAATTGGTCTTCCTGAGGCAAGAACTACTTCAACTCCATTTTCTATTGCTTTTTTTATTTCTTCTTTTGTATTTTCCGAAACTTCTCCATAGGAATTTAGTAATGTTCCGTCTAAATCAATTGCTACTAATTTGTACATACATAATTCTCCTTTTTTCTTGTAAATTCTTTTCATATTATAACATTACCACTTTTTTTTTCAAATATTTTGTATAAAAATTTCCAGTTTATTTTTTGATTTTTTACATACTATATATATTGAAGAAACGTTCAAAAGTTTTTTCAATATAATAATTAGACCTTGGAGGTGAATACAATGACAAATAACAGTAATAAAAAGTTAGTTCCAGAAGCTATGGATTCTTTAGAAAAATTCAAATATGAAGTTGCAAACGAAGTTGGTGTTAATTTAAAGAATGGTTATAATGGAAACATTTCAGCTAGAGATGCCGGAAAAATAGGTGGTAACATGGTTAAGAAAATGATTCAACAAGCTGAAAATTCAATGATTAACAAATAGTTTTAGTTTTAAATAGTCATAAGTTTTATTTAATTTAGAATTTATGAATGTTTGAAAATCAGAAAACAGACAATTAAATTTGACGTGAGCCAAAATTATTAAACCTAAATTTACTAATGATAGTTCTCTACAAATTTAAAATTGTCTGTTTTTTGATTTTTTATTTATTTTATGATATAATTTTTATGTACACCAAATTTAGAAAGGAGACTACATTATGATGACATTAGAATCAATGGTAAAGGACATTATGGAAAACTTGGAGCGGGAGGTTTTAAATTCTGGTGATGTGAATTTCCAATTTGCAGTGAGATATTATCTCATCGGTCACTCCAAGCACGAGTTCGAAAATTCAACTTTTTTCGATGAATTCGTTTATGAGTCAAACATCCAGCAGCCTTTAACTCGGTTATATAATCTGATTGGTTACTGTGAATTCAAGAAGAAAATCGTTGAACTCAGCAAATCAGTAACAATCAAGTTGCTGAACGACAAGGATACACCGTACCATCTGCTGGCACAGTTAACAGAGTTTGTTTCCAGAGACTACTGTGAAGCGCTCGCTCGGAAAAACAAATTCTCACACCACTATCTTTTTATTACTACATTTAAATCTCTTGATTCGTGTTTCATGGTACCACGAGATTCCAGAAATGTATCTGGATGGAATATGAAACGTTGTCGGCAGTGGATGCACAAGTTTTCAAATCCATCTGAAGAAATTCTGAACATCTTAAGTGATCCCGAAGAAGCTATGAAAGTTAATGTCGATGACAACTGGTTAATCGGCAAATTGGTTTCAAGTCTCTAAAAGTTAAAATCCCCGGCCGTGAGTTTTCACGGCTGGGGTATTTTTATGTTATATATTATACTTTTCTCTTTTTTCATATTTGGTATGTAATAACTCATGAGCTTTGTGGCTTCCTGGTTTTTCTAGATAATCTTTATATATCTTTCTAACTATTGGATTTTCGTGTGATTTTCTTATTGTGCTTTTTTCATCAATCGTATACAAGCTATCAGCTCTTAATTTTCTTATATCTTTTTCTGAACGTTCTTTTGAGCTTTTTATTGGTTGGCCTCCGCCCATCACACATCCGCCTGGACATGCCATAATTTCAATAAATTGATATTCAGATTTTCCTGATTTTATTTCTTCTAATATTTCTTGCGCATTTTTCAATCCGCTAACTGCTGCTATTTTTATTTCTTTTCCAGCAATGTTTATTGTTGCTTTTTTTATTCCATCTCCACCTCTAACTTGTTCAAAATCTATTTTTTCTAGGTCTTTTCCTGTTAAAGCATCTTGTGCAGTTCTTAGAGCTGCTTCCATTACTCCACCTGTTGTTCCAAATATTGCAGCAGCACCTGTTGCTTCTCCCATTGGGCTATCAAAATTTGTATCTTCTAATTTTTCAAATTCAATATTAGCTTGTTTTATCATTCTTGCTAATTCTCTTGTTGTAATTACATTATCAACATTGTACATTCCGTCGTTTTGTAATTCTTTTCTTTGTCTTTCAAACTTTTTAGCGATACATGGCATTACTGAAACCATATAAATTTTATTCGGATCTATTCCTTCTTTTTTTGCATAGTATGATTTTATAATTGCTCCAAACATTTCGTGAGGTGATTTGCAAGTTGATAAATGAGGTATCAATTCTGGATAATTCATTTCCATATACTTAACCCAACCTGGACTACATGACGTAATCATGGGAAGTACTCCATTTTCTGAAAATCTTTCTATAAACTCATTTGCTTCTTCCATTATTGTTATATCTGCACCTGTATTTGTGTCAAATACTTTGTTAAATCCTAATCTTTTTAATGCTGTTACCATTTTTCCTGTAACGTTTGTTCCAACATCCATTTGGAATTCTTCTCCTAGTGCTACTCTTACAGCTGGTGCTGTTTGCACTACAACGAATGTATCTGGATCTTTTAATTTTACCCATACATCATTTATTGTTTCTTTTTCGTGAAGAGCTCCTGTTGGACAACTTTGAATACATTGTCCACAAAATGTACAGTTAACATCATTTAAACTATGATCTCCAACTGTTGATATACAAGATTCAAAGCCTCTATTTATGCAATCAATTGCTCCTATTCCTTGAACCTTTTTGCAAGCTGATATGCATCTTCTACAAAGTATACATTTTTCAAAATCTCTTACAATTGAAGGTGATAAGTCATCTATTTTATGTTTAGTTTTTTCACCTTCAAATTCTACATTAAGCACATTAAACTTTGTAGCTAATTTTTGCAACTCACAATTTCCAGAACGTGTACATGTTAAGCAATCTTTTGAGTGATTTGAAATTATTAAATCTAATATTACGTGTCTTGCTTCTAATACATTTGGTGTATGTGTGTGTACAGCCATTCCTTCTTCAACTGTTTGTATGCAAGACGTTGCAAAGCCTTTTCTTCCTTCAACTTCCACAACACAAATTCTACAATCTCCAACTTCATTTATATCTTTCAAAAAGCAAAGTGTTGGAATGTCAATTCCAGCTTCTTTTGCTGCTTGCAATATTGTGGTTCCTTTTTTTACTTTTACTTCTTGCCCATCTATTTTAAGTTTTACAAATTCATTTTCCACTATTTTTTCTCCTTTCAAATTGGACTTTGAAAAATTAATTTCCTATTGCCTTAAATGGGCAACTTGTTATACAAGTTCCGCACTTAATACATTTGCCTTGGTTTATCGTTCTAATTTCTCTTGCTTCTCCTTCAATTGCTCCAACAGGACAATTTCTTTGACATAATCCACAACCTTTACACTTCTCAGCATTAATAGTTATGTTAGACATTGACTTACATTCTAACGCTCTACATTCTTTTTGAATTGCATGTTCTCTAAATTCTTCTCTGAAATATTTAAGTGTGCTTATAACTGGATTTGGTGCACTTTGTCCTAAACCGCATATGCTTGCTTTTTGAATATTTACAGCTAATTTTTCTAATTTATAAATATCTAATTCACTGCCTTCTCCATCACATAATCTTGTTAAAATTTCTAACATTCTTTTTGTTCCAATTCTGCAAGGTGTGCATTTTCCGCAACTTTCACTTACTGTAAATTCTAAATAAAATTTAGCTAAGCATACCATACATTTTGTATCATCCATTACTATTAATCCACCTGAACCCATCATTGATCCGATTTCTTTTAATGATTCATAGTCAATTGGTGTATCTAAATGTTCTTTTGGAATACATCCTCCTGACGGCCCACCTGTTTGAGCTGCTTTAAATTCTCTTCCATTTGGAATTCCACCACCTATGTCATATACTATTTCTCTTAATGTTGTTCCCATTGGTACTTCAACAAGACCTATATTATTTACATTTCCACCTAGTGCAAATACCTTTGTTCCTTTAGATGTTTCTGTTCCTATTGATGAATACCATTCTGCGCCTTTTAATATTATTTGTGCAATGTTTGCATATGTTTCAACATTATTTATTAGTGTTGGCTTTCCCCATAATCCGCTTTGTGCTGGATATGGCGGTTTTACTCTTGGTTGACCTCTTTTACCTTCTATTGATTCTAGTAATGCTGTTTCTTCTCCACATACAAAAGCTCCAGCGCCTAATCTTATATCAACGTCAAAATCAAATTTTGTGCCAAAAATATTTTTTCCTAGTATTCCATACTCTCTTGCTTGATCTATTGCAACTTGAAATCTATGTACTGCTATTGGATATTCTGCTCTAACATATATGTACCCTTGGTTTGCACCTATCGCATATGCTGCTATTGCCATTGCTTCTAAAACTGAATGTGGATCTCCTTCTAGAATACTTCTATCCATAAAGGCTCCTGGGTCCCCTTCATCTGCATTACATACAACATATTTTTGTGTACCTTCCGAATTCCTTGTAAGTTCCCACTTCTTTCCTGTTGGGAACCCTGCTCCTCCACGGCCTCTTAAGCCTGATTGTTTTATTGTTTCAATTACTTCTTCAGGAGTCATTTCTATTAAAACTCTTTCTAAAGCTTTGTATCCGTCAAATGCAATATATTCATCAATTTCTTCTGGATTAATTACTCCACAATTTTTTAATGCAATTCTTTTTTGCTTTTTATAAAAACTTAATTCGTCTAATTTTTGTACTTTAGTTCCATCAATATCTTTACACAATAGTCTTTCAACTACTTCTCCATTTTGAATGTGTTTTTCAATTATCTCTTCACAATCTTCTGGCTTTACCATTGCATAAAATGTATCTTCTGGTCTTATTATTACAATTGGTCCTTTTGCACATAGTCCAAAACAACCTGTTTGTATAACTCTTACGTTTTCTATATTTTTCTCTTTTAAAATTTCTCTAAATCTTTTCAAAATCTCTGGTGATTTTGATGATGTACATCCTGTACCATGACATACTAATATATGTTTTTCCCTTGTATCTGATTTTGTATTTACACGTAAATCTAACTCAGCTCTTTTTTCTTTTCTAATCTGATTAATTTCTTCTATAGTTTTCATATTCTCATTCCTTTCTGAGATTTTTCTTATTTATAATTATTCTGTTTCTTTAATTTTGTCAATGATTTCATCTAGCATTTTTACTGTTGCTTTTCCATGTACTTCGTTATTTACTGTAAATACTGGTGCTAATCCACATGCTCCAACACATCTTGTTGCTTCAATTGAAAACATTCCGTCTTCTGTTGTTTCTCCTTCTTCAATTTTTAGTCTTTCTTTTAATCTGTCTAAGATTTTTTGTGATCCTTTAACATAGCATGCTGTTCCAAGACATACTGCTATATGATACTTTCCTTTTGGTTTTAAAGTAAATCTGGAATAAAAAGTTATTACTCCATAAATTTCTGCCATTGGCATATTTAAATATTCTGAAATTTCTTTTTGTGCTTTCATCGGAATATATCCTGATTTTTCTTGAATGTCATTTAATATTTTTATTAAATTGCTCTTGTCTTTAGAATATTTTTCTAGAATTTCTTTGTATGTGCCTTGGCATTTGCATTGATTAGCCTCCATAGGTACCTCCTATTTATATTTTTCATTTCTTCTCTCTGTGCAAAGTGCATTCTATTATAGTTTTTTCAATGCATTTCTATACTACTGCATTGTTATTTTTATATAATATGAAGTTTGGAGAACTTTTCTATTATATAAAAAATAAGTTAGCTTGATTATATCAAACTAACTTATTTTATTTCAACCTTTATTATTATTTTATTATGCTTCTGGTTCTGCTATTCCAAAATTCTTTCCGTCTTTTAATTTATAAATTACATTTACTTTTCCAGTATCAATATCTATATATGCTAAGAATGTTTGTGTTGGTCTTTCTTCTAATTTTAATTTTGCATCTTCAATAGACATTGGTTTTATTTCATAATATGTTGTTTTTATAACTTCACCGTCTATTGATTCTTCATGTTCTTGCATGCTTTCTTTTACTCTTAATGTTTCATCTTTGTTGATTCTTTCTTTTTTAGTTTTGGCTTTTCTAATTTGTCTTTCTAATATGTCTATGTCTTCATCTATTGATGCATATAAGTCTTTGTTTTCTGTTACTGCTCTAAATGTTTCACCTTTGTATGATGCACTTATTTCAGCTATTTGTAATTCTCTTTCAATTCTAATCATAGCTTGTACATCTAGTTCGTCTGTTTCAAAGTATTTTTCTAATCTTCCTAATTTTTTCTCTATGTAGTCTTTTATTGCCTCTGTTGCTTTTAAATCTTTTCCTGTAATTTTTATATTCATTTTAATCACTCCTTCTTTAGTTTCGTAATTTTATTATATATGTTGTTCGCTAAATTGTCAATCTTCTTATTTTTTAAATTTTTTGTTCAAATAGATTGCTTTTTGTCGAATTATATATTATTCTAATTCTATAAATAAAAGGGGAGGTATATATTTATGATTAAGGAAAGAAATATCGTTTTATGTATTCTTTTGTCAATTATAACATGTGGTATTTATGGAATCTATTGGTTCTGTACTTTAACTGATGATACAGCAAGAGCTAATGATGATCCAGACTTTTCAGGAATAAAGTCTCTTATATTCGCAATAATTACTTGTGGTATTTATGGACTATACTGGAATTATAAAGTTGCAAAAGAAGTATATGAAGCTGGACAGAAAAAAGGATTAGCAATTAGTGATAATTCTGCAATTTGTTTAATTTGTTCTATATTTGGACTTGCAATAATAACTTATATTCTAGTTCAATCAGACTTAAACAAGATTGCACAACAACAATAATATGCTATTGACTTTATTTTTAGGAATTCTAGTTATATTGCTTATGTATATATTGGGAATTCCTTGTTTTTTTTATAAAATAACTAATTTCTATTGTCCAGGTTGCGGATTTACACGTGCTGTATTTGCACTATTGCACCTTAATATATATCAAGCTCTTAGATATAATGTACTAATAATAATTTATATACCACTTATTTTATATTGTATTTTTTACAAATTTATTTTAAAAAGAGATTGTCAGATTTCGAATTTAATTTTATACATAATTCTTATTTTAGTTTGTTTATTTGGAATATTGCGAAACATTCCGTATTTTAGTTACTTGGCACCTACTGTTGTTTCAACAATTTAAAAAAGAAACTCAATATGAAAATTTTTTCACACCTTACTGCTCTGTATTCTACCTGCTTCAATCGAACTCACTTCGTTCGTTTGCCATTGTGCGGTGATTCGAAATTTTTATATTGAGTTTCTTTGTATGTTTTATTAAATTAATTTTTCAACTTTATAGTCTTTTTCTAGTTTTTCATTAAAATAAATTCTGGTGATTAGTTCAAATTCTTTTAATGCATTTTCACTTATTGAAAATGAAAATAATTTTTTTGAATCTGCTTTTAAGCTATATATAATTGCATACTTACTTCCTTCTGATAAATTTATTGCACTTTTGTCTTGCTTACTACAAACTGAGCATTTAAATCCATCATCTTTTATGCTAAAAGATGATAAGTCTTCTTTTTCTCCACAACATACGCATTCATTAACATTGGGTGAGTAACCTAGTATTTTTAACAATCTCATTTTGAATACTGATATTATGAAGTCTAAATTTTTATCGCTTTCTGAAATTACATATAGTGTGTTTAAAAATAATTTTAATATGTAATAATTATTTTGATTTTCGGTTGTTACGTCTGTTATTATTTTTATCAATGTTGCTGCATAGTTTAGTTTTTCTAAATCTACTCGTATATTGTAAAATATTTCTACAGGATCACAGCTTTGAATTGTATATAAATCATTTGATTTTCTCAAAACATACTCTCCAAAGCATAGTAGTTGTGATCCTGCAAGTAACATACTTTTAGGCCTTTTTGCTCCTTTGGCTACACATGAAATTTTTCCAACGTTTGGTGTTAAGATTGTTAATATTTTATCTGAGTCTCCTAAACTGTTTTCAGCAATTACTATTCCGGTTGTTTTTATACTTTTCATTTATCTACATCCTCTCACAAGGATTCTTTATCTTTGCTTTCTTTATATTTTAAGTAATCCTCAACTTTTCCAGTTTCTTTAAACTGGTTCCATTTTTCTTGTTTCTCGTTCATAATATCATCCTCTCTTAATAATATTATGAGCTTTCTATCTATTTTGCATACTTAAATTTTTTCAAAATTTGTGTATTTTCATCCCATTTATTATCTACTTTTACCCATAACTTAAGGTTTATTTTAGTTCCAAAAATTTTCTCTAAATCATATCTTGCGCATTGTCCAATTTTTTTAAGCATTTGTCCATCTTTTCCAATTATTATTCCCTTGTGTGATTCTCTCTTGCAATATATTGTTGCATCTATATCATATATTTCTTCTTTTTTTGTAGTTTTTCTATATTTAAATTTTGAAACTTCAACATAAATACCATGTGGCACTTCTTCGTTTAAAAATCTTAATGCTTTTTCACGTATTTTTTCTTCTGTTATTTGTCTTGAAGTTTGGTCTGTGTATTCATCTTCTTCATAATATCTAGGACCTGGTTTTAAAAGTTTTTCTATTTCATTTAAAACTGTTTCAGCATATTTTCCTTTTGTTGCTTCTATTGGTATTACGCTTGAAAAATCATATTGTTTGCTATATTCTTCAATTATTTTAAATAAACTTTCTTTTTCTACTAAATCTATTTTATTTATTATTAAAATTACTTTTTTATGTTTTTCTTTTAGTTTTTCTAAGATATATGTATCGCCTTTTCCTATTCCTTTGCTTGTTGCTTCAACCATAAATAAAATAACATCAACATCTTGAAGTGATGCAAATGCTGTGTCTACCATTGTTTCGCTTAGCTTACTTTTTGGTTTATGTATTCCTGGTGTATCTATAAATATGATTTGTGAGTTTTCTCTATTTGCAATTGCTCTAATTGCTAATCTTGTTGTTTGTGGTTTATTTGCTGTTATAGAAACATCTTCTTTTATTAAATTATTTAATAGTGTTGACTTTCCAACGTTTGTCCTTCCAATTATTGATACAAATCCTGATTTAAATTCTGACATATATTTCTCCAATCTCTTTTTTTACCTTTAATATTTTATCATATTTTAATTCTTTTAACAATATAATATATGGAAGGCTTTTCTTAATAGTATATTTAATTTGCAAACAAATAAACCAAGGAGTTTTTCCTTGGTTTGTTTGTTTTTTATTGTATTGTTAAATTTGCATTTGTTGGACATATTTCTATGAATGTGTTTCCATCATTTACTTGAATTTCATTTCCTTGACTGTCTTTATATACTGTTTGTGCACTTCTTGATTCTTTTGTACAAGTTATTGGAATTGCTTTTCCGTTTGTTATGTAATATCCTTCTTTAGTTCCTATATTTTTTATGTCTTGTCTTCCTTTTCCGCTTCCATCATTTAATGTATAATTATCTACTTTTGTTATTATTATATTTTTTGTTGTAATACTGCTTTCTGTTGTTGCATCTGTTTGTAATTTATTTCTTGCATATCTTGTATATGTCTGTGTTGTTTCATCATATTTAAAATTAACTTTTTGTAATGTTGAAAATGGTATAGTTACATTTGTTGCTGAAATTGCATCTGTTTTTTCATCTAATGTTACTGGATCTGCTACATAATTCAATACGCTTTTTTTATTTGATGTAGTTCTATAACCTTTTGATTCTGCTGTAGTTTTTATTGTTGCTAAATCGCATATTGAATTGTGTGGAGCTTTATATTTTCCTGATATTCTCCAGAATACATCTCCAGCTTTCCATGCTTTCCCTGTATCATATTCTAATCCGTTTACATTATTTATTCCTAGTTTCTTTATATCTGATTGCGCTTGTGGACTCCATCCAATGTGTGCATATATTGCATCATTTTCTAATGCATAATCTAAGAAATAATGTCTTGAGCTTCTCATTGGTCCAACTTTGTCTGCGTCTGCTCCTTTAAATACTGCCATTAGTCTGGTCTCTCCACCTTCAACAATTATTTCATATACTGTATATGCTTTGCTAATTGAAAATTGTGGCCATGCATCACTATGATTATCAATCATACATGCTATTGGTCTATCTGTTCCCTTGAATATTTGAATTGTTTTTTCTGGTTCTGGTTCTTGAGCATTCTCTTCTTCTGGTATTTGGTCTGCTACATTAGTATTTACCTCTATAGTTTTCTTACTATTTACATATTTCCACCCCAAAAATGCACCTATTCCTATAATAATTAGTAATAAGATAATCAAAAAAATCTTTATTACTTTTTTTGAATTCTTTTCATCTGATTGATGTTTTCCCATAGTTCTTCCCTTCTCTCTGGTAATTATTCATCACCTCGAGTTATATTAAGTTTTTTAAGTATGGTTTCTTCCTTTTCTCTCATCTCAGTTCTGTCAACTAATTCTATATGATCATACCCCATCAAGTGGTAGAAACCATGAACCACCATATATGCTAATTCTCTTTCAAATGAATGTCCATATTCTTCTGCTTGTTCTTTTACTTTTTCAATTGAAATTACTATATCTCCAAGCGGTTCTTCTATTTCATTTATAACATTTGGTATTTCCTCTTTTTCAAACATTGGAAATGATAATACATCTGTTGCTTTGTTGATTTTTCTATATGTATTATTCATTTCTTGTATTTGATTTGGTGTTGTTAGTATAACACTTAAGTATAAATGTGTTTTTAATAGATTTTCTTCTTCAAAACATTTTTCGACAACTTTTTCTATTATTTTCGAATATTCTTCATCTTCTTCTATATCTAAAAATTCTATTTGTGTTAAATTTCTCATTAATTTGCCTTTCTACTTATTTTTCTATATTTAATGCTTGTCTTACAATTATTTTTTATATTTTTCATTACTCCATATGATATAAGTCTATCTTTATAAAATTGTATAATTTCTTTATTTTGCTTATTATTCTCTAATATATCAATTTCTCTTTTTAAGAATAAAATTTCTTTTTCTCTTGATGTTTCAGCTTTTTCATATTCTGAATAAAATTTCTTATACTTTTCTCTTTCGTCCATTTTTTCCCAGTATACTTTTCCTGATAACAATTTAATATCATATGCCTCAAGTAAATCTAGTAACAAATTATATGTTTCCATTTTTTCCTTTTCATCTTTTGTTATAACAATTAATTTTCTTGTATCATTTAATAGTTTGTTATAGCACTGTTCTGCTGCTACCAATGGTAAGCTATGAGTAAATATTTGTCTACTAATTCCTAGTAAAATCATATTCTTTTCAATATAATCTTTCGCATCTAGTTGTCCAATATCAAATTGATCTAACCTATGTATTTCTGTACCCATTTTTTCTTCTAGTAAGTTAGTTTCATCTTGCATTTTTATATATAAAATCTTTGAAACATATTCATCTAAAATATCAAAAATTTTATTATAAATATCTATATTGTTATTATTTATTCTTCTTGAACATTCTGCAAGTTTTACTGAATAATTTTTTAGTATACCTTTATAAAATGTATCCATTTGTGCAATATAAAAATCTTTGTATCTTTCTAAAGTTTTACTTTTAGCATTCATTTTTAAAGATTCATAATCTAGTTCAATTAAATATTTTTGCTTTTGGTATTTATACTCTGCATAGTCAGTTGATTTTAATGTTGTAATTTTATAATAATTTCCCATTGCTTCTTTTTCAAATTCAGAAGCTGTATTAGTTTTTACTTTTTTATATACTGTATCCATAATATGTTTGTCTATTGCTTCTAAATAAAGGGAATAAGCCTCTTGATATTTTGAAGATATCACTTTTTTCTTTTCTTCATCACTGGTTTTCGAATTATTCATTATGTCATATGATTTTAATAAATTGTTTCTTTTTAAATTAATTACAAATCCATTTATTCCGATTTTTGTTGGAATTATTATTTTTGATAAAGTTTTACTTAGTTTTCCAAAAAAGGTTTTGTTTGAATCTACTACTTTTAGACTTCTTTCTTCCAATTTTATTTCTCCTTTCACGAAACCAATTTTTGCTCTACCCCTATTTTTTCAATGACTTCATATATTAGTTTAACCTTTAACTCTGTTTCTGTTGGTTCAGCAATAATATTTCTATTGACGATTTGTTTGTTTTTTATATCGTTTTTCATTTGTTCTTCTAGTTCTTGAATTATTTTCTCTTGTAATTGTTCAACTGTATATTGCTTTTGTTCATATCTATATTCGTAGTTTGTTATTTTCTTGAATTCTATTGGTAAATAAAAATTGTTTAATATTTTGATTTTATTTTTCGTTTCCATTGTATCATATTTTTCAAATTTTGAAATAGTTTTATAAAAATTTATTGTATTTTTGTTTAAAGTTACTGCGTATTTGTTTTCCTCAGCATTTGTTTTTACTTTTTCTTGTTGAATTAAGCTCTCTGTTTTTTCCTGAATATACCAAACTTTTGCTTCAATATCGCCACTTGCATGCATGTATCTAACTCCAGTATATTTTCCTTCCATCCAGCCTCCTATAAGCTTTCGACCGTTTTCAACAACATCTCCTTCTTTAACAAGTGCTGTTCCGTTTGTAACATTTATTTTGGTTATTATTCCATCTTTTGATGCTACTATATCACAATATTCATTTTCGTCTAATATATCTGGTTTGGCTACCGCTTCTACAACAGTTACTTTTGCGTTTGTTCCATCTATTTTTATTCCTATCCATGAAATTCTCTCGTCATTTAATCTCATTTTTTCTATAACTTTCTGTGTATTTATTTTGTACTTTAACTCTCCTTGTTTAATTCCATTTCTATTTAATTCTTCTAATATTTCTTCTGAGCTAATAAGGTTATTTCCTTCAATTTCTATGTTCCATACAAAATTTGATAGTGCAAATATTGATAGTATTAACATAAAAAATAAAAATATAAAAACTTTTCTGTTCTTATATTTTTTTATTATAAATGGTAATCCTCTTTTTCTTTTAATTTTCATACTGCATTGTGTTTTTTTGGCTATGTTTCTTATTCCTCTAAAATCGTCTATTTGTATATTTGTAATTATACTTGTATTATTTTTTCTTCTTGTTCCCCATAGCTCTATTCCTTGTTTTGTGCATGCATTAAAAAATCTTTCTATATAAAAACCTTCAATTTCAATTTGAAGATAGCCTTTTACGAAATTATTTTTTTTCTTTAAAACCATTTTTTCACCTACGTTCAAAATCTAGATTTTCTATCTTTCCGGTTATGCTTACTGATTCGTCGCTGATTTGATTTAATTTTAATTCAAATCCATTTATATTTATGTTTCCTATATGTGTACATACTCTTATAAAGAATTCTTCGTATTCTAATATTCCTTTGTAATTTTCTATTAATACTTCATCAAATCCAAGCATTGTTACTTTTGGAATATTGGTTCCGACTTCTCTGGGTAAGTCTAAAATTTCATTTACTCTGTTTAGATTCATATAATATTTCATCCTTCCTAATATTTCTTCTATGTTTATATATATTCAATTGTTAGAGAAATATTACTTTTATTATTGAAACTTATGAATAGGAAAAATACATATCAAAATTTTATATGTATTTTTCATTTTATCTTTTGCAATAATGGTTATATTTAAATTCGAAAGAAAAAGAAAATTATATTTATTTTTTGTTCCTTGCTAAAAGATTTTACCACTCCTTAAACTTCGTTTAAGCGTTAGGTAAAAACTTTCAAACTGCGCGTCACTAAAAAATCAAATATAATTTTCTTTTTGCTAACAAATTCTATCTTACAAATTCATCTAAACTTTTAAACTCATACCCATCAGATTTAATAGCCCTAATACACTCATCCAAAATATTCATATTATCCTTTGAAGTACCATGAAGCAACATAACCTCTCCAGGATGCGTATTATTCAATATCTTCTCCTTACCGTAAGATTCTCTACCTTGCTTATTCTCATCCCAATCATCATATGCAAAAGACCACATTATTGTCTGATAATTCATTTTATTACATAAAGCTAATGTCCTTTCGCAGTATTCCCCTTTAGGTGGTCTTATGTATTTCATTTCATATCCAAACTTTTCATATACAGCTGTATGCAAATTCATAACTTCTTTTTCAACTTCAGAATCTGAAATCTCTGGCATGCTTTTGTGATTAACAGTATGGTTTCCAACATCATGCCCTTCTTCTATCATTCTTTTAACTATGTCAGGCTGAGTATTTAAATAATGAGCTGTAATAAAAAAACATGCCTTAACATCATTTGCTTTTAGGGTATCTAATATATTTTCCGTATATCCTGCTTCATATCCTAAATCAAATGTTAGGTATATATATTTCTTTTCTTTACTTCCCATCGCTATTCCATTGTATTTGTCAATTAATTCTCTATTTTCTTTTCCTAAATCAGGTTGCTCATGGTTGTTGTTTCTTTTTATTCCCCAACATATTTTCTTATTAATATTATCTGCACGTACCTCATTTTTTAAGACACCCACACATAATACTAATGAAAAAATAACAGCTATACTCAAAACAATTTTTTTATTCATTTTACTTTATCCTTTCTTTTTTTATAATTTTATTATTTTTTTATTGTTTTAGAATTATTTTTAAAGTAAAATAAGTGTATCTCATGTTTTTACATTTTTTTACAAAATTCTATTGACATTAAATTGAAATTATTTTATATTTATTATTACGCTCCATAAAATGGGTAGTAGTAATAGCGAGGTGTTATTTATGCAAATTTTATTTTCAGAAAATGTAGTTTTTACAAAATTAATATCGATTGTTATGGCTTTTGCTGAGCTTTTAATTTGTAGATTATTTTTTATAAAAGCTTTTAACTTAGATTTTTCTAAGAAAAAGACTACATTATATTTGTTTATTTCTTTTCCTTTAGAAATTATAAATATTTGTTTTGCGCCTATATCCTTTTTTCCATTTATAAATATTGCAATTGTTTTTGTTGTTTTATACTTTTTATTTAGAAAAGAATTTGTGCATAGTACTTTCTTTCTAATACTTCCATTTACAATATTTCAAGTATTAAAATTATTTTTCACATACACAATTGCATTTATGTTTGATATACAACCTTCTTCTCTTGAAAAGGTACCAATCGTTAGACCTTTTATAATTATTCCTTCATATCTTATTATGTTTTCACTAATGAAAATATTTGATAAAATGAAGTTTTCTAAAAATCTTTATCACGGTTTAGATACTCCTAGCAAATTAATTATTCATATCTTTTCATTTGCGTGTTTATTTACTGTTTTACTAAATGGTCATTTCTTATATAGTGCTTTTTCAACTGTTTCATTTGCTTTTGTTTTACTCAATATGCTATTAATTAGTATTGTAATTATTCTTTTAATAAAAATATTAAAGCTTCAATATGTTGAAAACAATTTAGATTCCGAAAAAAAATCATATATAACTCTTTCACACTCTTATGATGGTATTAGAGAATTTAAACATGATTTTTCTAATATAATGCAATCTATTGGTGGATATTTATCTGCTGATGATTTTGATGGATTAAAACATTATTATTCTAGCATTTTCAAAGATTGTGATGAACTAAAAAAACTTTCTGTTTTTAATAAAGATGTTTTAAATAGTCCACCAGTTTTATCATTACTTACAGAAAAGTATTACAAATCAAAAAATTTAGGTATTGATTTTAATATTGAAGTATTTATTGATTTAACAACTTTAAATATGGATATCTATGAATTTAATCGTATTTTAGGAATATTTTTAGATAATAGCATTGAGGCTGCTGAAAATTCATCTGAAAAATTTATTAATATAATAATTGCTAGAGATGGTAGAGCTCATTATGATTATTTAACGATTGAAAACTCGTGTAATTCTGATTCAAAAATTGATGAAGATAAAATTTTTGAAAAGAACTATTCTACAAAGCCTAATAATACAGGTTTAGGTCTATGGAAAGTAAAAAAGATTTTGAAAAAGTATGATAATATTTCTTTATATACATCTGTAGAGAATGGTGTATTTAGTCATCAATTACGTATATATTATTAATTTCTAAGATTATGGATTAAAATTTGGAGATATAATTAAAAAAAGGCATTGATAACAGCAATATAAAAATTTATGTTATCAATGTCTTTTTTATATAAATATCTATTTTTATTCTTTTTCGTCTTTTAGTATTATCCAACTACCAATTGGTTCTGGATAATCTGTAAATTCTAGATGTTCTTTTGTTGTTGGATGAGCAAAAGAAAGTTTATATGCCCATAAGCATAACTGTTTTCCTCTTCCACGTGTTCCATATTTTTGATCTCCATATAAGCTATGGTTTCTACTTGCAAATTGAACTCTAATTTGGTGATGTCTTCCTGTATACAATTTTACTCTAACAAGTGATAAATCTATTTTTTCATCATATTTTAGTACTTCATATTCAAGCTTTGCTAATTTAGCATTCTTATTATTTTTGTCTGTAACCCTACTTAAATTATTTTTTTCGTTTTTTACTAAGTAGTCCTCAAAAATATCTGCATGCTTTTCCATCTTTCCATCAACTATACATAAATACTCTTTTTCAAACTTTTTTTCTCTTATTTGTTCACTAAGTCTAGAGGCAGCTTTTGAAGTCTTGGCAAATACCATCACTCCTCCAGTTGGTCTGTCTAATCTATGTACTAATCCTAAATAAGCATCTCCTGGTTTGTTATATTTTTCTATTAAATATTTTTTTATTATTGTTAGCATATCTTCATCGCCAGTCTTGTCCCCTTGTGATGGAATATTTACTGGCTTTTCTACTACAATTATATGATTATCTTCGTATATTATTTTTAATTTCATTTTATCCTCGTATAATTATTATTTTTCCCATCTACCATAAATTCCGCATGGTAATACTAAGTTTGAATTTTTCATTGGTAATCCTATTTCTCCTGATGTTATTTTTCCTTTATGATTTTTCATATTAAGTTCTAAAAGATTAGCTAAAACTCTTGAAGAAATTCCTGTTGTATATGAATTTATTAAAAAGAATAATGGATCATCACTTAAAACTTGCATACATAATTCAACTAAGTCTGCAATATTGTTTTCAAATTGCCATACTTCTCCGTTTTTTCCTCTTCCATATGATGGTGGATCCATTACTATTGCATCATATTTGTTTCCTCTTCTAATTTCTCTTTGAACGAATTTCACAACATCATCTATTATAAATCTTACAGGTCTTTCTCTTAATCCTGAGCTTTCTACATTTTCTTTTGCCCAAGTAGTCATTCCTTTTGATGAATCTACATGACATACTGATGCTCCGGCTGAAAGGCAAGCTACTGTTGCTCCACCTGTATACGCAAATAAATTTAAAACTTTTATATTTCTTTTTGATTGTTGAATTTTATTTATCATCCAATCCCAATTAACTGCTTGTTCTGGAAATAATCCTGTATGTTTAAATCCCATAGGCTTAATATTAAAAGTTAAATTTTTATATTTTACTTGCCAGCTTTCTGGTAATCTTTTTTTATATTCCCATGCTCCTCCGCCTGTGTTACTTCTATTGTATCTAGCATTAGTATTTTTCCACTCGTTTGGAAAGCTTTTGTTTTTCCAAATAATTTGTGGATCTGGTCTTATTAATTTTATATTGCCCCATCTTTCTAGTTTTTCTCCATTTGCCATATCTATTATTTCATAATCTTTCCATTCATTTGCAATATTCATATTACTTCTCTCTCCAATATCATTTTCACAATATGCATATTAACTTACAAAAATTATATATTAAAACTATGTTTGCAGTCATTGTTATTACTGACATTATGCATATTATTTTAAAATATTTATTTTTTATCATTTGTCATACTCTCCTTTTTTATATTACTTTAGAAAGTTCTTTGAACTCATTATAATATATTCTTTCTCTAAAGAGTTTATGACAACTACAATTAGTATTTTACCATATTTCATCTAGTTTTTTCAACAAAATACTATAGAAAAAAGCCATTTCTGGCTTTTTTTTACATTTTTTTTAGTTTTTGTGCAAGTTTTTCATTTATTCCTTTTACTTGTGTTAATTCATCAATACTTGCATTTTTTATTTTTTCTATTGTTCCAAACTTTCTAAGTAGTGCATCTCTTTTAGCTTTTCCTATTCCTTCAATTTCATCTAAACTTGATTTAGTCATATCTTGCTCTCTTAGCTTTCTATGATATTCTATTGCTGTATTATGAACTTCATTTTGCAAATTTGTTATGAAGAAAAATAATCGTTCAGAAATTTCAAATTCTTTTCTATTTTCATCAACTAATGCTCTAGTTGAGTGTGTATCATCTTTAACCATTCCATACACAGGAATCTGATCTTGAAGATTATATGTACTTAATGCTCTTTTTATTGCTTTTATTTGTGTTATACCACCATCTGCTAAAATTAGGTCTGGTAACGTTCCAAATCCGCCTTTGGGATTTTCTAAAGAATGTTTTATTCTTCTTGTTACAACTTCTTCTGCACATCTTGGATCATCTTGACCATACACTGTTTTTATTCTAAATCTTCTTGACATATTTCTTTTTATAATTCCATCTTGTGCTACACACATTCCAGCAACAATATGTGTTCCTGAAATGTTTGATATATCAAAAGTTTCAATTTTGTGTGGTAAATGGTCTAAACTTAGTACTTCTTTAAATTCATTTAATACTTCGAATTTATCTTTTGATTTATTTTCTAGTGTTATTTTAGCATTATTTTCAGCCATTTCTACAAACCTTAGTTTTTCGCCTTTTTGCGGTGTTTTTATTTCAACTTTTCTTCCAGCGCTATTGGTTAACCATTCTTGAATTATTTCTTTATCTTCAATTTCTTCTTGAATCATTATTTTATTTGGAAATTCCATTTTGCCTAAATAGTATTGTTTTATAAATCCAGACAATATTTCTTTTGTTTCCATATCTTTTAGCTCATCAAAGAAATAGTGCTCTCTATCTATCATTTTGCTTCCACGTACAAAAAATATTTCTACACATACAGATAGCTCATTTTTGTAAATTCCAATTACATCAATATTGTTCTCAGATATATTTGAAACTTTTTGCTTTGCTGATATTCTTTCAATTGCATTCATTCTATCTCTAATGGCAGCTGCTTTTTCAAACTCTAATTTCTCTGATGCTTGCTTCATTTCAGCTTCAAGCTCCTTTAAAATCTTGCTTGTTTTACCTTCTAATAACATAATTATCTGATTTATTTGAACCATATATTCATCTCTTGTAACATACTTCATACAAGGCGCTAAACATTTTTTTATGTGATAATTTAAGCATGCTCTATCGTTAAATTTAAATGTTTTGCATTGCCTAACTTGAAACTTTTCTTTTATAAAATTAAGCATTTCCCTTGCCGCACCTGGATTAGCATATGGTCCAAAATATTTTGCTCCATCGTTTTGAATTCGTCTTGTGATGTATATGCTTGGATATTCTTCTTTCATTCCAATTCTTATGTATGGATATGTTTTATCATCTTTTAATAATACATTGAATTTAGGTCTGTTTTCTTTTATTAAATTGCATTCTAATATTAATGCTTCTGCTTCATTGTCACATACTATATACTCAAAATGGTCAATTAAAGAAACCATATTCTTTATTCTTTGAGTTTTATTTGTTTTTCTAAAATATTGTGTAACTCTATTTTTTAAGGATATGGCTTTTCCAACATAAATAATATTATCATCTTTATTTCTCATTATATATACGCCAGGTTTATGTGGCAATTTTTTTAATTCTTCTTCTATATTAAACATCTTGTTCCTCTCACAGTTTAAGAATTCTATTCCTCTGTAAAGTTTCCAAAGCTATAATTTGTATAATTACTATAATCATCTAAATCATAATCAAAATTATCATCAAATGATGTTTCATTATCAAAAGTTAAATTTGCACTATTAGTATAGTTATAACTGTAATTGTTTTGTACTGTATTTGCTCTCTGAATAGCTGAAGTCTTACTATTATATACTGCTATTCCTAAACTAACCATTAGTGTTGATACAAATAATACTGCAATTGCTCCTAAATTAATTATTCCATTTTCTTTTTTCATTTTTATCTTTTCCTTTTCTTTTTCTCATTACAATTCTATCATTTAAAAAATCTTATATCAACCCATATTTTATTAATCATCGCAATATGCTATGTATGGTAGATTTCTATAAAATTCATTATAATTCGTAGTCTTTTGTTATTTGCTCTGCTATTTCTTTAATTCTTTTTTCTATTTCTTCTTGACTTATTAATGTTTTTAAATTCATTTTTTCTCCTTCTTACTCATATATTCTACTTTTTCATGATATCATATCCCTATTTTATTATCAATCTTAGATTATTACATTTTTGAAATACCTTATTAATTTTATGTCTTTTTTTATCTTCAATATTAGATTTGCATTTTTTTTTCTTTTATAGTAATATATGGACTATAGTGTGAATAAAATATAAAAAATCTATTTTTGAAAGGAGGTTTAGTAGTTTATATTAAGCGCCAGAGCGTTGATTTTCCAACGCTTAACGAGGTTAGAGTTTATCGAAGTTTTCGGCGGATGCTCTATGGCATGTTACTGTCATTAGAAAAGGTTCAAAGTTCATCAGTAATGATGAAACAATAATTTTTTTCGTGTAAATATATTTTTTCGCATAATATTTCAAAAAAAATTATATAAATATGTAATAAGACAGTATTTTCTCTGCCTTTAGTTTATGTACTCATTTTATGTCTTAATTAATATTTATATATATTCTACAAAGGAGGGTATTATGTGTGGAATTGTTGGATATATAGGTACTAAAAAAGCTGAACCTATATTAATTAACGGATTGTTAAGACTTGAATACAGAGGTTATGACTCTGCTGGTGTTGCAACAATCGAAAAAAATGGAATTAACGTTGTAAAAAGTAAAGGTAGAGTTGCTGAACTAGAAAAAGTTCCTGCAATCAATTCTTTGGAAGGTACTATAGGAATTGCTCATACAAGATGGGCTACTCATGGTAAGCCTTCAAATGAAAATTCTCATCCACATGTTGATGGAAAAAAGAATTTTGCTGTTGTTCATAATGGTATTGTTGAAAATTATCATGAACTTAGAGATTTCCTAAGTAAAAAAGGATATTCTTTCTATTCTGAAACAGATACTGAAGTTATCCCTAACTTAATAGACTACTATTATGAAAAAGATACAAAAGATGATGATAAAAGAGTTTTAAGAGCTGTTGTTTCTGCATGCTCTGATTTAAAAGGAAGTTTTGCATTAGAAATCATTTCATCTTTCTTACCAGAAAAAATGATTGTTGTTAGAAAAGATAGTCCTCTAGTTATTGGTACTACTTCTACTGAAAATTATATTAGTTCTGATATACCAGCTATTCTTTCTTATACAAAAGATTTCTATCTTTTAAATGATTATGAATATGTTGTTTTATCAAAAAATAAAGCAGAGTTTTTTGATTCAAACTTAAAACCTATAAAGAAGGATCTTGTAAACATTGATTGGAATGCTTCTGCTGCTGAAAAAGATGGTTATCCTGATTTCATGTTAAAAGAAATTCATGAACAACCAAAATCTATTAGAGAAACAATTGGTTCAAGATTAACATCTGATGGAAAATGTACTATTGAAGGTTTAGATTTATCTAAAGATTATTTAAAGAGTTTAAATAGAATTTATATCGTAGCTTGCGGAACTGCTATGCATGCTGGACTTGCCACAAAAGCTTTATTTGAGAAACTTTGTGGAATTCAAACTGAAGTTGACATTGCTTCTGAATTCAGATATAGAGATCCATTAATTGACGAAAAATCTTTAGTTATTTTTATTAGTCAATCTGGTGAAACAGCTGATACTATTGCTGCATTAAAACTATCTAAAGAAAAAGGTGCAAAAACAATTGCAATTTCAAATGTTATTGGAAGTTCAATAACTCGTGAAGCTGATTATACAGTATATACTCATGCTGGTCCTGAAATTGCTGTTGCTTCAACAAAAGCTTATACTTCTCAAGTTGTTTTAATGACACTTATGGCAATTAATTTTGCTGAAATATTAGGAAAAAAATCAGATATAATTTCTGAATTAAAAGCTGATGTTTTAAAACTTCCTTCTCAAGTTGAAGATGTTTTAAAGAATATTGACGGTGTTAGAAATTTTGCAAAACAAGTTTATACTGAAAAAGATATGTTCTTCTTAGGAAGAGGTATTGATTATTCAGCTGCTTTAGAAGCTTCATTGAAACTTAAAGAAATTTCATATATACACTCAGATGCTTATGCTGCTGGTGAATTAAAACATGGTCCTATCGCCTTAATTGAAAAAGGTGTAACTGTTATTTCTATTATGACAGATCCTGCTTTAACACCAAAAACAATAAGTAATTTACAAGAAGTTATTACTAGAGGTGCTAAAACTTTAGTAGTTACAAACCAAGATTTAGGTGATAAGAGTTTTGATAATATGATTACAATACCTAAAACCAATCCACTTATCTCACCTATCTTATCAATTGTTCCACTTCAATTGTTTGCATACTTTATTTCTAAAGAAAAAGGATTGGATGTTGATAAGCCAAGAAATTTAGCAAAATCAGTTACTGTTGAGTAACATTATTATTTAATTTAAAAAAAATTACAAATCACAAATCAAATCAATCAAAAGCAGTAGATAATTCGTTATCTACTGCTTTTTTATCTGATAATTTTTAGCTTGTTTTAATAAGTAACTTATTTTTGATTGTTCAGACTTAATTTGATATGCATAGTAATCAACTAGCTCTCCTCTTGCATATTCAAAATTTCTATGTGCAAGTTCTAGTCGTTTTTGTGATTCAATAATACTCTGAATAATTGACTCATCATAATCCTCTTTTTTCAAATCCACGATAGGAACTTCTTTAATATAAGACTCGTACATTTTTTATCCTCCTATCGTTATTATATGCTTGGACTTTTTAAATATTACTCATTTTAATTTTTTTATCTTCTTTTTCGTATATATCATATATTTTTTTGTAATTTTCTATTGATAAATTCTCTCCCATTTCATCTAATATTAATGCATAAATTTCACTTTTTAATAATTCTTTTCTTATTATATCAAACTCTGGTATTATCTCTTCTGGTACATATTTTATAAATTCTCTTTTATCATCAATTAAAATATATCCACGTAAAAGTGTTGCTGAAATACTTATTTTTCTTCTATCTACTAATATTTCTTTTACTTTCCTCATTTGTCCTTCTGAAAACCAATTTCTTCTTGATTCATCATTTCCAGATATTATTGCATCGGCTTTTCTTCCTGTTGCTTCTATTGTTTTGTCTATTACATATTGTCCCCAAATTGAATTGATGTCATACTCATTTGTCATGTCATCTAATTTTTCTATTTGAACTTTATTTTTATCTGGGAATACTTTTCTAATTAAATCCGTTCTAAAATCTGCAGAAAATGGATTTCGCAAAGTTCCACTTTCTTGTGCTGATCCAACAAAAATAAGTGTTTTATCGCATCTTTCTATACTTGTATTTATAATTGATTGGTGTCCTTTGTGTATTGGACCAAATCTTCCACATATTAATCCTAAATTATATTTTTTCATTTTTCTTCATCTTCTTTCTTTTTAAGAATTATATATTTTTTTCAAGATTTTTTCAATCAATTCTAATTGACAAATTATTTCTTCCGTGCTACAATTGTATACATAATTTGGCAGAGATAAGAGATTAGTAATAATCTAAGTTTTATTTAGAGAGTCTGTGGGCGGTGAAAACAGATTAAAACATTTTATGAATCTACTCTTTAGCTTCTAACCTAATAAGTTAGACCATTTGTACTGGTTACGTACTATAAAAGTTATAAATCAAGGTGGTACCGCGAATATTCGCCCTTATGCTAAAAAAGCATAAGGGCTTTTTGTTATACGCCACAAGAAAGGAAGGATTTTATGGAAGAAGTTAAAATTGGTAAAGTGTACAGACATTTTAAAGGAAATTATTATTTTGTTGAAAATGTTGCTTATGACTCCGAAACTCAAGAAAGAATGGTAGTTTACAAACCTCTATACCCAAGAGAAGATAACAGAAATATTTGGGTTAGACGTGAGTCTATGTTTTTAGAATCTATTCCTGAAAGACCTGATAATATAACTGGTCAATCACATAGATTTGAATTATGTGAAGATATAAATAAAGATTATATAAATAAATAATTTGAAAGGAGATTATTATGATTGATATTAAATTTTTAAGAGAAAATCCTGATATTGTTAAACAAAATATCAAAAACAAGTTTCAAATGCACAAATTACCTCTTGTTGATGAGGTTATTGAACTTGATAACAAAAACAGAGAATTAAAACTTCACGGAGATGAATTAAGAGCTCAAAGAAATTCACTTAGTACACAAATTGGTGGATTAATGCGTGATGGTAAAAAAGATGAAGCTGAAAAAATTAAAGCTAAAGTTAAAAAAATTAATGATGAACTTGCTGAAAATGAAAAACTGGAAGCTGAATATTCAGAGAAAGTTACAAACATTATGATGAAAATTCCTAATATTATGCATGAGTCTGTTCCTATCGGTAAAGATGATAGTGAAAATGTTGAAAACGAAAAATTTGGTGAACCAGTTGTTCCTGATTATGAAATTCCATACCACACAGATATAATGGAAAGTTTAGCTGGTATAGATTTAGATGCTGCTCGTAGAGTTGCTGGAAATGGTTTTTACTATTTAGTTGGTGATATTGCTAGACTTCATTCAGCAGTTTTATCTTACGCTAGAGATTTTATGATTAATAAAGGATTTACATATTGTATCCCACCTTATATGATTAGATCTGATGTTGTTACTGGTGTTATGAGCTTTGAAGAAATGGATGCAATGATGTATAAAATTGAAGGTGAAGATTTATATTTAATTGGAACTAGTGAGCATTCTATGATTGGTAAATTTAAAGGACAAATTTTAGATAAAGCAAACTTACCTTATACTATGACTTCTTATTCCCCATGTTTTAGAAAAGAAAAAGGTGCTCATGGTATTGAAGAACGTGGTATTTACAGAATACATCAATTTGAAAAACAAGAAATGATTGTTGTTTGTGAACCTGATGAATCTTGGGATTGGTATGAAAAAATGTGGCAATACACAGTTGAATTATTCAGAAGTATGGATATTCCTGTTAGAACTTTGGAATGTTGTTCTGGAGATTTAGCTGACTTAAAAGCAAAATCTTGTGATGTTGAAGCTTGGAGTCCTCGTCAACAAAAATACTTCGAGGTTGGAAGTTGTTCAAACTTAACAGATGCACAAGCTAGACGTCTTGGAATTCGTATAAAAGGTGAAAAAGGTAATTACTATGCTCATACTCTTAACAACACTGTTGTTGCTCCACCTCGTATGTTAATTGCTTTCTTAGAAAATCACTATCAAAAAGATGGTTCAATTACTATTCCAGAAGTATTAAGACCATATATGGGTGGAATTGAGGTTTTAAAACCAAAAGCATAAAGCTTATAAAAAGCGGACTATTTTTTTATAAAAGTTGTATTAAAATATTTAAAGTCCGCTTATTTACAAATTTAACTAAGTTCAAATTTGAGCAAAATACTTTATATTATAGCCCTTCAGAAAGTTTGCTACAATATAAAATAGAAATGGAGAAATTAATATGATTGTTAAAAATCCACAATTTGAAGTATCTGCTGTAAAACCAGCTCAATATCCTAAAAATGATTTACCTCAAATCGTTCTTGTTGGTAAATCTAATGTTGGTAAATCCTCTTTTATCAATACAATGCTTAATAGAAAATCTTTGGCAAGGACAAGTAATACACCAGGAAAAACAAGACAAATTAATTTTTATAATATTGATAACAATTTTTATTTTGTTGATTTGCCTGGCTATGGTTATAGCAAGTTAAGTAAAGAAGAACAGGTTAATATGGGACGTTTTATAGAAGATTATTTGCAAAAATGTCAGAATATTGCGCTTATTGTGCTTCTTTTAGATATTAGACATAAGCCTACTGCTGATGATGCTCATATGTTTGAGTATATTAAAAGGACTAATCTTCCGTTTATGCTTATTGCTAATAAGGCTGATAAGATTGCTGTTACCAAAGTTGATATGGAGCTTGAAAAAATAAAGGAGACATTAGGTTTGTCGTTCTCTACTCTTCTTCCTTTTTCAGCTGAAAGAAAAATTTATTCTGATGCTGTTTGGCGTGAGATTGAAAACTTTATATAATTATTAAATTTTATAGAAGAAAAGTTCATATCAAAATTTTTTCACACCTTGCTGTCGCATTCCTCGGAAATTAAAAATAAGGATGTTTTATTAGAGACTGCTGAAAAAGTAGCCTCTTTTATTACATCCTTATTTTTAATTCGGGTAGAATGCTTCAATCGAACTCACTTCGTTCGTTTGGTCCCTGCGCGGTGATTCAAAAATTTTATATGAACTTTTCTTCTTTATATTTTAATATTGTATATTAAATGAGTGAACCCCTACCGGCATACCGATAGGGGTTTTCTTTAAATATCGCTGAGTACGATAACCTCAATATTATTTGAATCTGTGACTTGAACGATTTTCTGAGAATCGAAAATCTGTCGTGAGATTGCAATTCCTATGTCACTCAATTCTCTTTCTGATTGATAATAATCACTTTCGATTATATCAACGATTTTATCAATCTGATCTGCGGTGATTGATGAATTACTTTTAATTATGATTTCATCTTCTCCATATGGACACCGTGTCTCAAAAAGCGGTTTTTTCTTTACGTCTTTAATCTCCGCTTTTATCTTCTTCGAGCTTAACATCTTTATTGGCCAAAACATTATTTTTCTTGCCTCCTGATAACTGTTTAATTCTTACAACAATTTTTTCTTCTGCCTTTTGAATTGTAATTTTCGCCAATCCTTTAAAAAAATCGATACTAATTAATGCTGCAATTGAATCAAATTGTTCTTCGAAATCAATTGCACTTACTGCATACTCCGCGATAGATTTTTTCACTCCTTTCTTTTCGATGGATATATTCGATATTATAATAACATCATATCCATTGACGGTTAACGTTTCGGTTACTTTCTTTCTTTTTTTGCATTTGTTCTTCCGAAACATTTTTTCACCTCCTAAATTATTGTACATTTTTATTATACCTCATTTAAGAGTCATTTTTAATACATTTTTTGCATTTAATTATTTTTAATGCTTTAGGTCTTTCTAGCATTATCACATGCCCACACCCTAAACATTCTAATTTAAAATCAACACCCACTCTTGTTATTTTCCATTCTTTACTACCACATGGATGTTGCTTTTTTGTTATAACTATATCTCCAACATTATATTCCATAATATTTCTCCTAGAATTATTCAGCTTTCGCGTTTAATCTATCTTTAACTTCTTTTTCTCCTAGTACTTCTATTATTTCATAAAGATCTGGCGTGTTAGCTCTTCCTGTTAAAGTTACTCTAATTACAGTGCTTATATCTCCGACATGTCCTTTATACATTTCTGGATTTGTTTTGTATTCCTTAACTTCTCTTGCATATCCAAGTTTTTCTGCTAAGTCTTTCATTTTGTTAAACCATGTTTGTTTATCATCATTTATATCAAAATAATTATTTACATATTCTGCTACTATTTTCTTAATTTCATTTTCATCAGAAATTTTTTGATATTCAAATTCTGTATTATTAGCGAATTTTTCAGGATACATATAATAAATTATATTTTTAACATCTGACCATTTTGCAATATCTTTTCTTGGTTTAGCATTTCCTCTTTCAATTCCTAAAACTTTTAAAGAATATTCTTTGTTATCTAACATTTCTTTTAATTCTGAATCAAACTTTTCAGCCCAAGCATATGAAAAATCATAAACTTCTTGTGCTGTAAACTTAGATATAACACCTTTTGCTACATCTAATAATTTTACCATGTCAAATAATGCTCCGCTTACTCCCATTTTATTTAA
>USFR01000010.1 GCA_900553945.1 uncultured Clostridium sp.
TTTAAAAACTTTTTTCAGCTTAATTTTTAGTGATAAAATGTGCTGTGCTAAGCTCGTTTCACTTGGCACGTTTAGTATTCTAACACCATTTAGCTATTTCGTCAACACTTTTTTTATTTTTTTTTCAAAAAATTTAAAAAAGCATAATAACTATAGATATTATCTAAAATTATTATGCTCTTATACTTTATTTTTTCTTTTTTCTTGTTGTTGTTTTTCTCTTTCTGGTTACAGTTGTTGTTTTAGCTTTATTTTTTCTTTTTACTTCTTTTTCTAATTCCTCGTCAGACTCTTGTGATTTCTCTCCTGGTTTTGTCCACGAAATATAATCACATGACTTTGGATTATTCTCACATATATAATATTTCCTCTTTCTTTTGGTTTTTCTAATTTGAACTTTTGCACCACATTTTGGACATGGTTCCTCGATTTCTTCAACGATAGGTTTAGCATTTCTGCATTCTGGATATCCTGGGCAAGCTAAAAACTTTCCGTATTTGCCCATTTTTATAACCATGTTTCTACCACATTTTTCACATTTTACATCTGAAACTTCATATTCTAGTTTTACATGTTCTAATTCTTTTTCAACTTTTTCAATCACTACTGCGAATGGTCCATAGAATTCTCTTATGGTTTCCTTCCATTGTTTTTTCCCTTCTGCAATTTCATCGAATTGTTTTTCCATCTCAGCTGTAAACTCTACATTTATTACATCTTTAAAGTTTTCTACTAATAATTTGTTTACTATTTTTCCAAGTTCAGTTGGAGCTAATTGTTTTTGAATCTTTTCAATATAATTTCTTGCAAGTATTGTTGTTATTATTGGAGCATAAGTACTTGGTCTTCCAATTCCCTTCTCCTCTAATGTTTTAACTAAGCTTGCTTCTGTATATCTTGGTGGTGGTTCAGAAAAACTTTGCTTTGCATCTATATCTTCTTTCTTTAATTCATCTTGTTTATTTAAATATGGTATATTTGCAATTCCTAGTTCTTCTGATTTCTTCTCATCATCAGTATCTTCAACATATAAAGTCATAAAACCTTTGAACTTTATTGATTGCCCACTTGTTCTAAAGTTATATTCATTTGCATTTATATCAACAGTTATTGTGTCATATACTGCTGATGCCATTTGGCTTGCTATGAATCTGTTATATATTAATTTGTACAATTTGTATTGATCTGATGATAAGTACTCTTTTATTTTTTCTGGAGACAATTCTAAATATGTTGGTCTAATTGCTTCATGTGCATCTTGTGAATCGTTTTTTACTTTATAATATCTGTTTTCGTAGTACTCTGGTCCGAAGTTTTTTTCAACAACTTCTTTAGCCATTTTTCTTGCTTCTTCAGAAATTCTTGTTGAATCTGTTCTCATGTATGTTATTAAACCTGCTGTTCCTTTTTCAGGTATCTTTACACCTTCGTATAATCCTTGTGCTACTGACATAGTCTTTTTAATTGCAAATCCTAATTTTCTTGATGCCTCTTGTTGCATTGTACTTGTTGTAAATGGCGGTGCAGGATTTCTTTTCTTTTCTCCTACAGTAACATCTTCAACAATGAATTTTGCTTTATCTAACTTTTCTAATATTTCATCTACTTCTTTTTTAGAATGTAGTTCTATTTTTTCTTTGTTTTTTCCTATTAGTTTTGATTCGAATTCTTTTTTAGTTTTTTCTTCTGATAATATTGCTGTTATGTTCCAGTATTCTTCTGGTTTAAAGTTTTCGATTTCTTCTTCTCTTTCACATATTAGCCTTACTGCTACTGATTGTACTCTTCCTGCAGATAGTCCTCTTTTTACTTTTTTCCAAAGTACCGGACTTATTTTATATCCAACTATTCTATCTAATACTCTTCTTGCTTGTTGTGCATCTGTTAAATTCAAATCTATTTTTCTTGGCTTTTTTACAGCTTCCTTTACAGCTTCTTTAGTTATTTCATTAAATGTAATTCTGCATATTGAATCATTTGGTATTCCTAATAAGTATGCTAAATGCCATGCAATTGCTTCTCCTTCACGGTCAGGGTCAGTCGCCAGATAAACTTTTTTGGCGTTTTTTGCATCCTTTTTTAAAGAATTAATTAAAGCTGCTTTTCCTCTTATATTTATATATTGTGGTTCAAAATCATTTTCTATATCTATTGCCAATTTTGATTTTGGTAAATCTCTAACATGTCCCATTGATGCCACTACTTTAGTATTTCCACCTAGAAATTTCTTAATTGTATTAGCCTTCGCAGGTGACTCAACTATTATCAATTTATCGGTCATTTTTTGACCTCCTTTTTTCATAATCTTTTTGTATTGTAATTTATTTTATATTTTTTTGCAAGTATATAATTAATATTCTGTTAACGGTTTTCATGCAGAGCAAATTATTTTAATATATGTACTTATTATAGTAACTTTTTTTCATACATTTGTGAGTGTGTGAAAATTAAAATTTTTTAGAGCAGAAAAAATAGCTAAAAGCTATTGCTATTTAACTATTTTCTTTATTTCTTCATATATTTTTTCTTCAACATTATATTTTGCTATTTTTCTTGCTTGATTTCCCATTTCTTTTAGTTTCTCAGGATTTTCTAGCATTTCATCTATTGTTTTTGATAAATTTTCTGAATTAACTTCTTCATTTAATATAATTTTTGCTGCTCCTAAATTTTCGAGTACTTTTGCATTGTCTAATTGTCTATTAGCTGACATACTTGGAAGTGGGATAAAAATTGCTGGTTTGCCAACCAATGCAAGTTCTGTTATTGTCATCGCTCCACTTCTAGCTACAATTATATCAACTGCATTCATAATTTCACTCATATTATATATGTATGGAAGTATTTTAGTATTTTTTATTTTATCTATGTCAATTTTCTTTTGGTTAAATTCTTCTTTTATAATATCATATTGTTTTTGTCCAACTGACCATACTATTTGATAATTTTTATTCTTATTTTCTTCAATTAATGCAACCATAGCTTCATTAATTGCTTTTGCGCCTTGGCTTCCTCCAAATACTAATACTGTTGGCATTTCTTTTAATAGTCCTAAACTTGAATATACTTCATCTTTTTGCTCGTCTGTTAAATTTTCTTCTTTTACTTTAGTTGGTGTTCCTGTTACAACAAGTTTTTCTTTATCTGAAAAATATTTTTCAGCATCTGCAAATCCTAATAAAATTTTATCTAATTTCTTTGATAAAAATTTTGTAGCTTTTCCTGGATATGCATTGCTTTCATGTATTACTGTTGGGATTCCTAATTTATGTGCTGCAGAGATTGGTCCTCCACATATGTATCCACCAGTTCCTATTACTACATCTGGTTTAAATTCTTTTATAATTTTCTTTGCTTGGGCAAATCCTTTTATTGTTTTTATATTGTTTGATATTGTTTTTAATGATATTTTTTTGCTAATTCCATATGCATCTATTGTTCTTAATTTGTATCCTGCTCTTGGAACTAGATCATTTTCTATTCCTCTTTGTGTACCTATAAATATTATTTCTGAGTCTTTTTCTTTTTCTTTTATTTTATTTGCTATCGCAATTCCAGGATTTATATGTCCACCTGTTCCTGCTGCTGCTATAATTACTCTCACTTTTTCCTCCTTAAATTTCACTCCTATTACCTGCTCTAGAAACGCTTAATAGTATTCCTATAGCTGTTAAGGTAATTATTAAAGCTGTTCCTCCATAGCTAAAAAACGGTAAAGCCATTCCTGTTACTGGCATTGATGCTGTTACAACGGCTATGTTTACTAATACTTGTATTGCTATCATTGATGTTATTCCTGCAGCTAATAAGCTTCCAAACATATCTGGCGCTTTCATAGCAATTGTTATTCCTCTCCAAATTAATATTGCAAATAAAATTATAACTATTGCGCAACCAATAAATCCTAGTTCTTCTGCTAATACTGCAAAAATAAAGTCATTGTGTGGTTCTGGTATGTATAAATATTTTTGTTTACTTTCTCCTAGTCCTACTCCAAATAGTCCTCCAGATCCAATTGCATATAAACTTTGAACTATTTGCCATCCTTTGCCTTTGATATCTTGCCATGGATCAAAAAATGTTAAAATTCTCTGCATTCTGAATCCTTGACCTGCGACAATGATTGCAAATACTCCAAGTGCTGCTAATGGTATTCCTACAAATATAAAATATCTTATTTTGCATCCTGCTAGTATCATTAAAATTGCTGCTAACATGCATATTACTAATGTTGCACTAAAGTGGTTTTGCAATACCAATATAAAAAATATTGGTATTAATAGCCATGATAAAGGATATACAAATCCATATTTAAATGTTTTTAGTTTTTCTTTATTTTTAGTTAGCCATGCTGAATAAAATATAATTACTCCAACTTTTGCAACTTCTGATGGTTGAAAAGATAAAAATCCCATGTCTAACCATCTTTTGGCTCCTCCTGCCTCTCTACCTAATGCACATACAGCAAGTAGTAAAATCATGCAAATAAAATATATTATTTTATAGTTTTTTTGCCACAACTTATAATCAATTTTTGAAGTTACAAACATTAAGAAAATTCCTATTACCGCTGCTTCCATTTGTTTTATTAAATATTTATAACTATTTCCAGTTTCAGCTAGTGCTGTTGGTGAACTTGCAGATAAGACTGTTATTATACCAAGTCCAAGAAGGATAAAAACTGTTATTAGTAAGGTAAAATCAAGCGGATTTTTTAAAATTAACTTACTTTTCTTTTTTGCCATTTTTTCTCCTTTTTATTATATAACAGAAAATAATCCTATTATACATAGTCCTATTGTTACTAAACTAAATATAGTAACAATTTTATTTTCTCTCCATCCACATAATTCGAAATGATGGTGAATTGGAGTCATTTTAAAGAATCTCTTTTTTGTTCTTTTATAATATGCTACCTGAATTATTACAGATAGTGTTTCTACTACTGGTACTGCTGCTAATATTATTAATATTAATGGCATTTTTAAATATATTGCACAGCATGATACAACTCCACCTAATAATAATGAACCTGTATCGCCCATAAATACTTTTGCTTTGTTTAGGTTGAATATTAAGAAACCTAGACATGTTCCGCATACTATGCTTCCTAATATGATAACTTCTTTTACATCAAAAATTATTGCTATTACTGTAATTGTTGTTACTATTACTAATGTTACTGATGTTGCTAATCCGTCAACTCCATCAGTTAAATTTATTGCATTTGTTGTCGCCAACATAACCAATATTGTAAATGGAATATATATTAACGTTGGTAATTTTATTGTTGTCTTGAAAAATGGTATTAATATATCTGTTCCTATGCCTAATATTCTTTCAATATATACTACAAATAAAATTGAAATTACTAATAATCCTGCCATTTTGGCTCGTGGTTTCAATCCATCAGTATTTCGTAATACTACTTTTTTATAATCGTCGATGAAACCTATTATTCCAAACCCTATTGTTGCTATTGTTAAAGGAATTAATTTTCTACCTATCTCTGGTTGTTTTCCCATGTAGTGTACGCATGCTACTATTGACGCACCTATTATTGATATCGCCATAATAATTCCACCCATGGTAGGTGTTCCACTTTTTTTCAAGTGGGACTTTGGTCCATCCTCTCTTTCAGATTGACCTACTTTCAATTTTTGCAATATTGGTATTGTAAATATTCCTAATATTATTGTTGCAAAAAACGATATTAGCAATATTTTTAGTTGAAATTCCACTTTGCCTCTCTCCTTATTTCATATTGTTTATAATTTCTTTTACTATTTCTCTTTCATCAAAAGGATATTTTACTTTATTTATTTCTTGATATGGTTCATGACCTTTTCCAGCTAATATAACTAGGTCTTTTTTATTTGCCATTTCAATTGCTTTTTTTATTGCTTCTCTTCTATCTACTATTATTTCATATTTTCCTTTAGTTTTTGATATTCCAGCTTCTATATCTTTTACAATTGCTTCTGGATCTTCTGTTCTTGGGTTATCTGATGTTACTATGCTATAGTCTGCAATTCTTCCTGCGATTTCTCCCATTAGTGGTCTTTTTCCTGTATCTCTATCTCCTCCGCAACCGAAAACAATTATTACTCTTCCTTTAGTATATGTCTTAACTGCTTGTAATATGTTTTCTAAACTTTCTGGTGAATGAGCATAATCTATCATTATACTTAATTCTTTTTTGTTTGGTACTAATTCACTTCTTCCTGGAATTTTTATAGCTTCTAATGCTGTTTTAATTTTTTCTGGTGTGCAACCATAATACATAGCAACTGATATTGCTGCTAATGAATTATATACACTAAATCTTCCTGGAATGTCAACTTTTATTCTTTCATTTTTTTCGCCTAATTTTGCTTTGAAGTCAACTCCTATGTTTGTGATTGTTATATCTTTTGCTAATAAATCACATGCATTGTCGATTCCATATGTCTTAATTTGACATTTTGCTTCTCTTTTTACTCTTGCTCCTCTAAAATCATCTATGTTTACAAAGCCCATTTGACACATGCTGAATAATTTCATTTTTGAATTAAAATAATCTTCCATATCACTGTGTTCTTTTTGGCTTATATGTTCTTTTGAAAAATTAGTAAATACTCCAACATCGAAATTGCATCCTGCAACTCTTTGAAGTTTTAAAGCTTGTGAAGATACTTCCATTACAACGTATTCCACTTTTTCTTCAACCATTTGTGCAAATATTCTTTGTAGGTCTAAGCTTTCCGGTGTTGTTCTATCGCTTTCGCCTAAACTATCTTCACCTATATAGTTTTCAATAGTTCCTATTAATCCTACTTTTTTTCCTTCAGCTTCTAATAATGTTTTTATCATGTATGTTGTTGTAGTTTTACCTTTTGTTCCTGTTACTCCAATTAATTTAAATCTTCTTGAGGGATTTTTAAAAAAGTTGCATGCAGAAATTGCTAATGCAAATCTTGTGTCTTTAGCTACTACAAATGTAACATCAGCTGGTAAATTTATATTTCTTAATTTTTCAATGTTTTCAACTAATATTGCTGACGCACCTTTTTCTATTGCTTCTTCAATATAGTCATGACCATCTACATCATAACCTTTTACTGCAACAAATAAGCTTTCTGGCTTTACTTTTCTTGAATCACAAGCGATATCGCTTATTTCAATATCAACATTTCCTTTAGCTTTTAAATCACTAATGCCATTTAAAATTTCACTTAATTTCACTTTTAACCTCTCCTATTAAAAAAATCTAGAATTATTATATACTTAAAAAAAATTTTTGTATAGTATTATTTTTCAATTAGTATGAACAATTATTGATGTTTCTTCATCTACAAGGATTTCTTTTTCTGGTATTTGTTTAGTTATAATTTTTTCTTTATCAGTTTCGTTTTCATCTAGTTCAATTTTCAAATTATTTTCTTTTAATATTTTTTCCGCTTCTTTTATAGTTTTTCCTTTTAAATCAGGTACTTTGATTTGTGCTTTATTTTCTTCATCTGCTTTCTTTATATTCAAATATGGTAATACTTCTGCAAATATTTTTCCGGCTACTGGTGCTGCCACACCACCTGCTTGGATGACTATAGCAACACAAAAAAACTATATGCTTTATACATATAGTTTTACAAATTCTTTTATTTTATATGTTCTATTTATTAATTTTTTCTATAATTTCTTCTAGTGAAATTGGACCTTCTCTTAAAATTTTAATTTCTTCTGATGTACAATCTATAATTGTGCTCGCTCTGCCAAATGATACGTTTCCCTCCAGCATTCCGTCTAATGTAGGACATACTTTTTCTATTTCATCTAAAGTAGTACATGTTGGCTCTCCGCTTTGATTAGCACTACTCATAAAAATTGGACTTTCTATTTTTCTAATTAGCTCTTCTAATGCTTTTGATGTCGCCATTCTTATAGCAATTGTTTTTTCCCCATTGTTAACATATTCAGGTATTTCTGGTCTTTTTTTTAGAATTATGGTAATCGGTCCTGGCATGAAATTATGAATTATTTTTTCTGCTTTTTCATTTACTATCGCAATACTCTTTATCTGTTCTTCATCTGAACACATAACTGGAAATAATTTAGTGGCAGGTCTGTTTTTAGTTTTTGCTAAATTATCATGTGCCTGTTTCGAATTCATACGTGCACATACGCCATATACAGTATCTGTTGGAACACTGATTACTCCATCTTTTTTTAGTATTTCTGCTAGTTCATCTATTTCAGTTTGTTTATATCTTTTCATGTATGTCACTCCTTTGTTTTAAGTATTTTATCATATATTATATTAATCTTTGTTCATACGTAAAATTTGTAAAGCAAATCACAGTGCGTTGTTATCTTTCTATTATATTTAAAAAGCCCCACGAGGGGGCTCACTCACTGTAAATAGGTTAAGATATTGATTTTAAACATATAATTCAATACCAACCATAAGACGCCTGTCGCTATAACTATTGCAACGGCGTAGCCCAAAAGCCGTACAATGACATTTGAGTCATTAAACATCTTGTTTAGTACCTTCAGCATGAAACTACAAAAAATTGCAATCGCAACTAAAAAGTAAACGTTCATCATATCCATCTTGTCCATCTTGTTATCCCTCCTAGGCTTTTTAAAAATAAGTTTACAGTTATTTTAAGTATACTACATATTTGGCTTATTCGCAACTTTTGTAGTTAAATTTGATTCTTAGACTTCCGTCTTCTTTTACGTATATATATTGAATTAATTCTGATATTATATTTCTTGTAAGCTTTGATATTTGATTTTTTTCTTTCAATTCCTTCAGAAAGTTATTTTCTTTTTTATTCTCTTTCTTTTCTTCTTTTAATTGACTGATATTTTTTTCTATCAATTCCTGCTTTAAATTGTATTTCTTTTTATATTCTGTATATTCTTCTTTTGTTATATCTTCATTTTTCCAATCTTCATATAAAATTTGCTTATAGTTTGTTATTCTTTTTATTTCATTTTCTTTTTCTAAAATTAAGCTTTCAATTTCATCAAAGTTTTTATTGTTATTAAATTTCTCTGCTTCTTTTGTTATCTCATTTATATCGATATGTTTTTTAATATACATATTAATTAAATTTAATATTGTTTCATATATTTTTTCCGTTTTTATTGTGTGTTTTGTGCATAATTTATTCGATTTTTTTCTATATGTGCTACAAATATAATATTCATATTTTTTTCCTGTTTTATTAGTACTGCTTTTTTTATTCATCGCCATTTGACATTCATTACATTTTATCAGTCCCGCCCATATTGATGTTATCTGCTCTTTTGGAGATGTTCTAATTTCTTTTCGATTTAGATCTTGTGCTTTTTCGAATGTTTCTTTATCAATAATTCCTTTGTGTGTTTTTTCTACTCTAATCCAATCCTCTTTAGAAACTTTTTCTACTTTGTGAATTTTATAGCTTTTAGATTTTCTTTTTCCTTGTACTGTATTCCCAATATATACTTCGTTTTTTAAAATATTTCTTATCGTAGATGGTGTCCAATTATATTTATCATCTTGAATTCCATAGTTTTTATAATTTTGTTTTTGTTTTATTTTTTTATATCCTGTTGGATTTAATATTCCTAAATCATTCAATTTATGACATATTGATATTTTTCCAATTCCCTCATACACATACCAATTAAATATATTTTTCACTATCTCTGCTGACTCTTTGTCTATTATTAATTTGTGTTTATCTAATCTATCTTTTATATAACCATATGGCGCAAAAGCACCTACAAATTCGCCTTTTTTCTTCTTTGTATTCAATGCTGTTCTAATTTTAATAGATGTATCCCTACAGTATTCATCATTTATTAAATTTTTAAATGGCACAATTATCGTATTTGTACTATCAGGATTTTTAAAACTATCTATCATATCGTTTACTGCAATAAATCTTATATTATACAAAGGAAAGATTTGTTCTATGTAATTTCCGACTTCAATATAGTTTCTTCCAAGTCTTGATAGATCCTTAACAATTACGCTATTTATTTTTTCTTTTTTTATATCAGCTAATAACATTTGAAATCCCGGTCTATTAAAATCTGTTCCTGTAAATCCATCATCCACGTATATTTCAAATATTTCTATATCATCTTGTTTGTCTACAAATTCTTGCAATAATTCTTTTTGGCTTGTTATACTATTGCTTTCTTTTTTATTTTTTCCAATATCTAAATCTTCTTGTGATAATCGTATATATAACCCTGCTGTCCACATTTTTTTACAAATCATAATTTATCCTAAACTATTCATGTTTTAAAATATTTAATATACATTCTTTCAATGTTTTATTAGTGTTTGAATATTCTACTTGAACGAATGTATCTCCAATTTTAAATATTTCTTCTTCATTTGTAGTTATTTTATTTTCTAAATAATCCATATTCCCTATCCCCTTCTTGAGTTACATTGAACAAAATCAAAAATTAATAACTTTTTTGTTCATGCACGAATTTCGCTTTGCAAATTTTGTGCATTGTTATAATGTGTTGTTTATATTGTCCAATCTCCTCCTTGATGCCCTCCTTCACCTGTTGGATTATAAAGTGTTACTAACATTACTATTTGAGGATTTTCAATAGGTGCTACTCCTATAAAGGATGTAACATATTTTCCTGTATTTACTCCATCTTCTGATGTTCCCGTTTTACCGCCTATTCTATATCCTTCTACTTTTGCATTTTTTCCGGTTCCTTCTGAAACAACCGATTCCATCATGTTTAAAACTTTTTCTGCAGTTTCTTCAGATATTACCTGATTTTTGTATTCTGGTTCTATTTTTTCTCTTTCTTCGGTATCTGATTTTATTATCGTTTTTACTAATCTAGGTTTTACGTACTTTCCTTTATTTGCAATTGTTGAAAGCATTGTTACCATTTGAATTGGTGTAACTTCAAATCTTTGACCAAAGCTTATTGTTGCAAGTTCTACTGGCCCAACTTTTTCTTTTGCTAAAAAAATACTTCCTGCTTCTCCTGGAATATCAATTCCTGTTTTTTGTAAGAAGCCAAATTTCTCTAAATAACTATAATACGTTTCCACTCCCATTCGCTGTCCTAGTCCGATAAATACTGGATTACATGAATTCATCAATGCTTCTCTTAGAGATTCTGGCCCATGTGGTCTATAATATCTCCAGCATTTAATTCTAACACCAGCAACTTCTATTCCTCCGGTACAGCAAAATTCTCCTGATTTATCTGTATCTGTAATTTTTTCTTCTAGTGAGGCTGATGCTGTTACTAGTTTAAATGTTGATCCTGGTTCATATGTATCTGCAATTGCTTTATTTCTCCACATAGCTTGCAAACTGTTATTTTTTTCTTCGGCAGATAGATTATCCCATACAGATTCTAGCTCTGGATTATTTATTTTAAATGGTTCATTCAAATTAAAATTTGGATATGTTGCCATTGCTAATATATCCCCATTTTGCGGGTTCATTATTATAATATTTCCACCATCTGTACACTTATTGTCTATGCAAGCTTCTTCTAAATATTTTTCAACTATTTGTTCAATATTTTTATCTATAGTTAACTCTATACTATTCCCTTCAATTGCATCTGTATATTTTTCTTCTGTATCTCCTATATTTCTTCCCTTTGCATCTGTTGTTTTACTTATACTTCCTTTTTTTCCTTTTAATATTTCATCATACTTTGCTTCAATTCCGTTTAACCCTTGATTATCTGAACCACAAAAACCTATTATCTGTGAAGCAAGTTTGCTATATGGATAATATCTTTTTGTATCCTCATCTATGTTTATTCCTTGATCAACATCATTTTCTATCATCCATTGTCTTATTGTATTACTTTTTTCTTTTTCTATTTTCTTACCAATTATTTCTATTGAACTATTTCTATTTACTTTTTTCAAAATTTTTTCATAGTCTGTTTCTAAAACTTCTGATATTTTCCTGGCAACAAGTTCTTTCTTTTCTTTTGGAATATTATTTGGATTGATTGTTATCATCTCGCTACTTGCGCTCATTGCTAGAATTTCGCCATTTCTGTCAAATATTATTCCTCGTTTGGCTGATATTTCTCTATCTAAATTTTGTTGTTCTTGTGCCATTTGTTTTAATCTTTTTCCTTGAATCACCTGAATCCAAAACAATCTTATTAGCAATATAATAAATATTATTATTACTATAAATAGCATTATTCTTATTCTCTTTTTTGTATTTAAAAAACCCATGATAATCTCCTTTATAAAGATTATTCATGAGTTTTTGATATTATTATTTATTTTATTAAAATATACTTTTAAATTTATTTATTACCGTATTTATAAATCCATCATTTTTTTCTATAACAACTGTTTCTGTTGCTGGTTGTATGTAGTCTTTCTTAGGTAGATTTACATACACAGTTTGTTTATTGCTTAATTTTTGCATTCCTAACAGTTCTTTCGCTTGTTGCTCTACATTGTTGTAATTCAAGCTATTTTCAATATCTACTTTCATTTGATCATTTTCTTTTTCAATTGCCATGTATTTTTCTTTTAGTTCTTCAGTTTTTGAAAATGATTCATCTATTTGTGAATTTCTATAGCTCATTGTTAGTACAGCAGAAAATACTATTAACACAGCTGCTATCAATTTAAATTGATCTTTTCTTCTTATTATTGATGCTTTTGAAATATTTTTTGTTTTATTTCTATTTCGAGGTGTGACTGATTTTTTAGGATATTTTTTTGTAACTGGACTATATTCAGGTTCCAATTTTCTTGGGCTAGTTTCGTATTGATATCTATTATATCTTGGTACAGCCAATATCCTTACACCTCCTTTTATATTTTTTCGAAAATTCTTAGTTTTGCACTTTTACTTCTCGAATTATTTTCCATTTCTTCTTTGGTTGGTAATATTGGTTTTTTAGTAATTATTTTACCTTTTTTAATTGCTCCACATGCACAATATGGTAAGCCTGGTGGACATATGCATTTTCCTTCTGCATCTATGTATGCATTTTTCACTGCTCTATCTTCTAAGGAATGGAATGTTATTATGCATAATCTTCCGCCTGGTTTTAAGCATTCTATTGAATTTAATACTGTTTGATATAGTGGTTTTATCTCATCATTTACTTCTATTCTAATTGCTTGAAATGTTCTTTTTGCTGGATGCGAGTCTTTACTTCTAAATTTAGCTGGTATTGATTTTTCAATAATATCTACTAGTTGCTTTGTTGTTGTTATCTTTTGTTTTTTTCTTTCTATGCAGATATTTTTTGCAATCTGTCTCGAAAAACGTTCTTCACCATAATCATATATGATTTTAGCTAACTCTTCTTCTTTATAATTATTTACAACAATTTTTGCATCTAGTTTTTGTGTTTTATCCATTCTCATGTCTAAAACATTTTCCCCTAAATAGCTAAATCCTCTGTTTCTCTCATCTAGCTGATATGAAGAAACTCCTAAATCTAGTAAAATTCCGTCTACTTTTTCTATATTTAAGTCTTCCAATATTTCTTTTATATCATCATGATTTCCATGATAATATGTTACATTGGAATACTCTTTTAATCTTTCTTTTGCAGCTTTCAATGCCTCATCATCTCTGTCTATTCCAATTAGTTTTCCTTGGTCTGAAAGCTTTTTTATTATTTCACTACTATGTCCTGCTCCACCTAATGTACCATCTACATAGATTCCATTAGGTTTTATGTTTAATCCTTCTATACATTCATCTAGTAGTACTGATTTGTGAACAAAATTCATTAGAACCTCTTTTACATTTATAATTGCTAAAAAGTTGGTATGAAATTTATACCAACTGTCAACTTCTAAATTAAGTATATCTTACATCTTCTGAGGATAAACCTCAGAAGATGTTTTTCTTTTGTTCTTTAAAAGATTTTTCTTTTTTACTTTACTAATTCTTTTGTAATTTTAATATCTTTTGAATCTTAATGATCTTCTGTGAACTTTAAAATTCTTTAGTATTAAATTCTTTGGCAGCTGTTTGGCTGCCATCTTATCTTTGGTACTTTAATATCTTTTGTATTTAATTAATTTATCTTTTGTTTTTTATATAAACTTTTGCAAGTTATATACCTAGCATTGTCATATTTTCTGCTATATCTTCTACTGAAATATTTTCATCATTGTAAAAATTCCATTTTTCTTTATCCCAAATTTCAATTCTTGTTCCAACTCCAATTATTACAACTTCCTTTTGTAAGTTAGCTGATTCTCTCAAATTGATTGGAATTAAAAATCTGCCTTGTTTATCGATTTCACATTCTGTTGCTCCTGATAAGAAAAATCTTGTGAACTCTCTTGAATTTCTATTTGATAGTGGAAGTGACTTTAATTTTTCTTCGAAATTGGCCCACTCTATTAATGAGAATGCAAATAAGCAACCATCTAGTCCCTTAGTCACCACAAACTTATCTCCTATTGTTTCTCTAAGTTTAGCTGGCATAATTAGTCTTCCTTTGGCATCTATTGAATGCTCAAATTCACCAATTAACATGCTCCACATCCTTTCTGGTGGTTCACCACTTTCTACCACTTCTCCCCACCTTCGAATAAATTTTAATATATAAAAATATTAAATGCAAGTATTTTTTACATAAATTTAATTTTTTAACACAATTGTAATATGAATTTTATTTGTGTAATATACTTTTTATTTAATTATATAATTTATTATTACTTTTTCTTGATTTTTTAAGGTTATATATTTATAATAATATTGCAATTACATAGGAGGTTTATATGGGAAATGCTACAAAAAAGAAAAAGCACTCTCAAATAAAAAGTTTTTTAATAACATTATTCTTTGGAATTGTTTTGATTATTGGTGCAATTATTAGTAACCAATTTCCAGATCAGGTTAATAACTTGATTGAAGAAAATCTTAACATTTCAGCTAATACTAATAATACAATCTCCGTTAATACAGTAGGAAACACAGTTGTATCTGCTGATTCAAAATTGCAAATCTACTATTTTGATGTTGGACAAGCTGACTCAGAATTAGTTATTGCTGATGGTCAAGTAATGCTTATTGATGCTGGCAATAATGAAGATGGTCCGCTTCTAGTTAATTATATTAAAGGTCTTGGCATTCAAAAAATAGATTATTTAGTTGGAACTCACCCTCATGAAGATCATATTGGTGGTTTAGATGACATTATTAACAATTTTGATATTGGTAAAATTTATATGCCTGATGTAACTACTACTACAGCTACTTTTCAATCTGTTTTAGAAGCAATATCTGCCAAAGGTCTTTCTATCACTCGTTGTGAAATTGGAAATACTTTTGGATTAGGTGATGGTATTTGCACTATAATGTCAGTTGAAAATGAACAACAATCTAATTTAAATCTAAATTCAATTGTTATTCACTTAGCTTATGGAGAAAAAACTTTCTTATTTATGGGAGATGCTGAAAAAGAAATTGAAGAAAAAATATCTTGGCCTAAAGTTGATGTATTAAAAGTAGCACATCATGGTTCAGATACAAGTTCTACTGAAAAATTCTTAAATGCTGTAAAACCTGAAGTAGCTGTTATTTCTGTTGGAACTAATAATACTTATTCTCATCCAGCAAAAAGCACTTTAGATGCTCTTTCAAAAATTGGAGCTAAAGTTTACAGAACTGATAAAGATGGAACTATATTATTGACTAGTGATGGTAAAACTTATAATATTCAAACTTTTTCTACAGCTTTAGATGGTAACCCTTCTACAGCAAATAAAACAAATACTGATAGTCAAGAAAATACAACAAACGAAAATTAAAATTAAAAGAATCTAGAGTTATCTAGTTTCTTTTTTTTATAACAGTTCTCTTATCATTCTATTATATAAAAATAATAGTGCACAAAAATTTACAAAGCAAATTTTGCGTACGAAAAAAACGCGGACTATTTATAACAAGTCTTATAAATAGTCCGCTTTTGTTCTTTAAATCTCTTTATAATTTTCTCTTAATAATTTTATTTCTCTACCGTATCCCTCTAATTCATTTGGCGTTTCAAGGAAGAATGGTAGGTTACGTAATTTAGGATGATTAATTATTCTAGTAATTGCTTCTAGTCCTATATTTCCTTCTCCTATTTTGGCATGTCTATCTTTGTGTGATCCAAGTGTATTCATACTGTCGTTTAAATGTATTGCGTATAATTTTTCTAGTCCTATAATTTTATCAAACTCTTCTATTACTCCATCTAGGTTATTAACTATATCATATCCACCATCAAATATATGGCATGTGTCTAAGCAAACTCCTATATGATTTTTCAATTCAACACCATCTATTATTCTTTTTATTTCTTCAAAAGTTCTTCCAATTTCTGTTCCTTTTCCAGCCATTGTTTCAAGTAAAACTGTTGTAGTTTGCTCTGGTTTTAATATTTCATTTAACATTTCTGTTATATATTTTATTCCTGTATCTACTCCTTGTCCTACATGGCTACCTGGATGAAAATTGTATAAGCTTCCTGGAAAATATTCCATTCTTTTAAGGTCGTCTTCCATTGTGTTTTTTGCAAATTCTCTTATTTCTTCTCTTGCTGCACAAGCATTTAAGGTATATGGTGCATGTGCTAAAAGATTATTTATTCCTTTCTCTTTTGCTAATTCTTTAAATTTTTTGACATCTTCTTCATTTATTGATTTAGCTGCTCCTCCTCTTGGGTTTCTTGTAAAAAATTGTATTGTATTTGCATCTATGCTTGCAGCTTGTTTTCCCATTTCAAAAAATCCTTTTGAAATAGGTAAATGACATCCTATTTTTAACATATTCTTCCTTCTTTCTTATATTTATTATGCATATATATTATAAAATATATAATTTAAAAATTTTTATCTATTTGAAAAATCACTATAATCTCTATCAATTAGAAATGAATAGTTCTTTTGAATTTCTGGATATTTTTGTGCTAATTCATTAAAGTATTTTTCTACATTTATTTTTTCATCAGAATTAATACTCTTTCTTTTATATCCAGCCAATTTGTAATTTTCATCCTCTATTTTTATTTCTTCTTGTAGATTTTGCCTTTGATTATTATAATCGGTAAGATTTAACGAATTTAATAATTCTAGTAATTTTACTTTTCCATTTCTTCTTGCTTCAATTTCATTATACATCATATAATAATTGGCAGTATAATATTCAGGATTATATTTTCTTATTATTTCTTCTTTGAATTGTTTTTTTCTTAATGGATTTCCTTCTATTTTTTCTTTTTGCTTAAAATCTAAATTTTGTCTATGATGTGTGTTTTCATGGTATATAATTTCCAGTAGGCTAATATCTTTTGATTCTAACATGCTACTTACAGATTCTTCTGCTAATATTGTTACATAACTCTTTGGGATTGCGCTTCCTTTTAAATCTTTTTGCGAGTAATCTTCTCTAAAAAGTGTGCAACATTCTTTTACATCATTTTTTGCAATATCTTGTAATATACTTTCAAATACAATTTGATACCTTTCTTTATTTTCTACAATGTATTGCTCTGAATTAAGGGCTTGTCTTAAAAAATAGTTTATGACCTCTTGTGGCATGATGTAGTTTGATGTTAATTTAAGTGTTTGTATATTTCTTAATAATAAATTATTTTTTTCCTCGATTGAACATTGATTATTTTCTTCTATCATTTTTTTTATTTCTTCTTTAGTCTGTTCTGGATTTGTTTCGTGTAATTTTAAATTTTCTAAAATTATATTTGAAATATTTTCTCTATCTTGTACAGGAAGTCTTTCTTGTATCTGTAATAAATCAAGAATCATCTTATTATTAAATAAATCAAAATTTGGTTGTTTCGTTAATTTGTCTATTATTTTGTACATTATTTCAAAATATGGTCTACTTTGTTCTGTTGGTGTGATGGATGCATATAACTCCGTAAAATTATCCATAAATTCTTGAACAAATTTAAATTTCTCAAATTCAAACCCGTTTTTTTCTATAAATTCGATTGCTACTTTTATTAATCTGTGGCTGTATACTCTGTTTTTTATATAGAAAACCAATAGTTTATCTAAATTTTGAATTTGTTCTTTGGTTAAATTTTCTTTTTTAAAATATTTATTTATTATATTATCTTCTATTTTTTTAGCTATCTCCATTTTTGGAAATAGTTCATTTATAAATTTTGTTTCTTCCTCTAAACCACTTATTCCAAATCTTTGTATTTTTAATATTATATTCAATGCTTCTTGAAACTCGGGTAATTCTTCCATATTTTTAAAACTGTAATCAAATAATGATTTTTTATAATTTTCTAATACCATTTTAATTTTATCATTAAAAAGATTAATTCCAACTTTTTCAAAGGTGTTACTTAATATTTCTTTAATATACCCATTTAGCTGGTTTATTTTTTTATTTTCTTCCACGCTTCTCTTTTTTCCTTTTATAAATTACTATATGTTTTAATATATCATAACCTTTTTGGTTTTTCAAATTTTACTTTTTTCTTAGAACATTATCTCTACTATGAATATGAAAATTTTACATTTATGTTAAGTTGTGGTATAATGAGTTTATCTATATATTATATATTTAGATATCTCCTACGTTTTCATCACGGAGATGCAGTTACTATTAATTTTTTATTATTAAAGGAGGTAGTCTATGATAATTTTCGGACTCACATTTTTAGGCGTTGTTACTTTAGTTACAAGTGTTATCACTGGTATTGTTGCATCTACTGACGCATTGTTGTCCTTTGGGGCGCTTCTTACTTTTGGGTTTGTAGCGCTTGCTATCGGAACACATAGTCGAATGGCTTGGACTGCTATGTTCCTGACAATTCTTGCAATGGTTGGGATTGAAACTTTGGCACCATATAGTGTTATCGTATCAAGAGTAATCGCAGTTGTTGTTGCCGCATTTGGAACTTACTTAATAAAGTCTCCTATCGTACGGTATGTCAGACATGATCAGCACAGGCCTGGAGGCCCAAGATTATCAGCGATTATCCGAACAATTCTTTGGATAATCTAAAACAAAACTAGAAAGTCATCTGTGGTAAAACACAGATGGCTTTTTAGTTTGACTTATTTTCTCCAAACTATACTGAGAAATAATTATTTTTATATAATTTTTTATCTTTATATAATAGATATTTTAATGTATTGTTTCATTTATTCTAATATAGTTGAATTGCTTGCTCCTTTCCCAACTACTTGTGTCATTAAGCTATTCCATGTAATATTTCCTATTTGTCCGTCTTGCGATAATCCATTATTTCCTTGAAATGTTATGACTGCTTCTTTGGTTCTTCTTCCAAATATTCCATCTAGTCCGCCTGTTCCTAATCCCAAAGTATTTAGCGCATCTTGTGCAATTAATACATATACACCTCTACTTCCGAATTGAGTTAACGGATATCCACTTGCTATCCACCTATTGTCAAAATGTACCCATCTTGGAGTATCTGCCGCTGGTTCTACATATCTCCAGTATCCTGATGCTTTTGCCAAATTTCTCATATAGTTTCTTGAACTTTCACTTAAATTCTGTCCAACGTCAAATGCAACTCCTGCATAATGCTGTGATAAAATTCCATGTCCGCCTTCCCAACATCTCTTAAATGCAAATCCAACATAGATTCCTCTTCCATATAGAGTTCTAAAATTATTCCAGCTTTGCATTGTTCTTTTGTCTGTCCATAATAAATTGCTTTCACTTGAACCTCTGAATTCTCTTACTCTTAATGTACCTCGGTTATAAGGCATTGGCTCTGCCTCTCCTCTGTAATATGTTTCCATCCTGTTTGTTTGATTATTATATACTAATATTTTAGCCAAAAAAATCACCTCTAATATATAATATTAGAGATGATTTTTTATGTTACTTTTAATAATATATTTCACATTTTGTATTGCTAGTATCTATTAGCTCTTTGAATAATATACCATCTTCTGGTTCTCCTACTATTGACCCATAGTGAGTTGGAATTACATACTTTGGTTCTATTTTACTAGCTAAAGCTGCTGCTTCAACATAGTCCATTGTATATGTTCCTCCAACTGGTAAAAATGCTACATCACACTTTACTGCACATGCTTCTTTTGTTTTATCTGTATCTCCAGCTATATAATATCTGTGTTCGTCAATATCTATTATATATCCTACCCATTCTTTAGATTTCGGATGATATGGTTTATTTTTATTATATGCTGGTATTGTTTCGATAAGAATACCTTCAAAATTGAAAGTTTCATATGGCTTACAATAATGTACATTTTCTTCATATATTCCTGTTTTACTTATTTCATTTTTGCAGTCTTCTGTTGTTATTAATACAGTATCCTCTTTTGCCACTGCTTTTATATCATCTGGTGAAAAATGATCATAATGTGAATGTGTGCATAGTATTAAATCAGCATCATGTGCTGGAATGTCTATTTGAAATGGATCAATATAGATTACCTTTTCTTTTTGAATTTTTATGCTACTATGTTTTAATACATTTACTCCATCTAATTCGAACATTTTTTCCTCCTATTATTGCTACGTTTATCCTATGTTTTTATAGTATTCAGCTATTAGGTTATCTAATCTTATACTTATTGTATATATAGTATCATAATCTTCGCCATTTTGGATGCTTCTATTTAGTTCTTCCCTTAATTTACAAATTTTTTCATCTATCATGACAATCACTCCTTTTATTCTACAAAAGTATTGTTTTATTCGCTTATAAAATACCATATTTTTACATGGGAGTCAACTTATTTTTCTTATTTACTAATTTTTTCGTTCGACAAATTTTAACATTTTTTTCTCTATTTTTCCGTTATTCGTTGCCTTTTTTCGGAATAACATAAGATTCGACCATTTTTCCTTTGTTGAATGCTTCTTTTAATGTTTTTTCTACATATTGTTTTGTCACTAAATTGTAGTTCTCTATATTCTCAAATGGTTTTATTTTTCTAAAGTAATTTGAAATTGACATGATGGCTATTATAGAAACATCATTGTATTCTCTTACATATTGTCCATATATTTTTCTTTTTGCTCTTTCAAATTCATCATCACTTATTCCATTATTTTTATATTTTTCTATTTTTTCTTCTATTATTTTTTTGGTTTCTTTTAAATCATTCGTTTTTCCTTGAATTAATATGTGTGCATAATCTCTAGCATATTCATATGTTGCAGATACGTTTTCGAATATTAATCCTTTTTCATATAATTCTTTATAACATTCTGAGCTTGTTCCAAATAGTATTTCTAATATTATTTCAAGACTTAAGCTTATTTTTGATTTATTTTCTTTTATAGGTTTTAGCTTATATCCAAGCGTAAATATTGGAATAGAAACATCCATATTTGCTATAATTTCTTTTTGATTTATTTCTTCTGGTTCGTTAACTTCTATAACTTTAGCTTTGTTTTTTGATGATAATGTTATTTTTCCTTTTATTTTTTCTATTATTTCTTCAGGATTAAAATTACCACACACTACTAATATCATATTGTTTTGAACATAAAAGTTATTATAACATTTATATAAAATTTCTTTATCTATTTTTTGTATTGTTTCGACACTTCCTGCAACGTCAATTCTTATTGGATTAACTTTGTACAAACCTTTCATACAATTTATATATGCTTTCCATTCAGGTTCATCATCATACATATTTATTTCTTGCGCAATAATACCTTTTTCTTTTTCCACGTTTTGGTCTGTGAAATATGGATTTTGTACATATTTTAATAATTCATCTAAGGCTGGTTCAAAATTATTTGTACATTCAAATAAGTATGCTGTATGATCATTTGTTGTGTATGCATTTGCCTCTACTCCAAGTGATGATAATACATCTAAGCTATTTGTTCCATTTTCTTGTTCGAATAATTTGTGTTCCAAAAAATGCGCTACACCATCTGGAATTCTTGTTTTTTCATTTTCTCCATCTATTATAAATTCATTATCATTTGATCCATATTCTACTGAAAAAATAGCATACTTTTTTCTTGTGTTTTCTTTTGGAATGCACATAATTGTTAGACCAGTTTCTAATTTTTCTATATAAACTTTTTCTTTTAATATTTTATTTTCAATTATCTGCATTTTCTCCTCCATTTCTCAAGAAATATATTGTGTTGATTTGAACTTTATTTGCAATTTCTATAATTTCGTCTCTTGTTACATTTTTTATTTTTTCTTTGTATTCATCTATTGTAATTGATCTTTTTGATAATTCCTGTCCAAATAAAAATAGTATTTGTGAATCTTGTTCTTCACTTATTGAATCAACTCCTGCTAAAATATATTCTTTAGCTTTTGTTACTTCTTCGTCTGTAAAATCTCCTTTTTTCATATCATCTAATAATTTCTTTATTAAATCTAATGTTTTTTGATATTTATCACATTCGATTCCACATCTTATAAAAATATTATTTTTTTGCACTACGTATTCTGATTTTGTAGTATATGCAAGACTTTCTTTTTCTCTTACAATTTGAAATAATTTTGAACTAACTCCATTACCAAATATAGCATTATATACTATTGTTATATATCTAAAATCATCAAATCTGTTTGGCAATATATCTAAGCCTATTACTAATTTACCTTGAGTTACATCTAGCTCTTCTTTTATTTCTTCTGGCTTTTCTATTATGTCTTTTATTTCTTTTTTAATATCATTAATTTTAATTTTTTCTTCTCTTGGTTTTATTGTTTGTATTAGCTCATTTTTCTTTATTATCTTCGCTATTTCTTCTGCTTGGAAATCACTGCTAACAATTATATCTATTTTACATGTATCAATTACTTGTTTGTATTGCTCATACAAGTTTTTATTATTTATTGCTTGTAAATCTTTTTGGTCACCATATTTGCTTAGGCCATAACTCTGGTTTTTATACATTGCTTTTACGCATTTATCATATGCATAGAAATCTTTATTGTCTTTTTGCGCATTTATTATCATTTCTAGATTTCTTTTTTCAAGTTCAACTTTTGTTTCATCGAATGAATCGTTTTGAACTTGGGGGTTGAATATTATTTCTGTAAGTACATTTATTACTTTCTCTAAGTTATTATTTTTATTTGGTAAATAATTATCATTTATACTTTCAATAAAAAACTTTAAAACTAAGTTATCACCTGTTTTATCTACGCCGCAGTCGAAAGCAGCTCCATATAGCATTTCTAATTCTTCAATAATTTTTTGATATGATTGATACTTTTTACAACCACTTCTTAAAACAGCTGGTAACAATGCATTTTTAGTTATCGTTTCTTTTTCTAGTGGCAAGCTTAAGAAAAATACTGTAAAATCAGTTTTAAAGTTTTTATTCTTAATTAAATGGAGTGTTACTCCTGACTTAATTTCTTTTTTTATATATTTCACAAATTTTCTCCTTGTTTTTTATTTAGTATTTGCTATTTTGATTTTTTTATGCTAATAGTCCTTTTACAACTTCATTTATAGTTCTTCCATCTGCTTGTGCACCAATTTTTTCTTTTGCTGATTTCATTACTTTTCCCATGTCTTTCATTGAAGTAGCTCCTGTTTCTTCAATTACTTCTTTTACTATTTTAGCTATTTCTTCTTTTGATAGTTGCTTAGGTAAATATACTTCTAGATAACTTATTTCTTCTTTTATTTGGTTTACTAAATCTTCTCTTCCACCTTTTTCATAATCTGCAATTGAATCTTTTCTCTTTTTTACTTCTTTTGAAATTAATTCTATGATTTGCTCATCAGTTAATTCTATTCCTTTATCTTTTTCAATTTGTAATATTCCTGCTCTTGTCATTTGTATTGCATTTTTCTTTATTTCATTTTTTTCTTTCATAGCTTCTTTTAAATCTTCTAATAATCTTTTTTTCATTTTATTTCCATCCTTTCATATCTCTTTTTCTATCTAAAGATAATATCATATTTAAATTGTTTTCACAATGTTTTTGGGTTATGCATAGTGTTTGTTTTTATTTGCTTTTTTCTTCATATTTATTTAATATGTTTTTATTACTTTTCTTTAGATATTAAAAGGACACGTGTATATACGTGTCCCTAATTTTTTAAAATTTTCTTTTTCTTGCAGCCTCGGATTTTTTCTTTCTCTTTACACTTGGCTTTTCATAATGCTCTCTTTTTCTAACTTCTTGTAATACTCCATTTCTAGCGCATTGTCTTTTAAATCTTTTTAGAGCATCTTCTATATTACCATTATTAACTTTAATCTCTGACATTTTATCTCCCTCCTTCCGAAGCTTAACACCATCTTGTGGGATTACTTTTTTCTTATCTTATCGGTTGTATGTATATCTCCGATGTTAACTATTATACATTAAGTTTCATAATATTGTCAATACAAAATTTTCGTTATATGCAAATTTAATTAAAAAGATTATTATGTTTAATTTCTTTCTTGTAATATTATAAAGAAAAATTTCATATTATTTTTTTCACACCTTGCTGTCGCATTCCTCGGAATTTGAAAATAAAAATACGGCTAATTGTTAGCCGTTTATTTCATTTTTTAATTATTCAGCTTCTGGTGCTCCTACTGGACATACGCCTTCGCATGTTCCACATTCTATACATGCTTCTTTGTTTATTTCATAGTGTTCGTTTCCTTGTGATATGCATCCTACTGGGCAAGCTCCTGCGCATGCTCCACAGCTTATACATTTGTCTGTAATTTTATATGCCATTTTACATATCCCTCCCTTCAAATTATTTATATTATAACAATCTTTTTACTACTTTTGCAATATTTTTTTTGACTTGTTTTTCATTTATGTTTAATAGCTTTCTATTTTGCATTATTAGTTTTCCATCAATTATTACTGTATCTACGTCGGCTCCATTTGCTGAATATACTAAGTTTGTGCATAAATCGTTTTCTGGATATAAATGTGTTTTGTTTGTGTTTATAAATATTAAGTCGGCTTTTTTTCCCACTTCTATTGTTCCTATTTCATCCTCTAATCCAAGTACTCTCGCACCTTCGATTGTTGCCATTTTTAAAATATCATATGCTTTTATTGATGTTGGTTCCATTGTATTAATTTTTTGCAAATATGCTGCTGTTTTCATTTCTTCGAACATGTCTAATGTTGTTGTACTTCCAATTCCGTCTGTTCCGATTCCAACGTTTATTCCGTTTTTTCTAAGTTTTGTAACATCGCATATTCCTGATGATAGTTTACAATTGCTGATTGGATTGTGTGAGATTCCACCTTTTATTTTCTTTAGAATTTCTAAATCACTATCTGAAATGTATATTCCATGTGCTAATACTACAGGGACGTCAAATACGTGTAAATCGTTTAAATATTCTGTACCTGTCTTATTATATCTTTCTCTTATTATTTTGTCTTCTTGTAGAGTTTCAGATAAATGAATGTGTATTCCTGTATTTAGTTCTTTAGCTAAATCAACACATAGTTGTATTGTGTCTGGGCTACAAGAATATGGTGCATGTGCTGATACGTATATTTTTATTTTGCTATCTAGATAATTATATTTTTCATGATATTCTCTTGTTCTTGTTATTTTATCCTTTATAGATGTATCTGTTATGCACCAAGCAATTACTCCTCTTAATCCTGATTCTTCAACTGCTTCTATTGTTTTATCCATTCTAAAATACATATCATTAAATGTTGTTGTTCCTGATTTTATTAATTCTATGCACGATAAAAATGAATTCCAATATATATCTTCTGGTCTTAATCTATCTTCTACTGGAAAGATTGCGTTTTCTAACCAATCCATTAATTTTTGATCATCTTTATATCCTCTAAAAATGCTCATTGCCAAATGTGTATGAGTATTTACTAATCCTGGCATAACAACTTTTTCTTTGGCATCTATTACTTGTGCTTGATCATCTTCTATGTTTTCTTCTATTTTAGCTATTTTGTTATCTTCTATTAATATGTCTGTTTTTCTGATATTTGGCACATCATCTACCATATCTAATAATGTTGCATTTTTAATTAATGTTTTCATTTTTCTTCTCCTCAATTTTGCTATATGTCATCATTTGAATTTTTACTATCCATTTCTTCTAGTTTTTCTAGTTTTTCTAGCTCTTTTAAATCCTCTTGATTTTCGACATCTAGTTTTCCTTCATCTTCTGCATCTTTTATTATTTTAATATCTTTTGCATTAAATCTTTTATAATATGTTTCTTCTCCATCATTTAGTCTTACTTTAATTATTTCTTTAAGTGTTTCTATTCCGCAAACTTCGCCTGTACCTTCTTCTGTTTTTACTATTGCTCCTATTTTAGGTAATCTGCTTAATTTTTCTTCATATACATTTTGTTCATATTTTAGGCAACACATTAACCTTCCACAACATCCCGATATTTTAGATGGATTCAATGATATGTTTTGTTCTTTAGCCATTTTTATTGAAACTGTTTCAAAGTTTCCAAGGAAAGAACAACAACATAATTCTCTTCCACATGGTCCATTTCCGCCAATACGTCTGATTTCATCTCTTACCCCAATTTGTCTTAATTCTATTCTTGTTCTGAATACAGATGCTAAATCTTTTACTAACTCCCTAAAGTCAATTCTTCCATCTGCTGTGAAATAAAAAATAAGTTTACTTCCGTCAAATTTATATTCTGCATCAACTAATTTCATGTCTAATCCATGTTTTTCTATTTTTTCTTGACACTTTTTTAATGCATCTGGTTCTTTTTTCTTATATTCTTCATATGATTTTGTGTCTTTATCTGTTGCAATTCTTATAACTTTCTTTAGTGGGCTAGTTATATTTTCTTCTTTTATTTCTTTATTGCCTATCATTATTTCGCCATATTCATCCCCAAGAGCTGTTTCCACAATTACTTTTGTTCCAACTTCTAATTCTAAATCTTGCGGATCAAAATAATACATTTTGCCTGGCTTTTTAAATTTAACGCCTACTATTGTTTTCATTTACTTCCTCCCATATTTTGAATAGCATATAATCAATACTCATGTCATAATTACTATTTGATTTCAAATGATTTATCGTTTCTTGTATGTAGTTTACGCAGTTTAAATATTTTATATTATTTTCTTTTTTTCCAATATAAAATAGCGATACCATGCAATACTCTAACATTCCATAAATTTCTTCTTTATCAAATATTTCTTTTGTTTTTGTTAAAAAATCTATTTTATTTGTTTTTTCTATCGTTTCTATAAATTTATCTAATGCATCATAAATTTCTTTTTTCTCTAGTATCTTTAATGCTTTTCCCACACTACCGTCAAAAAATTCGAACATTTTTTCTGATATATTCGCGTCTAAATTTATTTTTGATTCTAATGCTTCTTTAAGCTCTTGTGTTGTTAATTTCTCAAAGATAATTTTTGTACATCTTGATTTTATTGTGTTTAGTAGCATGTCTGTGTTTGAGGCAATCAGTATAATTATTGTATATTCTGGTGGTTCTTCTAGTGTCTTAAGCAAGCTATTTTGAGCTTCTTTTGTCATTTTATCTGCATCATTTATAATGTAGATTTTTTTATCTGATAAAATAGGCTTTTCATAAACAGTTGCAATCATTTCTCTTATTGTACTTATTTTTATTGTATCGCCTTCGTCATTTATTAGTTGAAAGTCTGGATGATTGTCTGTTTCAAAGCAAATACATGATTTGCAATCACATTCATTTTTATGCGTTAAACATAATATTTGCTTTGCGAATTCTCTAGCAATTTCTTTTTTTCCTATTCCATTTTCGCCTAAGAATAAGTAACTGTGCAAAACCGTATTGTTCTGCACAATTCTTTCAAGCTCTCTTCTATTTTTTATATTACCTTTTATTTTAGTATTTATCATGCTTTATACACCACTCTTTATTTTTTGTCCGGATTTCCCCAAGTATTTAATGGCCAAAATCTAAATGCCACTTTTCCTTCAATTTTATCTATTGGAATACAACCAAATGATCTACAGTCTGTACTTTGTGGTCTGTTGTCTCCCATTGCAAATATGTATCCTTCTGGAACAATAAAATCTGTAAAGGCTCCATCACATGATGTTGTTACTACTGATGAATCTAAGTAGTCTTCTTTATATTCTTCGCCATTTATATAGACTTTATTATTTTTTATTTCTATATGTTCTCCTGGCAATCCTATAACTCTTTTAATAAATGTTGTCTTTCCCCATTCAAGTCCATAGTAAACAAACTTTTGAAAAATATTTCTGTTTACATTTTTGTATATTGCTACTGGATTAGACATATCTGCATCTTCTGCACTTACTTTTAATACATTTGGTGCTTCAAATGTAATAATTTCTCCTCTTTTTATATCTGAGTGAAATGTTATTGCTAGTCTATTTAAAATTAATCTTTGATCTGGTTTTAATGTTGGATACATTGATTTCTGTTTTACTATTGTTGGAGTTCCAATAAAGCATCTAACTATTAATGCTAATCCAACTGCTATAACTATACAATATACCCATTCTAAAATGTTCTTAATTTTTGGATTCAATTTTCTTACCTTTCCTTAATATTAGTTTTCTTCTTCAACATTCTTTTTTCTTGTTGTAGTTTTTGGTGCTACTGTTTTCTCAGTCGTAGTTTTTTTCACTGTCGTTTTTCTTGTGCTTTTTTTCTTAGTTTTTTCTTTATCATCAGCTTCTTGCTCATCATCGTCTTTCTTATCTGCTGTTATAATTAAATTCTCATCTGCTATAGGTGTTGAGTCTATTTTTTCGTCTTCTTTTGCTTCTTCTTTTTCATTTTCTTCTAAATTAATATCTTCTTCAAACATATTTATTTTCTGAGAATCTAATGATTCTTCACCAGGTGTAAAACTATCTTCATCATTTTTTTCTTGCATTTCTGATACTTCTGGATTTTTTGAATATTTCCAATCATATGATTCTTCCTCAGTATCATCATCCATGTTTTCAAAATCATCTTCGCTAAGTTGTGATGATTGGTTTTCATCTGTTTTATTATTAAATATCTGCTCTATTTGTTCTTCTGCTGAATGATTATCAACTTCTTTTAATTTTTCTTCTAATTCATCATCGTCTATTTCTTCATTATTATTTTCCTCATTGTCTTTTTTTCTTTTCTTTGTTTTATAATAATCTGGTAAGTTGTCGAGTTTATACATTATTAATAATACTAGTACTATTATTGTTATTGCAGCAATTATTATTATTGCCTTATCTGATGAATTTAATGTTGCATTTTGAAATATCTCTCTCATTTTCTAACCATCCTTTTTTGATTTTTATTCAACATCCTCTTTTTCTTCTCTTTTAGTAGGTATTCGTATTACCACTTCTGTACCTTTTCCTAATTCACTTTTTATATTTATTTTTGAATTATTTTTTTCTAAGATTTCTTTTGCTATTGATAAACCTAATCCTGTTCCACCCATTTCTCTACTGCGCGCTTTATCTACTCTATAAAATCTTTCAAATACTTTTTCTATATCTTCTTCTGGTATTCCTATACCATTGTCTATTACTTTTATATATGCATCATTATAAACAAATCCAACATAAATTTTTATTTCACCATTTGCTGGTGTATACTTAATTGCATTCGTTAATATGTTTGTTACTACTCTTTCTATTCCTGCTTTATCTGCTACAACATGTGGTACATCTGCCGTTACAAAACATTCGGCTTTTTGATTTTTCTTATCTATTTCAAAGCTTAAACTATCATATGTTGCTTTTACAACTTCTGCAAGATCAAATTCTTCTTTTCTGTTATTTATCATGTCGGCATCATATCTTGATAATGTTAATAAATCGCTAACTAATTCTGCCATTCGTTTTCCTTGTGTTGATATCTGTTTCAAAAATTTCTTTGTTGTTTCTTCGTCACAGTCATCTTCTAACAATATGTCTGAATATCCTAATATTGAAGTTATTGGTGTTTTTAACTCATGTGATACATCTGCTACAAATTCTGTTCGCATTGTGTCTAGTTTAATGTGTTCTGTTATATCTTGAATTACAACAATTGCACCTTCTGGTCTTCCCGCTTCGCCTTCAAATCCCGCAAAAAATAAATTTAGTGTTTTCTCACCAACACTAACTCTTTCTTGTGTTGATGTCCAATTTTCTAAATAAATTATCTTTTCTAGATTTATATTTGAATCAATTTTTTCAAATACATCTTGAAAGCTTTTTTCATCGCCAGTTAAATCTAATAATTTGTCTGCAGCTTTGTTTTTATGAATTATTTTTCCTTCTATATTAAATGCAAGAATTCCATCATTCATGTGCAATAGTATTGTTTCAATTTGTTTTTTCTGTCTTGAAACTTCTTTTAAATTTTCATTTAATTCGCTATGCATCATGTTAAAAGCTTTGGTAAGCTCATCTACTTCTGTTTTAGATTTTCCATCATCTAGATATTTTATTTGATATTTTCCACCTTTTGCAACTATTTCGGCGCTTTTAGTTAATTTCAAAATTGGGCTTATTACAACTTTTGCAACAAATATTCCTACAAGAACTGAAATTACTGCGAAAACAACTATTAAACCTATTGATAAAATTTGTGTATTTCTCATCTGAATATTTATCTCTTGAATAACACTCTCATTATTTTGAATGGCACTTTGTAACTGACCTAATTCTGACGTAAATAATACTCCTTGAATTCCTATCATTAAAATTCCAAGTATCATAAATATCAAAACTATTTTTATTTGTATGCTTTTTAACATCTTTCACTCCTACGCAAGTGTTTGGTCATATTATATCACTATTATTGGAATATTCAAGAGTTTGTTATCACTTGTAACCTAGTTGTAACACATTTTTTGGAATTCTTACTACTACTTTATTTTTACACGGATTTACATTTTTAATAAAAAGAAAAAAAATTGTAAAACAAATGTAATTATTTCTCATCTATTTTACAACTTTTTTCTTTTTGTAATTTTTCTATTATTTATTTCCAACTACATAATATCCTACGCCTCTTTTAGTTATTAATATTTTGGGATTAGCTTTATCTTTTTCTATTTTATCTCTTATTCTATTTACCGTAACATCCACTGTTCTAATTGCTCCAACATAATCATCATAACCCCAAACCTTTTTTAATAGCATTTCTCTTGTTACTACTTCGCCTGGTTGTGCAGCTAAATATTTTAATACTTCAAACTCTTTTATTGTTAAATCTACTACTTCGCCTTTTACTTTTGCTTCTACTTTCTTCAAATCAAGAGTTAAATCTCCTACAACGATTACGTTTTCTTCATTTTCTACACTCTCTGTTTTCATTTCAGCTTGAGTAACTAGTTCTGCTTTACGTAGATTTGCCTTAATTCTTGCCATTACTTCTCTATGTTGAAATGGCTTTGTAATATAGTCATCCGCTCCCATTTCAAGTCCAACAACTTTATCAAGTTCTGTATCTTTAGCTGATATCATTAATATTGGGACATTTAATGAATACCTAATTCTTTTGCATACACTAATTCCATCCATTTTAGGTAACATTACATCTAATAAAATTAAATCAGGTTTTTCTTTTAAGGCTATTTCTACAGCAGATGCTCCATCATATGCTTGCAAAGTGTTATAACCTTCTTTTTGCAAATGATATACTAATAAATCTACTATACTTTCTTCATCATCTACTACTAGAATAGTTTTTCTATTAAAATCTCTTCCAACATCTACTTCTTCCACGAGGATACCCCTTTCTCTTTTTTATTACATCCATACATTATTTTATATCATAAAGAAAAAATTTGTACAAGTTTTTTCTCATTTTTTTTACAATTTTATTTCAAGGTTTTCAATTTTGTTATCATTTTTTAATTCTATATAATTTTTTTCTACTTTTATCCCATTACAAAAAATCTCTCTACCCTTTTGTCTGTCTGTTTTTCGTCCAACTTTTATGTTATACAAATTTGTTTCATATCTATATTGTATTTCGTAATTTTCCCAATTTTCTGGAATATTTTCTGGTAAATATAATTTGTTTCCTTTTTTCTTTAACCCTAAAATATTTTCTAAACACACTTTATAATACCAGCTACTTGAACCTGTATACCAACTCCATCCCCCTCTTCCTGTCATATATTTATTTGTATATACGTCACCTGCAATTACATATGGTTCAATTTTATATTTTTGTACTTTTTCTATATTTTCTGTATGAGTAATTGGATTTATCATTTCAAGATATTTTACTGCTTCTGTAAGATATCCCATTTTTGCAAATGCCATTATAAGCCAGATACTACTATGAGTGTATTGACCTCCATTTTCTCTAACTCCTGCTGGGTACCTTTTAATATAACCAGGATCTAATTTATCTTCTTTAAATGGTGGCGTTAATAATTTTATTATTTTATTTTCTTCATCAATTAAATATTTCTTTGCTGATTCTAATGCAATATATTTTTTCTCATTATCTCCCGCTTCTGAAATAATAGACCAACTCTGTGCTATACTATCTATTTTTCCTTCTTTGCATTGGCTACTTCCTATTATGTTTCCATCATCCATAATTGCTCTTTGGTACCATTGTCCATCCCATGCTCTCGTGTTTAACATCTTTTTTAATTTGTTTTTTATTTCTTTATATTTATTTATTTTTTCAGTCTCATTTTTTATTTCTAAGATTTTTTCCCATCTATTTAAAATATCATACAAGAAAAATCCAAGCCAAATACTTTCTCCATTTCCTTTATGTCCTATTTTATTAAAACCATCATTCCAATCTCCTGTTCCTATTTTAGGAAAGCCATTCTCTCCAAAGTTTAAACTTTTTTCAATTGCTTTCATGCAATGTTCATATATTGTTTCTTTTTCTTCTGTATATTCATATTTTCCGTACTTTTCGTTTTCTCCATCTAGCTCTATTCCTTTTGTATACTCAACTTTTTCGTCTAATATTGATTCATCTTCTGTAAATTCTATATATTCAATTACACTATATGGTAGCCATAGAAGGTCGTCAGAAATTCTAGTACGTATTCCTGTTTTATTGCTAACATGCCACCAGTGCATAACATCTCCTTCTATAAATTGATGTTTGGCTACTTCAAGAATTTGATTATACAATATTTTTTCATCTATCCATTTCATTCCTAATGCATCTTGTAATTGATCCCTAAATCCTATTGCTCCACCTGATTGATAAAACCCTGTTTTAGCGTTTAATCTACTTGTTATTGTTTGGTAGACTAACCATTTGTTCATATATAAATTTATTTTTTCTGATGGTGTTTTAATTTTTATTTTTTCTGTTTTTGCTTTCCAATATTGCTCTATTTTTTCTAATTCTTTTTCTGTATTATATCCTTCAATATATCTTCTTAAATCTTTTCCAAGTAATATATCAACTGATTTTCTCTCGAATCCGTCTAATTCTATAGGAATTTCAACAATTATTTCATTTTTTATTAATATATTTCCTTCTGGCTTTAGTTCTTTCTTATTTACTCCATTTTGGGGATTCATTTTTTCTGCAAAAAATTCTTGATAATTATTTGTATATGATTTTATTTTTTCACTTGATGTTATTTCTATTTTGTCTTCAAAATTACTTTTACATATATTTTCAAGATCAATAAAATTATCTTTTTTGGTTGCTTTTATTTTTCCAATATTCTTTTGTTTTTCTTCTCCCATACTTACATTTATTGCATAGTACAAATTTAATCTTCTTTTATTTCTATCTTTATTTTTTATTGATATATGATTTATTTTTATCTCTTCTTCTAATGGAACTAGTATTGTGTTTTCTTGAATTAGTTCATTATTTATTTGTATATATTTTGAATATCCCATTCCATATTTTACTTGATAAGAATTTTTTTCAGCATTATTTCCAAGATTCCAATATTCGTTGTTGTCTAAATCTTTAACAATAATTTCTTCTGACTTAAAGTCTTGTATAGCATCATTTTCCCATGTTGTTATTCTTTTTAATCTACTGTTTTCTATCCATGTATATCCGCCACTATTTTCTGTAGTTACAGTTCCAAATTTTTTATTTGCAATTATATTGCTCCATGCTCGTGGCGGTATATTATTTTTTTCAATTTTCAAAATATATTCATCTTTTGTAAATCCACCTATCCCATTGTCATATTCTAATTCATCTTCTGCTATTTTTTCACTTGTGCCTATTTCTTTATATTGTATTTGAACCGCTTCTTTTTTATTGTTTTCTATTTCCTCAAGATTATTTTTTATTCCACCAATATTTCCAAATAATTTGATATCTGCAATTGTTTCGATTGTTTCTATATCTTTAGGTGATAACTCATTTTTGTTTAATACAAAAATTTGATTATTTCTCAAATACTCTAATCTGTGATTTTTTATCACTTCATTTATCCCATCTTTTACAAATGTTTCATAACTTACCTTTTCATTATTTAATACGCATAAATCTATTCGTATATTTTTTACATTAAAGAATTCTATTGTTTCTAATAATTCTTCTAAAACATATAATTCTTCTATATTTTTTATCTCTAATAATATAATTGGATTATCTCCTGAAATTCCAAATTTCCAAACTTCTTCGATTTTATATGTTGTATTTACTTCTCTTGGAATATCTTTTTCAATTAGATGTCCTAATAATTTTTGATTATTTTCTATTTTCTCTCCATTGATTTCTAAGAATTTTATTTCTTCTTCACTCTTTGCTTTTGCAAGCTCAGAAATTGTTTCAACTTTTTCTGAATTAATTTCTGTTAAATATTTTATAATTTCATCTTTTTCTTCTGATATGTGCATGATGCAATTTAGTTTTTCTTCTTTTTGTGGTTCTATTTCTACCTTAGTTCTAAAAGCTATTATTGGTTCTACAGTTTCTATTTCTTCGCTTGAGAATTTACTTGAATCTAATATTGCTTTGGGAATTTTACTGTTACGTCCAACAAATTTTTCTTTTTCAAGTTCGAACTCTAATTCTTGATTTTCATTAGTAATTATTTTTATTCCTAAATAAATTTCTTTATCATTTATTTTTCTTGAACATAGCAAAATTTTCTCATCTACTAAATAATTGAATTTTAAAAACATGTTATTGTATGCTGGATGTGCAATGTCGTCTTGAATATTTGATAATAATGGTTCTAAGAAAAAGTAAGTTTCTATTGTTCCTTTCAAAATTCCTGTATTTTTTAAGTTTATTTGTCTTATTTCTGCTGATTCATCTGGAGCTAAAAATACTTTAACCTTTGTTTCTATGTTTTCTTCTTGTTTTATAAATTCTTCTTTGCCTTGTGAAAATATAACTTTATCGCTTTCAAAACTGCTCCATATTTTTTTAGTCTGCATGTTTTTAAAATATATTCCTATTCCCTCATCACAATCTATTCTATTTCTGAATCTATTTATTTGAATATTATTTAGCTTACTATACCCTCTTCCATGAATATCTATAACGTTAGTATAATTGTCACTTGATATTGCATTATATCTATCATATTTTTCATCTGCCAAATATACCGTTTCTTTGTCATCATATATGCTTACATATTTTCCTTTGCTTACATTGTTTCTCTTTTCTTTTGATAACACTACTGTATCTGGCATTCTTTCATTTAGTAAAATTTTTATTGATTCAATTTCTGGATTTTTCATAAATCTTTTTCTTAATATGTCTTTGTTTAATATGTTGTTTATTGTATTTAGAATTAATCCCTGATGATGTGCCATATACGTTTTTACTGGTTCATATTTTTTCCTTACACTTATTCTTTCTCTTGTAAAATCTAGTGCATCATAAAATCCATATTTTGATCTCATATTATATTTTTCAATTTCTTTTAAATTCTCAACTACCTCACTTATGTCATATTCTAAAAACAAAATTGTTGCATATGGGCTAATAACTAACTCTTCTTCTAACCCTCTTTTTAATCCTAACATTGGAATACCAAAAGCTTTATACTGATAATTTCCTTGTAGATCTTTTAAGGAATATGCTGATTCTGATATTCCCCATGGTACATTATTTTTGTTTGCGTATTCTATTTGACATCTTCTAGCAAATTTGCATGCTTCATCTATTAAACTTCCTTCTGGTATTTCCATTATTAAATTGGGCATTGTATATTCGAATGCTGTACCTGACCATGATATCAATCCTTTATATCCATTTAATGATGTTAATGTTCTGCTTAAATTAATCCAGTGTTTATATTTTATATCTTTTTTTGCTATCGCTATAAAACTTGCTTGTCTAGCTTCAGATGCTAAAAAATCATAATAAGAATCACTTAGTTTATTACTTGATATATCGAATCCTATTGAAAATAATCTTTGCTTTTCTTCATATAAATAGTTAAAGTCTGTATCTTTTATAATTTTTTCAATGTTCTTTAGTAATCCTTCGTCTATTTGCTTAGTTATTAAGAAATTTCTTAATACATACAAATATCCAATAAAATTTCCACTATCAACTGTTGATACATATTCTGGTTTCAAGGGTTCTAATGTTTTTATGTTGTACCAATTATATAAATGACCATTCCATTTTACTAAATTGTTTATTGTATCAATTACTTTCTTAATCTTTTCTAATGCTTTGTCTAATGTAATAATTTTTAAGTCATATGCTGAAATTATTGATAATATTTCTAATCCTATATTCGTAGAAGATGTTCTCATTACAAATTCATTTTTTCTTCCTACTTGATAATTATCTGGTACTAAATAATTATTTTCTTTTGTAAAACTTGTTTCAAAATATCTCCAAGTTTCTTCAGCTATTTCCTGTAGATATTCTTTATCTTCTTTTGCAATTTTTCTATTTTTTGAAATACTTTGACCTAAAATCCATGCTATATAAGGTGCAAAAATCCACAATGTTCCTATTACCATTCCCAATGGATTTAGTAATCCAAACATTATTATTCCTATCAAAATATTAAAAAGCATTTTTTTGCAATAGTACTCTAATGTGTTTTCAACTGATTTATCTACAGAATCTGATGTTTTCCATTCTAATAATTTTTTCCCTTTTCTCAATCTATACAATGTTTTGGTTATTGCTAAAAATGAGTTTAATGCTGATGTTGGTAAAAATGTTAGTTCAATACTATTTCTTAAAAAGGTTCCTCTTATTCCTGAAATATTTCTATAAAATTTTTTATCAGCATAAATTTTTTCCTCTGTTATACTTTTCCTAAATATAATTTTATTTATAGTTTCTAAAATGCTAGATATATATACTGTAGCTAATATTGCTGATAGCAATATTACATTCTTACTTCCTATTGCTGTTATAAATAAAATTAGTTGGCTTAATGGTAAAATGCTTCTTATTAAATTGTCAAATATTTTAAATTTACTAATATTATTGATTGGATTTTTCTTGTTAAATATTATTTTTTCTATCCAACTTGCAATTTGCCAATCTCCTCTTATCCATCTGTTTTCGCGTTCTACATATGAAAGATATTGCTTAGGAAATGAGTCTAATAGTACAACATCTGATAACAAGGCACATCTTAAATAATTTCCTTCTAATAAATCATGGCTTAAAATTCTGTTTTCTGGTAATTCATTTTTTATTAATTGTTGATATACTTCTAAGTCATAAATTCCTTTTCCGGTAAAAATTCCTTCTTTAAAGCAATCTTGATATATATCAAAAATCGCATTAGTATAAAAATCTATTCCTGGATTGCTTGAAAATATTTTTGTGAACATCGTTTTTTGTGAATCTTCTAATGTTATTCCTATTCTAGGTTGCATAATTCCATATCCGATTTTTACAGCGCCATCTTTAATTACTGGTTTATTTAATATGTGTGACATCGCTCCAATCATTTTTTGTGCTGATTCTAAAACTAAATTTGTATCTGAATCTAATGTTATAATGTACTTTATTTTTTCATTAAAATCTTCTAATGTATTGGTAATAAAATCTGTTCTTTCTTTTTTTAGTATTAGTTCATTGAATTGAATTAATAATCCTCTTTTTCTTTCCCATCCTAAATATCTTTCTTCTTTTGGATTCCATTTTCTTTTTCTATAAACAAAATTAAATTTGTTGCTTACATTATATTTTTCATTTAATAGCTTTACTTTTTGTATACCTGTATTTATAACATCTTCGTCAGTTTTTTCCACTTCTTTTACAGATGTTGTGCAATCTCCTAACAATGTAAAAAATATATTTTTATCTTCATTTGCTAAATAATATATTTCAATTTTTTTAAACATTTCTTCTACTTTTTCTTTGCAGTCTAAAATAGTTGGAATTACTACCATTGTTTTGCACTCATCGTCTATCCCATTCTCATAATTTATTTTAGGAATATTTAATGGCTTAACTATTCTAGAAATTACGTAGTTTATTATTCTCAGAATTAATGTATATAATGGTATATATAATATTAGAAATAAAACCATTTTTGATGTAGATGTTTTACCTGTTATTTCACTTATTCCAAAATCACATAGAAACGATAAAATAACTATGGAATAAATATATAATTTTGATAGAAATTTTTTTGATTTTCTTTTTACTTTCTTTTCTAAAATTACTTCTTTTAGTTCATAAATCCCTTCGTCAATTAAATAATATCCAACATGTGATTTTCTTCTTTCTTCTGTATCTTCCGCTTCTTTGTATCTATTTGCCAATTGTAGTATTTCCTCTGTTATATAGATTTCCGATATTTTTGTTTTTGCAGATATTTTTTTAATTTTAGCTCTGTATAATTCTTTTGTATCTTCTGTTTGTCTTGGAAATATTCCGCTTGGATCATTATTTAAAAGTTCTTCTGTTTTATTTGTTTTTTCAAATACTTTTTGAAAACTTATTCTATTTATTGCTTTTAATGAAGTTATACTAACTCCAATTTTTATTTTTAATGTTGCAACATATAGGTGCTCTTTTTTTACAATGTCATCTGTGTTCGTTCCTAGTTTATTTATTTGCTTTTCTAATATCTCAATATATGGATTACCTTTTTTCCCTATTCTTCTTAATTTGTATACCATGTATTCTATAAAAGAATAATTCAAATCTTCAATTTGTTTTTTGTTTTTTATTTTCTCTTTGAATACTCTTTCTGGCGATGGCTTTAGTTCTACTAATCTTTCATAAATATTTTCTACTTTATATTTCTGAATTTGTGAATAATATATTTTATCACAAATGTCTGATATTTTTTGAATTATAGCTATTTCCATAAATATTCCTATATTCCAGATTTCTTCCATGGATAAAATTTTTCTGGTTTGATAACTATTTATTGCTTTAATTATTTTTTCTTCGGATATACTTTCATCACTAAATGCTATTATTTCACTCGCGAGCACATATACTCTTGCAAAGCCTTTATGTTTTCCATTTGCTATTCCTGGTAATTTCACGTATTTTTTTATTGTCATCGATTTTTGTATATTTCTAACAATTTCTTCAATTATATAAAAATTATCTAAAAGCCATTCGCCTGCTGAATGTACTTTTATTCCTAGTTTCAAATGCTTATTTAGTAATTCGTATGTTTCTAATATATTATTAAAATTCTCTTCCACTTTTTTTATTGGATACGTATTTTTTTCCGATTGTTTACTTATTACATGTTCCTCAGCTAATTGTATTAAATAATTTTCTAGCTGAGCTTCTTCTAAGTTTGTACCTTTTATATTTAGATACTGATAATTTTTCATTGAAAATATCTCCTCTTATTTACCTTTTTATGGTTTTATTCTTGATTGATATTTTTTCCATTTTTTCAATATATATACGTAAATAGAACTTTCTAATATGTAAAAAAAGAACATAGCCCAAGCTATGCTCTTTTTTTAATATCTAAATTATTTTATAATTTTCTTTTTGATTACAACAATTCCAGCTGCTAATATTATTCCTGAAATTACTATTGCAATTGCATAATTGTTCTTATTATATTCTCTTATTGATATACCAGTAGGTTCTGATAATGTTACATAATTTGGTGCGTCTACATCTCTTTCTCCATTTAGATGTAATACTGTTTCGTTTTGTTCAACTTCTTTTGCACCTGTATAATCTGTTACTATTGTTCCATTGTCATATCCTGTTGCTGCTAAATATTCTCCTCTTGCAACTTCTGCATTTCCTGGTACAGCTTGTGGATCTCTTCTTCCTACTGTATTTGAATATGATAATACTTCTGCAATATTATTATATAAATCGTCTTTTGAGTTTTCTTCATTCAATTGTTTTGAATTTACTATTCTTATTTTTCCTGATGAAGCTACTCCTGTCGCTTGTGATGCTGATTCAGGAACTAATTCAGTTATTACGCTTGGATTGTATTTATTTGACTCTGTAACTAATACATTCTTTTTAGTTTCTGAAACATATTCTCTTCCTTTTGAATCTATTAGTTTTTGTTCTCCATTTACATTTGTGTAAACTTTATCATCTAACATTTTGTTGTTCTTCAATTCTTCTAATGTTATTGTGTTCCAACTGCTATTTTCTATATTAGTATTATCTTCTTCACTTGATGATACATCATTATCAACATAATCAATAATTTGTTCTACTTTAGTTTTTACTATTTTGTCTGTATCATTATTTTTATTGTTGTAGTAATTTAATCCTACATAATCACCATATTCAATCATTTCTCCTGAAACATAGCTATCTGTTTTTTCTAATTCTTTTACTTTATTTAGAATATCTTCTGCTGTTGCGTATTCTTCAACTTTTCCTGTCCAATCTACTTCTGAATTGTTTTTAATTGTTATTTGATATTCTATTTTTAATAATGTTCCGTTTTTGAATTGGCTTTCTGTTGGAATATATTCAAATCCTTGAATATTATTTGCTTCATCTAGATGTGTTATTTTCTCTACATACATGTTGTCTGGTTTTTCTTTGTTTATTGTTCCATCATCATTGAATGATACATTTAATAATAATGTTGATCCATCATCTTTGTATAATGAAATCTTTGAAATTTTCTTATCTAATTCTACTGCTGTTTCTGATCTCTTCTCTAATCCAAAGTCAATATTTTTTACATTATATGTATATTGATTGATTCCGTTTACTTTATTTACTGTACCATAATCTATATAGTCTTGATGCTCAATTTCAATATTTAATTTTGCTGTGTTTGCAACCATTTGAGTATTCTTAATTAATTCATCATGGTTAATATCTTGGTCTGCACTTTCAAGTACATTTCCTATTGGATTATTTATTGTTCTTGAATATGCTATTACTTTCATTCTTTGTAATTCATAATCTCTTGCATCTGAAACTCTAGCATCATTTAATTTACCTGTTTTTAAATCTTGCCATTCATTGTTTAATGTGCTTGTTCCATCTGAATTTGTCATGTTTGCTTGATATGCTGTATTTTTGTAATCTTGACCATTATATTTCACATTAGCTTCTTTATTTCCATATTTAAATCTTACAACGTAGTTACCAGCTAATACACCTTTGAAGTAATAGTATCCATTTTCATCTGTTGTTACATCTTTTAGTCTGAATTCTTTCTTTTCTTCGTCAGTTAAGTTTTCGAAATCGTCTTCTGACCATATTTTCTCATATTCGATTCCGTCTATTTTTATTTTTTCTACTAATTGAACATCTATGTCTTTAACTGCTTTTTCTCCATCTTCCATGATACCATTTCCAACTTTTTGTCCATATAGTAAATCAACTGTTTCAGAGTCTTCCCAAACGTTTCCGTTTATTTCTCTGTTGTAATTATATAATTCAATGTCAATTGCTGGAGCTGATTCTGTATCATCTTCATACCATTCTTTTACGTTTCTTGTTAAATCTATGTTGTCTGGTGCTGAATCTCTATCAATTATTCCGGCTACTTTTCCATTTGCATAGAATGTAGAATAATTTGCTATTTCTGCAACATTGTTCTTTTCACCTAATAGGTTCTTTCTTTCAGTTGTTCCTTTATATCCGTCTTTATCAACTTCGAATGTTATAAACATTTCAAGTTGTTCACCTTTTGCTAATTTTTGTCCTTTTAAATCTGTTATAGTTAATTTTTTGTAGTCATCATTTACTTTTGTATTTGTATCGTTACATGTAAATCTTTGCATGTTGTCTGACCAATATGTATATTCTGGAGTTTCATTTGCTTTTACTATTCTATAGTATGGGCTTTCTGCAACTACTTTATTTACTCTTTCTTGGTTGTTATCTAGCACGTTTGCTTTAATATCTGCATTTACTAATGTAAATGATTTATCATAGTAATCGTTTATTTGATTAATTGTTGCTAATAAATCATCATCTGCTTGACTTTCATTGTTCACTGCAATTCTGTATGTTAAGTAAACTTTTAAGTCTGTATCAGCTTTTATATTTTTAACAACTTCTGCACTCTTTTCATAAACTGTTGAACGATATTGATAATCTGAACTATATAGTCCTAATTTATATTTTCCAATTTTGCACGCTTCTATTTGTACTTCTAAAGCTTCTTTATTAGCTTCGTCTTCAACATCAACATACTTGTTATATGTTTTTGTTATTTCTTTTTCATTTACTAATATTTCTGCTTTGTATAAATCTTTGAATAATGAAAGGTCTGTTTTTTCTCTTTCTTTTACAGCTAAATTGATATGTAACATGTAGTTATAGATTGTTTTATATGTTGTTGTTTTTCCTTTTTCATCTTCTACTACGCTTAGTTCTTTTACATCATCTGCTTCGCTAACTGATATTTTGTTATCTACTGGGTAGTAAACTCCTGTATTTCCTGTAGTTGCTGTCATTTTGTATTGATCTATTATATGTTCATTTTTGTCTAATACTGTTAATGTAGATAATCTTCTAGTATTTGAATTGTCTGGTAATGAGAATTCTTTAGATGTGTAGTCTAATGTTAATTTATCATTTCCATTGCTTGCATATCCTTCTGTGTTTCCTTGTTTGTCTATGCTATTTCCACCATATATTTCTGTAAATTTTTTGTTGTATTCATCTCTTTCTGCTGCATTTTCAGAAGCTATTGAATCTTTTTCGTAAGCTGTTTTTTCACTTTTGCTTGCTTTAATATATTTATTTGCATCTCCATTTGCTGTTGGAAGTGCAGTTGATGCTTCATAATGTTGACCATCATATTTAAATTCAACATCATATGAAATATCATATCCGTTTTCTGTCATATCTGATTCTTTACTTGATCCAGGTACATTAATATTTGGTATTTTATATTTGCCATTTGCATCTGTATATATTGGATAGCTTAATTCGTTTTTATTATCTTCATCATATATTTTAGCTAATTCTCTCTTTTCTATTTCTCCTGATTTTTTAAATACTTTATAAATATATACTTCTGCATTTTTATATCCTTGTTCATCATCTTGTTTTGTTCCTTCTACATAGCCAGGGTTCTTTTTGTCTGGTTCTTTATCTATCCAAACTTCACCTTCCATTGGTATTGTTAATCTTATATATTCTTCTTTATCTTTTGCTTTCAAAGAGTAACTTGCTTCCTCATACCATCTTACACCTACATATACTTGTGCTAAAGGTTGTGATTGCTTTGGTGTTAAATCTTTTAGCTCTAACCAGTAGTTCCATTTAACAATATGGTTATGATAATATCCATGTGAACATTCTTTAGCTCCACCTGAACATGTCATATTTCCATCTTTATCATATTGTGCACTTGTGTGATGTCCTCCGCATGAACAATTTTTTGCACCTTCATTACACCATATTGCTTCTGATTCTGGTTCCCAACTTGCATTGAAATATTCACCTTTTAATGATGAATATTCACCACCTGCATTCATATATTTAAAATCAAATTTTAAATCTTTTATATATCTCATATCATCTATATAATCTAAAACTATATAGAATTCTTCACCATTGTGTGGGAATTCTGCTGTATCATCTGCATCTCTTTTTTCATATTTGAAAAACCATTTTGCATCATCTACAACACCTAAATTTGTTTCTAATGTAGCTTTTGTTATTGCTGAAAAATCAACTTTACCTCTATCTGTTGTTACTGATTCTTCATAATAATTAATTTTAAATGGTCCTACTAAGTATTTTTGGTTGTCCTTGTCATATTGAACTTTTGCATTTTCATCTTCACCCGTTACTTTGTAGTCTATTACAGGTGCAGTTACTGTAGTTGTTTTTCCGTGTACAGTTACATTTTTTTGTTCTGTTACTATTTCACCTTTTTCATTTCTTTTTGCTACTTTATTTATGTATGCTTCGAAGGCTTCTGCTTCTCTTGATAATGCTGTTGATTCAACATTATCTGAGCTTCCTCCTGCCGGTGTTTTCCACCATGCATATTGTACATATGTATATGGAAAAAATCTACCGCTATCTGTTACTTCTACATAATAATATTTTCCTGAATCTTTATCTTTTATAACAAAATCTTGTGGTTCGCCTGATGTTTTGTCAATGTTTACACCATAGATTACATCACCATATACATTATAGAAATATGCTTCATCCATTTTTCCTGTATATTCTTTATTTGTTACATTATAAAATGTACTATCATTTCCTGGATAATTTTCTGAAATTTCAGCTAATATGTATGCTTCTTCTGGTGAAGCAGATTTTTTCTCTGATTCTGTATAATGTCCATATGTATAACTTGTTGTTGCTGAATATGGATTTGAGAAAGTATCAGATGTTACATCACCTGATGCTGTTTCAGTTTTAGAGAAAAGTTTTTTGCCTATGTCATTCATTGTTAAATATGGTTCTGATTGACTATTTCCTCCTGAAATTACATTTGTTCTACTAGCTCCAATTAATGCAATTCCTTTTCCACAACATAATGTATCATTTTCATTTATCAAGTCTTCATATGTTACATATGGGAAACTGGCTGGAAGTCCGTTTCCTTCTGATAACATTTCATTTGTTGATCTAGCAATAACTTTATATCCTGAATATATTAATGCGATTACTGCTATTATTGCTAAAATTGAAATACTTATCTTTTTAAACTTCTTCATTCGTACTACACCTCCTTCCCAAATTTAGCTTGAATTTTGTAAATTAATTTATTTTTCTTAATTATTATTGCTGCTATTACTGCTAAAACAATTCCTGCTATTATTGCTGATATGTATATTAATGTTTCACCGGTTTTTACACCTATTATTAAATCTGCTGATGACATATCATCATCTTTTTGATCTTGATCACCTGGTGTTGAATCTTTATCTGCAATTCCTACTTTATTATAATCTTTTGATATTTCAGCTTGATTATTTACTATACCTGTATTTGTATCTGTCATAGCTTTTGTTAATACAAGTTTTACTGTTTTAGAGTCTCCAGCTTTAATTGCTGTATTAGCTAATTCGTCTGTATATAAATTTCCATCATTTCCTTTATGCCAATTTTTATTTAGTTCTGTGTTAAATTCTAATTCTTTTGGCATATAGTCTACTAATTCCTTAGCATATCCTTCTATTTCACCTTCATTTTTAATTGTGAATGTATACTCTATAATTACAGTTGCTCCACTTAAGTATTTCCCATTTATATCTACTTTTGCTAAATCAGTATTGTTGAAGTCATATGATTTTGTACCTTCTTTTGTTTGTACTGTAACTTTACTAATTGATTTTGTTAAGGCTAAATCAAATGTTGTTGCTTCAACAAGTCCCATATCAATATTTGATTTACTTCCATTTTCTATTGTTATAACATCTGTTGTTGCAACAGTTTTATCATTTTCCGTTGTTGCAATTACATCAGAATTTTTATCTTCCTCTACATTTTGTTTCTTATATTCAGCTAATGCATATTTGCTGTTGTCATAATAAAACATTACTATGTATGTTCCATTTTCTAAGTTACTAAATTGATATTCACCATCTTGATTTGTAACTGTTTTATTAACTTGTTCTGCTGTTTTTGAATTTATTAATTTAACTTCTATTCCAGCTAACTTATTATCTCCACTATCTCTTTGACCGTTTTTATTTTTATCTAACCATGCACTTCCTTTTATGTCATATTTATCTTTAACATTTTCATTTAATGTGTTTTGAGAATTATTAGCATTATTATTTGTTATATTTTTGTTAGTGTTATCTTTCTCTGCATCAGTTCCTACTGTATCAGATGTTTTTTCTATTATATTAACAACTTCATTTGAGCTTAATTTTGATATGTCGTTTGATTCTACTTTTCCCATATTAGTTATTGTTCTTTGAGCTGTATCTATATTGTTAACCTCTGCTATAACTGTTGCTTCCAATTTTCCTTCAGGTAATATACTTGTATATACTGTTGCATCTTCATTTTTAGCAACTACTTTTGATACTTCAACACCATCTACTGTATATACTAATTTCTTAATTGTAACTTCATTTGGTAAGTTATCTGTTAATGTAACATTGTTTGCTCTAACAGATCCTGTGTTTTTAACTGTAAATGTGTATTTTATTTGATCTCCTGGTTTTACATATTGGTTAGTTTGATTCGATGTTTGGCTTACCTCTAAGTTTGGTCTTCCAACAGTTATATCAACTTCACCTGCTTGATATTGTTCTCCATTTACTAAAATATTTGATTTTGTAGCAATTGTATCTTTGTATGTATTTTCTTTTAATTGTCCAACTACCCAATCTCCTGTTAATAGTACTGTTCTTCCAGGTTTTAATTCATCAACTACCCATATTACTGTTCTTGAATCACTATCATAATTTGTTGTTTTTATTTTCTTTAAAGTAATTCCATCATCTTCATATCCTCTGATATAGCTATCACTGTAGTTTAATCCCTCTGGTAAAACTTTTGATACTATTATATTTTTCATTGTATCATTGCTATTATTTTTAATTTGAATTTTTGATTCTATTGTTTCATTTTCTGCTGCTATAGAATCTTTTGTTTCTATAGTTTCTTCAGCAACTAAGTTTGATTTTTCAACTGTAATACCAGAATCCTCTGTTTTTATTTCTTTAGCTAAATCTTTAGCTGTTATTGTAGATTCACATACTAATTTGATTTCAGGAATTGAATCTATTTTTTTGTCTTCATACTTAGTTGTTCCATTTTCATCAACATATGATTGATTTATACTATATGTTCCATCTTCATTTTTAGTAAATCCATCTTCTCCAGCATAATACTCTTCTATTGTTGGTAATTTATTTGCTTGTACAAAAAATTCAACTTTTTTAATATCTCCTGGATTTAATTTTTCTATTGTTGTTACTATTTCTCTATCAGATTTTAATGTCCATCCTTTTGTAGACTCCACTGAATTGTAGCTTGAATGAGTTGCTACAGTTGCTCCTGTTGGAACTTTTGTATCTACTTTTACATTTTCAGCAACTTCTGATCCTGTATTTTCTATTGTTATTGTATATTTTACTTTCTCATATTCTTTTATTGAATTCTTAACATTTGTTATTGTTTGTACAGCTATTTGTGGCCCAACGCCTGTTGTTAATCCAACTATATCTGCTGTTGATATTTCTTTTATATTAGTAACTTCATTTAAATTGTTGTATATTGTTTTAAATGAACCATATATATTTGCGTTGTGTTCTAGATTAGCTGGTATCTTATATTGATATGTGTATTTTAATATTTCTCCAGGTTTCATTTCGTAATTATCTAAAACTATTAAATATGATTTTACAGTTTCTAGATCTTCAGGATTTGTTGTCCAGTTATTTTCTACAGTTTCTAAATCTTCTGTAGCTTCACCATTATCTGAGTAATATATTGTTGCACCTGATTTGTTGTTTTCATCTTCATTTATTTTGCTTACTAATTCAGTGTCAACAGTTGTTCCTAAATCTTTTCCAGTTGTTACGTCTTTATTTCCTTTGAAAGGAATTCTTCCTAATATTTTAATATCATTGCAATCATTTTCATTATTGTTCATAACCATTATGTCCATTGTTGCTACTTTAGCATCATCAAAGATTTCTATTTTATCTGTAACTTTTCCTTGATCAACTGATGTTATTGTTTTTCCTGTATTTTCATAATTTGAAATTCTATTTATACTTACTACACCAACTGGTGCTTTATATTCAACTTCTGTTTCTGCATATCCAACATTATTTACTTCATTTTTGTATTTGTTTGCATTTTCATTTAAGTATTTCATTTCTATTTTTGCAGTACTTGTTGGAGTATATAAATTTAATTTTATACTACAATTTATTATAATGCTTGTACCATTACTTAATGTGTTTGAATTATATTTTGTTTGATTTCCTTCTAATATTATGTCTAATACAATTCTTCCTTCTTCATTTTTTCCTATCTCATTATTTACGATTTGGAATACATCTTCTGCATTTGCAATAGCAATATTTTTTATATTAACTTCATTTATGTATTCTGGAAATGTTATTTGGAATCTTGGATTTTTATATAAATCATTTTCTTCGCTTGCGTTATTTAATTTTACTTCCAATTTAACATCATTATTATCAGCTATTGTGCTTAATGTTTTTCTTGAAATAGCAAGTTCTGCATTTGTCTCAGTTTTTTCTAATTCAATTTTGTTTTCTATATCTGAAACTTTGCTTTCTGCATTTTCGGCATATAATATGCTTCCTGTATATTTTTCATTTATATTTGAGAATGTTTTTATTTGTTCATATGAATATTCTGTTTTGATAATTTCTTTTTCAGTTTGAATTGATAATATTCCTTCTGTTTGAGGCTTAGATGTTTTTATGCAAATGTTGTTTGTATCAATATCAACGACATATGCATTGTTATTTACTTTTGAATTTTTATTTAATGTAGCAATAACTTCATTATTTTCATTAATTATTTGAATAGCTCCATCTTGTCCTAACATTTTTTCAAAATTATCTTTTGAAACTTTTACTTGTTTGAATAATATTTTGCTTGTTTCGAATGTACTATCTTCATTTTCAAATTCTGGTGTATTTGATCTAATTAATACATTTTCACACATTTCAGTTGAAGATACATCTATATCAAATTTTGTTTCATAGTTTGTTTTATATGTATTTTCTTCTGATAAGCTATTATTTAAAATATTTCCAAGTTTTATAGATTTATCTGATTTGCTATCAATTGAAACTATACTTCCTATGCTTTCTTTTACCTCATATTCTTTTTCTAATTTTGTCTTAATCTTTTCATCTGTTCCAAACATGAAAATAGTACCATCAATTTTTGAACTTAAATTAAATGGCAATTCAACTTTTTTATCTCCTGATAAAATATATGTAATTAAATATTCATTTGATTTTAATGCTTCTTTATTATTTTGTATTTTTATATTTATTTTATTTTCTTCTTTATTATAATCCCACTCAGTTTCTTTTAAATCTTCTTCTGATTTATTTGAAACAATTATCTTTTCTATTTTATATCCATCTAGATTTATTACATTTATTTGTAATTCTTCTTTTTCAACATAATTGTTTTGTTCTGGTAATAAAGAAGTTACACTTGTTTGTAGTATAATTCCTTTATTATATGGAATGTATTTTCTTAATTCTGATGTTATAGTATATTCTGTGTTTGTATGCCAAACTAATTTTAAAACTACATTTTGTGATATTCCATATTCTTTTCCGTTATTTTTTACGTATGTTCCTATTAACTTAACATTTATTTTTTTATTCAAATTTTCTATATCATCTCTTTGTTTATATTTAATAGGAATCTTTATGTCCAATTTTTCTCCTGCACTTATGTTTGATAAACTAATTTGATTTCCTTCTATTTGATACTTTTCATTTTTCTCTTCTGTAAATTCGAATGATAATCCATTTTCTGATTCTATTAAAATCTTTGCATTTTTTAGATATCCTTCTTTTTTTATTTCAACTTGCATGTTAATTGATAAATCTTCTTCATCAATGGTTCCTTCTAATTCATAACCATTTACTTCATCATTTTTTGCAAGTTTTGCATCATATACAACATTATAATTAATGTTCTCTGATGCCTGTTTCCCTAAGCTTTCCTCTGTTGCTAAGCTTATGTTAGTAAATAAAGTAAAGCAGTTTGCAAAAGTAAAGCATAATACTAAAAGTATTGCTATTACTGTCTTACAATATTTTTTCTCTCTAAACATATAAACATCCTCCTAAGTTTTTCTCTTTAAAACAATCTACTCTTAGACAGTCTCACAATAATATTATACAACAGGTACAGGGCTTTTTTCAATGGTTTGTTGCAAAAATATTACATTTTTTTAATATTTGCGTTACAAAATCTTTTTTCTCTTACGTATTAGCCACTTTTAGAGCTTTTTATATAATAAAAATATCTAATAACTTCCTAATTATATAAAAATAACAATTTCGACAAAAAAATAGAGCAAGTAATATTTTTTACTTGCTCATTTTTACTATTTTTTCAAATAATCTGCTATCAGTTTATATTGTTCTAATGATAATTTTTCACCTCTGATTTTTGTATCAATTTCATTTTCTTTCAAACATTTTTCAGCTTCTTCTTTACTTTCGAATATTTTTCCGTTTACCAAAGCATTAATTAAAGTTTTTCTTTTTTGCATAAATGCTGCTTTTATAACTTTGAAAAATATTTTTTCATCTTCAACTTCTATTCTTGGTTTATCTAAAACTTTTAAATTGATAACACTTGATGTTACTTCCGGTTCTGGAATAAAAGAATCTCTTGGCACTTCTAAAACAATCTTTGGTTCTGTATAATACCAAATTGTATATGTTATACTTCCAACTTCTTTTTCACCAGGCTTTGCAGCTAATCTTTGTGCAACTTCTTTTTGAATCATGACTGTTATACTTTCAATGTTTAACTTTTCTTCTAGCAATTTCATTATTATTGGAGTTGTTATGTAGTATGGTAGATTTGCAACTATTTTAGCTTTTTTTATATTCTCATTTTTATTTAGTTCTATTAATTTATTTAAATCTATTTTAAGGACGTCTTCGTTTATTATTTCGATGTTATCATATAGTTTAAATCTGTTCTCTAGAATGCTTATCATTTTGTGGTCAAGTTCTATGCAAATTACTTTTCCTGCTCTATCAAGCAATCTTTTAGTTAATGTTCCTAGACCTGGACCTATTTCAATTACTAAATCTTCTTTAGTAACTCCTGCCGCATCAACTATTGAATCTACTACGTTTTCATCGACTAAAAAATTTTGACCTAGTTTCTTATTTGCAGTTATATTATTTTGTTTCATTATAAATCTTGTTTCATCATATAAATTCATATTCTATATCTCCTGTTTTTTAATATATCATAAAAATTCAAACATTACAAATATTAGTGGGTTATATTGATTTTTATTTTTCTATAATATAAAATACATATATATATTGGGGGCAAGGAAATAAAAATTTTATATATACAATTTTTTTATTTGCTTGTCTTTTTGAAAGGACTGATTCACATAGGAAAAAATTCGATTAATAAAAGATTAGGAATTGGTACTGTTTTCAAAGAAAAACAAGTCTTTAATTCTCGTTCTATTGCATTACTTATTATTCTTACTGCTTGTTTTTTAGGTCTACTAATTCGAATTGGCTATATCCAATTTGTGAAAGGATCTGCATATAAAACTAGTGCCTACAATCAGCAAACTACTAGTCAAACTATTGCAAGTAAAAGAGGAACAATTTATGATGCAACCAATAAAACTTTGGCTATGAGTTCAACAGTTGATACTGTTAGTATAAATAACGGTGATGTAGCTTATAAGGATGGCACCCTAGTTCCAAACGAAACTTTAGCTACTGGTTTTTCACAAGTTTTTTCACTTGATTATAATGAAACTTTAGAAAAGCTTAATTCAAAATCTGCTGTTATTACTATAGCAAAAAAAGTTGAAAAACCAATTATAGATAATTTAAATGCATGGCTTGATGAAAATAATATAACTACTGGTATTAATATTGATGAAGATTCAAAAAGATATTATCCATTTGAAAACTTAGCTTCAAATGTTATTGGTTTTTATGGAAATGATAAGGGTTTGGAAGGAATAGAATCTGCTTGGGACAAAGAACTTACTGGTACTCCTGGTAGAATAGTAACTTCTACAAATGTTAATAATCAAGCAATTTCAGATGAGAACGAACAATATATTCCAGCTCAAAATGGTAGTGATATATATTTAACATTAGATGTTGAAGTTCAACGTATTGCAGAAAAATATTTAGATCAGGCTGTAAAAGAAAATAAAGCTAACGGTGGATGTGTTATTATTATGAAACCTTCTACTGGTGATATTTTAGCTGAGGCAAGTTATCCAACATATAATTTGAATACCCCTTTTACACCTAACACAACTGAATTACAAGCAAAATGGGATACACTTTCAACTGAGGAAAAATCTGCAGCATTGAGTAATATGTGGCGTAATAAACCTATTGCAGATTTATATGAACCTGGTTCTACATTTAAAATAATTACTTCTTCAATAGGTCTTGAAGAAAATCTTGTACAACCTAATACTGAAAACGATTTTCATTGTAATCGTGTTTTTCATGTTGGCGATAGAGATATTTATTGTTGGGCCAAAACAGCTCATGGTGATCAAACTCTTACACAAGCTTTGCAAAATTCATGTAACCCTGCTTTCATGCAATTAGGACAACGTATAGGTAAGCAAAGATTTTATAAATATTTACAAGCCTTTGGTTTCTTTGATAAAACAGGTGTTAGAATGTCTGGTGAATCAAATAGTATTTTTTATAATATTGATGATTGCCACGAAGTTGAACTTGCAACAATGTCTTTTGGTCAACGTTTCTCAATTACACCTTTACAATTAGTTACAGCTGTATCTGCTGCAGTTAATGGTGGTAACTTAATGCAACCTCGTATTGTTAACAAAGTCGTAAATACAGATACAGGTGTTGAAACAGAACTTGCTCCTGTAAAAGTTAGACAAGTTATTTCAGAAGATACTTCTGCTAAAATAAGAACAATGATGGAATCAGTTGTTACTAAAGGTACTGGTAAATATGCAGCAGTTAATGGATATTCAGTTGGTGGAAAGAGTGGTACATCTGAACCACCTGATGATAAAAAAGAACAAGGTTATGTTGCTTCTTTTATTGCAATATCTCCTGTTGAAAATCCTGAAGTTATTGTTTTAGTAGTATTAAATAATCCTAATAGCGATGGTAGAGGTAGCCATCAAGGTGGTACAGTTTGTGCACCAGTTGCTTCTCAAATTCTTTCAGAAGTATTACCTCATCTAGGAATTACTTCTTCAGTAACTGTTACAGAATCTGATGAATTAACTACATTACCTGATGTAACGTCAAAAACATTAACAGAAGCTAAAAATATTCTTCAAGCATCTGGATTTAATGTTGTTTTAAAAACTTCATCTGAAGCTTCTGCAACAGTTACATCACAATTTCCTAAATCAGGTATTTCTTTACAATCTGGTTCTACTGTATGCCTATATACTGATGGTGCTGAAAAAACTATGAAGAAAGTTCCTGATTTAAAAGGAAAGACTGCTGAGCAAGCTAAAAATTCTTTAAAAGCATTGAATTTAAATATTTCTATAGATGGTTCTGGTAAAGTTATTTCTCAAGATATTTTAGCTGGTCAGGATGTTGAAGAGGGTACTGTTGTTACTGTTACTTTAAAAGATGAAATGGTTGGTGGAGCTCAATAGCACAACACAATAAAAAATACATATTAATTTTTTCACACCTTGCTGCCCTGAATTTCGATGAGCCTCTGTTCTTTTAGAACAATGGCTCATTTTTAATGTATAGATTGCTTCAATCGCAGTCACTTCACTTACGTTTCGTTCCTTTGGTCGCTGCGCGGTGATTCAAAAACTTAATATGTATTTTCTTTTTTATTATTACGTTCTTCAATATATACAAAAAACCGGAGATTTTATAATCTCCGGTTAGTTTTTTATTAGTCTTGTGTATATGGTAATATAGCAATATGTCTTGCTCTCTTAACAGCTAGAGTAATTTCTCTTTGATGTTTAGCGCAAGCTCCAGTTGCTCTTCTTGGTAATATCTTACCTTTATCATTGATGAATTTCTTTAATTGATCAGCATTTTTATAATCTAATTCAAAATTTTTGTCACTGCAAAGTACGCAAACTTTTTTTCTTGCTTTTCTGAATTTTGGATTGAAATCATCATCCATATTATTTCTATTGTTGTTTCTTCTATTCTTCTTATCTGCCATTTCTAAAACCCCCAATCTTCTCAAAATTTACTAGAATGGTAAATCATCATCTGATGAAACTTGGAATTCTTGGCTTCCAGAAACTGCTGTTCCGAAAGTATTTTCAAAGCTATCTCCAGCTCCATCTCTTCTACTATCTGCAAAGTAAGCTTCTTCAGCTATTACCTCTGTAACATAGTGTTTTTGTCCTTGATCATCATCCCAATTTCTTGTTTGAATTCTACCTATAATTCCAACCTGTTGACCTTTTTTGAAATATTTACTGCAGAATTCACCTGTTTTACTCCAAGCAACTACTGGTATAAAATCAGCTTGTCTCTCTTCACCTTGTCTTGCAAATCTTCTATTTACAGCTAATGTGAATGATGCTACTAGAGTATTGTTTGTTTGTGTATATCTTGTTTCTGGGTCTCTTGTTAATCTTCCCATTAAAACTACTTTGTTCATTTTTCCACCTTCCTAATTAAAGGTATTTTATATACGATTAATCTTCTTTTCTTATTGTGATAAATTTCATTATACTATCTGTGATTCTGTAGATTCTTTCTAATTCTTTTATGAATTCTGGGTTAGCTTCGAAGGTATATACAACATAATATCCTTCTGATTGTTTTTTGATTTCATAAGCTAATTTTCTTTTTCCCATTTCATCTACGTTTTCAACTTTTCCATTATTATTGTTTATTAAATCTGTAAATTTTGTTATTACATCTTTAATTCCTTGTTCATCTAAACTTGGATTAATAATGATAACGCTTTCATATTTATTCATTATTTCCACCTCCTTCTGGATCTATAACCCGCATATTTTTATTGCGAGTAAGGTTAACGTTGATTATTTTAACACATTTTTTGGAATTATGCAAGTAATTTTAAAATTTTTATATTTATCCTTAATTTTATTTTTAAATTCCACTTTTAGTGTGTACTGAATTTAGTTTTATA
>USFR01000011.1 GCA_900553945.1 uncultured Clostridium sp.
CATCTAATAATTTTACCATGTCAAATAATGCTCCGCTTACTCCCATTTTATTTAAATGGAATTCAAAGTCTTTCATCATATCTTTATCTGGATTTTGTTTTCTCCAAATTTCAAAATTTGAATTAGCAATATTCATTAAATATTCTTTTAAAGCTTCTTTTGGTATACCAACTTCTGTGTAATAAGAAACTGCTGCTTCTGGATCTTTTCTTTTACTTAATTTTCTTCTTGCACCATCTTCTGTTTTCTCCAATGGAGCTGTATGTGCGAATTTTGGAACTTTAAATCCAAGTATTCTAAATAATTGAATGTGAAGTGGTACAGATGATAGCCATTCATCACTACGAGTAACTAATGTAGTGTGCATTAAATGATCATCAACTGCATGTGCAAAGTGATATGTTGGAAGTCCATCAGATTTGATAATTACTATATCTTGATCGTTTTCTGGCATATCAACTCCGCCTTTTATTACGTCTTTTATTTTTATTTTCTTTTCAGGGTTTCCTGGTGATTTTAATCTTATAATATATGGATCACCATTTTTTATTTTTTCATATGCCATATCAACAGGCATGTTTCTACATTTTGCCCATTTTCCATAGTATCCTGTTCTTTCTTGAGCTTTTGTTTGATTTTCTCTAATATTGCTTAATTCTTCTGGTGAACAGAAACATGGATATGCATTTCCTTCTTCTAATAATTTTTTAGCATATGCTTGATATATCTCTTTTCTTTCACTTTGAACATATGGACCATAATTTCCTTTTCCAACTGTTTCATCTGGATATAAATCATAATCTTTATATGCATTTAAAATTTCTTCATTACCATTTTCTATTTTTCTTTTTTGATCTGTATCTTCAATTCTTACAAAGAATACACCACCTGTTTGCTGTGCTATTTTCTTTGCAATTAACCCTTGAAAGATACCTCCCACGTGTATAAATCCAGTTGGACTTGGAGCAACTCTTACTACTTGTGCCCCTTCTGGTAAATCTCTTTCAGGATATTTTTCTTCATAATATGATACTTCCTTTGCCTCTGGAAATATTAAATCTGCTAATTCTTTTCTATCCATAAAACTCTCTCCTTTTAATTCTAAGTGTGTCTATTTTATCATACTTTTTTCTAAACTTCCATTATAATTGGCAATATCATTGGATTTCTCTTTGTTTTTGCAAATATATAATCTCTTAATGAATCTTTAAGTCTAGATTTTATTGTTGACCAATCTCTTACTCCATGTTCTTCAAGTTTTCTAACTTCTTCTCTTAACATTTTCTTAACATCTTCCATTAAGTTTTCAGATTCACGAACATAAACAAATCCTCTTGAAATAACGTCTGGACCTGCTACTATTTCACCAGTTGCTGAATCCATTGACATTACAACGATTATTAATCCGTCTTGTGATAAATGTTGTCTATCTCTTAATACAATATTTCCAACATCACCAACGCCAAGTCCATCAACCATTACTTTGCCAAATGGAACTGTTCCTGTTAAAGCAGCTTCATCTTCGTTTAATTCTAGAATTCTACCGTTTGTTGTTAAGAATATATTTTCTGGTTTTATTCCAACTTTCTTTGCAGTTTCGCTATGAGCTATTAATTGTCTGTACTCACCATGAACTGGTATGAAATATTTTGGTCTTACTAATGATAACATTAATTTTTGTTCTTCTTGACATGCGTGTCCTGAAACGTGGATTGCTTCTAATGAGCTATATACAACCTCTGCCCCTATTTTCATAAGATCATCAATTACTTTAGCAACATATTTTTCATTTCCTGGTATTGGATTTGCAGAAATTATTACTAAGTCATTAGATGTTATAGTAACTTTTTTGTGCTCTCCTGCTGCCATTCTTGTTAAAGCTGACATTGTTTCACCCTGGCTACCAGTTGTTATTATTACTAATTGTTCATCTGTATAATTTTTAATCATATCAATATCTATGAAAACATTTTCAGGAACATTTATATATCCTAATTCCATCGCAGTTGAAATCATGTTAATCATACTTCTTCCGCAAACTGCTATTTTTCTATTGTTTGCAACTGCTGAATTTACAATTTGTTGTACCCTGTGGACATTTGATGCGAATGTTGCTACTACTATTCTTTTTGTACAATTAAAGAATAATTTGTCAAACACTTCTCCAACAGTACTCTCAGACATTGTATATCCTTTACGTTCTGAGTTTGTACTATCTGACATAAGTGCTAATACACCTTTGTTTCCAAGTTCTGCAAGTCTTCCAAAATCCATTCTTTCATCATCAATTGGTGTGTAATCTATTTTAAAGTCACCTGTATGAACTACTGTACCAGCTGGTGTATGAATTGCAAGAGCTACTGCATCTGGTATACTGTGACAACTTCTAATAAATTCTACTCTAATTTTTCCTAGTGTTATTGTTTGACCTTGATTTACTATTTTTAATTTTGTACTTTTTAATAATTTATGTTCTTCTAACTTGTGGCTTATTAATCCTGCAGTTAATTTTGTTGCATAAATTGGTACATTTATTTTTTGAAGTAAATAAGGAATTGCTCCAATATGATCTTCGTGACCGTGTGTTATAACCAATCCTCTTATTTTATCTTGATTTTTTTCAAGATATGTGAAATCAGGAATAACTAAATCTATTCCTAGCATATCATCTTCTGGGAAAGCTAGTCCGCAGTCTACTATAACAATATCATCTCCATATTCGAATACTGTTATATTTTTACCTATTTCTTGAAGTCCACCTAATGGGATTATTTTTAGTTTATCTTTTTTAAATGCAAAATCTAATTTATCATCTCTTTTAACTAGACTTCTTGTTGATTTAACTCTTCTTGTTGTTTTCTTTTCTTTATCTTGTTTTAAATCAGCAACTATATCTTGAACTGTTCTTTCTTTTTTTTCTGTCTTTCTAATTTTTTTGCTCTCGTTTGATTTTTTTACTATTTCTGCCTTTACTTCTTTTGGTGTATTAAGCGTTCTTTTTCTTCTATTTGCTGGATTTCTTCTTATTGTTTTAGCTGCATTTTGTGCAGTATTTTTTTCGTTATTTTCCATTTTTTCCTCCTTAATGATTTACTTTTAATGTTATACAAAATAAATTTTGATTTTCTATATCTTTTTCTCTTTTATAATTATTATAGAATTATGTTCGAATATTACTATGCAAATTTTATAATATTAAAAACTCTTTATACCAGAAGATATAAAGAGTTTAATGATTCAATTATTCCGTTCAATTCTCTCGATTTATTGTTATTTTAAATTTCTTACTTATATAAAAATAGATTTTACACCGCTAATAATCTATTTTATTAAATAAATGCATAGCAATAAACAATAATTTATTATTGCTTTTCTTTCATATTTAATTTTATTCCGAACCATTATCTCTTTTTTATTTTTATATATACATCTCTTCCATATCGCCTCATGCGATAACAACTGTTTATGATTATACTATCTTTTTGTATATTTGTCAAATTTTAGAGAGACTTGCTTCGTTTTATATAGTATTCTAATATTCTTTCCTATTATATGAAAAGTCGCCAAAGCTTTCTACTTTTAGCGACTCATATTTTTTTATTTTACTAATTCTTTTATTCTCTTAACAACTGCTGATATTTCAACTAGTTCTGTTTCGTCTTTTCTTCTTTCTTTTAGTTCTATTTGTTCTTCTTCAACTTTCTTTCCTACTGTTATTCTGACAGGAATTCCTATTAAATCCATATCATTAAATTTAACTCCTGCTCTTTCTTTTCTATCATCTAATATTGTATCAATTCCCATGTTTGTTAAAGTTTCATATAAATCATTTGCAACTTGTTTTTGTTTTTCGTCTTTATCACTGATTTGTACAATTGCAACTTTATATGGTGCAATATTCATTGGCCAAATTATTCCTTTATCATCATGGTTTTGTTCAACAACTGCTGCTATAATTCTTTCAATTCCAATACCATAGCATCCCATTACAACTGGTTTTAATTCATTGTTTTCATCCATATAGTTTAGTCCTAAACTCTTACTATATTTAGTACCTAATTTAAATGTGTTACCAATTTCAATTCCTTTTTTGAAGTTCAAATGTCCTTTTTTACATTTTGGACATATGTCTCCTTCTTGTACATTTCTAATGTCTGCTATTGTTTCAACTTTGAAGTCTTCTAGATTTACATTTTTATAATGATAATCTGTTTCATTTGCGCCTACTACAAAGTTTTTCATATATTTTATTTCATTATCCATTATTACTGGAATGTCTAATCCAACTGGTCCTGCAAATCCAACGTTTGCATGTGTTATTCTTATAACGTCTTCAGCTTCGGCAAGCGCTACTTCTGTTACATTTAATAGTTTTTGCAATTTTACTTCATTTAATTCTTTATCACCTTTTACTAGGCATGCATAGAATTTATCGTCTGCTTTGTAAATTAATGTTTTAACAAAATTGTCTGCTGTTTCTCCTAAGTAATTTTCTAAATCTTCTATTGTTCCTACGTTTGGTGTATGGATTTTTTCAAATTTCTTTTTTTCTTCATTATTTGATTTTTCAATATCTAAACATTCGCTAACTTCAATGTTTGATGCATAATCACATTCGTCGCATAATACTAAAATATCTTCACCAACATCTGTAACTGCTTGGAATTCCTCTGATAGTAATCCTCCCATAACTCCTGTATCTGCTCTTACTACTGCATAATTGATTCCTATTTCTTTAAATATCTTATTGTATGCATCGAATTGTTTTTTATATGATTTATCACAACTCTCTAAATCTGTATCAAAGCTGTATGCATCTTTCATCGTGAATTCCCTTGTACGAATTAAACCTAAACGTGGTCTTACTTCATCACGATATTTATTTCCAATTTGATATAATGTATATGGTAAATCTTTATATGATTTAGCTTTCATCATAGCTGCTATTGTAAAGAATTCTTCGTGTGTTGGTCCTAAAACATATGGTCTGTTGTATCTATCATTTAATTGGAATATTGATGGTCCAAATAGTTCATATCTTCCTGATTTTTGAAAAGCTTCAATTGGTAAAAGCATTGGCATTGTTACTTCTTGTGCGCCTGCTTCATTCATATTTCTTCTTACAATTGCTTTTACGTTTTCCCAAACTTTATTTCCAAGTGGTAACTTCATATATATTCCGTTTCCAACTTTTTTAAACATTCCACTTTTTACAAGTAAGTTTCCACTTACTGATTCTTCATCCTTTGCATCTTCTCTTAATGTATAAAAATAACTTTCACTTAACTTCATTTTTCTAATTCCTTTCTTTTATTAGGTATTAGGATTTCATTAGGCTTTGCCCTATGACTCCATATTTTTTATTGTTTATTATCTACTGCCTTCCCTTGCGGGCATTGGAGCCTCTATATTTTTTAAGTTTGCATTTAGCTTGTTTTTAGAGAGTATAATTTTATTGTTTTTATATTTTATTAAATTATTTTTTATTTTTTCCATATATACCCTCCTTTTTTAATCTTTTTTTATTATCGCATCATTTGGTTTTTATGTCAACATTTTTTCTTGTATTTTAGCCTTCTTTGTGCTATTATTATAAGTAATTAAATACATTAGGAGGTTTTTTTAATGAAAAAACAAAAAAACAATAAGAACAGCAAGGATGGGCTTACCATTCGGGTACTGACAACTAGAGATGCAAATTCATACTTCCAGATTGCTCAGGAAGATGAGGATTTGAAGCGTTATGCTAGATTCTTTATCGTCAGCAGTATTGACGAGGCAAAAAAGAAAATAGTTTCTTACACCTCGCATAACGAGTCTGTTTATGGATTATTCAAGTCCAATCGTTTAGTTGCAGTTTTTGATGTAAATGACGATTTTGATGAGACTGGTGCCGTTGATGGTGCTATAGTTCATTATTTTGTCGGTAAAAAATACCGCGGTAACAATTATGCTTATCGCGGAATTAAGAAATTGGCTTCCGAACTCGCTCAAGAATATCTAAAATTAAAGTTTGAGATTCGGAAAACAAATCATGCTAGTTTAGGAGTTCAAGCTAAGTTAGGCTCTACTATCGATAAATCATACCCTTCAAAGGAATGTCAGCTCTTCGAGTATAGTCTTGAATAATAGTGTGTTTGCATCTAGTTTTAAAAAAGAGTCACGGAATATTTTCCGTGGCCCTTTTTTGTATATAAACTTCCTAAAAATAATAATGTCAAGAAATTTGTTTTGTAAATTTCTTGTGTGAATAATTATACAAAATCAAAGCATTATAATAATCATAAATGTTATAAATGTTCGCTTTTGTACTTTGATTAATATATTTCTTTATTCTTTTCCTTATATTCTTCAAATAAAGATTTGCACTCTTCTCTATCTATTTCTTTTAACTCAATTACGTTGTTGTTGTTTCCTTTTAAGTATTCATATATCATATCATCTCTAAATCCTATGCTTGCTGCATCTTTTCTTGTACATGCATAATATACTTTTTTTATGTTTGCCCAAATTATTGCTGATAAACACATTGGGCATGGTTCACATGATGTATATAAAATGCAATCCGATAAATCATGTGTATTTAATTTTTTTGATGCTTCTCTTATTGCTACAATTTCTGCATGTGCTGTTGGATCATGTGAAACTATTACTTTATTATTTCCTTTTGCTATTATATTTCCATCTTTGTCTATTATTACAGCACCAAATGGTCCTCCATCGTTTCTGTTTGCGCCATCTCTTGCCATATCTCTTGCTTGTTGCATAAATTTATCCATACTCATCATCCTTTCTTCGTATTTATTATACACGAACACGACTAAAAAAATCAAAATATTTAATGCCTTTTTTCTATTTTAAATATTTATAAAATCTTAATATTTTCTAAATTGTTATAATAAAAATTTAAAATGATTTTCCTATCAAACAAAAAAGACTTCTTGCTAAGTATAGCAAAAAGTCTTTTGTTCTTTTATCCGAATATTCCACGTTTTTTTATTGGTGGTTGTTCATTCATAGTTAATGCTAATTTTGAGATTAATTCTCTTTGTTCAGCAGTTAACTTCTTTGGAACTTGAACATGTACTGTAAATACAAAATCTCCTCTCCAGTTTCCATTTACGCTCTTAAATCCTTTTCCTCTTAATACGAATTTTGAGCCTGTTTGTGTTCCTTCTGGAATCTTGTATTTCTCTTTAGTTCCGTCTACCATAGGAATTTCTATTTCTGTTCCTAAAGTTGCACCTGTAAATGTGATTGGAATATCACATAATACATGGTCTGCTTTTCTTGAATATATGCTATGTTTTTTTACATGAACATTTATATATAAATCTCCTTTAGGTCCATTCTTAGTTCCTGGTTCTCCTTCACCACGTAATACAACTGTTTGACCATCATCTATTCCTGCTGGTATTTTAACTTTTATTCTTGCAGATTCGCGTACTATTCCTTTTCCTCTACATTCACTGCAAGGTTCTTTTATTATTTTTCCTTCACCACCACAATTTGAACAAACTTTTTGTGTTGACATTTGTCCAAATGGTGTTGTTACTACTTGTTTTATTTTTCCTGTACCATTACATACTTGGCATGTTTGAGGATTTGTTCCAGGTTTTGCACCTGTTCCATGGCAGTTTGAGCACTCTTTATTTCTGCTAATTACAATTGTTTTCTCTACTCCAAGATATGATTCTTCAAATGTAATATCTAAATTTACTTTTAAATCAGCACCTTTTCTTGGTCCAGATTTTCTTCTTGTTCCTCCTCCAAATGCTGCTGAGAAAATATCTCCAAAACTTCCAAAGCCAAAGTCTTCAAATCCAGAGAATCCACTAAATCCATCAAATCCAGAACCATATGAGTAGTATCCTCCTCCATTCTGTCCTCCGAATCCTTGTGGTCCATTAAATCCAAATTGATCATACATTTGTCTTTTTTGTTTATCCGATAACACTTCATATGCTTCGCTAACTTCTTTGAATTTAGCCTCTGCTTCTTTTTTATTATCTGGGTTTGCATCTGGGTGATATTTCTTTGCTAGTTTTCTATATGCTTTTTTTAGTTCTTCGTCAGTAGCATTTTTTTCTACGCCAAGTACTTCATAGTAATCTCTTTTAGATGTATTGTCGCTCATTTCTCCCTCCATTGCATAACTTACAGTAATTACATTCTATTATAAAAACTTTAAGTTTTACTTTTATCTTTCAAATATTCATGTATAAAAGTTTGGGGCGTATGATTCTTGCGCCCCAAACTAATTTGAATTTTTTATTTGTTGTCATCTTTGTTTTCGTCTTCTACTTTGTAGTCAGCATCATATACTTCGCCTTCTTTTGCTTCTTCAGCTCCAGCTGTTTGACCTTCTGCTGCTCCTGCATTTGCTCCATTAGCTTTGTATAGTTTTTCAGAAATTTCATAGAATACTTTTGTTAATTTGTCTGTTCCTTCTTTAATTTCTTCTATGTTGTTTCCTTCTACTTTTTTCTTTAAGTTATCAATTTCTGTTTGAACTTTTGCTTTTTCTTCGCTGCTTACTTTATCTCCTAATTCATCTAATGTTTTTTGGCTATTGTAAATTAAGCTTTCTGCATTGTTCTTAACTTCAACTTCTTCTTTTCTCTTTTTATCTTCTGATGCATGTTCTTCTGCATCTCTAACAGCTCTGTTGATATCTTCTTCTGTTAAGTTTGTGCTTGCTGTGATTGATACTTTTTGTTCATTTCCTGTTGCTGTATCTTTTGCTGATACGTGAACTATACCGTTTGCATCTATATCAAATGTAACTTCGATTTGTGGTACTCCTCTTGGTGCTGGTGGAATTCCTGTTAATTGGAATCTTCCTAATGTTTTATTATATGCTGCCATTTCTCTTTCACCTTGTAATACGTGAACTTCAACGCTTGTTTGACCATCAGCAGCTGTAGAGAATATTTGTGATTTCTTTGTTGGTATTGTTGTGTTTCTTTCAATTAATTTTGTGAATACTCCACCATATGTTTCAATACCTAATGATAATGGTGTTACATCAAGTAATACTAAGTCTTTAACATCTCCTGATAATACACCACCTTGAATAGCTGCACCTAATGCAACGCATTCATCTGGGTTTATACCTTTGTTTGGTTCTTTACCTGTTATTTTCTTAACTGTTTCTTGTACTAATGGAACTCTTGTAGATCCACCAACTAATAATACTTGGTCAAGATCATTAGATGTGATTCCAGCATCTTTTAATGCTTGGTTAACAGGTCCTTTTGTTGAATCAACTAATTCTCTGATTAAGTCTTCGAATTTAGCTCTTGTTAATGTTATGTCTAAGTGTTTTGGTCCTGTGCTATCTGCTGTTATGAATGGTAAGTTAATTTGTGTTTGTCCCATTCCTGATAATTCTATTTTAGCTTTTTCAGCAGCTTCTTTTAATCTTTGCATTGCCATTTTATCTGTACTTAAATCAATTCCATTTGTTTTTTTGAATTCTGCAATTAGATATTCTATAATTTTTTGATCGAAGTCATCTCCACCAAGTCTATTGTTTCCGCTTGTAGCTAAAACTTCAAATACACCATCACCTATGTCTAGGATAGAAACATCGAATGTACCTCCACCTAAATCATATACCATTATTTTTTGATCTTTATCTGCTTTATCCATACCAAATGCAAGTGCTGCAGCTGTTGGTTCGTTTATAATTCTTAAAACTTCTAGTCCAGCTATTTTACCAGCATCTTTTGTTGCTTGTCTTTGGCTATCACTGAAGTATGCAGGAACTGTAATAACTGCTTGTTTTACTTCTGTTCCTAAATAATTTTCAGCGTCTGATTTTAATTTTTGTAATATCATTGCTGATATTTCTTGAGGTGTAAATTCATCACCTTCGATTTTTACCTTTTTATCTGTACCCATATCTCTTTTTATTGAGATTACTGTATGATCTGGGTTTGTTACTGCTTGACGTTTTGCAATTTGTCCAACTAGTCTTTCACCATTTTGTGAAAATGCAACTACTGATGGAGTTGTTCTATTTCCTTCTGGGTTTGGAATTACAACTGCTTCTCCACCTTCCATTACGGCTACACATGAGTTTGTTGTTCCTAAGTCAATACCTATAATTTTTGACATATTCTTATTCCTCCTTATTTCATCTATCTTAAATTTGTTCTTTTGTACAATTTATATTTTTAAAATTAAAAACTAATTTGCAACTATAACCATAGAATGTCTAATTACTTTAGTTCCTATGATATAGCCTTTTCTGAATTCTTCTTTTATAATGTTCTTTCCAAGCTTTTCGTCTGTTACATGACTTACAGCTTCATGAAGTTCTGGATCAAATTCTTTTCCTACTGTTTCAATTTCTTTAACTCCATTATATGCTAAAACATCTTTTAATTGTTTTAATACTAATTTTATTCCTTCTTCATATGCTTTATCCTTAGTTCCAGTGCTTATTGCTTTTTCAAGATTATCTATTATTGGTAATATGCTCATCATTATGTCTGATGTAAGCATATTTCTTAAAGATTCTCTTTCTTTCATGTTTCTTTTTTTGTAGTTTTCAAATTCAGCAAATAAACGCTTGTATCTATCATTAAGTTCGTCTAATTCTTTTTCAATGTCATTCTCAATAACTTCTGTTTCTTTTTCAACATTTTCTGTCTTAACTTCGTTCTCATCTTTTGTGTTCTTTTCTTTTTCTGCCATCTTTTTCCCTTCTTTCTTAATTAATTTTTATTGTCATCTTCATAGTCTTCTTTTATTTTTTTGCTTATATATTTCATTATAGAAATAACTTTTGAATAGTCCATCCTTGTTGGACCAATTATTCCTATTGTTCCTATATCTTTATCGCCTAGCAAATGATTAAATGTTACTACGCTAAAATCTTTTAATTTTTCATCATGTAATTCATTTCCTATATAAACATTAATGTCTTCTGCTATTCCTGTATTTAGTACTTCTGATACTAAATCTTTGGCATCTAAGACGTTCATGAAGTTTTTAGCTAAATCTGCTTTTTGAAATTCTGGTAAGTCAAATGACTTATTTGTTCCTTCTAAATAAACTTCTTCGCTTTCTTTAAATAATTTATCTATTTCTTCTATTATTTTCTTTATAACTGCTATACTACTATTCATTTGTGCGGATATAAATTCTTCAACATTTCCACCAATTTCTTCTATTGGTTTTCCAACCATGTGATTTGCAAATATTGTATTCAAGTTTTTAATTTGTTCTTCTGTAACATCTTCATCAAATTTTATAATTGCCTCACGAATTATTCCAGAGTCTGTTAGGATTATTGCCATCATAACTCTGCTTCCTAATAATACGAATTTAACATCTAATATTGTATGTTTTTCTATTTTAGGTCCTATAGCAATTGTTGTATAATGTGTTAATTCTGATAAAGTTGTTGTTGCTATTTTGGTTAAATCTTCTAAATCGTTTACTGTTGTTTCTAGTTTATTTTTTATATATTGCATTTCTTTTTTAGTTAATTTATCATCTCTTAATAATTCATCTATATAATATCTATATCCTTTTTGAGATGGTATTCTTCCGGCTGATGTATATGGTTTTTCAATGAATCCTACCTTTTCTAATTCAGCCATTTCATTTCTTATTGTAGCACTACTGCAGTTCAATTCTTTTACTAAGTTTCCTGAGCTTACAGGCTCTGCAGTATCAATGTATTCTTCTATGATTGCTTGAAGTATTCTTTTTTTTCTATTATCAAGATTTTCAACCATTTTACTACCTCTTTTATTTTTAGCACTCTTTATATGCCTTTGCTAAATTCTTTATATATATTATACCTATTTTTAGCAATTGTCAATAGTATTTGCTAATTTACTTAAAATTATTTACAAATTTAGTTGATGCGTGTATAATATCCCTACAAAGACTCATATTAATGAACCTTTAGACACCCGTTGTAAAAGCTTTTTTAAATAGGAGGTATCACTATGAAACGGGAAAACGATTTTCTTGAATGTTACTCAAAGGTATTTGCACCAAACGGAGAAATCAAAGAATGCGGTCGTGATGTTTGCATCAATTTGATTCTTAAATGTTTGGAGCTCGATGATTCAGGTGTAGACTATGGCAATGTATCTACCGGTTTTCTTAACATCAAGGCTGTAAAGCAGTTGGTTGTCAAGAAGTTTCCAGCAATTATCTTCCGTGAAGAATATGTCAGCAGACTGAATGATGAATACGCCAAAGTTCTTCCGGAAAACATCTCATATCCTGTTGTCTCTTTTGGTTTTTTGATTTCCTGCGAATTATTACCCAAAGATGACGCAAGGTTAAATCATGAGACAGCTCCAATCTACAAAGCACTTACCAAACTGATTGAAAATGCTATCTTGGTTCGCGATTATCTGTAATCACGACGAGAGCCATGCTACAAAAGCATGGCTCTTTTTCTATTATATATTTCTTACACAAACTCTTCCCAAACAAGATTAGCTAAATCTAATCCTTTTTTGGTTAATCTTATACTATCTAAATCAATTTCTATTAGGTCTTCGTCTACTAATTTGCTTATTTCAAACCTAAAATAGAATAATGGATTAATTTGAAATTTTTGTTCAAATTTAGATATTGATACTCCTTCTATTTTTCTTAGTCCTAGCATCATGTATTCTTTTTTCATATCTTCTTCTGTTTGGTCTTCTTCAATTTCTTTTTCACTGTAATTTTCTATATATTCTTCAATTGTTTTCTTATTAGAAAATCTTCTTCCGCCGAAATAGCTATGTGCTGCTGTTCCGAATCCAAGGTATTCCTTTTGAGACCAACAATCCATATTGTGTCTTGATCTATGTCCTGGCATTGAAAAATTTGATATTTCATAATGTTCATATCCGTTTTCCTCTAGCAATTCTTTCATTTTCCAATACATTTTTCTTTCCTCTTCATCAGTTGGTAATTCTACTTCTCCTGAATCTACCATTTCTTTTAGTCTTGTGCCATCTTCTAAAATTAATGAATAGCATGAAATATGTTCTGGTTTCAAATTAATTATTTCACTTATTTGTATTGCAACGCTCCATTCATCCTCTCCTGGAAGTGCTATCATGAAATCAACATTAATATTATCAAATCCTATTTCTCTTGCCATATCATATGTTTCTACAAAGTCCTCATAAGAATGTATTCTTCCAATTCGTTTTAATGTATCATTATCAGTTGATTGCAAACCTATGCTTAATCTATTTATTCCAGCCTTTTTATAATCCATCAATTTCTCTCTCGTTACTGTTCCTGGATTCACTTCTATTGTTATTTCTGCATTTTGAGTTACTATAAATTTTTCTCTTACCTTTGCAATTATTTCTGAAATATACTGTGGGTCAATAAGTGATGGTGTACCACCACCTATGTAAATTGTACCTATATTAAATCCTGTGTATTTACAATCTGATATATCTTTTTTTATTGCTTCTACGTATTCTTTTATTGTATCTTCTTTCCCTGAAAAAGAAATAAAATCACAATAAAAACATTTTCTTTTGCAATATGGAATGTGAATATATAATCCTATTTCTTTCATTCGTTCTCCTTCTTTGCTTCATCAGCAATTTCTATAATTTTCTTTAATCTATGATTTACTCCTGATTTTCCTAAAGTTTTTTCTAATAAACTTCCTAAATCTTTTAAACTCATTTCTGGATATTCCAATCTTAGCTCAGCTATCTCCTGCAAGCCTGTAGGTAATTCTTCATATTTCTTTACTTTCTTCAAATAATTTATTGCTTCTATTTGCATTACTGAAGCACTGATTGTTTTATTCAAATTTGCTGTTTCACAATTTACTTGTCTATTAACGTTATTTCGGATTTCTCTCATAACTCGAATTTCTTCATATTTTAAAACTGCTTTTTGAGCACCTATGAAAGCCAAGAATTTTGAAATTTCTTCGCCTTCTTTTATATAAATTGTATTATTCATCTCAAGAATTTTTGCTTTTATATTAAAGCTTTTTAATATATTTTGAATATATTGAGCAACATCTTTATTCTTCGATAAAATTTCTAAGTGATACTTTTTCGTAGGGTCATTTATTGATCCGCTTCCTAGAAAAATTCCTCTTATCAATGCTTTTTTCTCTTCTTCAGTTTCTAAATTTTCAATGTTTCTCAAATTTGGTTTATTAATCTTTGCAACAAAAGTTTTTCTTCTTGTTTCAGGCTCATATTCTATTTTCAATTTAAACAAAATTTTATAAATTCTCTCAATATTAAATTCATTTTCTGTAATAAATTCAATTTTCTCATTTTCTTCTTTTATATTCGCTGACATTAAATATCCTATTAATTCAGCTTCTATCAAATTAGATTTTGAATATGTATTTATTGAACTTAACTCTTGTTTTACTTCCGATGAAAAAGACATATTTACTCCTTCTCTCCTATTATAACTCTGTCTAATCCTTGCAAGTCTTTCACACATTTTATATTCTTAAATTTATTTTCAATTAATATTTTGCTAACGTCTTCTTTTTGTTTATAACCAATTTCAAATATTAATAATCCTTCTTTTTTTAAATATTCTTTTGCGTTTTCAGTTATTTTTTTATAAAAATCTAGTCCATTTACTCCGCCATATAGAGCCAATTCAGGCTCCTTTTTCACTTGATTTTCTAGTTCTTGCATCTCTTTTTCTGTTATATATGGTGGATTTGAAACTATAATATCAAAATTTTTTTCTTCTATATTTTCAAATAAATTTGAGTTAATAAATTTAACATTTGTATTATGTAATTCATTATTTTCTTTTGCGACTTTTAGAGCTTCAAGGCTTATATCACATGCAAATACATTTGCTTTCTCCACATTTTTTACTAATGTGATTGCTATGATTCCACTTCCTGTACACATATCTAATATTTTGTCTTTGTCTTTAGCCAATTTTAAAGTTTCTTCAATTAGAATTTCTGTATCATATCTAGGTATCAAAACATTTTCATTGACCTTAAATTTCATTCCATAAAATTCTTGAGTATTTGTTATATATTGAAGTGGTACATCTTTAGATAATTTCTCAATTCCTAGTTTGTATTTTTCTTCTATCTCTTCTGATAATTCTTCATCATCATGTGTTATTAAATAGTTTTTTTCAACATTCATAAAATGAGATAAAATTAGTCTTACTTTAAGTGATTTATCATCTATATTTTTTAAATTATCTATTCCATATTTTATAGCCTCTTTTACGTTCATAGCTCCTCCAATGTCTTTATTTTAGCATTTTTGATTTTTCTTGTAAAGTGTGTAAAAAATTAATGCCAACATTGGCAATTCACCAATATTGGCATTAAAAACCCCACATCAGCCGTCATGCATAAGAATTTTTATGGACCTGTCCTAAAACAGGTGGGTGCTGTCCTAAATACTTCTGGGTTTCTTACTGATAAAGCTCGTAAGCTTACACGCCATATTCAGAGATCATGCTCCCTTCTCCAAAACTTGTAGGTTCTAAAAACTCTGTCAAAAACGCACCATGCAGGGAAGATTAATAACTTATTCATTTGTTGTATTTATATTAACATATGTTTTTATTTGTTTCAAATTCTATTTTTCCTTTTTAACTGTTTTTAGATTGTTTTAAGTTATTTTTCCTCATTTTTTTGAATTTATACTAACTAATTCGATATGTTTTAATGGTTGATTTTTTTCAAATTTTATAGTAGTGTAATTTTTGTCGTTTTTTATTCTTTAATTTGTTTTTTTAATTCTTGCATAATCTTTTTCATAGCTATATCTCTGTGATTACGTACTGCTTCATATTTTTCTTCTGGCATTTCACTCATTGGTTCTGAAAAGCCTTCTGGTATAAATATTGGTCCATATGTTAGACCGCCTAATCTTCCTGGAGTCATTGCAATTGAACCTTTACATTCGCCTCTAGCTACAATTTTTTCATTTGATTCCATTATAATTGCTGTCAATACGCATACAAAAGTACAAGATCTATCTTCTGGATTTGTATATTGTTTCATATTATCTAAAACTTTTGTTATATTTTCTATTTGTGTTGGATTTTCTCCAGCATATCTTGCTGTATATACACCTGGTTCTCCATTTAATTTATCTATACATAGTCCTGCATCATCTGTTATTATTATTTTATTTTTTATATTATTTTTCTCGCAGAATTTTTGAATTACTCTTGCTTTTATTTCTGAATTTTCTTCAAATGTTTTTCCATCTTCTATTATTTCTTCATTGAAATTAATATCTTTTAATGTTTGTATTGATACATTAAAATCATGTTCTCTTATTATTTTTTTCATAGCCTCAACTTTGGCTTTATTTCCTGTTCCATAAATTATTTCTATACTAGAATTTTGGTACATACTTCTCCTCCTCATCTTCTAAATCTTGAATATATCCATTTTCCAAATCTAATTCATATAAGTAATTTTCTATTTCATCATACTCTTCTTGGGTTAATTTCCTATTTATTTGACTGTCTTCATTTGCCTTATATGTTGGAAAATATTGTGCCATTAGGCTTATTGTTATATCTTCTGGCATGTTTTCTTTTATCCATTTTAAAACATCTTTTGAATTTTGAATATTATTTGGTAATACTAAATGTCTTATTATCATTCCTTTTTTTAACATACCATTTCCATCATATTGATTTTTTCCAACTTGTCTATACATTTCTTTTATGGCTTTTTGAGTTATTTCTCTGTAATTTTTTGTTCCAGATAATCTCAATGCTAAATCATTATCATAGTATTTGAAATCAGGTAAATAAATATCTATATAACCTTCCAACATTTTTAATGTTTCTTCTTTTTCGTAACCACTTGTATTATACAAAATTGGTATTGTTAGTCCTTTTTGCTTTGCAATTTTTAAAGCTTCGATTATGTGTGGTACATATGGTACTGCTGTTACAAGATTAATATTGTTTGCACCATCTGCTTGTTGTTTTAAAAATATTTTGGCTAATTCTTGAACTGTTATTTCTTCGCCTTTTCCTTCACAGCTTATTTTATAATTCTGACAAAATTTACATTTTAAATTGCAATTGCTAAAAAATACTGTTCCTGAACCTTCTTTTCCGCTTATGCAAGGTTCTTCATCATAATGTAAAGAGTACAATCCTATCTTTATATTTTTTCCTGCTTTGCACCTACCTAAGTGATTTTCATTTCTGTTTACCTTACATTCAAATGGACATAATTTGCATTCATCTAATTCTTTCATAATGTTTCATTTCTTTCTTTTTTAATATTATTGATTATATCTTCTTTTGATTTAAATTACAATATTATACTTAGTGCAAAGTAAAATTTGAACTGCTAAAAAACTTATTTAATATTTTGGAATCTGCATTGTTCTTTACATTGTTCTTTTAGATTTTTAATTTTTTACAGCTTTTTAACATAGAAGAAGCCCGGCTAAATTGTTATAGCCGGGCCGGAGATTAATTAGTTACTTTCGTTCAGTTTTATCTGTACTGAGCCTGGTAGCGATACGCATACCAGAGACCATCAGAATCCTGGAACACACCCTCATTCTGGCTGTACCAACCAAGCTTTCTTGGATGGTTTACAATAATCGCTACTAAATGGCTCTGAGCCAGTTCTTCTGTAGGCTCACCACCTGCGTTAATGAAGACTTCCTCGTAGCCTTTAGATTTACCATCCAGAACTTGTGGTAACGGGTTGTTGTACTCCATCATCTTTACATCTTTCCGTGTCATTGTTGTCATAAATATCTCCTCCTTAAATGTTTGATAACTATATTATAACACATTTTGTTAAAAAAAGGAAGTACTAATCGTTTTTCTTTATTTTTCAATATTTTTTCTTATCTAACATTATTCGACCTTAATAATTTGCAAGTCCTCTCTCTTAAAAAACTTTATTTGAATATGGACATTTTATGACAAGGTTATTTTTAAGTTGACACGCACTATTTTTATTTTATTTCATATATTTTCTATATAGATATTTGGAGGTCTAATATGCTTATATTGTCCATTTCAGGTTTTTTAACCTTTATTAATTCGTCTGTTTTTTTATTTGGGTACATATCTAGTAATAACCTATTTCCTGAGCCACTTTCAAGTGATGAAGAAAAAATATATTTAGAAAAATTTGAAAACGGAGATATGTCTGCAAAAGATGTTTTAATTGAACGAAATTTAAGACTTGTTGCTCATATTTCTAAAAAATATACGTCTGCCAATGTTCCTTTAGATGATTTAATTTCTATTGGCACTATTGGATTAATAAAAGGAATTAATAGTTACAATTCTAAAAAAGGTGTAAAGCTTTCTACATATATTTCTAGGTGTATTGAAAATGAAATTTTGATGTTCTTTAGAAATTCTAAAAAATTAAATTCTGAAGTTTTTCTTAATGAACCTATTGGTAAGGATAAAGATGATAATATTATCACTTTGCAAGAGGTTTTAGAAAACAACGAAAGAAGTATTGAAGATGCTATTGATTTGAAATTAAAAGAAAAGAAATTGTATGAAAAAATGGCTTCTATTCTTAAACCTAGAGAAAGAGAAATTTTGATTTTAAGATTTGGTTTAAATAATTCTAAACCTCTTACTCAAAATGAAGTTGCTAATATCTTCGGTATTTCAAGATCTTATGTTTCTCGTATTGAAACAAAAGCAATTTCAAAATTGGCTAAGGAGATTAAAGAATAACGTGTTAATATAATACAAATTCTGGAGAATTAGTTTAATAGAAAAGGAATAACTAATCAAAATTATATCAAAATATTTTTGTAAAAAATTAAACAATGAAAAGGATATCTTCGATCATAAGTTTGAAGACTAAAACTATTCTAAAAGGCCCTGCTTTTACTGCAGGGTCCTTTTCCTTTTTAATTTTAATAATCTATGTACTGAACTCATAACGTTTGACAGTATAAATTAGGCTACTAACATGAAATGTCTTCTACATTGGACATGGGACATTCCTTTTAGTTTTATATAAAATTATTATTCTTTTATTATATTTTTACTTCCAACATATGTTGCAATGAAATATAATCCATAAACCACTACCATAATTATTACTGTTGATATAATTGATGGTAATAATTGACTTTTACTTGTTAATCCTTCAAATATTGTAGTTGCAAATTGTATTCCAAAAATTGAATGAATTATCGCTAATACAAGTGGCATCATAAAGAAAATTCCTATTTGTCTGAACAGTGCCTGATTAATCATTTTTTCATCGCATCCAATTTTTCTTAAGATTAAATATCTTTGCTTGTTGTCTGAACTTTCTGTTAATTGTTTCAATGCCAAGATTGCAGAGCTTGCTATTAAAAATACTATTCCTAAATATATTGCGATAAATACTACCATTGTTGAAATACCCACACTTGATTCTACTAATGATATTTTACTCATTCCTTCTAGATTAATTCCTTTTGCTTCTAGTGGTTTTCCATTTGTAAAATCTTTTTCGATTTTTTCTTTTCCCTCGTCTGTTGTTGCATTATAATTAGCCGCCAAAAAATATTGTTCTTTCCAACTATCTTTTAATTCAAAGCTATCTGGCACTAGAATTATTCCTAGATTTGTATGACTTGTTGACATCTGGACAAATCCTGGCTTACATTCTTTATATTTTGAATGATATTCTTTGCCATTTATCGTTATTGTTACTCCTTTTTCTAATGCTGAATTTCTTATTTTTTCAAATGAATCAAAATTACATATTGTCATAAATTCATCATCATTTAAAGAGTATTCTTGATTTCCATACAATCTTGCTATTTTATTATAATCTGAAACTTTTATTATATCTTCTGGTTCTGCAAATGACACTAATGTATATTGCTCTTGAATTTTTTCAAATTCATCACCTAATGAATCTGGTATTTGCCATTCATCAGTATTATAAATTTCAATTTCTGTTATATCTTTAAGTTCATTTAAACTGTATCCGTTTTCTTTCAATGTAGTCGTTATTGGGTATTTTGAGTCTTTCCTTTGCTCAGGTGTTGATTCTTTTTTTACTCCATAAAGAGTGTATGTATCTCCAATATTTGCTTGTTTGTATAAGTTTATATCTACTGGTGTCATTTCTTCTAGGTCTTTTTTCATTGAATTTTGCAATGATAAACTTGTTGATAATACTGTTATTGTCATAAATAGCATTAAGCAAATTACACTCATACTTACAACTGTCGTATTTACTTTGTTGCTTAACTGTCTTAGAACAAACATGTTTGTTCCTTTTAAATATATCTTTTGGTTTGATTGTACTAATTTTAAAATGAATCCTGATAATGACCAAAACACTAGTACTGTTCCTATTATTCCTGCTATTATTGGTTTAATCATTTCTTGAATTGTTGATATTGTTGTTGCTTTAGCAGATACTTTCCAATATGCCCATCCTAGCATTACACATGCAATTATAAATACTAACATACATAATATTGGATTTTTTAATTTTATTTTTTCATTTTTCTTTGTTGCTGTTAACAAGTTTATTAGTTTGTACCTTGATACGGTTATTGTATCTATAAACATTACAGCTATATATATGATTGCAAAGTATACACATGTTTTTATGCATGCTTCTTTTGAAAAAATAAATGTGAATTTAGTCATGTCTGCTTCAAACATTTTTGCAACCAATACTGACATAAATTGAGATGCAAAAATTCCAATTGCAAGTCCTGCAATTAATGATAAAATTCCTACTAGTATTGTTTCTAGTAATATAATTTTAGATATTTGTCTTCTTCCCATTCCTAATGTCATATAAATTCCAAATTCACGTTTTCTTCTGTTTATTAAAAACTTATTAGCATATGCTATTAACAATCCCAATATTACCGCAATAAAAATTGAAACAACACTAAGCATACTAATCATCAATTTTATTATTTCTTTTTGTGATTCTGAAATATCTAGCATTGCTTGTTGACTGTCTAAAGAATTAAACATATAGAAAATTGCTACACCCAAAAATAATGTTAAAAAATATATTGCATAATCCTTGAAGCTTTTTTTCATGTTTCTAAATGATAATTTAAATAACATCGTTCAAATCACCTCCAAGAAGTGTTTGCACCTCAATTATTTTTTCAAAAAATTCTTTTCTCGTATCATTTCCTTTTACTATTTCATTAAAGATTTTTCCATCTTTAATAAATATTATTCTTTCTGCATAGCTGGCTGTAAATGCATCATGTGTTACCATTAAAATTGTTGCTCCCATATTTTTATTTAAGTGCTCAAATGTTTCTAATAACTGTCTTGATGATTTACTGTCCAAAGCTCCTGTTGGTTCATCTGCTAGAACTAATTTAGGGCTTGTTATAATTGCTCTTGCTGATGCAATTCTTTGTTTTTGTCCTCCTGAAACTTGATATGGATATTTTTTTAGTATATCTGTTATCCCTAATTTTCGTGCAATTTCTTTTACTCTTACATCAATTTCATTTGGTTTAATCTTTTGAATTGTTAATGCTAAGGCTATGTTCTCATATGCTGTTAATGTGTCTAATAAATTAAAATCTTGGAATATAAATCCTAACTCTTCTCTCCTGAATTTATTAAGATTATTTCCTTTTATTTTTGTAATGTCTTGATTGTTTATTATAATTTTACCAGCTGTAACTCTGTCAATTGTTGAAATACAATTTAGCAATGTTGTTTTTCCGTGATCCTGATGCTCCCATTATTCCAACAAATTCACCACTTTGTACTTGAAAGCTTATGTTATCAATTGCTTTTGTAAGATTGCTTTTATTGCCATAATACTTTTCAATGTTTTTAACTTCTAATACGTTATCCATGTTAATCATTTTCCTTTCTTAAGATAAAATTTTGTTGAAAAAGTTAATTTTTGATTATAATTTTTTTACCGTTATTTAATTTTTGTACATTCAAAGCTGTAATCATTTTCAATCTTTTTATCTAACAACTGATTATATTATAATTTCTTTTTTGGTTTCTTACTATTTTTTACTCTTACGTTTCTCTTACATTTTTGTAAGAGAAAAAAATTAACATTAAGACTATTTCTTGAAATTTAATTTTCAAAATGTGAAAAACTTCCTTTTGGAAATACTATTGTTACTTCTGTGCCTACGTTTTGTTCAGCATTTATATTTATTGCAAGTTGCAATTTATCGCATAATTTTTTACATAAGTATAATCCGATTCCTGTTGATTTTTTTCCTATTATTCTTCCGTTTTCTCCAGTAAATCCTTTATCAAATACTCTTAAAAGTTCTGATTTTTTTATTCCTAATCCATTATCTTTTATGTATAAAGTAACTTTTTCTTTTTGTTCTTCAGCATATATTTCAATTAATTTGTTTTCCTTTTTTGAATATTTAATTGAATTTTGAATAACTTGGTTTAATATAAATACAACCCATTTGCTATCTGTATAAACTTGTTTTTCTAAATCATGTATGTCAAGCTCAATCTTGTTATTTAATATAATTGTTTTGTTTTTTATAATACTCATGTTAACAATATCTTTTAGGTTTGTTTTTGTTATTATATAGTCTTTTTCTACAGTATTGCTTCTTGCATAATACAATGCTTGTTCTGTGTAATTTTCTATTTTGTCTAATTCTTCTTCAATATTTTTAGTTACTTCATTTTTATTATTTTCTATTATTAACTTGCTAGCTGAGATTGGCGTTTTTATTTCGTGTATCCATAGCTCAATATATTCTTTATAGTCTTCTTGCGCGTATTTATATTTATTCACATTTTCAAGCATTGACTTGCCTGTTTCTTCTAATATTTCTTTAAATAAATTACCATCTTGAAAATTTGCTTTTGAGATTACTTCTGATAGTAAATACTTTTGATCTAATTCATCTAATTTTTCTAAAAGATTATTATAATAACTTTTTTTGCTGTAGTATTCAATTAACATACTTATTAATAAACTTAAAATTATTGAAGCAACTACATATACTCGCACTATTAGTTGAATTTGATATGCTAATAAAATTATTTCGATTGACATTGTTGAAAATAGCATGAATATTATTTCTATTTTTTTATCCTTTATAAAATCTTTGAATTTCATTTTAAAATATACCCTTGTCCTCTCCTAGTTTCTATTGAATCTTTTGCTCCTATTTCTTCTAATTTATCTCTTATTCTTTTTATATTTACACTTAATGTGTTGTCATCAATAAAACTTTCACTTTCCCAAAGGTAGTCCATTATTTCATCTCTTGAAACTAACTTTCCTTTTCTTAAGCTTAGATAATATATAATGTTATATTCATTTTTGGTTAACTCTACTTTTTTATCCCCATTTCCAACATATCTACTTGATGTATTTAATATAAATTTTTCTAATTCTATTTTATCATTTGTATTATTAGATTGATTTCGTTTTAAAAGCCCTGCTATTTTTGCGAGTAAGATTTGAATGTTATATGGTTTTGTAACATATTGATCCGCTCCATAGTTTAAGCTTATTAATTCATCAATCTCACTATCTCTGCTTGTTACCATTATTATTGGCACATCTGAATTATTTCTGATTTCTTTACATATGTACTCACCATCTGCATACGGTAAATTTATGTCTAATAATATTAAATCTGCTTTTTCATTTAATGCATCTTCTATTGTATTTTCGAAATTTACTATTGTTTTTGTTTCATATCCATTTTTATTTAAAAAAGTTTCTAATTCACTTCTTATTTTTTCATCATCTTCAATTATTAAAATTTTCTGCATCTCTCTCACCCTTTTTCATTATATCATAAATTATTTCTCACTTTTCTTACACTTTTGTAAGAATAAAGAACAAAAGTGGGCATTAATAACTTTAAAACATCAATTAGTTCTAACGTTATTAATATCCACTTCTATTCTAGTATATTAAAATTTGTAATTTTGGGCTTATAAAAATTTTTTAAGTGTTTCTACACTATCTTCCTGCATTGCAACAAAATCATTCAAGATATTTTTAACGCTTTCATCTACTCTAGTATTTTGATTATGATTTAAAAGCCTTCTTCCTTCTATTATTCCCATATTTGTTCCTTGCATTAATAGTTCAGATAACTTAGATGGTGTATCATCTGTTATGGTTCGCATTTGAATTCCATACCATGTCATCATTTTTTCCATCTTGTTTACTTCGTGTGGTTCTTTATCTGTAGTTATTTGAGAATACAAATTATGAATTCTTTCTGATATTTTGTTGTACTTTTCATATTCAGTTTTTAAAGTTGATTTTAAATCTGCATCATGAGTTTTATCTCCAACCATTTTTATTGCATTCATTCCCATTGTTGCACCTTTGTTGACTTCGTCTAATATGTTTAAATTATTATTTTCCAAGTTTTTCACCTCTTTCTTTCAGTATTATTCTTGGAAAAATATTAATTTTTTATGCAACTTTTTCTTTTCGAAGTTCTTTTGCATGTTGTATTGAGATATCATTTATTTCGCCTGTTGCTATTCTTGCAATTTCTCTCAATACACCTTCTTCATCTAATTGCTCTATTTTTGTATTTGTTTTATTATTTTTTACTTCTTTCTTTATAAAGTAATTATAATCGCCTTTGGCTGCTATTTGTGCCAAGTGAGTTACGCATATTACTTGATGTGTTTTTGATATTTCTTTCATTTTTATTCCGACTTTTTTAGCTGCTATTCCACTAATTCCAGTATCAATCTCATCAAATATTAGTACTGGTACTTTGTCAACATCTGCTAATACTTTCTTTATACCTAGCATTATTCTTGACATTTCTCCACCTGATGCTATTTTAATTAAAGGCTTTTCATCTTCTCCAACATTAGTTTTTATTAGAAATTCTATATCATCTTTTCCGTTTGCATTAAATTCATTTCTTCCACTTATGCTTACAGAAAATTTAGCATTTTTCATTTCTAAATCTTGTAGCTCTTCGTTTATTTCTTTTGACATTTTTATGCTATATTCATTTCTAAGTAAATGCATTTTTTGTGCTAATTCTTCTAGTTTCTTTTCTATTATTTCTTTTTCTATTTTTAAATTTTCTATATATGTTGATAAATTTTCTATTTCTTTTATTTGAGCTTCGACCTCATTTTTATACTCAAGAATCTCTGATATATTATTTCCATATTTTCTTTTTAAATCTTGAATTAAATCAATTCGCTCTTCTATATTATTTCTTTCTTCTTCATCAAAATAAATATTTTCTTTATATGTATATAGCTCTCGTTCTGCTTCTTCTAAATCATAGTATGTACTTTGTAATTGCTCCTGTGTTTTTTCATATGCAGGATCATATTCACTTATTTTTTCAATTAATCTAATTACTGAATTAAGTTCAGATAAAATTCCATCTTCCAATTTATAATGTGATTCTTCAAGATTTTTTTGTATTTTCTCTGAGTTTAGTATTTTCTTAAGATTTTCTTCTAATTCTTCTTCCTCTCCAACAACAAGGTTTGCTTCTGATATTTCATTTGCTTGATAATGTAATAAATCTAATTTTCTTTGTTTTTCTTTATCATTGCCATAATTCTTTTTTAAGTCTTCTTTTATTGATACATATTTATTATATTTTTCTAAATATTCTTTTTTAATTTTTTCTATTTTTTCACCTATGAAGCCATCTAAAAATTTTATGTGACTTGATGGTTCTAAAATTGTTTGGTTATCTTGCTGACCATGTATATCTATTACTTTTTTCATAAATGTTTTTAATTCATTTACTGTTGTTAATCTTCCATTTATTTTGCAAATATTTCTTCCTGCTTGATTTACTTCTCTTGAAATTGAATATTCTTCTTCACCTAGATATACAAGCATTTCTATATATGAACTTTTCTCTCCATGTCTTATTATTTCTTTTGAAAATCTTCCACCAGCTAGTATTTGCAATGAATCTATTATTAATGTTTTTCCTGCTCCTGTTTCACCTGTAAATACATTAAATCCTTCATTTAAATTTATTGTTATATCTTCTATTATTCCTACATTTTTAATATGCAATGAACCTATCATTATATACCTCCGTACATCTGTTTGTATGATTATTATACTTCATATTTATTTTTTGTCAATACATTTGTTCGTATTTTTTAAAAATTTTTTATTTATTTTACTATTGACTATTAGCATGGTTTTGTGATATAAATATAAATGTTCATGTGGCCCCTTGGTCAAGCGGCTAAGACGCCACCCTCTCAAGGTGGAATCATGGGTTCGATTCCCGTAGGGGTCACCAAACTAAAAAAAGTATCAAGCTCTTGCTTGATACTTTTTCTTTATCTCTTTATTAAAATTTCACACTCATTTCTAAAATTTCTTTTAGTCTTTCATCTTTTTTACATAAATATAAATATCCTATTAATCCTTCGAAAGCTGTAGAGTACATATAATCTTCTGGTTCTGCGTTTTTCGGTAAATGATGATTTTCAGCATTTCTTGCTCTTCTTACAATATCTTTCTCTTCTTCTGTTAATTTTCCCATTATCCCTTTTAATATATCAGCTTGTGCTTTGGCTTTCACATATTTAATTGATTCTATGTGTAATTTATGTGGTTTTAGTTTAGTCTTATCAACTAAATTTGTTCTTACATATAGCTCATATACTGCATCTCCTACATATGCCCATGTTAGTGGTGATAATAAGTTTATATCTACTTCTTCTTTTTCTCTATTTATTAACTCCATTATTTTATTCCGCCTTTTCTAATGTTATTTTTCCTATTCTACCATTTTTAAAATCATCAAGAATAATTTTTGCAACTTTTTCTTCATCAATATTTCCACCTGATATTAATGCTCCTCTTTTTTTACCTATTAAATACATCAATTCTAATGTGTATTGTGGATTATCTTTTATTTCGTCTATTTCTTGTTCTGATATTTTATATTTTACGTATAGATCACTTGAATAGTTTTCATCTAAGAATTTTAATAAATTATATGCAATCTCTGTTTTTTCTAAAATTTCTTCTTTTATACTTCCTGTATATGACAAATTTAGTCCAACTTCTTCACTTTCAAATTTTGGCCATAGAACACCTGGTGTGTCTAATAATTCTATTTGATTACCTATTCTAATCCATTGTTTTTGTCTTGTTACACCTGGTTTATTTCCTACTGTCATTGTTGTTTTTTTAGATATTCTGTTTATAAAAGATGATTTTCCTACGTTTGGAATTCCAACTATCATTACTCTTATTGTTTTTCTTATTCTTCCTTTGCTGTTTTGAATTTTCAGTTCATCTTCCATTATCTTCTCTATAGCTTGTGATACTTGCTTTATCCCTTTTCCTTGATTTGAATCTACGTCTATTGCTAAAATATTTTTCTTTTTAAAATATTCTATCCATTTTTTTGTTTCTTTTTCATCTGCTAGGTCTGATTTATTTAAAATTACTATTCTTTTTTTGTTTTTAACCATCCCTTGTATATCTGGATTTTGACTTGATTTTGGTATACGTGCATCTAATAATTCTATTACTACGTCTACTAATTTCATATCATCTATTATTTGGCGTTTTGTTTTTGCCATATGTCCTGGATACCAGTTGATATTCATTTGATTTTGTATTTCTTCTTTATTTTCATTATTTTTCATTTCTTTTCTTGCTTTTCTTTTTTGATACATATCCATATATATTATTCACTTCCATTCTATCTTTCAATTTATACAACTTTCTATATTATAACACAATTATTTGTTTTTATAAAGTCAATTGCTTCAATAAATTCATCTTGATATTTAAATATTATGTTTATATTACCATTATCATGAACTTGTATATCTTCTATTAATTCATTTATAATAATATTATCTAATTTATCAATATGCATATTCTTTTCAAATTTTCTTATCCATTCTTCATTGCTTTTTATTTTTAATTCTTCAGAATCTAAATTTCTTATTAATTCTTCTTGTTCATCTCCTAAAATTTCATGGTCATCATCATTAATTTTTAATTCTGCATTTATACTATCAAGTTTTCTCTGCTTATCTTTTAGTTCTTGTTCTTGAGGAAACTCTTTTTGACTTTCTACTTTTGCATTTTCTAATTGCAATTTGGTATTATCAAGTTTCTCTCGTTCTAGTGGAATATCTCTTGCTATGTTTTCTAAGCAATTGTTAATTCTTATAATATTACCACCTGCATCTACACCTAAATCAATAGTATAACTAAATTTATTCTTCAGCTTTAATTTTATATTTCTAGTAACAGAATCAAAGCTAATTTCCATTTTGAAACCTCTGTATTCTCCAATTTCTCGTACTTCCATACTCTTTAATAATTGAGTACATTCTAAAAGTTTCTTTCCTGCATCTGCTTTTTCAGAATATTCTTTACCATCAATTATCATTGGAGAAAAACCATCCATATTAGGTTTAGTATATTCTTGTAGCTTTATAGTATCTTCTTCCATTGCAGCAATTTTATTATTTAATCTTGTAATTTCTTCAGGATAATGTTTTAACACTTTATCTTGCAAAGCATACTTTTGATTCATAAAGTTTTGTCTTAATAATTTAAGTTTAGATATTTCACTATCTAAATTAGTCTTTTCTAAAATTAAAGGATTACCTGTTGCTAATGCTTTTATTTCTCCATAAGATAGAGCTTTTTCATCTATATCTTCCATTGTTCTTGCAGGTGTTTTAGAGGTCATTATTTGAGATATAAACTTCTGTTTTTGTTCAACTAATTGATACATATAAGCATCAAATGTCTTTTCAGTAACATAAGAATATACAAATACTTTTTCATTCTCATTTCCCTGTCTTATCATTCTGCCGTTTCTTTGTGTTAAATCGCTTGGTTTCCAGGCACAATCTAAATGGTGTAGTGCAATTAGTTTATCTTGTACATTAGTTCCTGCACCCATTTTTGAAGTAGAACCCATTAACACTCTAACTTCTCCCTGTCTTACCTTACTAAATAGTTCTTTTTTCTTTGTTTCATTATCTGCCTCATGAATAAAAGCTATTTCTTCTTCGGGAATACCTTTTTGTATAAGTTTTGTTTTAAGTTCATTATAAACATCTGTAAATTCTTCCTTTTGTTGCTTTCATCGCTTGTCCTACCAAAAATCCTAATGCTCTATCTTTTCCAGCTTTAAAATCTGCTATTGATTGTGGATTTGCTGATAAAACTTGTAATACTACATCTTTTATAGCATTTTCATCTGATATCTGAATCCAGCCTTTTTCTTTTATTATGTATTTTGGACTTCTTGGATTTTCAAATAATTCATCTAATACTTTTTTGCCTATGCTTGAACTTATTGTTCCTGCATCAATTAGTTCTACTAATTCTGCTAATTGTTCTGCTGTAAATGGAATCTGTTCTGGTTCGATTTCTTTTTCGTTTAATATTCTAGCTATGTCTGAATTTAACCAGTTACATACGGCTTTATAGTTCTTGCATATTTTCCCTGTTTTTTCAAAAATGTCTGATAATGCTTTTGAGCTTGTTAAATAGTTGCTATCTTTTTCAGATAAGTGTAACTCAGAAATGTATCTTGCTTTTCTGCTTTCTGGCATTTCTGGTAGTTCTTTTCTTATATTTTCAATATATTCATCTGATAATCATATTGCAACTAAGTCTGGCTCTGGAAAATATCTGTAATCTTGAGCATCTTCTTTGTCTCTCATTTCAAATGTCTGTCCTTCTATATCATCCCATCTGCGAGTTTCCTGTATGATTGTTCTTCCATGCTCTAATTCATTTATCTGTCTTTCTTTTTCATATTCAATTGCCCTTTGTATTGATTTGAAAGAGTTCATATTCTTCATTTCGCATCTTGTTCCAAAAGGTTCATCTTTTTTATGTACTGAAACATTGACATCTGCTCTTAATGATCCTTCTTGCATTTTGCAATCTGATACTTCTATATATTGTAATATTGATTTTAATTTCTTTAAATATCTATCTGCTTCACCACTTGAACGTAAATCTGGTTCTGATACTATTTCTATTAAAGGAACTCCAGCTCTATTTAAGTCTACCAAACTTCCTCCTGTAAATTCATTGTGATTTAGCTTTCCTGCATCCTCTTCTATATGAATTCTCAAAATTCTAACTTTTTTAGGATTTCCATTATCATCTTCAATTTCTATATATCCATTATTACATAATGGTTTATCAAACTGTGAAATTTGATATGATTTTGGAAGATCTGGATAAAAATAGTTTTTTCTATCATTTTTACTATCTTGTGATATTGAGCAATTTGTTGCAAGTTCTGCTTTTACTGCATATTCAACAACTTTTTCATTTAGTACTGGTAATGCTCCTGGCATTGCCATACATACTGGACATACATGTGTATTTGGATCAGCACCAAATTCTGTTGGACATGAGCAAAATATCTTTGTTTTTGTTGATAATTCCGCATGTACTTCTAGTCCAATTATCTCTTCATAATCCTGGTTTGCAATTATTTTTCCTCCTATTATTAATCACTTATTATTCCATAAGCATATTTCATTGATAGTATTCTTTCTACTGCATTATCTATCAATTCTATATCTATTTTTCCCGCATTTATTTCATCTAAAACTTCTTGCTTTTGTGCTAAAAAGTCTGATGATATTATCATGTCATTTCCTGCTAATACAGCTTGCACAGCTGCTTCATTATTTTCTGCATATTTTTTTACAGCATCCATTGCTAAGTCATCTGTAATAACTACTCCTGTAAAGTTTAATTTATTTCTTAAAATTTCATGTACATTTTTTGATAATGATGCTGGCATTGTACTATCCATGCATTTTACTATATTATGATTTACTAGTATACATGGAGTTCCATTTTGTATTCCACTTTGAAAAGGTATAAAATCTGTTTGTTCAAATTCTTCCATTGTTCTTTCGTCTATTGCTATTCCTGTATGTGTATCAACATTATCTCCATATCCAGGAAAGTGTTTAAGTACTGATATTATATTTGACTGTTTCATATTTTTTACAATTTCTGCAATGTAATTTGCTGTTGTTTGAACATCTTGTCCTAAAGTTCTTTTATAAATGAATGCATTGGTATTTGATGTAATATCTGCAACTGGTGCTAAATTCATATTAATTCCAAGACTTTTTAGCAATCCTGATTTTTCTTCTGAGTCTTGCAATACTGCATCTATTCCACCTTTATTATAAATTTCCTGTGGTGATAAAAACTTAGAGCTTCTAAATGCTTTATGGGAACTTACTCTTACAACTGTTCCTCCTTCTTCATCTACTCCTAATATCATTTTTATTTTGCTTGCTTTTTGATTGTTTTCAAGCTCAGAAATTATTTTGCTTTTGGTCTTATTATCAAAATCTCTTCCAAATAAAATATAGCCACCAGGTTTTCCATCTTCAATCTCATTTGTTACTCCTGAAGATGGATATCTTGCTAAAAACATTTGTCCAACTTTTTCTTCTAAAGTCATTTTGCTCATTATTTGCTTGACTTTTTCTTTGCATTCAATTATTGAACTGTTATCAGTTACTTTATTATTTTTATTTACTACATTACTTATATAATTCTCATTTATATTATTTGTAGTTTCATCTATTATATTATTGTTTATATTATTTTGTTCAACTTTATTATTAATTATATCAATAGCTATAAATATAGCTACAATTATAAGAAAAATCACAATGATTTTTACAGATTTTTTCATCTTTATCTCCAATCATTTTATTTTTTGAATTCTGATTTATGATTTTGTTTAAATTGTATTTTCTGTTCAAATGTGTAAGCTGCATTTAGTAGTTTAGCTTCACTGAATCTATCTCCTATTAATTGCATTCCTACTGGCATTCCATTTTTATCTACTCCGCAAGGTATCGAGATTGCGGGTACACTTGCGATGTTTATTGAAACTGTACAGATATCTGCTAGATACATTTCAATTGGATTATTTGATTTTGATCCAATCTCAAATGCTGTTGTTGGTGCCGATGACATAGTTATCTACAACTTTTTTCACACCTTTAACGATTGATACAAATATCAATCAATTTATTAAAGTATATCTCAATTTCTATAAATTGCAATAAAAATATAATAAAATTTATAAAAATCAAGTAAAATGGATAAATAAATGATTGAATAAACAATATATCTACTCAATCATTTATTTTTTAAATATCTTCAACTAGAAATTCTTTTTTATCATATTTAGGAATAATATAGTCAGGTGTCCCAGAGTCTACTATGTTTCCTTTTTCAATAACTAGAATGTTGTCCATATCTTTTAATGTTGATAAACGGTGTGCTATACATATAATAGTTTGATCATTAAAGTATTTGTGTATATTTTGTTGAATCTTAAATTCTGTATTATTATCTAAACTACTAGTAGCCTCATCAAATATTACAATTTTTGAGTCTCTTAAAAATATTCTAGCTAATGCAATTCTTTGCCTTTGTCCTCCTGAAAGCTTAATACCTCTTTCTCCAACAATCGTATTATATTTATCTTCAAGACTTTCTATAAAATTGTGTAATTCAGCTTTTTTTGCTGCATTATATATTTCTTCTTTTGTTGCATTAGGCTTTGCTATTTTAATATTTTCATAAATAGTTGAATGAAGTAGTATAGTTTCTTGAGGTACATAAGTTAAATTATTATATAATGAATTTGCACTATATTTATATATATCTTTATCATCTATTAAAATACTACCATTTTCTGGATTATAAAACTTAAAAATCAAATTTACTAATGTTGTTTTTCCACTTCCGACTTACACCTATAATTCCTATCTTTTGTTTATCTTCAATACTTAAATTAAAGTTTTTAAAAATATAATTTTTATTATATCTAAATGACACATCTTTAAATTCTAATTTTCCAGTATTTATTTGTATATCACTTTTTTTATCATCTCCTGCATTATATTTTGTATATAATAATTCATAACTGTTTTGTAGTTTCACAATGATTTCACCTATATGTATATAAGACCATGTAAATGAAGTAGTTTGACTTTTTAAAGAAATCATAGCATTTATAAAAAATATAAAATTACCTAATGTCATAGAATTACTTTCAAACAATTTAATTGAATAAATTATTAATGCAATTAATGTGATGACATACACTACATTAGCTATTGCTCCAAAAGTAAATTCTTTAATAGATGCTTTATTCTTATATATATTTACTTCTTGTTTTTTTAATTTTAAATTTTTAGAAAACTTTTCTACTGCGTTATATAATCTTAATGATGTAAAATTTAATACCGCATCATTTAAAATTCCATTATACTCTCTGTTATATTCTTCAGCTTTTTTTATAGAAGGTAAATACTTCTTAGAAAAATATATTAGTCTTGATACTATTATTCCTGAAAAAAGTATTGTTGCAACGATGAAAATATTTATATTTATCGTATATAAAACTATCAGACTACTTATCATTGAAGTCAATAATGAAATAAATTTAGTTGTTATTTGAGTATTTAAATTAGTAATTTCATTATTTATTTCATTAATAGCTGTAGATATTTTTCCTGTATAATTATCGGTAAAAAATGAGTATGTCTTCTTATTCAAATTATTAAATAGTTTTTCTGAAATATATGGTGTTTGTTTTTTCACCATATGTATAGTTCTTGTTATATTTGAAATATAAAAAAATATTAGTTCTAAGACAATAACAACCAATAAAGTAAACACAACTTTATATAAATCAACTATTTGAAAATTTTTCATACTCGGCAAATCAATTATTCCTTTTATTATATATTGTTTTACTAAATCCAATATTTGAGAAACAATCATACTTAGTATCATTACAACAGTTAAACCTTTTACAGGCTTATATAAAGATATTACAAATTTTTTAAAATTTTCTTTTTCCATTTTCTATTTTCTATTTTCCTTTCAAGTTCGTTAAATAAAATATAACAAATTCAGTATAGCATATTTGCTATATTTTTTTCAAATATCAATACTATTAAATAAATACAAAGATACTTTATTTCTTTCCACTTGTTCCATCTTCATTATTTTAGCCATTACAATTTTATATTTAGCAAAATTTATTAAAGTAGTTCTATATTTTTCATCAATTTCTTTTAGCCTAGTTATAATTTTTCACCTCTTTGAACTTTCTTCGTAGCACAGGACTTTGTCCCTGACATAAGTCCTAACCCCCTATGAGTTTTTACATTCTATCAAAACTCGGGGGCTCTGCGAGACTAATTTACTAATTTGACACTTACTGAAAGAAATCTTTTGCAAACAAAAAAATCAACCATTTATGATTGATTTTTTTATCCGACTATCCGATTAGTTCGAACAGATACGTCAATGGTGCTACTGGAGTTAATAATACATCATATTTTTTAAAGTTTTCATCAAATTGCTTTTTTACGAATGTACGAACTTTTTGTGCTTTTTTATAATATGCATCATAATATCCTGATGATAATACATAAGTTCCAAGAATTATTCTTCTCTTTACTTCTTCTCCGAAAGCTTCTGTTCTTGACTTTCTGTATAATTCTTTTAGATTTGTAAAGTCTTTTGCTCTATATCCATATCGTATTCCATCAAATCTGCCTAAATTTGAACTTGTTTCTGCACATGCAATTATATAATATGTTGCTAAAGCATATTCAGCTATGTCTAGTGAACATTCTTCAACTTTTGCTCCTAATTGTTTATATGTCTCTATTGCATTTTGTAGCTGCTCTTTAACATCATCTTGTATTCCTTCTCCAAAGAATTCTTTTGGTACTCCAATTCTTAATCCTTTTACATCATTTTTTAATGCTGCTACATAATCCTCTTTTGGTCTATCGTATGATGTAGAGTCTTTTTCATCATGTCCTGTTATTATATTTAATAACATTGCTGAATCTCTTACATCTTTTGTGATGGGTCCAATTTGATCTAGTGATGATGCAAATGCAACTAATCCATATCTTGAAACTAATCCATAAGTTGGTTTTAATCCTACTACTCCACAAAATGCTGCTGGTTCACGTATTGATCCTCCTGTGTCTGAGCCAAGTGCCCATGGTACCAGTTGATATTCATTTGATTTTTCATTTCTTTCCTTGCTTTTCTTTTTTGATACATATCCATTTAAATCACTTCCTTTTTACAACTTGTAATTTGTCACTCTAATTATTTTCTATTAAATCAGTATAATATATAATTTCTTTTCCTTTTTTTGTATAATCTATTTCTAAATTTGTACTTTCTCCAATATAATTATTTATATTTACTACTAATATAGCATCTGATGATTCTATTCTTTTAAAATGTACCTCTTTTAATTTTATTAATTGCTCTTTAGTTCTCTTAATATCCTCTGATACTGGATATACTAGTGTAAGAATACAATATCCGTCTAATGCCATTTTTTCTGCAATTGTCATCATTTTTTTAAAACTTTAAGCTTCCACATAGTGTTATTATTTTCATTTTGTAATTTTCCTTGATTAAATAAGTTTTCTAACAAACTACTAAATGTAATTTATTCAACAAAATTCCATATTCCAAGATGACCTTTGGCTTTAATAGGTTTATCAAGTATTTCAATATTCTTTAAAATCCAAGCATATCTATCTCTAGCATAAATTCCTGATATATACTCTTCATTATTTAGTTTAACTTTTTCAATAAATTCATCAGTCATTTTTACACAATCAATTAATTCACATGAGCAGACTATATAACCATAGTTTAAATTATTAATGTCAACCAAATTCATTAAATCTTTATTCTCTCTGTATTTTTTTGGAATTTTAGTAGAACTTGCATGAATATATAACTTGCCTCTGTAATTAGTTTTCCAACTTCGTGTTTCGATTGTTTTTTTACCTTCCTTTATTATAGTTGCATATGGTTCAGTTAAACTTAACACTTTCATTATAATCATCCTTTCAAATTACTATTTTATTTCATCAAGTTTCTTTTGCTCTTTTATTTCTAATTTTTTCCTTTCTTTTTCAAGTTCTTTTAAACTCTTTTTAGGTGTTGGCATTTCTTCTTTATTTTCATTATTTTTCATTTCTTTCCTTGCTTTTCTTTTTTGATACATATCCATTTAAATCACTTCCCATTTACAACTTGTAATTTGTTAAATCTATTTCTAATCAATACATGGTATATTTTATCACAAAAGTTAACATAAAAGCAAGTAATTTGAAGTTATACATTTTCCCTTTTATGCTTCTAATCGTACTGTATTGTAAAATATTGAGAAAAATGGTATAATAGAAGTGGTTTCTAGCTTTGTGCTAGTTTATTATATATGTTCCAAATAAATTTTAAGGAGGGATTGCACACGATTCAAATTACCTTTGTAACTGTAAATCACGCATCATTATGAAAGAAAGAGGTAGTATTATGAAACGATTAAAAAAAGAAATCATGGCACTTGTATCTGGTATGGCATTTTCGTATGGATGGCAACTTTTTGGCATTCTTATGATTTTTCTCGAGCCCAACCGGACCATGGATATCACTCCAGAAATGTTCATTCCAATTCCAGGTGTTATGCTGACAATCACACCTATTATCACCTGGGTTGTAATGGGATTATTAAAAGTTTCATGGTTTGATAGATGGCTGGTCATTACCGCTTACATCTTCACTTTTGTAATACCGTTCGTTCTAATCAGTGGCATTGCAATTGTGTTTCTTCCAAATCTTTGGTTGAAACCTGCATTTTGGGGAGGTACTGTAATTTTAACTATCGTTATATTTTTTACGGTGCTCAAACCGACACTTAAAATTTTACCCCCTCACACTTCTAAACCAATGCCTGATGAAAAATAAACCTATTGGTGGCATTGGTGCCCGGAAAACAATGAGGTATTGTTATAAAACAATTACCATATTGGTTATATTGGGACAAAAAACAAAAGGCGAAGGCCAGTCGAAACAGACTGGTCTTCGCCTTTTTATGATATCGTGTCTTATTCTTTTATACTCAATTATTTATAATAAAATGCTACATTTTTTCAATTGTCTTATTTATCTCTTTCTAATTCAACAATTATTTCTTCACCATTTGCTTTATAAATATGAACTTTTAATGTATCTGTTGCATCATAATTTGTTAAATTATATGTATTATGAAATTTCACAGTTCCATCAGCATTAGTGCTTATTTCTCCGTCTCCATCTGATCTTTGAGCAGGATAAAATTTTTCTCCTTTTGAATTTTCTACACAATCTTTTTCGTTCCAGCTTATACCACTACAATTATTTAAATATATTTTAAATGCTGTATTTGAACAATATGCTTTTTCGAATTTATAATTCTCATCGCTTATAGATTTTAATTTGTAATTAGTTATATTGGTTTTTGCCATGTTTTCTGGAACGTCAATTTCATAATTCCAATTTCCACTTAGTATTGTTTCCTCATTTTTATCTTCAATCCATTTACTAATTCTTAGTTTATTAAATGTTATAATTAATTTTTTTGATTCAGGAAATGTTTTTTCATTTCCTGTTGCTGTTAAATTGAATCTGATTTCATTATCATCAATTTTATCGCAACTCTCACTATAACTTCCTGAGTAGTTTTCGTATTTTTCTTTTGCTTCTTGTTCTGTTTTATATAGCTTTTGCATTTCTTCTGATTCTAATTCTCTTGTGGCAAAAACTTTTTCTCCTTTTTCATTTACAATTTTTAAATCAAATATGTCCATTTTCAACATATCTTCTATCTTGTAATTTTCATTAAATTTTACATTAAAAGATATGTCAAAATTATAGTCATCTAATACGAAAGAATTAACATTAACACTTATTCCATTGGCTTCTTTGTAATTTGAATTAACTTCACTTATGTATCCATTTTCTATTGCTGTTTGAACTCCTTTGCTTGCATTGTTTCCAAATTTATTTACAGCATAATTAGTTGCAAATGTTACACCTGCCATTGATACTAAAACACATGCTGCAATTCCGATACCTTTTCCAATATTTTTATTACTTTTATTCATTTCTATATCCTCCTCTTGTACATTAGATATAGCTATTTTCATTTTAACTTTTTCAAAAATTTTATTATTATTCATATTTACTTAACCTCTTTTCTTATTTTTTTCCTAATTCTATATAATCTCTGCTTTACGCTAAATTTGGAAATATTTTTTTCTTTAGCTATATCTTTAATTGATTTAGAAGAATAATAAAAATCTAAAAATATTGCCTTATCTATTTCTTTCATATTTTTTAATTTCTTTTCGATCTTATTAATTTCTTCAATTTCATTATCAATAATATCAATTTTATCGTAACTATATAAATTATTTTCATACTCAGAAATATTACAATTTATTTTTATAGTTCTCAAATATTCTTTTACTACGTTTCTTGTAATGCCTGCAATATATGAGCTTAAAGCTTTGTTATAGTCTAGCTTTTTATTGTTTTTCCATAGTATAAAAAATACTTCAGAAATTATCTCTTCTTTGTCCTCTTTATTCAAATTATCTTTTGCCATATTATTTATAACTGTTGCAGTATAAGATGAATATTCATTTATTATTTTTTCTAAATCAAGTTCATTATTTTTTATATAATTTTTTATTTCTTTACGTTCATTCAATTTAGATCTAAACTCCTTTTTTATTTTTAAGATATCTTATACTTTTATATTGATTTATTTTTGTAAAAAGTAACACTTTTATTTAATAATATTTTATAATGAAAAAAAGAAGCGTAACTGAAGTGAACCCAAAATATTAGACAAAAATCTAACATTTAGGGTTCACTTTATACTCATATTCATTATTAAACTAACTTTTTATTTCATTTTCAATTATCCAGTTGATATCTTCTATTGATTTATCTATATTAAAAATACCATTGCCTACAGGATAATATACTGGATATACTTTATATTTATTTTTGTTAACTTCTAATTCATGCGCTATTTTTCTATTTTGTGATACTGTTATTTTTTTATCTAAGATTATTGAACTTACTTGATTTCCAAATGTAATAATTACTTTTGGTTTTATAATATCAATTTCTTTGAATAGCAATTTTAGATATTTTTTTAGCACTTCGTCTGGAAGTGGTCTTGCATCTATTTGTGTACATTTTCCAAGGTTTGTAATGAATATTTTATTTTGTTTAATTTCATCATACACATAATCACTAAATTCATAATCCCAGTCTTTTGGTTTCTTTTCTTGAATTTTATTAAAAGTATCTTCACTTATTAGATTAACATTATGAAATAATTTCCATATATTTTTTGTTGCAAGCCATGGTGATTTTCTACCTTTCCAAGTTTTGGCACTTGCAATGTTTCGGCCTGTTGGATTCATAAAAACGAAACATATATCAGGGTTTTCTTCACATCCTCCATTATATATAGAGTCTAGTTCTTTTGCACCGTATTTTAATTGTAATTTATCATACTCTTTTTTTAAATCTTCTACTTTCATTTTTCCTTCAATTCCTATGTTTTTAGAATTTTCATATATTAATTTTCAAATTCAAAATCTGTAATGCTATATCCTAATTCTTGTAATTTTTCAAATATTGCGCCTGGAGAAATTCCTAGTAGTGTATTGTAATCTCCTTCTATTTTGTCTATAAATAGTGCTACTTTTCCTAGTGGAACGTAGCCACAGCATTTAAATATTTTTGGTTCATTATTTACATACCATTCAATCTCATTGTCTGAAACTTGCTTAAAATGTACGTCAACACTTGTGCTAAAAGTTATTTTTTTGTTTTTATATAAATCCATTATTGTTATTCCTGTGTATGCACTATTTTTCGTTCCTGATAATTCTTTTATATTATTAAATGCTTCTTCTTTTGTTTTTGGCTTTTCATATTTCTTATTGTTGTAGTATATAATTGTATCCGCAGATATTATTATTGCTTTTTCATTAACTTGGTCTTTTACTGATTTAGCTTTATTTAATGACAATTCTTCTACATATTTTTCTGGATCTTTTTCATTACTCATTTCGTCTACATTACTTGTGACTACTTCATATTTTAGTCCTATCATTTTAAAAATATCTTGTCTTTGTTTTGATGAAGATGCTAAAATTATTTTCATAGTATTCCTCCACATATTTTTATAATTTTATTTTTTCTATAACATTTTTAAAATCTTTGTTTTTAGCTAATTCTTCTATATCAACCCATTTGAATTCAGCTAATTCGTCTGCATCAATTTTAATTTTTTGAATTTCATCTATTACAAATAAATATCTAAAATCAAAATGATAGTGTTGAGGTAAGTTTAGTCGTTTATTGATTTCAATTTTTTGAGTGTCTATATCAATTGGAACGTTTTCATCTTCGAAATTACTAACATTTTGAACATTAACTAATCCTGTTTCTTCTGTTACTTCTCTTCTGGCTGCTTGGATTGGTGAAATGTCTTCTTTATCAATATGCCCACCTGGATATATAAACTTTTTGAAATCTCTGTGATATACTAATAAAAATTTTCTTTCTTTTTTAGCATATACATATCCGCTGGCTACAACATGTCCATTAAAATTATTCCAGTCTGTAACTTCTTCGTCATTGCTGTTTTCTAAAAATTCTTTTAATTGTGATTGTCTGTTCTTTTCTTCTGGATATTTATTTAAGTATTTTTTTAAAGCTTCTTCTATGATTTTTTTCATAGTTTTTCTCGTATAATCAATTATATAGATAATTTATTTAATTGATTAATTCCTTTCTTTTAAATATGTTTTTCAATGAAGTTTACTACATGGTCTTCGCTTTGAGCAAATCTTCCTTTTTCATCTTCATTCATATCCACAAAATATTTATCATAATTTTCATATTTTGATATTGAATTTAACGGATATCCTGGGTTCATATTGGGTGATCTTTTTTCTACCATATAGAATCCACTTTTTTCCCACGTGTAACTGCTTTCTTCTCCTTTTTCATTAATTACTGCTAGACCATATACCCATTTGCATTTTAGCTTTCCGTCTACACCATATTGTTTTACTAAATTTGTATAGTATTCTATCATTTCTTCATCATTTAGTCTTTTTCCATTTACTCTTCTTACAAATGTTCCTGGTTGTTTATCTTCTGGTACATTTTCTAAGTACAAATTATCGTCCATACCTATTGTTGGCATTTTTACTTGATTGTAGCATGTTCTGGCTTTTATTAATGCATTTTCAATTGCAGTTTTTCCGTCTTCTTGTATTTCTAAATTTATATTTAAATCATTTAATGATAGTACTTCTATATCATCTTTATTTAGTCCTTTTGAAAATCTTTTTGCTTTTGAAGGATTTCCTGTTGCAAACATTATTTTTTTCATTTTTATTCTCCTCATCTTCTATTTTAACTTTTAGGATTATATCATATTTCTAATAATAAAAAAACTTATTTTTTTTATTATTCACATTTAAAAAAAAATGTACAGCGCTAAATTTTAAAGTTTTCTCTGGCATTTTAAGATAGCACTTAGTAAAAAATGAATTTCTTTTATTTAAATCCTTTAAATTACTGGATTTCTAGGCTTTTTTATGATATACTTATTTTGTTTTTAATTTATAACCTTTATTGGTTATGTTGCTACCCTTTGTTTTTTATTAAAATAGGAGGTATTAGCTATGCAGAAAGATATCAATCTTATTTATGTTACTCAGAAAATTACATACAATGGAGTTATCCCACGGGCGGCATTTCTTAACGAGATGGCTCATCTGGCAATTTGGTTTCCAGACTGCAACTATAATGCTCTTAAATTGAAGGAATTGATTCCGGAATTTACTTCCATTAATATCAACAAGGATATTATCGAAACCCAAGACGTGCCATTCATCGTTTACACCACTGCGGACACAACAGAGCCTCAGATTTTGAAACTGCATCGACCTTATACGATTATTTGGGAGTTTTTCATCAAGTATTGCAATGAGGCAGTTAAAAATAACAATAAAAATAAATGATGTATCTTTCGGAAAAAGCCTATTAAGGAAAAATCCTTAATAGGCTTTTGGTATAGTTCTCCAAACTTCCTATTATATAAAATAAATCCCCCAGTTGTACTGAGAGATTTCCTTTTTATGTTCTATAATTATTTTTATCTGCTCTTTCATCAAGTTTTCTATCGTAATCTTTATTTCCATAGAACCATACAGTTTTCTTATCTTCTGATGTTCCCATTCTATCTTTATTAACTGCTATATCAATTAAAGCTAATAATGGTAATATTACTCCTAGTGCATCTATAAATATAGTTTCCATACTTCCTGTTCCTGTTGTTACACATCTATATAAATCATTTCCAAAATATGCTGTGAATGCAATAAAGTATACAAAGGCTCCTACTAAGTTTCTCTTTAAAATTAATGCAAAGCATGGTATTGATACAAATAATAGTGCAATTTCTAAGTTTAAATTAATTGGTGTTATCATAAAGTCTATTTGCATTGTAGCGCAAAATACTACTACTACTCTAAATCCCCAAAACAAAATTCCTAAAAATGATATTAGGTAACTTATCATTCCTACCATTGTTCTTCCTCCTTGTATGTATTAAAAATGAGAGAGCTACGCTCTCCCATTTTTGTAGCTTATTATTTATTTTCCTCTTCATCTACATAGTTAAATTCATCTTTGAATTTTTCTTTGAAAATTTCAAATACTTTATTAAGTATTTCTTCATCTTCAACACCTATATATGATTCTTCATCTTCTGACTCTGTTTGTTCAACTTTTAATATTACAACTTCACCAATTTCATCTTCTGAATCTTCTTCAACTGGTAGTAATACTACATATTCTTCTTCATCATAATCTATTAAATCAAGGAATTCGAATTGAACTTCATTTCCATCCTCGTCATTTAATATTATTATGTTGTCCATATCGTCTTCAATTCCTGGTGTTTTTGTTTCTTCTTTATCCATATTTCTTCTCCTTTCAATTTATATAAATTGTTAAACAATATTAAAAACTATTTATTCCTGTTCATATACATTTCTAGAATGTATACCGCTGAAATTGTATCAACTAAATTCTTCTTCTTTCTAGGGTTAATGTTTAAATCATTCATTGTTCTGTGTGCTTCAACTGTTGTTAATCTTTCATCCATTGTGTCAATTTTTAATTTATTATATTTGCACTTTAATTTGTGAATAAATTTATTTGTTACTTCTACTCTTTCTGTTGCTGTCCCATTCATATTTAATGGTTTTCCAACAACAATTGTGTCTATTTCATATTGCTGCATTATTTCGTCTAATCTTCTTAAAACTATTTTATCGTTTCCTTTATGATGTATTGTTTCTAACCCCTGTGCTGTTATTCCTAGTGCATCTGTTATAGCAATTCCAACTCTACTATCTCCATAATCTATTCCTAGTATTCTCATTTATTCTTCTTCTAATCCTATATAATTTTTTACCATTTTTTCAAGTAATTCATCTCTTTCAATTTTGCGAATTAAATTTCTTGCATCATTATGACTTGTTATATAAGTTGGATCACCTGATAATATATATCCAACCATTTGATTAATTGGATTATATCCTTTTTCTACCAATGCTTGATAAACTTTTTTCATAATTTCTTTTGTTTCTAAGTTTGAGTCTCTTTCTACTTTAAAACTCATTGTTTTGTCAAAATCCATATAATATTTTCTCCTTTATATAAAATTAATATTATGCTCATCTTTACTTGCTTTGTCTAGATATTCCTCTAGTTTTTTTGTAACGCTTTCAATTCCTGTTCCTTTATAATATCTACCTACGGCAAAATTGATTTTTGGTCTTATCAATGATTTTTCGTAAGTTTGTTCATCTATGTATTCTACTTCCGTATCTTCTAAATCTTGTTTTAAAGATTTTAGTTTTTCAATTATTTCCTCTTCTTTTTTTCCTACATATACTATAACAAATTTAGGTCCCATATATCTTACAAATATATCTGTTGATGATATACATGTTTTTGCCCAGTTGGCTAATGATATTATTATATTGTTTCCTGTTATTCTTGAATATTTAGTATTGATTTCTTCAATATTTGTTATTCTAAACATTGCAACCATTGATGATGGTTGTGAGTCTATATTGGCTTTAGCTTGTCCATAAAGATATTCTGCTGAATATAGTCCTGTGAATTGATCAACTCTTACTATGCTTTCCATTGCTGTTTGATATGATACAGTTTTTAGTATTGCTACTATGTCATCTTTTATTACTTCTAGTAGTGTTGTATCTGTATCATCAAATGCATGAATTACAGAGCTTTCAATTATCCAATATCCGATATATACGTTATCTATATATAAAGGAAAAAACATTGCTGATTTTGCTCTTGAAAAATCTACTTTCTGATAAGGTAACTTTTCATCTTCAGAATCAATTGTTATATATTTTGGTGTTGCAGTATTTATACTTTCTTTAAATACTTCTTCAGTTTGCAAATTAGTTAAGTTTTTCCAATATTTCTCATCAGTATTTGATGCTTTTAACACATATTCCGCCCCATCAAATACAACTATTGTTGAATATTTTATTTCAAATTTATCAATCAAAACTTCATTAATTTTTTTAATTTTTTCATCTACTGGTAAATCTTCACCAGTTATATTCATGAAGTCTTGCAAAGCATTTAACTTGTTTATTTTTGATGAAACACTATTAAATGTTGTTAGCTTCTTTTTTATGTTAAGATTGTAAACTATTAGAATTGCTATAATTGCAATTAACACAACTATCGGTATTAGAACCACTGTTTTTCACCTCTTATTTTAATATTTGTTTTTCATTTGATTTAGAGTGTTGTTCATTTCTGATGAGAAATTGTTTCCATAATTTGCTTCTGCAGAATTCTTTGATGAATATGTTTGTTTACTTAGTAATGGATACACCATGTTTCCAAGCATTTTTAGGCTATTCATAAAATTCTTATTATATCTATTTATTGATATCACACAATTTATAACTTCTTCAAGATATTTTGTATAAATACTTTCGTCAAATGGAATTGAACATGCTTTTACTTTATCTTTGTTAAATAGGTCTGTCATATATGACATAGCTGGATCATTATACATAGACATTCCACCTATGATATCTTTACTTGTTACACCTTTGACTTTTATATCTTTATTTATTACTATTCTTAATTTTTCTTGGTCTAGTAATCCTTTTGCTTTTAAATCTCTTAAAAATGCAGTTAGTGGTTGAATTGTTAATATGTCCATTGACTGAACTAAATATATTTCTTGTGCATTTGCAAAATATCCTAAATCAGTTTGTAAATCACAGTCGATTAAAACTAATGATTCGTTTTGAACTAATGTTGATAATATTGCTTCAGCATTTGAATAGTCTTTTCCGTCATGTGGCAATGCTGTGTATACGTTTAGATTTCTATCTACTTGTATTCCCTCTGCAATACCTTTTTCAAGATTTTCGATTGAAGTATGTGCTATATTTCTAAGATTTTCATCATTGTTTGTATAAATAAAGTATGCATCTTTATTTTGTGTCATATCTAAAATTGCTGTTTTTACTCCTATTGAAGAAAATAAACATGCTAGGTTATTTACTAAGAATGATGTTCCACTTTTACTTGCTCCAACAAAAGCTACTATTTTTTTGTCTTTTGTTAATACTGTACTTAAACTTCCTGTTGTATATAACTTATCTTCTTCAATTTTCTTTATTGTTTCTATTTTTTCTGGACTTGGTTGGTATGCTGAAACTCTTTCTTCTACTTTTGGTTCTTGTTTATTATAATCCATTTCATTATTTTGATTCATATTAGGTTGTACCACTGAACTTGATAATGTAATTGTTTCATTTGAATTATTAACTTGATTTGCTTCAAGTGGTTCCATATTCCAATCATTTTTTTGTGTTTGTTGAGTATTATTTAAATTTGGAAATGAATCATTATCCCAGCCATCTATTCCTGGTAATGTGCTTGGTTGACTTACTGGTTGCGTATTATTTAAATTTTCAAATGGATCATTATCCCAATCATTTGTACCTGGTAATGTACTTGGTTGATTTTTTGGCTGGGTACTATTTGAATCTTCAAATGAATCTCTATCCCAGTCATTTATCCCTGGTAATGTACTTGGTTGGCTTACTGGTTGCGTATTTTGGGAATCTTCAAATGGATCTCTATCCCATTCATTCATTCCTGGTAATGTGTTTGGTTGACTTGTAGATTGTGTTTTTTCTGCTAAGTCATCTATGCCTGGTAATGAATTTGCAATCTGTTGATTTGTTTTTCCTTCAAATGGATCGCTGTTCCAATCTACATTTTTAGAAATATTATTTGTTGGTTCTGGAATACTCTCAATATTGTTCCATTTCTCTGTTTGTCTAATATTCTCAGGTTGTGTTGTGCTTTCTGTTTGTTGAATTTTATCTATTTTAGGAATATTTTCAAAATCATTAACTCCAGGTATTATTTTTTCATTTTCTATATTATTTTCTTCTGGTAAAGGATTTTTTCTTGGTCTTCCTCTTTTTCCTTTTGGCTTTGGAGGCTCAATTGGTGTCTTTCTTGGTCTTCCCCTTCTTCTTTTTGGTTCTTGAGGTATTTCAGGTTGATTAGAAACTGATTCCATTTGCATTTGTGAATCACTATTAACATCAGGTATTAAATTTGCTGGATGTTGTACTAATCTTGTCTGTGGAATATTATCTAAATCATCTAATCCTGGCAATGTATCTGCTGGTTGTTGTACTGGTCTTGCTTGTGAGATATTATCCAAATCATCTAATCCTGGCAATGTATCTGCTGGTTGTTGTACTGGTCTTGCCTGTTGAATGTTATCCAAATCATCTAATCCTGGTAATGTGTTTGATGGTTGTTGTACTGGTCTTGCCTGTTGAATGTTATCCAAATCATCTAATCCTGGTAATGTGTTTGATGGTTGTTGTACTGGTCTTGC
>USFR01000012.1 GCA_900553945.1 uncultured Clostridium sp.
TTACTTTATTTGTATCCTTTTCTAAATAATTAACTGTATAACTTAAATCCGTTCTCTTGGTATAGTATAAGTTAATTACATTTCCACTTGTTCCTATTGTTAAAGAATCCTTGTCAACAGAATTAAAATTATATCCATCAATCGAAATCTTCTCATTTGCAGAACTTACAGTAGAACCATAAACCCCTGTTCCAGTTTTAGGCGCATGTAGCACCGTTCCAGTATCCTTTTCCAAATAATTAACCGTATACGGATAACTCTTTAGCTGATAATAATAAGTAACAACAATCTGATCCTCAGTCATAGTACCAGCCTGATTAGAAGGCGTAGCAACAAGCTCATAATACTCAGGAATATCAGTCGCAGGAGAAGCTGTATACGCATCACCAACCCTGCCAGCAATGGTAACATCATCACTCAAACTCGTCGTAGTATCCTTAAGATAATAATGCACTAAAACCGAAGACTTCTTCACCAAATCCTCATACTTTATAACCATACCGTCAGAATAATCATCATATCTATCATAAGTACTATCAATTTTGATTAAACTTATTCCATTTCCTAAATCTATACTGCTCGAATGAAAACATCCCCCTACTATGTACTCTCCATCCTTACATTCTGTTACTGAATTTATATTATCTTCATAGTATCCCCCTATTCCTTCTGCCCATTCTATTTCTCCGCTACTACTGTACTTTATTATCATTCCATCTGAAGAATATCCATCCTTCCTAGTTAACTTTACACCATTTCCTAAATCTATACTACTTGCTCCAAAAAAACCTCCTGCTATATATCCACCATCTCTAGTGCTTGATACTGATTTTATATTGCATTCATTATAACCTGTACCCCCAATTCCTTTTGTCCATTCTATTTCTCCAATATTATTATACTTTATTAACATTCCATAAGCATATCCAGATTCTCTATTATAATTATATAAATTTTCTTGATTTCCTAAATCTATACTTCTTGATTTAAAATATCCTCCTACTATATATCCTCCATCTGCAGATTCTGCTACTGAATTTATTTCATCATCTAGGTCTCCTCCTATTTCCTTCGCCCATTCTATTTCTCCTGTACTACTATATTTTATTATCATTCCATCTTGCCTATAAGTATTAGAACCACTTTCAACTGTACTTGAATTACTTAAACTTACTCCATTTCCTAAGCTTATAGTTCTTGACTTATAGGCTCCGCCTACTATATATCCTCCGTCACTGCTTTCTGCTATTGATTGTATATAATCATCTCCACTTCCTCCTATTTCCTTCGCCCATTCTACTTCTCCTACACTATTATATTTTATTATCATCCCATCATTAGAATAGTTACTACTAACCTTGTTGCTTAAACTTATTCCGTTCCCCAAATCTATACTACTAGACGTAAAATTTCCTCCTACTATAAATCCTCCATCTCTGGTTTCTGCTATTGATTGTACACGGTCCTTTCCATCTCCTATTTGCTTCGCCCATTCTGTCTCTCCGCTACTACTGTACTTTATTATCATTCCAGTAGGTTCATACCTATTATTATTTAGCATTACTCCATTTCCTAAATCTATGTTCTTATTATCACCAGCGCTAAAACATCCTCCTACTATATACCCTCCATCTTTACTTTCTGTTACTGTTTTTATTTCACTATAGTTGTCTCTAGTTACATCCACTGCTTTTCCCCATTCTGCTTGTCCACTGCAATTATACTTTATTATAATTCCAGCATTATACGCATTATTCCTATCTATGGTCATGCCATTTCCTAAATCTATACTATATCCTTCACTATTTCCTCCTACTATATAACCTCCATCACTACTTTTTGCCACCGTAACTATATTATTATTGTTATATTTTCCAACTCCTATTCCATTTGCCCATACTGCTTTAACTCCTTTTTGTTCTGATGTATCTGTTGTATCTGCTGCATATAGTGCAATTCCATTTGAATCATCGTTTTGTGTTTCTTCTGTTTCGTTTTTAGTTAATGCATGAGCTGATTCATCGCCATTTGTAGCACTTTCATTTCTCTTCAAATTTTGTGTATTTACTTGATTTATGACAATTGCACTTATTGCAGTAAGCACCATTATTGCTAATACCACAATACTCACAATTTTCTTTTTTGAAATTCCCGTGATTCTTTGTTTAATTGATTTTCTTTCCATAGATTTTGTAGATTGTTTCTTAGACATCGCCATTTCTCCTAACCTTTTTTCATACTGCCTTCATTTTAAACATCTATTAAAATTAAGCAATGTCAATAAATTCCATAATTACAGCCTCTATATTGTCTGTTTGACAACAAATATAAGAAAAAGCTTGCTATATCGACAGTTTTCGACACAGTAAGCTTTTTTCCTTAGTTATTTTATCTTTTTCTTTACTTTTTTATAACTTTTTTCGACAATTTTAAATTTCTCCTTTACGGAAACTACGTTTCAAGATATTAATTTTGACATTTTCACTAGTCCCAAAATCACTCTCCTTCAAAATAACCATACATCTTAAAAATACCAATAATATGCAATCCACAGCCTATCCACAACTCCCAATCTTTATCTGAACAACATTTTGTTACAATACAATAAAATTTCTACATTGTTAATATTCCACCTGGGGTTTCTCTTATTACTAAAATATTCTCTTCTCTTCCGTTTTTTGCGTTTACATATACTAAAAATTCTGTTTCATCAATTTTTCCTTTAAATTCATAGCATAAAATTTCTGTTTTCCATTCTGTTGGTATTATTACTAACGATTCGCTTTGTATGTCTAAGTTTTTGTTTAGTGTTGCTTTTGCTTCTTCTTTTGTAATTGTTGCTACTGTGTCTGTTCTTTCTGTATGTGAGTTTAAATATCCATTTGTTTCAACTCCAAGTATTTCTCCGTTATCTAGTGCTATTTTTACTTTTATTAAATCTGGATATACAAGTATGTCTCCTTGTTTATACACATAATTTACTGTTATTATATTTTCTTGAGTTTGGAAATATGATTCTTGCATATTTGGAAAGTCTATGCTTGCTAAATAGTCTTTTCCTATTTTATTTGCGTCTTCTCTAGTTAAATTTTCTTCAATGACTTCTCTGTCTTTATTTAATAAAACTAATTTTCCGCCTTTTACCGATATTGCTATTTCTGTTACTTCTTGATTTTCATCTGTTACTTCAAATTGATATACTGCTATATCTCCTTTATCAATTTTGCCTTTTTTGTTGAGATTCTCGGGATTTTTGCCTAAAATTTGTTTTATTTTTTCAACTGCTTCGTCTTCTGTAATTTCTGTGTCTGGTAATCCTTTTTTGTCTTGTAGTTCGATATGTTCTGAAAAAGCTCCATCATAAATTAGTCCTTCAAATTCATTAAAGTTTTTATCTATGTCTGCAAATGATACTTCGTCTAAGTTGTCTACTTGTCTTGTATAGTCTGTTCCTTCATTTTTTTGAATGTCATCCCATGAAATTTCACCTATACTTATTTTTTCTTCCATGTCATTTAGGCTATCTTTTAATTGAACACTGTATTTGTGTAGCATTTTTAAGTTATCCAATTCTTCTTGAGTTAGTGCTTCTTTGTAAATATTTTTTCTTGATAGTGAATAACTGTATTCACTTACTTGGTTTAAAAATTTGGCTGTTTTGTTTAGTTGCTCAACATTTAAAGGAATTTGTGATAAGTAATTTACTGCTGTGTCTGCTTCTTTCCAAACGTGTGTTAAACTTTCTGCTCCGGCTTCACTACTGCTTGAAATTGTTGATTTTGCTAAAAAGTTTTCCACATTTTGTACATGTTCTGTTAATTGATATAGTGACATATCATATGAACTGCTTTTTTGTGTTTCGCATTGTTCTTCATTTTGATTCATTTTGTATATTAGGCAACCTATTAAAATAACTGATATTATTATTGTCCCTATAAGGGCTCTTGTTTTAAAATCTCTTTTCATAATTTCTCCTTTTATTGATATTTTTTTCTTAGTGCTTATTTTTTATTCACTTTTTTTATTTTTTATGGTATACTTTGTCTTGAAAACGTTGTTTTCAAATTAGGCAATTTTGTTGTCTTTTAGATTAATTTTAAAGGTGAGCTTATGAAAAAAATTCTTATTTTTTATGGTGCTTATGGCGGTGGTCATTTGTCTGCAGCTAAAGCTATTAAAAATTGTTTAGATAAAAATTATCCAGAGTGTGAAACTCTTATGGTTGATTGTGTTGAATATATTAATAAATATTTAAATAAAATTTCTACAACTGCTTATAAGGAGATGGCTAAAAAATTTCCTTGGATGTGGAAATTTGTATATAATAATTCTGAACATGGAGCTCTTGCAAAGATTTCATCTACTTCAAATAAATTAATGTCAAAAAAACTTAATAATATTTTGCAAGAATTTGATCCTGATTTGGTGATTAGTACACATCCTTTTTCTAATCAGATGTGTGCTTATTTGAAAAAAGATAAAAAGATTAGTTGTAAAATTGCAACAATTTTAACTGATATGGCTCCACATTCTCAGTGGACTGTTGGTTCTGAATATATTGATTACTTTTTTGTTGCAAATAAAGAGATGAAAAATGCTTTGTCTGATGAGGGTATTGCTGATTTTAAAATTTTTGTTACTGGAATTCCTTTGTCTGAGAGATTTAAAACTGATTTTGATAAAGAGTCAATTTGTAAAAATTTTGAGCTTTCTGCTGATAAAAAAACTATTTTATTTTTTGCTGGTGGTGAATTTGGTCTTGGAAGAAAGAGGACAAGTTTTATTTTTAGGGCTTTAATTCGTTTATTTAAAGATTATCAAATTGTTGCTATTTCTGGAAGAAATAAAAGAATGTTTTCTAAATTTAATAAATTAGTTGAAGGGTATAATGTCTCAGATAGAGTTAAAGTTTTAGAGTATACTGACAAGGTTCCTGAGCTTATGCATATTTCATCTATTGTTGTTACAAAACCTGGTGGCCTTACAACTACTGAAAGTTTAGCTTCTGGTTTACCTATTATTGTTGTTAATCCAATTCCTGGTCAAGAGGAAGAAAATGCTGATTTTCTTGTAAGAAATGGTGTTGCAATTTGGATTAAGGATGATGATAATGTTGCTAGAATTTTGAAAAATTTATATAGACATCCCGAGGTTATTGATGAAATGAAATCTCATATTCCGGAGCTTGCTAAACCTAATTCTACTGAGGATATTTGCAATGTTTTGATTAATACACTTTAGAATTTTTAAATTATTTCACAGAACAAATCGCCCTACTTTTTATTGAGCTCAGATATTTATATAATTCATATTAGATTTTTTTATATATCATTTAAAACGAACATTATTTTTATTTTCGATTCCTTGCTTAAAAGATTTTACATAATCCACTAAACTTCGTTTAGCAGATTATGTAAAAATTTTCAAACTGCGCGTCACTCGAAAATAAAAATAATGTTCGTTTTTCTTTTGAAATAAGTCATTATACAATTTTTAAATTATAATTTTTCTATTACTTCTCTACTTAATTCAGTTATTTGCATAATTTCATTAATTGAATATTTTTTATCTTTCATATGCTTTGCTATTTTTTTCTTTTCAATTTCTTGGCCTTCTTTTCTTCCGCTTTTTTTCACCTTCTTCTTTTCCTAGTTGCCTTACTGAAGCTGTTTCCCATACATACTTTTCCCTCAATTCTGCTATATAACAGGCATGTTCATCTTGACATAATTCATCATATTTCTTTTTAGCTTCTTGTATTGCCTTTATTGTTTCTTCTAATTTCTCATCTTTTTCTTTGCTATCATCCAATTTCTTCACCTCTAAATCCTTTATAAATTTAATCCAAAGGTTTAAGCTATTATCTTTACTCTTTATTTTCTCTATCTTTGGTAACTCAAGTATATAAACTTTAATCTTGTCTGTCAAGACTATATTTCCATAATCTTTCTCTCTCATTTCATATTCTGTTAGTATTTTCTTTACTTCTTTGTGCTTTTCTAATTCAAAATTTGCTACTAATATTGCTTCTAAAAATGATGTTGTTATTGTTTCACTTCCAACACTTCCAAATATTTTTTTAAATATGTAATCATTTGTTGGCATTAATTTTTTATTTTTTATCATAACTATTGCTCCTTTCAGTGTAAATGTCCATTTACGTTTACAATTTGTTATTGAATAGAACAAAAGCAGACATTAATAATATTGGCGCCTATAAAATATTTTAATGTTTTCATCTTTGAGCATACACGAAATTTGCAAAGCAAATTTCTGTGCAATACAAAAAAATGGACACAATAATCTTTATGATTATTGGCCCATTTCTTTCGAATATTCAAATAACTATATTGGTTATACTATGTTTTCCTTTTATTGTCAATTATTTTCGCATGACACCTTTCGACATATTAAAATCTTTTAAGCAAGGAATCTAAAATAAAAAAGAGGAGTTATTCTATTTTTCAGAATTCTCCTCTTTTTTTATATCTCTCTTCTACCTTCCATCGCTTTCATTAATGTTATTTCATCTGTGTATTCTAAGTCGCCTCCAACAGGAATTCCGTGTGCAATTCTTGTTACTTTGATATTGAAAGCTTTTAGTAATTTGGATAAATAAATTGAAGTTGCTTCTCCCTCTACTCTAGGGTTTGTTGCTATTATTACTTCTTTTATTTCATTATCTCTTATTCTATTTAATAATTCTTTTATTTTTATTTCGTCTGGTCCGATTCCATTCAAAGGAGAAATTGTACCATGTAAAACATGATAAACTCCTTTATATTCGTGGGTTCTTTCCATTGCCATAATGTCTCTTACATCTTCTACAACGCATATTGTGCTTTGATCTCTTTTTGTATCACTGCATATTGGGCATGGGTCTGTGTCTGAAATGTTAAAACATATTGAACAATATTTTAATTTTTGTTTTGCGTCTGTTATTGAGCTTGTAAATTCTTTTATTTCATCATCACTCATGTCTAACATGTGATATGCAAGTCTTATTGCTGTTTTGTGTCCGATGCTTGGCAATTTTTCAAAACTTTCTATTAATTTTTCTATTGATGGTGAATATGCTGACATTTTTGCACCTCGCTTGTTTTACATTAATCCTGGTATATTAAATTTTCCCATGCTTTCGCTTGCTGCATTGTCTGCTTTTTGGATTGCACCATTTATACATGTTAATATTAAGTCTTGTAGTGTTTCTATGTCTTCTGGGTCAACTACTTCTTTATTTATTTTTATTTCTTTTATTATTTTTTCTCCTGTTATTTTAACAGATACAACTCCTCCGCCTACTGAGTTTTCGAATTCTCTTGCTGATAATTCTTCTTGTGTTTTTTCCATATCTTCTTGCATTTTTTTAGCTTCTTTCATAAGCTTATTTATGTTCATTCCTCCTGGGAATCCTCCCATTCCACCTGGAAATCCACCTCTTTTTGCCATTTTAAAATTCCTCCTTATTCATCTATAATATTTATTGGTATGTCAAAATTTAAGTTTGACGTTTTTTGAACAATGTTTTGTGGTTCTTCAACTTTTATTTGCATTGTTTTTCCTGATTCTTGTGCGATTGCTTTTTCTATTTCTAATTTGTTTGTTGGTTGTTCTACTACTGTTTTTCCAAATGCCGTTAGACCAACTATTCCTAATTGCATATCATTTATTTCTACAGCTTTTGTGTTCATTAGGTTTGTAAATAATGTTATTTTTCCTTTTGTTTTTAGGTTATTTACTACTTTGGGCCAATATTCTGTGCTTGTTATATTTGCCATTGAAACTTTTGGTTTTGCTTGTTTTGTTTCTATTTTTTCTTTTGGAACTGCTGTAAGTTCAGGTTCTTGATATCTTGTTTGTGGTGCTTTTGCCACTATATCTCCTGATTCTAATTTTTCTTCTATTTTTTCAACTCTTTCTTCTAGGTCTCCGTGTTCTTTTTTATCTATTGTTAATTTTATTATTCCTGCTTGGAACATTATTGTTTTTTGAGTTGACCATTTTATATCATTTTCCATTTCTGACAATTCTTTTATTAGATAAAATAGTGTTTCTTTGCTTGTTTTTTCGCTTAATTCTTTAATTTTTTCCATTTCATCTTTGCTGTATAATTCTAATTTTCCTTGTGATTTGAAAATTAAAATGTCTTTTATGTATTTAATTGTTTCCCATAGAAAATTATATAATTCTTTACCGTCATCTATTACTTCTTGTGTGGCTTCTAGAGCCTTTTCTGAGTCTTTTTCTAATAGGCTGTTTGTTATTTTATATATGTACTCAAATTTTGGAATTCCTACTAATTCTTTTATTTTTTCGTCTGTAATTTCTGAATCTCCGTCTTGAATACATCTTTCTAGTATGCTTATTCCGTCTCTCATTGCACCTTCTGATAATACTGCTATTGTATTTAGTGCTTCTTCAGAAATTGTTACTCCTATTTCGTTTGTTATTATTTTTAGTCTTTTCTTAATGTCTTCGTTTGATATTTTTTTGAAGTCAAATCTTTGACATCTTGAAAGTATTGTTGCCGGTAGCTTTTGTGGTTCTGTTGTTGCTAAAATAAATTTAACATGTTCTGGTGGTTCTTCTAATGTTTTTAATAGGGCGTTGAATGCTCCTGTTGATAACATATGAACCTCATCTATTATATATACTCTGTATTTTGCTCTTGTTGGTAAAAAGTTTACTTCATCTCTTATTTGTCTTATATCTTCTACGCTGTTGTTTGATGCAGCGTCCATTTCTACTACGTCTGTTAGTGAACCGTTTAATATTCCTTTGCAGATTTCACATTCGTTGCATGGTTCTCCATCTTTTGGATTTAAACAATTTATTGCTCTTGCTAAAACTTTTGCTGCTGATGTTTTTCCTGTTCCTCTTCCACCGTTAAATAAGTATGCGTGTCCAACTCTTCCTGCTATTATCTGATTCTTTAGTGTTCGTGTAATGTGTTCTTGGCCTACGAATTCACTAAAAGTTAATGGTCTAAATTTTCTATATAGTGCTGTATATGCCAATTTGATTACCCCCAATTTAAAAAAATTGGTATAAGCGATAGTTTCTCAGTGGAAAGCATGTTATCCGCACGAATACACTATTTATCGCTGCTTTCTTCCGAATCTGACGAGGTTCATAGCTTTTCATCGAATCATACTCTCCACTCAAAAGCTATCACTTATACCGATAATGATTATATAATGATATTTGAGTTTTAGCAAGTCTTTTTATTCACTTCTTTTAAAAATTATTTTTGAAAATTCTGTTATTTGATTGTCAATAACTCCTTTTTCTTTGAATTCTCCTGCTGGTAGGTCTATTGTTAATGTTCCTTTATATTTCTCTTTTTCGCTTACTTGTAGGATTATGTCCATTGTTGCTTTTAGTTTTATGTCTTCTTGGTTTATTTGTGCTTTTTCTAACAATGTTCCGTTGTATTGAATTTCTGTATCTTCATTTGAAATGTATGTACCTAAGTTTTTATTGCTTATTCTAAATGCAATCATTCCTCCGTCTTGGCAGAATTCTTGTTTTTCCATGTTGTCTGATGTATTGGCTGAATATTCTATTTCTTTGTCTAAGTAGTTTTGTGTACTGTCTTTGAAACATGTTTTTAAGTTATTGCTTGTTGGAATTAGTACTTCTGTATTTCCTATTTCTTTTGCTTTTTCTATTTTCATGTTTGCAATTTTTATGCTTTCTATTTTTTGATCTACTTTGTCATTTTTCTTGAAATATATATATATATCATTGTCTTGCTCTAAGTTTAAATCCCATAGATTTTCGCTTTGATTGCTTTTTGCGTTTATTGAGCTTTTTATTATTACTTTATCTAGTTCTAATGGTAAGTTTTTTTCGCCTTCTACGTTGTATTTTACCATTAATAATATAGATATTGCTATTGCAATTAGTAGAAATGATATAAATATGTATTTTTTAATTATCCTTTTCTTGACTTCGTTTTCCATTATTCTTTCTCCTCTTTGAAAGATTTTTTCTTTCTTAACATTTTAAAAAAATCTTGTAGAATTTGCTTACATTCTTTTTCTAAAACGCCATTTTCAACTTGTACCTCATGATTAAATTTATGATCTTTAAATAAATTTAGAACTGATCCACATGCTCCTGTTTTTTCATCCATTGCTCCAATGTATACTTTTTTTATTCTTGCTTGGATGATTGCACCTGCGCACATTGGGCAAGGTTCTAAGGTTGTATACATTTCACATTCTGAAAGTCTCCATGCTCCTAATTTTTTGCTTGCTTTTTTTATTGCTCTTATTTCTGCGTGTTCTGTTGTGTCGTTTTTTATTTCTTTCATATTATGTGCTCTTGCTATTATTTTTCCGTCTTTTACTATTATTGCTCCGATTGGCACTTCTTCTTTTTCATATGCTTTTTGTGCTTCTTTCAAAGCTTGTTTCATTAATTTTTCTGTTTCCATTTTGTTTCCTTTTTATTTTTCACATATTACGATTGTAGCATATAATTATGTAAACGTCAACTTGTGCTATTCTTGTTGCCTCTAGTGTTTCACTTATTTAAGTATTTTTTGCAAAGAAAAGCATTAGTTGTAAATTACTAACTAATGCTTTTCCTCTAAAGTTAAATCGGTTTACTGTTTCCAATATTAATATTTGGTACTGAACCTCTATTTCTAAACATTTTCTTTTGGCTTGGTTGGTATTTAAGCCTTCTTTAGTTAATATTAATAAAACACTACATTTTTTTCCCAATGTAGTGTTTCCATCTGGTGCACTTAGAGGGAATCGAACCCCCGGCCTCTCCCTTAGGAGGGGAGCGCTCTATCCTACTGAGCTATAAATGCATTTTTCTTTTTTAGTAAACAATTTATATTCTAGGAAGTTTTTCTTCCTAGAATATAAATTAAATTTTTATGCATTTAATTTTTCTACTAATTCATCAACATCTATTCCGTGTACTTCACATGCTTCTTCTAATGTTTCATCATGTGCTGCCATGCATCCTAAGCAATGCATTCCTGCTTCTAAAAGAATATCTGCTTTTTCTGGGTGTTCTTCTAATAATTTTCCTATTTTTATTGTTTTTTCTATCATTGCAAAGAAACCTCCTTTTTTTAATCTTTTTCATTTTAGCATATTTTTTTAAAAAAGTATAGACAAATTGATTTTTTTGTTGTATTATTTATTTGCTTTAAGGAATTTTTTTCCATATTAATTATTTGTGTATTTAAAAAATTCGATACTGTTTTTCACTGGAGGTTATGTTTGAATTTTTTAATTAATTTATTTTTTATCACTTTTTTTATTCAAATTTTTATTATATTTTATTTTTTATATTCGATTTTTGAATTTCTTTTTATACAATCAAAGCAAGGTTTCAAATTAAATTTTAAAAATAAACAATGAAAAATTTTATTATTAAATTATTTTTTGTAAATTATTTTTCTATACTTTTTTCGTGTATTCTTTTGCTTTTTTTATCACCAGTTTTTGATGCTACTTCGGTTGTTTTTCCATATTCAATTAATTCTTTTGATATTTTTGAAAAATATCCTCAGCAATGGTTTTATTTAAAAAGAGTATATATTTTTACTTGTTTTTTCTCATTTTTAATTGTTTCAAATTCACTTTATTCTTTTTTTAAAATGATGTTATTTCCTTTTATAAATTTTAATAAAAAAACTGAGAATATCAACAAAAATAATACTTTTTATTCTTTGTTGCTTGGAAAAAATGTAGGAAATGAATTGGTTTCTATTCCTATTAATGGATTGTATCAAAATGTTTTAATTACTGGCTCAATTGGCTCTGGAAAGACCTCATCTTTATTATATCCACTTACTGAACAATTATTGAGCTTGAATTTTTCTAATAAGTATAAATCTGCTTTTTTGATATTAGATGTTAAAGGAAATTATCATAAGTTTGTAAAATCAGTTTGCAAAAAATATTATCATTTGAGTGATTTATTTATTATAAGTTTGAATGGCTTCGTGACTTATAACCCGCTTGACAAGCCTAATTTAAAGTCTTATGTGTTGGCAAATAGGCTGAAATCTATTTTACTTTTATTTAGTCCTGAACAGACAGAATCTTTTTGGCTTGATAAGGCTGAGCAAGTTCTAACTGAAGCTATTAAATTGTGTAGAATTTATAATAATAACTATGTTACTTTTACAGAAATTCATAAATTAATAATGTCTAAATCTTATTATCAAGAAAAGATTGATTTATTAAAAAATTTTTTTTACGAAAATTCTTTGAATCCTTCTAATATTTCTGACTTATTTACATGTATTTCTTTTTTCGAAGATGAATTTTTTTCTTTAGATGATAGAACTCAATCAATTATAAAATCCGAAATATCAAGAATTACTAATGTTTTTATCTCTGACGAGGATATTTCAAGAGTGTTTTGCCCTCTTCAAAAAGATATCTCTTTTCCAGGATTTGAATATATTTTAGCTCATCATAAAATTGTTGTTTTAGATATGAATATATCTAAATATAGCATGCTTTCGAAGATTATATCTGCTTATTTAAAAATTGATTTTCAATCTGTTGTTTTAGAACAGCTTTCAAATGATAAAAATGTTTTGCCGTCTTGTTTTATATGTGATGAATATCATGAATATGTTACTAAAAGTGATTCTGATTTTTTCGCACAATCGAGAGAGGCTAAATCTATTAATATTGTTGCTACACAGTCTTATTCTTCGATTCTTAATACTCTTAAGGATAAAACTTGCACAACTGTTTTGATTCAAAATCTTGTTAATAAATTTTGGTTTCGTACCGATGATCCTTTTACAATTGATGAAGTCCTTAAGCAAACAGGAAAAGAAGAAAAAGAAATTATTTCACGTACAATATCAGAAAATGCAAGACAAACTAATTATAATTTTTTATTTAATAGCTTTTTTTCAAAAGATTCTAATCTTTCTGAAAGCATTAATACGTCTTCTCAAAAGGACTTCATATATGATACTAGCTTTTTCTCACGTTTTTTAAATACTTTTTCTTGTCTTGCTTTTATTTCAACTGGTTCTTCTATTTTGCCTTTGCAACAATTATCTCTTATTCCATATTTTAAAAGAAAGGATGTGGTTTTATGAAATATAAAAAATTTATTTTATTATTTTCATTATTTATTATTTTACTTTTTTTATTTGCACCTTTATCTTTTGGTGCTTCTTATCCAAAGTTAATTTCTACATTAAATTCTGCATTTGAAAAAATTGAATCTTGGATTTTAAAAATCTCAACCCCTGCCGCTGCAATCTCAGTTGGCTCAGGCGTTTTGATGAAAAAATTCAGTTTTGGTGATGAAGAAAGAATTAGAACTGGTAAACGTTTAATTCGTGGTTCTTTATTTTCTTATGCTTTTATTCTTTGTATAGATTTAATTTTATCAACTATTAATACTTTATTAAGTTAGGAGGTCTTATGCAGTATGAAAATTTTCCGGAGATTGCTAGTAATTTAATCTCTTCATTAGTAAATAGTTTACTAACCTCTTTAGATTCAAATGTTTTTTCTGTTTTAGACGAATTAGCTTTTATAAAATCAGACTCTATTGCAGATACATATTTTAATTCTTTTTTTACTAAACAATTTAATATAATTAAATTGTCTGAGGCTTTGCTATTTGGCTTTCTGCTTTATTATGCAATTAGTTATTTATTTTCTTTTTTAACTTGTTCTCATTTTCAAAAACCACTTTCTTTTATCTCTAGATTGTTCTTTTCAGCTTTACTTATCCACTTTTCTTTACCAATCTGTGAAAAAGTTATAGATTTCTTTTACTTAGTTTCATCTATTTTACGTACGATAGGTTTATATATATTTCCTTCTGAATTATCGTTTTCTATTTTATATGAAAAAATTTCAAAATTATTTTTTGCAAATTTAACTTTACCTTTTAAATTCTTTTCGTTTGATGGAATATTAAAATCTTTTCTTTCTTTTGGTTTCGTTAATTTGTTATTTACTTATTCTATAAGGTTTATTTTTATTAAAATATTAGTCCTTTTATCTCCAATTGCTTTCTTATCTTTATGTTTAGATCAGTCAACGTGGATTTTTAAAATATGGCTCAAAAACTTTATTGCCCAACTGTTTACTCAAATAATTATTTGTGTTGTTTTATTAATTATTTATTCTTTGGATACAGTTTCTAATCCAACAATGGTTAAACTTTTGTACATTGCTTCTGTTGTATGTTTAATGAGAGCTAGTTCCTTTGTAAAAGACTTTTCTTCTGGATTTACTTCAGATGTTTCTTCAACTTTTTCTTCTATTAAAAATATGTTTCTATAAAGGAGGTTTTTATGCATTTTATTTTTCCAAAAAATTATGATTTTTCTTTTAAATTTCTTGGTATATTCAATTATTCTTCGATTTTTCTTAATATAATTTGGGCTAGTTTTTTATATTTTTTTATATCTTTTTTATTTAAATCTTTAATTATAAAATTTTATGTTTTTCTTGTTTTATTTTTACCCTTTTTCTTATTTTCTGTTTTAAATAAATCTTCTGAAAATATCTTTATTGTTTGCTTATTTTTCTTCAAATATTTATTTCGACCTAAGGTATTTTTTTATGATAAAAGATTTTGAGTTTTATTGTAAATAAATTGTTTTGATGATATAATTTCATAAGCTTTACTTGAAAGTTTTAAATACTATATTAAAGGTGGAATTTTTATGAAGTTAGAACAAAATGATAAATCTATTTTATTTTCTAATACTGAAATACCTGATGTTTTTTTCACAGAATATTTGTCATGCGCAAATGGAGATTACATTAAGGTTTATTTATACATTCTATTCTTATCTAAATATGACAAGGATATAAAAATAAATGATTTGTCTAAGAAGCTTTCTCTTCCACTAAAAACTATTCAAGAAGCTTTTAAATATTGGGAAGAGGCTGGTGTTCTTATAAAAAAGCATACTGGTTATATCTTAGTAAATTTACAAGAAGTAGAACTTTTAAAATTATATACACCTAAACTTACTTCTTCTCCTGAAGATATTAAGAAAAACGCCAAAAATCAATATAGAGCAAAAGCTATTGAAAATATAAATACTCAATTTTTCCAGGGAATTATGTCTCCATCTTGGTATAGTGATATTGATATGTGGTTTAAAAAATATAATTTTGATGAACAAGTTATGCTTGCTTTATTTAATTATTGTTTTGATCATTCTGCTTTACATAGAAACTATATTCAAGTTGTTGCAGATAGTTGGTATAAAAATAATATTAGATCTTTTTCTGATTTGGATAAATACTATGAAAAGCAGGAAAAAATATCTTCTGTTAAAAAATCTATTATTAAAAAATTAGGTTTAAATAGGAACTTAACTGTATACGAAGATGCTTATGTTGAAAAATGGACTATTGATTATGGTTATTCTATGGAAATTATTGAGATTGCACTTAAGAAAACTACATCAAAATCTAATATAAATTTTGAATATTTGAATAAGCTGATTACTGATTGGCATGACAGAAATTTAAAAACAGCTTCAGAAATTCAGGAATATATTAAAGAAAATAAACATAAACAAGAACAAATTAAAGATTTGAAAAAACAGACAAATTATAATAATTCTAACCAAAGAAATTATGATAACTTTGATAATTTATATGCTAATAATTAGAAAGGATATTATGGATAATACTATTTTAAAACAATTATTAACTGAATATGATTCTAAAAGAATGCATGCTCTTGAAGATTTAGAAAATAGAAAAAAAACATTAAGAGAATCTTCTGCTGAGTATGTTCAACTTGAGAAAAATCTTCAATCTCTTTCTTTAGATTCTTTGAAATCTATGCTTTCTTTATCATCTGAAGAAAAAGAAAAAAAGCTTAAATCGTTACAAGAAAAAACAGATAAAATTACAAGTGAAAAAGCTATGTTATTAAAAAAGCTTAATTTACCTCAAGATTATTTGTTGCCTCATTTTGATTGTCCTTTTTGCAAGGATACAGGCTATCTTAACAATTCTTTATGTTCTTGTATTAAGCAAAAATTGTATGATATTGAATATAATAAATCTAATATTGGAAATATAAGAACAGAAAATTTTGATAATTTTAATTTTGATATATATTCAGATGAACCTAATCCATCTTCATATCATTCACAATTTTCTCCTAGAGAAAATATAAAAAAAATATATGATATATCTCAAAAATTTGTTAAAAATTTTGATTCACCTGATGAGAAAAATTTAATGTTTTTGGGACCTACTGGTTTGGGTAAAACTTTTTTATCTAACTGCATTGCTAAAGAAATATTAGACTCAGGAAAAACTGTACTATATCAAACTGCTCCTGTTATGCTTGATTCTATTATAAAATCTAAATTTGAAAAAAATTCTTCTACTATTTTAGAAAATATTTTAAGTGTTGATTTACTTGTAATAGATGACTTGGGAACAGAAACAATGAATAGTATGAAATTTACTGAATTATTCACTATTATTAATACTAGATTATTAAATCAATCTGCTAAAATTACAAAAACAATTATTTCTACTAATTTAGATTTAAAAGATATCTTTACTGTTTATAATGAAAGAATTGGTTCAAGGATTGTTGGAGATTATAATATATGTCGTTTTTTTGGAGACGATCTTAGATTAAAAAAATAATTAACTTATTGCTAATGAATTTTTATTGAAAAGAACAAAAACATACTGTTTATAACATTTGCACTTATTATAGTTTTATACTTTGTTTTGCAAATTTCTGTGCATTATTATATGAAAAAGCTGAAAATCTTTTATTTTCAGCTTTTTTCATATAGATGCCCTAATTTATTTAATTAATAATTTAGGTCTCTTTCTTATTCATTAAAATAATTTAAAATTCCAGAATAAATTCCCCATGCTAGTTCATTTTGGTATTCATCTGTCAACAATTTTTTCGCTTCCTGTGGATTAGATAAGAATCCACATTCGACTATTGTTATTGGAATGTCAACGTTGTCTACCAAATAAATTCCTGAAATCTCATGTGCCGTTCGTTTATTCTCAACTTTTATTGTTTCTTTCAATTCATTTTGAATAGAGGTAGCTAGGCGTTTTCCTTTCTCATCATTTTTCTTATAAAATGTTTGCCAACCATTATATGCTGAGCTATCCCCTTTGTTTAAATGAATTGATACACAAATATCTGCAGATGCTTCGTTTCCTATTTTTACTCTATTTTTTATGTCTGATACTTTCATTTCTCGAAGTGTTGTTTTATCTAAATCATAAATTGCATTCTCGTCTGACCTTGTTAATATAACAGTAGCTCCGCTTTCTTCAAGTAATTTCTGCAATTTCAAAGCTATTTCTAAGTTTGTTTTTTCCTCTGTAACTCCTTCTACACCTTGTGCCCCTTCATCTGGTTTTCCGTGTCCAGCATCTAGTACCACTACTTTTTCTGTAACTGGGGTTGACGAAGTTAAAACGCTTTCTTCTACTTGTTTAATATTGGTGCACATAATTGCTGAAAAGCAAAATATTCCAATAACAATCATTAAAATTTTTTTTCTATCTAAAACAATCATAGTAAATACTATGATTGCTTTTTAAAAATATTCTTATTTTCTGTTATATGCTTATGGACTACTATTTTCTTTTATCAAATTATTTTATTCATCATAGATAACTACTACGTTTGCAGTTGCATATTCTTTGCAATGTGATATTGATATGTCTATATCTTTTATTTTTTCAAAATTTATATTTACTTTTGGTTTTCCATTTTCATCATTAGTTATTTCAAATGCTGTCCATTCTAAATTTTCTTTTGGTATTATTTCTGAAAGTGCTTTGTATAAAGCTTCTTTTGCTGCAAATCTTGCAGCATAGTGTTGAAATTTATTTATTTTATGGCTTTCACAATATTGTATTTCATTTTCCGTATATACTGTGTTTAAAAACTTTTCTCCTTGCCTTTCAATAGCTTTTTCTATACGTGAAATTTCTATAATATCTACTCCACATGCAATTTTCAATTCTAAATCCTTCCTTGCTACATAAATAAATATGAAATAATTGTAAAAGTATTTAAAATTAATGAAACAATTAGCAACATCACCATTATGGTATAATTACGATTGTTTTTTTCTATATCCAAATCTTTATATATAATTTCATATTTTTTTCTAATTTGTTCAAATTTTTCATCTAGTTCAAATGTTGAACCTAAAATTTTATAATATAGACTACCTGTGTCATCTGTTGTTATTTCTTTTGCCCACATTGTTTTTGTGAAGTCTATAAATCTTTTACGAATATGAATAATTTTATCATAGCTTTTAAATTCTGTGTTTATTTGTGTTAAGAATATTTTTTGATATAGTCTTAATATATATGTGTAGTATATAACTGTCTCATATTCGTATGGCAACTTTGTATAATTATACATATCAACTGTTGAGCAAAGTAAATTACAGTTTGATTTTGTAATACCTGTCCTTGCATATTTTAACTTTGAAATTACGCTTAGATTTTGTTCTTCACTTTCTCTGTTTAAGTCTGTTATATAGCTACTTGGGAAGGTATTAACATATTTCAAAAATTCACTATCAAAGCTTTCAAATTCATTTCTGTCGTTCCAATGCTCAGATGGTATACATGTATATCCAAATGTATAAAATTTGTTTTCTATTTCTACATTATTTTTATAATTTCCTGATATTCTTTTTATTATGTCTGATATTTCTTCTAAGTTTTCAAATAAGTCTGTGCTTATATTTATATTTTCATATTGTTTTAGTCCTAAAAATTCTGAATTGCTCTCTTTAAATTTATAATTAAAATTAAGTACATCTGAAAATTTTTCACTTTTTTCTATTATCGTTTTAAAACTTAGAAAACATATTCCTGTATTAAAACAAATTATATCAATTTTAGGTATATTAAATTTTATACTATTTTCCACTTCTTTTTTGGTTTGTATTGGTTCTTCTACAATATATTCAAAACATGTACATGCATGTTTTGATAGTATTTTAGCTTTTTTTTCATTTGTTAAATTTTTGAATGCTTTAAGTCTATCCCCCCTTATTTCAAATGTTGGAAATAAGTTTTCTCTTATTACTGGACTAAAATAATTATATATATCCAAATCCTTTTCTTTTTCAAAAATTCTTAAGGATATTTTTTTGTCTTTTAATAATCTTAATATATACTTTTCATATTTATTTTCATCAATTGTGTATGGATGTAGAAAATAAGTATATTGATATTTAAATGATAGTTCCAAAATAAATCTCCTCTTTTGTATTATTTTTTTATTTTACATATGTGTTTAATTCATTGTTTTCACTTAAATGCCATGTTCCTATGAAGTCTATGCTTATATTGTTATCTAATGATACTGATGGTTCAAGTAATATGCTTCCGTTTTGTTGTAATACTCCCCATTTTCCATCTTTATTTACTGCACAAAATCCGTATTGATTTTGTTCTTGTGCATCATCATATATGCAGTCTACTACTTTTTGTCCATCTTTATTTACGTATCCGTATTTTCCGTTTTCTTTTACTAAGAATAATGTATTATTTTTTAGTGCTTCTTTATTAGTAATTTCTTGATATTGTAAATTGTAATATTTATATTCATTACCTACTCTTGCTCTAATATATCCTTTTTCTGAATCTACTTTACTAATTGTTCCTGTTAATACAAATTTTAATTCTCTATTATATATGTCTGATGTATAATCTTCATTTTCACAAATTAATGATGCAATATCATTTCTATATTTTATGTCTTTATATTTTATTTCTATACAGATATCTTTATTTAATTTTATTACTCCATAATTTCCTGCTGTTTTTGCTATATAATAGTCTCCAAAGCAATTCTCTAAATAATCAAATGCTGGATCTATAAGTGTTTCACCTGTAGTATTAATTATTCCATATTTACCAGCTTTTTTTATAACTAAATTGTCTCCATCAATTTCAATAATTTCATCAAATCCTGTTTCCAAAATTGTTGTTCCATCTTTTGAAATTAATTTTGTTTTTACACCATCTTGTACAACATATTTATCATTTCCTGATACTTTCATTATTTTATCATGTGTCGCATCTAAAATTATTTTTCCTTCTGAACCTAAAATACCATATTTTCCGTTTTCATTTTTTACTATATATCCATCATTATATGTTTTTCCAAAAGGTGCTACAGATGTATATGTTGTATCCGCAAATACTGTTTTTGATACACTATTATATAAACCATATTTTCCGTCTTTTGTTAATATAAGTGTTTTTTCTATTCCTTGCATTGTTGATATGTCTTCATAATTTGCTGGTAATACTTCTTTTCCTGAAAAATCTATTAATCCATATTTTCCGTCTCTTTCAAATTTTAAAACTTCATTGTTATACCATACTTTATTTGATGTATCATAATTAACAAGAGCACTTACATTAGTATAATTCGAAAATAATTGCTCATTTTTTTCGTTAATTGCTTTTGTTTTAAATGTTCCATTTGTATAATCAACATCATATGTTACGATGAAAATGTTTTTTGTAGAATCTGGTATTATTACCATTTCATCATATGAAATATTGCTTAATTTATCACCTTTATTATTTATTACTCCCCATTTTGAATCTGCATATGCTGAAAAATAGCTTACACTTTCTGGGAGTACTTGTTGTTCTTTGCTTTTTTTATTTAGTGATAAAATCATTGAATATATAACCATTATTATCACTAATAATGCAACTATTGTCGCAACTACTTTTTTCATATTTAGTTTAGGCTCGTTATCGAACCTTCTTCCTCTATTTCTTCTCATTACATCCTCCGATTAAAAACATTAATACACAGTTACTATATCATATTTTTACCTCTTTTTTCAATACTCTTAGCTAGTTTTATAAAAAAAGATGCAAACAATTTGAAAATTTCTTTTCTTAGTTTACATCTTTATTTTTTATTATAATTTAACTACTTTGGCTACTATTACTGACATATCATCTTTTAGAATTCCATATCCGTTGTCAATAGCTTCATTTAGAATTATGTCTGCCATTTTTTTTACGTTATTTGTGTTTATTTCTTTGATTAATTTTAAGAACCATTTGTCTCCTGCTTGTACTTGGTTAGAATCTATTATTCCATCGCTACACATTATAAAAATATCTCCGTCATGTAAATCTTTATCATACGCTGTGAAGTCTACATCATTTAATATTCCTAGTGGCAATGAGTTTGGTTCAACAATATCTATGTTTTGTTTATTTTTTATGTATGTTTTACAAGAACCGTTTTTTATAAATTCTACTATTCCTTTATATAAGTCAAATATTGCTACGTCCATTGTTGCAAAAATTTCTTCAGTTGATAATTTTACTGTTGAATTGATTAGTTCTATTGAATCTTCCTTATCAAATCCTGCAGATAATGTTTGTGTAAGCATTTTAGTTACTATTTGGCTTGATTTTTTAGCTTTTGCTCCTGCTCCCATTCCGTCACTTAGTGCTACCATGTGTTTGTTATCGTCTAATTTTACTTGTATACAGCTGTCTCCTGATATATCATTTCCGGTTTTAGGTAGTCTTGCTAATCCTAGTTGTATAGCGAATTTATCTTCAGATATATATTTTTGCATATACATATTTGCATCTATATGGCTTGTATCTTTTTGAAGTACAATTTTTTCTTTACATACTTTTGTTAAAATTGATTCTATACATTTTACTTTTTCTCTTTCTTTTATTTGTTTTTCAAATAAAAGATCTATGAAATATTTTTTTCCTTTGTTTTGTCTTATTTTTATTTCTTTAACTAAAATTTCTTTTTGTTTTAATAATTCTTTTATTTCTGTTTCTTGTTTAGAAAATTCTTTGTCTTTATTTTTAGACATATCTTCTGCTATTTCGGAGATTGCTTTTGAAACTCCTTTTAATTGCTTTGAAATTGTTTTTTTATTTTCATGTAATCGTTGTTTCCATTGGAAATTCATTTCATTTATTCTGTATGTTCTGTTTATTATTCTAACTACTTGATTTACGTCTTCTCTAATTGCTTGATTTGATTTTATATCTAAAATTTCATTTCTTTCTTCAAAAATTTTAATTATATCTTTTTCTGTTATTTCTTCTTTTTCTGTAAGCATTAAATATATTCTTTCTATTAATAAATTGTTAATGTTTATTAAGTCTTCATATAATATATTGTTTGGAAAGCTGTCTAAATTATTTAATAAATCCTCAATAAATGCTTCTTTGCTTTTATTAATATTATCTATTTCATATACTATGTCTTCATCTTTCACACCATATGTTTTTGCTATTTCTTTTACGGTATCTGATAAATATTCTAGTTTTTTCTCAGCTTCTTTGCTTTCTGCTAATCTGTTATCTGGAATCGGTGCGAAAAATTTATTTTTTCCTATTATATCTTCAATATCAATTTGTATGTATTTCGGTACAAATAGTAATGCAATAGCTGAAATTGCTAGTTCTTTATATAATAATATTTGAACTGTATTTCCTGTTGATAAATATGAAATTATTGCATTTCCTGCTAAAAAACCAATAATTACTCCTACTTTTCCAAGCTTGTTTACTGCACCTGCTAATAGTCCTGAAATTGAAAATGCTAGGACTTGTGCTGGTGTTATTACTCCTATAATTCCTAATATTAATCCTATTGATACTCCTATTGTTGAGCCTGCTAATACACCATTTTTCCATGCCAATACTAATATTAAAAATATTGAAAGAACGTTTGCAATTGATATTCCAAAAATTCTGTATTTACTTACAGCTACAGCGGAAATAGCTACAATTATTGTTGCTCCTATTATTTCTTCTATTGTAAATGCTGACTTTGTTCCGAAGTTTTCTAAAACACCTATGCTATTAACAAATATTTTATAAAATATATATGTCAATATTACTGTTATTATAGCTGTTATTACATCATATATTAAAAATGTTCCTGTAAAGCATTTTATTGCTTGTACAATTGCTGATGCTATAATTAAGTTAATTCCCAATTTTGTTACTTCGTTTCTATCTTCTTGTACATATGGTTTTATAATTACGACTGTTAGTAAAAATATTAATATATTTAAAAAATATATTAAAAATGCTCCACTTCCTTGACTTATTAATATTCCTAAAGATGTTGTAACTAAAACGGGGCCTGCTGGTATTGTACTGCTACAAGCGGCTACAAAAAACGCAAATCCAAATGGAAATAATCCATCTTTTATTGATACTGTTGAGATTAAAAAAGACAAAATATAAATTATGATATTTTGAATTGTAAAAATATCTTTAATCTTGTCTAAGTTAATATTTTTGTTTTTTTCTTTTACATCCTTTTTATTTAACTCTTCTGCACTATTTGCTAAATTTTGAAACATCCCTACCACCTCATACTTTTTTTATATTTAACACCATAAGATTTAAAAAAAATGTCATTTATTATTAAATATTTAAAAAAGTTATTTACTTTTTGTGATATATTTTTTAGTCATTCCCAAAAGTAGATTTCATTCTATTACAATTCGACAAAAAAATCAATACTTCTACATTTAAATATGTCTGTTTGTTTTTAAGGAAAAAGGACATTGACAGCTATGTCAATGTCCTTCTATATTTTATTATTCCATCATTTCTTTACATTCTTCTGATATTTTTTCAACACTTACTACTTTTCCTTCGTTTGTTCTCATTAATGTTACTCCTTGTGTTGATCTTCCTAATACACTAACTTCTTTTACATTTAATCTTATTATTGTTCCTGTATCAGTTATCATCATAATATCGTCATCATCATTAACAATTTTTATTCCTACAAGTTCTCCTGTTTTTGGTGTTATTTTATATGTTATTACACCTTTGCCACCTCTTATTTGAACTCTATATTCGTCTAATTCTGTTCTCTTTCCAAATCCATTTTCTGTTATTGCTAATAATGTTGCTGTGCTTTTTGCTATTATAGATTCCATTCCTATTACTTCATCATCTGGATCTAATCTCATTCCTATAACACCTTGTGATACTCTACCGACTGAACGTACGTCTTTTTCATCAAATGTTATGCACATTCCTTTTCTTGTTACTAAAACAACATTGTCTTCTCCATCTGTTAACCTTACTCCGATTACTTCGTCTCCGTCTTTTAAATTTATAGATTGTAATCCTGTTTTTCTTGTTGAATCATATTCTTTTAATGCTGTTTTCTTGATTAAACCATTCTTTGTTGCGAATAATAGGTATTTTCCGTCAGCAAAGTTTTGGATTGGCATTATTGCTGTAACTTTTTCATCTGCATCTAAGCTTAGTAAGTTTACAATCGCTGTTCCTTTAGCTGTTCTTCCTGCCTCTGGTACTTCATATCCTCTTAATCTATATAGTTTTCCTTTGTTTGTAAAGAATAATAATGTGTCATGTGAAGATGCCGTGAATATTTCTTTTACGAAGTCTTGGTCTCTTGTTGTCATTCCTGTTATTCCTTTTCCACCTCTTCTTTGACTCTTAAATGTATCTATTGGTGCTCTCTTGATATATCCAAATCTTGTTAGAGCTATAACAACTTGTTCTTCTTTTATTAAGTCATCTAATTCTATATCGCCTTCTGCTGCTACAATCTTTGTTTTTCTTTCATCTCCAAATTTTTTCTTCATTTCAAGTAATTCTTCTTTTATAATGTCATATACTAATTTATCACTTGCTAATATTTCTTTTAAGTGAGCAATTAATTTCATTAATTCAGCATATTCTTCTTCAAGTTTTTCTCTTTGCAATCCTGATAAACGTTTTAATTGCATATCTAGTATAGCTTGTGCTTGAATTTCTGTTAATTTGAATCTTTCCATTAATCTTTCTTTTGCATCATCATATGATGATCTGATTATTTGAATTACTTCATCAATGTTATCTATTGCTATAATTAAACCTTCTAATATGTGTGCTCTTGCTTCTGCTTTGTCAAGTTCAAATTTTGTTCTACGTAATACTACTGTTTTTCTATGATCTATATAGTGTAATAAGCAATCTTTTAATGTTAAGATTTTTGGTTCTCCATTTACTAGAGCTAACATTATTACACCGAATGTTATTTGCATTTGTGTATTTTTATATAATTGATTTAGAACTACTTGTGCATTAGCATCTCTTTTTAATTCTATAACAATTCTTACTTTGTGTTCTCTATCTGATTCATCTCTAATATCAGAAATTCCTTCAATTCTTTTATCTCTTGCAAGTAAAGCTATATTTTCTATTAATCTAGCTTTATTTACTTGATATGGTAATGCTGAAACTACTATTCTTCTTTTATTTCCTTGCATTTCTTCTATTTCAGCTTCTGCTCTTACTGCTATTTTTCCTCTTCCTGTTGTATATGCATCTTTTATTCCTTCTCTTCCAAGAATAATTCCTTCTGTTGGAAAATCAGGTCCTTTTATTATTTTCATTAAATCTTCATTTGTAACATCGTCTTCATCTATAACTTTTATTGCTCCGTCTACTACTTCTGATAGATTATGTGGTGGTATATTTGTTGCCATACCAACAGCTATACCTGATGAACCATTTATTAATAATGCTGGTACTTTTGCAGGTAAAACAACTGGCTCTTGTAGTCTATCATCATAGTTTGGCATAAAGTCAACTGTATTTTTTTCAATGTCAACAAGCATTTCTTCAGCAATTTTTTCCATTCTTGCCTCAGTGTACCTCATTGCTGCTGCGCCATCGCCATCTATTGAACCAAAATTTCCGTGTCCATCGATCATTGTGTATCTTTGAGAGAAATCTTGTGCCAATCTTACCATTGCGTCATATACTGATGAATCTCCATGTGGATGGTAACGTCCTAAAACAGAACCTACAGTATTCGCACACTTCCTATAAGGTTTGTCTGATGTTATTCCATCTTCATACATTGAATACAAAATTCTTCTGTGTACTGGTTTCAAGCCATCTCTAACGTCTGGTAAAGCTCTTGAAACAATAACGCTCATTGCATAATCAACATATGCTGTTTTCATCTCTGCTTCAATGTCTCTCTCTATTATTTTTCCTTCTTGCTTGTCCATTTAAAAACCTCTTTTCTTTTTTGTTTAATACTCTTGTATTATACTAAACCGTAAGAAAATATGCAAGTTTTTTATGGTCTATTTTATTTTTTCTATAAGCATTTTTTCACTCTCAGACAAATTTTCTATGCTTCCTTTTTCTTCAATATATTTTTGTATTTTTTCAATTTCTCTTGCTTGTTTTATTATGTTTTCAATTGATTCGCTTTTATCTAGTCTTTGCTTTATTTTATTCATCGTCTTTTGCATTTCTTGATAGTTTTCTTTAGTATAATTTTCTTTCCATTCCTGGCAATATTCTTGAATTTTTTCTAAACTATATGTATCAATTTTATAATAGTTTTCCAATTCACTTTCTAGAGAATTTAAAATTTCTTTCTTTCCTGTTTTTATTAAATTATATGTACTTTTACTTATTTTCTTTTGGCTTAACATTGTTTTTAGAATTTTATCAATTAAATCTGATGCTCCATCTAATATTCCGTCTGTTTCAATTAATCTTTTTACTTGATCTATATTTTCAAATTTACCTGTAAATATTCCTTGTATACTTTTCCAAATATCTTTTACTTTTTCGTATATTTCTTTTATTCCTTCGGTAAATCCCTCTTCTATAAATTTATTTTTTATATCTATTACATCATCTTCTATAAAATCTGGTAGAACTGTTCTTAATCCAAATTCTAACGCAGTATCAGCTAAATTTCCTATATCTATTTTTACATCTTTTGTTTGTTTTAAATCTTCTATTAATTCCAAATTTTCTCCTTATGCTTCTGTTAATTTTTTATATATTCTCTTTTGCATTAATGGTTTTTTATATGATATTTCTCTTTCTTTATTTTTGTAAGGCAAAATTTCTATGTCTGTATTTTTTATCTTATTTTTTCTTATTTTTATATTTATTAATATTACTTTTATTTTTTCTGTTTTTAAGTTCCAATTTTTTTCGTATATATTTAATAAATTATTTGATATTTTAATGTCTTTAATATTTTTTTCTATTATAAAATAAATATTTTCTGCTTTTTCCATTAGTGCATGATTTAATTCAAAATAACATTCTGCGTTATTATTTATTATTATATAATCATAATCTTTTTTAAGTTTATCTATTTTCTTTATAATATTATTTTTTCCTATTATTTCGCCATTTTCGAATAAAAAATTCTTGGCTTTTTTTATTTTTACTTTTGATGATATATTATTTTTAAATGTTTGTTCAATGTCTTGATTTAATATATTCATGTTTATTAATAAAATATTTTTTTCTTTTGTTTTTATCGAGTTAATTAAATCTATTATAAATATTGTTTTTGCTGTACTTTCAAATCCTGCAATCGATATTATTTTACTTTTCTTATTTTCTTTTTTGCTTTTAATAAATTTAGTTATTGCATATTTATTAGTTTCCTTTTCATAAATTATATTTTTTAATTTTTCTATTTCTTTTTCTAATTCTTCTGTATAATTTTGTTCTTTTATTATTTTTTTAATTTCTTCTATGCTAATTTCTCCATTTGAGAATACTTTATATGCATATTTTTCTAAATTTATTTTATCAATATTTCTTGATTTATCGGTAAAAATTATTATTTTTGTGTTTTTTATTTTTTTCATAAATTCTATTATTTCTTCTCCTGGTAATTCATCGTTTAGCAAAATAAAATCTATGTCATTATTTTCTTCTAAAAAATCTAATACTGCTTCTTGATATAATAAATCTTTTCCTACAATTTCAATTTCTGGATCGTTTCTTAATTCTTCATTTACTGAATTATTTAAAATTGCTGTTATTACTTTTTTTATTTTTTTCCCACCTTTATATTAATAATTTTTCTTCTTCTGATGAGTTTATTTTCACTAATATATGATTGTGATCTATAAACATCATACTTTCTCCTTTTTTCAATGATCGTATTTCTATTTTTTCTTTTTCTGATATGTTTATATATTCTTCTAATACTTTTATATTTTCTTCTTCTAGTGAAAAAAATATTTTTATACATGAATTATTTAATATGCTTTTTCCATACGTTCCATTTTCTAAGCTGAATAAATCTGATACGTCTTGGGTTATAGCCACACTACTTCCTGAATATTTTCTTATTGTTTTAAATATTTTATAAATAAAACTTGCCACTTCTTTGTTTGAAGTTACTCCTATTAATCTCCATATTTCATCTAAATATATTGATTTTTTAATGTTCCTATCTTTTTTTATTTTGTCCCAAAATAAGTCTGTAAAAATATACATTCCATATTTTAAATTTTCTTCTCCAAGTTCATATACATCAGCTACTATCAATTTATTATCTATTTCTATGTTTGTGTAATTATTAAAGAAACTTAAAGATCCTTTTATAAATGGAAGTAACTCTATTTCAAACTTTTTTCCCTTCTTGTCTTTTTTTAAAACATTATAAAAATCTTCTAATATTGGCATTTCTGATGGTTCTTTAAAAATAGGTTTTATTTGTATTTTATCTTTTTCTATTTTTTTATATAAACTTTTATCATCAAAAGTAATTTCTTTTTTCTTGTATGTTTCTATTATTTTTTCTTCTACGTACGCTTTTTCTTCTTCGTTTAGTTCTCCAAAAATTAGGCCAAAAAATCCTAATAACTTTTGTATCTTTGTTGATAAATATCCTTTGTTTTCCTCAATTGATTCTTCTCTTATGTCAAAAATATTTATATATGTTTCTGATGAGGGGCCTATTTTAAAAATAGCTCCATTTAAATTTTTACATATTTTTTCATATTCTCTTTCGGGATCTATTACATATTGTTCTATCCCCATTAACCAATTTCTTAATATTTGTAATTTGGTAAAGAATGATTTTCCGGCTCCACTTGTGCCAAATATACACATGTTTCCATTTTTATATTTTTCTCTATCAAATTTATCTATAAAAATTAATGAATTATTATAAATATTATTTCCTATAAAAACTCCTTCTTCGTCAAATATTGATGAAGATATAAATGGATACGTTCCTACTAATCCACTTGTTAATATATTTCTTTTACTCGCATATTTAATGTCATATGAATTTTGCATTAATGGTGTACAAGAAAAAAATACTTGTTCTTGTCTAAAGTTTGCTCTTTTAGTTTGTATTCCATTACTTTGCAACATTCCTTCGACACTGTTTAACTGTATTTCAAGCTCTTTTTCGCTTTCTGCATAAACATCTATGTAAATATATAATAGATATAAATCTTCATTATTTATTTGCATTTCTTTTCTTATGTATTTTGCATCATCATATGAATATTTTGCTATGTCTATATCTTGTGTGTTTTCTTTAATTGTTTTTAAATCTACTCCTACGTTTCCAATGTGATATGTTAAATCTCTTATTGTTTTGTACTTATCTTTTTTTTCATAAAAAATTGATAAATTCATATTGATATTGCTAGATATTATGTTTTTTAAAATAATTTCATTATATTCTCTATAATAATCTGTGCAAATTATTCCTCCGTAAAATATTCCATCTATTTCAATATATTTAGGGTTAGTTTCGTTTATATATGCGGGTACTATATAATCTTTTTCTTCTATTTTTCCCTCCTTTATTTCTTTTGATTTTTTCTGCAATTAAAAAATGAATATAATATATCTATTGTTTCTTTTTTATCTATTTCATAAACAAAATTGCCACATCTTGATAATGTTTCTTTTATTTTGAAATATTTTTCATTTAAATTTTCTATAATAATTTTTTCTGAATTATTTTCGGGATTTATATTTTTGAATTCATCGTCTTGATGAATAATGATAAAAAAATTTTTTGATGATGATTTATTTTCTGAATTAATCTTTTTAATATATTCTATATATTGATCATATATATTTTTTGCGTTTGTTTCTTTTTTTATTTCTTTCTCTTGTTCTAGAATTAAAATTTGTTTTTTGAGATTTTCTTTTTTACTTTGAACTAAAATTTGTAAATTGAAATTAAATGTTTTTAGAAATGTTTTATAAGAATTTAAAATTGATTTTTTCTCCAACTCTGACTTTAACTCATAATTAATTGGAAAGATTTTAATTATTTTGATATATTGTTCATTTTTTAATTTTATAATTCCTTTTTCTTTTATTTCTTTTATTGGAATTAAATTTTGTGTACTATTTTCTTTTGTTACTCTGATTTTTTCTACCTCCTTCATTTTTATGATAAATCATGAAATGCTTATGTGTCAAGGCTTTTCGTGTTTCATATTTCGACAAAAAAATTTTTTATTTTTTTAGTATATATTTTTTCAATCTGTCTATAATAATAACATAAAGTTTATATTAGTTAAATCAAAAGTGATTTCGGTTCATTTTCGTGGATCGTTATTACTCAAATTATGATTAAATTTGGCTTATATTTTAGGTCATATTTAGTCTAAATATGGATTATAATGTTTGTTTTTTGGGCTATTTTTATATTGTATATGGTCTAAAAGGTAGGCATTATAGTTTAGATTAAGAGTATTTTGATATTCTCACTGGTTGTTATTAGTCTTCATTTTTTAAGACGAATATGGTTAGAAAAGAGTGTTTCTATATTCGAGTAATTGATTAATTTGAGTGGTATAGGGCTTATTTATATAGAAATATATATTAGGTTTGACTATTATTTGAATTAGTCTGAGCTAACGATTAATATAAGTTTTATTGCTAAGAGGCAGGTCATACTTTTTGACCTGCCTCTTATTATATTTTAGAAAAGTTTTCTCAACTTTCTTTAATATTAAAATAACAATACAAGAATTTTATTATATATCAAGGTTTTTAACATATTTTGCATTTGCTTGTATAAATTCTCTTCTTGGTTCTACTTCATCCCCCATTAATAAAGTAAATGTTTCGTCAGCTTTCATAGCATCATCCATTGTTACTTTTATTAAGATTCTGTTTTCTGGGTTCATTGTTGTTTCCCATAATTGTTCTGGGTTCATTTCTCCTAGACCTTTGTATCTTTGTAATCCTAGTTGTTCTCTTTGTATTCCTTTTTCTTCTAGCTCTTTATAGTTTCTTTGTAAATCTTCATCTGTGTAGCAATAAATATCTTGCATTCCTTTTTTAGATAATTTATATAATGGTGGTTGAGCAAGATATACATTTCCATTTTCTATTAATGGTCTCATGTATCTAAAGAAGAATGTTAATAATAATGTTCTAATATGTGCACCATCAACATCGGCATCAGCCATTATTATAACTTTTCCATATCTTATTTTTGTAATATCAAAATCTGCTCCAATTCCAGCACCAACTGCTACTATAACTGGATTTAATTTATCATTTCCATAGATTTTATCAGCTCTTGCTTTTTCAACATTAAGCATTTTTCCCCATAGTGGTAAGATTGCTTGATATCTTCTGTCTCTTCCTTGTTTAGCACTTCCACCAGCTGAATCTCCCTCGACTATATATACTTCGCATTCTTCAGGAACTTTGCTACTACAATCTGCTAGTTTTCCTGGTAATGTTGTTGTTTCTAGTGCTGATTTTCTTCTTACTAATTCTCTTGCTTTTCTTGCTGCTTCTCTTGCTTTTGATGCACTTACACATTTTTCAAGAATTGCTTTTGCAACATTGGGATTTTCCTCTAAAAATTCTGCTAATTTTTCATTCATTAATGTTTGTACAATTCCTGCTACTTCGCTATTACCTAATTTTGTTTTTGTTTGTCCTTCAAATTGAGGTTCTTTTACTTTTACAGATATAACAGCTGTTATACCTTCTCTAATATCATCACCTGAAAGGTTATTATCTTTTTCTTTTAAGATATTATGTGATTTTGCATAATCGTTGAATACTTTTGTTAATGATCTTTTGAATCCTTCAAGGTGTGTACCACCTTCTACAGTGTTAATGTTGTTAACGAATGTATAAATATTTTCTGAATATGCTGTTGTGTATTGAATTGCTATTTCTATTGGGAAATCCCCATCTTTCTCCATATATATTGGATTTGGATGTAATTTTTCTTTATTTTTATTTAAATATTCAACAAAAGATTTTAAACCTCCTTCAAAACAAAAATCTGCTTTTTTAGGTGTTTCTTCTCTTAAATCTTCTACTACTATGTGAAGTCCTTTTGTTAAAAATGCCATTTCTCTGAATCTTGTTTCTAATACTTCAAATTGATATTCTAATGTTTCAAAAATAGTTCCATCTGCAAAGAATCTTACTGTTGTTCCTGTTTTATCAGAATCTCCAATTCTCTTTAAGCTTTCTACAACTTTTCCTCTTTGGAATTTCATTTGGAATATTCCACCATCTCTTTGAATTGTTACTTCTGTCCATTCTGATAATGCATTAACAACTGATGCACCAACTCCATGTAGACCTCCTGATACTTTGTATCCACTATCTCCACCAAATTTTCCACCAGCATGTAATTTTGTATATACAGTTTCTGCAGCTGATATTTTTGTTTTTGGATGTATATCAACTGGTATACCTCTACCATCATCCTCAACTTTTATTATATTTCCTGGCTCTATTGTTACATGTATATTTTTACAATATCCAGCTAAAGCTTCATCAACAGCATTATCTACTATTTCATATACTAAGTGATGAAGTCCTCTGATAGATACACTTCCAATATACATACCTGGTCTTTTTCTTACAGCCTCTAGTCCTTCAAGTACTTGAATTTGTTCAGCGTTATACTCGTGTTCAAATTTTTCCATGCTTTTCCTCCTTATTTTTCAGTCATTTTAGTATTTCTTTTTCCAATTGAGTTCGAAGAAACATTAGAGATGACTCCGCATAAATTATTTTCTTTTTTATATAATACAAGAGTTTTTGGCTCTCCATTTGATATATCTTGAATTCTGTTTACTTCTTTTAATGTTTCTATTATGCAATTATATTCTTTTGTATCTAAAATACTTTCTATATTAAAAATTCCTATTATTTCATCTCTCTTTATTATAATATCTTTTCCTATGTGTAAATACATTTTCTTATATTCCTTTGCTTAGTTTTGCGTTTTCTATATGATATACTGCATTATTTTTCTCTTCTACTAATATCTTATCTGTACATGTTATAAATACTTGATTATCATCTATTGCTTTTGTTAGATTATTTCTTCTGTTTTCATCTAATTCTGACATGAAATCATCTAATAAAAGTATTGGTGTTTCACCTATTTCTTCTTTAATAATTTTTAGTTCTGTCAATTTAAGTGACAAAACTGCTGTACGTTGTTGACCTTGTGAACCGTAAACGTTTACTTTTTTATCATTAATGTATATTTCAAAATCATCTCGATGAGATCCTGTAGAAGTAAATCCTTTTCTTATATCATTTTCTCTATTTTTTAATAAATTATCATAATACTCTTTTTTAGATTTTCCCGAAGATATGAAGGAAATTTCAATTTTTTCTTCATTTTTTCCACAGTTTGTTATCATATTGTGGATATCTTTTATTTTTTCTTGAAATTTCTGCATATATTCTAATCTATAATTATAAATTTGATATGAAAGTTCAGATAAACTCTCATCCCATATTTCTAACATATCTTTACTTTTGTTGTCAAATTTTATTTGCTTTAAATATGAATTTCTTTGTTCTAATGTTTTTAAATATTTGTTTAAAAGGTGTAAATAATTAGGTTTTAATTGACTTATCATTATATCTAAAAACTTTCTTCTTTCTGAAGGTCCACCTTTTATTATATCTATATTATCTGGATAGAAAAGTACTAAATTAATTTTTCCTATAATTCCACTTATTTTCTGCTGTTTAACTCCATTTACATAGAATGTTTTTTTATCCGCAATTTCAATGTTAATTTTTCCTTCTCTATCTTTTCTTACATATTGTACTTCTATTTTGGCTTTTTCTTTTCCCATTTTTATTAATTCACTATCTTTATTGGTTTGAAAAGATTTGCCAATTGCACTTATATAAATAGCTTCTAGTATATTAGTCTTTCCTTGTGCATTATTACCATATATTAAATTAAAGTCTTTTTTAAATTCTACATCTAAATTATCATAATTTCTAAAGTTTTCTAATTTAACTTTTTTTATGTACATATTAATCCTTCATTCTAATTGGTAATATCATATATTTATATTCGTCACTTTCAACTGGTCTAATTACGCATGGTGAAATATTAGTTCCAAATTCAATATATACTTCTTCATCTTCTATTACTTTTAATGCATCTAAGAAATATCTTGGATTAAATCCAACTTCTAGATTTTTTCCTTCTGTTGAAACATATATTTCTTCTTTAGCATCACCTGTTTGGTTTGTACAAGAGATTACTACTTTTCCTATTTCAATTGATATTTTAACAGGATATTTTTTCTCTTTTTCAATAGATGATGATGAAATTAATATAATTCTTTCAAAACAATTTTGAATATTATTTTTATTTACTCTTATTCTTGTTTCCCATTGTGCAGGAATTGCATTATTGTAATTTAAAAATTCTCCGTCTAATAATCTTGTTACTATCTTGCAATTTTCCATTTCAAATAATGCTTGATTTTTAGAAATTCCTATTTTGATAGTATCAAAAGAATCTAATATTATTTTGTTAATTTCATTTAAAGTTTTTCCAGGTATAACTGCGTGGAAATTATTTGCTGGACTATTTAATACGTTTGTTTTTAAAGCTAATCTATATCCGTCCACTGCAACAACATTTAGCTTATTGTTTTCCACTTCAAATAAACAACCTGTGAATATTGGTCTGTTTTCTTCGTTACTTACTGCAAATATTGTTTTTCTTATCATGTTTTTTAATAAATTTTGTTCTATTTCTATTGAATTATCTATATTTATTTTTGGTAACTCTGGAAATTCTTCCGGATTCATTGTTGCTAATTTGTATAATGATCCTTCACATTCAATTTCTAATAAATTATTTTCATTAATAGAAATTGTTATTTCTGTATCAGGAAGTTTTCTTATTATTTCACTAAACATTGTAGCATTTACTACTGTATTTCCTTGTTCTTTAACATTACATTCTATAATGTATTCTATTCCTATTTCTAAATCATAAGTAGTTAATTTTACTTCTTTATCATTTGTTTGAATAAGTATTCCTTCTAATACAGGCATTGTTGTTTTAGATGCAACTCCATTTATTACGGAATTAATACCTTTTAGAAGTTTTTCTTTTTCACATACGATTTTCATTTTTTTTAAAACTCCTTTTTTATAATATAATATAAATATATATAGTAGTATTAGTATTAGGGGCTGTGGATAATGTGGAAAACTATGTGTATTATTTACGTCCCTAGAAAAATTGATGTGTATAAGTACGTGTATAAAAAAAATATTTATCCACATTATTCAACTTTGATTGTTAATAAGTGACTTATTAACAGATTTTTAACATGTTTTTAACAGCCACCTGTTGATATCTAATCTCGCTCTTCCGTAGGAAGAACTTGATTTATTTTTACAAAACATTTTGTTTGGAAAACACATATTTTAAAAAATATTATTTTTAGTTTATATTTCAATTTATTTCTTGTTTGTGATGATTGTTTTCACACTTTCCACAATTAGTTTTGTATTTGTGTTTTCTTTTATTTCTTTTTCTATTTTTTTGTATGCATGCATAACTGTTGTATGATCTCTACCTCCAAAATCATTACCGATTCTAGGAAAAGACATTTGACCTACAGTTCTGCAAAGATACATTGCTATTTGTCGTGGATATGCAATATCATTTGATTTTTTTGATGATACCATATCACGTTTATCTATTTTAAAATAATTAGAAACTACATCTTGAATGTAATCTGCAGAAATTATATTTTCTTTTTGAAGTGTTACATCGTTAATTGCTTTTTCAACTACTTCAATTGTAATTGGACTATGAGTTAAAGATGTGTATGCTAATATTTTATTAAGAACCCCTTCTAATTCTCTGATGTTTGAATCTATACGTGTTGCTATTAAAGAAAGAATATCGTCATCAATTAATATTCCTTCTAATTGTGTTTTCTTTCTTAATATTGCAAGACGCATTTCATAGTCTGGCATTGAAATATCTGCGATAAGACCCCATTCAAATCTTGATTTTAAACGGTCTTCTAATAAGGCAATATCTCTAGGTGGTTTATCACTAGATAAAATAATTTGCTTTCCATTTTGATGTAATGTGTTGAATGTGTGGAAAAATTCTTCTTGAGCAGTATTTTTTCCAGCAAAAAATTGAATATCATCTATTAATAAAATATCGATATTCCTATACTTATTTCTAAATAATTCGTTTTTGTAGTTAGCATCTTTAATGGCATTTACTAGTTCGTTAGTGAATGCTTCAGATGTAACATATAATACTTTTTTTGAAGAATCTCTTTTTAGTATTTCATTTCCGATAGCTTGCATTAAGTGAGTTTTTCCTAAACCAACACCACCATAAATAAATAATGGATTATACATTGATGCAGGTGCTTCTGCAACAGCTAATGCTGCGGCATGTGCAAAGCGATTGTTATTTCCAACAACAAATGTATCAAATGTATATTTTGGATTTAGAGATGTTTTACTATACTCTGGACTTGATGTTAAACTATCGAATGAATTATCTAAAACTTCTTGAACATTAGATTGTGCAGAGGCATCAGAAGAATCAATTATTTCTAATTGCCAAGATTTATTTGTTAAAAAATTGAATGTGTTGATTATTAAATCGTAATATCTTGATTTAATTGCATCTGTTTGCATTGCGTTAGATGTTATTAATTCAATTTTGTTATCATAAATGTTGCCAATTTCTAATGTTTTTATCCATGTTGTGAACGAAATATTCGTCATTTCGTTTTTTAAAAGTTCTTTTGCTTGATTTAAAAGTTCATTTTTATCTAACAAATTAAACAACCTCCTTATTAGAATAATATTACAAAAATTTTGATTATTTAAATGGCTCTAATTATTATTTGCGTAGTAATATATCATATTTGCAATATCCGACTTAATCATATCAATTTATTTTTCAATAGTCAATAATTTGTTGTGGATTTCTTGTGGAAAAATATAAATAATTAATGAAGTATTGACATTTTGAAGGCTTTTGTTGTATAATTTTAATTACTTTTGAGAAATAAAAAAAATTATTATAGATATAGGAGGTGCAACAAGATGAAAAGAACATTACAACCTAAAAAAAGACAAAGACAAAAAGAACATGGTTTTATGAAAAGAATGAAAACTAGATCAGGAAGAAACATTTTAAAGGCAAGAAGAGCAAAAGGAAGAAAAGTTTTAAGTGCATAATGAAAAAGGGGGCGAAAACGCCCTTTTTTGTTAACTTAAATGTTTTTAATGTGTATATTTCGATAATAAGTATAATTTTTATTGAAATATCAACAAAATTTATTATTATTTAAAGAGTGATTTAAAAATGAAAAATACTAAAATAATTAAGAAAAATTATGAATTTAGGTATTTTTTTAAAAAAGGTAAATATTTTTCAGGAGAATTATTGGAGATATTTGTTTTTAAAAATAATGATTCTTCAAATAAATTAGGAATTATTGTTAGCAAAAAAGTTGGGGGAAGTGTTATTCGTAATAAGGTTAAAAGATTTATTAGGGAAGCATATAAGGAACTTGAAGATAAAATTGACACTAAAAATAATATTTTAATTATTTGGAAAAAAAGTGTTACTCATGAAAAAGCCAATTTTTTTGATACAAAAAAAGATTTAAAAAATTTATTTGAGAAAAGTGGGATTTTAGTAGAAGAATAATGAAAAAAATTTCAAGAATTATTTTTAAATTTTATAAAAAAAGAATTTCTCCTATTTTTAGTTTTATGGGGATTCATTGCAAATATTATCCTACATGTTCAGAATATATGATGCAAGCAATTGAAAAATATGGTTTTATAAAAGGCTTTTTTTTAGGAATATTTAGGTTTTTGAAATGTAATCCTTTTTCAAAAGGAGGATATGATCCTTTAAAATAAGGAGGTAATATGGGTACAGTAATAGCTTTTTTAGCTGGGATTTTTGGTTATTTGTTGAATCTTATCTATGGAGTTGTTAATAATTATGGTTTGGCTATTATTCTTTTTACAATAGCAGTTCAAATTATTTTATTACCATTTTCAATTAAACAACAAAAAACAATGATTAAAAATAATAAAATTCAAGCTAAAGTAAAAGAGTTACAAGAAAAATACAAGAATGATCAGGTAAGATTAGGTCAAGAGACTATGGATTTGTATAAAGCAGAGAAGATGAGTCCTTGTTCTGGATGCTTAGGTTCAATTCTTCAATTGATTTTATTTGTATCAATTTTTTATTTAGTAAGACAACCATTAACATATATGGAAAGATTAGATGCAGATAAAATAAATCAGTACGTTGAAAAATATCAAATAAGTCAGCAATCAAATTATAAAGAGATTGATATTATTAGAGAAGCAAAAAAAGCAGGTGATGATTCAATTTCTATAGATATGAATTTCTTAGGAATTGATTTAAGTAATGTTCCATCAAGAAATTGGGGAGATCCAACAGTTTATATAATTCCTGGCTTATATGTTATTTCTTCTATTATTTCAATGAGAATAACAATGAATGCTGGCAAGAAGAAACTTACTAAAGAAGAGAAAGAAGAAGAGGAAAGAAAGAAAAGAGAACAGAAAGCTCTTATTAAAGCAGATGACGATGATGATGATTTTGATACTGTTGAAGCAATGAATAAACAAATGATGTTTATGATGCCAATTATGGCTGTTTCAGTTGCTCTTGTTGCTCCATTAGGTTTGGCTTTATATTGGCTAATCAATAATATTTCTTCAACAATACAAAGAATGATTATAAATAGATTTGTAAAATCTAAAGAGGAGGAAAACAATGGCTAATATTTATGAAGGTAGAACAACAAATGAAGCGATAGAAAAAGGACTTAAAGATCTAAATGTATCAAAAAAGCAAGTTGATATAAAAATATTAGAAACTGATGAAAAAAGAAGCTTTTTTAGTATTCTTACACCAAGAGTTGTAAGAGTTGAGTTAACAGTTAAAGATGAGCAATCAAAACCTGTTAAGAAAGAAAGAGCTGAAATATCTGCTGAAACAGAAAATAAAGCTGAAGAGAATATAAGAAAATTTTTAGATGAATTTATAATAAAATTACCTACAAAGGATTTAACTTATGAAATCAAATCGGATAAAAATGATTTGTTTGTTAATATTGATGGACAAGATACAGGTTATTTAATTGGATATAGAGGAAATGTTTTAAATTCTTTACAAAATGTTATAAATAATGTTGCTAATAATGATACAGCAGAGAGAGTTAGAGTATTATTAAATATTGGTGGTTATAAAGAAAAGAGAGAAAAAGATTTACAAGATTTAGCTGAAAAGATAGCAGGAACTGTTATTAGAAGAAAAAAAGCAATTACGCTTGAGCCAATGACATCATATGAAAGAAAAATTATTCATTCAAAATTACAAGAAAATACAAAAGTTGAAACACATAGTATCGGTGAGGAGCCAAATAGAAAAGTGGTTATATCTCTAAAAAAGTAGATATTAAGTGATGGGTGTGCTAAAATGTAAGTACACCCTTTTTTCTTTATAAAAGATTAGATATTATGTATATCAAATTTTTATAAGGATTATAAAGAGAATAAATAGAGGAGGAAATTAATAATGTCAACAATTGCTGCGATATCGACTGCACCTGGGATTGGCGGAATAGGCATAGTTAGAATGAGTGGTAAAGAATGTTTTGATATTCTTGATAAAATTTTCAAACCAATTTCTGATAAGCCTATAAAAGGGTATTCAATAAAGTATGGAAAAATATATGATAATGATGAAGTTGTAGATGAAGTTTTAGTTTCATATTTTATAGGACCTAAAAGTTATACAACAGAGAATATGTGTGAAATAAATTCTCATGGTGGAATGATTGTTATGAAAAAAATATTAGACGTGTGTCTAAAAAATGGTGCTGACTTGGCGGAACCAGGAGAATTTACTAAAAGAGCTTTTTTAAACGGAAGAATTGATTTAACACAAGCGGAAGCTGTTATAGATGTAATTAATAGTAAAACAGAAAAGGAAGCGAAGGCTTCTATGAATCAGTTAGAAGGATATTTATCTAAGAAAATAAAGGAGATTAGAGAAGATTTAATTTCTGGAATGGCAGATATTGAAGTTTCAATTGATTATCCTGAATATGACGTTGAGGAAGTTACTAATACAAAGATTTTAGAGATATTGGATAGAAATGCAAAGAGATTGAATGAGCTTGAAAAGTCTTTTTCTAGTGGAAAAATTCTTAGGGAAGGTGTAAAAACAGCTATTATTGGTAGACCTAATGCAGGAAAATCTTCATTGCTTAATTTGTTATTAAATGAGGAAAGAGCTATTGTTACTGAGATTGAAGGAACCACAAGAGATACAATCGAAGAATTTATTTCTGTTGAGGGTATTCCTTTTAAGATAATTGATACTGCTGGAATAAGGGAAACAGAGGATACTGTTGAGAAAATTGGAGTTAAAAAAGCAATTGAGATAGCTAAGGATAGTGATTTAATTATTGCTATATTTGATATTACTAAAAAATTGAATGATGAAGATGAAAAGATATTAGAAATATTAAAAAACAGAAAATCAATTATTATTTTAAATAAAATTGATCTAAATCAAGTGGGCGTAGAGAAAGAAATTTTCGAAAAATATTCAAAAAATATTGTTACATTGTCTACAAAAACACAAGAGGGAATGCCGGAATTGCTTGAAATGATGCAGAAAATGGTTGTTACAGAAGAAATAAAAACAGATAATGAGTTATTGGTTATTAATTCAAGACATAAAGCTTTGATATCTAAAGCGATTGTTTCTTTGAACAAAGCGATAGATACTTTAAATGCAGGAATGCCTGTTGATGTTATAGCAATTTATATAAAAGAAATTTTAGAGGAACTTGGAAAGATTACAGGAGAGAGTGTGACTGACGATATAATTAGTGAAATTTTTTCAAAGTTTTGTTTAGGAAAATAGAAAAGGAGTAGTAAAATGAGTTTTAATGCAGGAAAATATGATATAGCAGTAATTGGTGCTGGACATGCTGGTTGTGAAGCTGCTTTAGCTGCAGCTAGAATGGGAATGAAAACATTGATATTTTCAATAACACTTGAGTGTGTTGCAAATATGCCATGTAATCCTCACATTGGTGGTTCTTCAAAAGGTCATCTTGTTAGAGAAATTGATGCACTTGGTGGAGAGATGGGAAAAAATATTGATAAAACAATGATTCAAATTAAAATGCTTAATACTTCTAAGGGACCAGCAGTTCATTCTTTAAGAGCACAAGCTGATAGAAAAAGATATCAAATGGAAATGAAACATACTCTTGAAAAACAAGAGAATCTTTATCTAAAACAAGGAGAAATTGTTAATATTCAAGTTGAAGATGGAAAAATTAAAGCAGTTGAGACAGATATGGGTGCTATTTATGAAGTTGATAGTGTTATTTTAGCAACTGGTACATATTTGAAAGGTAAAATATTTGTAGGTGAATATTCATGTGAGAGCGGACCTGATGGAGTTTTTCCAGCTAATAAGTTATCTAAATGTTTAAAAGATTTAGGAATTAACATTGTTAGATTTAAAACAGGAACACCAGCTAGAATTAATCGTAATAGTATAGATTTTTCAAAAATGGAGATTCAAGAAGGCGATCCTAATGTTCCTGCTTTTTCATTTGAGGATAAATTAGGTGATTTTAAACAAGAACCTTGTTATTTGACATACACAAATGAAAAAACACATGAAATTATCAGAAAAAATTTACATAGGTCTCCATTATATGCAGGAAAAATTGAAGGTACTGGCCCAAGATATTGTCCTTCTATTGAAGATAAGGTTGTTAGATTTGCTGATAAAGAAAGACATCAAATTTTTGTTGAGCCTTTAGGGGTAGATACAGATGAAATGTATATCCAAGGAATGAGTTCTTCTTTACCTGAAGATGTTCAAATAGAGATGTATAGAACTTTACCAGGATTGGAACATTGTGAATTTACTAGACCTGCATATGCAATAGAATATGATTGTATAGAACCTTCTCAATTAAAGAGGTCATTGGAGCTAAAGGCAATTGATGGTATGTTTTTTGCTGGACAAATTAATGGAACATCTGGATATGAGGAAGCTGCTTCACAAGGAATTATTGCAGGTATAAATGCAGCGCTAAAGTTGAAAGGTGAAGAACCTGTTATACTTGATAGATCAGATGCTTATATAGGCGTTTTGATTGATGATATTGTTACTAAGAGTACAAATGAGCCTTACAGAATGATGACTTCAAGAGCAGAGTACAGATTATTGCTTAGACAAGACAATGCCGATATGAGATTGACAGAGATTGGACATAGAGTGGGACTTATATCAGAAGAGAGATATCAAAAGTTTTTAGAGAAAAAAGATATGATTGCTAAAGAAAAGGAAAGATTAGAAAATACTATAATTAAGCCAACAAAAGAAGTAAACCAGCTTATGGAAAAATATGGAACGTCAAAACTAACAGGTGGTGTTCGTCTTTCAGAATTATTGAAGAGAACAGAACTTACATATGATATTTTAAAGCAAATTGATAAAGATAGAGTTGACTTACCTAATGATGTTAAAGAAGAAGTTGAAATAATGGTAAAATATGAAGGATATATCAAGATGCAAGAAACTCAAGTAGAAGGATTTAAGAAACTTGAGAAAAAATTATTACCTGAAGATATTAATTATGATGACGTAAAAGGTATTAGAATTGAGGCAAGACAGAAACTTAATAAAATAAGACCATATTCTATAGGTCAAGCTTCAAGAATATCTGGTGTTTCACCTGCTGATATATCTGTATTACTTGTTTATTTGGAACAAAGAAAAAGAAAAGATAAATAATTTTTAAGAAGGGAATTATATATTTTGAATAGAGAAGAAATAATAAAATTTTTTAATGAAAAGTTGAAAGAAAATAATATAAAAATTTCTGATGAGCAGATGAATAATTTTATATTATATATGGATAACTTAATAGAGTGGAATAAAAAAATTAATTTAACAGCAATTAAAGAAGAAAAAGACATTATTGTTAAACATTTTATTGATTCAATTCTTATTGAAAAGGAAGTTAAAGGAGAGAAGCTTATTGATATTGGTTCGGGAGCCGGATTTCCAGGAATACCTTTGAAAATAGTTAGAAATGATTTAGATGTTACATTGATTGACTCTGTTAATAAGAAAGTTTTGTTTATGCAGAACACTATTGATAAGTTAAAATTAGATAATATTATTGCTGTTCATTGTAGAGCAGAAGATTATGCACATGATAAGCAGTATAGAGAGTCATTTGATGTAGTGACATCAAGGGCTGTAGCTAATATGAGTACTTTAGTTGAATACATGTTACCTTTTGTAAAGGTAGGAGGAAAATGTATTTGTATGAAGGGACCAAATTCTGAAGAAGAAATCAATGATTCTAAAAAAGCAATTTCGATATTAGGTGGAGAAATTGAGAGGGGAGAAAAGTACAAAATTGATGACAACGATAGGTGTTTGGTGGTTATTAAAAAAGTTAAAAAAACCGAACAAATATACCCTAGAAATCAAGGAAAACCTTTAAAGGTTCCACTTAAATAATGTTGAAAAATAGCATGTTCCACAAGTAACTTGTTTGTTATTTGTGGATTTTTTAATGTGAAGATGAATCTTGTGTGTTTTTTTATAAAAAAATAAAAAATTTAAAAATTCATTGACATGTAATTATAATTTTTATATTATAATATAGAAAAAAAGAATGGAGGGATAGTATTGGGAAAAATTATAGCAATAGCAAATCAAAAAGGAGGAGTGGGAAAGACTACAACATCAGTCAATTTAAGCGCTTTGCTTGCTAAAAGAGGAAAGAAAGTTGTATTAATAGATGCAGATCCTCAAGGAAATGCAACAAGTGGCCTAGGAGTTGATAAAGATGTAGAAAAATCTTTATATGATGTACTTATAAATGAGGAGCCTGTTGCAGGGACATTACAAGATACAGTAGAAAAGAATTTAAAAATATGCCCTTCAAATATGAATTTGGCCGGAGCTGAAGTTGAATTAGTTTCCCAAATGTCTAGAGAGCATAGACTTAAAGAACAACTAGAAGGAATTAAAGACAAATTTGATTATATTTTTATAGATTGCCCACCATCATTAGGATTAATTACATTAAATTCATTTACAGCTGCAGATTCTGTATTAATACCTGTTCAATGTGAGTATTATGCACTTGAAGGATTAGGACAATTATTAAATACAATTAATTTAGTAAAGAAACATCTTAATAAATCATTGGAAATAGAAGGGGCACTATTAACTATGTATGATATTAGGACAAACCTTTCAAACCAAGTTGTTAAGGAAGTTAAAAAATACTTTGATGATAAAGTATATAAGACAGTAATACCAAGAAATGTGCGATTAAGTGAAGCTCCAAGCTTTGGTATGCCAATTACTATGTATGATCCAAAGTCTAAAGGAGCACGTAGTTATGAGAAGTTGGCAAAAGAATTTTTAAAGATGGAAGAAGCTAAAGAAAAAGCTAAACATATGAAATAGGGGGGATAAGAAATGGCAAAGAAAACAGGATTAGGAAAAGGATTAGATGCTTTGTTTTCAGCATCACTTGTAGAAGAAGAAACAAATGATAATGAAATGGTATATCAGTTAAAGGTTTCTGAAATAGAGCCAAATAAAGATCAGCCAAGAAGAATATTTGATGAAGATTCTTTAAATGAATTAGCTGAGTCTATAAAGAAATATGGGGTTATTCAACCAATAATCGTTTCAAAGAAAGATGATTATTATCAGATTGTAGCAGGAGAAAGAAGATGGAGAGCTTCTAAAATTGCTGGAGTTACAGAAATACCTGCAATAGTAAGAGAAAATGATGAGCAAAAGAACAGAGAGATAGCATTAATAGAAAATATTCAAAGAGAAGATTTAAATCCAATTGAAAAAGCAAGAGGAATTAAATTACTTATGGATCAATATAATTTAACACAAGCACAAGTTGCAGAAATTATAGGTAAAGGAAGAAGTACAGTAACAAATACATTAAGAATATTAAATTTGGATCCAAGAGTAATTGATCTTGCATTACAAGGAAAATTAACAGAAGGACATTGTAAAGCATTACTTGGATTTGATAATCCAGATAAACAATATGATATGGCTTTATATATGATTGAATCTGGTGATAGTGTTAGAGAAGCTGAGAAGAAAACAAAATCACGTAAAGCAATGCCTAAGAAAAATGAAAAATATGAACCAATATATCGTGATATTGAAAACAGTTTTCAAAGTTTCTTTGGAACAAAGGTTAAATTGAATGCAGGTCAAAGAAGAGGAAAAATAATTATTGAATATGCATCAAATGATGACTTAGAGCGTATACTAGATTTAATAAAATAGGAGATGTGCATAATGATAAATATAATATTGAGTTTATCTATAGCAGTTAATATATTATTAACTGCTATAGTATTATTATTTATTTTTAGAATAAAAAATTTAGAAGATAAGTATTATTCTTTCATTGCTAAGTTTGATGGAAATAGAAGTATTGAAGAAGTTATGAATAATTATATGAAAATGGTAAATAATGTTAATGAAGATAATAAAATTATAAAAGCAAATGCTTTAAACATTGAAAGACAATTAAATATGTGTGTTCAGAATATAGGATTGGTTAGATACAATGCTTTTGATGATGTAGGAAGTGAGCTTAGTTTTGCAATAGCTATGCTAGATAATGAAGACAATGGTTTTGTTATTAATTCAATTTATGGACGTACCTCAAGCAATGTATATGCAAAAACAATTGAAAATGGTACATCAAAAGTTACATTATCAGATGAAGAAATAAAAGCAGTTAATAAAGCAAAAGAACATAAAAAATTATAAAAAAAATATTAAGAATTGTATTGACAATTGAAAATATATATGTTAAATTATTAATGTTCTCTGTGGAGAGGTGGTCGAGTTGGTTTATGGCACCAGTCTTGAAAATTGGCGTAGGTTAATAGCCTACCGTGGGTTCGAATCCCACCCTCTCCGCCAATAGCTAGATATGAAAAACTATCTAGCTTTATATTTATATGGAGAATTACCCAAGTGGCTGAAGGGGACAGTTTGCTAAACTGTTAGGGTTCGTTTAGGGCCGCGAGGGTTCAAATCCCTCATTCTCCGCCAGAAGATAGTATTTATATACTATCTTTTTTTTGTGCTTAATTTATTGTAATGGATATAGGTATTATGCAACCTATTATGTATAGCAAAATGTAAAGTTAAGCATTAAAATCAAAAATAAGGTTAAAAATATATCAAGACATATAATTTATAGGAAACGAAATAAAAACTTATTAAAAACGATTTTAAAAGGTAATTTGACATAGAAAAAATATTAATTGCTAATATCAAAAATTAATATATGAAAAATATAAAATGAATAGAGAAAAATAAATAAAAAAAATAAATAAAAAAAATAAATAGAAAAAATAAATAAAAAAATAAATAGAAAAATAAATAAAAAAATAAATAAAAAAATAAATAGAAAAATAAATAAAAAAACAAACAGAAAAATAACAAAAAAAGTGAAAGTACTGAAAAATAAGGCTTTTTTTTGTAATATATAGTTAATTTTAA
>USFR01000013.1 GCA_900553945.1 uncultured Clostridium sp.
TTATTTATATATAAAGGTTTTACGAATTAAAAATAAATTCGTGGGTGAATTTTTTTCGTTTACTTATCTTTTTATTTACATTTTATCAACAAAACCTTAATAATCTAGCGGAAGCTCGCAATTCCAATTTTTTGAAAATAAAATAATCCACAACCTTTTTGTATTTAAAAATTTTTATCCACAGTACTAAAAAGAAAAATACATATTCAAAAATTTTATATGTATTTTTCTTCTTCAATAATCTTTGTATTTACATATTAATTACTAATCTACCAATTTTATTCCTAATATACTTTTCAAGTTTCTCCATGAATACTCCTGGTTCAATTTCTTTTTTGGCAACCATGTCTAAACCTTTTTCCCAGCTTGCTGTTAGGTCCGGGTTTAGCATATCTGGCATTGATGCGAATACTACGTCGTAGATTGCTTCTCCTTTTTCTGTTGGTGTTATTATTTGTGTTTTGGGATTTATTGCTATGTAGTTTATTCTTTCTAGTTTTTTCATTATTTCTGCTCTTGTTGCGCTTGTACCTATTCCAGCTCCTTTTATTTGTTCTCTTAGTGCTTCATCTTCAATTAGTTTTCCTGCGTTCTCCATTGCAAGTATCATTGAGCCTGAGTTGTATCTGCTTGGTGGTGAGGTTTCTGCTTCTTTCGTTTTTAATAAGTGAATTGATATTTTTTCTCCTTTTTTCAAGGCTTTTAGTACGTCCATGTTGCTTTCTTTTTCTTCTGCTTCGCCTTTTAGTACGTCTAAGTATCCTCTGTTTACACATACCTTTTCATTTGCATAGAATTCCTCATTTTCAATTTTTATTGTTACATTTATTTTGTTGTATTCTGCTGGTGGATAGAAAATGCTTAAAAATCTTTTTACAATTAATATGTACACGTTCTTTTTTAAGTCTGATAATGCATCATAATTTTCAAATCCTTGTCCTGTTGGGATTATTGCGTAGTGGTCTGTTATTTTTGCATCGTTTACGTATTTTGTTTTTGTTAGGTCTGTTGGGTATTTTTCTGCTGACATTTTGGCTAAAATTTCTTGTACTTCTTGGTTTTTAAAGCCTTTTGCTATTCCGTTTAAGTTCTTTGTAATTACTTTTGCAATTGCAGTTGATAATACTCTTGCGTCAGTTCTTGGGTATGTTACTAGTTTCTTTTCGTACAATTCTTGAATTATTTCTAATGTTTGGTCTGGTTTGATTTTGAATCTTTTTGTACATTCATTTTGAACTTCTGCTAGGTTGAATAGTAGTGGTGGATTTTCTTTTTGTTTTGACTTTTTTACGTTTTCTATTATTGCATCTTTGTCTTTTATTGAGTCTATGAATTTATTTGCTACTTCTTGTTTTTTAAATCCTGTTTCATTATATAGGTGTGGTGATTCAAACATTTTTGATTTTTCTGTTGATTTCCATTCTGCTCTGAAAAAGCTTTCTTCACCAAATTCTCCTGATATTTTATAATACTTTGTTTTCTTGAAATTTCTGATTTCTCTTTCTCTTGATACTACCATTCCTAAAACGCATGTCATTACTCTTCCTACTGCGATTGAAACTCTTTCTTCTTTTATTTGGTTTGCTACTCTTCTTCCAAAGATTATTGATAATAGTCTTGAAAAGTTGATACCTATTAGGTAGTCTTCTTTTGCTCTTAAATATGCTGAATCGGCTAGGCTATCATAATATGATTGGTCTTTTGCTTCTCTAATTCCTTTTAAAATTTCTTCTTCTGTTTGTGAATCTATCCATACTCTTTTTATTTGTGCATTCGGATTTGGATGTGCCATCATTAGTACTAGTCTTTGAATATATTCTCCTTCTCGTCCGGAGTCACCTGCGTTGTATATTTCTGAAACGTCTTCTCTTTTCATTAAACTTTCTATTACATTGAACTGGTTTTGTACTTGTGGTATTATTTCATATTTCCATTCTTTTGGAATGAATGGAAGTGTGTCTAGTCTCCATTTTTTTAGATTTTCGTCATATTTTTCTGGGTATGACATTGTTACTAAATGGCCTACGCACCATGTTATTATCCATTCGTCTGATTCAAGGTATCCATTTTTTCTTGTTGTATTAATTTTAAGTGCTTTGGCGAATTCCATTGCTACACTTGGTTTTTCTGTTACTAATAATTTTTTAGCCATTTACTAACTTCCTCTCTTTTTTTCGTGATTATTATTATATAACAAAACTCTGTAGAACTAAAGCACTTTTATTTATTTTTAGTGTATAAAAAGAAAAATACATATTAAATTTTTGAATCACCGCGCAGCGACTAAAGGAACGAAACGCAAGTGAAGTGACTGCGATTGAAGCATTCTCCCCTGTTTGAAAATAGAAATAATAAATTTCTATTTTCAAGAACCGAAGAATGCGACAGCAAGGTGTGAAAAAATTAATATGTATTTTTCTTTTTGCTTCTGAAATAGGTATAAAAAAACAACCCTTTTTGAAAGAGTTGTTCTTTTTATTTTATTATTTTTCTATTTTTTTATAATTTACAAATGATACTATTGCTAATGTTAATACTGCTAACATTAATGGAACAATATAATCTGAAGCTCCTGTGTATGGCATATTTTCATTATTTACTGTTGTTGTATTTGATTCTTTTGATACTGTATTTGCTACTGAATTTCTTGCTGTGTTATTGTTTGTTTGATTTCCTGTTGCATTATTAGTATTGTTATTTGTCTTATTACTTGTACTATTATTTGTGTCATTTGAAATACTATTGCTATTACTACTGTTATTATTTCCACCTATTGATGTTCCAATTGTGATATTTGTTGAAATATCTGATATTGAAATTGCATTATCTAGTGTAGAGTTTGCTGCTGAGATTGAAACAAGTTGTATAGCTGCATTTGTAGCTGTTGTGTTATCCTTTACTTTAAATGTAAATGTTGCAATCTCTTTATCTGTAGTGATTGCTTCTGCACTATCTATCTCTAATTTTTTATTATCCTCATTATACGTAACTGTCCATCCATCTAAGCCTTTTACATCTGATTTACTAAGTGTTAATATATCTGTATCAAATTTTAATGTTCCTACTACTCCGTTTATTCCTCCATCAACACTAATTCCTGATAACTTAAGTGTTACTTTAAGTTCAGATCCTTTTGAAACTTTTGAATTATTTGGTGTTAATGATGCTGAGTAAGAACCTGCAGCAAATGATTTACTAATCATTAATGCCATTACTGTCAAAATAGTCAATAATGTGATTACAATTTTCTTTCTTTTCATTCAAATTTCTCCTTTACATACAATATTATAACGTCTTTACTACATTACGTCAACCCTTTTTTGATATTTGTCAGATTTTGCTATTGAACACATAATTCTCTAAGTTTTAGTAGGTCTACAATATCAACTGTGCCGTTTCCATTAATATCTGCTGATTCTAAATTTGCTCCTGTAAGTATTGATCCTTTTAGTTCTACTAGATGGGCTCTCATTTTAGCTAAATCTAATGCTCTTGCATATTCATCTGTTCCTGAGCCTGATATATCTGAAACAACAGAAATAATATATTCTTTTGTTCCTACTTTTACTTTATAGCCTGTTCTTACTAAATTGTTTTTAACTTCATTTCCGTTTTTGTCTACTATTGTATATGTTTGACTGGCAGTTATTCCATTTTTAAATTGTGCAATTGTTGTGTTTACCGGTACTCTTGTTATTATGTTATTTTTTATTTTATATGCTGTTGATGTTATTGTGTCGTCTGTTGGAGTTGGCGCATTTTCTTGTTTTGTGTATGCTCTTATTCCTCCATCTAAATAAATTGATTGATATTTTAAATCTTGAAATGAATATGTTGATTGCGTATAATCAAATGCTCCTGTTGTGGTATCTGTGTACACTAAATAACTCTCTCCTTGATTTGCCGTTGCATAATCATATGTGCTTCCCAATGAAATTAAATTGTTTTTAGGCATCTCTATTGGTATGCTTGCTTCTCCGCCTTCTGATATGTATGTTACACATATCGCGAATTTATCTTTAGTTAAATTAATATTGCTTAAATCTACTGATGTGTATCCATATGTTAAATCTACATTTTCTTTTAATAGTTTGAAATTAACAGGATATCCTTTTTGTCCAAAAGTTTCTGTATAATATACTTTTGCTTTTTGTGCTTTGAATGAAGGTATACCTATTTGTAGTAATTTTTCTGAATCTTGAGTTGTTCTATCAAAAACATTAACTACTGATGCTGATGTTCCTGATAGTGTATACTCTGATGTACATCCTAGTTCATCATGTAAATATACGTTTGAGTATGTTGGCTCTGATGCTCTTGTAATTCCTGTCATTGCTTGTTCTACAAAAAAGTCATCATATGAAATATATATATATCCATCGTAATAGTCATCTTTTCCATATGAGTTTAACGCTATGTATGCTCCTTTATTTCTCCATGTTCTTCCGTTTGGTACTTGAATATTATCATTGCTTGGGTAGTAATCATCATCCCAACCAACAATTAGTATCGCATGATTTGGTGGTGCTATTTTCCCATTTATTTCTATTTGTGGTACATATACATCTTTGTCTCCATCTACTTGGAATATATTAGCCATTACTCCGCCATTTGTTTTTATTTGTTGTTTTATTGTATTTCTATATGTATCTATATTTGAAATTTGGCTTGAAAATACGTCTGAATTATAATTATATTGATTATAATATTGTATTTCTCCAGTATCTAAAACCTTTTTATATATTGATGGGAAGGCTATATAGTCATTTAAATTCTCTTGCGTTCCGTTTTTCGTTTTTAATTCAGAATAATTTATTCCTGTAATCGCTCCTGTTGATGGCATGTCTGATTCAAGAACTGGTCCATTTCCACTAACGCTATAATTAAGTGCCATTGCTGAAGTTCCTCCTTCTGCAGTTTTAGCATCTCTGTTATATGCGTTTTTTGTTAGTGTTTGGTCTTTAAAGACATTGTTTGAAAAATAATTAACATGTCTTGCTGAATATTCTTTTCCTTGCAGACTTGAATTTGTTGCATAATTATATGCTTCATATGCCGAAACTAGTGCATTGGCCCAACATTCATATGTATCTTTTCCACTTGCTGTTTGATTTTTTACAGTTAATTTTGATTTGAATGATGGAATATATGATGTTGGCAGACTTGCTCCTATTTTACTATCTGCTATTTTAGAAAATAATGAACCTACTAATTTTGTTCCTGATGTCATTTCCGTTTTAGATTCATACATGATGTTCATCTGTTTTCCATTATTAGTTACGATTTGATTAATTTTTGCTGAATTGGTTATTTGAGCTGCTTTTGCACTACTGTGTATTGACAGTAATGTAATTCCAGCTAAAACGCCTGAGAGAACTTTTTTATTCATAGATTCCTTCTCCTTATTTATATAATATGCATTGCTTTTCTTAAATAGATTTATAAACTAAGAAAGTTTTGAAGCTTCCTTAGTTTATAAAATATTTTATTTCTCTTCATCATCTTGAATTTTCTTTTGTTTTATTACAAATACTATTCCCATTGCTCCCATTGCAATTGCTAAAATTATTAATGGAACAATATTATTTTTAATATATGTTCGTATTGCTATACCTGTTGGTGCTATTACTGTTACATATTCTGGTGACCATGCATCATTTTCAGGATATTTTGTCCAATTTTTTGATTCTGTTTTCCAGTCACCTGATGCTGTTGATTTATGTAGTTCTATACTATTGTATCCTGCTTTCCACATTCCTTGTGTTGTTGAAATTACCATTGCATTTCCTGGAACAGAGTTTATATCTCTTCTACCTGTTGAGTTTGAATATACTAATACTTCTGCTAAATTGTCTATTCTCATTTGGTTTGCATCCGTTCCTGATGATGCTTCTTTTCTTGCTGTTAGACGGATTTCTGAATAGAATTCATCGCTATCTTCTCCAACGTAGTTCTTTGATTTTAATTCTTTTGTTAATGTACTGTTATACTTACTACTTGTTTTTTCATTGTCTTCATATTCAACTCTTCCTGTTGATTCACAATCGCTTGTTCCTCCATCTGATGTTGGTATTTGTTTTAATGCTTGTAATCTTTCGTTATAGCTTATTACTATATTTGATCTTGTTTCTGTTATAAATGCTCTGTCTTTTTCATCATAAATATTTGTTTTTCCATTAACTACTCTGTATGCTGTTTTGTCTATTAATCCATTTAATGATGGATTATATCCTTCTGCTCCTAAGTCTGATGTTATCCATGATGCGTTTGCAACTGAGCTATCATTTTCTGGACTAGCATCTATATCAACATAATCTACAAGTTGGTCTACTGTTGTTGTTACTAATTTGTCTCCCTCATATTGAATATCCACATCTTCTAGTGCACTATTATCTTCTGCATAATCGCTTATTGTATATGTTTCTGGTTCTTCCTTAATTCTGTTTTCATAATAGAATCTACCAACGTATTTACCATATTCAACAATTTGTGGTTTTATTGTACTTGTGTTGTATTCTGTTCCTGTTTTTTGTAGCATATGTCCTCTGTATTCGTTATACTCCTCAGCTTTATTTACAATTTCTTCAGCTTTATATAATTCGGCTAAATCTCCTGTAAAGTCTGCTTCTGAATTATTTAATAATTTCATTTTATATTGAATGCGTAATGTTATATCATTTAGATACTCGTTTTCTATTGAAAGTGCATAAAATCCTTGTTGATATAGTCCTGCTGTTGATGCTTTTGTATGTGGGATGTATGCTATTTTTTCAAGTCCTGCTGCATTAACGTCTGTTTTTATAATTTCTCCATCTTCATCTATTGATGCGTTTAGTATTACTTCACCTGATTTTAATACTTGAATATTTTCAATGTATTTTTCTAATGCTATATCTGTTTTTGCTCTTTCTTCTATACCAAAGTTAATATTTTTTATTGAATAGTGATTTTCTACAATTGGATTATTGTTTTCGTCATATTGTTCTGCCTGGTTTTTCTTTGCATCTGGTTCGTATTTTTCACCATTAGGTCTTGCAGTCTCATCTTCATCTCCATCAATTTTCATTTTCTTTGGATCTTCTATTTCTACTTGCATTATTGGTGTTTCTGCATACATTTTTGTTGCATCAATAAATTCTTCATTTGATGCATCTCTTTCTCTTAAAATTTGTCCTCTATCATTTTCAATTGTTCTTGAGTATGCATCTACTATCATTCTTCTTGATTCATTGTCTCTTGCTGTTGATATTTTTAATTCGCTAATATCTGTTCCATCAATTGTAGTTTTTCCTGTTAAGTCTAAGTATTTATCATTTAAATGCTCTTTTCCTGATTTTTCTGATAAGTCTCCCATGAATTTTGTATTTTCATAATCTTGACCATTATATTTAACAATATTTATTGTCTCTGGTGTTTGTGGTTCTGCATTTTCATTTGCCGTATATTTTACATCTGTATTTCCATCACCTTTTGTTCCATAGTCAAATCTTAAAACATAGTCACCTGGTAAGAAACCATAGATATAGTAGTTTCCGTTTTCTGTTGCTGATTCTGTGCTTTCAACTTCGCTAGTTTCTGCTTTACCTCCTTCTATTGTGTATGCTGATTCACCCAGACTATTATAATTGTAATACTCTTGCGGTACTTGATAATAGTAATCATAATTATCATATTCTAAATTGTATGAGCCGCCTTCATTTAATCGTCCCATATTTATTACTTCATACATTGTTATTCCTACATTAGGTATTAATTTATCATCAGAACCTTCATCATAGTATCCATTACCTGTTGATATTTCATATTTTCCTGCTTCTTGGTCTTTTGCGTCTTCCCAAACATATCCGGCCATATCTCTTTCATATGTTTCTAATTTAATATTTAAAGGTATTGCTCTATCTGTATCATCTTCGTATTTTGTTCTATCTTTTATATCAGATTTTTTAATATTATTTGGTGCTGAGTCTTTATCTACTCTTCCTGAAACCCATCCGCTTCTATATGCTCTATAAAATCTTGAATTATAATCTTTTGAAGTGTAATAAGTTGAATAATTTGAAATTTCTGCTATGTTTTCTTTATCTCCAAGCATGTCTTTTCTTGCTGTAATTGAAACTTCTGCTTTCTTTTTCATTTCTTCATATCCATCTTTATTTACTTCATATGTTGTAAATAATTCTGCATACTGATTTGGTTTTATTTTCATTTCAGTTAAAGAATCAGTTGTTGAAACTAACATTTTTTGTTTTGCTTTTAGAGTATCATTCTTCTTTTCTGTCCATTTTATTTCTCCGCAATCTACTCCATCAACTTTTTCTGCTAAGTTTTTCTCTTTTGTTTCTTGCCATAAATTATTTATTTCTGCATCTTTTGTATTCATTATTCTGTAATATGGTGCATCCGCAACAACTTGCTGGCTTCTCTTTGAATTATTATCTATGACTGATGCTTTTACATCTTCTGATACAATTGTGTATTGTTCATCATAGTAATCTGTTATTTCATTAAACTCTACCTCGTTGGTATCTGAATTGTTGTACACTCTAACTACATATGTTACAAATACTCTTAGTTCAGTTCCTTCTTTCATTTCTTGTACTTCTTGAATTGCATCTTTATATCTTTGGTATGATTGATATGCAAGATCTGTAGAATATAGTCCTAATGAATATTTTTCGTATTTTTTGTCATCTATTTCTTTTTTTCTTTTCTCTAATGCAAGTTTGTACTCTGATGTGTCAAAGTCTCCAAGTAGATTATACTGTTTTGTTATTTTTTGCTCATTTACAATCATTGTAACTTTATATAAATCTTTAAGTGTGCTCATATCTGTTTTTGGTCTTTCTTTAAGTCCTAAATTAATGTGTAACATATACTCATCTATGTATCTTCCAACTTCATTACCACTACTGTCTTTTATACGCTTATTGTTCATTATATAAATCCAATCTTGTGCTTTTCCTTGTGCATCTTTTTCTTCAACTAATGGATACTTAATTCTATAATCAGATTTTCTTAGAGACATCTCATATAATTCTGTATTATCATAATATGTTTTTGCTGTAATTCTGTATCTTTCATACTCTTGACCTGGTGTAACTTTCTGATTTACTTCTGATCCATCTTGTGGAGATGCTGCTGAATTTAATTTAGAAGTCATTAAATTTTCTTCTGTTTTACCTCTATATGAAATCTTATTAAATTTCTCGTCTGCATTATCTTCTGCGTTGTATCCGTCTATGTCAGTTGTTTTTGTTTTACCATTTGTTGAATTATCATCTTGTATCTCTTCTTCACCTGTGATTTCACCAAATGTTCTATCAAAGTTGTATCTGCTTTCTACTTGTTCAACAGCCATAGAACTATCTCTGTATGAATTTGGATCTTTTTTATACTCTGCCGCTTTTCCCTGTGATGCATATGTTTCTCCGTCAATGTCAATTGTACTAGCTGATTTGGCTAGATATGTTGTATGTCTATATACTTGTCCATCATATTCGAATTCAATTACATAGAATCCATTTTTTACGCTTCCTGGTGCTTCAAGTCTTTTTACTTCATAATGACCTTGAGCATTTGTATATATTGGCCATTTTATTTCTTCACCATTTTCTTTGTGAGCTATGGCTTTACGAACATTCCTACTTCCTGAATATACATATATTGTTACACCTATATTCTTTAGCTCTTTTTCTCCGCCTTCTTTAATACCTATTGTTAGACTGCTATCCTTTTGTGAGTCACCATCTACCCACACATCACCAGCTAAAGTGGTTGTCAGGTCTATATTCCATCTAAATTCTGCGTGTCCTTCTTCATCTTTCTTATTTCCATCTACTGTAAAACTATATCCTGCTCCCATTTGATAGAAGAATCTATCTGCTTGTTCAACTCTCATTAGTTCTTGTGTATGTATCTGTCCAACTTGATATTTTGATACAGTTATTGATGCGCTTGTCATGTCAGAGCAATAAGTTGAATAATCATACTCTTGTTCTCCTTTGTCATTAGTTTTGTAGTGTCTATATTCATGATTACAACTTGTGTAACTTACTCCACTTGATGACCAAGCCCATTTTTCTATATAACCTGTTGTGATATGATATGTTCCGCTTGCAGTTAAGCATCTAAAGTTAAATGTTAATCCTCCTAGCATATGCATACCTTCTTCATAATCTAGTAATATGTAAAAATCTTCACCTGTGTGTGGATATGCATCATATTGATCAGGAATTGCATTTCCTAATGAATCAATGCTTCTTCTCTGATTATCTTCCCAAGAGAAGTTCCATCCATCTCCTAGTTCTTTGTCTTCAACAATATTTTTTCCATTTACAGTTCTCTGAACTGAAAGAACTGGTGTTCCTGTTATACCTGCAAATTGATTTCCATTGTTTCCTAAGTCTGAATTTCCTAATGATGTTGGAGAATATACCTCCATGTATTGGAAGTTGAATGGTCCTATTAAGTATCTTTTTCTTGTTGCATCATATGTAACTTCAACTTTTTCTTTATTTGTTTTATCTTGTATAGTATCTTGGTATGTTCCATCATTTCCATTTTTTCCATATGCTCTTATTGCTTGATGCATTAATGCAAATAATCTGGCTTCCTTAACTAAACCTGTTGCATTTCCTGATGAATATCCATCAGTATCAACATTTTTTCTAACAGTTATTTCATCTAAATATTTCATGAATTTTTCTCTATCTTGAAGTCTCTTTTCAAAGTATTCATTTAACTCATCAATTTCAGATTGTAGTACTGCTATTTCTTGATTTATAACACTTATTCTGTTCTCGGCTTTTCTTATATATTTTTGATATCTTGGTATACTTGAGTTATACTGTTTTTTTGTTTGTGGATCTTGAATGTTATTAATTAATTTTTGATATTTATTTATTTGATTTTGAAGGCTTTCATTTTCATCAGTTAAATTTTTGATGTCTTCTTCCAAACCACTAATACCATCTTCATATTTTCTTATATTTGATTTTATTGTAGCAATTTCTTTATCTACTTTTCCTGTATTATCTTTATTTGCAACTAGCTCAGCTCTTTCTTCTTGTTTTGCACTTAAATCTGATTGTGCTTTTGCTAATGACTTCTCATATTTTTTTATTTGATTTTGCTTCTTAGCTATTAATTCATCATTTTGTGATATCTCAGATCTAAGTGAACTAATATTGTCTTCATATCCACCAATTTTATTATTAAGTTTATTAATTGTTTTATTCCATCTTGCTATTTTGTTTTCTAATTTTTCTTTTTCTGCATTTAACTTATTTATCTGTGTTTGATTTTTGTCTATTATAGCGTTCTTTGCTTCTGTTTCTTGGTCTTGACTTAATGATGGATCTTCATCAAATACAGTATTTTTTCCTCTATTAGCTGATATTGCGGCTTCTGTTCTATTCCACCATGCTATGTTAGGATATGATGATTTTGGAACAACACCTGGTGTGTTAGCGTTTGCTTCTGCTAATAAATATGCAACTTCATCATTTGATGCAGATATTCCACCACCTTCGCTATAGTGAATTATACCTGTTCCATATAATGTTCCTGCTACTGCAACAGATGTTGCACCACATTCCGCAGATATTCCTCCATTACTTATTCCAGAATATGATACTGCAATAAGTTGTAAACTTGCTGTTCCTGGGAAACAATTTGGGTGAGAGCCAGATCTTAAAGTAAATGTTCCTCCATTTGTTACATCAGCACTAACTCCTCTGCCACCTACTGTTCCAGTTACAATTATTTGTTGATCTGCTTTATTAAAATATGGACCACCATGCTCATTACAGAACATTGCTGAGCTCCACACTAATGAGTCAAAATATAGTTCTCCAGTGTATGGACCTCTATCTGCTGTATAGTGTTGTGTTAGCCCAATTCCTAATACGTTCGATACATTTGCTAAAAAGTATGTTCCAATTGCTATTATAATTATTGAGAAAAGATATTTAATACATTTTTTCATTATACATACCTCCTTTTCTCAAAGAATCTCCAGATGAGAAAGGCTAGAGGTATTAATATTATTAGCGTTACAAGAACAATTGGTAATGTTCCTATTCTTAAACCTGTTGTAATACCAACTATTGAATCTGCATATGATAAGTCATCTTCTGTTAATTTATTTTCTGGTGTTGAGTCTATATCTGCAATTCCTTTATCATTTTCTGCACTTGCAATTTCTATACTATTGTGAATTAAACCTGTATTCTTATCTGTCATATTTTTTATAAGTATTAATCTAATTTCTTTAGTTTCTCCTGGATTAATTACTTCATCTTTTAATGCTGTTGTGTATAAGTTTCCATCTGCTCCTATGTACCAATTTGGATTTATTGAGCTATCAAATTCTAAGTCAGATGACATGTAATCAACCAATTTTGTTGCTTTTCCAGCTATTGTTCCTTGGTTTTCTACAGTAACTTTATATTCGATTAGTACTTTTGAACCACTTACCAAATCTGGATCAATATCTACTTTTGATAATTTAGAATTTTCGCTTACAAATTCATTATTTTCTGCTGAATTTTGAACTGTCATTTTCTCAACTGTTGTGTCTAGTTTTAAGTCAAATATGTTATCATCTATAAGTCCCAAATCTATATTTGCAACACTTTTATCTTCTATTGAAATGTTATCTGTTACATTCTTTCCGTCAATATTCATAACTGATGCTTTATTTTGTGATAATTTTTCAGTATTTTCAGAACTTAATTTATATTGTTCTTCATCATAGTTGAATTTTACATAATATTTTCCATTTGGTACATTTTCAAATATGTAACGTCCAGATATATCTGTTATTTTTGAACCTATAACTTCATTTGTTTCTGAATTACATAAATTTACTACAATTCCTGATAATACTTTTTCATTGTTGTCTTGTTGTTGATTATTATTTAAATCTACATAAGCAACTCCTGTTAATTTATAATTCTCACTTTCTACTGCATCTTCAATAACAGAACTTACCATTTCAGATTTTATTGCTTTTCCAAATAAGTTTCCTTTAACATAAGCTGATATGCTATTTGATTTTCCTGGAATAATTTTTCCTGTAAATGTTATTTTACCTGATTGACCAGCTTTTAAAGAAATCCAATTTGCATTATTTAAGTCCTTTGCATTTCCTATCATTTTAGATTCTTCATCTGTTGTTACTGTTAATGATTCTACTTTAAAATTGTCTGATGTTTCTACTGCTAGTTTTAATGCTAATACATCAAATTCGCAATTATTTGTAAGGTCATACGTATATGTTACATCATTGTTTTCTGAAACATACATATCATTTTCTTTGGCTGGTGTAACTTGTATATCATACAAATAGAACTTTAAGTCATTTTCATATTCAACGTTTCTATTAGCATCATCTGATACTATTGATGTTTTAGAACTTATATTATATGAACCTCCTGTTAAATTATTATCATCTTCTAAGCAAATTGTATAACGTAGTAATGCTGATTCAGATGGCTCTAGGCTATCAAATTTTGCTCTTAATATTCCTGTATTTTTATCATATGTAAAATCAACTTTTTTTCCATCGTCAACTTGTAAATTTGTAACATTTATTCTGTTTGAAAATTGCTTTGTAAAAATAACATTATTTAGTTGTTCCCCTGATGTATTTCTCATATTGAAAATACAATTGGTTGCTGAACCAACCCATTTTTCATCATTTATTCCATCTTCAAAAATTTGTATATTTGTTTTTTCAATAGGACTTGCTTCTGATTCAAAGCTTTGTTCTTCAAAATTTCTTGCACTTATATTTCCACTTATCTTTAAGTCTGATAATCCTTCTTGTAGTTTAAATGTGTTGTATCCTATTGTAACTGTTTGTTCTGAATTTGCTTCCATAGTTTCTTTTTTAATAACAAATCCTGTTTCTTGTTTTTCAACTGTGAAATCACTGTCTTGTTTCATATATGAAGCCGTTAGTCCATTTACATTTGGTATTGTTATAACAAGATTTTTACTATCTACATTACTTGTATTTCTTATTGTTATTTCATATTCTGCATCTGAAATTTCTTTTATTTTATCTCCATTTAATTTCATTTCTACTTCTAGACTTGAATTTTTAAGTGTTTCGTATCCAATTTTGTTTGGAGATGAATTTGATTCTATGCTTGTATCTGCTTCTTTGTAGTATGTTGCATATGTTCCGTAAAAAGCATCTCCTGCTTCTAGGTTTGCTGGAATTACATAATCATATGTAAATTGTAGTTTACTATTTGGTTCTAATACATAGTTTTCATCTATTACTATTAAATATGATTTTACTCCACCTGTTTTATAATAATTTGTTTTCCATCCATTATTCTCATCTGTTAAATCTTCTGTTGCTTCTCCATTTTCAGAGTAATAAACTGTGTAATTTAAGTCTTTATCACTTGATGTAATTTCTGTATCTAATATTGTATTTACTGTCGTTCCTAAATCTTCTCCTGTTGTAATGTCTTTGTTTCCCTCAAAAGGAATTCTTCCTAAAATTCTAAAGTTTGAATATTTTTTTCCTGTACTATTCAAAACTGTAATATCCATTGTTGCTAATTTTGCTTCTGTTCCCTCTTCTAATAAATCTGTGTCTGCTCCTTGTTTTACAGATGACACTTTATTTGAATTTTCAGTATTCTCATTTTCTTGATTTGCATTTTTTGTTTCTGAGGTTTGTCCTGTTACTAATCCTTCTTGTCCTTTATATGAGATTTGAACTCCATCATATCCATTCATGTCATATGAAACATCGTTACTTGATGATAACATATGCCATTCTGATTCATTAGCATACGTCGTTGCAATCGCATTATAATAGTACATTTCTACCATTTCGCTTATGTTCCCTGCAAATTCGTCAACTCCTAAGTCAACGTCAAATGATATTAATGTTCCATTTGTTTCTTTATTTATATTGTATGATGTTTGACTTCCTTTTAAGGAAATTCTAATTATTTGGTTGTCACCATCAATTAAATTTTCTACATTTGCTATTTCAAATTCATTGTTTGCATAGAATAAATCTATGTTTTTAATTCTTGCTTCTTTTATTGCTTGTGGTAGTCTAACTTCAAATACAGGATTTTCATATAAATCAGATGTATCTTCATTATTATTTAATCTAATTTTAAAGTTAACTCCTTCATTTGCTGAAACACTAGAAAGTTCTTCTTGTGCAATTTCCAATGTTGCATCTGATGTTGTTGGCTTTATGCTAACTACTGTTTCTGCTTCTCCTAAATCATCAATTGCCCCTTCATTATATGTTGCATATGCTTGTGATACATTGATTAATTTAGTAAATGTTTTTATGTTTTCTCTTGTAAAATCTATTCTCTTTATAGATTTTGTACTTATAATTGAAATATTTCCATCTGCTATTGGTCCTGATGTTATTATCTTTACTTTTGTAATTCCATCCGGATATTCAATTATATAGTTTCCTTCTTCATTTGTTTCTTGATCAAATTTTATTTCTCTTATTAGTTCATCGTTTTCACTATATATTTGAATATAACCTGTTTCGCCTAGCATATTAACTAAATTTTCTCTTGAAAATTCAGTTGTTTTATAATTAGAAACTGTTTCAATATTATATTCATATGCATTTTGTTCATCTGTGAAATATTCTCTCTTATCTACTATTTCTAAAGCACTTATTAAATCTGATCTACTAATATTTAATATATCTTTTTTAGTATATGTTATTTCATATTTTTCGTTTTGACTGTCTGCCATTAAATAACCTTTGCTTATTGGTTCATCTTTGCCTTCTTTCATATATTGAACAATGTTTCCAATTGCTTGGTTTAAGTCATATGCTATTTCGAATTTATTATTTTCTGTATTTCCAGCATAATTATTTATTGTATATTCTACATTTCCATTTACTGTGTTTAATTTTGTATTCTCTCCTGTATATGAAAATGTTATTGTGTATTCATCTGAACCATATGAATTAAAAATTTCTCCATCTTTTTCATTGTTTCCTACATTAATGTATAAAACATTTTCTTCAGTTTTATAATTTGATTCTGTGAATTCAATATTGCTATCTTCTCTTCCTTCTGTGTAACTTAATTTATTTGCTTCAACTTGTATATTTGAAATTTCTAATCCCTCAATTTGAGGTATATCAATTTTTAATTCTGAATTTTTTATTGGTATGTTATTTGTTTGATCTTTTCCTGAAATTTTTGCACTGACTTGAAGTATTTTTCCTTTTATTCCATCTTTTTCGTAATTGATATTCTTTATCACGTTATATTCAAGGTTTGTAGAAGTTTGTTCTTTCCATGAAAGTTTTGCATTTAATACCTTTTCTAATTTTTGTTCTTTTCCTTCGTTGTCTACATAGATTCCTGAAAAAGTTACTTGGTTTGTTTTGCTTAAATATGTTGATGTCATGCTATTTTTTCTAACGTATTCAATTGGAATTGATATTTTTTGTGATTCACTTTGGTTTAATGCTTGTACTTTTATTTGATTATCTTTAATTTTTACATCTGAATTATCTTTGATTGAAAAATTAAGATTGTCACCTAGTTTCAATATTCCACTTTTCAAATATCCTTTTCCATTTACTTTAATTTCAAAATTTAGATTTGTATTTTTTTCATTAACATCACAATCAAGCGAATCTGTATTTTCTACATTTTCACTTGAAAAATAAGCTTTTACTTCAACTGCATCTTCTTCGTTTTCAACGGCAAAGCTTAAATTATTTAATATTGGCATCATGTCTAGCATTGTTAATAAAAAAATTATCATTGTTGCAATAAATTTTTTGATAACTAATTTTTTCTTTTGCATGTAACTCTTCCCTTCTACTTTCTTGCCTTTTAGCATATTCATTATTTATATTAATATTTTTTCTACTTATGTCAATATAAGTTTTTTTCCATTTGTATTATCTTAATTTAGCATGTTTTACGGATATACAAAGGAAAAGCTCTTTTAAATTTTTATTAAGTTTTGTTTACATTTTATATACTATTAATTTTTTTCACACTTCTTAATCGTGTTTCATAATATATATAAAAACATTGCATATATTGAAATTAGGAGGGTTTCGTATGAATAATTTAGATATGAATGCTATAATGAAAATGCTTTCAAAAATGGATAAAAAAGACTTAGAAGTTGGGCTTGCCAAGGCTCAGGAGATTTTAAAACAAAAAGGGGTTGAAAACAACAATAATAATTCTAAAAAATAGTTTCACAATTTATTTTTTAGATTATAGATTATTTAATTTTTAAAGGAGGTATTTTCATGGATTCTGATCTATTAAAGCAATTATCTGATATGCTTTCTGAAAAAGATATTGATTTGAATCAAATTCTAGAGAATTTTCAGTCTACATCATCTGATGAAAATACCACCAATTCACAAAATGATTCTAATCAGTTTGATCCAGAAATGCTACTAAAAATGCAGAAGCTTTTAAGCTTGCTTAATAAGAATAAAGACTCAAAAGATGAAGTTCTATTAAAGGCTCTAAAGCCATATATGAGAGGTTCTAGGAAAGAAAAAATTGATCAATATATAAAGTTACTACATATCTTAAACTTGTTCGAGAAATTTCAAGAAATGGGAGGGAATTTAAGTGATTTTCTATAATCCATTTTTTTCAGGATTTTCTCCTTTTCCTTTTGAAAAATCCACAAAACGCTCACCCAAAGTGGATAACACATCAAAAAAATCTAATTTTCATTCACAAAGACAAGATACAGAAACACAAAATAACATTGATACAACAGCTGAAAATTCAAATTATACAGTTTCTTCTAAAAATTTTTCTGAATCAGCCAAATACCAATTGGACAATAAAAAAAGTAATCATAAATCTTCCTTTGGTCTTGGAAAATTTAATGATTACTTACAAGAAACTGATAGTCTTATTCTTTTAGCTTTATTATATTTTTTATATACTCAAAAATCATCTAGCGGTCCTTTAATGATTTGTTTATTATTACTTTTACTTGACGATGATTAGCCAATTTCAATATTTTCACCATCTAAATATATAAATGGTAACTTATAGTCATTCTCAGGTATTTCTTTTAATATGTTTGCAATTCTAACTTGTGTAGGTTCAATGGAATTAGCACTAATAATTGCTTTTTTATTTCCATTTGCACCTGCATGGGCTAATCCCCTGATTTTTCCTGTAACTATTATATTTTCTCCAGCTATAACTTCGGCACCATAGTTAACATCTCCAAGTATTGCTATACTTCCAGAATACTCTTCTCTTTGTCCTGAACGCAAATTTCCTCTTATGAATTTTGTTTCAGAAGTTTCAACTGAACTTTCAAACGTTCTTTTTATTGCATGTAACCCTAACAACTCACTTGTTTCTCCAAAAAGTACCGGACTATCTATATCATCTTTTAAAATTGCTCTTATTGTTGCTTGTTCATGTTCTTTTAAAGCTTTTCCTACTATTCGTATCGGTTTTATATCTTTAGCATAGTATTTTTTTATTCGAGGTAATTTTTCTCTAAATTCATCTATTACATCATTAAAATCAGTTGCCACATTAATCATAATCTTAATTTCATCTTTTGTACTTGAAATTCTTAAACAACTTCTCATTTTACTCATTCCTTTTAAAATATTAATTTTGCCTAACCTCTAATAATTTTTATAATTGTTTTCCAAACTATTATATCATCATTTTTGTCTTTTGTGTTTAATTTTTTAATATTCTATGAAAGTTCAGAGAGAACACTTTTTATCTAATAAATTCTGTTTCAGCACTTGCGCTTACGTCTTCGTTTACTTGTTGTACATTCATTCCAAAGTATTCACTGATTATATCTCTTACTACTTCTGCAACATAATATCCGTGTCCACCGTTTTCAACCATACCAACTACTGCAATTTCTGGGTCATCAAATGGTGCAAATCCTACGAACCATGCATTTATAATGTCATTTCCATCTGCATCTTTTCCGGCCTCTGTTGATCCTGTTTTACCTCCGACTGCAATGCTAAATCCTTGGAAGATTGATGCTGCTGTACCAGTATCATCTGTAACGCCTCTCATTCCTTCTAGTACTGCATTAATATTTTCATCGCTTATTTGCAAGCTGTCTGTGTCTTTAGCTGTAATACCAAGTTTTTCATTTACATATTCTTGGATTTCTGTTGCTGATACTTGTTTTCCATCAGATGTAACTATATTTTTTATTAATGTTGGATTTACTACTTTTCCTCTGTTTGCAACCATTGCAATATATTTTGCTACTTGTATTGGTGTAAAGTCATTGTAACTCTGTCCAATTGAAGCAGAAAGCAATGTTCTTTCTGGTGTTTTATCATTCTTAGCTTCTGCAGTTTGAGGTGATGCTAATGTTCCGTTTGCTTCATATGGTAGCTCTATTCCTGTTTTTCTTCCTAGTCCAAAATAGTTAGCATATGCTGATAATTTTTCTAAGCCTAATCTCCATCCTGTTTCATAGAAATAATAGTTACATGACTTCTCTAGTGCTTGCATTACGTTTATATTTCCATGTCCTATATGATATGAATCATATATCCAACAATGTGGTTTGTGTCCACGAGGATAAATTCCTGTATCATTTATTCTTTCTGATACGGTTATTTTTCCTTCTTGCAACCCTGCAATTGCAGTAACCATTTTGAATATAGATCCTGGGGCATACGTTCCTTGTATTGCTCTATTCATAAGTGCTGAATTTGCATTGTACTCATTATATTTTGCTTGGCTAATTCCATTTAAAAACTGTGATGGTTCATAATCTGGATAACTTACCATTGCTAACACTTCTCCAGTCTTTACGTTCATAACTACAGCTGAGCCACCTTGTGCATTATATGTTTTTCCAAATCCACCTGATTTAATTTTTTCTATGTTATTTCTTAATGCATTTTCTGTTACACTTTGTAAGTTCGCATCAATTGTTAATACAATATTTGCTCCACCTATAGCTTCTTTTGTAACATACTCTCCTGTAGAGGTTCCGTCAACAGTCATATCAATTTGCTTTGTTCCGTTTTCACCTTTTAAGTAATCTTCAAATAATCTTTCAATTCCTGTTTTACCAATATAATCATCTTTTTGGTATCTATCAGATTTTTCAGCGTATTCGTCTTCTCCAATTCTTCCAATATATCCGATTACATGTGATGCCAAGCTTCCTTGAGTGTATACTCTGTTGGCTTTTGTTTCTACTGAAACTCCTGGCAATTCTTCGCTTTGCTCATCAATTTCTAGAATACTTGCCCTTGATACATTTGCTGCTATTTGTAGGGCGTTTGTTGAAGAATATCCTTCGCTTTCAATTGTATATCTTAATCCAATTATTTTTCTTGCTTTTATTAAATCTGCTTCTTTGACTTCGTATTTATCTTTCATTACATAAAAAGCTTCTTCAGGGCTTGCCTGTGCAGATATCTTATATTTATCACGCCATTTATTTAGCTCTTCTTCTGAATCGAAATTATATTGAAATGGTTCAACTGAAATTGGAAATTCATCAATATACTTGTCCCCATTTTTTTCAAATATATCAGTTAATTTAAGCATTGCATTATTCATTTCTTCATCAGTTGCTTTTGTTTTGAAAAGTTGTACGTTAAATCCCATTTGCGTGTCAGCCAAAATTGTTCCTGTTCTATCTAAGATTTTTCCTCTGGCTGCTTGTATTACCGCTTCTTTTGATAGTTTCGTATTTGAGGTTTCACGATATTCTTTTCCATGTATAATTTGCAGATTAAATAACTGAACAAGTAAAACTATTCCGAACTATGTAAATAAATGTATTTAACAAATTAAATCTAAAATTCGTTTTTTCTGTTTCTGTTTTATTAAACAAATTCTACCTTCTTTCTAAAAATATCTTGTTAATATATTTTTTTCTTTGAATTGCCTTTCTAATAATGCTCCTAATTTTATGAAAGCATTATAGAAAATAAATGTTAATATTGTATTGTATATTACTTCTACTAATAATATTTTTGAAAATGCTTCAATTTCAATTGGTATTTCAAGGATTAAAGCATTTAAGAAGTAGTTTGTAACTTCAAAAACTAATGTCATTCCTATTACCATGATTAATATTGTAAATTTATTGTCTTTTGAAAAGTTTTTATCAAAGTAATTTGCTATCATTGCTATTAAGCAAAATAGTACTGCTGTTGCTCCTAGTGTTTTGCCTATTACTAAATCTAATGTTATTCCCGTTAATAATGCCATGATTAATGAAAACTTATTATCTGTGAATAATCCTAAAAATAATATGTATATTACAAATATATTTGGGCTTATTCCTGCAATTGTAAACCATCCGAAAAAGTTAGCTTGTATGAAATATAATATTATAAAAATAAAATATGTAATAACTCCTATAACAAATTTTTTCATTTTAATCCTTTCTATTGGCTCTATTACTTTATTACAAGAACCGTGTATAATTTTGAAAAGTCAACTGCTGCTTCAACAATTGCATATCTTTCTGTTATATTTTTTGTATTTACTACTTGTTTGATTGTTCCTATTGTAATTCCTTTTGGATAAATTCCACCAATACCTGAAGTTACTACGCTATCTCCTACTAGTAATTCTGATGATGTGTCAATATATGATGCGTTTAAGCATTTGTTATTTTCTACAGATCCCCTGCATATAATACTTTCTGATGATGTGCTAATCATTGCGCTAACTGAGCTTGCGCTGTCTACAATTACTTGAACTTTAGCTGTATTGTCTGTTACTGATATAACGTGTCCAACTAGTCCTTTGTCTGCTATTACTGTCATATTTTTTTCAATTCCTTGTTTTGAACCTGCATTTATAACAATGTTACTGCTATAATTGCTAACATCTCTATCTATTACGTATGCTGGAATTGTTTCGTATTCCTGATATTTTTCTGAAAGATTTGCATATTCTTGTAACTTTGAATTTTCTGCTTTTAATACTTCAAGTTCTCTTACTTGGGTTTCGAGCTCTTGATTTTTTGATTTTAATTCTTCATTTTCTTTTTTTAATGTATCCAAATTTGTAAAAAATTCTGTATCGCCTTTTACTTTATGTCCTAGCATTGTGAATGCGTTTTGAACAGGCATAATTATTGAAGTTGCAAAACTTTCTGCATATGATAAATTATCTCTATTTAAATTTGTTAAAATTACTAATAATATTAATACTATTACCGCAATTACTGTTCCTATTGCTCCAGAACGTTTATTTTTATACATATACTAAACTCTCCTTTTAGTTTTTAATTCTCTCATTTTGCTGTCGTCATTTAAAATTTCATTTATACCAAGAGCAACACATTCCATTGGTTTTTCTGCAATTGTTGCATTTACTCTAACGCGTTCTTTTATTACTTCATCTATTTTGTCTATGCATGCTCCACCACCTGTTATCGTTAAGCCTTTTATATATATATCATTTATCAATTCTGGTGGTGTTCTGTCTAACGTTTCCCTGATTGTTTCTATTATTTTATCAAGTGATGGTTTTATTGCATCATGAATCTGAAAAGCATTTACTCTTATTTTTTTAGGTAATCCTGTGACTAAATCTCTTCCTTTTACTTCTTTTATTTGATTCACAATTGGCTTAACAGATGCTAGCTCTATTTTTAGCCTTTCCGCTGCATTTTTTCCAATTTCAACATTCATATTTCTCTTTATATATTCTATTATGTTTTCATCTAAATCATCGCCAGCTATTCTTATATAATTGCATGAAACTATTCTATCTAATGCTATAACTGCTATTTCTGTTGTTCCGCTACCTATATCAACTATCATTGATGCTTCTGGGCTTGATACATCAAGTCCAGCTCCTATCGCTGCAGCCAATGTTTCCTCTACGAAATAAATTTCTTTTGCTCCTGTTGCTAATACTAGTTTTAAAACAGCTCTTTTTTCCACTTCTGTCATTCCAATATGCAAGTTTATAAGTACTCTTGGGCTTCCTATATTTTCTTCTCTTTGAAGTTCTTCTATTATTTGTTTTACAATCATTTCTGTTGCATTTAAATTTGCAATTCCACCATGCTTAAGTGGTCTTAATGCTTCTATTTTTTCAGGCGTCTTGCCTATCATTTGTTTTGCTTCATTTCCAACTGCAACTATATCATTAGTCTTTTTTTCTATTGCTATCATTGCTGGTTCATTTTTTATAATTCCTTTTTCTTTTAAAACTACTAATATAGATGATGTCCCTAAATCAATTCCAACATCCTTACCATGAAATTTAAAAAAGTTCATATTTCAACAATCCTTCCAAATGTCCTAAATTTACATGTTTAAAATTTTAAATATATTGCATATATTATTTTAGTCTTTTATATTAATAAGCTGTTTGAATTTCTTATTGTATAAAAGCACTTCTATATTCTCCATCCCCAATTACTATATGATCTAAAAGTTTTATTCCAAACATTTCAGCACATATTTTTATTCTTTTAGTTACTTCAAAATCTTCTTTACTTGGGGTTGCATTTCCACTTGGATGATTGTGCAATAAAATAATTTTATTTGCTCCCATTTTAATTGGTTCTGCCAAAATATCCTTTGGCTCAACTATTGCTGAATTTGTTCCCCCTAAAGAAACATCTTGTATTCTTAGAATTTTATTTTTAGTATTTAAAATAATAATTTTTACTATTTCTCTTTTCTCAAATCGTAGCTCTTCCATAAAAAGTTTAGCTACATCATCTGTTGATTTTACAAATATCTCATTTTCAATTGGCCTTGCTAAACGTTTTGCAATTTCAAATGCTGCTTTCAATCTTATTGCTTTTACTCTGCCTATTCCTTTTATTTTCTTTAATTCCTCTAATGAAAGATTTTGCAGTGCTCTTAATTTATTTTCTGTACAACCATTTGCAAGTGAAATAACTTTTTGAGCTAATTGAATCGATGTTTCTTCTTTTGTTCCACTTTCTATTATAATTGCCAACAATTCTGAATTTGATAATGTTTTTTCTCCATACATTTCTAATTTTTCGTATGGTCTTTCAGACATTGGTAATTCTTGTATTCTTTTTGTCAATTAAATATCCTTCCTGTAGCCCTTAAATATCTATTTTTAGATATTTCCATTAAAATTTATTATATATAAATGCTGCAATTATCATTCCAACTATACTTGCCACATTTATTTTTATACGTAATTCAAAACTAATTCTTAATATACTTAAATCTAACCCTATAGGTCCACTAGTACCAAATTCTTCTCCATATGCTATCCAAGATAGCCAATTTACTTGAGCTGCAAAATTAGCAATAAGTCCTCCTATAACTATTCCACATAGTAAAAAAATTAATAGTACCCATAAATTTTTTTCTCTTATCATTCTAATTTTTCCTTTCCGCAATAGTATTTTTTTATCTTAGATTTTTATTTACTTTTTTATACTACTACATTTTGTCTTTTGCTACGGATAATTACATTTAAGCACGTATGTATTATATATTCTAGGAGCTTTTTTTTCAAGTTTTTTTCCACGTTTTCCACATTTTTATCATTTATTTTTTTCAGGTCTCATGCTACAATTTATTTAAGTTTATTTATTGCAAAAGGAGATAATAATAAATGTCTAGTTTTAAATATATTTACATACCTGTTTCTACATTAGAAGAAAATCATATTTCAAAAGAATCTGCTTTTCAAAATTCTACTAAATTTCAAAAGTTTTTAAAGAATTTTATTAATGAAAATGTACCTTTTTCTGAAATAACTAATGTTTTTTTTGCTAATAATTGTTTTATTTTTGCTGTAAAAAATAAAACTAATATAGAATTTGAAAGTGTTTATGCTTTTAATGTCTTTAAATCTTTTATTGCTGAAACACCATTTGCAAATAAAATTAAGATTAACGATAAAAAAAGAGAAATATCAGTCTTATCAGATATTCCCCCTATTTTTTATACTCTATTGTATGAATTTTTAGTATAAATAATTTTGTGGATTTTGACATATTCCATTTATTCTTATTTCTAGATGTAAGTGTGGACCTGTTGAATTTCCAGTACTTCCAACTGTTGATATTGTTTGTCCTTGAGATACTGTTTGTCCTGCATGACAACTTATTGAGCTACAGTGTGCATAATATGTTTGAACTCCATTCCCATGGTCTATTACAACTAAATTCCCATATGTTCCTTTTGGTCCTGCATATGTAACTGTACCTGCTGCAGCTGCTCCAATTGGTGTTCCTTTACTTGTTGCTATGTCTAATCCCGTATGAGTTCCTCTACTTCTTCTTCCAAATCTTGATGTGATCGTTCCTGAAACTGGTCTTGCAAATGAAACGCCTACAACTTGTCTATCATATGAAACTTTTTGAGATGTATTTACCGTTCCATATGATGTTTTTCTTGAGGATGTTGTTACGGCTGGTGACGTTTGTGGCTGAACAACCTCTTTTGGTGCCACATATAAATTTGCAACTACATTTTCTGGAGTAGATTCTTCTAGTTTTTCTGAAGAATATTTGGCAACATATGAAATGCTTTCTATATTTGTACTGTTTTTTTCTTTTAATTCTGCAATTATCTTTTCAGCATCCTCTGCAGTATTTACATATGCTTTTTCTTCTCCATCTTGCATTATTGCAAAATTTTTATAATAAGGTGTACCTGATGCAATTACTGTATCAAATACTTTATCTTCATTTATCTCAACATCTTTTTTAGAGTAACAAATTTCATATTCTGGCATTTGGTCAATTTCTAAAAAGGCTACCTGGTCTCCATCTCCAGAGTTCATGTATTTATCTATTCTTTCTTCTAATTGTCTTTTGGTATCAGTATAACCTATTATTGTTCCGTTTAATTTAACTGCATACATGGGTTTAAACAAAAAATATAGTACTCCTAACACTAAAAATAGGGCTATTGCTATTATTATTACTAGTTTTATTGATTTTCTAAAGTGAACAAAAAGAGTCTTCATTTGTCTTCCTTTCCAAACTTTGTATAACATAGCTTTATATTATACGTAAATATTATACTCTATAACTGCGTATTTCTCAAAATCAATTTTCTTAATTTTTCAAAATAAACAACGTAATATCTCTTTATTTCTTTAGTTTATTCATTTTTTCTAAGCTTTTCTTTAAATGTCATAGGGAAATAAGCTTTTCCTTCGTTTTTGAATATTTTTTAGATTTTTGTAAATACTTAATTTGAAATATTTATGCAAGGAGGTTTAAAATGGCAAATTTAACTCAAGTAGAATTACAAAATTTAAGACATCTTATTGGTGTTCAGGATACAACTTTTCAGAAATTAACTAATTATGCTAACACATGCGTTGATCCACAGATTAAGCAATTATTTACAAAGTCTGCACAGGATACATTAAACACAAAACAAAAATTAATGTCTTTTTTGTCTGAATAAGAAGGGAGTGAATATTATGGATGAAAAATATATGGTTAATGACATATTAGAAGGTTCAAAGAGCTCTTTAAAAACATATGCTGGAATAATTACAGAGTCTGAAAACACTAATTTACGTCAAACTTTACAAGAGATTAGAAATTCTCAAGAAACTTTTCAGTATGATTTGTATAGGGTCGCTAATTTAAAGGGATACTATACCCCATCTGCACAAGCAACTCAAACTGAAATTAATCAAGTTAAAACCGAAGTTCAATCTTAAGACTATACTTTTTAGTATGGTCTTTTTTCACATCTTAATTATTTTTGAATAAAATATTTATTAGTATAGTTGAAAATCTGATTTATTTTCAATTAGATTTGTACATTCGGAAAGGAATGCAATTTAATATGGAAACTTTAAAACTTGGTTCTACTGGTACTATTGTGCAATACTTACAAAGTACCTTAAAAACTCTTGGATTTTATAATGGGAAAATTGATGGAATCTTTGGAAATCAAACTAAAAATGCTGTTATTATATTCCAGCGTGAATTTGGAATTTCTCAAGATGGAATTGTTGGTCAAAACACTTGGAACAAGCTTTCTTCGTTTTTTTATATAGTTCCAACTGATATTTCTTATGGATCTAATATATTAGAAATAAATTCAAAAGGATTTACTTCTAAATTTCCTTTTTTAGAACAAGGAAATATTGGTTATTCTGTTTTGGGAAAAGAATTAAAATATTTTAAATTTGGTAATGGGTCCAAACAGGTCTTTTATAGTGGTTCTATTCATGGGAACGAATGGATTAACACTACTCTTTTAATGAAATTTTTGGAGAATCTATGTACGGCATATTTGAATCGTGAGAACATTTGGGGTTATCCTGCTGTTTCGCTTTTTAATCAGTATACGTTGTATATTGTTCCTCTTGCTAATCCTGATGGAGTTGATTTGGTTGTTAGTAATTTGCAAAAATATGATTTAAAAAGTTATAATTCCGCTAGACAGCTATCGCTTAATTACCCTTCTATTCCGTTTCCAAATGGTTGGAAAGCAAATATTGAGGGTATCGATTTAAACCTCCAATTTCCTGCTGAATGGGAAATGGCTCGTAGTAATAAATTTTCTCAAGGATATACTAAGCCTGGTCCTAGAGATTATGTTGGTCCATCTCCTTTGTATGCTCCTGAGGCAAGGGCTTTATATAATTTTACTTTGAGTAAAAGATTTTCATTAATACTTGCATATCATTCTCAAGGTGAAACAATTTACTGGAAGTTCTTAAATTATTTACCTCCTCGTTCGTATGAAATTGGCAGACATTTTAGTCAAGTAAGTGGTTATTTACTTGAGACTACGCCATATGCTTCTGGCTTTGCTGGATATAAAGATTGGTTTATTCAAAATTATAATTTACCTGGGTACACAATAGAGACTGGGTTAGGGGAAAATCCTCTTCCAATTTCGCAATTTCAAGATATTTATAATAAAAATATTGGAATATTAATTTTAGGTATGTTGCTTGTTTAAGTTACATCATAATTTTTTAAATTTAATTTTCTTTAAGAAATTAAATATAAGGTTGTTAATTAGTTAACAACCTTATATCTTCTATTTTTCTTCTTTATTTTCTTCATGGCCAGTATCTTTTATTTCTTCAAAAAATTCTCTAAAGCCTAACGCAAAAACTGCAATTACTATAAGTAAAAATGAAATTGCTTTCCATACACCACTTTCTAATAAAATTATTGCAAACATTCCTAATGAAGCACTTATGCAATATAAAATCATAACAGCTTCCTTTTGTGAAAAACCATGTTTTAATAACTTGTGATGCAAATGTCCTGCATCTGGTTTCATAATTCCTTTTATTGATTTGTTTTTTACAATTCTTCTTACTATTGCAAATAGTGTATCGAATATTGGCAATCCTAAGATTATTATTGGTAATACAACTACAAGTGCTGTATACGTTTTAGCTACTCCTAATATTGAAATTACAGCTAATGAATATCCTAAGAAGTTTGAACCTGTATCTCCTATAAATGTTTTAGCTGGATTTAAATTGTATGGTAAAAATCCTACTAATGCTCCAATAAGTGATGTTATTAAAATTATTGAAACTACCGGTGATCCGCTTAATGCAAATACTATAAGCATTGAAACGCATGAAATTATTGAAATTCCTGATGATAGACCATCTAGTCCATCTATTAAGTTAATTGCATTTGTTATACCTACAATCCAACCTATTGTAACAATTGTTGAAACTGAGTGTAAAAAGTTTGTTGAATCTCCAAATCTTTGGAAAAATGATATGTTTGTTATATCAATTCTTATTCCTGATGCAACAACTATGCATGCTGCTATAATCTGGACTGTTAATTTTGTTACTGCTGATAATGATTTAACATCATCTATAAAACATGTAACTACAATTAATAGCATTCCTATAAAGAATCCACATAATTTTAAGTGATAATTTCCTTCAACTAAGTTAATTTGATTTTCAAGTGTTAAGCTTATTAGTAAATAAGATATTGAAACTAAAAATCCACAAACTACAGCGACACCTCCAAGTCTTGGCATAACAACTTTGTTAATTCTTCTCTCATCTTTTGGATTATCAACTGCTCCTAATTTTTTTGCTAGCTTTATAGTTTTAGGTGTAATCATAAATGCTGTTATAAATGCAAGCAAAAATGCAATAATAATGTCTCCCCACATAACTCTTTCTCCTTATTTCATATTTTTTTCTTCTATTTTTTTAATCATTTCTAATCTTTCTGAGTATCTTCCATTTAGAAATTCTGAATTTAGCCAAGTATCAATTATTTTTGATGCTTCTTCAATTGAAATAAAATCTCCTGCTAAAACTAACACATTTAAGTTTGAATGTTCTTTTCCATCTTTTGCAGCTTCGATTGATTGACAAATTCCTGCACGTATTCCTTTAAACTTGTTTGCCACCATTGACATTCCAATCCCTGACCCGCAAATTAATATTGCTTTATCTTCTGTTGGATTCATACTTGAGCATACTTTTTCTGCTATCAAAGGATAGTGTGTTACTTCTGTTGAATCTGTACCAAAGTCTTTAAATTCAAGTTCTTGACTATCTAAATATTTTTTTATTTTTTCTTTTAACTCATAACCTCTATGGTCTGCTCCTAAAAAAATCATTTTTTCTCATATAATCAATTATATAAAAATGTTAATTTATTAATTGATTAATTCCTTTCTCTCTTTTTAATATATAGTAGTATATCATTGTAGCAATTCATTTACAAGATTTTAAAAATTAGTTTGCAAAAAATATGCATAACAATTTCAAAAAAGTAACTCAAAGAAAAAGACTGCTGAACAAAATATTTTATATACTTTGTCAACAGTCTGAGAAAGTTTATAAAAAACTTCCCTATCTCTTCTATTAAACATAGTTTTGAGGATTTAATGTGTTACCATTATATCTAATCTCAAAATGTAAATGTGGTCCAGTTGAGTTACCTGTACTTCCTACTGCAGAAATGTTTTGTCCTTGTGTAACTGTTTGACCTGCTGAAACATATAGTGCACTACAGTGTGCATAATATGTTTGATATCCATTTCCGTGGTCTATAATTACTAGGTATCCATAACTTCCCTTCCATCCAGCAAATGTTACTGTTCCTGATGCGGCTGCATATGCTGGTGTTCCTAAAGCTATAGCAAAGTCTGTTCCTGTGTGGAACCCTGATGATCTCTTACCATATTTTGATGTTATTGTTGCTCCATTAACTGGTCTCATAAATGTAGCTCCAGTTGCTGGAATGGACGCTCCTGCTGTTCTTGTTGTTGCTGTACCTCTGGCTGACACACTTGTAGCTTTCTTTGCTGCTGCTATTTTTGCTGCTTCTTCTTTTTTCTTCTTCTCTTCTTGTTGTTTTAGTTCTTCTTGTTGTTTTTCATATTCTTGTACTTTTACTTCAACATCCTTATTTATCTCTGTTTTAGCAACTTCCACTGTAGTCGTATCTGGATTTATATCCTTTTTATCTTTTTCTTGTTCTTCAATTTCTAGGTTTAATTCTACACCTTCGGTAGTATTAGCTTTTATTTCATTAACAACAGCTTCTGCTTCCTCTTGTGTATTTACAATCCCCTTTTCATTTCCGTCCAACTTAATTGCATACGTTCTACATTTAATTTCAGCACTTTCCTCTACTAAAGCAAGTATTTCTTCTTCTTTAGTTTCGTTTTCTTTAACATTACTTACTAATTCAAGTTCGTACTCTGGCATTGCTTCGATTTTTATTGAAGTGATGTTTCCTTCTAAGTTATTTGCAAACTCTTCAATTTTTTCTTGCATTTTGTCCTTATCTTCAATATATCCAATTACTTTACCATTAAGCGTTACCTTATATAATGGTTTATATTTAATGTAAATGAATGATGCTATTAGTAAAAGACCTACTGTAATAATCGTTGAGATTTTAAACAGTCTTTTCCCATAATATTTTATACACTTACTTACGATAAATATTCACTCCTTTTCTTATTTTTTGGCGTCGCGCATTTTTAATTATACCATTTGCGACATATTTTAGCAATTTTCATATTTTAGCATTTCCAGCTTTCAGGCATTTTATACATTATCGTAAAAGTACTTTTAAAAGAAAAAGGATTGTCAGCTCCGTTTTTCTTCTTTTTTCTCTTTTTTCCTTCATCATTTGACATTTGACTTTTGTCTTAAAATATAACCTTTGTATGGATTTGTATATTAAATCTTATGCAGTAATTTATTTTTTTTGCAATTTTTTTGCAATATTTTGTCCATTTTAGGACAAAATTTATAAAATACATATCAAAATTTTTTCACACCTTGCCGCCCTACGTGGTGATTCAAAAATTTTAATATGTATTTTTCGCTTGCTATAATATTAAATTTATTTTTTTCTTCTATTTATAATGTAAGTACTTCCCATTACTGATTTAGCCTGATGTTTTACCTGAGCACCCACTTCCCCAATTTCTAGAGTGTTCTTAAACCTTCCTGGCGTAATTTCAACAACTCCAATTGAAATTGATGTTAAAGGAAATTGTTCTATAATTCCTCTTCTATTTGCAACTTCTATATATCCCTTTTGAACATCTTCATCACTATAATATCCTAATACATATGTATCAAAATCTGAAATTATATTTTTGCAAATTTTTTCATAATCCGTTTTTCCAGTGATTGCAACAAAATCATCTCCTCCTATATGCCCGATGAAACTATCCTCTGTTCCCATTTTATGAATATTCTCGACAATCGTTCTTGCTGTAAATTTTATTATTTCATCACCATTTGAAAAACCATATGTATCATTGTAAGCTTTAAAGTTATCTAAGTCAAAATAAAACATTGCAAACTGTTCTCTATTTAATAATCTCTTTTTCATTTCTGCTTGGATCTGGACATTTCCAGGTAATCCTGTAAGTGGACTTATACGTCTGTTATTTTGTAGCAAATTCAAGATATTTTTTACTGTATAATAAAAATATTCTCTGTCTATTGGTTTTACAATAAAATATTCAATTGATTGTTCTAGAATTTTTATTCTATGCTCTTTTTCCCATTCAGATGAAATAACAACAATAGGAGTAATGCTATTATCCTCATTTTCCCTTATACTTTTGCATAACTCTATAATATCCATGTTAATTGTATCTTCATCTATTATAATCATATCAGGAATATTTTTTAATGCTATATTTAATTCCTCAGTTTTTACAGATTTAAATTGATAATCTACGTCATCTTTAAAAATCTGTTTCAATATATTCAATACATTTTGGGTATTATCTATTATATAAATATCTTGAATCATCTTTTTCTCCTTTGTTTTTATGACTTCTTCTCTTCTTTATTATTCAAAAATTTAGATATAGCTTCTGAGCTCATTGTTGGAAAAGCCCTTTTTAATCTTGCTAATCTTCTTTCCAATTTCTCTTGTATTTGTTGCTGTTTTACTTTTAATTCTCCTAGTAATTCATCTCTGCTTTTAAGTTCTGGTATTTTCTTAATATGTTGATATCCATGATATATTTTAAGATTCTTAAGTTTGTCCAATTTATGTGGTGCATTAATTTCAATTGCAGACATTTTGCTTTTAATTTTGTCTGTAATTTGTTCCCAATTTTTAAGTTTAGTGTTGATTTTTATTAATCCTATAGTAGTAATTACTGTATCAATTATCATTACTGCTAAGCCTGTTCCAACTGCTATTTGTAAATATCTTGTTGGAACCCAATCAACACATTTTTCAACAAAAGGATGTATTCCTTTCATAAACACTATTCCTAAAATTCCCCAATACATTGAATTTAAAAGACATACTCGTCCTTGTATATTAAACTTTTTATCAGAATAATCCCAATATTTTGTTTTAAATGCTATCTCTAAAAATAATCCTACTATATATTCGAATACAGATAATACAATTAATCCAAATAAAAATAATACAAATATATTATCTGTTACATCTTTTAATGATAAATACATAATCATTGCGCCATATCCATATATTGGGCATATTGGTCCGTGTAGGAATCCGCTATTTATTATTTTTTTCTGTAGTACTGATTTATATACAGATTCTAATAGCCATCCTATAAAAGAATAAATTAGGAAATATGCACAAAGTGTTACAAGTTCATTCATAAATAATTTCGTTCCTTTCTAAGGGCTTAAATCTAGTTAGAAAAGAATTAAATTTTTGTACAAATCTTATTTTTTCAAAAATTGTAATTCTTTTTAACTTCTTTTTTTATAATTATTGTTTAACGTATTCACATTCTCCTGAATCTTCAGCGTATACTTCTTCTTGTTCTGCATATGCTTTTACTTTAATAGTATTTTTGCCTTCAACACACTTTAATTCTAATTCATATTCTTTAATGTCCTCTGGATTATCAAATTCTTTTTCAAAGCTTTCTCCATTAAATTCATATTCTATTCTTTTTATTCCTTTTGAATATGATATGGTTGCATATATTTTGCTAAAGTCACTTTCTGCTGTGAAGCTTATTTTAGGAGTTCCTGCATATAAATCGATTTTCTTGTTGTATGCTCCTGTATTATTTGCTTTATCTACTGCTGAAATTATTATATTGTTTTCTTCTGCATCACTAAGTGGTATTGTTGCTTTTATTGTTTTTGAGTCTATTCTGTCTGATATTTCTTTTTCAGCTTCACCATTTATTGAATATATTAATTTTGAAATTTCTGTTTCATCTACTGCTGTTACAATTAAATTTTTTCCTTGTACTTTTACATTTATTTCTGGTTTTATTTTGTCAACTCCAATGTCTGTACTATATGATTGAATATATTTTGTAATGACATTATTTCTTGTTGTTACTGTAACTAATATAGTATTGTTTCCTTTGGGAATTCCTATATTATCTAATTTCATTTGGTTTCCGCCGTTACCTTTTACTGGATCAACATGTCCAAGTGCTTTTATTCCGTCATCGTTTTGTAATTCATCGTCTTGTTCGTCTGTTGAATCAGTTGAATTGCTTGCTATGCTTTCATATTGATCGATTTCATCTGACGTAACGTTTCCTCTATACCATTGATACGCAACGCTTTCTATTGCTTCTGTGTATGATACTTGTATAGATAAAATGTCTTCATTTGCATTTAATATAATTTGTGGGCCTTGATTCTGATTAGTATTTGATGAATTTATTATTTTATTGTTTTCTACTATTGAATATCCTGCTTTTCCTATAAAGCATAGTGCAAATATTATTATTAATATTGCATATACTTTTATTATTTTCTTTGTGTCTTCGGGATTTTTTCTTACTTTTGCTTTTTTAGGTCCACTATGGTCTAATATTTGATTCAATTAAATCATTCCTTTCTAACAAATGGAATATTAATTCCATTTACACGTCAAAATTATAACATAACCGTTTACAAATTCAAACCATTTTTTCAAAATTATTCCGCAATGTATTTTAGATTTTATGAATGCTTTTTAAACTTTTTGCAAAAGAAAGAACAATACATATAAAATTTTTGAATCACCGCGCAGGGACCAAACGAACGAAGTGAATTCGATTGAAGCATTCTACCCGATTTGAAAATAAAAATGATAAATTTTTATTTTCAAGAATCGAGGAATGCAGGGCAGCAAGGTGTGAAAAAATTTTCATATGTATTGTTCTTTATATGCCAATTAATAAGAACATTATATTTATTTTTTTGTTCCTTGCTAAAATCTTTTACCGCCCACTAAACTTCGTTTAGAAGGCTAGGTAAAAACTTTCAAACTGCGCGTCACTAAAAAATAAAATATAATGTTCTTTCTTTTGCAATAATTTTATATTAATCTAAAACTTCTAATCCAGCATATTTCGCCATTAGACGTTTGTGTCCTATTTTGTCAAATGTAATATCAACCTTTGCATCATCGCCTTCGGCTTCAACATAGTTGATTTTTCCTTCACCAAACTTTTTGTGATATACTCGTTGCCCTGCTCTATATATACTAATATCAACACTTGCATTTGCTGGCTTTTTAGTTAAGTTATTCAAAAAGCTTTCTGCTGTTCTGAAACTATATTGCATTGCTGGCTTTGATGATTTTACTTCATCAGATGTATATGATGTAACATGACTATTTCCATACTTCCATTCATATTGATAATCTTCATATGTTTTTTGTGGCTTGTCTTCAAAGTTTTCGTCAAATCCGTCCATTAATTCTTTTGGAATTTCTTTAACGAATCTTGAAACTTGGTTGCAACTTGTTGAACCAAATATTGTTCTTTGACGTGCACAACTTATAAATAAATTTTGTTTTGCTCTTGTGATTCCAACATAGCATAATCTACGTTCTTCTTCTAGTTCTTTAGGTTCTCCTATTGATTTGTATCCTGGGAAAATTCCTTCTTCCATACCAACTAAGAATACTACTGGGAATTCAAGTCCTTTTGCACTGTGTAGTGTCATTAATGTAACTGTATCTTCTTGATCATCTGCATTATCAAGGTCGCTTGAAAGTGTGATTCCTTCTAAGAATTCTTCTAATGAATTTTCTGCCATTTGCTCTTCAAATTCCATTGCAACTGTTAAAAATTCTTCAATATTTTCAAGTCTTGTTTCTGCTTCTGTTGTGTCTTCATCTTCTAGTGCCTTCGTGTAACCTGTTTTATTTAATGTTTCTTTTATTAAGTCTGATATTTTTATGTTGTCCTTTTTAGCTCTTAATTCTTCTATTTGTGATACAAATTCTCTTGAATTTACAAAAACTCTATTTAATCCAAATTCGTCTGCTCTTTTGATTACGTCATACATTGACGTTTCAGATTGAACAGCAATTTGTTGTACATTATCCAAACTTGTTTTTCCTATTCCTCTTTTAGGTTCATTTATTATTCTTGTTAAACTTAGGTTGTCAGAAGGATTTTGGATTAATCTTAAATATGCAATTGTGTCTTTTATTTCTTTTCTTTCATAGAATTTTAAACCACCTATTATTTTGTATGGAACGTTTTCTCTTCTTAAAATATCCTCTATACTACGTGATTGGCTGTTCATTCTGTATAAAACAGCAAAGTCGTTATATGTCATATATTCTTCTCTACGAAGTCTATTTATATTTTCAACAACAAAGTTTGCTTCATCATATTCGTCATTTCCTCTGAAAACTGTTATCATTCCACCTTTGCCATTTTCTGTCCAAAGTTTTTTCTCATATTTTGTTTCATTGTTTTTAATTACTGCATTTGCAGCATCTAAAATATTTTGTGTACATCTATAATTTTGCTCTAATTTAATTATTTTCGTTCCTGGAAAGTCTTTTTCAAAATTTAAAATATTTGTTATGTCTGCACCTCTAAAAGAATATATTCCCTGATCATTATCTCCAACAACTGTAATGTTTCCATGACGTGCTGCTAATATTGAAACAAGTGTAAATTGAGCTTTGTTAGTATCCTGATACTCATCTACTAAAACATACTCAAATTTATTTGAATAATATTCTAAAACGTCTGGATTTTCAGATAAAATTCTGATTGTGTAATTTATAATATCATCAAAATCTATAGCATTATTTTCTCTTAATCTTTTTTGATATGATTCATAAATTTTTGCAATTGTTTCTTTTCTTATTTCGTTGTTCGTTCTTAATTTGTATGCATCTGGTTCTAGCATTTCATTTTTTGCATTACTAATTTCTGAAAGTACTGCTCTGTCATTAAGCATTTTGTCATCAACATTTAATTGTTTTAAACATTGTTTTACAAGTGTACGTTGATCTGAAGAATCAAAAATTATAAAAGAAGATGTAAATCCTATTCTGTCAATATATCTTCTTAAAATTCTTACGCATATTGAGTGGAATGTTCCAATCCACATATCTTTTGCAACATCTCCAATAAGGTTTTCAACTCTTTCTTTCATTTCATTTGCTGCTTTGTTTGTAAATGTTATTGCTAAAATGCTCCATGGTTTTACATTTTTTTCTTGCATTAAATATGCAATTTTATGTGTCAAAACTTTTGTCTTTCCTGAGCCAGCACCAGCTATTACAAGGCATGGTCCTTCTGTTGAAAGAACTGCTTCTTTTTGTTTATCATTAAGTACATCTATTATATCATTCATTTAATTTTTATCCCTCACTTTTACGAATTTATGTTTGCATTATATAAAATTTTTTACCATTTGTAAATAGTGTTTTTATTTTATTTTTCCTTGAATTTTTTCATTTTTTTAATATTCTTTACTTTTTAATTACATCTATTGACATATACTCAGTTTTATTTGTAAAATAAAGTTAATTAAATAATTTTATAGGAGGATTATAATGAAAAACATAAAAAAAGCTTTAGTTTTTGTTGTATCTCTTTTACTAATATTTGCTTTTGCTAATTTTTCTTTTGCAAGTTCTATAACAGCAAGAAATACTACAAATGCTAGTGAAAATTCAGTAACAAATAATAGTACCGATAATTCAACTGATAATACAGTTTCTAATAATTCTACATCAAATAGAATTACAAATAATTCTTCAAATAGTTTAAATTCAGTTAATCAAACATCAAATACTGCAAAGACAATTAATACAACAAATTCTTCAGAAGATTTACCAAAAACAGGTATTGATAAAACATATTTCAACTTTGCTATGTTTCTTTTACTTGCATTAGTTTTAAGTATGTTCTCTCTTGTTCAATACAATAAAATTTCTAAAAAAAATGAATAATATTAAAAGGCTTATCTAAAAATATATACTTTTAGAATAAGCCTTTTGTATTTATTCTTATATTCTGCTATAAGACTACTATCTCATCTTATTATATCGTCTTTCATACTACAAAATATTACATTTTTATTTCTTTTTTGCATTTTTTATATAATATATAGTTCGAAAATCTTCTCTATTGCATAAAAAAATATTGATGCTTAAGCTCTGACTTTGACTTTCAGAATTCAAGCACCACTTTTTAACTTTTTAATTATTATTCTTGGTCACCTTTTAATTTTTCAGCTCTATCATATGCTGTTATTGCATCAATCATTTCATCTAAGTTTCCATTTAGGAAATCTTCCATTTGATATATACTCATTCCAATTCTGTGATCTGTTATTCTTCCTTGTGGATAGTTATAAGTACGAATTTTCTCACTTCTATCACCTGCGCCTACTTGTGATTTTCTCTCACTTGCAAGTTCTTCATCTTGTTTTTTCTTTTCCATTTCATAAATTCTTGATTTTAATAATCTCATTGCATATTCTCTGTTTTGAACTTGTGAACGTTCTGTTTGACATTCAGCAACAATTCCTGTTGGTTCATGGATTAATCTAACTGCAGATGAAGTTTTGTTAACGTGCTGTCCTCCAGCTCCTGATGCTCTGAAAACTTCCATTCTTATATCAGCTGGATTTAATTCAACTTCAACGTCTTCAACAACTGGTAATACTGCAACTGTTGCTGTTGATGTATGAATTCTTCCACTACTTTCTGTGTCTGGAACTCTTTGAACTCTATGAACACCGCTTTCGAATTTTAGTCTACTATAAACTCCTTTTCCTGTTATCATAAAAGAAATTTCTTTGTATCCACCTAATTCTGTAGCATTTTCATTTAATACTTCTAATTTCCAGTGCTTTCTTTCTGCATACATTGAATACATTCTAAATAATGTACCTGCAAATAGTGCTGCTTCTTCTCCACCAGCACCCCCACGAATTTCACAAATTATATTCTTCTCATCATCTTTGTCCTTAGGAATTAATAATAATTTTAATTCTTCTTCTATTTTAGGTAACTTCTCTCTACACTCTGCCATTTGCATTTCTGCTAACTCTTTTAAGTCCTTATCTGCAAGCATTTCTTGTGCTTCATCGTATGCACCTTTAACTTTTTTGTATTCTCTATATTTTTCTACTATATCTGTCATATCGCTGTGTTCTTTCATTAAGTTTTTCCATTCATTTTGTCTTGAAATAACCTCTGGATCACTTATAAGTTTGTTCAACTCTTCATAACGTTTTTCAACAGCTTCTAATTTTTGAAACATAAAACTCTCTCCTTTAAATTTTTAACATTTCAATTATACATGATTTTCACGCATTTTTCAAGGGTTTCACATATATTGATATTAATCCTCGATTTTAAATATTCTTTTAGCATTATTTTTTGTACGTTCGGCAACATCGGCAAGTGGAACATTTTTTACTTCTGCTATTTTCATTGCTACATATTTTACAAATAATGATGTATTTGTTTCTCCTCTATGTGGTTCTGGCGCTAAGTAAGGGCTATCTGTCTCAATTAATATTCTATCCATTGGTACAAGCTCTATGCAACCAGTTGATTTTGCATTTTTAAATGTTACATTTCCACTAAAAGATATATAAAATCCAAGTTTTAAGCCTTCCTTTATCAATTCTTGATTTAGTGGGCAACAATGAAATACTCCTTTATTTTTCGGACAATATTCTTTTAAGATTTGGATCGTATCCATTACTGCTTCTCTAGTATGAATTACAATTGGCAAGTCTAATCTATCTGCCATTTTTATTTGCTCAACAAATATTTTTTTCTGCAATTCTTTATTTTCTTTATTCCAATGATAGTCTAGTCCAATCTCTCCAATTGCTACGCATTTAGGATCTTTAGCGATTTTTTCAAGTTTTTCAAGTTCTTTTTCCACATTATCGTTTATATCATTTGGTGAAATTCCACAAGTTGCGAACATATGGTGATATTTTTTTGTGAAATTTATTGCATCTTCTGAAGATTTTAAACTATATCCTGCACAAACGATGTTAGTTATTTCATCGTTATACATTTTTTTAATTAGTTCATCTCTATTTTGAATGAATCTCTCATCATTGTAATGTGCATGTGAATCGAAAAAATTCATAATATCCTCCTTCTATTTATTTTATATAGTATGAAAGTTCTCCAAATTCCCTATTATATAAATTCCACACGCAAATACATATGTGGGCTTTAAAATTGCAAGTGTTAATAATGTCTGCTTATAGACTATACATACTTTTGCTTGCTTTTAAATTCTATTATATAATACAACAATTTTAGTGGCAGGCTATAAACAGCCTGCCTTCCTTTTTTATTTTTTTTGTTCTTTTAAGTCCAGTGATAATAATTTTGAAATACCGTTTTCTTGCATTGTAATACCATAAACAGTATTTGCAGCTTCCATAGTTCCTTTTCTGTGTGTAATTACAAGGAACTGTGAATTTTGTGCGAATTTTTTTAAATATTCGGCAAAACGATAAACGTTAACATCATCAAGTGCCGCTTCAATTTCATCCAGTACACAGAATGGTGCTGGATTTATTTTTAAAATTGCAAATAAAAGTGCAATTGCTGTGAAAGCTCTTTCTCCACCTGATAATAACATCATATTTTGAAGTTTCTTTCCTGGTGGTTGAACTTCAATTTCTATTCCAGATTCCAAAATATTTTCTTCATCTGTTAATTTTAGCTCTGCTCTACCGCCACCAAATAGTTCCATAAATACTTCTGAGAAGTTTTTATTAATAATTTTAAATCTTTCCTCAAATTGTTTTTTCATAACTGATGTCATGTCAGAAATAACATTTCTTAACTTAGCCATTGTTGTTTCTAAGTCTAAACGTTGTTCATTCATAAAGTCATAACGTTCTTTTAACTTTTTATATTCTTCTATTGAATCTATGTTAACACTGCCTAATTCCTTCATTTGGCTACGCAATTCATTAACTTGTTTTTGAACTTCAGCAACATTTTTAGGCTCTTGATATTCTCCTGGATCATTTGGAGTAATTTCGTATTCTTCCCACATTTTTGAGATAATTTGTTCAAGTTCAACTTCATATTTTGACTTCTTAATATCTGCTTTATTAATTTGCTCTTTTAATCCATCAATCTTTTCCATTTGATCTGTGAAGTTTTCTTCTGTTTCTTCTAATTTAGCATTTTTAGCTATTCTATCATTTTTTAATTCTTCAACTTTGTTACCACTATTTGAAACTTCCTTAATCAAATTTTCAATTTGTGTATTTAATTCTTCATTTGTTAATTCTAATTTTTTATTGTCTTCAATGATTTTTTCTTTTTGATCTTGTTTATTTGTAGTTGAAATATTAATATTTTCAATGTCTTTATTAATTCTTTCAACGATTTCGTCAATTGAGGCTTCACTTTCATCAAATGATGATACAGAAATTTTCAAGTTTGTAATATCAAAATTCAAGTCGTCAACAATGCTTTGGGTTTCTTTATTGTTTGATGCGAATTCTTCAATTTCTTTATTTAAGTTATTGTTCTCTTCATCTAATGCTAATATTTTGTCATTTAAATCTTTTTGTGTTTCTTTGTTTATATTTAACTGTTCGTCAATTGATTTATCTTCTTCACGCAATTTTTCAAGTCTTTTTTCGACTTTAGAAACAGCTTCCTCAATTGAAATAACTTTTTGTTTTTCTGTTGCATACACAATTTCAATATCTTTTAATTCATTATCTAAAGCTGTAACTTCTTCTAATAAATCTTCTATTGAACTTTCGTAATCTTCTTTTTCCTTTTTCAAATTAGCGATTTTTTCTTGCAATTTGGCTATATATTTCTTCAAATCCTCTATTTCCCTAGATCTTCCCAAGATGTTAACTGTTTTTGTAGAAACACTACCACCACTAATTGCTCCAGATGGATTAAGAACATCTCCTTCAAGTGTTACAATTCTGAATCCATAAGAGTTTTTTCTTGCAATTGCAATCGCATTATCCATATTGTCAACAATTAAAGTTCTTCCTAATAAGCTTAATATAATCTGCTCATATTTTTTATCGAATTTTACTAAATCTGATGCTATTCCTATAACACCTTTTTCAGTTTTTATTTTATCTAATTTTTTTCCTTTAACTGAGCTAATTGGCAAGAAACTTGCTCTACCTAAATTAAATTTTCTTAAATGATTTACAAGTTTTTTAGCATCTTCTTCTGTGTCTGTAACTATGTTTTGCATTGTTTGACCTAAACACATTTCTATTGCAACTTCATATTCTTTTGGAACGCTAACTAAATTAGCAATTACACCATGTACACCTTTTTTTAATGAGCTATCTTTTTCACAATCTTGCAATATTGCCTTTACACTTCTAATGTAACCTTCTTTTTCTTTTTCTGTTTCAATAAGAAATTTTAGTCTTGAGTCTTTCATTCTCATTTCTGATTCTGCTTGATTGATTTTTAAATCATAATCTTTTAATTTGGTTTCTGCTTCATTTCTTTTATTTTCTATTTCATTTAAGTTGTTTTTTATTTTTTCTCTTTTTGCCTCTATTTCAGCAAATTTTTGAGAAATTTCTGACTTTGTCATACGTGAAGAATCTAGTTCTGATATGTTTGAATTGATTTCTTCTTCAATTACTTTTTTTCTTGCTTTTGAGTTTTCAACATTAGCTACTAATGTTGAGATTGTATTTGAAATTTCATATTTTTCATCTGTATTGTCTTCTACTTTTTTCTTTTTAGTTTCCATTTCTAATTCTTTAGAAGACATTTTGTCGGTTAATTCTTTTAAGCTTGCTTCTTTTTCTTCAAGTTCTTTAGCAAACTTTTCTTTATTTTCTGTTAAATTAATTTTTTTACTATTTTTCTGATTTTTTTCTTCTTCAAGAATTTTAAGTCTTTCATCATTTTCAATAATTTCTTTTTCAAGTCTTTCAAAGTTGCTATTGTTATTGCTTATTTTTTCAAGATTCAAATTGATGTCAGCTTTTATTTGCTCTTTCTTTTTATCATTTTCAAATCCTAAATTTTGCATTTTTTCAATTTGTTCTGTTATATTATCTAAGCTTGCACGTAGTTTTTCCTTTGTTTCTTGAATGTTAGATAATCTCTCGTTTTCACGAACTAATTGCGTATTGTATATATCTTGATCATTTATAACTTCTTCAATTCTTTTTTTGTAATCATTGATATTGTGTATAAATAATCCTATTTCAATTGATTTTAATTCATCTCTTAATTTCAAAAATTGTTTAGCTTTTTCTGCTTGAATACGTGTTGGTTCTATGCTTGTCTCGATTTCTGAAATAATGTCATTTATTCTAAGTAAATTTAATTTTGCTTGTTCTAATTTCTTTTCAGATTCTGCTTTTCTTACTCTGTATTTTACAATTCCGGCTGCTTCTTCAAATATATGTCTTCTTTCATCAGATTTATTACTTAAAATTTCATCAATTTTTCCTTGACCTATTATTGAATATCCATCTTTTCCGATACCTGTATCCATAAATAGTTCTAATACATCTTTTAATCTACATGGTGTTTTATTTATAAAATAACCTGATTCACCACTCCTATAAATTTTTCTTGTTATTGTTACTTCATTATATTCTATTGGTAATTTTTGATCTGAATTATCCATTACCATTGATACTTCGGCAAATCCAACTGATTTTCTGCTTTGAGTTCCTGCAAAAATAACGTCTTCTGTTTTTGATCCTCTAAGAGATTTCATACTTTGCTCACCAAGTACCCATCTAATTGCATCAGATATGTTACTTTTTCCAGAACCGTTAGGGCCTATAACCGTAGTGATTCCAGGCATAAATTCCAAAACTGTTTTGTCTGCAAAAGATTTAAATCCTTGTAATTCTAACTTTTTTAAATACATTTTATCTTCCTTCTCTTAATTACATTTTTTCTCCAAAATTACACATACTTATCATATATTAATTTTTAAATTTTATCAAGCACTTTTCCTTGACCAAATCATTTCTTAGAGATATTATATAAATTAGATGTAGACTTTTTTGAGATTACATTTTAAATTTACTAAAGATAGGAGAAAAAGAATGAAAGAAGAATTCGATTTTTATGACCGAACATCTTTGAAATCATATAATCTAGATTCATCAATGAGATATCAGCTTGCTTGTTTAGATAGTCTTGATGTTTTTACAAGAAAGCATTGTGAAAATGTTGCTGCTATTACTTGCCGTTTGTGTGAGTATTTGCATATGCAAGATGGATTTACAATTTATTGTACTATTTGTGCATATCTTCACGATCTAGGCAAATTGTTTATTCCTCCTTCTATTTTGCAAAAACAAGCTAAGCTTACAGATGAAGAATATGAAATAATGAAAACTCATACTACAATTGGGTATGATATGTGTATGAAGGATTTGAAATTGCGACCTTATGCTGCTGGTCCATATTATCACCATGAAGCACTTAATGGCTCTGGTTACCCACAAGGTCTTGTTGCAAAAGACATACCTTATGAAGCTCAAATCATTCGTGTTGCTGATGAGTATGATGCTATTACTTCTAAAAGACAATATAAAACACATATTGGTACTGTTGATACTTTAAAAATATTAATTGAGAATGCTACTCCAGTAAAGCCTAAAGATGGTATGCGTGGTGTTATAAAAGATTCTTCTGTGGGTAAAATAGATAAAAAAATATTAAAGGCTCTTTTCAAGGTTATTATTGATGATACTGAGTATGAGATTTCTGCTAGAATTGAGTATTTGGACTTTGTTAAGGAAGAAATTGCTCGTTTAAATAATGCTGAAAAATATTATAAAAAATATTTGGCAACACCTTTTAAGAGTAAAAAAGAGTATTATCAACAAGGTGTTGAAATGTACTTAAGAAAAATGAATGGTGAGACAATTGATAATTTTGAAACTGTTTTAAATCAATATAAAGAATCTTATATTGATAGAAAGAAACATATTGATCAGTTGTATCAGGAGATTAAAGATATAAAGAAATTAAGAGTATAGTAAAAAAGCAGTAGATATAAACTACTGCTTTTTTGCTACTAATTAATGTAATAAATTACATATTAAAATATTGACATACGTATTAATACGTAGTATAATTTTTAGCAGAAAGGAGGATAATAAATGCGATCGAAGGAGCTAATCAAATTGCTAAAGCAAAATGGTTGGCAGGAAGTATCTCAAAAAGGTTCTCATCTAAAAATGAGAAAACGGAAACCTTACAGAGATAATTCCAATACACACTAAAGAAATTCCCACGGGAACGGCTTATGCAATTTTAAAGAGGACAGGGCTAAAATAACTAGCCCTTCCAATCTAAAATTAAAACAATACTTTAGTTTTACATAATAGGCTTGTTCATCATGCATTTTTTCTCCCTTTCTATTTTATAAATTGGAGGTATTATAATGAAAAATCAATTAACTGTCTTTCCTGCAATATTCACTTTTGATGGTATTTACTATAACGTTGATTTTATTGACCTTGAGGGTTGTTCCACTTTTGGAGACAGTATACAGAATGCTTATTTAATGGCTCAAGATGCTATGGGATTATATTTGGATGATTTAACTAATTTTCCTCAACCAACATTAGATATTTTAAATATTCCCTTAAAAAATAATCAATTTGTTTCATTTATAAGTATTGATATGGATGAATACCGAAAAAAATTTAATAATAAATCTATTAAAAAAACATTATCTATACCTGAATGGTTAAATTACTTATCTGAAAGAAATAATATTAACTTTTCTCAGGTATTACAAGAAGCTTTAAAGGAAAAATTAGGTATTGACTAACTTTTTTTTCTATCATATAATATATAAAAGAAAAGAAATCGCATTTATTATCCTAAAAAAGGAGAATAAATAGACTAGTTTTAAAAGACTAGTCTATTTTCATAGTGCGCCCATGCTGGGTACACTACATAAAAAATGGGCTCAATAATTCTTATAATTATTGGCCCATTTTTTTATATTCAAATAACTGTATTAGTTATACTATGGTTTCCTTTTATTGTCAATTATTTTCGTATTACATCTTTTGACATATAATTAACTATAAAGAAAAATACATATTAAAATTTCTTCACACCTTGCTGGCGCATTCCTCGGAATTTAAAAATAAGGATGTCTTTCGAGTATCCTTATTTTTAATTCGGATAGAATGCTTCAATCGAACTCACTTCGTTCGTTTGGTCCCTGCGCGGTGATTCAAAAATTTTATATGTATTTTTCTTTTGTTATATTATTACTGTTTTTTCTTAATTACATAAATGCCTGATGTAATAGCAATCATTATCAATAGAATGCTTCCTGCGATTGCAACATATGGAATTTCACCTGTTCCTACAGCTACTATCAAGTCTGCTTTACTTTCATTATCTAATTTGTCTTTCTCTTCAAATCCTGCCTCATTTTCTGTAATAATGCTTGCAATATTTTCTTTAGTTCCGATATTGCTATCTCCATTCTGCCATCCTAGAACTACTTGATATTCTCTGCTTTCTCCTGGTTTAATCTCATCGGTTTCTAGACTTGCTGTTGTTTCTTTTATTGTCCATCCTGGATTGTTATCAAGCTTCATTGTCATTCCACTTGGTATATTTTCTACAACATTTGCCTTACCAGTTAACTCACTGTCATTTGTTACTTTTATTTTATAAACTACTTTTACATTTGCTGTTGATAATTCTTTTCTATGTACTTCAACTTTACCTAAGTTTCCATTGATTGTTGTTTCTTGTCCATTTACAATTACACTTGCAATTGTTTTATCAACTTTCAAGTTGAATGTTAATTTTCTGTAGTAGTAAT
>USFR01000014.1 GCA_900553945.1 uncultured Clostridium sp.
ACTTAACCCAACATCTCACGACACGAGCTGACGACAACCATGCACCACCTGTCTCTACTTTCCCCGAAGGGCACCTAATGTATCTCTACTTCGTTAGTAGGATGTCAAGCCCTGGTAAGGTTCTTCGCGTTGCTTCGAATTAAACCACATACTCCACTGCTTGTGCGGGCCCCCGTCAATTCCTTTGAGTTTCAACCTTGCGGTCGTACTCCCCAGGTGGGATACTTAATGCGTTTGCGGCGGCACAGAGTGCTTAATACACCCTACACCTAGTATCCATCGTTTACAGTGTGGACTACCAGGGTATCTAATCCTGTTTGCTCCCCACACTTTCGTGCCTCAACGTCAGTTACTGTCCAGAAAGTCGCCTTCGCCACTGGTGTTCCTCCTAATATCTACGCATTTCACCGCTACACTAGGAATTCCACTTTCCTCTCCAGTACTCAAGAAAACCAGTTTTAGTTGCAGTTCCTCAGTTAAGCCAAGGGATTTCACAACTAACTTAATTTCCCGTCTACGCACCCTTTACACCCAATAAATCCGGATAACGCTTGCTCCCTATGTATTACCGCGGCTGCTGGCACATAGTTAGCCGGAGCTTCCTCCTGAGGTACTGTCAATTTCTTCCCTCACGACAATAGTTTACAATCCGAAAACCTTCTTCCTATACGCGGCGTCACTGCGTCAGAGTTTCCTCCATTGCGCAATATTCCCGACTGCTGCCTCCCGTAGGAGTCTGGGCCGTATCTCAGTCCCAATGTGGCCGTTCAACCTCTCAGTCCGGCTACTGATCGTCGCCTTGGTAGGCCGTTGCCCCACCAACTAGCTAATCAGACGCAAGCCCATCTATCAGCGGATTACTCCTTTTCTAGCTACATCATGCGATGCTACTAGCTTATGCGGTATTAGCAATGATTTCTCACTGTTATTCCCCTCTGATAGGCAGGTTGCTTACGTGTTACTCACCAGTCCGCCACTAACCGCTCTCAATCTAAAAGAATGAGTTAAGTCCGTTCGACTTGCATGTCTTATGTGCGCCGCCAGCGTTTATCCTGAGCCAGGATCAAACTCTCATGTTATTGTATCTATATTTTTTAAATATAAATCGATTTTAATTTTTATACTTGTTATTTTCAAGTTTTGAGTTTTTGACTCTTGGATTACTTTATCAATTTGGTAGTACTAATTACTACCGCTTGGTTCTTAAAGGATATTGTTTACTTTTCAATGTACTTTTTTATGTTCAAACCGTATTGGTTGGAACGTTATTTATTTTAGCACAACAGCTTATTTTTGTCAACATATTTTTTAAACTTTTTAAAGTTTTTTTCGAAGTTTTTTGAACTTCATTTTATGTCGTTTGCTGTCGAACTGTTCTGTATTTTATCACCATTTTTTTAAGTTGTCAACAAGTTTTTTTAACTTTTTTAAAAACTTTTTTCAGCTTAATTTTTAGTGATAAAATGTGCTGTGCTAAGCTCATTTCACTTGGCACGTTTAGTATTCTAACACCATTTAACTATTTCGTCAACACCTTTTTTCAAAAATTTATTAAAATTTCAAAGATTGTGCTCATTCCGCTTCGTTTTGTAGTTTTTCTACCATTTGTACAATGCCTTTTACATTCCTCCAAGTCGTTGGTTTTACTTGTGTTGGCTGTATTTCTATGTTGAATTCATCATTCAATGCATTTATAAGTTCAATAAATGCAAGTGAATCTAAAATATCATTTTCAAGTAGATCAATGTCTCTTTTTTCTCTTAATTCTTCATATTCAGTTAGTTCTTCTATAATATCTATTATCTTTTCTTCCATTTTTATTCCTCCATCAATCTCCTTTTATCACATTTTCCATTTAAATTTAAAGGAAATGATTTAACAATTTTAACTTTTGGGCACATATATATTGGCAATATCTTTTTGATATCTTTTTCTACCTCATATGTGTCCTTGTTTATATCACCTTTTAAAATAACATAAGCAAATAAATTGATTACTTTTCCTATTTGATTTTCTTTCGTTAGCACAACTACGTTTTCAATGTATTTAATTTTTTTCAGATTATTTTCTATGTCTTCTAATTCAATTCTATATCCTTTATATTTTATTTGATTATCTTTTCTTCCTTCACAATATAGTTTTCCGTTTTTATAAAATCCTACATCTCCTGTCAAATATGCTCTTTTTCCATTAAAGTTTATAAATGCTTTACTTTTTGTATTTCCAACATATCCTTTAGCAACGCTTTTACCAGTAATTAAAATCTCTCCTGATGTTCCTTCAGGTACGTTTTTTAAGTTTTCATCAACAATATATATTTCGACATCTTCTTTAGGAATGCCTATTGATATATCCTCTTCTATATTATTTCTATCTATTCTAACATTTGTAACCGCAAATGTGCATTCTGTTGGTCCATAACAATTTATTATCTCAATATTTTCAAATCTTTCGTATATTTTACTTACTGTATTTTTTTCTAGCTTTTCTCCGCAAAATAGAATCGTATTTAATTTTGGTAACATAGTTTTATTAAATTGTTTATCTATTAATAAAAGATCTAAATACGATGGTGTAGCTATCATCACATTTGCTTGGCTTCTTTCTAAATTATCATAAATATTTTTAAAATCAAATTGAGAAGTGTTATCTATTATATATTGTTCACTTTCTGTAATTAAGCTTAAATATAAATCTGCTACTGATAAATCAAAAGAAAAATTAGCTTGGTTTAAAATAACTCCATTTTTTACTTTTACTATGTTTCTTAACCAATTTACGCATGAATCTAAATTTTCATATGTTATTTCAACGCCTTTGGGTTTTCCTGTGCTTCCTGATGTAAAGATTATATAGTATGTATCTTGTGGCTTCATATAAATTTTATCGATATCTTTTTCATTTTTGTTAATCATTATTTGTTCAATCTCATCTTTGCTAATATCTTTTTCTATAATTAAACCTGGATTTATTTGTTCTGCTATATTTTCTTTTCTATCTTCTGGCATATTTTTGTCTACTGGCACATATGTCATTCCTGCTAATGAACATGCTAGAAAAATTGCTTTCATATAAATATCTTTATACCCCTGTACTATTATTGGTTTCTTTTCTGGATTTTTTTCTAATAAAAAATTATATAGATTACATACATATTTATATAACTCTTTATATGTATAGCTCTTATTATTTACAGTGTACGCTTTTTGATCAGATTTCTTTTTTAAAATTTTTAATATTTCTTCTAAAATCATATTACTATACCCTTATTTCTTCTTTTGGTATTAATTCATAATCATACATAACTTTTGAATGATTATCTAAAATTAATTCTTTTTTTATTTCTTGAGCTGTTTCCTTATCAATAATTATTCTATATACTTTACTGTTTCTGTAGAATACACCGCTTTCATTTTTAGCATAATGACTATCTTCTTCTACAATTTTGTATTTAGTTTCTAATGGAACTGTACTTCTGATTTCTCCATATAAAAATGTATCATCAAGCCATACTCTAATTTGAATTGGATAGTTTGTTGTGTTTTTAAATCTATAGTCTAAGGCTTTATAGCTTATAGATGTTCCTGTTCCAAATGGTACTCTTCTTTTTACATCTGGGAAAAGTGCATCAGAATGATGATGTAGTTCTGTTACTGTAAGAGGTGTATGTAGCACTAGCCAATGAATCATATTAGCCAGTTGACACAATCCCCCTCCGACTCCTTTTTTCATTTGACTATTACTAATAACTAGTCCTTCTAAATATCCTTTTCTTTTTGTCGCATTTCCGACTAAATTCCAAAATGAAAATTCTTCGTTTGGATTTACTATTATTCCATCGATTTTTTTACTGGCTATTTGCAAATTTTTTACTTTGTTTTTTTGTAGTTCCATATCTACTCCATAAAGTTTTCTTAAAAGTACTTTGGCATCGCCTTTCCAAATATATTCAAAATTTTCTTTAGATTTTTTCTTGGCAAATTTTCTGCCTTGCTTGAAATCTCTTAAATCTTTTTTTCTTGCTTCTTTAAATAATGATATTTTATATGCAATCGGTCCATATTCGCAAAATAATTTTCTTTCCATATTTCCCCCTATATTCAATATTTTAATTGTATCATTTTTTGTATTTTTAGTATATATTTTTTCAGAACAAAAGTAAACTATTTATAGCATATGCATCAATTATAACATTTTTAAATCCGTGTCTTTGTTCCTGTGTGCAATTTGCAAAGCAAGTTTCTGTGCATTATTATTTTATATAATAGAAAGTCTGGAAAACTTTCCTGTTATATAAAAAAATAAGACTTTCAAAAAATTGAAAGTCTTATTTTGGTTGGGCTGGCTAGATTCGAACTAGCGCATGCCAGAGTCAAAGTCTGGTGCCTTACCGCTTGGCTACAGCCCAATATTTAATTTAATAGTTTTTTATGGGGTGGAAAGTGGGATTCGAACCCACGGCCTCCAGTGCCACAAACTGGCGCTCTAACCAACTGCGCTATATCCACCATTTCGAACGCTCTTATATTTTAATCTTTTTATTTTAGTTTGTCAACTGTTTTTTTATTTTTTTTTACAAAAATTAAAGTACCTATATTAAAATAGGTACTTTCTCTTATTCTTCAACACCTACTATGATAAGTCTTCTATCTGTAGAACTTGCATCATCTGTGCATGTTGATAATGTTACTTCTGCTTTTCCTCCAGTTTCTTCTGCTGTTTTTGTATAAAAACTTGTATCTGTACTTGTTGTTATAAATTTATCTGTTATTTTATAAGATAATTTATTGCCTTCATCATCAGTTATATAAAATTTGTCTCCTACTTCCAATTCATCGTTTTTTGAAAAAAATAAATCATTTCTATAATTATGTCCATAAATTACTGTATTTCCTGGTTTATTTAAACCTTCTGTTGTATATATTTTTGCTACAGCAATCTCTATTGATCTTTTGGTTACCTCATCTAAGACATTACATTTTAATTTAGTTTTCGGAATTTCTAATGTTCCTATTATTTCATAGTCTTCCATTTTTCTTTTTTCTCTACTTTGAGTTTTAGACTCTATCGCTGTAAGTTCATTTCCAACACTATCTGTTTTTTTTCCAGATCCACTAATTACTTTTTCTGGTGTTGTTTCTTCTGCCGTTGCTTCATTTTTTTCATCTTGGAACATTTTATATCCGATTATGCACAAAGCAATTATTATAATAATTATACTTACAATTAATATTATGCCTATTCTTTTATTTCTTTGGTTGTTATTCTCCATTTTTCACTCCTTATATTAATCAATTTCTCTTGCTTGAACTATAAGTCTTCTATCAGTCGTACTTGCATCATCTGTACAAGTTGATAATGTTATTTCTGCCTTTCCATTCGTATCTTCTGATGACTTAATATAAAAACTTGTATCTGTGCTTGTTGCTATAAATATATTATATATTTCATATGTAAGTTTTGTTCCTTCTTGATTTAATATATAAATTTTATCTCCATTATTTAGTTCATCATTTCTAGAAAAGAATAAATTATTTCTATAGTTGTGTCCATAAATTACTGTATTTCCTGGCTTGTTTAATCCGTTCGCCGTATAAATTTGACCAACTGCAATTTGTATTGATCTTGGAGTTACTTCATTTAATATTGCACATTTTAAGTTTACTTTAGGTATTTCTATCGTGCCTAATATTTCATAATCTTCCATGTACTTTTTATTATTAGTAGTTGTTGTCGCATTTATTGCATTTAATGTACTATTCCCCATTTCTGCCTTTTTTCCGCTTCCTGTTACAGCTTTTTCAAATTCATTTGCAGCATTTGTATAAGTTTCTTCTGTTTTCTTATCAGAAAAAGCACTATAACCAAGATATCCGTAAAACACCTATAATTGCTACAATCACTACTATTAGTACAATAGTTAAAATCTTACTATATTTATTATCATTCATATTAATCACCCCTTTATAAACACTACTAGATATATTTTACACATTTTTATAGCATTTTGTCAATTCCATATATAGCAAAAGCAGACAATGTAATATTTTCAATTATTATTTCTTTAATTCCGGATCTTTGTTATATGTAAATTTCACAAATCAGATTTTCGTGTATTACTATTTTTATATAGTAATATGTTTAGTATATATTAAAGGAGTTAATATTTTAATATATTAACTCCTTATGTATTAATTTTTTCATCTATATTTCTTTTGCTAAAATTATTAATCTTTCACCTGTTGTTGTCCCTTGATCTGTACATGTTGTTAATGTAATTTCTCTTTTTCCAGCAGTGTCTCTCTGATAGAATGATGCGTCCCCAGAATTAGTTACAAACTTGCTATATATTGAGTACGTTATTTCTAATCCTGATGTATCTTTTATTATTATTTTATCTCCTTCTTTAAGGTTTTTATTCTTAGAGAAAAATAATCTGCTTCTATAATTATGGCCTGCTATTACTGTATTTCCTGCTTTATTTAGTCCATTTGTCGTATATAATATTATTACTCCTCTATCAAGAGCTTTTCTTGATTGATCTGTAAATATTGAATATCTTATTCCTGTAGCTGGTATTCTAATTGTCCCTGCTACCCAGTACCCCGAAATACTTACTCCGCTTGATGAGTATTTTCTTGATGTACTCGTTCCGCCTGTTGACCCTTGTGTTGTTCCAGAAGATGTTGATCCTTGCTCTGTTCCAGAATTATCATTATTTTCATTTTGATCATCCAATTGTATTCCTTCATCATTTTCTAATTCTTCCTCTGATATTGTAGGAATCATATTATCAAATTCATCTGTTATTTCTTCGGAATTTCCTTGTTTAACATTTTCATTTATTACCTCAAAACCTATATATCCAATTATTCCAGCTATGACAACTATTAATATTATAAGTAATAGTGTTAATACATTCTTATCCTTTGACTCCATTTTTATAGTAACCTCCGTACAGTATTAATTAGTATTATAATCATTTATTTATTTTTTTCAATGTTAAATTATAGCATCTCTTAATCTTTCTCCGCCTAACATATGTATATGTGCATGCATAACTTCTTGTCCACTATCTTCTTTACAATTATTTATTAGTCTGAATCCACTATTATTAATATTAAATTTCTCTGAAACTTCCTTTATGGCTTTATGTATATCTTGTATTGTTTCTGCATCATCGATATCTAATATTGTATCATAGTGTTTTTTCGTAGTTATTATTAAATGTATACGTGCTTTAGGATCAATAGATTTAAAGGCTATAACATTATCATTTTCATATACTATTTCTGTACCTATTTCTTGGTTTGCAATTTTACAAAAAATACAATCTTTCATTTTTTCTCCTTTGCATTATAGCAATATTGCTTTTATTCTTCTAACACCTGATGAAGAGGCTTCTTCTTTTTTGATTTTAAATGTACCTAATACTCCGGTTCTTTCAACATGAGGTCCACCGCAAAATTCCATAGAAACATCACCAATTTTATATACTGTGACTTCATCTCCATACTTGTCTAAGAACATTGCTTCTGCTCCTAATTTCAAAGCTTCTTCTTTTGTCATTTCTAATCTTTCAACTTTTAAGTCTTGTTTGATATATTCATTTACTAAATCTTCAACTTGTCTCTTTTCTTCATCTGTCATCTTAGCATTATGTGAAAAATCAAATCTTAGTCTTTCCGGTGTAATATTACTTCCTTTTTGGTGTACATGATCTCCTAATACTTTCTTTAATGCTGCATTTAGAAGATGTGTTGCAGTATGATATTTAACTTCCATTTCACCTGTTGATGCAAGTCCACCTTTAAATTTTGCTTCGCTTCCCATTCTAGATTTAGCTTGATGTTCTTCAAATAATTTTTGATATCCTTCCATATCAACTTTTAAACTGTTTTCTTTAGCTAATTCTTCTGTCATTTCTGGTGGGAATCCATATGTTTCATATAAATTGAATACTGCTTGTGCATTAATTACATCTTTGTTATTATTTTTTGTTCTGTTTGCAACTTTTTCAAATTCTTTTTCACCTTTTTGAAGTGTTTTCATGAATTTGTCTTTTTCAGCCACAATTATTTCTTTAATTGTTTCTTTATTTTTTTCTAGTTCAGGATATAATTCTTTTAAACTATCTATAGATATATCTATTATGTTAGCTAATTCATCTAGGTTTATTTCAAGCTTATTCATATGTCTTGTCATTCTACGAAGTAATCTTCTTAATATGTATCCTCTGTCCACATTGCTTGGTCTTCCGCCATCATTTATTATCATTATGCTTGAACGTAAATGTTCTGCAACAATTCTTCTGCTTTCTATGCTATCAACTTTTTGTAATTTTTCTAATTTTTTCATTACTGGTTCAAATACTTCTATTTCAAATGGTGTTTCTTTTCCTTGTAAAATCATAGCCATTCTTTCTAGACCTAATCCAGTATCAACGTTTTTTTGTTCTAATTTTCTATATCCATTTTTGTTTTTGTAAAATTCCATAAAAACGTTATTCCATATTTCTATGTATTTTCCACATCCACATGCCGGATTACATTCTGGAGAACATTTTGGTTTACCTGTATCATAATACATTTCTGTATCAGGTCCGCATGGTCCTTCTTCTCCTGCAATCCACCAGTTATCTTCTTTTCCGAAGAAATATATTCTTTCATCTGGTATTCCAGCTTTTCTCCAACATTCATATACTTTCATATCACGTTCGCAGTCTTCATCTCCAGCAAAACATGTTACAGATATTTTTTCACTTGGAATTCCTAGTTCTTTTGTTAGAAATTCATAGCTCATAGCAATTGATTCTTCTTTGAAGTAGTCACCTAGAGACCAATTTCCTAACATTTCAAAATATGTTAAATGTCTGTTATCTCCAACTTCATCTATATCATTTGTTCTTACACATTTTTGGTAGTCTGTAAGTCTTGTTCCTTCTGGATGTTTTTCTCCTAATAAATAAGGAACTAATGGTTGCATTCCTGCAGTTGTAAATAAAACTGAAGGATCATTTTCTGGTATTAATGATGCACTTGGTATTACTGCATGTCCATGTTTTTTAAAAAAGTTTAAATATTTATTTCTAATTTCTATTGCTTTCATATCGGCCTCCTTAATAATACGGTATTATATTATATTTTTTTCAAAATTGCAAGGTTTTGAATTCTAAACTCTAAGCAAAAAAAGACTGTTATGTTCTTATAACAGTCTTTTAAATATTAAACTTCTTCTTTTTCTATTTTTTTAGTTGCCAATACTTCATTTTCTAACATCATCTCAACATATACTACTGCATATGCAAATGTAAGAATTGTTACTATTTCTTTTGATGCTAAATAAAATCCATATACTGCATATATTTTTTCATTTTCTAATTCTAGACATGTTGCTTCATATTCACTAATAATTCCATCAGCTGATTCGTATTTTTTCTTTGCATCTTTTAAGGCTGAACTTCTAACTCCACAATAATAAATAATGTTAAATGCCATTACCAATAAAGCAATTATGATTAATAATGTTTGTATTGGCTTTGATATTGATCTAGCATCTCCTTTTGAGGATATCTTTGTATCTTTTATTGAATATTTTACTGCTAATATAATTGTTAACAGTGTACTAATCACAAACAGAACTGATTGATAAATTAACAATGCTGCTGTAAAGTTCCAATTCACAAATTGAGGTATTACATTCTCTAATAAAAATGATATTCCTCCAATTATTATTGCTAGTACTATATATCTTCCTATAAAACGACCTACAACTTTTTTTGCTTCTACAATATCTTCCATATCTTAATTTCTCCTCTTTTGTTAATTTATATATATTTTATATATATATTTTTTTGATGTCAATATTTTAATTTCAAAAAAAAGACAAATCTGTTTGAATAGATTTGTCTTTTTAAATTATATTTCTAATTGACTACCTAATATTCCTGCAGCTGACTGAACAACTTTCAATTCTGTGTCAGTCATTTTTTTATTTGGTTCTTTTGACATTAGAACTACGCTTCCTACTGAATCTCCATCAGAAACGATTGGATAAATAACTTGTGAATGGAAAACTCTTTCTTTATTTTCATTTTTGCTTAAAGGAATTGCTAGTTCATCATTATCTTTGCTTGTGTATATTTCCTTATTTTCAATGACTTCTTCTAATTCTTTACTTATGCTTTGCTCTAACAAGTCTTTTTTTAATCCTCCTGCTACTGCAATTATTGTGTCTTTATCTGTGATGCAAGCTATATGTCCTGTTGTTTTAGCTAAAGTGTCTGCATAGTTTGAAGCAAATTCTGAAAGTTCCCCAATTGGAGAATATTTTTTCAAAACTATTTCTCCATCTTTTTCTGTGAATATTTCTAGAGGTGAGCCTTCGCTAATTCTTAATGTTCTTCTTATTTCTTTGGGAATAACTATTCTGCCTAAATCATCAATTCTTCTTACCACTCCTGTTGCTTTCATTTTTACCTCCTTGTTATATTTTGTCTATTTTTAGTTTGTACTAATTTAGGCAAAATATACAAGGAACATTAATTATTAGGAGATGAAAATATTGGTGGTTTATAAAGGTCTATTACAATCCCTAAGTCTCTCGAAAATTCTCTAAGCATCACTATTTTTATATTTATTTCTTTACCTTTACAATAGTCTTCTAATACGTTTTTCAATTGTTTCATAAATGTATATTCTGATTTTAATTTATCTGTATATTTCTTTGCTCTATCAATTAGTATTTCCTTAATTCTTACAATATCTTCATTGCTTGCACATGTAATTCTTTGAAACATTCTGTATGCATCATAATACTTGAATATAGGAAATTCCATACATTCGGAATCAAATCTATCATAAAATTGTTCCATTTTAATTGGAATATATCTGAATATTTCATCAGCTTTATCTTTATACATTTTTTCTTCCAATTGATTGTTTAATTTTTCAAAATGTTTTAGTACTTCTTCCATCTCTTGACTTGATTCGTTTATTATTCCAACTCTTGATAATTCTTCTTCAACATTGTCACAATATTTTGATATTTGTACTGATTTATTCATTCCATCTATAAATATTTGTTTTGTTTCTTTTATATCGTTATTTATCAATCCTCTTTTTATGAAGTAACTGAAATATGAAAATAATTTAACAATTTCTATTAATTGAAGACTTCCTTTTTTTACTTCTTCAATTACTTCTCTGATAATTCTTGGAAACTGTTCATCTGAAATTTTCCAATATTCTTCTGTTAGTAGTCTCTTGTATCCAGGTAATTTCTCTGTATCTATCGTATTTATTATTGCGTCCATATCTTTTTTAAGTGCCTTCATATCAAAGATTCTTGTTCTTACATATATTTCAATAAATTTAAAGAAACGGTATTCTGATTTGAAATTGAAATAATAGTTATTATCAAATTCTTTAATATAAAATTGTCTATTATCCATTAAAACTCTTGAAGAAACTAATATTGCCTTATATTCTTCATTGCTTTGAATATTAACAAATTTATTTTTTGTAATTTTTCCTGCTTTTATTTCAAATGATACGGCAATTGTAAATATTAGCATTGTTTGTAATACTCTTAATTTAGTGTTGGGATATGCTTTATTTACGATTTCAAATATCTTCTTAAAATCATTTAATGAGTGTTTTAAAATTCTTAAGTTTCTTGTTCCACTTTTGTTAAATGTTGAAATTATTAGGTTAGTATTTTCTCTTAAGAATCTAATTAAATCTGGATTATTTTCATATCTCATTAATAATCCATTTATTATATAGTTGAATTTTGGTGCATATTCAAATGTTTCGCCTATTAACTTTTCCTTTATTCTTTCATAGTCATTTGCATTGTCAAAAACATATTCAATTTTGTCTCTGATTTTTTCAACCATTGGTTTTTCTTCACCTTTGATTAATTCGTTTTGTTTATCTAAAAGATATGTTGCAATAAATGTTTTCATTTCTATATTCGAACTTTTAAATTTTGTTGCCAATTCTTTTTCATTACAAATAATTATTGTCTTTATGTGATCATGCTCAACGAAGTTGTTTATATATCCCAAAATATCTACAACGTCTACGTTAGCTCTTTCCAAGTCATCAAAACATAGTACTTTATCGTCTGTGGAAAAGAATGCTTCATAGTCAACTTTTTCTCCATTTTTGGTTACACCAAAAAAATTTGCCATATCTAAACCAGTTTTTGCGTATTCTGGAATTGTTGTTTGTCCATGTGAATCCATATATTTTTTCAAATTCTTGTCCATTAATTGTGTTGTTTCTATAAATATTTTTTTACTGATTTCTTCAAGATTTGAAATTCCATACAATGACATATATATGGTAGTATATTTTCTTCCATTTAACTGTAATGATTCTATTTTATTTTTTACTTTGTGATTCCAGAAATATGTTTTTCCACTTCCCCATTCTCCATTAATCATGATAGCGTAGTCTGTATAGTCTGCTCTAACATAATCTAATATACTTTCAACTAAATCTTCCACTTTTTATTCCTTTCTTTAGTTTCTTTTTGCTATAACTAGTACATCAATAGTTTGTGGTTTTCCTTTTTTGAGTTCTTTTACACATGCTTTTACTGTACTTCCTGTTGTATATATATCGTCTAATAGCAAAATTCTTTTATTATATATTTCATTTTTATTTTCTAATTTATATACATCTTTTACGTTTTCGGTTCTTTGCTTTTCAGTTAGTGTACTCTGCTTTTTATTCTGTTTTATTTTGGCTAAACTATTTTTCAAATGTTTTATTTTTAAATTTTTTTCTAACTTATCTGCTATTACTTCTGTTTGATTGTATCCTCTATTTTCTTTATTTTTCTTGTACATAGGAACTGAAATAATGTAATCATATGTTTTTATTTTTTCTGCAAATTTTCTATTTTTAGTTAGTAATTCTACAAACAAATTACCTATATATGCTTTTTCTTTAAATTTAAAAGACAATAGTAAATTTCTTATTGTTCCTTCATAAAAACCAAAGAAATATAAAATATAATCTTTCTCATTTATTGAATAAAATTTCAAATTCCTTTTTAATAACACATAGCACTTTGGACAAATCCATGTATTACATATCTTTCCACACATTGTACATGATGTAGGAAAAAGCATTTTTAGTATTTTTTTAATCATTAATATATTCTATTTTGCCCTAATTTTGATTTATTATATCTAATTATCTCCATTTAGTAAATGCTCTACTTTAATTTTTAACCCCGTATTTCTCTTTTTGCTATCCACATTTTGAATCATAAAGTCTATTGTATTTTTTCCACCTAATATTATTAATAATTTTTTTGCTCTTGTGATTGCTGTATATAAAAGATTTCTTGTAAGTAACATAGGTGCAGTTTGTGGAACTGCTATTATTACAACGTCAAACTCACTTCCTTGAGATTTATGTATTGTAATTGCATATGCTAATTCTAATTGATCAAGCTCTTGAAATTGATACCAGACATTTTTTCCATCATCAAATACTACTTTTAGTTGTTTTTCTGATAAATCTATTTTTTCAATTCTTCCTATTTCTCCATTGAATACACCTGTTGAATTTTCATATACACCTAAAATTTCTCTGTCCCAGAAAATATCATAATTGTTTTTTATTTGCATTACTCTGTCGCCTTCTCTAAATGTTATTTCTCCAAACTTTTTCTCTTTTTTACTTTTATTTTCTGGATTTATATAATTTTGTAATGTTTTATTTAGTTCTCTTGTTCCTAATGGTCCTTTTTTAGTTGGTGTTAATATTTGCATGTTCTGAAAGAAATCATAATTTCCAAATTTCTGTAACCTTCCTGTTGTTAATGATACTAATTGATTAATTATTTTTTCTTGAGAATTTTCCTTTATGAAAAAGAAATCTTCTTTGGTATTTTCAAAGTTCTCTTTCGAAATAAAATATTCTCCTTTGTTTACCTGATGGGCATTTAATATTATTTTACTCTGTGCTGCTTGTCTAAAAATTTTATCCAAATTTGTTGTTGGTATTTTTTCAGATTCTATTAAATCTTTTAATACACTGCCTGGTCCTACTGATGGAAGCTGATTACTGTCTCCGACTAGAACTAACTTTGTTCCCATATATATAGCCTTTGTTACATAATTCATTAAGAAAACATCAACCATTGACATCTCATCAATTACAATAACATCAGCGTCTATTGGTGCAAAATCTGCTTCAATATTTTCTAATTTATTATCTTCTATTTTCCCTATATCTAATAATCTATGTATTGTCTTTGCTTCTTCGCCTGTTGATTCTGACATTCTTTTAGCAGCTCTTCCTGTTGGAGCACATAATACTACTTTTTGTTTGTTTACATGATAAATATCTATTAGTGCTTTTATAATTGTTGTTTTTCCTGTACCAGGTCCACCAGTTATTATGCTTACATTCGAATTATTTACCTCTTTTAAGGCTTCTTTTTGTTTTTCTGATAATTGTATATCAAGTAATGATTCTTCCTTTTCTAAAATGGTTTCAAATGATTTTATGTATTTTGTGTTTTGGCTTCTCATCATCATGTATAATCTCGTAGCTATATTTTTTTCAACTCTATAAAATTCTTCAAGGAAAATCCATTCTTTTCCGTCTATTTCTTCTTCAACTATTTTCCCTGTAGATTTTAAATTTATCATTACTTCATCAATATATTTTTCATCTGTTGATAGTTTATCTTTTACAAAGCTATACAAACTTTCTTTTTCAACACATGTATTTCCATTATAACTTGCTAGTATCAATCCATATCTTATTCCTGCTGCTATTCTTTGATAGCTATTTACATTTATTCCAATATCTAATGCCATTTTATCTATTTTAAAGAAATCAACACCATATGTTATATCTATTAAAACATATGGATTTTTCTTTATTTCTTCAATAGCATCTTCTCCTAATACTTCATATACTTTTTTGCTGTTACTTGCATTTATTCCAAATTTCTCAAGGAATCCTACTATTTGCCATAATTCCCACTTGCTATTAAATTCTTCTGCCATTTCTTTAGCACCATTTTCTGATATTCCTCTTACTTCAGCAAGTCTTTTAGGCTCAAACTTAAATATAGCTATTGTTTCATCTCCAAATTTATCTACTATTTTTTTAGCAGTACTTGGACCTATTCCTTTTATAATTCCACTTGCTAAATACTTTTCTACAGCAGCTTTTCCTTCTGGCAATTTCTTTTCAAAAGTGTCTATTTTAAACTGCCTTCCATAGTCTTGATGTGTAACGAATTTACCTTCCAAGCTTAAAAAATCACCTTCATTTATAAATGGCAAATATCCTACAACAGTAAATATTTCTTCATCTGTTGATAATTCTGCTATTGTATAACTATTATTTTCATTCTGATATATAATTTCTTCTAATTGACCTTCTAATTTCATATTCTCTTCCTTTTCTTTTGCTAGTCTATCAAAAATTTCTATATTTTACAACATTTTTTCAACTTTAATATTTGAGTATTGTTTTTCAATCTTTTTTAATATTTCATATGTTTCATCACTTGAGTTTTCATCTATTATTTCAATTTCTTTGAAATAACCAATTTTATTTTGTGCGTGCATAATTTTTCTTATAATCATTTCTATATTTTCTTCTTTATTTTTTACTTTTATTTGGAGTTTAACATTATCACCAATTTCAATATTTCTGTACATGTAATTATCTAAAACATCTTTTATTAATACATACCAGCCAAAAATTCCTATCATTATAACTACTAAGTTCATAAAATCTTCCATGTTCATCACCTTGATATATATTATGACAACTTTTAATTTTTGTACTTGATTTTAAGCAAAATAAAAAAACGGTCGCCCGTTTTTTTATTTTATGTATTTTCTTTAAACTATATTAATTCAAGAATAACTTCTGGTGCATTGTCACCTTTTCTATTTTCACATTTTAAGATTCTTGTATATCCACCTTGTCTACCTTCATATTTAGTAGCAATTTCCCCAAATAATTTTGCCATTAAGTCAACACCTTCAACTTTGTTAACTTTTTTCATTATTTTTCTTCTTGCATTTAATCTAGATGGCATATCTTTTTGTCTTTTTTCCATTTTTTCTTCTTTAACTACTTTTAAGTATTCTTTTCCATTTTTACTTGTAGCTTTTTCTGTAACTTTATGTCCCTTGCTATCTAATTTAGCTTTAACAACTTTAACTTCTACTTCTTCGAAATTATCTTTTTCTTTAACAGCTAATGCTATTATACTATCAACAAGAGCTTTAACTTCTTTAGCTCTAGCTTCAGTTGTTCTAATTTTTCCATTTAAAAGAACATCTGTTGTTTGAGTTCTTAGCATTGCTAATCTTTGATCAGTTGGTTTTCCAAGTTTTCTTGTACCTGCCACTTTTTATTTCACCTTCCTTTTCTTAGTCTTCTATTGATGAGAATCCTAGTCCTAAGTCAATCAATTTCTTTGTAACTTCATCTAATGATTTTTTACCAAGATTTCTAACTTTCATCATATCTTCTTGTGATTTATTAGCTAAATCTTCAACTGTTGAAATTCCAGCTCTCTTCAAGCAGTTATATGATCTAACTGATAATTCTAATTCTTCTATCGGCATTTCTAATACTTTTTCTTTTTTAGATTCTTCTTTTTCTACCATTACTTGAGTATTTTTAGCTGTTTCTGATAAGTCAATGAATAATTCTAAGTGACTTGTCATAACTTTTGCAGCTAAGCTCAATGATTCAAATGGTTTTAAACTTCCGTCTGTCCAAACTTCGATTGTTAATTTATCATAATCAACTCTTTGTCCGACTCTAGTATTTTCTACTTTATAATTAACTTTTTTAACTGGTGTAAATATTGAATCAATTGGTAATGTACCTAACGCCATATCTTCTGTTTTATTTTTATCCGCAGTATTGTATCCTCTTCCTCTGGCTACTGTCATTTCCATATGAAGAGTTTCTCCTTCTTCTACTGTAGCAATATGTAAATCTGGATTTAAAATTTCTATACTACTATCAGTAATGATATCTCCAGCCTTAACTTCTCCAGGTCCTTTGAAATCAATACTAATATTCTTATCATCATTATCATGCATTTTTAATCTAACACATTTTAAATTAACTATTATTTCAGGAACATCTTCTACTACACCTTGTACAGTTGAAAATTCATGAACAACTCCATCAATTTTCACACTTGTTATAGCAGCTCCTGGTAATGATGATAATAAGATTCTTCTTAGTGAATTTCCAATAGTCATTCCATAACCACGTTCTAATGGTTCGCATACAAACTTTGAATAATTTCTTTTTTCATCTGTCTCTACGCATTTGATGTTTGGCTTTTCAAATTCTATCATTTATTTACCTCCATTTTGAGAAACTTAGGTTTCTCACCTTTTTTATATTTTCTATTATTAATTTTATTAAAATGAAAATAATTTCTTTTATTCTTATTTTATTATTTAGAATAAAGTTCAACTATTAAGTGTTCCTCAACTGGTAAATCAATATCTTCTCTATTTGCTAATCTAATAACTTTACCAGACATTTTTTCTCTGTCAACTTCTAACCATTCTGGTAATGGTCTTACACTATTTGCTTCCATATTTTCTTTAACAACAGGGTTGTCTCTTCTAATTTCTCTAATAGCTACAACATCTCCTGGTTTTACTAAGTATGATGCTATATCTACTTTCTTTCCATTAACTTCGATGTTTCCATGAGTTACTAATTGTCTAGCTTGTGGTCTTGAGACACCAAAACCTAGTCTATAAACAACATTATCTAATCTGCTCTCTAAAATTTGTAATAAGTTATCACCAGTGATTCCTTTTTTATTAGAAGCCATTTCGAAATATCCTCTAAATTGTTTTTCTCCAACTCCATAGAATGATCTTGTTTTTTGTTTTTCTCTTAATTGTGTTCCGTATTCAGAAAGTTTAGCTTTCTTTTGTCCATGTTGTCCTGGAGCGTAATTTCTTCTTGTTACGCTACATTTATCAGAATAACATCTGCAACCTTTTAAAAATAGCTTTTGACCTTCTCTACGGCATATACGACATTGTTCGTCTTTGTATCTTGCCATTGTTACACCTCTTTCAATCTTTTAATATTATTTGTTTTATTGTGCTCATCACAATTTTTATATTTATACTTTTAATTACACTCTTCTTCTTTTTGGTGGTCTACATCCATTGTGTGGTATTGGAGTTACGTCTTTTATCATTGTAATTTCCAATCCAGCTGTTTGTAATGATCTTATTGCAGCTTCTCTTCCTGAACCTGGTCCTTTAACATATACTTCTACTGTTTTTAATCCATGTTCCATTGCTGCTTTTGATGCAGTTTCAGCTGCTTGACCTGCTGCAAATGGTGTGCTTTTTCTTGAACCTTTGAATCCAAGTCCACCAGCACTTGCCCAAGATATTACGTTACCTTGAGTATCTGTTATTGTAACAATTGTATTATTAAAGCTAGAGTGAATATGTGCTGCTCCACTTTCAATGTTTTTTCTATTTCTTCTAGCTACTGGTTTTTTAGTTACATTTTTAGCCATTTCTTGCTTTTCCTCCTTTTAATTTTTAAAAAATCAAGTTTCAATTATACTTTATTTTTTGCTCTTACTTACGACTTTTCTTGGTCCTTTTCTTGTACGAGCGTTAGTTTTTGTTCTTTGACCTCTAACTGGTAGACCTCTTCTATGTCTTAATCCTCTGTAGCATCCAATTTCAGTAAGTCTTTTGATGTTTAAAGCTACTTCTCTTCTTAAGTCACCTTCAACTTTGTATCCTTCCATAGCTTTTCTTATTTTGTTTACATCTTCGTCAGATAAATCTTTTACTCTAGTATCTGGGTTTATTCCAGCTTCTTTTAAGATTTTTTGAGAGCTAGAAAGTCCTATTCCATATACATATGTAAGTCCAATTTCTACTCTTTTTTCTCTAGGTAAATCAACTCCTGCTATACGAGCCATAAATTTTTGCACCTCCAAATTTTTAATTGATTAATATAGTTTAATTAGTATAAATTGAAATGTAATTAAACTGGATTGTTATTTATATAATAAATATAAAAACAAAATCAGCCGCTAACTGTTTTTATATTTATTCACAAAATTATACGGGCTACTACCTTGTATTAGCCCTAAGTTGGTTACTAAAATTAACCTTGTCTTTGTTTATGTTTTGGATTTTCACAGATTACTCTGATTACTCCTTTTCTTTTTATTACTTTACATTTTTCGCACATTTTTTTAACTGATGGTCTTACTTTCATTTCCTTTTTCACCTCTACTCTATATATTTTATTTATTTAAAATATGTAGCGCAACCTACATAAGTGGGTTCAAATTTATTTTGCACGCCAAGTTATACGTCCCTTACTTAAATCATAAGGTGATAATTCCAATTTTACTCTGTCGCCAGGTAAAATCTTTATATAGTTCATTCTCAATTTTCCTGAGATATGAGCTAATACTTGGTGTCCATTATCTAATTCGACTTTAAAATTTGTATTTGGTAATGTTTCTATAACAGTACCTTCAACTTCAATTACATCTTCTTTTGCCAAATTTCTTTCCTCCAATATAAATGAAATTATTATCGTGCTCAACAATAATAAGCTAATATAGTATATAATACTTTTAAGGTTTTGTCAATATTTCTGGCTCATTTTCTGTTATTAAAATTGTATTTTCATAATGAGCTCCATTAGTTCCATCTCTTGAAACTATTGTCCATCCATCATCAAGTTCAAGTATTTCTCTGTTTCCCGCTATTACCATAGGTTCTATGCATATTGTCATTCCTGGTTCTAATCTCATTCCTCTTCCTGGTTTTCCGTAATTTGGTATTCCTGGATCTTCGTGCATTTCTCTTCCTATTCCATGTCCTTGAAATTCTCTTAATATACTAAATCCATTTTTAGTTACAAATTCATAAATTGCATTTGATATATCTCCAACTCTGCAACCTTTTCTTGCAAATTTAAGTCCTTCAAAGAAAGATTGTTTTGTAACTTCAACTAATTTTTGATCTTCAACTGAGTTTGGTTTTCCAACTATATATGTTCTTGCTGCATCTCCGTGGAATCCATTTTTAAATGCCGTTATATCAAAACTTACTACATCGCCTTCTTTTAAGATTGCATGTTTTGATGGAATCCCATGTATGATTTCATCATTTATTGATGCACAAATTGAACCTGGAAAATCAGGTACTCCTGGTATACCACTTGGGAAGTTTTTCTCTGATGGTATTCCTCCATTACTTCTTATAAATTTTTCTGCAATTTTATCAAGTTCATAAGTTGAAATTCCTGGTCTTATTGCTTCTTTAATAACTTCATGAACTTGTGCAGTTAATTTACAAGCTTCTCTCATTTGTTCAATTTCTCTTTTTGACTTGATTGTAACCACTTTATATTTTCCTTTCTATTTATTAATTTTTTCTATTACAATATCAGCTGCTTCTTTTGCCATTGTTCCTGTTTTTTCTGTTATTTCTATTTTAAATAGTTTATCTGCTTTTTCATAATATTCTTCTAATGGCTTTGTTTGGCTTTGATAAACTTCTATTCTGTTTTCAACTCTTTCAACTGTATCATCTTCTCTTTGATATAGCTTGCTTCCACAAATATCGCAGATTCCTTCTTTTTTAGGTTTATTTAATTTTGTATTGTATACTGCTTTACATTTTGGGCATATTCTTCTTGTAACAATTCTATCCAATATTTCTTCTTTTGGTGAACTTAAGTCTATTACTAGATCAACTTTCTTTCCTTCTTCTTCAAGCATTTTGTCTAATGCAATTGCTTGTGCTTCTGTTCTTGGAAAACCATCTAATATAACACCATTTTCTACGTCTTTTTCTGCTAATCTTTCTTTTATCATTTTTATTGTTAATTCATCTGGTACTAAGTTTCCTTCTTTTAAATATGAATTTATTTCTCTTCCTAATTCACTATCTTCACTACTATATTTTCTAAATATATCTCCACTTGATACATGTGCAATATTTAATTTTTCTTTTAATATTGCTGATACTGTTCCTTTTCCTGTTCCAGGAGCTCCTAACATAATAATAACCATATGACATTCTTCCTTTCTTTATATGTTATTTTCTAAACACTAATTTTTTAATGCTTAGAAAATAATATATAATTACATTTCAATAGGATGTCAGCATTTGACACCCTATTGAATATTATAACATTTTATTCTAAGAATCCTTTATAATGTCTAATCATTAATTGTGATTCTAGTTGTTGTACTGTCTCTAAAGCAACACCTACTACGATTAATATCGCTGTTCCTCCAAATGCTAAGTTTAATGATGTAAATCTCATAAACATAGGTATAACTGCTATTATACTTAGGAAGAATCCTCCGAATAGTGTTAATTTATTTAAGACTGCTCCTATATAATCACTTGTTGGTTTTCCAGCTCTTATTCCCGGTACGAATCCACCATTTTTCTTTATTGTATTTGCAACTTCTGCTGGATTAAATGTAGCATATGTGTAGAAATATGTGAATCCTACAATCAATAATAAGTATATTATTGCATTTGCTATAACATATCCAATTCCAACACCTTGTGATGTTGAAGTTGCAATTGAGAATTGATATAAACCACCTAAGAATCCTGATTTACCAATTGATGATGGTGAGAATATTTGTATCAACATTGCTGGGAATGTCATGAATGATGAAGCAAAGATTATTGGCATAACTCCTGCCATAACAAGCTTCATTGGTATGTGAGTATTTTGTCCTCCATACATTTTTCTTCCAACAACTTTTTTAGCATATTGAACTGGTATTTTACGTTCAGCTTCTTGAACAAATACAACTGCTCCTATTAGAATTACTGCTCCTATTACTATAGCTAATGCTATTAAGAAGTTTACTGTTGTAAATGGTTTGAAAGCTAAATTAAATACTTGTACAGCAGCTGATGGTAAGCCAGATACTATACCTACAAATATTAGCATAGATATTCCGTTTCCAATACCTTTATTTGTAATTTGATCTCCTAACCACATTAGGATTGATGTTCCAGTTATTAATGAAAGCACGAATATTAATGCTGTTCTAATTCCTGGATTATATATAATGTCTGGATAGCTTTTTGAGTATGAAATATAGATTCCTGTAGCTTCTACACAAGCTAATACTAATGTAAGTATTTTGGTATAGAAGTTAATTTTCTTTCTACCTTCTTCTCCGCCTTCTTTAGTTAATTTTTCTAATGAAGGAATTATCATTGCTAATAATTGTATAATAATTGACGCTGTAATATATGGTGTTATTGACATAGCAAATATTGATAATCTTGAAAAAGCTCCTCCGGAAATTGTGTTTACTAGCCCAGCTAGTGTATTTGTAGATTTAGAAAGTTGTTCAGCAAGTTTGGCTGAATCAACTCCAGGTACTACGATGTAGCATCCTAATCTAAAAACTACTATTAATAACAAAGTTAAAAATATTTTTTTTCTAACTTCTGGTGTTTTAAAAGCATTCTTAATAGTTTTAAACAACTTATACCACCTCTATCTTTCCACCAGCGGCTTCAATTTTTTCAGCAGCTGTTTTTGTAAATCTTGTAGCTTTTACGTTAACTGATTTTTCAATAGCTCCTGTTCCTAAAACAACGATGCCATCGTTTATTTTTCCGATAATTCCTTCGGCTAATAAACTTTCTGGAGTAATATCAGTTGCTTTTGATTTATTAAGCATTGTTAATGTTACTTCTGTGTATGTTTTAGCATGTATATTTTTGAAACCTCTTTTTGGTAATCTTCTATATAAAGGTGTTTGACCTCCTTCAAAACCTCTTCTTACTCCGCCACCAGATCTAGCTTTTTGACCTTTATGACCTCTTCCTGAAGTTTTTCCAAGTCCTGAACCTATTCCACGTCCTACTCTTCTTCTTGATACTTTTTTAACTGCTGGTTGTAAATTACCTAATTCCATTTTCGCACCTCCTTATTATGTGTTTGTTTAATCTTTTTTTATTTAATCATACTTTAAAAAATTTTTCTAGTGTTTCGAAATATATTATTATAAAATTTCAGAAACTTTTTTTCCTCTTCTCTTAGCAACTTCTTCGATTGTGCTCATGCTCTTTAAAGCTTCGATTGTTGCATAAACAACATTTCTTGGATTGTTTGTTCCGATAACTTTAGTTTTAATATCTCTATATCCTGCAAGTTCTAGAACAGGTCTTACACTACCACCAGCTATAACTCCAGATCCTTCAGCACCTGGTTTTAATATAACTGTTGCAGCTCCAAATTTTCCGATATATTCATGAGGAATTGTTGTTCCAACGATTGGAACTTCTACTAAATTCTTTTTAGCTTCGTCAATAGCTTTTCTAATTGCGTCTGGAACTTCTGATGCTTTACCATTTCCAACACCAACACGTCCTTGTCCGTCTCCAACTACAACTACAGCGCTAAATCTAAAAGTTCTACCACCTTTAACAACTTTAGCAACTCTGTTTATAGCTACTACTTTTTCCTTTAATTCTACAGATTTATCTTCCATGAAACTCTTTGTTTCTCCTTTCTTTTAAATTAAAATTTAAGTCCACCTTCTCTTGCTGCTTCTGCTACTTCTTTTACTACACCATGATAGATATATCCACCTCTATCAAATACAACATTAGTAATGTTTTTAGCTGTAGCTCTTTTTGCAATTAAAGTTCCAACTTCTTTAGCTGCTTCTTTGTTTGCTTTTTTAGTTTTTACTTCTTTATCAAGTGTTGAAGCGCTTGCAAGTGTAACTTGTGCATCATCATCTATAATTTGAACATATAGGTTTGTATTGCTTCTGTATACGCAAAGTCTTGGACATTCTGCAGTTCCAGAAATTTTATTACGAACTCTTTTATGTCTTCTTACTCTTTCAGCTTTTCTATCTGTTTTTGTAATCATGATTTACTCCTTTCTTTTGAATAAATTTGAATCTATTCATCTATTTTCTTGTTAATTTTTCAAGCTAACCTATTATTTTTTACCAGCTTTACCTTCTTTACGTCTAATAACTTCTTCAGCATATTTGATACCTTTACCTCTATATACTTCAGGTGGTCTCTTTGTTCTGATAACAGCTGCTGTTTGGCCAACTTTTTCTTTATCTATTCCTTTTACAATTATTTCATTTGGAGTTGGTACTTCAAAAGTAATTCCTTCTGGTTCGTCCATTTCTACTGGATGAGAATAACCTAAAGTTAATACTAATTTTTTACCTTGTTTTTGTGCTCTATATCCAACACCATTAACTTCTAATTTTCTTGTAAATTCTTCTGTAACACCTTGGATCATGTTGCTTATTAATGTTCTTGTTAAACCATGAAGACTTCTGTTTTCTTTGTCATCGTTTGGTCTTGTAACAGTAATAACATTATTGTCAAGAGTTACAGTTATATTTTTATGTAATTCTCTTTCTAATGTTCCTTTTGGTCCTTTAACTGTGATGTTATGTCCATCAAGTTTTACTTCAACTCCATTTGGAACAGTAATAGGTTTGTTTCCTATTCTTGACATTTGAGTTTTCCTCCTTCTTCAATTTTTATATTAATTACCAAATATAAGCTAATACTTCTCCACCTATACCTAGTTCTCTAGCTTTTTTATCTGTAACTATTCCTTTAGATGTAGATATTAAAGCTGTTCCTAAACCGTTTAATACTTGTGGTAATTCATCTTTAGATGCATATATTCTTAAACCTGGTCTACTAATTCTTTTTAATCCAGAAATTACTTTGTTTCCTTTTTCATCATATTTTAAAGTAATTCTTATGATTCCTTGTGTCTCATTCTTTATTTCTTCGAAAGCTTTTATATATCCTTCATCCAATAAATTTTGAGCAATTGCTAATTTCATGTTTGATGCTGGTACATCAACAGTTTTAAATTTATTTCTATTAGCATTTCTTATTCTTGTTAACATATCTGCTATTGGGTCTGTTGTATTCACGTTTGTTTTCCCTCCTTTTTTTCTTAATTAGCATATTTTCAATGCTTAATTTCTTTGCAAATTATATTATTTGCTTGCAAGCTTTTCTTGCATCTTCTATATTACCAACTAGCTTTTTTAACACCTGGTATTTCACCTTTGTGTGCTAATTCTCTGAAGCAAACACGGCAAATACCAAATTTTCTAATATATGCATGTGGTCTTCCACATATTTTGCATCTATTATATTCTCTAGTTTTATATTTTTGTTCTTTGGCACATTTTACTTTTAGTGATTTTTTAGCCATTATTTTTCTCCTTTCATCATTTTAACTAACTCTTAGTTTTTAAAAGGCATTCCTAATAATGATAATAATTCTTTTGCTTCAGCATCTGTTTTAGCTGTTGTTACGAATATAATATCCATACCTCTTATTTTATCTATCTTATCATATTCGATTTCAGGGAAAATTAATTGTTCTTTAATACCGATAGAATAGTTTCCTCTTCCATCGAATGAATTAGCTGACACTCCTCTAAAATCTCTAACTCTTGGAAGTGCTGCATTAAAGAATTTGTATGCAAAATCATACATTTTTCCAGCTCTTAATGTTACTTTGCATCCTATTTTAGCACCTTCTCTTAATTTAAAAGCTGCAATTGATTTTTTAGCTTTTGTTATAACTGGTTTTTGACCTGTTATTAAACTTAAATCGTTTATTGCATTATCTAATGCTTTTGGATTATCCTTTGTATCTCCTAATCCAATATTTATTACTATTTTCTCTAGTTTTGGAACTTGCATAACTGATTTATATTCGAATTTTTTCATCATTGCAGGTATAATTTCATTTTTATAAGTTTCTCTTAATTGTTCCATTTGGACTAATATCCTCCTTTCATTTATTATTTTATTTTTGCTCCGCATTTTTTACAAACACGTACTTTTTCGTCTTTTTCAACTGTATATCCTATTTTTGTTGCTTTATTGCATTTTGGACATACAACATTTGCTTTACTGCTGTGGATAGCACATTCTGTTGAAATGATTCCACCTTCTTCACCTTGTTTTCTAGGTTTAACATGTTTTTTTCTGATGTTTACACCTTTAACAAGTATTTTTTCTGACTTTGGAATTACTTCTAGTACTTCACCTTGTTTTCCCTTATCGTTTCCTGATAATATTTTAACAGTATCTCCTTTTTTGATTCTCATTCTTTTTTCACCTCTATTTCTTTCGAAATTTTCGTTTTATTTAATATATCTTAATTTTTATTCTTTCTAATTAAAGAACTTCTGGAGCTAGTGATAATATTTTCATATATTCTTTTTCTCTTAGCTCTCTTGCTACTGGTCCAAATATACGTGTTCCTCTTGGTGTTCCGTCTTCACGAATAATTACGGCTGCATTTTCATCAAATTTTAAGTAAGAACCATCAGCTCTTCTAACACCTTTTTTGCTTCTTACAACTACAGCTCTAACTACTTCACCTTTTTTTACAACACCACCAGGTGTAGCACTTTTAACAGAAGCAATTATTATATCACCTATTTCAGCATATTTTCTATGAGATCCACCTAAACATCTGATACACATAATTTCTTTTGCACCAGTGTTGTCAGCTACTTTTAATCTTGATTGTTGCTGTACCATGTTCTGTTTTCCTCCTTTTAATATTTACATTATTTTATTACTGCTTTCTCAACAACTTCAACAAGTCTCCATCTTTTATCTTTAGATAAAGGTCTTGTTTCCATTACTTTTACTTTGTCACCAATTTGGCAAACATTTTCTTCATCATGAGCTTTTAATTTATATGTTCTTTTTACTATTTTCTTGTAAATTGGATGTCTTACTGCAGTTTCAACTTTAACAACTATTGTTTTGTCCATTTTGTTTGAAGCTACTGTTCCAATTAATGTTCTACGAAGATTTCTCTCTTCCATGCTTGGATTTCTCCTTTCTTATTATTTATTTTCTTCTAATTCTCTTTCTTTTAAAATTGTATTTATTTTAGCGATGTCTTTTTTCACTTCTTTAATTTTCATTGGATTGTCTAATCCGTTTGTAGCTAGGCTGAATCTTAATTTGAATAATTCAGATTTTAATTCGCTTAGTTCATTTTTTAGCTCTGGTGAAGACATCTCTCTTATTTTACTTATCTTCATCTTATTCATCACCGCCTACTTCATTTTCTCTAGTTAGGAATTTAGTTTTTACTGGTAGTTTATGAGATGCAAGTCTTAATGCTTCTCTTGCTACTTCTTCTGAAACTCCTGCTATTTCAAACATAACTCTTCCTGGTTTAACAGGTGCTACCCAATATTCTGGAGCTCCTTTACCTTTACCCATACGAGTTTCTGCTGGTTTTTTAGTTATTGGTTTGTTTGGGAATAATTTGATCCAAACTTTACCACCTCTTTTAATATAACGAGTTAATGCAACACGGGCAGCTTCAATTTGGTTTGCTGTTATTAATCCAGCTTCTAATGCTTGTAATCCATATTGTCCTTCATTAACAACAGTTCCTCTTGTTGCTCTACCTCTGTTTCTACCTTTTTGCATTTTTCTGTATTTTGTTCTTTTTGGCATTACTGGCATTATTCTTCTCCCCTTTCTGCTTTAACAACATTTTTCTTTTCAGGAAGAACTTCACCTTTATAAATCCAAACTTTAACACCTATTTTTCCATAAGTTGTGTTTGCTTCATAGAATCCATAGTCTATATCAGCTCTTAAAGTTTGAAGAGGAATAGTTCCTTCTTTATAAAATTCAGTTCTAGCCATATCAGCTCCACCTAATCTTCCAGA
>USFR01000015.1 GCA_900553945.1 uncultured Clostridium sp.
GATGCCGAAAATACTTGCGAGTTACCTTGCTGGGAAGATAGGTTGTTGCCAGATTATTATATTCCTCTTTAGCTCAGTTGGTAGAGCGCTCGGCTGTTAACCGATAGGTCGTTGGTTCGAGTCCAACAAGAGGAGCCAATAAAAAAGATAATCACGTATGTGATTATCTTTTTTATTGGCTATTCTATATTGAAATCGAAAAAAAGCTATAAAGGTTAACATCCTGGCGTAGCGAGGCCGTTAACTGCTGAGAAGCCGAAGCGCTGCCTGTGGCAGAAGAAGCGAGGATTCGAAGGCACATAAACTGTGCTTTCAGGGCTTTCAAAAGAAAGACTGAAAGTACAAGTTTAAAGCTGAAGGGTCGTTGGAAAATAAATAAAAAAATGAATAATCACATAAGTGATTATCTTTTTTTTACTTTTATATTATAAAAATTTACTTAAAAGAAATTTAATATAAAATTAATATTTATGGTATAATCTATAAGAAAATAAAAAACAAGGAAAAGATATGAACGAAGAAGAAAAAATAAATAATATTTTAAATGCATTATCAAAATCAAAATTTAGAAGCAAATTTCATATTAAAGAAAAAGAGATAAAATACATAGAAGAAAGAGGAATAGAGACAATAGAAGAACATGCACATGATCTTATAAGAAAAAGACTAGCACCTGCTGAAATTCCAAATGACGGAAAGCAAACACCAATGAGAGGACACCCAGTATTTATTGCTCAGCACGCAACTGCAACATGCTGTAGAGGATGTTTATATAAATGGCACAAAATAAAACCAGGAATTAAATTTACTATTGAAAATGAAAACTATGTCGTAAAAGTAATAATGACATGGATAAAAAAAGAAGTAGAAAACTACAATAACATGCCTAAAAATTTATAAGCATAGTTATTTACAAAAAAATATATTAATGTTATATTTAATTCAATTATAAGATTTTATATCTTAAAAATATAAGTAAAATTTAATATACATATAGTAATAAAATAAGGAGTGATAAAAATGTTAAGTATAATTGTAGCCAAAGGAAAAAATAATATTATAGGAAAAGAAAATAAGCTTTTATGGACATTACCAGCAGATATGCAAAGATTTAGAGAATTAACAGATGGACATGTAATAATAATGGGAAGAAAAACTTTTGAATCATTAGGAAAAATTCTTCCAAACAGAAAACACATTGTATTTACACAAAATCCAGATTTTAAAGTAGATGATGAAAATGTAGAAGTAGTTCATTCAATGTTGGAAATAAAAGAATATATTGATAATGATGAAGAAAATTTTGTAATTGGTGGAGCAATGATTTATAGTTTGACAATGCCACATGTTACAAAAATGTACGTAACAGAAATAAACAAAGATTTTGATGGAGATACATTCTTCCCAAAAATAAATACAAGCATTTGGAAAGAAACAAGAAGAGAAAAAGGAAAGCAAGATGAAAATAATAAATTTGATTATGACTTTGTAACATATGAAAGAATTTAGTAAATAACCTCCTCTTAAGATGAATATAAAAAATATATTTGGAAAAAATAAAAACATCTTAAGAGGAGAAAAAATGTAACAAAAATGAAATATAAAAATACTTGAAGAAATATATAAAATAATATATAATTCAAAATGTCGAAAGAAACATTCCTCTTTAGCTCAGTTGGTAGAGCGCTCGGCTGTTAACCGATAGGTCGTTGGTTCGAGTCCAACAAGAGGAGCCAAAAAAGATAATCACTTTATGTGATTATCTTTTTTTATTGCTTATACATATTGAAAGTGATAATATATAAAAGATAATAAAGCAGAAGAGATATGAAGGCACTAACACTTAAACAACCATATGCATCACCAATTGCAGAAGGAATAAAGGAATATGCATTTAAATTAAGTAACATTAAAAAGATTGATAATATTCCAGCCAACAGAATAACTTTTTGATATACATTAAATATTGAAAAAAAGCTAATATATGTGATATTATAATCAAGAAAAAAATTTAAAATAAAAATTTAGGAGATATAAAATGAAAGATATAACATTAAAGCAATTACAAAAATCCATAAAGAAAATTGATACATTACCTATTGGAGATAGTAAACCAGAAGAAAGATATTTTATAAAATTGGTAGAAGAAGTTGGAGAACTAGGAGAGTGCATTAGAAAAGACTTCAGAATGAAGGATAATAGCATAAAAGGAACAGTAGAAGAAGAACTATATGATGTTTTATATTATGTGGCATGTTTAGCAAATACGTATGATATAGACCTACAAAATTCGATAGTTTTAAAAGAAGAATTAAATGCAAAGAAATATCATAGAGACAGTATCTGCAAAGATTTTGAATAGAATCAAGATATAGCAAAAGAAAAATACTAGGAGGAACAATATATGTCAAATGTATGTGAATATGTTAAATGGAGAGGAGATTTAACATTAAAGCAATCAAAGTTTAATGAAATAGATGCATTAATATTAACCCGATTATCATATTTTCCTTTTGATCAATTAATACAACCAAATGAAGAAGCTACAGTTGAGGAGTTAAGTAAACGATTTGAAAAAGCAGATAAAAGCACAATGAAAATATTATGGGAAGATGATAATGAACTATTTCCTCTTATGGGAAAATCTGAAAGATTCGGAAAAATGAGTGTAACTCAATATGTTAATAAAATTAATGCAGAACAAGAAAAACAATTCTCAGCAACTACTGTTATTTTACCTGATAATACAATATTTGTAACATACAGAGGAACAGATGCTACAATTGTAGGATGGAAAGAAGATTTTAATATGTGCTTCAAAAGCCATATTGCTTCTCAAAAAGACGCAGTTGAATATTTAAATATGGTTTCAAAAAAATATAAAAGGCTAATAAGAATAGGCGGTCATTCTAAGGGTGGAAATTTGGCTGTTTATGCAGCGATGTTCACAAATTCAAAAGTAAAAAAAAGAATTATAAATATTTATAATAATGATGGACCAGGTTTTGATGATGAAATTATAAAAACTAAAGAATATAAAGAAATACTACCTAAAGTACATACATATATTCCACAGTCATCTGTAATTGGACGACTATTGAATCATGAAGAAAAGTATACTGTAGTTCAAAGTATCCAAAAGGGAATAATGCAACATGATTTATATAGTTGGCAATTAGAAGGAAAAGAATTTATTTGCTTAGAAAAAGTTACAAACGGAAGTGAAATCTTTGATAAGACATTAAAAGAATGGCTTATAAATATTACTCCCGAGCAAAGAGGGATAGTAATAGACACAGCTTTTGATATATTAAATACTACAGAGGTAGAATACTTTTCAGAATTAAAAAAGAATTGGTTTTTGAATATTAGATTAATGCTAGGAAGATACAAAAATCTAGATGATGAAAGTAAAAAAGTAATTTCAGAAATTGTACAAAAGCTAGTATCTACAGTAAAAAATATAATTTCAAACGAGATGACAAGCTTTAGAAAAAGCAAAAAAGAAAACGAAAATCATGAACAAAATTAAAGTATAAAAATGCATAAATTTGAAAAACTTGTAAAAAAAAGATATTTGTGTTAAAATAAATAACATAGTGTAACTTAAGTATACCTTATATCTTTATGGGGGGATGGCGTTATGGAATTCTATAGCTTAAACCAACTTTGGTTATGCAAACTTGCCACAGTTGAAAGAGAACGGGATATTTTAATACTATGTGAGGACAGCTTAAGAACATATCTGTTAATATCAGAGTTAACTGATACATCTTCTAAAGTACTTGAGTTTAATCAGCTGAAGGATAAAAGGAACCAGTCGGATTATCATAACTTGTCTGGACAGGAAATGTTCAGTGGAACACAAAAAATAATGTTTACACCGAAAGACATTGGAAAGATATTTGTTATGGAGTTGAAAAAGATACCGGATGAATACTTTACTGAGGAAGAGAAGCAGAGCAATGAAATTTCTAAAGAAAGAATACTTGAGCTGGCAAAAAAGCTGAAGTATTTCCAGTGGTAAGGAAAAAAGAGACCGCGTTACTTAGGTAACGTGGTCTTTTTCAAATATTAATTATAGAAAAAAGAAAATATTATATTGATTTTTTAGTGCCTTGCTAAAATATTTTCCCACCTACTAAACTTCGTTTAGAAGGTTAGGGAAAAAATTTCAAACTGCGAGTCACTCAAAAATCAATATAATATTTTCTTAACGATTTTTAAAATTTAATTATTAATATGTAAGTTCATTATTTATCTTTTTTATCATTATCATCAGAAAGAAAAGATCTTTCAACATATAATTTATGTGCAAATGATAAAACAACACTTTTTAATAGTTTATGTTCAATAGAAATTGATGAAGTAATTTCATATTCAGTACCGTTAAAAACAGCCATAACAGCATTTTCAAGTTCCATACAAAATTGATCATAAGCTACAACCAAATCACTAATCTTCCCTGCAAAAGAAATTAATTGTGAAATATTATTTATACTATATACTTGTTTTAATGTACAAATAACAAAAAGATAAGCGATATGTTCACGACTATATTTCTTTTTAGTTGGTGCTGGAATAACTTGTTGTTTAACGTAATTATTAATCATTGTTTTAGTTATAACAGGGTTTTCCTCAGAACTAATATATGGATTTAAATATGTATCCAAATAAGTTACAAGTTGATCCAAATAAATATCTATAGCAGGAAATTCACTCCATCTTGGAATATGAAATTCATTTATTTTTGTTTCATTAATATTTTCTAAAATTTTTTTTTTACTCATATATCTCACTTTCCTCCACCTAATAATACCATACGGTCAGATTTTAGTCAATGGATTGACATGTTTAAGAGTATATGGTAATCTAGTAAAGAATACTAGATGGTGGAGGTATTTATGGAAGATAAAAGAATGAATTTATATAAAGCTACAGAGTTTGAAACGATAAGAGATGTAATAAGAAATGCAGTAAAAAAATATCCTGAAAATAATGCATTTATATTAAAAAATAAAAAAGATAAAGATGTAGAATATAAAAAAATAACATATAAGCAATTTGGTGAAGATATAGATAGCTTAGGAACAGAACTTGTTAATCTAGGCCTAAAAGGAAAAAGAATTGCAATAATAGGAAAAAACAGATATGAATGGATAGTTTCATATTTGGCAACAGTAAATGGCGTGGGAATAGTAGTTCCACTTGATAAAGGGTTACCAGAAGCGGAAGTTGAATCTTCTTTGATAAGAAGTAAAACAGATTGTATAATTTTTGAAGAATCATATACAGAAATGATACAAAATATTAAAAACGCAGGAAATACAAATATAAAAGAATATATTTGTATGGATAAGCAAGAAAATTTCACATCACTAGAAGAACTTATCGAAAAAGGAAATAAATTATTAAAAGAAGGTAATAGAGAATTTCTAGATAGCCCAATAAATCCAACAGAAATGAGTATTATACTTTTCACATCTGGAACAACATCAATGTCAAAGGCGGTAATGTTATCACATAAAAACATTGCATCAAATATATATGCAATGACTAAATGTGAAGAGTTGAGAAGTACAGATACTAATATTGCATTTTTACCATTTCATCATACATTTGGATGCACTGGAATATTAATGTTCTTAAGCTTAGGCGCAACAAATGTATTTTGTGACGGACTAAGACATATTCAAAAGAATTTAGTTGAATATGAAGTATCAACATTTGTTTGTGTGCCATTATTGATTGAATCAATTTATAAAAAAATATGGCAAGAGATTGAAAAATCAAATCAAACTAAAAAAGTTAAATTCGGAATAGCTTTAAGCAAAATTTTATTAAAAATAGGAATAGATATAAGGCCAAAATTATTTAAACCTATAACAAGCAAATTAGGTGGAAAAATTAGAATGGTAATAAGTGGAGCATCAGGGATCGATCCAAAAGTTGCAGACGGATTTAGAAATTTTGGAATTTATGTTGTTCAAGGATATGGATTAACAGAAACATCACCTGTTCTTGCAGCTGAAAATGTTAAATACTATAAAACAGGCTCTACAGGTTTACCAATGCCAGGAGTAGAATTGCAAATAGATAATCCGAATGAACAAGGAATTGGTGAAATAAAAGCCAAAGGTCCAAATGTAATGCTTGGATATTATGAAAATGAAGAAGAAACAAATAAAGTATTAAAAGACGGATGGTTTTATACAGGCGATTTGGGATATATGGATAAAGACGGATTTTTATACATAACAGGAAGAAAGAAAAATGTTATTGTTTTGAAAAATGGAAAGAATGTTTATCCAGAAGAATTAGAAGTTCTAATAGGAAATTTACCATATGTTAAAGAAAATATGGTTTTCGGAAAAGAAAAAGACGATGATTTAGTTGTATCAGCTAAAATTGTTTATAACCAAGATTATATGAAAGACAATTATCCAGACAAAACGCAAGAAGATATAGAAAAAATAATCTGGGAAGATATAAAAGAAATAAATAAAACAGTGCCAAATTATAAACATATAAAAAATATAATTGTAACAGATCAAGAAATGATAAAAACAACAACTGCAAAAATAAAAAGATACGAAGAGATTAAAAAATTATAGATTAAAAAAAATAATGTGATATAATACTTATATCATGTTATTTTTTTGACTTAAAATAAGAAAAAGGAGGAATATATGTCAGAAAATATAGTTAATTCAAGCAGAATAATTGTTGTAAAAAGAGACGGAAAAAAAGTAGATTTTAATAAAGCTAAAATAGCAGTAGCAATAAAAAAAGGATTTGATAGCATAAAACTAGAAAATGGCGAAAATAAATATACAGAAAAAGACATAAATATAGTTTTAAATAAAGTACTTACTAAAATTGAAAAAGAAAATCCTGAGAAAATAAAAATTGAAGAAATTCAAGACATGATAGAATTAGCATTAAAAGAAGAAAAATATGAAGATGTATATGAATCTTTTTCAACATATAGAGAAAGAAGAAATCAATCAAGAAAATTATTTTTTGATGAGAAAAAGCAACATAAATTTTTAAAAGCAATAGAGAACCTTGGAATGAACCATACAATGCATGATGAAGAAGCAAATGAAACATGTACAGCCATGGGAACAATGCTTAGCTATGGCCAAACAATTTCAAACGAATTTTCAAAAGCATATTTAATAAAAAGAAAATTTGTTGATTTACATGAAAGTGGAGAATTATATATTCACGATTTAGAATATTATCCAATGGGAACAACAACTACATGCCATATTGATTTAGACAAATTATTTAAAGACGGTTTCTCAACAGGCTATGGATTTTTAAGAGAGCCTAATAATATAATGACATATTCTATATTGTCAGCAATAGCAATTCAGGCAAATCAAAATGATCAACATGGTGGTCAAAGCATACCTCAACTTGATTATTATTTTGCACCAGGAGTTGTAAAAACTTTTAAAAAAGAATTCAAGCAAACAGTTTATGATTTTTTAGATTATTCAGATTTTGGAATATTTGCAGCCGTAAATGGTATGGAAAGAGAAATAGAAAAAATAACTACAATAAAGTTTGACATAGGAATATTTGATGCATATTGTAGAGAATCTGAACAATTAAAAAGATTTTTTAGAATAGCGTATAATAAAGCTTTGAAAAAAACGGAAAGCATTGTATACCAAGCAATGGAAGCTTTTATACATAACCTAAATACGATGCGTTCAAGAGCAGGAGCAGTTTTACCAAATTCAACTGTAAATTTAGGAACAGATACAACACCAGAAGGAAGAATGATTACAAAAAATTATTTATTAGCATTAGAAAGAGGAATTGGTAAAGAAGAAAAGCCTTTATACCCAATAACAATTTTTAAAGTAAAAGAAGGTATTAATTATAATAAAAATGATCCAAATTATGATTTGCTTAAATTAGCATGTAAGGTGGATTCAGAAAAACAATTAATAGAATTTTCTTTCTTGGATGCAGAGTTTAATAAAACAGGTTATATTGCATCAGACAAAGATAGCGAAATTGCATATATGGGAAATTCAATAAGAGTATATGAAAATGTAGTAGATAAATCAAAGCCAACATCAATTGGTAGAGGAAATTTATCAACAGTAACAATTAATTTACCACGACTAGGATTGAGATTTGGAAAAATTAGAAATGAAACTACAGATTTGAAAGCTTTTTTTGAAGAGTTAGATAATAAAATGGAAAAGGCAAAAGAAATTTTATTAGACAGATATGAATTTCAAACAGACAAAAGAGTATACAATTTTCCATTTCTAGTTGGTCAAGGCAACTGGCTAGATAGTGAAAAATTAAAACCAGCAGATAGATTAAGAAGAATAAATAAACATGGAACTTTGTCTATTGGATTTGTTGGCTTAGCAGAATGTTTAACAGCTCTTGAAGGAAAACATCATGGAGAATCACAAGGCTCTCAAGAGATAGGATTAGAAATAGTAAGACATATGAGAGAAAAAGTGGATGAATTTACAGAAAAAAATAATTTAAATTTTGTACTATATGAAACACATGAAAAACAAGTAATAGAATACTTTACGAGTATAGATAAATCTATTTACGGTAAATATAAAGGGATTACGGATAAAGAAGAATATACTATAGGATTTGCATTACCAGAAGATTATAATATAGGAACGGAAGATCAGATAGCTCTGGAATCAGAATATCATAAATTAACTAATGGCGGTCATATGACTATAGTTGAGCTTAGTAGCAAAAATCAAGGAAAATTCGAAAGCTTTGAAAAAGTTGTAAAACAGATGAAAGATATGGGAATAGGTTTAGGAAAAATTATTATAAAGTAAGATAAGTGCTTTTGAAAATCATTGAAAAATATCCTCAATACAGTTAAAAATATTGAGGATATTTTTTGCTTTAGTGATAATCTTTCAGCTAAATTATTACCTTTAAGAAATTTTTTTTGAACTTCATATTGTAATATATTGAAATTTAATCTAAACATTAATTTCCAATATTATAATTAGTGCAAATAATCATGTTTTATTAGCATTTACTAATTTTTTTATATCATCAGGCAAATTAGAATGAATAAGCATTTTCTCTGTATTAATTGGGTGAACAAATGATACTTCGTAAGCATGCAAAGCTTGCCTAGAAATTAGAGAATTTTCAGAACCATACAAAGAATCCCCAACAATAGGATGACCTATGTATTTCGAATGAACTCTAAGTTGGTGCGTACGACCAGTTTCTAAAGTATATTCTACCAAAGTCATATTATTAAATCTTTCTAAAACTTTAAAATGACTAATAGCTAAATCTCCATCCTCACGAATTTCACGTTCAATAATGCTATTATTTTTTCTAGCAATTGGAGCAGAAATTGTACCGGAATCTTTTTCAAGAATACCTGAAAGAACAGCAAGATATTTTTTCTTAAAAATATTTTGTTTCATTTGTTTTACTAAACATTCCTGAATATATTCATTTTTAGCAAAAATAACAATTCCAGAAGTGTCTTTATCCAAACGGTTTACAGGTCTAATTTTTTTGTGTAAACCTATTTTATCAAAGTGATATTTAACCGCATTTGAAAGTGAATCTTCATAATGTAAAATTGAAGGATGCACAGGCAAATTAGAAGGCTTATCAACAATTAATAAAAAATCATCTTCATATAATATGTTTAATTTAATATTAGAATTAGGAACAATATTTGAAGAATCTTCTTTAGAATTTTCAATTATAGTTAAAATATCATTAACTTGAATTTTATAATTTATAAATACAGGCACATCATTTATATAAATTGAGTTTGAACTTTTCAATTTTAATATAAATCTATCAGACATATTAAATTTATTTTTCAAAATTTGTTTAATTGATTCATCAGAATCGGTAACAATATATGTTAATTTCATAAGCACCACACATTTCCTAAATAATATGTATTATCATTTTATTATATTGACTTTGAGAAGTCAATTTTATATAATCTAGACAAACCGAACTTATAAATTTAAGGAGGATAATATGAATTTCATAGAAGAAATGAAAAAGAGGGCAAGAACCGATATAAAGACAATTGTACTTCCAGAAGCGGAAGACAAAAGAGTTCTTGAAGCAGCAAGCAAAGTTGAAAAAGAGGCATTTGCTAAAATAATATTAATAGGAAATATTGAAAAAACCAAAGAATTAGCAAAAGAAAATAATATAGAAATTACAAACATTGAAATTATTGATCCAGAAAAATCAGAAAAATATGCTGAATATGTACAAGCTTTTTATGAATTAAGAAAAGCAAAAGGAATTACAGAAGAAGATGCAAAAAAAATAATTAAAAATCCAGTATACTTTGGAATGATGATGGTAAAAAGAGAAGATGCTGACGGACTTGTGTCAGGAGCAGCTCATTCAACATCAGATACTTTAAGACCAGCACTTCAAATTCTAAAAACAGCCCCAGGGACAAAACTTGTATCAGCGTTTTTCTTAATGAACGTTCCAAATTGTGAATATGGTGAAAATGGAATTTTTGTATTTGCAGATAGCGGATTAAATGAAAATCCAGATAGGGATAAGTTAGCAGAAATTGCAGCATCATCTGCAAAAAGCTTTGAGCAATTAGTTGGAAAAGAAGCAAAAGTAGGAATGCTTTCATATTCAACATATGGAAGTGCAAAATCTGAATTAACAGAAAAAGTAATTGAAGCTACAAAATTACTTAAAGAAAGATATCCAAACATTAAATCTGATGGAGAATTGCAATTAGATGCAGCAATAATTCCTGAAATTGCAAAAAGCAAAGCACCAGAAAGTGAAGTTGCAGGACAATGTAATACATTAGTATTTCCAAATTTAGATGCTGGAAATATAGGATATAAATTAGTACAACGTTTAGCAAAAGCAGAAGCTTATGGACCTTTATGCCAAGGAATTGCCAAACCAGTAAACGACTTATCTCGTGGTTGCTCAAGTGATGATATAGTTGGAGTGGTTGCAATAACTGCAGTACAAGGACAAACAAAATAAAAAGTAGGAGCTGAAAAATGCTCACACAAAGATAAAAAGAAAGGAAAGAATAAAATGAAAATATTAGTAGTAAACTGTGGAAGCTCATCATTAAAATATCAATTAATAGATATGGAAAATGAAAAACTTTTAGCAAAAGGAAATTTTGAAAGAATAGGTGAAAAAGAATCTTTTGTTACACATAAAGTAAACGGAGAAAAATATGTAGTAAAAGAACCTGTAAAAGACCATGAAGAAGCTTTGAAAATAGTATTACAACAATTAGTAAACAAAGATTATGGAGTAATAAAAGATTTATCAGAAATAAATGCAGTAGGACACAGATTAGTACATGGTGGAGAAATATTTAACCAATCAGTTTTAATAACAGAAGATGTTATTAAGAAATATGAAAGTTGTTCAAGCTTAGCACCATTGCACAATCCAGCAACAATATTAGGAATCAGAGCTTGTCAAAAAGAAATGCCAGGAGTTCCAATGTGTGGAGTTTTTGATACAGCATTTCATCAAACAATGCCAAAAGAAAATTACTTATATCCAATTCCTTATGAATACTATGAAAAATATGGAATCAGAAAATATGGATTCCATGGAACATCACATCAATTTGTTTCAAAAAGAGCTGCAGAAATCATAGACAAAAAAGATGGAGATTTAAAAATAGTTACATGCCACTTAGGACAAGGTGCATCAATTTGTGCAATTAAAAACGGAGAATCACAAGATACATCAATGGGACTATCTCCACTAGGTGGAATTGCAATGGTAACAAGATCAGGAGACTTAGATCCATCAGTTGTTACAGAATTAATGGAAAGAGAAAACTTATCAGCAAAAGAAGTTAACACAATATTAAATAAAAAATCTGGATTATATGGAATAACAGGATTAGATCCAGACTTCAGAGAAATAGAATTAGCATCATACAAAGATGACCAACCAAAAGCACAAGTAGCAATTGAATTATTCACACAAACAATAGCACAATTCATAGCAAAATATGCAGTAACATTAAGAGGAATAGATGCAATAATCTTTACAGGTGGAATCGGAGAAAACCAAATTAATATAAGAAAAAAAATCTGTGAAGACTTAGAGTGGATGGGAGTTAAGCTTGATTTAGAAAAAAATAATGTTAGAAGTGTAGAAACAAAAATATCAAGCGAAGATTCAAAAATTGAAGTTTATATTATTCCAACAGACGAAGAAATGGTAATAGCAAGAGATACAAAGAGAATTGTAGAAAATAATAAATAATTGAAAAAAACTAGAAGCTTTTGTAAAACTTCTAGTTTTTTTGCCTCAAAAGGTTGATTTTTAGCCTAAATCCTTGATATAATAAAAATACGTCTTTATAATTTTACATTATAAAAATAAATCGTACATCGTACATTGATATCGCAAATGAAATTTAATTATAATTTTAGCAGGACTAAATATAATATAAATTCTAAGTGCTAATCAAGTATAGCTAAGTAGCATACTTGCCGAATCGGCATGCTACCTAAAAAAGAAAATATTAAGGGAGGAAGCTAATATGAAAGTTTTAGTTTTAAACTGTGGAAGTTCATCTTTGAAATGTCAATTAATCGATATGGAGAAAAACGAAAGAATTATGAAAGGACACTATGACAGAATAGGAGGTGCAAGATCTTCACTACGATTTAATGTAAGAGGAGAAAAAACAGTAATCGAACATCCTGCAAGAGATTTTGAAGAAGCGATAGGAGAAATCTTAAGACTGCTAATAAGCGATGAATACAAAGTTATAAAAAGCTTTGATGAAATAGGAGCAGTAGGACACAGAATTGTACACGGAGGAGAAAAATTCAAAAAATCAGTAGTAATAAATGATGATGTAATAGAAGCTATAAAAGAATGTATAACATTAGCACCATTACACAACCCAGCAGGCTTAGCTGGAATATATGCATGTCAAAAACTATTGCCAAACGTACCAATGGTAGCAGTATTCGACACATCATTCCATCAAACAATACCTGAGAAAGCATTTATATATCAACTACCATATAAATATTATGAAGATTATAAAATAAGAAAATATGGATTCCATGGAATTTCACACAGATATGTCGCAAACAGAATATCAGAAATTCTTGGAAGAAAAGATTTAAAAGTAATAAACTGCCATCTTGGACAAGGTGCATCATTATGCGCAATTAAAGATGGAAAATCAATAGATACAACAATGGGATTAACACCACTAGCAGGTGTTCCAATGGGAACAAGATGTGGAGATGTTGATCCATCAATCATACCAACAGTAATGAAATTATATGATATTCAACCAGACGAAATGTTAAGAATAATGAACAAAGAATCAGGAGCTTGGGGAGTATCAGGAGTTTCAACAGACTTTAGAGATATAGAAAGAACAGCAGCAGAAGGAGATGAAAGATCAATCCTAGCACTAGAAAGTAGAGCATACATAATTGCACAATATATTGCAAAATTTATTGTAACTCTAAACGGAGTTGATGTAATAACATTTGCAGGCGGAATTGGAGAAAATGGATTCGAAGAAAGAGAAAGAATTTGTGGATACTTAGAATGCTTCGGAATCAAATTAGATAAAGAGAAAAATCTAACAAGAGGAGAAGAATACAAAATATCAAGCGATGATTCAAAAGTTGATATTTACATAGTACCTACAAATGAAGAAATTGTAATAGCAGAAGATGCATACAATTTAACAAAATAAAAATAAATTATACTGGTGATAAAAAGTCACCAGTATTTTTTTGAGGTAGCGGATTATCTAAAAAACTATTGATATAAAAAAATATTAATGTTAAAATTTGAACAGAAAAATTTAAAAGAAGGAAGTTAAATTAAGTATGAAAATTTTAGTATTAAATTGCGGAAGCTCTTCTTTAAAATTCCAATTGATAAACATGGAAAACAACGAAAGATTAGCTAAAGGAAATTTTGAAAGAATTGGTGGAATGAAAACCACATTAAAATTAAACGTAGGAGGAAAAAAAGAAGAATTAGTTCACATTGCCAGAGATTACGATGAAGCAATAAGTTTTGTATTAGAAGTTTTATTAAAACCAGAATATAACATAATAAATTCATTAGATGAAATAACAGCAGTAGGACACAGAATTGTACACGGTGGAGAAATGTTCAGTAAATCTGTACTGATAAATGATGATGTAATAAGAGAAATTGAAAAATGCATAGACTTAGCGCCATTACACAATCCAGCAGGAGTAGCAGGAATCAAAGCTGCAAAAAATGCATTACAAAACGTACCAATGGTAGCAGTATTTGACACAGCATTCCATCAAACAATGCCAGCAAAAGCATACATATATCAAATACCTTACAGATATTACACGAGCTACAAAATAAGAAAATACGGATTCCACGGAGCAAGTCATAAATATGTAGCTGAAAGAGTTTCACAAATATATGGAAGAACAGAGGGCTTAAAAATAATAAATTGTCACCTAGGACAAGGTGCATCAATATGCGCAATTAAAGACGGAAAATCAGTAGACACATCAATGGGACTAACACCACTAGCAGGAATACCAATGGCAACAAGATGTGGAGATATAGATCCAGCAATAATTCCTTATGTAATGAAAAAAGATAATTTACAACCAGAAGATATCGAAGATATACTAAACAAACAATCAGGAGCATGGGGAGTATCAGGAGTTTCATCAGATTATAGAGATATAGAAGATGGATATAATATGAATGATCCAAGATCAATACTAGCACTTGAAAGTCAAGCATACAAAATAGCTCAATATATAGGTCAATATATAATTTCACTTGGAGGACTAGATGTTTTAACATTTGCTGGAGGTGTTGGAGAAAATGGAATAGAAACAAGAGAAAGAGTTTGCAAATATTTAGAGCCATTTGGAATCAAGATAGATACAGAATTAAATAATATTAAAGGTAAAGAGAGAAAAATAAGCACAGAAGATTCAAAAGTAGCAATATACGTTATTCCAACAAATGAGGAATTAATGATTGCAAAAGAAACAGAAGAATTAGTTAAAAAATATTAATAACACACATCAATGTACTGACAAAATGTTCAATTTTGTGGGTCAGTATTCATGAGGCATTTTTTTAAACAACTTATTTATTGTTGCTTTAAAAAATGCCTTTATTGATATATAACAATAATCGTGGTATAATACGAGCATGTTTTATATATTTTCATAGCTATATTTGGCTGTGAACCACAATGTCAAAAAAGGAGGAGATATTACAAGTGATAGTAGCAATGTCAATTTAATCAAAAAGGAGGGTGAATACATGCGACCCAGAGGAAATTCAATCTCAATGAGTATTCAAACACCAGAAGAAAATTTATCACAACAAGAGCAATGCTATGATTTAAAGTATCCACAAGTAAGACGGGGGCAAATATATGTTTGTGATTTTGGAAAACCGTTTGGTAGCGAACAAGGATATAAAAGGTACGCACTAATTGTACAAAACAACACTGGAAATCGTACATCACCTACTACAATTGTATTAGCTTGCACTTCAAGAAAGAAAGCAAACTTACCGGTTCACTATAAATTTGTCCTTTCAGAAAAAAATATGAAGGACTATAATAAGAAGCGGGTAGGAGAAGAAGTTAAAAATAATACTTTGCTAGCAGAACAGATAAGAACAGTAGACAAAAGAAGACTCCGTATATTTATTGGTACAATGACAAATGAATTTATGGAAAAATTACAACCAATCATAGATACTTCTTTAGGTTTAAAAAGAAAAGAAAAAATTGTTGTTGTAAATTCAACAAAAGATTTAAATATGGCACAAATACAACTTTTGTCGAAAGTAGACATAGAAAAAATTTTAGAAATTTCTCAAAAAGCAGAGTCGAAAGAAACAAAAATTAAACAAATGCTTAAATTGTTTAACTTTAACTTAGAATCAGATGGCGTACAATATCTGATTAAAGCAATTTACTTAGCTACAAATACAAACTATTTTAGCATGGATACATTATGTGAGAAAATTTCTAAAGATGAAAAAATTTTAAATAATGAGAAAGTACAAAAAATAATTATAGACACAATAAAGGAAAGATTTAATTTTAAAGAATCTGTAGCAATTGATTTTATTAGACTGATAAATATACTTTTAATTAAAGAAATGATTCCTGAATTTGAATCAAACAAACTAAAAGAAAAAAGTAATGGAAAAATCGAAAAGATTTTATCAGAATACTTAAAAAACAATTTAAACAGATTAAACTTTTCACTGACAATTAAAGAGAACATTGACTACTTTTTAGATAGTATTGATATGCCTACAGATGAAATAATAATGCAATCATTTGTTATTGCTTGTAATACAAAAAGAATAACTTACGCGAAGATTATCAATCAACTTAAAGAAATTTATCCTGAAAAAATGAGTGCAGAACTTAGAAAAACTTTGAGAGATAACTTCAAAAAATGGTTAGAAAAAAATCCAGAATTAGCGACGCAGTGCAGACAGATTTCAATTATGAACTTACTTAAAATTTTTGCTAAACAATTTGCATGAAGTTGCTAATAAAAAGATAAAAAAGCAGGTGGGGGAAATGTCTCTCACCTGCTTTTTAAATATATTAATAACGAATATTATATTTATTTTTTTCATTCCTTACTAAAATATTTTCCCACCTACTAAACTTCGTTTAGTAAGTTAGGGAAAAACTTTCAAACTGCGCGTCACTCAAAAATCAAATATAATATTCGTTATTTTAAAAACGTATAAAATATTAAGGTACTATAATAGTTTTATAATTTGTATAATTAACCATACCAGTTTTTCCTGTATGATGTTTTTTTACATACTTAATGTAAGTATAATCAACAGAAACATTTCGCTCTAAAGCAGCTCTAGAGTTTTGCTTTGCAAGTTGAGCACATTTAAAAATCGTATCATCATCTGGAATTTTTCCATTTGCTTTTAAAATAACATGTGCTCCGTGAAATCCTTGAGCATGAAACCATAAATCGGATTTATCAGCAAAATGAAGTGTTAAATAATCATTTTGTTTATTGTTTTTTCCAATATAAACATCATATTTATTAATAATTATTTTATTAAGATTATTTGTAAGGTTTTTATCATTATTAACTTTTTGAAATGATTTATAATTATATTTCTTCATCAAAATATTTTCTGAAAATTCGTTATGAATTTCTTCAACATCTTCTATACAAGTCGCATTGGAAAGCGAATAAATTATACTTTCAATGTATTCTAATTCAACTTCAGCTTCCTTTTTTTGAACTGTAACAACAGCTAATGTATTTTTTAATTTATTATATTTTTTAAAAAATCTTTCAGCATTTTTGCTATAAGAAATAGAAGTGTTAAGTGGAATATCAATTAAATTGTTGTTATCATAATAATTTTCAACTCTAATTGAAGATTGAGCAAAATTTTCATGATATCTATAAAGATTTGCTGTTAAAAGTTCACCATAGAGTTTATATTTATCCATTTCATTACATGATTTTAATTTTTGATTAATATTTTCTAATTTTTTTGAAGCCTTTTTTAAAGCAGAAAGAATAGACTTTGAAAGTTCAGCCTTAGCACTCAAAAAATTATCTTCAATTTCTTTTTCGTGATAGAAATTATCTAAAAAATTGTTTATAGAAGACGTATCGTCATTTGCTAATTCAATAGAATAATCTTTACCAATCTTTTTAAGAGATAAATTCTCTGTTCCAAGATTTTCAATAATATTTTTTATATAATCATAAATTTCTTCTAATTCATTAACATCTTTTGTAGAATCTTCTATTCCTAAATCTTCAAGAATATTTGAAACAAATAGAGGAGTAAATCCAGTAAAAATTTCTGATAAATAAGAAGATATAGAATCATAAGAACCTTGTGATAGCAATGCATAAAATTCATCAAATGAGTTAATATTCAAAAAAGAATTTTTATTTGACGTAGGTGTAATATATGGTCTTGCAGGTAATATTTCTCTATCTGAAGTAATAATATGCTTTAGAGAGTCTATTATAAAACCTTTATGATTAAGTAAAATAACATTGCTACGTCTGCCCATAAGTTCAATAACTAATCTATATTTAACAGTATCTTTAAGCTCATTGCTCCCTTCAAAATCAATAAAAATAATTCTATCTAAATCAACACTTTCAATATTTGTTATTCTGCTACTAGTTAAATATTTTCTAAGTAGCATACAAAAATTCAGTGCATTAGTAGGATTAGGCTTAGAAATTTTAGTAAGACACATTCTATAATAAACAGGATGAATACAAATATCTAACATATAATTTGCAGAATTATATAAGTTTAAAATAATTTCAAATTTACTAGGTTGTAAAACCTTATTAACACGAGCTCCAATAAGTTTATTCTGAAAGTCGGAAACAATAGATTTTACAACAATTCCATCAAATGCCATAAATAACTCCTTTCTATAAATAATAATATAGTAATTTAAATTAAAAATGTCAATGTTTTATTTTAAATATAGCTTGTTTTAGAAAAATGCATATGCTATAATAAACACCGTAGATTGACAGAAATTAACTAATGTCAGAATTATTTATTGTTAAAACAATAAAAGGTTGTTTATAGGGGTGAAAAAGAATGTTAATTGAAAAATTCATATTTAATATATTAGCATTTTCTTTATTTATAATTGTTTTTTCAAAACTTATTAGAAAAAATGATACAAATTATGTTTTTATATTAGTATTAGAAGCGGTTGGAATAGGACTGAACTTTTTAGAATTACTTGTAGGAAGTCCATTCACTTCAGGAACCTCAAAAGTTATTATGTACTTAATAGCAATAATATTACCAACAATAGTAATTTTATACGAATATAGGGGGAATAATTTTTCTGAAATTTTATCAATATTATGGGCAAAAGTTTTATTATTATTAGGTGATAGAAAAGCTGCAAAAACTACACTATTAAATTTAATTAATAAATATCCTAATACATATAAAGGACATTTATGTTTAGCTAAAATTTATGAAAAAGAAGGCGGAACAAGAAAAGCAATAGATGAATATGTAAAAGCAGTTGATGCAAACAAAAGAGATTACGATTCATATTATAGAATAGCAGAACTACTTCATGAACTTGGAAGAGAAAATGATGCTATAACAATGCTTGGAAATCTTTTAGAAAATAAACCAGAATATTATAATGCAACACTTCTTTTAGGCGATTTACTATGTAAAGAAAACAGATTTAAAGAAGCGGTTAGTGTATATCAAGATGCATTAAAATATAGACCTGCTGATTATGAACTTTATTATAGTTTAGGAATTGCATATACAAGATTAAATGATTTTGCAAATGCGAAAGAATGCTATGATAAAGCTGCAGATATAAATCACAAGTTATATAGTGCAAAATATAGTTTAGCGCAAATTGCATTAATGGAAGAAGATTTGGAAGAGGCAGAAAAAGAATTGGTAGAATGTTTGATGTCTGAAGAACTTGAAGCTAAAGCATATTATCAATTAGCTAAAATATACCTTATAAAACAGGAAAAAGATAAAGCAATAATTTTTGCAAATAAAGCAATCGAAATAGATGACTCTTATTTACAAATTATTTCAAAAGATAAAATGTTTCAACCAATAAAAGAATATTTAACAGTTTCAGTTAAGATAGAAGAAAAGGAAATAAAGAAACCAAATAAAAGAGATGAAGAAATTCAAAAATACCTTGAAGAAACTGTTGGATTAATTCGTGGTATGAGCGAAAATGAAATGAAAAATAGAGTAATACAAAAGGTTGATGAAATATTTAAGCAGGAAGAAGTAAAAGAAGAAAAAACAAAAGATTTAGATGAACAAAAGGAAAATATTTTATAGAAAAGGAGAATAAATATGTATAAAACAGTATCCATTATTGGAGGAGATTTAAGAATAGTCAATTTTATTGATCTATTGGCTAAAGATGACTTTTTAATATATACATATGGATTAGAAAATTCTGAAGATTTAGAGGAAAAAGAAAATATCAAAAGATGTGCAAGTTTAGCAGAACTTGTAGGCAGTTCAGAAATAATTATAGGACCACTTCCTATGACAAATGATTCTGAAAATATTAGTGCACCATTTTCTGATGAGAAAATACCAATAGATGAACTAATAACAGAAATGTCAAACAAAAACAAAATGTTTTTTGCTGGTAAGCTATCAGAAAAAACAATTGAAAAATTACAAGAAGGAAATATAAAATATATAGATTTACTAAAACGTGAAGAACTAGTTGTATTAAATACAATAGCAACAGCAGAAGGAACAATCCAAATTGCAATGGAGAACACACAAAGAACAATACATGGTAGCAACATTCTTATAATGGGATTTGGAAGAGTTGGAAAAGTTTTAGCAAAAATGTTAGATGGAATAGGTGCAAAAGTTTCATGCGAAGCCAGAAAAGATTCTGATATTGCATGGATAAAAGCATATGGATATAATCCAATTCATTTAAGTGATTTAGATGGAGAACTTGGAAATTATGACATAATAATAAATACAATTCCATTTCAAATATTGGACGAAAATAGATTACGCAATGTGAAAAAAGAATGTACAATAATTGATTTATCTTCAAATCCTGGAGGAGTTGATAGAAATGCAGCTAGAAGAATGGGATTGAAAATGATTTGGGCACTTTCATTACCTGGAAGAGTAGCACCAATGACATCAGCTGAGTTTATAAAGGAAACTTTATATCATATATTAAAAGAAATATAACAAAGGAGAAAGTAAAAAAATGACAGAAGTAGTAGAAGCAATAATATTGGGCGTTGTGCAAGGATTAACTGAATTATTACCAGTATCAAGTTCAGCACATTTATATTTATTATCAGAATACTTTTTTAAATGGACAATATCAGATTCTTTTGATATTGCATTACATTTTGGAACATTGTTAGCAATTTGCATATTTTTCTTTAAGGATTGGATAAGTTTAATTAAAGGTGGATTTAACAAAGTATTTAAAAAAGAAGATTCAACAGAAGGAAGAATTTTCTGGTATATAGTTGCAGCAACAATACCAGCTGGAATTATAGGGATAGTATTTGAACATTACTTAGAAGGATATTTGAAGCAACCATTAATAGTTGCAACTGCATTAATAGTAATGGGTATTCTATTATACGTTGTTGATAAAAAATCAAAATCAGAAGTATCTTATGAAAATATGACTTTTAAACAAGCATTTTTAATAGGTATTTCACAAGTATTAGCATTCATTCCGGGTGTTTCAAGATCAGGAGCTACAATAACTGTAGGAAGAGCTTTAAAAGTAGATAGAGAAAGCGTTGCAAAATACACATTTTTATTATCTACACCTATTGTTTTTGCAGCAACAGTTTTAAAAATATTTGATTTTCAATTTTCAGTTGCATTTTTTGCAGGAGTATTAACAAGTTTTCTTGTTGGATTAGCAGTAATTAAATTTTTAATGGAATTTATCAAAAAAAGAAATTTTAAAGTTTTTGCAATTTATAGAGTTTTACTAGGTATAGTTGTTTATATAACATTTTTTGTTAGAATGATGCATTAAAAATAACAAGGAGAAAAGAATGGAAATAATTGATGGAAAAAAATTAGCTAAAACTACAAGAGAAAATTTAAGGCTAGAAGTTGAAGAACTAAAGGAAAAAGGAATTAATCCAAAATTAGCAGTGATTATGGTTGGAAATAACAGCGCATCACAAATATATGTACGAAATAAAAGCAGAGCATGTGATGAAGTTGGAATAGAATTTGAAGAGTATTTATTACCTACAACTACAGAGCAAAGTGAACTATTAAATTTAATTGATAAATTAAATAAACAAGAAGATATAAATGGAATACTATTGCAAAGTCCTATTCCAGATGGATTAGATATAAATGAAGCATTTAGAAAAATATCACCAGAAAAAGATGTTGATGGATTTCATCCAGTAAATGTCGGAAAATTAGTATTAGGGCAAGACACATTTGTATCATGTACACCATATGGAATAATGAGAATGTTTGAAGCATATAACATTGATTTAGAAGGAAAAAATGCAGTTGTAATAGGAAGAAGCAACATAGTTGGAAAACCAATGAGCCATTGTTTATTAAATAAAAATGCAACAGTAACAATATGTCATTCAAGAACAAAGAATTTAGCAGAAATCACCAAAAGAGCAGATATATTAGTAGCTGCAATTGGAAAAGCTGAATTTGTAAAGGCAGACATGGTTAAAGAAGGTGCAGTAGTTATTGATGTCGGAATAAATAGAACAGAAGAAGGTAAACTAAAAGGCGACGTTGATTTCGAAAACGTAAGTAAAAAAGCAAGCTACATAACACCAGTTCCAGGAGGAGTTGGACCAATGACAATAGCTATGCTTATGAATAATGTTGTAAAAGCAGCTAAGATGCAAAATAAAAATTAGGGAAAAGGAAGTATAGAAACTTTCTAAAAAATAATATTGAGGGCCAAATAAAAGTGAAAGGATTTGAAAGATATGATCTACTTAATTTGGCTCTCAATTTTAGATTTTAAGCCAATAGAAAAATTACAATTAATACAAATAATAGGAACACCACAAAAGATTTTTAATTTAACAGAAAAACAATTAAGAGAGTATACAAACTCAGAAGAAATTATAAGAAAAATAATGAATATAGAGAAAAGGCAAGAAGCGGAAAAAATTCTAAATCAAATAGAAAAAGAAAATATAAAACTAATAACAATTATGGACAAGGAATATCCAAAAAACTTGCATAGAATCTATGATAAACCAATATTGTTATATGCAAAAGGAAATACCAATCTTTTAAAAAGTTTAAAAAAGATATCAATTATAGGTTCAAGAAATTGTTCGGAGTATGGAAAAATAGTAACTCAAAAATTGAGTTATATGCTAGCCAAGAAGGATTATACAATAGTTAGTGGAATGGCAAAAGGAATAGATAGTTATGCACATAAAGGAGCATTAACAGCTAAGGGAAATACAATAGCGATACTTGGATCAGGCGTTAATTATGTATATCCAGAAGAAAATAAAAGATTATACAATAAAATATTAGAACAAAATGGTTTAATTTTATCAGAATATGGCCTAGATACAAAACCAATTCCAGAATATTTCCCAGCAAGAAATAGATTAATAAGTGGAATATCAGACAAAATATTAATAACAGAAGCAAGTAAGAAAAGTGGAACAATGATAACTGCTAATTTCGCAATTGAACAAGGAAAAACAGTATATGCAGTACCGGGAAATATAACTAGCACTAGATCTGAAGGAACAAATGAATTAATAAAAGACGGAGCAATTTTAGTAAACTCTCTTGAAGATATAACAGATTTATAGTATTATCTTAAAAGAGTCAGTAAAAAGAAAGGATGATGAAAATGAAAGTTCTTGCAGTAGGAGATTTAATAGGAACAGCTGGATTAAAGAAATTAGAAAAAGAATATAAAAGAATAAAAGATGAAGAAAATATAGATTTCTGTATAGTAAATGCAGAAAATGTTGCTGAAGGAATGGGAATAACTGAAAAAGCATTTCAAGCATTATTAAGACTAAATGTAGATTGCATAACAATGGGAAATCACACATGGGCTAAAAAAGATATATTTAATTTTATAGATAATCCAAAACTTATTAGACCAGCAAATTATCCTAAAAACAACCCAGGAAAAGGATATCAAATTTTTGAATGTAAAGGAAAGAAAATAGCAGTTATAAATTTAATAGGTAGAGTAACTATGAATGTTTTAAGTGAAAACCCATTTATAATAGCAGAAGAAATAGTAAATAAAATAAAAGATAGTGTAGATATGATATTTATAGATTTCCATGCAGAAGCAACAGCAGAAAAGTTAGCATTAGGATATTTATTAGATGGAAAAGTAACTGCTGTATTTGGTACACATACTCATGTTCAAACAGCAGATGAAAGAATTATGAAAAACGGAACAGCATACATAACAGATTTGGGAATGACAGGTCCAAAAGAATCTGTTATAGGAATGAGTGTTGAAGTTTCTAAAAAAAGATTTTTAACATCATTACCAGAAAGATATAAAATTGCAGATGGAGAAGCCAAATTGAATGGTTGTATATTTGAAATAAATGATGAAACATGTCGACCAATAAATGTAAAAAGAATAAATATAGAATAAATGTCGAAAAACATAAAAAGCGGTCATACGATTATTCCAGTTTTTGCCATAAATCTATAGACAATCGAATAACAATGTTATATAAAAGTATATGTCAATGTTACAAATAAAAAAAATAGGAGGCCAAAAAATGGAAGTTTTAAAAATTTCATCAAAATCAAATCCAAATTCAGTTGCAGGAGCAATTGCTGGATTAGTAAAGGAAACTACAAAAGCAGAAATGCAAGCAATAGGAGCAGGAGCTTTAAATCAAGCTATAAAGGCGGTTGCAATAGCCAGAGGGTTTGTTGCACCATCAGGAGTTGACCTAATTTGCATACCAGCTTTTGCGGAGGTTCAAGTAGAAGGTGAAGATAGAACCGGAATAAAGCTTATAATTGAATCAAGAAAATAAATTTTAGGGACTACAATCAGTAGTCCTTTTATTAATTATAGAAAAAGAAAATATTATATTTGATTTTTGAGTGACGCGCAGTTTGAAAGTTTTTCCCTA
>USFR01000016.1 GCA_900553945.1 uncultured Clostridium sp.
TATATATAAAGTTAGTTGGAATATAGACAAAAAATCGAAAATAAAGGAATTTGAGAGGAGCTTTTTCCTAATGATAAAAATAAAATGGGTCAAAAAATAAAAAATAGGAAAAAAATAAAGACAAGAAAGATGTATTCAATTTTTTAATAGATACCAAATTAAGAATAATGAATTTATAAAAGAAGGAAAATGAATAAAAAAAGTCGAGTGATAGAAATATGGTAAAAAATAGAATGTAACAAAATTAGAAATCACAAATAATAAATAATTAAATAAAAATTAATAATAAATAAAATAATAATTAATAATAATAAAAATAATAGAGAATTTAATAAATAGTTATAAATATTACATAAAAATCTAACTAATTTTTATATGATTTTTTTAATTTTTTAGAATCAAAATTAGAAAGTTAAAAATTAAATAGAAATAAATTCTATTATTTTAAGTACGGTTAATTATTTTTTGAGTATTTTTTTAGATTTAATTAAAAGATGAGAGCAAAAATTTAAAATTAAATAGAAAATAAATTAGATTAAAAAGAGGGAGATTTATTTTTTATCTATTTTTTGTTTTTGATCGTTTATTAAATTTTAAATAGAAATAATTAAATAAAAATAAAAAAGTAGTCTTAAATAAAATTTAGCGAGTATTTATTGAAAATAATTGTCCGAGCTGAAGCATAGGAAATAAGCGGTTTAGAGAAAATTTAAGAAATGTGCTAGAAATCAATATCGCTTAAAATGGCTTTTAAGACAGGTGAAATTTTATATATAAAGTTAGTTGGAATATAGACAAAAAATCGAAAATAAAGGAATTTGAGAGGAGCTTTTTCCTAATGATAAAAATAAAATGGGTCAAAAAATAAAAAATAGGAAAAAAATAAAGACAAGAAAGATGTATTCAATTTTTTAGAAATATTAATAGGAGACAAGTTAGTTTGTTAAGTGTAGAGAATTTAAAAAATATATAATTGATTAATGAAGGTAAAAAAAAATAGAATGTTACAAAATAAAAAATAATAAAAAATAAATAAAAAATAAATAAAAAATAAATAAAAAAAATAAAAAAAAATAAATAATAAATAATAAAAATAATAAATAAAAAATAATGAAATAGATAATAAAGAAGTGACAAAACTAAATGAGTTAAAGTATATGTTTAAGAGCCATCTATATTAGATGGCTCTTGGCTTTGATATTATTTACATGTGTTAATTTTAGCTTTTGTAGTATTTGAGTTTTCTTTTTTTATTTCCTTTATTTCCTTTTGTTGCATTTTTAGATTGTCTTTTGCAACCGTCATTAGTAATTTAATTCTATTTGTTTGGTTTGATTCGCTTGCTCCTGGGTCGTAATCTACAGGTGTTATATTAGCGTTTGGATAAGTTTCTCTTATTGTTTTTATTACACCTTTTCCAACAATATGGTTTGGTAGACATGCGAATGGTTGTACACATACGATATTTGGTATACCGTGTTCAATATATTCAATCATTTCTGCTGTTAAGAACCAACCTTCACCTGTTTGATTTCCTATTGATAATATTCCTTTTACTTTGTCTTCTAGATGCCAGATGTCACATGGTGGTAAGTAGTCTTTATTTGACTCAGAAAGGGCTATTTTAAGGTCTTTTTCAAATATATCGATTAGTTTTATGGCAGCTTTAAAAATTGTCGCTTTTGCTTTGTCTATTTTTAAAAGTTGATTAAATGTTATTTTATGTGTTGCAATAAATTTAACGAATCCCATAAAGTCTGGTAATATTACTTCGGCGCCTTCTTGTTCTAGTACATTGGCTACAAAGTTATTACCAAATGGATGATATTTTATTAATACTTCACCAACAACTCCAACTTTAGGTTTCTCAATTGTTGTATCTAATTCTATTTTTTCGAAATCATTTACCATGTCATAAATGCTTTGTTTAAATTGTTTGCTGTTTGATTTTCTAACGTATTGTTTGCATTGTTCTAACCATTTTTCGTATACTTTTTGTGTTTCGCCTTTAGTTACTTCATAAGCTCTATTTTTCATTAACATTTTTTGTAGTAAATCACCGTAAATAACGCATTTTATAAGTCTTTCAGCCATTCCTAATGTTATTTTAAATCCTGGCATTTTTTCCATACCAACTACGTTGAATGATATTACAGGAACTTGTGGGAAACCTGCATCTTTAAGAGCTTTTCTTATGAATCCAATATAGTTCGTAGCTCTACATCCACCGCCAGTTTGAGACATTATTAGTGCTGTTTTATTTAAGTCATATTCACCAGATTCAAGTGCTTCAATCATTTGACCTGTTGTTAAAATTGATGGATAACATGCATCATTGTTTACATATTTTAATCCTGTTTCTACTGTGTGTGGTGTGCAATCTCTTAAAAGTTTTATGTTGTAACCGCATGCTTGTACGGCAGTTTCTAGTAATTCAAAGTGTATTGGTGCCATTTGTGGCATTAATATTGTATAATTCTTTCTCATTTCTTTTGTGAAGATTACTCTGTTTAGTTCATAATTTCCATTTGGTTCGCAAGAACGTACTTCTTTTTTCTCTTTAATTTTTTTGTTCATGCTTGCTAATAAAGATCTTATACGTATTCTAACGGCTCCTAGGTTATTTACTTCATCAATTTTTATTAGTGTGTACATGTTGTCATAGCTTTTTAATATTTCTTCAACTTGGTCAGTTGTAACGGCATCTACACCGCAACCGAATGAGTTTAGTTGAATTAATTCTAAGTTATCGTGTTGTCCTGTGTATTCTGCAGCTGCGTATAGTCTTGCATGGAATACCCATTGGTCAACAACTCTTATTGGTCGTTTTGCTTCTGTTTTTCTTGATACACTATCTTCTGAAAGAACGCAAAGTCCAAGGCTTGTAATTAATGTATCTATACCGTGATTTACTTCTGGATCAACATGATATGGTCTACCTGCTAATACAATTCCACGAAGGTCATGTTCTTCTATGTATTGCATTATTTCTGTTCCCTTTTTATCAACGTCATCTTTGAAGTGTTGATATTCTTCTTCTGCCTTTTTAGCTGCTGTTAAAAGTTCTTTTTTAGTAAAATTATATTCTTTAAATTCTTCTCTTTCTAAGATTACTTCTGTTAAGTGTTTTGCATCAAAAGGTAAGAATGTGTTTATGAATTTTATATCATCTGATTTTAGTTCTTCAACATTATTTTTTAATACTTCAGGATATGATATTACAATTGGACAGTTGTAATGGTTATTAGCTTTTTTGTATTCTTTTCTAGAGTATGGAATACATGGATAGAAAATTGTTTTAATTCCTTTTTCTATCAGGCTTATTATATGTCCGTGTGTTAGTTTTGCAGGGTAGCATACGGATTCAGAAGGCATTGATTCCATTCCTTTTTCGTATGTTTTTCTTGTACTTTTTTCTGAAAGTATTACTCTAAATCCTAAGTTAGTTAAGAAAGTGAACCAGAAAGGATAGTCTTCGTACATATTTAAAACTCTTGGTATACCAATTGTTCCACGATATGCTTGTTCTTCTGATAAAGGTTCATAACTAAATAGACGTTCATATTTGTATTTATACATGTTTGGTAAATTTTTATTTTCTGTAACTCCGCCACTTCCCTTTTCGCAACGGTTTCCAGAGATAAATGATTTACCATTACTGAATTTGTTTATTGTTAATAGACAGTTATTTTCACATCTTCCACATCTTACTTGAGTTGTTTTTATGTCTAATTGGTCTAATTCTTCTGTTTTTAAGATAGTTGATGTGTATTCCATGTCAAGGTTGGCTTCATATTGTTCTTTTGATAACAAGGCTACACCATAAGCTCCCATAAGTCCAGCAATGTTTGGCCTTATTACATTTTTTCCTACTATTTTTTCGAAACTACGAAGTACAGCATCATTATAGAATGTACCACCTTGTACAACGATGTGATCACCTAAAGTGCTCATATCACGTACTTTCATAACTTTTTGAATTGCATTTTTTATTACTGAATATGAAAGACCTGCTGAAATATCTCCAACGCTATATCCTTCTTTTTGTGCTTGTTTAATTTTCGAATTCATAAATACTGTGCATCTTGAACCTAAGTCTACAGGTGCTTTTGATTCGATTGCAGCTTGTACAAAATCTTGAATTGATATGTTTAAGCTTTTTGCAAATGTTTCAATGAATGATCCACATCCTGATGAACAAGCTTCGTTAAGCATAATGTTATCTATAACGTCGCCTTTCATTTTGATGTATTTCATATCTTGTCCACCTATGTCTATGATACTTGTAACGTTTGGCATGAATTTTTTAGCTGCTGTGTAGTGAGCTATTGTTTCTATTTCGTTTAAATCAATATTTAAAGCTGTTTGAATTAGTTTCTCACCATATCCTGTAACGCCTGCATAACGTATGTTTGCTGTTTCAGGTAATTGTTCATACATTTTCTTAAGCATTTTTATAACGCTTTTTAATGGATTTCCTTCATTACTTCCATAGTCTGAATATAATAAATTTGAATCTTTATCTATTAAAACTAATTTAGTTGTTGTAGATCCTGCATCGATTCCTACGAAGCAGTCTCCTGTATGCTTTTTTAGTGATTTTGTTTTAATTTTATCTTTATCATGACGTTTTTTGAATTCTTCATATTCGTTATCGTCTTTGAATAGCGGCTCTAAAGGTACTGTTGTTGTATCTTTAGATTTTTTCAAATTTTTAATTTTTTGTTTTAATTCTTGATTTGTGAAAACTGGAGAATTAAGTGAGTCTAAGGCTGCTCCTTTTGCAACTAGTAAGTGTGCATTTTCTGGAACTAGAATCTCATCATCTTTAAGTTCTAGTGTTTCAATAAATCTTTTTCTTAGTTCTGGTAAATAGCTTAATGGACCACCTAAGAAGGCAACTTTACCTTTAATTGGTCTACCACAAGCTAATCCGCTTATTGTTTGATTAACAACGGCTTGAAAGATTGATGCTGCAATATCTTCTTTTCTGGAACCTTCGTTTAAAAGTGGCTGAATATCTGTTTTGGCAAATACTCCACATCTTGAAGCGATTGGATAAATTACTTTATGATTTTTTGCAAGTTCATTAAGTCCAGCTGTGTCTGTGTTTAGTAAAGAAGCCATTTGATCAAGAAATGCTCCTGTTCCGCCTGCACATGTTCCGTTCATTCTTTGTTCTATAAATTTATCAAAATATATAATTTTTGCGTCTTCACCACCTAATTCGATGACTACGTCTGTTTCAGGTAAATATTTTTCAACAGCTCTTTTACATGAAATAACTTCTTGTATAAAAGGTATTTTTAAGAATTTGGCTGCTGACATAGCTCCTGAACCTGTTAATGCCATAGTGAAGGTATCATCTGGATAGTCTTTCGCTAATTTTTCTAATACATTGCAAATTGTATTTTTTGTGTCTGAAAAATGTCTTGTGTAATTTGTATATATTGTTTCTTGTTTATCATTCATTACTATTATTTTTACTGTTGTTGATCCTACGTCTAACCCTACGTGTAATAATTCTGACATTTTAATTCTCCTCTCGATATAAATCAAGCTTATCTTATAATGAAAAAGCGTTTTTGTCAATGTACAAAAGTTGGCAAATTGCCGTGAAATGCGGTTGTATGCATATTTTCTCGCTTTTGAAATACAATTGAATTAGATGACTAAATAGTTTAAAAGAAGGAGTGGATTATGATGAAGAAAATAATTTATTTTGTTGTTATTTTAATGTGTGCAATTCTTATAATTTTTGCAATTTTAAAGAATACAAAACAGGTAGATGTGGAGACTACAATGACGGAGTATACACCTCAGCAGGAGATTACGGATAGTCAAAATAGAATGACAATTGTTTCTCTATATTTTTGGGATCCTGTGAGTGAGAAGATGGTTCCTGAGGCTAGAAGTATTGATGTGAAGGAGTTAGTAGATTCTCCATATAGAAAAATTTTGGATATGCTGTTACAGGGTTCCGAAAATGCTGCTATTGGCAAAACAATTCCAGATGGAACATGTGTGAATTCTGTTAAATTGGAGGGAAATAATTTAGTTATTGATTTTAACGAAAATTTTGTTTCTGACAGAGAAGTTAATTCGGAAGAACAACTACATATAATTTATTCTGTTGTAGATACATTTTTAGAACTGAAAGAGGTTAGTTCCGTAAGCTTTTTAATTGATGGAACAGCAGTAGATGGTATGAGTGATAAGTTTGTTAGTAGAAAAAATTGACAAAGACAGAGGATTGTTGTGCCCAATTAAGTTAATTGTATTAGAAATTGTAGTCTATTTTCTATTTAATGGCGGAAGAGGTGGGGGACGATTATTGTGTCTATTAACTATTTTCAAGACATGTAAGGCGTCGGAGAAGGTATTATAATTTCGTAGAAAGTATTCTACTTCATATAAAGAACAAATTGTATTTTGTATGAATTTGTTCTTTTTTGGTGGTGGAGGTTGCATTTTTTATGGCTCCTTTCTGTTTGATTTTTGCAAGATTTTGCTTTTTGTTATATAATATGAATTGCTATATAAAATAGTGCAGACATGAAGAAGTTGAAATTTTTAAATATTGAAATAATTATGAAGCTGGATTTGATGAATTAAATGAAATTAGTTTTATGAATAATAAAAGTATAAATATTAAATGATTTAAAGGGAATTAGATTTTATGAATATTGAGATTATGGATGATGAAAGATTAGATGATTTAAATTGCAAGAATTTAAAAATTTTGCAAAAAAAGGATGGATTTTGTTTTGGAATGGATAGCGTATTAATTGCAAACTTTGCGAAGATTTCAAGAAAAAATGCAATTGTTGCTGACTTAGGGACAGGCACTGGAATAATTAGTATACTTGTTGCTGGAAAACAAAATCCTGAAAAAGTTTATGCTGTTGAAATACAAGAAGAATTGGTTGATATGGCAAAAAGAAGTGTAAAATATAATGATTTAGAAAATAAAATTGATATTATTAATGCAGATATTGTTGGAATATCTAGAGGTAATTTCAATAAAAAATTTGATTATGTTATTTCTAATCCACCATATAAAAAATTAAATACTGGATTAATAAATGATAATCAAAAGAAACTAATTTCAAGACATGAAGTTAAGTGTACTTTGAAAGACGTAGTGAATGAGGCTTCAAAGTTGTTAAAAGATAAGGGAGTTTTTTATATGGTTCACAGGCCAGATAGACTTTGCGATATTTTTAATGCTATGAGGGAAAATAAAGTAGAACCAAAGGAAATTCAACTTGTGCATTCTCATTTAGAAGATGAAGCTAATTTAGTTTTAATTAAAGGTGTAAAATGTGGGAATCCGTCATTAAAAGTGTTAAAACCGTTAATAGTTTATAATGAAAATAATGAATATACTGAAGAATTGTTAAAGTTTTATGATAATGAAGAGAGTTAGGTTATATAGAGAAATTGCTAAGATAATATGGAGTGTTAAGTTATATAGAAGAATAATGAGATTTTTATGATAATAGAGAGTGTATAGATAAATTAACTTTATGATAATGAAGAGAATTAAGTTTATAGATGAATTTCAAAGGAGGGAAAAATTCGTATTAAAATACGATGATTTGTTATGGAAGGAAAATTGTATATTGTTGCAACGCCAATTGGTAATTTAGATGATATTACATATAGAGCTGTGAAAGTGTTAAATGATGTAGATTTGATAGCTGCTGAAGATACAAGACATACATTAAAATTGTTGAATCATTTAGAGATTTCAAAACCGTTAATGAGTTATTATAAGGAAACGGAAAAAGTTAAAGCAAAAGTTATTATTGACAAATTAAAAGAAGGAAAGAATGTTGCAGTTGTTTCTGATGCTGGAACTCCTGGGATTTCTGATCCTGGAGTTGAAGTTATTAAAGAGGCAATTAAGGAAAATATTGTTGTTGTTCCAATTCCGGGTGCGTGTGCAGCTATAAATTCATTAATATGTTCAGGATTAGATACAAGACAATTTTTATTTGTTGGTTTTTTGTCTGCTAAAGCAAAAGAGAAAAAAGATAAATTAAATGAAGTGAAAAATGTTCAAAGTACTTTAATTTTTTATGAAGCACCTCATAAAATAGATGAAACTTTAGAATGTATGCTTGATATTTTAGGTAATAGAGAAATATCAATTGGTAGGGAAATGACAAAAATACATGAAGAATTTATTAGAGGGAAAATCTCGGAAGTTATGGAAAGAATTGAACCAAAGGGAGAGATGGTTATTATTGTTAAGGGAGCTGAGAAATCAGAAAATGATATTGCAAGAGATTCTAGAAATGAAATGACTTTAGAAGAACATTATGCATATTATGAAAGACAAGGTTTTGAGAAAAAAGAGATAATAAAAATGATTGCTAAAGATAGGGGAGTTAATAAAAACGAGATATATAAGCAATTTATATAAATTAAATAGGTGTATAAAAATTTTAAGAATCATATATATAGGTAACGATTTAGAATATAAAAGAAAGATATTTTTTAGGATTTTTAGAGAGATTGTTAGAGTTTTAAGTTATTAATAAACATATAAAAAAAGGACATTTGTATGTCCTTTTTTTATGACCATAATATATTCCGATGAACAACGGATATAATTTTTGTCTATTCGGAAGAAGCTTTGAAAAGAGTTATATCCGTTGTACCATTTTTTAGTCCTTAAAGAATTATTTTACTTCTACAGATTTGTTTATCTCTTTTAAGCATTTTGAACAAATCAATTTTCCGTTATATCTGATTGCTGGTTTTATAGCTCCGCAGAAAACACATTTATTTTCATATTTACGTAAAACTATGTTAGAACCTTCAATTGATATTTCAATAGGATCCTTTTGGCCTATGTCCAATTCTTTTCTCATTTCTTTAGGAATAACTATTCTTCCAAGTTCGTCAACTCTTCTTATAATTCCTGTAGAAAGCTTCATACTATCCACCTCCAAATAAATATATCTTCGATAATATATTTAAATAATAGATTATCTACCCAGCCCTATAATAACATATGTATTTGAAAAAAACAACAATTTTTTGAATAAAAATAAAAAAATTGCATAATTTTAGAAGAGGTGGAAAATTGTGCTAAATTCAATCTGGCCAATGTTGGTGCTTTCAGCAATTTTTTTTGCTGTTTTTAATCAAAAGGTCGAAAATGTAAATTCGGCAGTATTTGTAAGTTTTGAAAATGTTATTGATTTTATTTTCAAGTTTGGTGGTATTTTGTGTTTTTGGAGTGGGATGATAAAAATAATAAAAAATACCAGTATATTAGGAAAAATTGAAAAAATTTTAAGACCATTTGTTAATAAATTTTTTAAAAATACAAGTGATGACGTTAAGAAATTAATTACTTTAAATATGGTTTCAAATTTAATGGGAATAGGGAATGCAGCGACACCTGCCGGAATTGATGCAATGAAGAGAATGGAAAAAGAAAGTACGGCAAACGAAATGTCGAAAGAAATGAATTTGTTTGTTCTTATGAATACTTTATCTATACAGATTTTTCCTACAACGGTTATTAGTATATTGGCATCGCAAGGATCAGATGGGGCTGGAAAAATTATTGTACCTGTTTGGATTACTAGCATTTTAACTTTTTTTATAATAATGTTTTTGGGAAATTTATTTTTTAAGGAGAGAAAATTGTGAGCAAAAACATAGAATGTTTAATGATTCCTTTTTTAATTTGTTCTATTTTGATGATTGGCATTAAAGATAAAGTAAAGGTTTTTGATTCATTTTCAGAGGGGGTCATGGAGGGATTACACACAGTTTTAAATTTGTTTCCAACATTATTAGCACTTTTTTTATCTGTTAATTTGCTTAGAGCATCTGGTTTGATAGATTTTATTGCTGAAATTGTTATTTATGTATTTAAAATTTTTGGAATTCCTAAAGAAATTACTAGTTTAGTAATATTAAAACCAATTTCGGGAAGTGCTAGTGTTGTTATAGGTACAGATTTAATTAATACATATGGTGCGAATTCTTTGATTGCACTAACTGTTAGTACAATTATGGGATCTACAGAGACAACTTTATATGCTTTGGCTGTGTATACTGGGGAAATAAAAAAGAAAATTTCACTAAAATTGCTTTTATTTGCTATTTTAGGAAATTTTCTTGCAGTATGTATATCAATTATTGTATGTAAATTATATTTTAATTAACTTGCTTGGGTAGTCTCTGCTAGCTACTTGGATTGTTACGTCTTCGGCTGTAATATTTTTTGTTTGCAATTCATCAGTTACTGTTTTTAAAGCTAGTTCGGGAAAATTATTTTCTTTACTCAAATGGCCTAGCATTGCTGATTTTAGGCCATATTTTGTAGTTAATTCTGTTATAGTTTTTCCTGATGATTCATTTGATAAATGTCCGATTGGACTAAGTATACGTTGCTTTAATTGGAATGGATATTTACTATATTTTAAAATGTCTGGATCATAATTTGCTTCTAATAATATGAAAGAAGATTCTTTTAACTTGTCTAGTAAATTGTTGTCCATATGGCCAATATCGGTTGCTATACTTATTTTTTTATCATCATGAAATAAGTTGAAACCACAAGGATTTGCTGCATCATGAGGTATTTGAAAACTTTGTATTTCTATATCATTAATTTTAAATTTTTTGTTTGGTGTGAATATTATTCTGTTTTCGTCTGAAATTTTTTCTTTTTGTACTGGCATTGCATTTAGTGTTTCAATATTGCAATAGACTGGTATATTATATCTTTTTGAAAGACTACCAACATTTTGTACGTGATCGGAATGCTCATGTGTGACTAGAATTGCGTCAATATCTTCAATATTAACATTAAAAGACGCAAGAGCAGTCATTATTTTTTTTTGACTAACTCCTGCATCTATTAAGATTTTTGTTTCGTCTGTTTGAACTAATAAACAGTTTCCTGTGCTACCACTATATAAACTACAAAAATTAAACATTTTTTACTCCATTATTCTTCAGTGTATTGTACTCTTTCTATGTTTGCTCCTAATTTTCTGAATTTTTCTTCGATATTTTCATAACCACGGTCAATGTGGTGAAGGTTAAATACTTCTGTTACTCCATTTGCACTTGTTCCTGCCATTATTAAAGCTGCTCCAGCTCTTAAATCAGTTGCTGTAACAGGTGCACCGTATAAATAATCAACTCCTTCGAAAATTGCTGTTTTTCCTGATGTTGTTATTTTTGCGCCCATTTTATTTAATTCTTGTGTATATTGAAATCTTGAATCCCAAATGCTTTCATTAATTATACTTGTTCCTGATGACATAGATAAAACAACACCCATTTGTGATTGTAAATCAGTTGGGAAACCAGGATAAGGAAGAGTTTTAACATTTGCTTTAGTTGTTCTTTTTGTCCACCAAACTCTTACGTGGTCACCGTTTGCATCTACATTTCCACCAATTTCTTGAATTTTTGCGATTACTGGTTCTAAGTGTTTTGTTATACAATTATGAATTGTTATATCTCCTTTTGATGCAATGGCTGCAAGCATGAATGTACCAGCTTCTATTTGATCTGGTACTATGGAATATGTTGCATTTCCTTTTAATTCTTTTACACCATTTATTTTAATAACATCTGTTCCTGCTCCTCTAATGTCTGCTCCCATTGTATTTAAGAAGTTTGCTAAGTCAACGATGTGAGGTTCTTTAGCTGCATTGTCTATTGTTGTTGTACCTTCTGCCAAAACGCTTGCTAAGATAATGTTCATAGTTGCTCCAACAGAAACTATGTCCATGTAAATTGAATTAGCTTTTAATTTTTCACAAGTTGCTGTTATGTTTCCATTTGATACATCTACTTCTGCTCCAAGTGCTTCAAAACCTTTAATATGTTGGTCTATAGGTCTTGGACCTAAATTACATCCACCAGGAAGTCCTACTTCTGCACGTCCGCAACGGCCAAGTAAAGCACCAATTAAATAATATGATGCTCTAAATTTTCTAGTAAGATCTAAAGGTGCTGTTGATGATGTAATGTTTCTTGAATCTACTTGGACAGTATGTCTGTTTATCCAAGTTATTGTTATACCAAGCGATTCTAGTATTTCAAAATATGACTTTACGTCACTTATATTTGGTAAATTTTCTATTGTGCAAATTCCATTGATTAGTATTGTAGCAGGGATTATGGCTACTGCTGCATTTTTTGCTCCACTTATTTTTACGTCTCCACGTAGAGGTGTTGGACCCGTTATAACTAATTTTTCCAAGATTATTCCCCCAATTTATATATATTCAAAATAAAATTATTTTTGTTTTTGTATTCAAAATATACCATAAAAAATGCAGATTGACAAGAAGTATGCGAAAATATAGTGATTGTAGTGCTAAAATTCTGTGCATGAATAAAGATGTGAACATAAAAATGTTATAATAGTCTTCTTTTATTCTATGTTAATTATTGTAATTTTTAAAAAATTAATGCAATGAATTTAGAAAATCTACAATTTTGAATTTAAATTTGTAATTTTGATTATTTGAGGCAACTATTGAATTACACTCTTCAGACAATGAATTTTCAAGAATTAGTTCAGATTCTTCTGGTAATTCACAAGTAGATTCATTTATTAAACACATTGGTGGAAATAATACGCACCACCAATTTTTGCCTTCGGCTTTTCCTATTTTTATTTTTAACCCGTCATAATATCCAGATGGTAAAACTATGTTTTCATATTTTTTTTGAGGGAAAAATGAGTTTCCTATTTCAATAGTAAAGTTATAATTATAACCTTTTTGATTTATTGCTGATTGGATGACTTGATTTAATTCGTTTTCATGTGTTTTTAGAAAATTAATTAGTTCATTTTTGTCTGACAATTGGTAATTTTTTAAATAATTAATGACATTGTCTCTTACAAAAAGCTTTAAATCTTGATCTTCTTCAGAGTCGCTATTGGCTATGATGTGTAGCCTGAATAGATTTTTTTCTAAGTCATTTGAAATAGAATATGAGTATGAGATTGAGTTGAAAATAAAGTATAAAAGAAATAAAACAAAGATAATTAACATTTTTTTTAGTTTCATAAATACCTCCTTTGGTTATCAAAAGTATTGACACTTTTTTAAGAAATATTCATGTCGAAAAAGGTAGAACGATTTTTGTTGACTTAAGAAAAACTTGGTGGTAAAATTTACCAAAAGAAACCTAGGAGGGATTGTTATGGTAGAGAATAATGAAGCACAGAAATATTGCGGAGTGTATGCAAATGACATGCATTTAATTGTTATGTTAATACCATATATTGAAAAAGAATTGGAAAAAGGAAATAAAATTACTACGATTTTAGAGGATAGTTTAGAAAAAGAGGTTAATTTTATTGTAAAAAAAGTTAATTTAGGAAAATCTAAGAAAAATAAAATTAAAAATATTAAATGGAATAAAAATTTATTGTCTGACGAGCAAATAGCAGAAATTAGAAATAAAATTATATTTGTAAAGGGAAGTAATGAATTTATTAATAATGTAAATAATTCGCTAATTGGCAAGAAAAATAAAATTATTAATTGTTATGATATTGAGACTTTTGAAGAAAATTCAAGAGAGATTTTAGAGGAGCATAGTGCAATTCTTAACACGAGTGGAGTAAGACGAATTCCTGAGATTTTTCAAGTACACAAGAGGCTAAATAGTATATTGACTAAATAAGTTTAATAGTATAATATATGAGTGATTTGATTTGTAATATTTGTAATAAAGGAAGGAGTCTTAAATAACGAAATGAACGAAAAATATGAGAAAGCAAAAGAGCTTGTAAAAAAGCATCATCAAGAGCATTTGCTAAAGTTCTATGATGAGTTAGATGATGAAAAGAAAAAAGAACTATTAGATCAAATTCTAACAATTGATTTTGATTTGATGGAAAAACTTTATCATGATGCTAAAAAACCATTAGACTTAGAAAATGTAACTGTTGAACCTATTGATTATGTTGATAAATCTAAAATGACTGCAACAGAAATAAAAGCCTATGAAGAAAAAGGAATTGAAGCAATTAAAGCAAATAAGTTTGCTGTTGTTACAATGGCTGGAGGACAAGGAACAAGATTAGGACATAAGGGACCAAAAGGTACATTTGATATGGGATTACCATCTCATAAATCTTTATTTGAATTATTATGTGATAATTTAAAAAGAGCAAATGAAAAATATGGTGTTGTTATTCCTTGGTATATAATGACAAGTAGAGAAAACAATGCTGCAACTGTTGATTTCTTCAAGAAAAACAAATATTTTGGATATCCAAAAGAGTCTATTAAATTCTTTATTCAAGGTGAATTACCAATGATTAGCGTTGATGGAAAGATTTTATTAGATGAAAATAAAATGGTTAAAAAAGCTGCTGATGGACATGGCGGTACATTAAAAGCTATGGGAAAAGAAAAAATTATTAAACAAATGAAAGCTGATGGAATTGAATGGGTTTTTGTTAGTGGTGTTGATAATGTCCTTGTTAAATCAGTTGATCCACTTTTACTTGGAATGTCAATTGAGAACAAAGTTCTTGGTTCCGTAAAGACAATTGAAAAAACAGACCCAAAAGAAAAGGTTGGAGTTTTCTGTAGAAAGAATAAAAAAGTTGGTGTTATAGAATATACTGAAATTTCTGATGAAATGGCTCAAATGAGAGATAAATATGGAGCATTAGTATATGGAGATGCAAATGCAATATTCCATTTATATAACATTAAAGGATTAGAAAAGGTTAGTGATTTACGTTTACCATATCATACAGCTTTTAAAAAGGCCAAATATATAGATGAAAATGGAAAACTTGTTGAACCAACTTCACCAAATGCATATAAATTTGAATTATTTATATTTGATTCATATGAAATGCTTGATGATGTAGTTGTATTAAGAGTAAAAAGAGAAGAAGAATTTGCACCAATAAAAAATGCTGAAGGTCAAGATAGCCCAGAAACAGCTAGAAAATTATATACAGATTATTGGAACAAGATGGCTTATATGGCTCAATATGATAAATGGTGTGAAGATCCAGATATTGATGATGATACAAAGCAAGAATTGCTTGAAATAAAAGGAAATGATGAAGAAATTAAAGATCGTTTTTATAAGTCATTAGATTTTGGAACTGCTGGACTTAGAGGAGTTATTGGGGCAGGTACAAATAGAATGAATAAATATACTGTTTCAAAAGCAACACAAGGATTAGCAAATTATATATTAAAACAAGGAACAGAGAAAAAAGGTGTTGTAATTTCTTATGATTCAAGAAGAATGTCAAAAGAATTTAGTGAATATACAGCTTTATGCTTAAATGCTAATGGAATTAAGACATATAAGTTCGAAGATTTAAGACCAGTTCCTGAATTATCATTTGCAGTAAGAGAGTTAGGAGCTACAGCTGGAATTATGATTACAGCAAGTCATAATCCACCTCAATATAATGGATATAAAGTTTATTGGGATGATGGAGCTCAAATTGTTGCACCAAGGGACAAAGAGATTATTGAAGAAGTAAATAAAGTTACTGAATATTCAATGGTTAAGACTATGTCAAGAGAACTTGCTGGTGAGAAAAAATTATATCATTTAATTGGTAATGCTATTGATAAAAGATATATTGAGGCTTTAAAATCTCAATCAATTCATCCAGAAGTTACTCATGAGATGGGAAAAGATATTAAAATAGTATATACTCCATTACATGGAGCTGGAAATAAACCTGTACAAAGAGTTTTAGAAGAACTAGGATTTGAACATGTTTATGTTGTTCCAGAACAAGAATTACCAGATGGTAATTTTCCAACAGTTGATTATCCAAATCCAGAAGTTGCAAAAGCATATGATTTGGCATTAAAATTAGCTAAAAAAGTTGATGCTGATATAATTTTGGCAACTGATCCCGATTCTGATAGATTAGGAATTCAAGTTAAAGATTCAAAAACAGGAGAATATATTTTCTATACAGGAAATATGACAGCTTTATTAATTGCTGAATATATTTTATCCCAAAGAAAAGAAAATGGTTCTCTTCCTAAGAATGGAGCTGTTATTAAGACAATAGTTTCATCTAATTTGACAGATGCAATTGCTGATGAGTATAAAATGCATTTGATTGAAACTTTAACAGGATTTAAATATATTGGAGAACAAATTAGATTGTTTGAAGAGAAACATGATTATGAATATGTATTTGGATTTGAAGAGAGTTATGGTTGCTTAGTTGGAACTCATGCAAGAGATAAAGATGGTATTGTTGCAGTAATGATGTTATCAGAAGCAGCAGCCTATTACAAGAAACAAGGCTTGACTCTATGGGATCAAATGATTAATATTTATGAGAAATATGGATATTATAAAGAAGCTCAAGTTTCAACTGTTTTAAAAGGTGCTGAGGGTGCTGAAAAGATAAAAGAATTAATGAATAATTTGCGTGAAAATCCACCAAAATCTTTCGGAGATTTTGAGATTGAAGCAATTAGAGATTATACATTAGGAATTAGAAAAGATTTGAAAACTGGTAAAGAAGAGAAAATTACTTTACCTAAGTCAAACGTTTTATATTATGAACTTGCTAATAATGAATGGTGTTGTGCTAGACCTTCTGGTACAGAACCAAAAGTCAAATTCTATATGGGTGTTAAAGGTAAGACTATGGAAGATGCTGATACTCGTTTAGAGAGTTTAAAAGAAGAAGTTCTTAAAAAGGTTGAATAATATATTTTATTTTAGATGAGGAAGCATAGCGGTTAGCTATGTTTTCTCATTTTTGATATTTATAAAGAAAAATACATATTAAAATTTTTTCACACCTTGCTGGCGCATTCCTCGGAATTTGAAAATAAAAATTTGCTATTTTTATTTTCAATCCGGGTAGAATGCTTCAATCGAACTCACTTCGTTCGTTTGGTCCCTGCGCGGTGATTCAAAAATTTTATATGTATTTTTCTTTATATTACAATAAAATGTTGTTAAGATAAAATTGAAAAGTTGTGGATAGGCTGTGGATTGCATATTATTGGTATTTTTAAGGTGTAGGATTATTTTGAGAGAGAGTAAATTTTGATGTAAAATGAATTTCGAATTTGATATCCTGAAATGTAGTTTGCGTAAAGAAAAGTCGATATTTGCCGAAAAAAGATATAAAAATGTAAAGGAAAAGAGATTAAATTCAAATAAAAAGATAAAGAATGTCGAAAAGTGTTGATAAAATAATATTTTATATATTTTTATTGTCAAATAGACAATAAAGAAAATAAAATTATGGAATTTAGTGACATTGATTAATTTTAATAGATGTTTAAAATGAAGGCAGTATGAAAAAAGGTTAGGAGAAATGGCGATGTCTAAGAAACAATCTACAAAATCTATGGAAAGAAAATCAATTAAACAAAGAATCACGGGAATTTCAAAAAAGAAAATTGTAAGTATGGCAATTTTAGCGGTGGCTGTGATTGCTATTATAGTCGCAATTGTTGAGAATCAATTAAATGCACAAAAGTTAAGGAGAAATGAAAGTGCTATAGATAGTGAATCTGTTCATGCAATGACAAAAGCTGAAACTACTGAAACAGAAAACAATGATTCTAATGGAATTTCATTATATGCTTCAGATACATCATCAGAGGTTAAAGAGTGGGCAAAAGTAATAGGAGGTAGTAACACAACAGATGAAATACACTCTGTAGCAGAAACAAGTGATGGTGGTTACATAGTAGGGGGATATTTTAGTTCGAAAACTGTAGATTTAGGAAATGGAATAACGTTTACAAATAGAAGTACATCCGAATATGATCATAGTGATGGAATTATAATAAAGTACGATAGTAGTGGCAAAGCTGAATGGGCACAACAAATAGGAGGAACAGAGTATGATACTATAATGTCTGTGAAACAAACAAGTGATGGAGGTTACATAGTAGGAGGAATTTTTAAATCTTCTAGAATAAGTTTAGGAAATGGAGTAAGTCTAACTTCTAATGGTGATAAAGATGGAATGGTAATAAAGTATAATAGTACTGGAGTAGCACAATGGGCAAAAGCTATAGGAGGTACACAATCAGACTATATATACTCAGCATATGAAACAAAAGATGGAGGATATATATTAGGAGGTGTTTTTTTATCGAGTACTATAAGTTTAGGAAATGGAGTAAGTTTATCTAATTCAAGTTCTTCAAGTAGTTCTTATCAGGAAGATGGAATGATAATAAAGCTTAATAGCAGGGGTGTAGCACAATGGGCAAAAGGAATAGAATGTTCTAATTCTGCTCATGTTAGCAAATTGGTTGTGACAAGTGATGGAGGTTGTATAGTTGGAGGATACTTTGGAAATGGAGCAAGTTATTTACATGTAGGTGATATATGGGTAAATAATACAGATTACAATTACTATGATGGTTTTGTGGCAAAATATGATAGTACAGGTGAAGCACAATGGGCAAAAGGAATAGGAGGTACTAATAATGATTATATACGAGCAGTAGCAGAATGTAGTGATGGAGGATATATAGTAGGAGGATATTTTTCGAGTGCTAATATTGATTTAGATACGGGAATAAGTTTAACTAATAAATCAAAATATGATGCAATGATAATTAAGTATAGTAGTAATGGAAAAGTAGAATGGGCTCGAGGAATAGAAGGAAGTTCAAATGTGCTATCAGTGTCAGGAACAAGTGATGGAGGTTGTGTAGTAGGAGGATACTTTTATACAAGTAGTATTAATGTAGGTGATGGAATAAGTTTAACTAGTAAAGATGGTGGTTCATTCTATGATGGAATGATAATCAAGTATAGTAGTAGTGGAAAAGTAGAGAGTGCATTAGGAATAGGAGGAGAATATTACGATTTAATAAATTCAGTTGTGGAATGTAGCGATGGAGGTTATATATCAGGAGGACGTTTTTCAAGTAGTTGTATAAATTTAGACAATGGAATAAGTTTAGTTAATTTAAATAATAAAGCATATGATTATGCTGGTATGGTTATAAAGCTTGGTGGGTTAGCAAAGAAAACATCAGTTGTAGTTCATCATTATGTTCAAGGCACAACAACAAGTATAAGTAATGATGTTACTATAGAAGGAAATGTTGGTGATGCGTATGCAACAAGTACAGCAACAGATATACCAGAATATTATAAACTTGTAAGCACGCCTAAAAATGCATCTGGTACTATGACAGAGGATCAGATTACTGTTACGTATTATTATAAATTGAAGAGTTATTTATATACAGTTAGGTATTTAGAAAAAGATACAAACAAAGTATTAAAAACAGCCAAAGCAACTAATAAGACATATGGTTCAGTTGTAACGGCAGTATCAGAGAAGGTTGACATAGATGGATATAATTATAGTTCAGCAAGTGCAGATAGTATAACAATAGGAACAAATTCAAATGAAATTATTTTATACTATACACCAAGAACGGATTTAAGTTATACAGTTAATTATTTAGAAAAGGATACAAATAAAGTAA
>USFR01000017.1 GCA_900553945.1 uncultured Clostridium sp.
GTTGCTGTACTTGTTGCATACGCATCACCAACATTTCCTTCTATAGTAACATCATCACTCAAACTCGTAGTCGTACCTTTAATATAATGATGCACCAAAACCGAAGACTTTGACAAATCTTTAAAATTTATAACATATCCATCAGCATAGCCCTTTAAACTTAACAAATTTGTTTGATCTGAACAATCCAATGATGTACTATCAAATCCACCTACTGCAATAAAACTCTTATTAGTCAATTGCGCAAGACCATAATTTTCATCATATGAATCACCACCAATTGTTTTATACCACTCCACTTCATTTTTGCTATTTAATTTTACAATAATTCCGTCATCTTGACCTTTTGTACTTGTAACATCATTAGTTCCGTCACTATCTATATCAAAATTAGTTGAATAAAACCATCCTCCAAGTAATACTCCTCCATCATCTGTAGGAATAGCAGTCATTATTTTACCATCACCATTTGTTCCGCCAAATACTTTACTTGAAACATAAGTACCTGTTGCAGAAGCAAATTTCAACATAATAGCATTTGAATAATTCGTTGTTGGCGCAGTAATTGTTTGAGAATCTATTGTTAAATTACTTGCAAAACCTCCAACAGCAACAATATTATCTTCACTATCAGTTATTATTTTAGCAATTATTTCATCATATGAACCACTTATGTTTTTACTCCACTTATATACTCCATCTACTGAAAATGTAAATATAGCAGAATCTTGAGCACCACCATTTGTAATTGATTTTCCAGCAACATTAATTGTTCCTAAATAATTTATTGCTACTGCTATTCCCGATGATGTTTCAGTCACAGACGTTACATCAATGTCTCCTAGTCCTGTAATTCCTTTGTGCCATTTGTAATTTCCATTTGAATCATAGCAAATAATATATCCATTATTTATGCCTGTTTTCGTTATTGTAGTATTATTAATCTTAATTGATGGACTAGCAAATCTTCCCACAGCAACAATATTTCCATTTGATAAAACTTTTGCATCTCTCATTTTATCTTCGTATATTCCACTAATTGTGCTCTTCCAAACTTTATTTCCAGAACTGTCAAGCTTCATCACAATCGCATCTTCTTGATTAACATATTCGTATCCACTTACAACATAACCACCATCAGATGTCACATCAACACTAACAAACTCATCATCTTGATTTGTTCCAAAAGTTTTAAACCACTCTACCGTTCCAGCAGCATTATATTTAACGATCAATTGGTCATATCCACCTGCTGATGTTGCATCAACAGTTCCATCACCATTAACATCAAGTTCACCTGAAAAACTTCCAGCAACAACATATCCACCATCTGTTGTACTTTCAACATCATAAACATTTTGTATTCCCGAACCAGTAATACCTTTAGCATATTTGGCAACATATTCAGATGTACCACTCTCAGCCATAGCTATTCCTGATCCATTTTCATTAATTGAAATCTTTTTTAGATTATTATTTTCAATTAAACCAACACCAATTACACAAAATACAATACCTACTGTAATTGCAATCAAGCTAATCCAAATTTTCCATTTACTCCTATTCATATTATCTCCCCAAATCCTTTTAATAATCTTTGAAATAATCATTACACACTTTTTACAAAAAGCAACTGAAATAAAATACTAATATCTATTAAATGCTAATTTTGCGTAATATGTAGGCTTTTTTTTAAATTTTCATATCTTTTTCTTTATATTTTTATTACATAATTGCAGTTTTTCTACGGAATCAAATAAAAGCAAAAAAAATAGTACCGATAAGTACTATTCAATTATTACTCTCTCTATATTTTTAATTACTACATATCCTTTGGATTTTATTTCTCCACGTAACATAACATTTTCAAAATTGCTTCTCAAAATCCTATCAGCAATATCATCATAGGCCCAACACTCAATTACATTTTTATCAACTGTTTTTAACCATAATTTAATTAATGATTTATGAACTAACACATCTCCATATATAAATCTAAATTCCCCTAGTTTAATAATTTTTCCTAGTAAATAAACTTCATTCATTATTTCCCACACAATAAAATAATTTTTCTGTCAAGTTTTTCACATTAGCTATTTTTATATATCCTATGTGACCTGTTATGTATCTATACGCTTCTTTAGATGAGAGTTCTTCATCTTTTATATATTTTTTTACTTTTTTTAGTTTTAATTTCAAATTTCTTTTTCCCCTATCACGAATTTTCAATCTATTTGCATTTATTTTATATCCACAAAAATTCACTCCATTTTTACTTTTTATAATTTGAGTTTTAGAATTCAATTGTAATTTTAAATTTTCATTTAGAAAATTCCTTATTTTGTTTAAAATTTCAACAGCTTCTTTTTTAGTCTTAACTAAAACCAATGAATCATCCATATATCTAAAATAATACTTACATTTCAATTTGTGTTTAATATATTGATCAACCTCATTCAAATATATATTTGCAAATGTCTGACTTGTATAATTTCCAATTGGTAATCCTTTCTCTCCTTCGCTTGAATAAATTATTTTATATACTAAATTCATTAATCTTTCATCTTTTATTTTTCGTTTTAAAATTTCAACTAAAATCTTTCTATCCACATTTTGAAAATATTTTGCTACATCCATCTTCAAAATATAATATTCTCCCCATATTCTATCACAGTGCTTCATCGTTTTTTGAACGTCTAAAACAGCACAATGCATTCCTTTATTTTTAATACATGCATATGACGTATTTATAAAACTTTTTATAAAATATTCTTTTAAAAAGTTATCGACTAACCATCTATGGACAATTCTGTCAATATATCTAGATACTTGTATTCTCCTCCTTTTAGGAACTTTTACATAAAAAATTCTATATCCACCATGTTCATATGTACCATTTTTTAATTGTTCATATAACCATTGTAAATATTCTTCTTTTTTTAAATTAAATAAAACCACATCTTTCTTAGTCGTTTTTCCTTTTTGACTTAACTTATGCGCCCACTCCAATTTTTCATAAGTTAAGTTTTTTTCAAATTGATTTCTTATTGTTTTGGGCATAATATTTTACCAATCCTCCCACTATTTTTCCTATTTCATATATTAAATCAATTGAAACTTTAAATTTTTTTTCATCTATCCACCTATTATTTTTCATTATTCGCAAATAAATTCTTTGTGTATTTAATTCAGCATCAATTAAATTAATGTAATATAATCTTTCTTTTTTTTCAATTTTACTAATATATAAAATATATCTTAACATTTTATACATTGAATTTTTATATTCTGTACCAATACTAAATTTCTCTGTTCTCGGTAATTTTAAGATTACATCTAACATATACTGAATATATCTTTCAGATTTTGGTATTAGCGTAAGTTCACTTTCTTTTTTATTTTCCAATCTTTCTTATCCTTTCCAATATGTCTTTTTCCGTTTCTGGAAAATTTAAACATTCTTTACAATCTAAACATGTTCTAAATTCATTAACATCTTTGCCATCGTTTTTATATAATTCTTCTATTTTACTTTCCTCATTTTTTACATAAATTATAAAAGATAAATCATTTTCATTTAATAAACGTATGTATTTTTCAACATTTCTCACAGGAAAACCGACTTTACAAATTCGGTCTTTCATACAAGTTGTTTTTAGTCCTAACACATCATGCAACACTACCGCATCCTTTCCAATTGCAATAAAAAATATACCACTTTTTATTAATATAATTTTTCCTTCATTTTTTTCTTGCAATTTTTCAATCTCATCTGATAATTTCATTTTTTCACTCCTTTTTCTACTATTTTTTTCTAAAACGCATACAAAAAGCAACAAGCTCATTTATAATTAGCTGTTGCATTTATAAAATTATTACTCAATTTTTTTCTTCACCACTTACTTTTAAAATGTTAGATTACGTATATTCAATTAAGTTTACTAATACATAATCTAAATGATACATTTTTACCTAAATTAGGAAGGAATAATTCTCTTTAATATCTAATATGCTACTGTATATATTCCTTAAAATATATAATCTGAACTAATATTAGAGTACGAACGGAACCCAATGTTGTTGTTGCTGTTGTTCGGATTGTTGTTGTTACGGTTAGATGCTGGATTATTAGAACCATTGTTGTTGTAATTGCCACCACGATATCTGCGATAGTTAGAGCCGTTGCCCTCTGAATTATCCCTAATTTATTTTAATTAATAAGATTCCTCTTATTGATTAAAATCATATTTAAAATTATTTCTGACATCATTAATAATTTATACGTACCGTTTAAAGTTTATATATAATAAATATAAATGTCAATACTTTTTATGGGATTTTGGAAAAAAAAGTATGTAAGAAAATAGCCTTTTCTCTTTCTATTTTCCTACATACTTTTTTTCCTTTTCCCTGTCAACGGTAACATGATAAATTTAACCGCTATGCTCCCAAATTTATCATGACACCATTGACACTTTTGCAATATTTTCTCTGCAGTAATTTAATATTTTTCCATGTTATACCCTAAAACTACCACGACCTCTTTATACTGTATCACCATCAGTGCTCAGTGCTACTATATATAAAAGTACGAACGGAACCCAACGTTGAGGTAGCTGATGCTCGGACTGTCGAAGCTACGGTAAGACGCTGGAATATTAGAACCATCGTAGTCGTAACCGCCACCACGACATCTGCGATAGTAAGAGCCGTTGCCCTCTAGTGTCCAATCCCATACGTTTCCTGCCATGTCATAAATATTGTTTGCTTTACTATATTCTGTACTTCCTGATGGTATTCTTGTACTACTATATGACGTCTTACTTGATGTACTTCCACTTGTATTTGTTTTATACTCAAATGTACTATTATAATAATTTCCCCAACTTGTTGAATCCTTCATCTCTGCATATGTTTTTGCCCCACTATCTACTAACCATTGTAATGTTTCATCCCATAAGCATCCCCATATCATTCCTGTTCTTACATTTGTTCCTGTGCTCATTCTTTTTATTCTTTTATACGCTCCATACCAACTTTGAACACCTATATCTTTATTCATTCTCTGCACTACTGGCTCATCTGCTGACAAGTTTCCTGTTTCATATCTTCCTATATAAAACCCTCCATATTTTTCTATTGACTTTATTGTTTCTTCAAATTCATTTTGTAATTCATTCAAAAACATCTTTTTTGTCATTCCTTGCAAGCCATATTCTGAAAAATATTTTTCATTATCATAATCAGGTACTACACCTGGCTCATAGTTACTATTTGTATATGTACTTCTTCCTGTGCTACTAAACTGATACAATTTGCTCTTTTTCTTTCCATTTGCATCTGTTTCATATATCCTACTTACATCTGGCACTGGAACCCACACCCATTGGTTTCTTGTACATGATTCATTCCATGCATTACTATTTGTTACAGCTGTCGTTCCTTCATATATTACAAATCCTGTATTTACAGTATGCTCTCCATCTGCTCCTGATGCTACATATCCCTTTGGCACAGGCACTGCAACATTTGCTGTATCGTACACTATATCTACCTTAGTTAAATCCCAATTGCTTGTATTAACTGATTGCACAGCTACTGAAGCATCTTGAACGCTCACACCATTTTCATCATTACTATTAGCCTCATCACTTTGAGTTGATACTCCTCCATTTTGTTCAGCACTCGCTTGTGGTAATTCTTCTTTTGAAATCTCGTTATTTCCATATAAACTTGTCGAATTTTTTAATGCTAAAATCAAGCAAACAGCAAGTATTACGACGATTCCAAACAAAATTAATTTCTTATTTTTCTTCATATTCTTCTCCTCCACAAAATTCTAATATCATTTTACACATAAAAATAAATTTAGTAAAGGTAAAAAATAACCAAATTCTTTTAAAACCTTTCTGCAAAAGAAAAATACATATTAACTTTTTTCGACAATTTTAAAGTTCTCCTTTACGGAAACTACATTTCATGATATCAATTTTGACATTTTCACTAGTCCCAAAATCACTCTCCTTCAAAATAACCATACACCTTAAAAATACCAATAATATGCAATCCACCGCCTATCCACAACTCCCAATCTTTATCTGAACTACATTTTATTGCAATACAATTAAAAGAACATTATATTTATTTTCTTTTTCTTGTCCTGTTTCTAATCCCTTTTCCAAACCTTCCTCATATCCCATTTGTTTTACAGAAGCTGTTTCTTCTACGTATTTTTCTTTTTATTATAAATTAGTAAAGTTATTTAACTTCCTTCATTGACAAACTAACCTTCTGTTTCTCAGGATCAATACCAATAACCTTAACATCAACAATATCACCAACAGCAACAACATCAGAAGGATTCTTAACAAAATTATTAGACAACTGAGAAATATGAACTAAACCATCATGCTTAACACCAATATCAACAAAAGCTCCAAAATCAGTAACATTTCTAACAGTACCCTTCAAAACCATATTTTCCTTCAAATCCTCAAACTTCAAAACATCACTTCTCAAAATCTGCTTTGGCATATCTTCTCTTGGATCTCTACCAGGCTTTGATAATTCATTAATAATATCTTGTAAAGTCAATTCTCCAACATCCAACTCTTTAGCCATTTCCTTAACATTAACTTTTTTCAATTTGTCTCTCAATTCATTTAATTTGTCATTTTTAACTAAATCATCCACAGAATATCCCATCTTTGTTAATAACTCTTCAGCCTTATCATAACTCTCTGGATGAACACCAGTAATCTCTAAAGGATTATTTCCATCATATATTCTAATAAAACCTGCACATTGTTCAAATGCTGCCTTTCCAAGCTTAGGAACTTTTAGCAATTCTTTTCTTTGTTTCAAACTACCATTAGTATCTCTATACTCAACAATATTCTTTGCAACTTGTTTATTAATTCCAGACACATAAGACAACAATGAAGGAGTAGCAGTATTAACGTCAACACCAACACTATTTACAGCATCCTCAACAACACCAGTCAAACTCTCAGTCAATTTCTTTTGATTAACATCATGTTGATATTGTCCAACACCAATTGCTTTTGGTTCAATCTTAACAAGCTCAGCCAAAGGATCTTGAAGTCTTCTGGCAATTGAAATTGCACCTCTTAAAGAAACATTTATGTCTGGATATTCCTCTGTTGCAAGCTTTGAAGCAGAATAAACAGAAGCTCCAGCCTCACTAACAATTGCATAATAAATTTCTTTTTCATTTTTTGAAATTAAATCTGAAATAAACATCTCAGATTCTCTTGAAGCAGTTCCATTACCAATTGCAATCATATTAATATCATATTTTTCAATAAAATTATTAATAACCTTAGTTGCACCAGCAACATCATTTTGAGGCTCTGTTGGATATACAGTTGCAGTGTCTAATAACTTACCATTTTTATCAATAACCGCAAGCTTACAACCAGTTCTATAAGCAGGATCAAATCCCAAAACTGTAATATTTTTAATAGGAGCTTGAAGTAATAATTGTTTTGCATTTTTACCAAAAACTTTTATTGCCTTCTCCTCAGCTTTTTCAAATAACTCGCTTCTAATTTCTCTATCTACAGAAGGTTCAATTAATCTCTTGTAACCATCTTCAATACTCTCTTCTAGCAATTTTCCAAACTGAGTATTTTTATCTTTTATAATATCATTTTCAATAAATCCAATTACTTTATCATCAGGTTTTTCAACCTTAACTTTTAAATAATTTTCCTTCTCACCTCTATTAATAGCTAAAATTCTATGGCTAGGTAAAGTTCTCAATGTTTCATTAAAATTATAATACATTTCATATGGAGACTTCTCATCTTCATTAGCAGCCTTAATAGTTACAACAGCTTCTCTATTACATAACTTTTTCATTTTCTTTCTATAATCAGCATTATCTGCAACAGTTTCAGCAATTATATCCTTCGCACCATTAAGCGCATTTTCAATTGTTTCAACACCTTTTTCAGGATCAATAAATTCCTTTGCAATCTCGTTAATATCTCTTTTATCAGATTGTAAATAAATTATATTAGACAAAGGCTCCAATCCCTTCTCTTTAGCAATAGTAGCTCTTGTTCTTTTTTTCTGCTTATAAGGTCTATATATATCCTCTAATTCAGACAAAATCTCAGCTTTCTCAATTGATTGCTTTAATTCATCTGTCAATTTTCCCTGTTCATCAATTAATCTAATAATCTCTTCTTTTCTACTCTCTAAATTTCTTAAATATTTTAATCTTTCATCGAATTCCCTAAGGGTTTCGTCACTTAAATTACCTGTCACTTCTTTTCTATAACGAGCAATAAATGGAATAGTATTTCCATCATCAATCAATTTTATAGTATTTTCAACTTGTGATACCTTAATATTTAATTCTTGTGCAATTTTTTCATTTATATTCATTTTAACTTACATAATCAATCAAATAAATTATTGATTATTTCCTCCTTTTCTTAAATACCGTTGACATTATATCAAATAAATTAATTTTTGAACACATTTTTTCGCAGAAAAAAACAACTGTAAATTAACAGTTGTTCATTTTCTTAAATCTCAATTGTTAGACCTTCACCCAACATCTTAGTTGTTTTATCTTCAAAAATTGTAAACTCTGCATTTTCCGTTCCAATTAAATTAGAAGTAGAAAATTCTTCTTTTTCTTCTTCATCATCTATTGAAAGCAAAGAAAAGTTTGCAACATATTGATTTGTAGCTATTTTCTCAAGTTCATCTGGAACAATATATTCAGTTTGTCCTTTAGAATTTCTCGCTAGTATTATTGGATCCTCCATAGGGACAAAACCTTTTCTAGTAAAATAAAAACTTACATTTGAATCATCTATTTCAATTCTAGTAATTTTAATGCTTCCATTATAACTATTATTACCTGTATAAACTTGATTCTCTAATTTATACCATGTTTTATTCTTTAAATTTTCATTTTTTTCTATATTATATATATAAGCTTGAAGTTTAACACTTTTTAAATCTCTATTCTCTCCAATAAAACCAAATATTGTTTTAACCTGTAACATTGGTGAATCACTCTTTAAATTAAAAACAATATCTTGAACTTTATTAACATCTAGCGTATTACCCTTTTCATCTTGAACATTAATATCAAACTCCTGATTCATATAATCTTCTTCTGTTGCCTTTGTTTCTGTATTTACCACTAAAAACTTTGCAGATGCCATTTGAATCTCACATTCAACTTTCATAGTAATATCTTCTTGCTCATATGAATTTGAATTTTCAATTAAAGTAGCCTCTTTATCTGTTTCCGATTTATTTAAATTTAATTTCAAAGCACCAATTTCTTCTAAGCCACTATTGCTAACAATAGTTTGTTCATCAACATCATTAGTATCATCACTATTTTCATCTTCAACCGTAGCATCTGATGAACTAAAATCAAAGAAATTTACTTCTAAATTATAATTATCATTAATATTTACATCAGATACATCAACAACGTCATAAATTCTAGCTTGATTATCTGATTTTTTATATGAAATCTGTTCATTCTCATCATTAACATCTAATATCTTTTTTCCATCAATTTTTAATTCTCTTTGAAGTCTATATTCAAAACCATCTATATAATCAGTTTCATCACTAAATTCTGTATCCTCAACATTTTTCATATCAACTTCATATTCAACAATTAAATATTTTCCAGCAGTAGCAACTTTTCCAACGCTCAGCTTCATATCTTGTGTTTCAAAAGATTCAATATTTTCCGTTTTCTTCTCCCCGTTATTTGCATTCTTTTTAACAATCACCGCCACAAGTATAGCAATTATAATAAGAATAGCTAAAACAATAAATATAATCTTTTTATTTTTCATTAACATATTCTCCTATTATTTTGTTAAATAATATGGAACAACTTCCATATCTTCTTTATTCTTATCTGATAATAATATTATAGATTTTACTGTAGCTTTTATATTACTTGAATTCTCATCAATTTGCGTTGTTTCACCATCATCATATTCAACACTTTGATTTGATGCTTGATTTAATGATTTACTATTTTCATCTCTAACATCAATTCTATATATTGATGGATCTCCATTTTCTTGAGAATCTATTTTATTATAATCAACATCAGCAATTGAAGTTTCAACAATTACAAATGCATCAGAAGATGTTTTTATTAATTTCTCACCTTCAATTGTAATATTTTGAGCTTTATATCCATCAGTTATTTCAACTACATCTGCATCTTTTTCTAAATCTTGTTTTGTTATTTTAACTTTAATTGAACCAATTTTTTCTGTATCAGAAGCCTCTTCTTCAGCATCTAATTTTTTTTGCTCAGTTTTTTCTTCATTAGATTGCTCTCCGTTATATTCAGATTCAGCTTCTTGATAATCCTCTTCAGTAGCATCCTCTTCTTTATATTCAACTGTATTATTTTCTGGAATTTCTTCACCATCATCAACTGGCTCTTCATCTGCGGGTTCAACATCATCAGCCTCTTCTTCATCAGGATCATCATCAGTTGTAACATTTGCATTATTTTCTGTATCATCATCGCTTGAATCCTCGTCATCCGTAGTAGTTGCTGTGTAATCATTTTCGAAAAATTCGACTTGCAAATCAATGTCATCAGGAAGATTTTCAATCTCAATAACATCATAGATTATAACTTCTGAATCAGACTTTTTATAAGAAATTTGATCTGTTAAATCATCTTTTGTATTAACTGTATCAGAATTTATTTTTATTCTTCTGTTTAAATGAAAATCAAACTCATCTAACTCATTATAAGCATTTTCAAATAATTTTGCATTTCCATCTTTTGATACTACATCATACTTTATAATCAAATTATTTCCTACATATGACATATCATCAATTGATATTTTTACATTATCATTTTCAGCATATTTTCCATCTAAACTAGCTGTAAACTCTTCCTTTGATTGTTCAGAACCTTGTCCATTCTGCTTACTCCTATTTGAGCTCACAACAGCTGTAATTATTGCAATAACTAATATAACAACAATTAATAAAGCAACAATAACCATTGTTTTTTTACCTTTTTTCATTTGTTCTCCTCCTTGTTTTATAACTAAAAAATTATAGTTAAACAATATTTTCCTATTAAATAATACTAAATACAGGTAAAAATATCAATATTTATTTGAAATCTTAATAAAAATGAGATATAATTGTTACTGCGTAATTTTTGACTAAAAAAATTTATTATTTATATATATAGGAGGAATACTATGTTAAACACAATTGGTGTTACAGTCCGTTTTGGAAAAAGAGTACTTTTTGAAGATGTTAATATTAAATTTGCAAAAGGAAATTGTTATGGAATTATTGGTGCCAATGGTGCTGGTAAATCAACTTTTCTTAAAGTATTATCAGGCGAACTAGAACCTAGCAAAGGTGAAGTAGTTTTAGATAAAGGTGAACGTTTATCTATTTTAAAACAGGATCACTTTGCTTATGAAGATTTTCGTGTACTTGACACAGTCATAATGGGAAATCATGAATTATACGATATCATGAAAGAAAAAGATGCCCTATACTCTAAACCAGATTTTTCAGAAGAAGATGGTATGAAAGCAGCAAAACTTGAAGAAAGATTTGCCGAACTAGATGGATGGAACGCAGAATCAGATGCAGCAATGCTTTTAACTGGTTTAGGAATTGAAACATCTTTACATGAAAAATTAATGAAAGAAATTGAAGCAAAAGATAAAGTAAAAGTATTACTAGCTCAAGCATTATTTGGAAATCCAGATGTATTACTACTTGACGAACCTACAAACGACTTGGATATAAAAACAATTGACTGGTTACAAGAATTCTTAATTAACTTTGACAACACTGTTATAGTTGTATCTCACGATAGATATTTCTTAAACAAAGTTTGTACACACATTGCCGACGTTGACTTTGGAAAAATTAAAGTATATCCAGGAAACTACGATTTCTGGTATGAATCAAGCCAATTAGCATTGAAACAAATGAGAGAACAAAACAAGAAAAAAGAAGAGAAAATCAAGGAATTACAAGAATTTATTGCAAGATTTAGTGCTAACGCTTCAAAATCAAAACAAGCAACATCAAGAAAAAAATCTCTTGAAAAAATTGAACTAGATGAAATTAAACCATCAAACAGAAAATATCCATACATAGATTTCAAACCTGACCGTGAACCAGGAAAAGAAATCCTAGAAGTAAAAAATGTTTCTAAAACAATAAACGGTGAAAAAGTTCTAGACAATGTTTCTTTTGCAGTAAAAAAAGATGACAAAATTGCAATTTTATCTGACAACGAAATTGCAAAAACAACATTGTTCCAAATCCTTGCAGGAGAATTAGAACCAGACGAAGGAACAGTAACTTTTGGAACAACAATAACAAAAGATTACTTTCCAAAAGACAACAACTATTTATTTGACAATGACTTAATTTTAGTTGACTGGCTTCGTCAATACTCAAAAGATCCTGACGAAACATATGTAAGAAGCTTCTTAGGAAGAATGTTATTCTCTGGAGAAGAAGCATTAAAAAAAGTTAATGTTCTATCAGGAGGAGAAAAAGTTAGATGCGTACTTTCAAAATTAATGCTATCAGGAGCAAACTTCTTAGTATTTGATGAACCAACTAATCACTTAGACATGGAAAGCATCACAGCACTAAACGAAGGAATGACAAAATTCAAAGGTAACTTAATATTCACATCACACGATCACCAATTAACACAAACGGTTGCTAACAAAATCATAGACTTATCAAACAACAAAGTAGTAATCCGTGAATGCTCATATGATGATTACCTAGAAGAAATCGGAGAATAAAATAAAAAAAGAAAAATACATATAAAATTTTGAATCACCGCGCAGGGACCAAACGAACGAAGTGAGTTCGATTGAAGCATTCTACCCGATTTTAAAATAAAAATAATAAATTTTTATTTTAAAATTTCGAGGAATGCGCCAGCAAGGTGTGAAAAAATTTTATATGTATCTTTCTTTTTATTAAACTAATTTACAAAGTATGATACCATTCTGCTTTAAATTTCGATAAGAATGTTTATATTACAAGGCAAAAGCGCCACAAAATACCGGAAGCGTATATAAATACGTTGAGGATTTTTGTGGTGCTTTTAACAAAGTAAGATACCATTCTTATCGAAATTACGGAAACTAGCAATTCTCAAAATCAACACCCTTCCCCATAAAAACACTAGGCAAATACTCCATATCATAATCATTACCATTACCATAATTCATTTGTATATCATCATAAATAAAAAACATAAGCGTCACCTCATAAATAAAAATCAAAAAACATCAAAGCCTATTCGACCTGACATAACAATTATACCATCTTATGGTTATTATGTAAAGTAATTCTATTTTACAATTCTGTATCATTTTATACTACTATTGTACCCCAAAATCGAAAAAACATGTAATTATAAAACAGAAATTGAATAAAATATAAAAACAATTTTCCAAAAGAAAATCAACAATATAAGGAAAACATTTTTCAAAAATTTTCGAGAAATTTTGAATATTCGTTTGACAAATGCACATACTTGATTTATAATTATTTTTGTCAATACGATATGCGCTATTAGCTCAGCTGGTAGAGCAGCTGACTCTTAATCAGAAGGTCCGCGGTTCGATCCCGCGATGGCGCACCAAAAATACAGATTAGAAATCAAATTCTAACCTGTATTTTTTTACATTATATAATATTAACTCCGTCCCTGCCCTATCTAGCTTATCACGTTTTTGCAAGCTCTTTTCTCATTTTTATCACACTTTTGCAAACTTTTTTCTTGTTTTTATCACATTTTCGTAACTATCTGCGCTATATTTCATTATTTATATTTCTTCTAGCTATTCAAATCAACTTTTTATACTACAACATAGCATAAAAAAGAACATCAATATTTGGTACACAAACAATTGACATTCTTTCTTATATTAACTATAAAAGAAAATATTATATTTGATTTTTAAGAGACGCGCAGTTTGAAAGTTTTTCCCTAACCTTCTAAACAAAGTTTAGTAGGTGGGAAAATATTTTAGCAAGGAACGAAAAAATAAATATAATATTTTCTTAACAATATAATTATCTAAATTTTATTCACCTGTAATCCCACTTCCTGATGGAGTAGTCGTTGTACCAAGATTCTCCCCACCTGTCTCGCCTCCACCTGTTTCTCCTGGAGTATCTGTTCCTGAAGGAGAAGTTGGTACTGATGGACTTGGGGTTGGTAATCCTTCTGGAATAGTTGGTGTTGTAGGAGCTGTTGGCGTAGTTGGAACAGATGGTGTTGTTGAAACCTCAACTTGCTTTGTTCCAACTTTAACTTTCTTAGCAATCGTTCCATAATAATCTGCTGATAGTTGAGTTTTTGAAACCAAATTTCCCGCCATATCATACACATATTTATATGCAATACTTCTACATCCATTTGTTCCTTTACTAATTACTTTTTCAACACCTTCCGCCATAGTAGCATCTTCTGTTTTTTCAACAGGACAAGGTATAGTTTCTGTAACTGTTGATACAACCTTAACATTATATTCAACATCCTCTTTTATTCCATACATACTTACAGTAGCAACACCAGATTTTATATATGCTTCTAATTTAACAGGATATTTTCTTGTGTTTTTAAATTTAAAATCCAACGCACCATACACAACAGTTGCATCCCTTCCTGGATCAACATAACTCGTTGTAAAAGAATGCTGATGTCTTTCAACAATTCCTAAATTTGCAAATAATACTGTATTATACAATGTTGAAGAAATCTGACAAATTCCTCCACCTAAACCATTTTCAACACCACCATTTACATATACAGCAGCTTCTTTGTATCCGTTTTCAACACTTCTTTTTCCTAAAGCCTTATTGTATGAAAATACTTCACCAGGTTGAATTACTTGACCATTTAGTTTCTTACAAGCAATTGCTAAATTTGTTGTTCTTGAAACATTTCCTGCATCATATCTTGTTGTAAACGTTCCCAACAAATCAGGAAAAGCTTTTGAACCTAAACTTGCTACAGTCTTTTGTGCTTTAGTAATTTTTAAAGGAATTGAATATTCTTCCTTACTTTCTGCTAAAATTGTTTTGGCCTCATCCATTGTAATTGCAAAATCAACTCCGTCTTTATCAACTACAACTTGGAAAGGATCTTCAACTATATATGCATCTTGAGGTTCTGTATGAACTTCATTATAAATTTTTTCAATATCAATCTCTCCAGCTTTTACTTCTTTAACTGAAATCTCTCTCTCGTTTTTAAATTCTTTTGAAATATTTTTAATGCCATCAGAAATATCATTTTTCATTTTATCAACATCTAATTCTATTCCATCTTTTCCTTTAGTTATAATGAGTTCATTCTCTTCAATATTATAAGTATAATCTTGAACTCTTCCTGGAATTTCAGCACCAATCTCAGTTAAAATTTTTTCTAGCTGCTCTTCGTTATAATTAATTTCTAACCCAATATCTTGCTTTCTAAATTTACTAGCAATTACTGCAAAATTATTTGAAAATATGTTTTCTGCCCTCCCCTTTGAAAGAGCCTCATCAACAGCCTTTTCAATATTCACTGTTACTTCAAGTTGTTCCATTGGCAATTCTTTTTCATATTCACCATATTTCAACTTAACAATTTCCTTTTGTCTAGGAGTAACCTTTTCTTCAATCAATTTTACAGCTTGTGCTTTATCAAGCCCTGACACATTAATTCCTCCAATTGAAACTCCCGAAATAATTTTATTAGAAAACATTGTAGGAATTGCAAAAGCAGTTAATGCTATTAATAAAACAATTATTACTACAACTGTTATAACCGCTATCTTTATTGTTTTTTGCCTTTTTTTCATCATTTGCTCAATATACTCTTCTGAGCCTTTGGGCTTACTTACTTCATTATTTACTTTTTCTGTATTTTTCATTTTCTCCCTCCACGATTTTTAGGTAAATTTATATTATCATATCGAATTTTTTTATTCAATAGTTTAATAATTCAATCCATCTTTTACTAGACATTTTATTTTTTTAAATATATAATATGATTAAATAATTTTTAGGAGTGGTAACATGTTAGGAAATTTACTTTCACATATTAGAGAAAAAAAAGAAATGTCAAAAACAAATATAGCTGAAGCAATAGGAATCAATGTCGGACATTTAACACATATTGAAAAAGGCGAAAGGAATCCAAGTCAAAAAACTTTAAGAGATATTTGCAAAGCTATGAACATTCCGTATTTACCTGTTTCTTATTTTTATGATAAAGAATTTACAGAAGAACAAAACAAGTACGAATTAATCAATTCAATTGCATACGACACAGTTCCATTAATTTCTAACATAGAAGCAATGGTACAATGCCCAGCATCTATTCCAAATGCATCATTTGCTATTACAATGAAAGATGACACAATGAAAGCATCTATTCCCAAAGGAACTACTGTATTTGTTGAATATGGTGCAATGCCATTACATAGAGAATTCGGACTAGTACAATACAACGGTGAATTCTTAATCAGACGTTTCGTATACAGAAAAAACAAATTAGTCTTAAAAGCAGACAACCTTCTAACACGTGACATAACAATACTTAACGGATCTGAATTCACATTCATAGGAAAAGTACATGTCGAAAATTAACAATATTATTACAAAATAATATCATTTTGATTTAATTTGTGTTATTGAATCGAAATATATTGAAACTATTTTTCTTTAAGATTATAATAATTATATATTATCTAAGAAATTATTTATTAATAATTTCTTTAGGAGGGAAAGAGTTTTATCATGGAATTAGTTAAAAATATATTTTTTAATACAGATAAATTAACACCAAATTCTAAAATTAAAATTTCATATACAGGTAATTTTTTTCAAGACGAATCTAAAGAAGTTTACATTCATTTAGGATTCGGTCAAAACTGGGAAAACATACAAGATATGAAAATGGAAAAAACAGAACTTGGTTTTCAAGCTGAATTCGAATTAATCAATAGCAATACTTTAAACTTCTGTTTCAAAAATGAAAATGAAGAATGGGATAACAATAATGGACAAAATTATATATTTCCTATCGAACACATTGAAACAAGTTTAGTTGCACAAGAAGAAACATTCAGTTTATCATCACCAAGAAAATTAAGAAAATCATATATGATAAATAAAAAAATAAGATTAGCAATTTATAAAATTATTACATACTTACCTAAATTAGTATCTGGTAATTACAAGAAAAAAACCGAACAATAAAAAAAGACCAAAAGGTCTTTTTTTTATTGTCGCGAAAACTTTTTTGGTGCCATGTGGGGCCATGGGGACGTCCTTTTTGACACATTCCTCCTCCCCAATAGCCATCACAAAAAGTCACGGGGACGTGTTCTCTGACACCCCGTTAATAATTAAAAACTTAATTGCATACGAAAAGAAAAATACATATTAAAATTTTTGAACCACCGCACAGGGACCAAACGAACGAAGTGAGTTCGATTGAAGCATTCTACCTCAAATGGTATTTTCTTTAATAATCGAAAAACTAATTGCATACGAAAAGAAAAATACATATAAAATTTTGAACCACCGCGCAGGGACCAAACGAACGAAGTGAGTTCGATTGAAGCATTCTACCCGAA
>USFR01000018.1 GCA_900553945.1 uncultured Clostridium sp.
GTTTATATCTCGCAAGAAAAACGCACCAAACTTAACATAGTCTGTACCATCTACACTTGAATCAGCATCAGTAAATTGATCATACGTCATTGCACGAGCCAACTCACTATCTGGTGTAAAATTCTTTTTCTTAGTACCTTCTTCTTTACTTGATACTATGGCAATAGCTATAATTATTGCCACCAATGCAATTGCACTTGCAATTAATAAGCTTTTCTTTGTAATCTTCTCCTTAAATTTCTTTAACATAACCTTTTCTCCTTATATTCTAATAATTACTTATTATTTTAAATAGTTCTTAGATAAGGTCAATGTCACAAAATTTTAAAAAGACACAAAAAAGGCAGTAAAAATTAGTCTATAAGACAAAAAATGGCTACAAACGTCTAAATATAAACATTTGCAACCATTTTTTTTATTATAAAACTCCATTTTTCACAGTTACTTATCTTTTTAATTACAATTCATCAACAAAACCTCAATAAACTAGCGGAAACTCTTATTACAATTTATTTAATTTCAAAACAATCCACAGCCTATTTTCCATCACTACAAAATAATCCACATCTATTAATGTCTTTTTCTAATTACATAAATTCCTGCTGTCATAGCAATCATAATCATTAAAATGCCTCCTGCAATTGCAACATATGGAATTTCACCAGTACCAACTGCTACAATTAAATCTGCTTTGGTTTGAATTATTATAGCTTTTATTTTATATCCTGTATCTGCATTCATAATTATGTCTTTTTTACTTGTTTGATCTATTATAACAGTTTCATAAGGATTCATTAATTTTCCAGATATGCTACTGCCCTTTACTTGAGTCGTTGTTCCTTTTTCGTCTGTTTCCTCGTGAAGTTTTACTTCTGTAGTTATTTTAAATTCTTTTAATTTGTAATAATAACTTACAGTCGTACTTTCTTGTATAGTTTCTGATGTCCCTGCTGTACTTGGGGTTACTTTTGTTTCACTATTAATTACAACATATCGTTTAAGTAGTTCTTCACTTGGTTTAGTTGTATATTCGGTTCCCTTGTAATACTCAGAAACTTCATCTTCCATTAACTTTGTTTCGAGTTTTTTACTAATTTTTATCCACAAAAAAAAGAATAAACATTTCCACATGTTTATTCTTTGTATTATTATTTAATAAAAGCATTATATTATAACCCATCCTCCGTTTGGTGAGATTATTTGACCTGTTGTGAATTCGTCTTCTATTAGCCAGTTGATAGTCTTGGCTATATCTATTGGTTTTCCTAGTTTTCCTAGTGGTGTTTCCATTTCTAAGACTGCTTTTTCTTCTTTGGTTAGTCTTGAGTTCATCTCTGTTTCTATGGCTCCTGGTGCTATTGAGTTTACTCTTATGTTTGATGGTCCTAATTCTTTGGCTAATGCTTTCGTTAGTCCATCCATTCCTGCTTTTGTTACTGAGTATGCTACTTCGCATGATGCCCCTACCATTCCCCATATTGAAGACATATTTATTATGCATCCTTGTTTTTCGTGTATCATGTGTTTTGATACTTCTTGTGACATTGCTATTGCTGAATAAAGATTAGTTCTTATTATTTCTTCTATTTCTGCGTCTGTTAAATCTGTGAATTGTCCCCAGATTGATATTCCTGCATTGTTTACTAGTACATCTATGTGTTTGTATTTTTCTATTGCATATTCTACTAATGCTTTACATTCTTCTCTTTTTGATACGTCTGCTTTGTATATGTCTATGTTTATATTTTCTTTTTTTAGCTCTTCTTGTAGTTCTTTTGCTTTTTCTGCTGATTTATTATAATTTGCTATTACTGTGTGTCCGTTTCTTGCTAGTAGTTTTGCTGTTTCTCTTCCAATTCCTCTTGATGCCCCTGTGATTATTATTACTTTTGACATATTTTCTCCTTTTTTATAGTAGTTTATTATTAATTTTACTATTAATTTTTTTTATTTTCTATATCTGTATAATCTTTTTTATATAGAACAAACGTGGACTATTCATAACATTTGCTCTAATTATAACATTTTTAAGAACGAGTCTTTGTTCGTGCACAGAAATTTGCTTTGCAAATTCTGTGCATTATTTTATGTACTAGGAAGTTCAAAGAACTTTCGTAATATATAAAAAAGCCAACAATTAAGAGTTTTCTCAAAACTGTTGACTTTTAATTGGAGCCACTTGTCCGAATCGAACGGACGACCTACTGATTACAAGTCAGTTGCTCTACCAGCTGAGCTAAAGTGGCAATATGAAATTGGTGACCCCTACGGGAATCGAACCCATGTCTCCGCCGTGAAAGGGCGATGTCTTAACCGCTTGACCAAGGGGCCAGAAAATCTCAGATTAAAATCTGAGATTGGTGAGCTATCCGCGACTCGAACGCGGGACAACTTGATTAAAAGTCAAGTGCTCTACCACCTGAGCTAATAGCCCAAATTCATATCGCTTAACGCGACTGCTCTTATATATTACACTACTTTTCTTAAGTTGTCAACATTTTTTTTAATTTTTTTTTATTTTTTTTCAAAAAATGTTTTATAATTCTATTTTTGAATACTTTATTGCTTCTTTTTCTAGAATCTTTTCTTCTCTATCTGAGCATGTGAATATTAGAATTTGTCTATTTTCTAGTTCTGAAAGGTATTCTAAAATTTCTGTCATTCTTTCTTTATCATAATATGCAAAGCTTTCATCCATTATGATTGGCATTGTTTCTTTTGATATCTCTTTTGCTGCGCTAATTCTTAATGCTAAATATATAAGATCAACTGTACCTGAGCTTAACATATCTATTGGCATGTATTGTCCGCCTTCAATTTCTATTAATAAGTTATTCTCGTTATCTAAATATATATTTTCATATTTTCCATTTGTAACTTTTTTCAATATATTCTTTAGTTCTTCAATGAAATCTGGTGTTATATTTTCTTTCATTTCTTGATATGATTTTTCGATTTGCTCTTTTACCATTTCATACATATTGTTTAGTTGTAGCAATTCATCTTTTTTCTCGTATAGATTTTCTAACTCTTCATCAATTTCAACTAAATCTTCTAATTTTTTTATGATACTTTGATTATCTACTTCTATTGTTTTTTCTGTAATTTTAAATTCTGTCTGTTCTCTCTCTTTTTCATCTATGAATTCCACAATGTTTTCATATTTTGTGGATAAAATATCTTGAATTGTTTCTTCATCGATTTTGTTTATGAAGTTTTTTATTATATTTTTTTCTTCTTGTTTTTGTTTTTCAAATATCTCTGCTTTCTTTTCTTCAATTTCCTGTTGTTTTTTTGAACATTCTTTTTTTATTTTTTCTAGTTCTTCTTCAAGATTTGTTTTTTCTTGATATAATTTTTTACTGTTTCTTTTTATTTCTTTCTTCTTTTTATTTTGAATTGATGCTGTTACTATAAAACCTATAACTGGAATAGCATTTAATGAAAGTATTAAATATTGTTTTATAGCTACTGCAAGTACTGTTATTACTATTATTGCCAAAATAGAAATATAATATCCTATTTTATTTGTTTTTAAATTTTCTTGTCTTTCATTGTTTAGTTCTTCTATTTCTTTTTTAATTTTTTCTTGGTTTTCTTCTTCTTTTTCTAGTGCTTGTTCAAATATTTTGATTTTTTCTTTTTCCAGTTGAGTTTTCTCTAAATTAATTTTTTGTTGCCTTAGTAAATCTAGTATTGTTCTGTTTTCTTGTATGTCTGTTTTAATATTTTCTTTTTCATTTTCAACTTGATATTTTTTGTCTTTGTATATTTCAATTTGTTTTTTCTCTGCCTCTTTTTTCTCGATTTCTTCTTCAACTAAATTAAGTGGTCTTCCTGCGCTTCTTGAACTTCCTATTTCTTCTAGTTGTCTTTTGTTTAATTTGTCTAGTGTTTTTTTGTATGATATATTTTCGCTTCCGCTTGAAACAATATTACTTAATTTCTGTATTATTGAATTTTTCATATTGGATGAAAGCCTTACTCCTTCTTGTTCTGCAACACAGCTTGCAAAGAAGTTTTCTTCTGTTATTCCTGTTTGCTCTATAAAAAACATACTGTCTTTATTTTTGTCAATTGGATAATTTTTTGTTATATCATTTTTTTGTTCATCATAAATTATTGGGCTTTTCTTCTTGAATTCTCTATATACTTCATATTCTTCTTTGTTGTCTAGTGTATATGTAATTTTGCCTGAATATTCCTCTTTTCTCCAAGGTTTATATTTTTCAAAATCAGATATATTTTTACCATTTTTAGTTCTAGCTGTTCCATAAAACATTGATGTTATAAACTTTAGTAATGTTGATTTTCCTGCTTCATTATTTCCTTGAATTACATTTATCCCATTTGAAAAATTTATTTCTTTATTTTCTAATTTTCCAAATCCATTTACCTTTAAGTTCTCTATTTTCATTATAATACCTCTAATCCTATTTCTATTGCTTTTTCAATAAAGTCATCATCTAGGTTTTCTTTTTCTTTCTTTTCTAACATATTCTTTACGAATATTCCTTTTATATTGTTCTCGTTTGCTATTTGTTCAATATTAATTCCTAATTTTGTTTTATCTTTAATTTTAACAATATTTTCGGTTTGAACCATTTTTTTAATTTCATCTAAATTTAGTGGAAAGAATCTTTTTCCTGTTAAAATTATCTTATATAAATTGTTTTGTTTTAAGAATAATTTTTCAAATTCTTCTATTACTTCTTCATTTGAACTCATTTCTGAGATATCAATTTCTAGTTCAACGTATTCTCTTTTATCTATTGTTTTGAATTCTACTTCAAGATTATCTTTTTCAATATCACAAACAAGCACTCCGTGTTTTCCTAATTCGTCAAATCCTAAGCTTATTGTTGAGCCTGGATAAAAAATCTTTTGATTTTTTTCTTCATTGTAGTATGGTTTGTGAATATGTCCTAATGAAATATAATCAAATCCTAATTCTTTTAACTTAGTTTGTCGTAATGGATTGTACTCTCTTTGTTCATCGGAACCTCCATCCAATGAACCGTGTGTTATTAAGATATTTATATCGTCTGGTTCTTCAATCTCAATTTCTTCAATTTCTGAATGTTTACAATAAAAATCAGTAAATCCAAATCCGTATATATGTATTCCATTAAAATCGATTTTTTCGATATTCTCGCTGAAAATATGGACATTTGGTGCCCATTTATATGTAGCATAAAATGAATTTTTTATATATGGATCGTGATTTCCTGGTGTTATGAAAATTTTTGTGTCTGGTATTTCTTCAAATATCTTGTTTATGTATTCTATACTTGATTTTCTTATATAATTTTGTTCATATAAATCACCTGAAATTAGTAGTAATTTTATATCATTTTCTTTAATATATTCTGCAACTTCTTTTATTGCTTTTCTTTGTTCCATTCTTCTTTTTTGTGGTAATCCATCTATTGAACTTAATGAATCAAATTTGGCATCCATATGCAAATCTGCTAAATGTACGAATTTCATTTTTCCCTCCATCAATACCTTCTAATTTAAGTTTGTGGTATTTGTATGCAAAAATTATCTTTTGCGCAAATCACTTGTATTCTAAGACTTTTTGCGTAACCTTTTTTAAGGCAAAAAAATATTGACTAAATTATATCAAATCGATATTTTTCAGTCAATATTTTTTCAAAACATTTGTTTTTATTTTGCTTTTAATCTATGTCATTTAGTGTTCCGAATAATTCATCAAATTTTGCTTCCATTTCTTTTTGTAAATCTAGCTTTTCTTGGGTTGTTTGAGGTTCTACTTTAGGCTCTTCAACAGGTTCCATTGGCAACTCTGGTGGCATATCCAAACTTGATAAATCAAGAATTGGTTGTACATTGTTATTATTTTTTCCCTCTTTTGGCTTTTCTTCTTTTTTTGGTTCATTATCTGCAAATAAATCGTCTAATGATTCTATTTTTGTAGGCTCTGCGTTTTCTCTTTTTTCCTCATATGGATTATATGGATTATACGTTCTCCATTTTCCTCTATCTATAACCTCACGATCGTTATGATCTAATCTAAAAGGTCTAATCTGTTTTTCTGTTGGATGATTAAAATAATAGTATTTTTGAGCTCTAATTGGCTTTAAACCTTTTTCATAAATAATACATTGGTTTACATCTAGTCTTCTTAATTCATCTGGTGTAAGCAAAGCTCTTGCCATATTTTGTTCTGAAACACTCTTTCCTTGTTTCCAATCATTTCTATCTTTATTTATTGATTCACTTTCTCTAAATATTGTTTTTTCACCTAATGCTTTAGAGAAATATTCAACTGTTTTTTGTGAGTTACTTCCTAGGAATACGTGAGTATCACAGTTTCCTAAGATTGTTTCATGTGACTCTTTATACACTGCTTCTAGCTGATCTAGGTTCTGCAAAATAACGCTAAATGATATTTTTCTACTTCTTGATGTTGATATTTTTTTATCGAAATCTGGTATTTTTCCTATGTTAGCGAACTCATCAAGTATGAAAAATGTTTGTACTGGTAATTCTCCACCACATTCATCTGCGAAGTCATATAATCTTTGAATCATTTGTGAGAAGAATATTGTTAATAAGAAATCATATGCAGCATGTGTATCTGATGATATAACATATAATGCTGTTTTTTCTTTTCCAATTTCTTCGAAATCTATTGTATTTGTTGATGTTAATTCTGCGATTGCTTTTGAATCAAACTTACCTAATTTAGATTGTAGTGATGATAAAATTGATCCATATGTTTTATCTGATGATACTTCAATTGATCTATAGTTTGTTCTTGCTGGATGTTGATGTGGTAACTGATTAATCAAATTTGAAAGTAAGTTATCTCCACCATTATTGTTTGCTGCTCTTACAAGCTCTGCACAGCTGGCTAAATTTTGTTCTTCTGGTGGCCTAACTTCTCTTAAATAATATATCAAAGATTTTAGTAACATTTCAGCCATGTCATCCCAGAATGGATCTGATGAACTTGCTGCATCTTTTTGTCCTTTAACAATTGTGTTTGCAATTATATCAACATCTATCTGATTTCTAATGTGGTGCAATGGGTTGTATCCGTCACTTTTTTCAGGTCTTACTAAGTTTAAAACTTTAATTTTATATCCTTTTTCTCTTAAGAAACCTGCTGTTTGGTCGTATAATTCTCCTTTAGGATCTGTAAATACATATGATCCTAATTGTTGACATGCGTTTGGAATAACGTATGATGCAGATTTACCAGCACCAGAACCGTCCAACTACCAATACGTTTACGTTTCCTCTTTTATCAACTGGTAGGAATTCTTTTTCGGCTAGTATTATACCTTGTTTATTATTTAAAATTGAATATTCTTCACCGTTTGAACACCAATCACTTGATCCATTTTCTATTCCATCATATTCATGTTTTGGTGTAGCTTTTATAATTCCAATTATTACTGCTACTGCATAAACAAAGGTAAACCTCCATATTGTTGCCCAGAACATTCCATGTGATTCTCCTGCAATACATAGTCCAATTGCTTCCCACGGTTTTACGATATATGTTCCTAATGATTCAAATAGATTTGCCCATCTTTGTCCACTGTCTGATACTGAAAATGCATCTTTAACAGCTAAGCTCATAGGCGCAACAAATACTATGATTAAAATTAACCATAGTATGAAGCTTACTATTAACTTTGTTTTTATTTTTTTGATGGCTCTTGAAATTTTTTCTTGAAATTTCATATTATCTCATCCTTTTCTTTGGTTATTATTGCCTATCTTTCTGTTGGATTATTTTGTTCGTATTTTTCTTGAGCGCTTTTTTCAAGTTCTGCTCTTTCTCTTGCAGCTTTTTGTGTTTCATTTTCAGGAACTTGTTTTACTTGTTCTGCTCTTCCAATACGTCTGTCTACTACGATTTTCACACCGTTTTTGTGCATTTCGGCAGCAGTTACTGGAACAAGTGAATCTCCTTGCTGTGCAGGTTTAATTCCTTCTTTTATTTTTGCTGCAGGTTGAACTGTTGCACTTGTTACATCTTTATAACTTGTTTCAAATCCTGCTGGTGCAACTTCTCTTTGATTTGTGGCAATTACTATGCATTCATCTGTTACTGCCATTAATTTTTGTGCTTCTTCTGGATTTACATAATATTTTTTACTATTCTCAGTTTGAGCATTAGTATTTTGCATTTCCATAACTTTCCCCTTTCGCTAGTTTCTATCTTTCTTATCTGTAATTTCAAACATTACGTACGTTTTATTTGCTTGTAATGTACATTTTCCTTTTACTTCATTTGTTTTCTCGTCAAAATATAATTTTGGCTTTACTTCATCTGTAGTATCTGGGTCTATTATTGTTATTGGTCTTTTTAAATTTGGTGTATATTCAAAATCTCTAAACTCTGTTTCTTGTTCGTTATATAATGTCTCGAATCTCATTGGAACAGGAGTGTTTGAAACTCTGACTATATTTGTTTTTGTTTCTAAAAAACCATTATTTACAACTACTCTATCTTTTCCAAAAGAGAATATTACTAATTCATTTCCTTCTGGTGCTGGGTCCATTAAAAAGAATGTTTTCTTTTTGTTGTTTCCAACAAATTCTTCCGAATATCTTAGTCTTTCAATTGTAAATTTTGGTGATTTGTCTAAAAATTCTTTTTCTGTTTTGTTTACTTTATATATTACTGTGTTTATAGATTGTGGTTCAGTAATACTAAAGTGCTTTCCAAAAATTTCTTCCATTTTACACCCCTTCTATACAAAATAATTTGTATTTTATCTTTCGTATAATCAAACATAGTTTAATTATACAACCTTTTATCTTTTATGTCAACAATCATAAGGCTTTTGCTTTTCTTGGATTAAAATTACTTATATCTTTTAATTTTTTTAGTAATTTCAATTCCTCTTCATTAATTGTGGTTGGCATCATAATTTTTACAACAACAACTAATTTTCCTCTTCCGCCTTTTCCATCTTTGTATCCTTTGTCATCTATTATTATTTTCTCACCACTTTGTATTCCTTTTGGAACATCAACCATCACTTCTTCATCTATTCCAGTTATTGCAACTTTTGTGCTAAGTGCTGATTCCCATGGTGTTATAGGCAATTCTGTATAAAGATCTATTCCATTTAATTTCAAATTTTGGCTGTCTTTTATTTTAATTCTTATGAATAAATCTCCGTTTTTTCCTCCATTTTTTCCAGCTTTTCCTTGGCCTAGAACTCTAATTTTTTCATTGTTTCTAATCCCGGCTGGAATTTTAACATCTATTTTTTTGTTTCCACCATCTACTGTTTTAAAGTTTAAAACTTTTGTAACTCCAAAATATGCTTCTGTAATTGTTGATGTTACTTCTGTGAATATGTCTTCTCCTTTTTCTGGCTCTCCTCTGAATTTCACATTTTGAGTTTCATCAGATTTCTTTTCGCCAAAAAATAAATTCATAAAGTCTTTTACTTTTGCATCTCTGTATTTTTCATTTTGTTTATTTTTTCTTCCTATGTAATAATACCATAGTCTGTCGTATTTTCTTCTTTTCTTTCCATCTGATAGTGTATTATATGCTTCGCTTATGTCTTTAAATCTTTCTTCTGCTTTTTTATTATTTCTATTTACATCTGGATGATATTTTTTTGCTTGTTCTCTATACGCATTTTTTACTTCATCCAAGCTAACTCTACTATTCTCAAACCCCAATATTTTATAATAATCTTTTATTACCATTTAACATCCCCCAAACATTGGATAATTTCGTAGTTATTATATCATAGTATTATGTGAAAAGAAACTACTTTTTTTATTAAATGCTGAAAAAATAAAAAGAAATTTTGACGTGTTTTTATATTATAAATTAATAAGAACATTATATTTATTTTTCTGGAAAAACATGATATACTAATGTAAAATTGTTATGGAGGTAAACTTATATGTCTATTGAAAAGCAAAAGTTATATAATGAGATTGAAACATTGCCTGAAGAACTTACAAATCAAGTTATAAATTTTATTGAATATTTAAAATTGTCATATATAGATATGGATGCACCAGATAGTGTAACAATAAAAAGCAAAAAAGATTTAAAAGAAAAATTACAAAAGGGTTTAGATGATATAAATTCAAATAATGTATATTCATTGGATGAGATTTTTTCAAAAATGGAGAATCTATAAAAAAATAGGAGAAAAATATGAAAAAATATAAATTTCTGTCTAATTTTTCCAAATTTCATTGTCAAACTTTTCATCTCTGTATATAATAAAAATAGGAAATGAAATCCACGTAAGTGGTTGCCAAAGAATAGATAAGCCATTCGTTGGGCAAAAGCAGAATGGCTTATTTTTTATTGCCTATGTAGTAAAGTACAAACGATGATTAACAAGGCAACATTTATGATAGTCATACCTACTAATCAAAAAAAATTAGGAGAATTAACTTACTGTTAATCTCCTAATTTTTTTGACTTCTATTATTAACGTTTTTTCTTAATTACGTAAATTCCTGCTGTTAATGAAATCATTATCAATAGAACGCTTCCTGCGATTGCAACATATGGAACTTCACCTGTTCCTACAGCTACGATCAAATCAGCTTTACTTTCGTTATCAGTTGTATTCTTTTCTTCAAATCCAGCTTCATTTTCTGTGATAATGCTTGCAATATTTTCTTTTGTTCCTACATTACTATCACCATTCTGCCATCCTAGAACTACTTGATACTCTCTGCTTTCTCCTGGTTTAATCTCATCGGTTTCTAGACTTGCTGTTGTTTCTT
>USFR01000019.1 GCA_900553945.1 uncultured Clostridium sp.
CCTATTCATTTGTATGGTTTCGAAAAATATTTGAGGACATAATTATGAAAGAATTTACAATTAATACTCCGGGAGATTATGTTTCACTCATTCCTGGTGATTGCAATGAAAGTGTATCGACTGATACTTTTAGTTATTTAGATATTAATGCTTTGTTCTGGAAAGAATTATTTTCAGACAATAACATTTTAGAAATCTTAGAGTTTGGAAAGTTACGTTTTGAGCATAGCCAAAATATTCCTATAAAGATACAAGCAATATTATGTGACACAAATATATTTTACCAAAATTTAAAAAGTGCTTTGGAATTCAAATTATCGAAAAACGTATCTAAACAATTATTTTTAGGCTGCATAGAAACAATAGAAATGTTTTGTGAACTGTATACTTTATGTTGTTCCTTGCCTTTCAAACTTACAATAACAGAAGGTTTTGTGCATAATAAGGACTCTGCAGAATATCTTAACGAATATTGTTTAGCAAAAAACCATAATCCATATATTGATTATATTATAAATTCTGTAGTTCCCCGAATATTAGAAGAAAAACCTGATATTCTTTGGATTACCGGGAAACCTAATATCGCCACATTCGCATTAGCAAAACTATTAAAAAAATATTTGCCAAATATTTTCATTAGTCTATGTGACTTTAAAACAGATTATTATTCATTATATAAAATAAAAGACCTATTAATTAGAAATACAATCCTTTTTTCCATATTTGATTATATTCTTTTATTTGATAATGTAAATATACGAGAGATGCTTGTGAACTCACTGGTAAATCAATCTGAAATGAATAACATACCTGGATTAATTTATAAAGAGAGAGGGGAAATTATATGCAACGATATACCGTTTCCAAATGACAAGGTAAGTATAGACAATAATAAATTAGATTTAAAACTCTTTGAAACAAATTATTGTTATTGGAATAAGTGTAGCTTTTGTGGAATAAATCATAAATACTGTACTCAAAACGAAAGACAAAAATGGAATATACCTGAAGCAATTAACATATTAAAAGAACGAAATAAAAACGGAAATAGGTATATATGGCTTACGGATGAAGCAATACCACCCATCATACTAAAAAAGCTATTAATAAAGTTTACGGAAAATCAATTTAATTTTATATGGCATTTCAGAACACGAATAGAGCCTGAATTATTAGATCCAGAATTAATAGAATTAGTTAAAAATAACGGCGTTAAGAGCATTATTTTAGGATTCGAAAGTGCTTCAGAGAGAATTTTAAGGTTAATGAAAAAAACATTTTGTAGTGATTATTTATCCATTGCAGAAAAGATTGTAGAAAAATATACTTCTAACGGTATACACATACATTTTCCTGTTTTAATAGGCTTTCCTACAGAAACAAATGATGAAAGAAATTACTCATTACAATTTGTAGAATATCTATCAAAAAAGTATGAATTGTTTTCTTACAATATAAATATTCTTGAATTAGATATTAGTAGTGATTTGTTTAATCGATGGTATGATTATGATATTAAACAAATAAAATTTCCTTGTTTACCTCGATATTTTTTGGGTAACAATGTGGACTGGGACAGTAATATTGATTTTTTGGAAAACATTAGAACTAATCAAATGAAAAAGCAATTTAGATGGTATCCAAATTTGACATACATATCAATTAATGCATTTTATAATTTATGGGAACGTAAGAGAGGTGTTTTTTACGAAAATAGAAATAATGTTACTGTACCATATATTGATTTGAACAACAATTATATGCTTAATTCCAATACGTTTTTTTTTAAAACTATAACTGGAGAATTTTGTATATATGATTTTACTTTTCACAATTTCATATTAGGTGGCGAAATTATCCAATATGTATATTATAGCTTTAAGAAATCGCTAAGTATAAAAGAAATCATTAAAAAGTTTAGCAGTTTTGGTGAAAAAAATGTTATGAACTTTTTAAATGATCTTCTTAAATTAAATTTTATTATACAAAAATAAGGGAGGATGAAAAATGTTTGCAGAGTATATCGATCTTGTTCAAAAAAAATCATATGTCATTAATATTGACAAAACTGAAAAGACTAGTATGGACAATAATAAGACAGTTTTCTTGGCTAACGCTGGCGGCGGTGGCGGTGGCGGTGGCGGTGCTACTGGTGGTGGCACTGGTGACGGAAGTGGTAGCGGAAAATGATTTTATGTGATATCCAATAGATAATCATATAAAACGGAAGTTCTTAATAGCATTAGGAACCTTGCGCTTTTATTGATTATGATTATTTGAAGTTTTTTCTAAATAGTAGTATACAATAAATAACCAGTACGGTGCTAGTTTTGGAATAGTGTCATTGTTTTTCGAAAAACTAAAGAAAATGATCTCTCGTATGGTATAATTATTATATCAATTGCGAGAGATCATTTTTTAAAAAATCCTATGCAATAAAATATTCTGACGATTTCACATGCTCTGTGGTTTCTTTATGAAAATTAACAGATAACACACCTATATTCAAGGATACATCAATGCTTTTTTGTGTTTGTGTATTGTTCATACTATCACTATTTCGTTTATTATTTTGTGTTTTTTCATGTCGGCTTCCGATTAAGTCTTTTAGGCTTTTTAAACCTCCAAAGGTATAATAAAAAGTTTGACAAATTTGTAATAGTACTGGTAATTCAGCACAAATAAACACAATTATTTCATAAGGTGAGTGATGTTTTAATTGTATAACTGGTGACACATCGGAATTTATCACATTTATAGTAGTTTCTAAATCATTAATAATAGGTAAAAGGTTATTTCTGTTTGTATCATCTATATCTGTTTTGAGTATAAGCTGCGCTGTTGGATATTGTGATGGGTTATCTAATAGCAAGTTTTGAATATTTTTTATATAAACTAAGTAACTTTTCATAAGATGATATGGCAATTTTTCCGGTACAACTGTTTCAACTATTCTATTATATAACAATTTTAATTTATTTTCATCAAAAACGTGTAGTTTTACAATCAAGTTACATAATCCCAAGAGAGCTGGAAAATCATTTGCTTCTATTACATAGTTGAAAGCTTCATGAAGCAGCTCCCATATCTTCTTTTGTTCATTGTTAATCAGCAAAATGTTAATAATTTGATAATACTGATGGGTTTTATGATAATAAGGCACTAAATTATAGAGTAATTGAATAGCATGTGCTAGACTGGTTATGCCCTTTGTTCCTAATGATATTTGAATTTCACTTTGTTGACTGAGTAATAAGTCAATCAGCCCAATGTTTGAGGCAAGATCTAATATCGGGAACGTTACATTTTCAAAACGACAATTTGAAAACTCACAAAATCTGACACCAACTTCTTTAAAACTTAAGTTTTTAAAATGGCAATTATTAAATATTGTTTCTTCAAAAGATGAATGAACAATTGTCGAGTCGATAAAATCACAGTCTTCAATTAACATTTGTCGGAAAGAAGTTCCTGAAAAATTAACATTTTTAAATGTATCACTTATAAAATTACTGAAACTGAAATTACAACTACTAATTATAGCTTTTTTTTCATCGCATACAAATTTTGTTTGTAAAAAATCACTATATCTAAAATCACAATTATCAAGATGACAATCAAACAAACTACAATGATGAAATTTTGAATAGGCACCATTTGAACTATTAAAGTTGCTGCCATAAAATCTACAATCGCTGTATTGTGGTTTCTGTATTAAATTCCCAGGAAAGTCATCAAAAAAATCTTTATTATCGGCTTTTTCAGGTGGGAGCACTTCGTTGCTTAAAGATGTTGGTTGAAAAGATTTATATAAATACAAAGAATCCTCATAGCTTATTTTGTTATTAATAAGATTCATTTTTTCCTCCATTAGTATAAAAACATTTA
>USFR01000020.1 GCA_900553945.1 uncultured Clostridium sp.
TTTTTACCAAAATTGATGACAAAAATATGCAAAGATATGCCAAAATATGCCAGAAAAAGTGAAAAATGAAGCAAGGTAAAAAGGCTTGAAAAGCCCGAAAATACTGGAAATATGAGAAAAAATCAAGATTTTATTTATTTGCCACGGCACTCAAGTTTTATGATAATGCATACCTTCGCAGACTGGGGCAACACGGGGCAGAATATGGCGAAAAGCCTTGGAATTACTACGGTTTCGACTACTAAGGCTCATGGGCGGAATCGGGATAAAGGCAAAGGTGTGGGGAGAAATCCTTAGTAGTAGTGGACTACTAAGAGTATGTATTAGATGCCAAAAACAAGATGTGAATCTTGAAACAGGATACGTATCTTGATTATTTTCTGCCGAAATGTTATTATAAGTTATGTCAAAAAAGAAGGAGGAAAATGAAATGAATTCTGGAGTAAGCTATTCTTTGTTTTACGACATATTACTTAATCTCAGAGAATATTATCATAGTTATGGTCGAATTGATGATTCAAATGCAAAGCTTGATGAAATAACTAAGCTAATTGCAATTAGTTATAGTATGGCTAAGAAAGGGAAAAAACTAGATATAGCGTATGTAAGAACTGTTGCTGAAAGCAAGAGAGACACATCTTTTGGTATAGCATCGGCTATTAGGTATATTTTCGAGGAAGAATCAAAAGATGAAATGTTTCTTAATTCTGATGGTACGAATATTTTTGGAGCAAATGCATCATTAAATATTCAACCAACTGAAGATGATTTGGCTGAAAAGATTATTAGTGAAATAGAAAAGATTGATTTTCTTAATTTAGTCGAAATGAAGAAATATCAAGATTTTGATTTAATAAATGAGTGCTTTGGACATTTTGTAAGAGAAAATTTTAGAAATAACAAAGAAGATGCTCAGTATATGACCCCATATGAAATTTCAGAGCCTATGTTAAAAATCATATTTAATGATATGGCGCAAGATGGATATTTTACAAAAGAGACTTTGGAAAATTTTGTAATAATGGATCCAACATGCGGAGTGGGAACCTTATTAATAGAAAGTTCTAATCATTTTACAAGATACTTAGAAAAAAATTATAAAAAAGATGCTCATTCTTTAATATCAAGGTTCAGAACAAATGGAATTGTTGGACAAGATAAAGTTGATCGAATGGTTAGATTGTCTAAAATTAATGCATTGCTTTTAGGATCTAATATTTCTAATATAAACATTGGAAATAGTATAGTGGGGGAAAGTAGTATAGATAAGTATATTTCGCGTGCAGATGTTATATTTACAAATCCACCGTTCGGTGCAGAACATGGAATTAGTTTGCTCAATTTAACAAAATATCCAATTCTGCAAAAATTAAATATAGTAGAAGGAAGTGTTGATTCTGAATTACTAATGTTGGATAGATGTATTGGGTTATTAAAAGATAATGGGTATCTTGCAATTGTTTTACCGGATTCCGTATTTGCATCAAAAGGAATGAATTCGTTATATAGAGATGAAATATTGAAAACAGTTCAAGTGAGAGGTGTTGTTGAATTGCCTTCAGTTACATTTGCACAGGCGGGCACAAGAACTAATACTTGCATACTATATTTACAAAAAAAGAAACCTTTGCATGATTTTAAGTTTTTTATGGCTTCATGTAAAGAATTAGGATATATAGTAAAAGAGAAGATGGGGGTTCCGGTAAAAATCAGTAAGGGCCAGAACCAAATGGAAATTATTGCTAATGCATTAGTTAGTGATAAAAGAAGAGCGGATATTGTTTTGAAAACGCCATCTATAACCAATATTTGCATAGAAGATTTAACAGATAATATTTTAAAGCCAGGATTTTACTCTGCTGAGAGGATACAGACTATTGAAAAATTGTCAAATAGTTCAGCAGATATTGAGATAAAAAAATTATCGGAACTTGTTGACTTTGTTACTAAATCAAGAAAGGGATTTATGGTATCGGATTTAATTAGGCATATCAGTGTATTGCATATAAATGCAGATTGTACAATAAATTTTGATGAAGTGGAAAGGTTTGAACCAATATCAAAAGGTCGTTCTTGCCAAGAAGGAGATTTGATTTTTTCTAAATTAAATCCTAGGATTCCGAGAATGGCTGTAGTTCCACGAAGAGAATATAAAATGGTGTGTTCAAATGAATTTGAGATAATGAGAACAAAAGGGGAAATAGATGTTTATACATTATGTTTCTTGCTTAGGACTGAAAATGTTAAAAATCAAATCGAAAATTTGACTTCAGGTACATCGTCATCGCATAGTCGAATAAAGCAAGAACAATTAGCAGAAATAATGATACCAGTTCCAAAGAGTAAAAAGAAAAAAGAGGAGTATAAACAGGCAAATGAGCAAATAAAGAATTCAATTGAAATGATATATGAAGCTGAAAATAATATAGGTAATCAATTGAAATTGTTATCGAAAATATAAAACCGCCAACATATTTATATTATGTGGGAGTATCCCAAAGTTTGTGTAAACCTTCAAATTGATGTAAGATAAAATTACTCAGTTTGGAGGTTATTTTTATGGCAAGAAGAAAAG
>USFR01000021.1 GCA_900553945.1 uncultured Clostridium sp.
AGATAATTTTTAGTTATCCGTCAGTTGTTTTATAGACGGCTGAAATTGAACCAAAGGGATACTTTTGAAAAATAACATTCTTATAAAAACAGGGAGGAAGCGCTCATGTGCGAAAAAAAAAATTTAATCTTACTTATTTCAGGAGTACCAGGTGCAGGAAAAACAACTATTTCTTATGAGCTATTAAAAAAAATGGATTATTTTAGAATCGTACAAGAAACCGATATTTTACGCGAAATAATACGCGGATATAATGACTATTTATCTCAAAGTATGCCCAATATATATGGAAATTTTGAAGAACCAGCATCACATTCGGAATTACTTAGTTATGATAGATCAAAACAACAATGTATTATAATGAAAAATTCAATTGATGAAATAATAAAGCGCCAAAACAGAAAATGCATACCAACAATTATTTGCGGAGTTCATATCATTCCCGAAATATTATATGATACCATATCAGGTGAAAATATTAAATATATAAATTTATACTTTGATTGTGAAAAAGATTTGTATTCGCATCTTAAAATAAGAGACAAAAATAAATATGGAGAAAAAAACATTCCATTTTTATTCAAAATGAACTCTGAATTACGTGACAAATTCTTTTATATGCAGTCAAAATCACCTGAAACCTTTATTTCAATTAATGTTGGAAAATTAACTATTAATGAAACTGTAAATACTATTCTTGAATTTGTTCAAAATAAAACAAATTTTGATATACATAAAACATAAGCGTAAGATAATATCCTTATTTTATTGAGTAAGGTTTTGTTAATTATTCATATTTACTGCTCAGCGAAAAAATGGTTTATTATTAATATTAAAACATATCAATTGCACTTTCCCATATTTCAAGATATTTTTGAATACATCGCATTCCTTTTTCAGAAAATGCACTAAAAACTTCAAAAGAAGAATTTGTCATAATATTAGGATTTCCATTTATATCAAAATGAGGTTTACAATATATAATGCAATTATCTATTCTTATAATTATTTCTTCTCTTTTATTAGAATACATACGACAACACTTTTGTAAAATCTCATTTGAACCGATAGTTTTTTTAGCACGCAATATTGTAGTTTCTAATTCAAGTTTAAATATATCTTGGTCTTTATGAGCATGTCTAACTTCATCAGATTCGGGGTTCAAAAACATAATTTTAAAATCTATACCACCCATATTGGGCAGACCAGATTTATTATCTAAATATTCAAATAATTCGCAAAAATTTCCACCAAATAATTTCATATTTTTTCTTCCGTAAATCCATAAATATTTTCCGGTATACAAAAAGGATTGAATAATAGCTTTCCACAATTCAAATGTTTCAAATCCTGATAAGAAATATGCTGTTCTATCTCTAAATATTGGACTGGTTATTGTAAATTTATCTATAGAGGAAAGCTTATCAACAAAATCTTCACAAGGCTCATCAACTTCTCTGAATTGTTCTTTACAAGATTCGATTTTTTGCCTAAAATCTTCGATAATAGATTTTACTTCAGATGTTTGCTGTATTGAAAAAACATCACAAAAATCTTTTGACAAATCGCCCTTATTAAAATTTATTTCTCTTGCAATATTCATAGGATTATCAATCCATGAATGCCACATTGAATCTGAATCAAATAAAAATGGAACTACAATTTTATGTAATCCACTCGCATATCCAGCCTCATACAACAACCATGGTGATTTTTTATTCTCATTAGTAAAACAAAGTATTAATATATCGCATTCTTCTATGCTTTTAATTATTTTATTCTGAACAAATTCGCCTGCCTGAATGTCCTCTTCAGACATAAAGACATGATTTTCTGGAACTAACTTTTGTATTGTGTGTTTAACTATTTTAGCATATTCGCCACTTTTTTTCTTCGACCAACTAATAAATACTTTTTTCATAATTGATATACCTCATATAGTTATATGTTTTTTGGTTCAATTTCAGCCGTCTATAAAACAACTGACGGATAACTAAAAATTATCT